>DELY01000050.1:255330-255758 GCA_002354655.1 Pseudomonas sp. UBA2684
CGATCCTGCAACGGCCGGACGATGTCGTCGGCGGCGTCCATCAGGGTGTAGAGGTCGGTGCCGTGCTCCCAGCCGAGGCGTTCGGCGGCGGCGATAAACACCTCCAGCGGCGCGTTGCCGGCCCCGGCGCCCATGCCGGCGAGGCTGGCGTCGATGCGGTCGCAGCCCTCCTCCACCGCGACGATGGAGTTGGCCACGCCAAGGGACAGGTTGTGGTGGGCGTGCATGCCGGTCTGGGTTTCCGGCTTGAGCACGGCCTTGACCGCACGGAAGCGCTCGCGCACGTCCTGCATGCTCAGCGCACCGCCGGAGTCGACCACGTAGATGCAGGTCGCGCCGTAGTTCTCCATCAGCTTGGCCTGCTTGGCCAGATGCTCGGGGGCGATCATATGGCTCATCATCAAAAAGCCGACGGTGTCCATGCCCAG
>DELY01000050.1:255961-323323 GCA_002354655.1 Pseudomonas sp. UBA2684
ATTTTGGCGTGGCTGATCACGTCGTTGACCGCCTCGATCCACTCCAGGTCGGTGTGCGCGCCGAAGCCGTAGTTGAAGCTGGAGCCTTGCAGGCCGTCGCCGTGGGCCACTTCGATGGAGTCGACCTTGGCCAGGTCCAGGGCGCGGGCGATGTCCTGCACGTTCTGGATCGAGTACTGGTGGCGAATCGCGTGGCTGCCGTCGCGCAGGGTGACGTCGGAGATATAAAGTTTCTTGCCGGGGTTGAAGGTCATGGCGATTCTCCTCAGGCCTTGAGCATCGACTGGGCCATGCGCTCGGCAGTGGCCAGCGCGGCGGAGGTCATGATGTCGAGGTTGCCAGCGTAGGCCGGCAGGTAATGGGCGGCGCCTTCGACTTCGAGGAACACCGAGGTCTTCAACCCGCTGAACCGGCCGAGACCGGGGATGTTCAGCGGCGCGGACTCGGGGATCACGTCGAACTGCACCTGCTGCTTCAGACGATAGCCGGGCACGTAGGCCTGCACCGCCTGAACCATTTCCGCCACCGAGGCCGCGACGGCGGCCTGATCGGCGGCAGCGGACAGCACATACACGGTGTCGCGCATGATCAGCGGCGGCTCAGCCGGGTTCATGATGATGATCGCCTTGCCCTTGGCCGCACCGCCGATCACTTCGATGGCTTTGCTGGTGGTCTCGGTGAACTCGTCGATGTTGGCGCGGGTGCCCGGACCGGCCGACTTGCTGCTGATCGAGGCGACGATCTCGGCGTAATGGACCTTGGCCACGCGGGAGACCGCGGCGACCATCGGGATGGTCGCCTGGCCGCCGCAGGTGACCATGTTGACGTTGAGCTTGCCGAGGTGCTCTTCCAGGTTGACCACCGGCACGCAGTACGGGCCGATGGCCGCCGGGGTCAGGTCGATCAGGCGGATGCCCGGTTTGGCCTGGCGCAGCAGCGCCTCGTTCTGCACGTGGGCACTGGCCGAGGTGGCGTCGAAGACGAAATCGATGTCGGCGAATTCGGGCAGCTTGATCAGCCCTTCGACGCCGGCATGGGTGGTCGCCACGCCCATGCGCTGGGCGCGGGCCAGGCCGTCGGAGGCGGCGTCGATGCCGACCATGGCGCCCATTTCCAGGTACTTGGCGTTGCGCAGCACCTTGATCATCAGGTCGGTGCCGATATTGCCCGGACCGATGATCGCGACTTTGAGTTTCTGGTTCATCTGCAAGCCTCCAATTCAGGTGAAGCGCACGGAGGCGCTGCCGATACCGCCGATGTCGACGCGCATCACGTCGCCGGCCTTGACCGGCTCCAACGGCACCAGCGAGCCGGACAGGATCACCTCGCCGGCTTTCAGCGCGATGCCGAAACGGCCCAGGGTGTTGGCCAGCCAGGCCACGCAGTTGACCGGCGAACCGAGCGCCGCAGCGCCGGCCCCGGTGCTGATGATGTGGCCGTTCTTTTCCACCACCATGCCGCAGGTGACCAGGTCGACCTGGCGCGGCGATACCGCCTGGTCGCCGAGCACGAACAGGCCACAGGAGGCGTTGTCCGCCACGGTGTCCTGGATCTTGATTTTCCAGTCGCGGATGCGCGAATCGACGATCTCGAAACAGGGCATCACGCACTCGGTGGCGGCCAGTACGTCGGCGTTGGTCACGCCGGGGCCGATCAGGTCCTTCTTGAGGATGAAGGCGATCTCGCCCTCGGCTTTGGGCTGCATCAGTCGCTGGCTGATCGGCACCGCTTCGCCGCTGTTGAACACCATGGCGTCGGTCAGGTAACCGAAGTCCGGCTGGTGCACGCCCAGCATGTTTTGCACCGCCTTGCTGGTCACGCCGATCTTCTTGCCGATGATCTTCTCGCCGGCCGCCAGGCGTCGTTCGAGCAGGCGCAGGGAGATGTGGTAGGCGTCGTCGACGCTGATGTCGAAGCCACGCTCGGTCAGCGGGCTGATCGCCTCGCGGTTGAGCATGGCCTGGTACAGCTCGTCGCCGAGCTCGTTGATCATTATCTGGTCCATGTCGGTCTCTCTCAGGAATGGCGGGCGTCGGCTTCGGCGAGGAAATCCCCGACCAGCCGCACGAAGCGGGTGGCGTGTTCGATCTGTGTCCAGTGGCCGCACTGGCCGAACACGTGCAATTGTGCGCGGACGATCCACTCGGCCAGGGTCAGCGAGGCGGCCAGGGGGATCACCCGATCCTCGCGGCCATGGATCACCAGGGTTTCGTGGGGCAAGGCGCGGATCTGCGCCTCGCTGCTGGCCAGGCCATCGACCCAGCGCTGGCGCGGTGCGGGGAACATCTGCGCGAACGACTCCTGAAAACCGGGGCGGATGCTGGCCTGGTAACGCAGTTCGGCCAGCTCGTCGGTGACCAGGCTGCGGTCGTAGGCGAAGGTGTCCATCAGCCGGCGCATGGTGGCGAAGGACGGCTCATAGCCCCACACATCATCCAGGCCCGGGGTGATCGGAAAGCTCACCCCGGCGCTGCCCATCAGCACCAGCCGGCGCACGCGCTCGGGGTGGCGGATGGCCAGGGCCAGGGCCAGGCCGCCACCGAAGGAGTTACCGACCAGATCGGCCTGTTCGATGCCCAGGGCATCCAGCACGCCAAGCGCGTGTTCGACCCAGCGCTGTTGGTGGTACTGACCATCGGCCGGGCGTTCGCTGTAGCCGAAGCCCAGCATGTCCGGGGCGATCACCCGGCGGCGCTTGGCCAGCTCGGGCATCACCAGGCGCCAGTTGGCCCAGGCGGTGACGCCGGGGCCGGAGCCGTGGATCATCATCAGCGGGAAGCCTTCGCCGCTGTCGTGCAGGTTGGTGCGATAGCCGGCGGCGAGGATTTCGCGGCCGATTTCCGGGCTGTTCTGGGGTGCGTTCATCACGGCCTCACAACTTCACGCAGATGTTTTTCAGTTCGGTGTAGAACTCCAGCGAGTGCACACCCCCTTCCCGACCGATCCCGGATTGCTTGCTGCCGCCGAAGGCGGTGCGCAGGTCGCGCAGGAACCAACTGTTGACCCAGACGATGCCGGCCTCCAACTGCCCGGCGACGCGGTGCGCGCGGCTGACGTTGTCGCTCCAGAGGGTGGCGGACAGGCCATAGGGCAGGCTGTTGGCCAGGGCGACGGCTTCGGCTTCGCTGTCGAACGGACGGATATGGCAGCACGGCCCGAAGATTTCCTCGGTGACCACCGCCGAGTCGTCGGCCAAGCCGGTCCAGATGGTCGGCTGTACCCAGGCGCCGCCCGCCAAGGCGTCCGGCATCTGCGGCACGCCGCCGCCGGTGACCACGGTGGCGCCGTCGGCGACGGCTTGCTGGTAGTAGGACAGCACCTTCTCGCGGTGCTTGAGGCTGACCAGCGGGCCGAAGTTGCTCGTCGGGTCGTCCGGCGGGCCGATCACCAGGCTCTCGGCACCGGCCTTCAGACGGGCGACAAACTCCTCGAAAATCGAGCGCTCGACATACAGCCGCTCGGTGCCCAGGCACACCTGACCGCAGTTGGCGAAGGCCGAACGCAGCGTGCCTTCGATGGCCTTATCCATGTCGCAGTCGGCGAAGACGATGCCGGCGTTCTTGCCGCCCAGCTCCAGCGAGACCTGGCGTACGCCTTTGGCGGCGGCGCGCATGATCAACTCGCCAGTGCCGGTTTCGCCAGTGAAGGTGAAGGCATCGACATCCGCGTGTTCGGTGAGGAAGGCCCCGGCGGAATCGCCACCGAAACCATGCACCACGTTGTACACCCCGGCCGGCACGCCGGCGGCCTGCATCACCTCGCCGAGCAGGGTGGTGGTCAGCGGGGTTTCCTCGGAGGGCTTGACCACCACGGTGTTGCCGCAGGCCAGGGCCGGGCCGACCTTCCAGGTCATCAGCAACAGCGGCAGGTTCCACGGGCTGATCACCCCGATCACCCCCTTGGGGCGGCGCACGGCGTAGTTGATCGCGCCGCTGCCGTCCGGCGTGGCCATCTCGAAGGCTTCGCTGGGCACGTTCTTCAGCAGGTCGGCGAACACCTTGAAGTTGGCCGCGCCGCGCGGAATATCGATATGCGAAGCCAGGGATTTCGGCTTGCCGGTGTCCAGGCATTCGGCCTCGAGGAACTCGTCGAAGCGCGCGGTGATGCCATCGGCCACGCGGTGCAGAATGTCCGCCCGCTCGGCCACGCTCATCGCGCCCCAGGGCCCGCTCAGCGCGGCACGTGCGGCCTGCACCGCGGCATCGACCTCGGCGCGGCCGGCCTCGTGCACGCGGCCGATCACCTGGCCATTGGCCGGGTTGATGTCGTCGAAGGTGCGACCGCTGGCCGATCCGACGAAGGCACCGTTAATGAAGTGCTTGATCTCTTTCATCTGCGCAATCTCTGCAAAAAGGCGAGCCGGGCTTTCAGGTGAGCACGGTCAGGAAACGTTCGTTGAGCACCCGGTCGTGGTAAAAAATGGCCTTACCCAGGTCCTTGGCCAGCCAGGTCACGGGCTTGTGATCCTGGTAGTTGTAATCGCCACCGCAGAACACCTCGTTGCGGTTGCCCGAGGGGTCGAAGAAGTAGATGGTCTTGCCATGGGTCAGGCCGTGGCGGGTCGGGCCGATGTCGATCGAGGTGTCGGTCATGGAAATCAGGTCGGCGGCGCGCAGCACGTCTTCCCAGGTTTCCAGGAAGAACGAAACGTGATGGAACTTGCCCTTCTCCGCGTGCTGGATAAAGGCCACGTCGTGGGCCTTGGTCGACAGGCTGAGGAACTGCGCGATGCGCGTGCCGTTGTCGTCGATCACCTGCTCGGCCAGGTAGAAACCGAGCACCTCAGTGAACAGTTCGTAGGTCGCCTGCAGCTCGTCGCCATACATCAGGCAGTGGTCGAAACGCAAGGCGCGCATGCCCTTTAAATCGCGCGGCCAGGCCTCGGGATTGATCTCCTCGACCCCCCATTTGCCGGTGTATTCCTTGTCCGCATAGAGTTCGAAGAAGTGCCCGGACGGTGCCTGGAAGCGCACCCGTCGGCCACACCCCTTGAGTTCGCCGGCGGGGATGGTTTCGATCAGGCAGCCATAATTGAGCAGGTCCTGGGTCAGGCGGTTCAGGCAATCCTCATCGATCACCTTGAAGCCCATGAAATCCATGCCCGGCTGATCGGCCTCGCGCAGCACCACGGAGAATTTGTCGACCTCGGTCCAGGCCTTCAGGTAGACGCGCCCTTGCTCGTCACGGTCCATTTCGATCAGACCGAGCAGGTCGCGGTAGTGGGCCAGGGCGCTCTCCAGGTTCAGTACGCGAAGCTGAACGTGACCGGGGCGCATTACGCCTTTTTTCATGACGACACCTCTTGCTGGTTCTTGTTGTTGTGGTCGCCCGGGCCTTGGCGGCGCAGGCATTCGATGCTCAGGTCAGTCTGGGGAAACAGTTGGCAGGCCAGGGCCAGGCCCTGCTTGGCCGCCTCCGGCGGCACATGGTTGCAACTCATCTTGTGGCACTGGTAGGTGCCGCTCAGCACGCGCACCTTGCACAGGCCGCAGCCGCCGCCGCGACAACCGACCGGCACGCAGCGCTTGCCCTGTTGCTCCATTGCACTGAGCACCGACTGGTCGGGCAGGCAACGGAACGTCTGGCCGCTAAGGGTTTCGCGAATCTCATAACCGGCATGGTTCATGGCTTACCTCAGATGCGCTTGAACAGGGCCGAACGGGTGCTCTCGCCGGCACCATCGGCGGCGGTGTAGAAGCGCTCCATAAAGATGTCGCGCTCGAACAGCCGGCCTTGCATCAGGGTGGTGATGGCCGCGTCGATCATCGGCGGCGGGCCGCACAGGTAGGCTTTTTGCCCGCCGAAGCGGCCGTCGAAATGCGCCTTGGCGGCGTCGTGGACGAAGCCCTTGAAGCCTTGCCACGCCGGGTCGTCATTGGCCTGGTTGAGCGCCGGCACATAGCTGAAGTGCGGGTGCTGCGCGGCCAGCGCCTCGAACAGCTCGCGGTTGTACAGCTCGGCGACATTGCGCGCGCCCTGGAACAGGGTGATCCGCCGCGTATCGCCGCGCTCGAGCAGATCGAGGATCATCGACTGCGGGCTCGATAACCCCGAGCCGCCGGCGATGAAGATCAGGTCGCCAGGCTGCGAGTCGCGCACGAAGAACTGCCCATAAGGCCCGGACAGCTCCACCGAGTCGCCGACTTTCAGTTGCTTGTGGATAAAGCCGGTGACCGCACCGCCCTCGACCAGGCGCACGTGCAACTCGACTTCGTCGTTCCGGCTCGGCGGGTTGGCCAGCGAGAAGGCACGGGTGCCGTCGATGCCCGGCAACGCCAGGTTGACGTACTGCCCGGCCTGGAACGGCATGGGCCGATCCAGCTTGATATGCAGGCCTTTGATGGTCGGCGACAGGTCAACCAGGGCGCTGACCACCCCGCGGTAATCTTCCACTGGATGACCGAGAAAATCCGGGTCGGCATCGACGTCGGCTTCGATCACCAGGTCGGAGAGCGGAATGGCGCAGCAGGCCAGCACCTTGCGCTCGTCGCGCTCGATGTCCATCAGGGCGAACGGCGAGGCTTCGCCGATATCCACTTCGCCCTCGACCACCTGCACCTTGCAGGTGGCGCAGGTGCCGTGGCCGCAGGCGAACGGCAGCCAGACGCCCTGGCGCAGGGCGGCCTGGAGGATGGTCTGGCCGTCCTCCACTTCGATCACTTCGCCGGTCGGTTCAATGGTGACGTTGTAACTCATGGCACACCTCTCAGCTGCACGAACCCTGAACGCCGTTCAAGCCTGGCGTGCTCAGGCGCAGCAGGCTCTTGTGGTCGATGCCGTTGGCTTCCAGGCTGGCGCCGGGATCGGCAGTGAACGGCTGGCCATTGAGCAGCCACACGGCCTCGCTGAAATCGATGCGGGCACTGTCTGGATGGGCCTTGATCGCATCCGTGAACACCTGCTCGATAAACGCGCCGAAGGTCATCGCCGGGGCGACGAGAAAGGCGAAGGGCGAGCAGAACATCAGGTGCTTTTCCCAGTAGACGTAGAGCATCTGCATGCCATGGAAATTGGCTTGCAGGTCGCGCGGCGTGGCGCGGTATTCGCTGATCGCGTTAACAGTCATGAGCTGACCCTCTTGTTCTTGGAATCGGGGTGGTCAGGGGCGGCAGCGCCACCCCGACCCGGGGTGACGCATCAGGCGGCGTCGCGCGTGGTATCCGTGCCGGCGGGCGCTGCCGGGGTGCCGAGTTTCTTCCAGGCCAGCCAGCGCAGGTACTCGGGCGAGCCGACGTACTCGAGGTTGTCCACCCCGCTTTTCAGGTGGTAGTACTTCTCCACCACGGTCTGCACGTCGCCGCCCTCGCAGTTGCCCTGGTAGATCTGGTGCACCGGCAGCCAGGCCTGGATGTACTTCTCCGGCTCGTGCTGGAAAATCTCGCAGCAGCCATCCGAGCAGAAGTGATAGCGCTCGCCCTCGTGCTCGATCTGCCGGTGGCTGAGGGTGGTCGGGTCGTCCGGCTCGGTGAACAGCGCCGGCACCTGGCACACCTGGCACAGCTGCGGCAGGGTGTGGTTGTAGAAGCGCTGGCCTTTGGCATGCTGCTCCTGCCAGTGGTCGAAACGCGGGCGGTAGTACTTGTCGAAGCTGTCCGGGTACTTTTCCGCGAGCCACTGCTGCTCTTCCTGGCTGGGAATCCAGGTGTGGAAGTTGGTGGCCTGGCTGTACTGGTAAAAGGTCGCCCAAATCTGGTGGGTGATGTGCTGCTTGCCGATGTTGGCCTGGTCCTGGTACTTCGGCGGGCGGATGCCGTAGCGCTCGAGGTCCTTGAACAGCGCGCCGCCGTTCTGCTCGTAATACACCTCCCAGGCTTCGGCCCAGGACATCACTTTGTTCGGCAGCATGTAGTCCATCATCATGCCGACCAGGCTGAGCAGGCGGTAACCGCGCCAGAACCACTTGTCGATCCAGCGTTGGATGATCGGCACGTTGTCTTCGTGCTGTTCGAGCATGAACTTGATCACTTCCAGGCCGAGGGTCATGTGCCGCGCTTCGTCCGACTGCGCGGAGAAGCCGAAGGTGACCGTGGCCATGTCGCCGTTGTAGGCGGCGCCGGACATGAACGGCACGAACAGCAGGTTGGTCAGCACGTACTCGAAGGAGAACGAGATGGCGGTGAGGAACTCGAACGGGCCGGCCGAGCGCGCGTCGTCGAAGAACGACTTGGGCACCGAGAGGAACCACACCCGGTCGTGCATGTGGGCGAAATCATGCAGGCCGTTGAAGTGCTTGTTGTAGTGGCTCATCGCATGGATCTGCGTCTGCACGTGGCGCAGCTCGTCGATCGCCTGCATCTGGCACGCGACCCGCGCGCCGGCGCCGCTGAACTGCCGGCCAGCCCGCGAGTAGCCCTGGAAGGCGCCGTATTCCAGCGGCGAAACGCCGGTGAGGAACAGCTTCAGGGCATTCACGTAACGTGCATCGGAGATGTTCTGGTGGCCGTTGTTCTGCGCGAAGGCGTCGAAAATCGCGTAGAGCTTCTTCTCTTTCTCGGCCTGGTATTTCCAGTAGGCATCCATGGTCAGGCGGAACGGGTCTTCCCACTTGTCCCAGTCGGTGATCTTGATGCCCTCGAAATCCTCGTCGGGGAAGATGTCGGCCTTCTTCTGGTAGCTCGGCTCCCAGGCCATGTCGCGGGTCAGGTACTGGTACTTGTCTTTCAGGCTGAGTTTTTTCTTCTGGGTTGTCATGGTCTGCCTCCTAGTTCTTCCACTCGAGGACGAAGCTGTCGTCGTCCTCGGCCACGTTGCCGCCGATGCTTATCACGTCGATGAGCATTTCCTGGACGTCCCACTCGCGACCGATCATTTCCTCCACTGTCGCGCGGCGGATTTCCAGGCGCTTCTCGGCCTGGATGCGGATCATCGCGGGTTGGTACTGGACCTCGGCGTGGGGGTTGTCCTGGGTGATGGCGTCCACCAGGTAACGTGCGTTGTCGTTGTCCTGGAACACGATGAAAGCCAGTTGTTTCATGCGGCTACTCCTGGGCTGCGCAGCCCGAGCTTGTGCAGGCGCGCGGCCAGCGCGGCGCGCACCTCGTCGAGGGCGGCCTGGCCGGTGGCGGCTTCGGCCAGCGGTTGCAGGGCGGCATAGGCGCGCGGTTCCCAGGTATCCACCCAGGCCTGGATCTGCTCGCGGTTCTCTGCGCTTTCGGCCAGCACCACCTTGAGCATGGCGTCGACCCAGCGGGTGCTTTCGGCGTACCAGTCGCGCATGAACTCGGTGAGCATCGACAGGTCGGCGGCGCCCTCTTCGCCCAGTTGCTGGTCGAAGCGCTGGTACATCAGCGGGTAGCTCATGCCGTCGAGCAGCAGGTTCTGCGCCAGGGCCAGTTCGAACCAGTCCTTGATCACCAGGCTGTCTTCGACGTAGCGGCGCAGACCTTGCCAGATCGGATCGTCCATCCAGTAAGCCTTGGCCTGGTCCAGCGCACTGCCGCTGCCCTCGCCGAGCAGCAGGCCGATGCGCGACAGGTACTGGCCAATGCCCAGACGATCCATGGCCTGATAGATATGCAGTTGGGTCATGGTGCCGGCGATGCAGTCGCCGGCAATGCCGCTGTTGTTCATGTTGGCGCCCATCTCGGCGTGGCGCAGCGGCACCAGGCAACGCAGGATCTTCTGCTGCAGCGCTTCGGGCAGGCGGCTCAGCAGGCCGCGCTTCTCGCAGAAGCTGTAGGCATGCTCAGTGGCTTCCTGCATGCGCGCGCGGGTCTGTACATAGGCACCGTAGAAGTACTGGCGCGGGTCGGTGACCGCATGCCAGTCGACCATGCGGATCGCCGTACGGCTGGGGTCGTTGAGCTGCCGCTGCGGGTCCCACAACGGCCGGTAGTGGAAGTTGGTCGTCGCTTCGATGTCGTAGCTGGCTTCCTGATAGCGGCTCGCCGGCTTGTCGCCGAAACGGCGTTGCAGGTTGCCGTAGGTGTGGCGGAGGGTTTCCACCGTATTGGTCTTGATCTCTACGCTCATTTCAACCGTACCGTCTTGTTGTTGTGTGTGTTCGGCTGTCGCCCGTGCTTACTCTCGGCCGCTCGCCTCGCGTCGTCCGACATCGCCGTAGCGCCACTTGGCCGCGTCTTCATCCACCGCTTGGCACATCGCCGCGTTCATCTGCACCACTTGGTGCTGCTGGCAGAACGCGGCGAAGGCGGCGTGTGGCAGTACCAGCTCGACGAACAGCTCCGGATGACCAATGGCGAAATCGAATTCGACGAACCGGGCATCCGGCTCGCTGCGCACCCGGACATAACGGGTTAGCTGGTCGAAGGGAATCACTGGGTCTTTCATCTCGCCGGTTCCTGGCTGGTTGCTGGCACAGGCCCTAACGCAACGCCTGTGCCAAGGCGCCAAAAAAGAACATAAGTTATTGTATTTTAATGATTTTTAATTTAGTAACCGGCACAGGAAACACGCCGTGAAGGCAGGCACCACACGGGCTTTTTGAGCATTTGATCAATTGCTACGGCACACTTGAGCAAATGCTCACAGGCTCTGCGCAAGGCAACCGATGGCCCGCCTCAGGCCCTGGCGCCTTTCATCATTTGGTTGACTTTCATCTGCCGAAAAAGGCGAATATGGTGGGTTGGCGTTGCGCCAACACGGCCGGAAAGGCCGCCTGGAGTGTTCGCTGAATACATCGATTGCCGTGTGCTTTCCAGGTGCTTCAGCGCCCCCCCCCTACAACAATAAATCAGGGGATTTGAGTTCATGCCGATCCGCTATAAACCCGAGCTGCAATACGCAGACTTCAAGGACCTCACCAGCCTCATCCACTTCCAGAGCACGGAAGGCAAGATCTGGCTGGGCGAACAGCGCATGCTGCTGTTGCAGGTTTCCGCAATGGCCAATTTCCGCCGCGAGATGGTCAGTACCCTGGGCATCGAACGGGCCAAGGGCTTCTTCCTGCGCATGGGTTACCAGTCCGGACTGAAGGACGCCGAACTGGCCTGGAAGCTGCGCCCGAATGCCAGCGAGTACGAAATGTTCCTCGCCGGCCCGCAGCTGCATTCGCTCAAGGGCCTGGTCAAGGCCCGCCCCACCGAGGTCGATATCGACAAGGAAAGCGGGCGCTTCTATGTCGAGGTGGAGTGGATCGACTCCTTCGAGGTGGAAATCTGCCAGACCGAGCTGGGGCAGATGCAAGACCCGGTGTGCTGGACTCTGCTCGGCTACGCCTGCGCCTATTCCTCGGCGTTCATGGGCCGGGAAATCATCTTCAAGGAAGTCAGCTGCCGCGGCTGCGGCGGCGACAAGTGCCGGATCATCGGCAAGCCGGCCGAAGAGTGGGACGACGTTGCCAGCTTCAAACAGTATTTCAAGAGCGATCCGATCATCGAGGAACTCTACGAGTTGCAATCGCAACTGGTGTCGCTGCGTACCAACCTCGACAAGCAGGAAGGCCAGTACTACGGCATCGGCCAGACCCCGGCCTACCAGACTGTGCGTAAGATGATGGAGAAGGCCGCACAGGGCAAAGTCTCGGTGCTGCTGCTCGGCGAGACCGGGGTCGGCAAGGAGGTCATCGCGCGCAGCGTGCACCTGCGCGGCAAACGCGCCGCCGAGCCCTTTGTCGCGGTGAACTGTGCGGCGATCCCGCCGGACCTGATCGAGTCCGAATTGTTCGGCGTGGAAAAAGGCGCCTTCACCGGCGCCACCCAGTCACGCATGGGCCGCTTCGAGCGAGCCGATAAGGGCACCATCTTCCTTGACGAGGTGATCGAACTCAGTCCGCGCGCTCAGGCCAGTCTGCTGCGCGTGCTGCAAGAAGGCGAGCTGGAGCGAGTTGGTGACAACCGCACGCGCAAGATCGACGTAAGGGTTATCGCCGCCACCCACGAGGACCTGGCCGAAGCGGTCAAGGCCGGGCGTTTTCGCGCCGACCTGTACTACCGGCTGAACGTTTTCCCGGTGGCGATCCCGGCGTTGCGCGAACGCCGCGAGGATATTCCACTGCTGGCTGAGCACTTCCTTCAGCGCTTCCACCAGGAGTACGGCAAGAGAACCCTCGGCCTTTCGGACAAAGCCCTGGAGGCCTGCCTGCATTACAGTTGGCCGGGCAATATCCGTGAGCTGGAGAACGTCATCGAGCGCGGCATCATCCTCACCGATCCGAACGAAAGCATCAGCGTGCCGGCGCTGTTCCCACGGGCGCCGGAAGAGCCGCAGACCGCCAGCGAGCGGGTGTCGTCGGACGGCGTGCTGATTCAGCCAGGCAATGGCCAGGGCAGTTGGATCAGCCAGTTGTTGAGCAGCGGCCTGAGCCTCGACGAGATCGAGGAAAGCCTGATGCGCGAAGCCATGCAACAGGCCAACCAAAACGTCTCCGGTGCCGCGCGCTTGCTCGGCCTAAGCCGACCGGCACTGGCCTATCGGCTGAAGAAAATCGGCATCGAAGGCTAGCGCATCGTAGGCTGGGCGAGCGGCGCCAAGCGCTGAGCAATCAGACACTGCCATCGCGGCGCGGCAGGTAACCCAGCACGCGATATACCGCCTTGCGCCAATGCGGAGCGCCAGCGCCAGGCGTTTCGCCATTTGGTGAAACGCCTGATGATTTTGATTATTTGATTAACCCCTCTCCCCCTCACTTTAAGTGCTACAACCCTCCACAAGCTGTTTCTCTCCCGAAAAAAAACAAATCTAATCAATAACTTGAAACTACTTGCGGGTCACCGTCGGTGGTCTGGCACAGGCGTTGCTCTCGCCTTGTCAGCCGCTTCACGACAACAACAATCACAAGTGGTGACACGTGATGAACCATAACAAGCAGTCGCACGGCCTGTTGCCGTGCGTCCTGAGCCGCCCGGTACGCTCGGCACTCGGGATGTTTCTCCTACCCATTGTGCTCGCCGGCTGTGAAGCCGAACTCAACCTGGCCGGAGTCGCCGCCGAAGGCAGCAAATCCAGCCACCGCGCCGATTACTACCAGGCTCTCGCCAGCGTGCCGCAGGCCACCCTGTTGGCCGGCAACAACGGCGTGTTGCTGACCAGCCTTGACCAGGGGCAGAGCTGGACGCGCCAGGTGATCGCCAAGGGCGCCAGCCTGATCGACCTCGACGCCTGCGCCGACGGCAGCTTCATCGCCTTGAGCTTCGACAACCGCCTGTGGCACAGCGCCGACCTCGGCCTGAGCTGGCGCGAACACGCCCTGCCGACCGAGGAGCAAATGCTGACCGCCGCCTGCGCCCCGGATGGCAGCTGGTGGGTAGCCGGCGGCCTGACCACCCTGCTCGGTAGCCACGACCAAGGCGGAGACTGGACGCACACCAGCCTCGACGAAGACGCCATGCTGACCAACCTGCAGTTCATCGACCGCGACCATGCGGTGGCCGTAGGTGAGTTCGGCATGCTCTTCGCCAGCCAGGACGGCGGCGCCAACTGGCAGCTGGCCGGCACCCTGCCGGACGAGTTCTACCCGCACGCCAGCTACTTCCGCAGCCCCGAGGAGGGCTGGGTCGGTGGCCTCAACGGCTTTATCTACCACACCGCAGATGCCGGGCAGAGCTGGCAACGCCAGAGCACGCCGAGCAGCGCGCCGATCTTCGGCTTTCTAGCGAGTGACAACGGCCTGTTCGCCGTCGGCGACCACAGCAGCGTGCTGCAGCTGGCCGGTGAACAGTGGCAAACGCTGCCGACGCCCGATGCGCCGGTCTACTTGCGCGCCATCACCGCGGATACCGCGCAACGCCTGATCGTTGCCGGTGGCCGCGGCCTGCTGCTGACCCTCGACACCGCGCCCAGCGCTACGCCCGCCGTTGCGACCACGACCGACTGAGACCCGCCACCATGCCCATACTGCATCCGTTTAGCCATAAGCTGGCTCAGGCCAAGGTCTGGTTGTTCGACCACCCGCGCACCGTGCTGGCGATCATCGCGGTGCTGACCCTGTTCTTCGCCCTGCGCATTCCCGGGCTGAAGGTCTACACCGACTTCTCCGATCTGCTGCCACAGGAACACCCGTACATCCAGCTGCACAACAGCATCAAGGACAGCTTCGGCGGCGCCAACGTGCTGGTCATCGGCGTGGCCTTCGACAAAGGCGACCTGTTCAGCAACGAGCGCCTGGCCTTGATCGATCGGGTCACCCAGGCGGTGGACAGCCTACCCGGAGTCAACCACAACCTGGTCAGCAGCCTGACTCACCGCAACTCGCGCAAGGTCTGGCTGACCGAGGTCGGCAGCATCAACTCCGAGCCTTACTACCAACCCGAATTCGGCCAGCTCTCCGCCGCGCAGTTGGCCGCGATGAAAGCCGACGTGGTGGCCAACCCGCGGGTCTATGGCCCGTTGGTGTCGCCGGACCTGCAAGTGGCGTTGGTCAAGGCGCAACTGATCGAGGGCCAGCTCGACTACGCCAAAACCTTCGCGCAGATCCAGGCGCTGCGCGACGCCGAGAAGATCGACGGGGTGACCCTCTACGCCACCGGCCAGCCGGTACTGGTGGGCTGGGCCTACACCTACATGAGCCAGATTTTGCAGATCTTCATCTGCACCGTGCTGATCATGCTGGCGCTGCTGGTGATGCATTTCCGCAAGGCCTATGGCGTGCTGATCCCACTCGGCGGGGTGCTGATCTCGACCATCTGGGGCCTCGGCATCATCAGCCTGCTGGGCTACAACCTCGACCCGCTGGGCCTGGTGATTCCCTTCCTGATCGCCGCCCGCGCCATGAGCCATGGCGTGCAGCTGGTCGAGCGTTATTACGCCGAGGTCAAACTGCTCGGCGACGGCCCGCTGGCCGCGCGCGCCACCTTCGATAGCCTGTTCCGCCCCGGCACCCTGGGCATCGTCTCGGACGCCATCGGCCTGCTGCTGATCGCCATCGGCTCGATCGCCCTGAACACCAAACTGGGCATCTACGCCTCGCTGTGGGCGACCACGGTGATCTTCAGCGTGCTGATCGGCGTGCCGCTGCTGCTGTCGATCCTGCCCAAACCGCAGAACCCGGAGATGCGCGAGACCGCGCTGCGCCATATCGGTGCGATCTGTGCGCGGACGGTGGCCAACCCGACCGCCGCGCGCAAGGCGCTGGGCCTGGCCGCGCTGGCCATCCTCGCCAGCCTGTGGGCCTCCTCCCAGGTACGCATCGGCGACTCCGAGCCCGGTTCGCCGATCCTCTACCCGGAACACGATTACAACGTCTCGTCCAAGGCGATCAACCAGCGCTTCCCCGGCTCGGAAGAGCTGTACATCGTTGCCGAACATGCCGAGAAAGGCGGGATCAAGCAACCCGAGGTGCTGCGCGCGCTGCAAGCGCTGCAAAACCACATGCTCAGCGACCCCTCGGTCGGTGGCAGCAAGGGCTTGCCGGACCTGATCACCCAGGTCAACCGGCTGATGCATAACGACGATCCGCGCTGGCTGCAGATTCCCCACGACGCCAATTACGTCGGCGGGCTGATGTTCACCTACATGGCCTCCAGCCCGATCCCCGGCGCACTCAACGAGTTCACCGACACCGACGACCGCGTCGCCAACCTGGTGTTCTATTACAAGGATCGTCAGGGCGAGACCATCCGCCGCGCCATCCACATGGCCAAGCAGTGGATCGAGCAGCACGGCGATGCAGTGCCGGGTCTGAGCATCCGCCTGGCTGGCGGCACCCTCGGCGTGGCCGCGGCGATGAACGAGTCGGCATTCGAGACCAACCTGGTGGTGCTGCCGCTGGTGTTCCTGCTGATCTTCGTCTTCGTCATGCTGTTCTACACCTCCTGGCATGCCGGCTTGATGATGCTCCTGGCGATGGCCTTCGCCACCGCGCTGACCTACGCCTATATGGGTCTGGCCGGTATGGGCATCGACATCAATACGGTGCCGGTGATCGCCGTCGGCATTGGCGTGGGTATCGACTACTCGATCTACATGATGGATCGCATCCGCGAGGAAATGGCCAAGTTTGGCCGTCTCACCGACGCGGTGCGCCAGGCCATCGCCACCACCGGCATCGCCATCAGCTTCACCGCACTGACCCTGATGGCCGGGATCATCATGTGGGTGATCCTCTCGGACCTGCGTTTCCAGTCCGATGCCGCCCTGCTGCTGTGCGTGATGATCGTCATCAACGCCATCGCCGCCATGTTGCTGGTACCCGCCTGGGTGCTGGTGTTCAAACCGAAGTTCATCACCGGGGCCTATGCCGACGAAGACGGCATTCTGCACGCCGACGCTGCCGTGCCCGCCTCAGCCGAACCCCAGCCGGTCGCGCCCTGCGTGGCGACCGTCGGGCTGCCGCAAGGGGAACGCCATCCGGCCTGAACCGGATGCCTTCCCACACTTAAACCGCACGAGGACCTGTCATGCCGACAACAACAAAAATGGGCCTGCGACACTGGAGTCTGGCCCTGCTGGGCGGCTCAAGCCTTGCTCTGACGCCACTGACTTCGGTCATGGCCGAGGAAGAAATGCAGTTCACCGGTTACTACGAGAATGCCACCTTCGTTCGCGATAGCGCCGGATTGTCGAAATTCCGCAACACCGTGCAGGTCAACGCCGACAAGAAATTCGGCACCCTGGGCCAGCTGAACTTCAACAACGTGGCCTTCCACGGCACGTTCCGTGGCACCTACGACGGGGTCTACGACCTCAACAGCAGCGAGTACGGCAGTGGCGCGGGCGGCGCGGTCAACCTGGAGAACAACATCGCCGGCACGGGCTCGACTGTGCCGCACGGCGGTGGCATCCGTCCGCCAGGCACCTTCTTCGGCTTCAACGACGCGCGCAACCCCAACGAGGGGATGATCGTGCTCGGCGAAAACCTGCACAAAACCCGTGGCGGCGTGGCCTTCGGCGTGCCGGTACGGCCCTGCGACAAGGACAGCCGCGGCTGCATCGACGACTACCTGGACTACAGCAGCAACGACCTGCGTTTCCCCGAGTTCAACGAACGCCTGGACTTCATCCGCGAGCTCTACGTCGACTTCGACAACGAGCTGCCCAACGGCGACATCCTTAGCTGGCGCCTGGGCAAGCAGCAGGTGATCTGGGGCCGCACCGACCTGTTCCGCGTGCTCGACGTGATCAACCCGGTCGACTACTCGCGCAACAACATCTACGACGAGCTGGAAGACATCCGCATTCCCATGTGGATCGCCAAGGCCGACTGGCGCATGGGCGCCGGCGAGGTGTTCGACGACCTCAACCTGTCGTTCGTGTGGAACGTCGACAAGTTCCGTCCGCACAACCTCGGGCAGTGCGGCCAGCCCAACTCGATCCTCGATGCTGGCTGCTTCTTCCGCGGCATGAACAACCTGTGGGAAAACGGCGGCACCGTGGCCAACTTCGCTGGCGGCAACATCGCCACCGACTTCGGCCCCGGCCAGATCGGTATCCGCAAGGCGCACATGCCGTCCTGGAGCCTGTCCAACAGCCAGTTCGGCATCAAGCTGGAAGGCGTCTACGGCGATTTCGGCTTCTCGCTGAACGCCCTGACCTACCGTTCGCAACTGCCCTCGCTGCGTGGCGGCATCCCGGCGCAGAACGCCTTCACCGGTGAAACCGCGGTATGGCCGAGCCTGATCGCCTTCGATATCCATTTCCCGCGGGTCAACCTGCTCGGCGGTTCGATGGACTACTACTCGCAAGCGATCGACACGGTGTTCCGCTTCGAAGTCGCGCACACCGAAGGCGAGGAGTTTGCCAACACCCTGCAATCGCGGCTGTTCTCCGAGTCCAACGTCACCCGTTACGTGATCGGTGCGGACAAGAACATCTTCATCCCCGTGCTCAACCCCGGCCGCGCCTTCCTTTTCTCCGGCCAGTTGTTCGGCCAGCACATCCACGAGCACCAGCTTGAGGATCGCCCACTGGGCAAGGCCGGCATGCCGGACTGGGAGCAGAACTGGATCGGCACCCTGCTGGTGAAAGGCTGGTGGATGAACGACCGCCTCAGCCCGCAAGTGATCGTCGCGCATGACTTCAAGGCCCAGGCCACGGCCATCGCGCCGAGCCTGGAATACCTGTTCAGCGACAACTTGAAGATCGTCGCCGGCGCCAACTTCAAGGTCGGTCGCGGCGCTCGCGAGTTCGACGACTGCCGCAGCTGCAACCCCTGGGACCCCTTCACCAGCTATGGCCTGCCGGAAGGCGCAAGCGCCGGTCTGAGCGGCTACGAGCCGTTGGGCCGCTTCCGCGCCGGCCCCATCGGCATGGCGCAGAAGGAAGACGAACTGCAACTGACCCTGCGCTACAGCTTCTGATCAATCACGAGGAACAGCCATGAACAACAACAATAAATCCCAGCAGAGTCGCGCCCTGGCGCTGGCCCTGTTGACGCTGGGCGCGACCAGCGGCGTCCACGCCGCCGACGAGGCGGTGATCCAGCAGTCCTTCCACCCCTACCAGAGCGACAAGCCGAGCTTCGCCGGTCTGAATACCGGAATGAAGATCAACAAAGGTAACGTCGGGCAATTCAAGGAGATCATCGACCCGGCGTTCTATGACTTCATCGACAAGGGCTGGGTGGAACTGGAGGTCGGCGACACCACCTCCTTCGACCTGCACCCCAACTATGTCGAGGCTACCCGCCAGCACATGGACACGGTCAAACTCGGTGCCAAGCCCGGAGAGATCAGCGGCGCCGTGGCCGGCCGGCCGTTCCCCCAGGAGCCGGAAACGAACGACCCGCGCGCCGGCGAGAAGCTCGCCTGGAACTACAAGTACGGCTACAACTGGGGCGACAGCGCCGCCATCTCGCCGTTCTACTGGAAGTTCCGCGACATGAACACGGCCAAGCTGGAGCGCACCATCAAGTTCGACTTCCACTTCCTCAACTTCACCCGCCGGGTCAACCAGGAGCCCAAGCCGGCGATCACCCCCAACCCGTCGCAGCTGTTCCGCGGCATCTACGTCAACGTGCTGGAGCCGTATGACGTACGCAACACCCAGCTGTTGATCCACCGCGCCGAAGACGACCTCAAACGCGACAACTCCTGGTTGTACCTGGGCTTCCAGCGCCGCGTGCGGCGCCTGGCCACCGGCCAGGTGACCGATGCCTTCCTCGGCTCCGACCTGATGATCGAGGACTTCGAGGGCTACAACGGGCGCATCTCCGATATGCAGTGGAGCTACAAGGGCACCCGCTTCATGCTGATGCCCTTCTACAACCACAACGACCTGACGCTGGACAGCGAAACGCACAAGGACAGCGACGGTTATCAGGTGGTGGCGTTCGGCGGCCAGGGCGGCTGTTTCCCCAACATCACCTGGCAGCTGCGCAAGGTCTACGAAGTCGAATCGGTGCCGGTGGACGGCAGCCACCCGCTATCCAAACGCGTGCATTACATGGATGCGCAGACCTTCACCGTGCCGCGCACCGTGTCGTATGACCGCAAGGGCAGCATGTGGAAGACCTTCACTATCGGCCAGGCCCACCCGGACCACCACCTGCCGAAGAACAAGGGCTCCGGCGTGTCGATCGACGACAGCTTCTCGATGGTCGACATCCAGGCCATGCACTGCACCACAGGGCAGTTCAAGGGCCAGGTCGATCCGGACATGAGCAAGCCGGAGATGTTCAGCGTGCAACACATGCGCGCCACCGGTAACTGAAACCGTCCCCTCGGCATCCGCCCGGCCCACGCCGGGTGGATCGCCCAACACAAAACGCTCCAGCGGCTGCGCAGGCCAAGATCCTCACGCTCCGTTGCATGCGGCTTTTGTGGGTAGCGTCTGCCCCTCTGGGGGCTTAGCGAAAGAACCGGCTGGATGGCTAGCCGCTCGCTTAAGGTGTTGAAAGCGAGTGGCTAAACCCATCTAACGCGGGGCTTAGAAACAAAAAACCCTCGGGAGAAATTTCTTCCGAGGGTTTTTTATTTTCCAGCCCTGGTGGAGTAAGACTTTCAGCTCATTCCATCAACACCTTAAGCGAACGCCTTGTCCGGGTGGTTTTTTTCACTGCGCCGCGCTTACTCGACCGTCACGCTCTTGGCCAGGTTGCGCGGCTGGTCGACATCGGTGCCCTTGAGCACGGCGACGTAGTACGACAGCAGCTGCAACGGGATGGTGTAGAGGATCGGCGCCAGGGCGTCGTGGATATGCGGCATGTTCACCACATGGGTGCCTTCGCCATTGCTCATGCCGGCCTGCTCGTCGGCAAACACCACCAGCTCGCCGCCACGGGCGCGCACTTCCTGCAGGTTGGATTTGAGCTTTTCCAGCAGCTCGTTGTTCGGTGCCACGGTAACCACCGGCATATCGCTGTCGACCAGTGCCAGCGGGCCGTGCTTGAGCTCGCCAGCCGGGTAGGCTTCAGCGTGGATATAGGAAATTTCCTTGAGCTTGAGCGCGCCTTCCATCGCCACCGGGTACTGTGCGCCACGGCCGAGGAACAGGCTGTGGTGCTTCTCGGCGAACAGCTCGGAAACCTTCTCCACCACGCTGTCCATGGCCAGAGCTTCGCCCAGACGGGTTGGCAGGCGGCGTAGTTCGTCGACCAGCTCGGCTTCCAGGCCTTTATCCAGGGTGCCGCGCACCTGGCCGAGGGCCAGGGTCAGCAGCATCAGCGCCACCAACTGGGTGGTAAAGGCCTTGGTCGAGGCCACGCCGATTTCCGGGCCGGCCTGGGTCAACAGGGTCAGGTCGGATTCACGCACCAGCGAGCTGATGCCGACGTTGCAGATCGCTAGGCTGGCCAGGTAGCCCAGCTCTTTACCATTGCGCAACGCGGCCAGGGTGTCGGCGGTTTCGCCGGACTGGGAGATGCTGACGAACAGGGTGTCCGGCTGCACCACCACCTTGCGGTAGCGGAACTCGCTGGCCACTTCGATCTGGCAGGGAATCCCGGCCAGGCCTTCCAGCCAGTAACGCGCGACCATGCCGGCATGGTAACTGGTGCCGCAGGCGACAATCTGCACGTTGCGCACCTTGGCGAACAGCTCGGCGGCCTGCGGGCCGAAAGCCTGAACCAGCACGTGGTCAGAACCCAGACGGCCTTCCAAGGTGCGTTGCACGACCTTGGGCTGCTCGTGGATTTCCTTGAGCATAAAGTGGCGGTACTCGCCCTTGTCGGCGGCCTCGGCGCCTTCGTGGTATTGCACGCTCTCGCGCACCACCGGCTGGCCACTGGCGTCCCAGATCTGCACGCTGTCGCGGCGGATCTCGGCGATATCGCCTTCTTCCAGGTACATAAAGCGGTCGGTGACCTGGCGCAAAGCCAGCTGGTCGGAGGCGAGGAAATTCTCCCCCAGGCCCAGGCCGATCACCAGCGGGCTGCCACTGCGGGCGGCGAGCAGGCGATCCGGCTGCTTGGCGCTGATCACCGCCAGGCCGTAGGCCCCGTGCAGCTGCTTGACCGCTTGCTTCAGCGCAGCGGCCAGATCCGGCTGGGTTTTCAGGGTGTGGTCGAGCAGGTGCACGATCACTTCGGTGTCGGTGTCGGAGCTGAACACGTAACCCAGGCCCTTGAGCTGGGCGCGCAGTTCTTCATGGTTCTCGATGATGCCGTTGTGCACCACCGCCAAATCCTGACTGGAGAAATGCGGGTGGGCATTACGCTCGCTCGGCGCACCATGGGTGGCCCAGCGGGTGTGGGCGATACCGAGGCGGCCAGCCAGCGGTTCAGCGCTCAATGCGCTTTCCAGCTCACTGACCTTGCCCACACGGCGACGGCGGTCGAGGTCGCCTTTATCCGTCAGCAGCGCCACACCGGCGCTGTCGTAACCGCGGTATTCCAGGCGCTTGAGGCCTTCAACCAGCACGGCGGTGATATTGCGTTCGGCGATTGCACCTACGATGCCACACATATGTCTCTCCTTAACTCAGGCGTCTAGCGCAGCGCAGATCAGCTTGATCCCGCGTGCACTCAATTGTTCACGGGCCTCGGGGCTGAGGCGCTCGTCGGTTATCAGGGTATGGATGCCGCTCCAGGGCAGCTCCAGGTTAGGAATCTTGCGGCCGATCTTGTCGCTCTCGACCATCACCACCACTTCGCGGGCCACATCTGCCATCACCCGGCTAAGCCCGAGCAGTTCATTGAAGGTGGTGGTGCCACGGCTCAGGTCGATGCCATCGGCACCGATAAACAGCTGGTCGAAGTCATAGGAACGCAGCACCTGCTCGGCGACCTGCCCCTGGAACGACTCCGAATGCGGGTCCCAGGTGCCGCCCGTCATCAGCAACACCGGTTCGTGCTCCAGCTCGCTGATGGCGCGGGCCACGTTGAGCGAGTTGGTCATCACCACCAGGCCAGGCTTGTGCCCGAGCTGGGGAATCATCGCCGCCGTGGTGGTGCCACTGTCGATGATGATCCGCGCATGTTCACGAATGCGCGCCACACCAGCACGGGCGATAGCCTGCTTGTACTGGGAGATCGGCTGGATATCGCTGATCAGCTCCTGCGGCATGGGTACCGCACCTCCGTAGCGACGCAACAGCAGGCCGCTCTTTTCCAGGGCGGCAAGGTCTTTGCGAATGGTCACTTCGGAGGTGGCGAACGCCTTCGACAACTCATCCACGCTCACCTCACCCTGCTCGGCAAGCAGGGCAAGAATGGTGTGGCGACGTTGCGGAGTGTTGCGTTTCGACATATTAAGTTTCGATTCGAAAGATAATTGCGCGAATCAAAACCTAATGAAGCTTTTGCGTCAAGTGGCAATCGACGTAGGGTGGACATGGCGAAGGCTTGTCGACCACGTGCGCGGTGGTGGCGGACAAGGCTGCGCCATGTCCGCCCTACTCGGCATCACTTCTTGGTCGGGCGCTTCCAGCCGTCGATATTGCGCTGCTTGGCGCGGCCGACGGCCAGGGTGTTAGCCGGCACATCAGCAGTAATCACCGAACCGGCACCGGTGGTGGCGCGGTCACCCAAAGTCACCGGCGCGACCAGGGCGCTGTTGGAGCCGATAAACACGTCCTCGCCGAGCACCGTTTTGAACTTGTTGGCGCCGTCGTAATTGCAGGTGATGGTGCCGGCGCCGATATTGCTGCGCGCACCAATCTCGGCGTCGCCCAGGTAGCTCAAATGGCCGGCCTTGGCGCCTTCGCCCAGCTTGGCGTTCTTCAGCTCGACGAAGTTACCGACATGCGCCTTGGCGCCCAGCAGCGAACCGGGACGCAGACGGGCGAACGGCCCACAATCGGCGCCCTCGCCCATTTCGGCCCCTTCCAGATGGCTGTTGGCTTTGACGATGGAGCCTTTGCGCAGGATCGAGTTCTTGATCACACAGTTCGGCCCGATCTGCACGCCATCTTCGATGACGACCTGACCTTCGAGGATCACGTTGACATCGATCGACACATCGCGGCCCACCGTGACTTCACCGCGCAGGTCGAAGCGCGCCGGGTCGATCAGGGTCACGCCCTGCAGCATCAGGCGGCGCGCGGCGCGGTATTGGTAGTGGCGCTCGAGTTGCGCCAGCTGAATGCGGTCGTTGGCCCCCAACACTTCCATCTCGTCGGCCGCCTGCTCGGTGGCTACGACCAAGCCATCGGCCACCGCCATGGCGATCACGTCGGTGAGGTAATACTCGCCCTGGGCGTTGCTGTTGGACAGCCGCCCCAGCCAGTCGCCCAGGCGCTGGCCCGGTACGGCGAGAATCCCGGTGTTGCCTTCGCTGATCAGCCGCTGCTGGGCACTGGCATCCTTATGCTCGACGATGGCGTTGACCACGCCCTGCTCATCACGAACGATGCGGCCGTAGCCGGTCGGGTCATTCAGGTTGACCGTCAACAGCCCAAGCTGCTGCTCGCTGACCTGTTGCAATAGGCGCTGCAGGGTTTCCACTTCGATCAACGGCACATCGCCGTAGAGAATCAGCACGCGCTCGCCACTCAAGGCCGGCAGCGCCTGGGCCACGGCATGCCCGGTGCCCAGTTGTTCGCTCTGCAGCACGAAATTCAGGTCATCTGCCGCCAGGCGCTCGCGCACCAGTTCGGCACCATGACCAATCACCACATGAATGCCCTGCGGCTTGAGCAGGCGCGCGCTGTCGATCACATGCCCGAGCATGGCTTTACCGGCAACCGGGTGCAGGACTTTCGGCAAGGCGGAACGCATGCGGGTGCCTTGGCCGGCGGCGAGAATAACGATATCGAGAGACATGCAAACAAATCCTGAACAGTCGGAAGCAGCGTGAGGCCAACAGGTGAAGCCATGCCACCGGGCATCTGGGTAAAACGCCAGACAAGAAAAAGGGTAGCCAAGGCTACCCTTTTACTGTCGTTCGATGAAGCGTAACGACTAGCTCGCTGAAAACTACTGCAACCGGCTATGCCGCGTTGAAACCCATCTCGAAATGCTCATTTACCACGGTAAACTCCGCTTTCTCGGCTGGTTTCGCCTTGCCTAACCTTCGCTCGTTAGGTGTTCAACAACCTAGTATCAGCTACCGCCAAACTTCTTGCGCAGCTGCTGGACGGTGCGCAGCTGAGCTGCAGCCTCGGCCAGACGAGCGGCAGCGGAGCCGTAATCGAACTCGGCACCTTTGTCGTGCAACGCTTTCTCGGCAGCCTGAACGGCTTCCTGAGCAGAGGCTTCGTCCAGGTCGGCAGCCCGTTGCACGGTATCGGCAAGGACCTTGACCATGTTCGGCTGTACTTCCAGGAAACCACCGGAGATGTAGAACACCTCGGCTTCGCCACCCTGCTTGACCAGGCGAATCGGGCCCGGCTTGAGGTCGGTGATCAGCGGCGCGTGGCCTGGAGCGATACCGATATCACCCAGGTTGCCGTGCGCGATCACCATCTCGACCAGACCGGAGAAGATCTCGCCTTCTGCGCTGACGATGTCGCAATGGACTGTCATAGCCATATCTAGCCTCACGTAAGCGCCCGTTACCGGGCGCACGGGTAGTTACAGTTTCTTCGCTTTCTCGATGGCTTCTTCGATGCCGCCGACCATGTAGAACGCCTGCTCTGGCAGGTGATCGTAGTCACCTTTCAGGATGCCGCTGAAGCCGGCAATGGTGTCCTTCAGGGAAACGTACTTGCCTGGCGAACCGGTGAAGACTTCGGCCACGAAGAACGGCTGGGACAGGAAGCGCTGGATCTTACGCGCACGGGATACCAACTGCTTGTCGGTCTCCGACAGCTCGTCCATACCCAGAATCGCGATGATGTCCTTCAGTTCCTTGTAACGCTGCAGTACGTACTGCACGCCACGCGCGGTGTCGTAGTGCTCTTGACCGATCACGTTCGGGTCGAGCTGACGCGAGGTGGAGTCGAGCGGGTCGACCGCTGGGTAGATACCCAGGGAGGCGATGTCACGGGACAGTACGACGGTGGCGTCCAAGTGGGCGAAGGTGGTCGCCGGGGACGGGTCGGTCAAGTCATCCGCAGGTACGTAAACGGCCTGAATCGAGGTGATCGAACCGTTCTTGGTCGACGTGATGCGCTCTTGCAGGATGCCCATTTCTTCAGCCAGCGTCGGCTGATAGCCCACGGCGGAGGGCATACGGCCCAGCAGAGCGGATACTTCGGTACCGGCAAGGGTGTAACGGTAGATGTTGTCGACGAACAACAGTACGTCGTTACCTTCGTCGCGGAACTTCTCGGCCATGGTCAGGCCGGTCAGTGCTACGCGCAGACGGTTGCCTGGCGGCTCGTTCATCTGACCGTAGACCAGGGCTACCTTGTCGAGAACGTTGGAGTCCTTCATCTCGTGGTAGAAGTCGTTACCCTCACGGGTACGCTCGCCCACACCGGCGAACACGGAGTAACCGCTGTGCTCGATGGCGATGTTACGGATCAGTTCCATCATGTTTACGGTCTTGCCGACACCGGCACCACCGAACAGACCGACTTTACCGCCTTTGGCGAACGGACAGATCAGGTCGATAACCTTGATGCCGGTTTCCAGCAGATCGTTGCCGCCCGCTTGTTCAGCGAAAGACGGCGCAGAGCGGTGAATGCCCCAACGCTCTTCTTCACCGATCGGACCAGCTTCGTCAATCGGGTTGCCCAGCACGTCCATGATCCGGCCCAGGGTCGCTTTACCGACCGGTACGGAGATGGCTGCGCCAGTGTTGTTGACGTCCAGACCGCGCTTCAAGCCTTCGGTCGAGCCCATCGCAATGGTACGCACCACGCCGTCGCCCAGCTGCTGCTGAACTTCCAGGGTGGTTTCGGCGCCTTGAACTTTCAAAGCGTCGTAGATGCTCGGAACCTGATCGCGTGGGAATTCCACGTCGATCACGGCGCCGATGATTTGTACGATACGTCCGCTACTCATAGCTGGATCCTCTGAATATATGAACCGGTATCAGACCGCGGCAGCGCCGCCAACGATTTCCGAGATCTCTTGGGTGATCGCCGCCTGACGCGCCTTGTTGTAGATCAGCTGCAAATCGCTGATCAAATCACCGGCGTTGTCGGTAGCGTTCTTCATCGCGATCATCCGCGCCGCCTGCTCGGCTGCGCTGTTCTCGACCACCGCCTGGTACACCTGCGATTCCACGTAGCGCACCATCAAGCCGTCCAGCAGCTCTTTAGCATCGGGTTCGTAGAGATAGTCCCAGTGATGCTTGAGCTGTTGATCCGAATCAGCCACCAGAGGAACCAACTGTTCCACTACCGGCTGTTGCGTCATGGTGTTGATGAACTTGTTCGAGACCACGGACAAACGGTCGATGCGGCCGTCGAGGTACGCATCAAGCATGACTTTGACGCTACCGATCAGATCATTGATCGACGGTTCTTCGCCCAGGTGGCTGATCGCAGCAACGACATTGCCACCAAAGCTGCGGAAGAACGCCGCACCCTTGCTGCCAATCACGCAGAGATCGATCTCCACGCCTTGCTCGCGATTGCTCGCCATGTCCTTGACCAAGGCCTTGAACAGGTTGGTATTCAAGCCACCGCACAGACCACGGTCCGAACTCACCACCACATAACCGACACGCTTAACTTCGCGCTCGATCATGAACGGGTGACGGTATTCCGGGTTAGCGTTGGCCAGATGACCAATTACCTGGCGGATGCGCTCCGCGTAGGGACGGCTGGCAGACATGCGCATTTGAGCCTTGCGCATCTTGCTGACAGCCACCTTTTCCATGGCGCTGGTGATCTTTTGCGTGCTTTTGATGCTCGCAATCTTGCTGCGAATCTCTTTTGCGCCTGCCATTTGACACCTATCGGGTTAGCAGGCGGAGGTCAGAAGACCTCCGCTGCGGCTTACCAGGTTTGGGTGGCCTTGAACTTCTCGATACCGGCTTTCAGGCCTGCGTCGATTTCGTCATTGAAGTCACCCTTCACGTTGATCTTCGCCATCAAATCGGCGTGATCGCGGTTGAAGTAAGCAATCAGAGCTTGTTCGAAGCTGCCGATTTTTGCGATTTCGATGTCCTGCAGGTAGCCACGTTCGGCCGAGTACAGGGACAGCGACATGTCGGCGATGGACATCGGCGCGTATTGCTTTTGCTTCATCAGCTCGGTAACGCGCTGACCATGCTCAAGCTGCTTACGCGTGGCTTCGTCCAGGTCAGAAGCGAACTGGGCGAATGCCGCCAGTTCACGGTACTGAGCCAGAGCGGTACGAATACCACCGGAGAGCTTCTTGATGATCTTGGTCTGAGCGGCACCACCTACGCGCGATACCGACACACCGGCGTTCACTGCCGGGCGAATGCCGGAGTTGAACATGGCCGATTCCAGGAAGATCTGACCGTCGGTGATCGAAATCACGTTGGTCGGCACGAACGCGGAAACGTCGCCAGCCTGGGTTTCGATGATCGGCAGAGCGGTCAGGGAACCGGTCTTGCCAGTCACCGCGCCGTTGGTGAACTTCTCAACGTACTCTTCGGAAACGCGCGAGGCACGCTCCAGCAGACGGCTGTGGAGATAGAACACGTCGCCTGGGTAGGCTTCACGGCCTGGCGGACGGCGCAGCAGCAGGGAGATCTGGCGGTAAGCCACGGCTTGCTTGGACAGATCGTCATAAACGATCAGCGCGTCTTCGCCGCGGTCGCGGAAGTACTCGCCCATGGTGCAGCCGGCGTACGGTGCAATGAATTGCAGCGCAGCGGATTCGGAGGCGCTGGCGGCGACGATGATGGTGTTAGCCAACGCGCCGTTTTCTTCCAGCTTGCGCACCACGTTGGCGATGGTCGATTGCTTCTGACCGATTGCCACGTAGACGCACTTAATGCCGCTGTTCTTCTGGTTGATGATCGCGTCGATCGCCAGAGCGGTTTTACCGATCTGCCGGTCACCGATGATCAGCTCGCGCTGGCCACGACCAACCGGGATCATCGCATCGACGGCCTTGTAACCGGTTTGCACCGGTTGGTCGACCGACTTACGCCAGATCACGCCCGGTGCAACCTTCTCAACCGCGTCGGTAGCGACGTTGTTCAGCGGGCCTTTACCGTCGACAGGGTTACCCAGGGCATCAACCACACGACCCAGCAGTTCCGGACCAACCGGAACTTCAAGGATGCGGCCGGTGCACTTGGCACTCATGCCTTCGGCCAATGCCTGGTAAGCACCGAGAACCACGGCGCCGACAGAGTCGCGCTCCAGGTTCATGGCCATACCGTAAACGCCGCCCGGGAACTCGATCATTTCGCCGTACATAACGTCGGCCAGACCATGAATACGCACGATACCGTCGGATACGCTGACGACTGTGCCTTCGTTACGGGCTTGCGAGGCTACATCGAGCTTGTCGATGCGGCCCTTGATGATTTCACTTATTTCGGAAGGATTGAGTTGCTGCATAGCTCTGCTGCCCCTTCAAACTCAAGATTTCAATGCTTCGGCCAGCTTCGCGATTTTGCCGCGAACTGAGCCATCGATAACCAGGTCGCCGGCGCGGATCACGACACCACCGATCAAGGTGGCATCCTCCGCAGCGTGCAGGCGCACTTCCCGGCCGAGCCGTGCACTGAGAACCTTGGCGAGTTTGTCTTGCTGTTCATCGCTCAATGCGAAGGCACTGGTGACATCCACATCGACTGATTTTTCCTGCTCGGCTTTATACAGCTCGAACAGTGCAACGATTTCCGGCAACAGGGCCAGACGATCGTTCTCAGCAACGATGTGGATGAAATTGCGTACCTGGGCGTCGAACTTGTCACCACACACCTCGTTGAAGGTGGTGGCCTTATCTGTACTCGTCAGACGCGGAGCCTTGAGTACGCGCTGGATGGTGTCGTCTTCCGACACCGCAGCCGCCAGGCCGAGCATGGCTGACCAATTGGCCAGTTGCTGGTGGGCCTGGGCGTACTCGAAGGCAGCCTTGGCGTAAGGTCGGGCCAGCGTGGTCAGTTCTGCCATGATCGCGCCCCTCGCTTAAATTTCGGCTGCCAGTTTGGAAACCAGCTCCGCATGCGCGTTTTGGTCGATGGATGCGCCCAAGATCTTCTCGGCACCGCTGACGGCCAGGCTACCCAATTGGGCACGCAGCGCGTCTTTGACGCCATTCAGTTCCTGTTCGATCTCGGCCTGAGCCTGAGCCTTCACACGGTCAGCTTCGACACGGGCCTGATCACGGGCTTCGTCGACGATCTGGGCCGCGCGTTTCTTGGCTTGCTCAATGATTTCGGCTGCTTGGCCTTTGGCTTCGCGCAGTTGCTGACCCACTTTCTCTTGGGCCAACTCCAGGTCGCGAGCCGCACGGCTAGCAGCGTCCAGGCCGTCTGCAATCTTCTTCTGACGTTCGTGCAAAGCCGTAATGACCGGAGGCCACACGTACTTCATGCAGAACAGCACGAAGATGAAGAAGGCAACGGACTGGCCAATCAGGGTTGCATTAATGTTCACGCCAACACCTCGCTCGTTCGTTGTCCGTCAAACCAATCAACTCGATAGGTCGAGTGATTAGCCTGCAATTTGACCAACGAAGGGGTTCGCGAAGGTGAAGAACAGTGCGATACCAACACCGATCATGGTCACGGCGTCGAGCAGACCGGCGACGATGAACATTTTAACTTGCAGCATCGGAACCATTTCCGGCTGACGCGCAGCGCCTTCCAGGAACTTGCCGCCCAGCAGGCCGAAACCAATGGCGGTACCCAGGGCACCCAGGCCAATCAGCAGTGCAACGGCGATCGCGGTCAGACCAACTACAGTTTCCATCTTTCCTCCCGACTTTTTATGTCGTATTGGTTAAGGTTTTCTAAGGTAAAGCGGTAAAGCAAAATCGTTGTTTCTGTTGCCCTTACGGGCGTCCACTGCGAGCGCCTAGGCGCTCTTAGTGGTTGTCTTCGTGTGCCATCGACAGGTAGACGATGGTCAGCATCATGAAGATGAACGCTTGCAGCACGATGATCAGGATGTGGAACACCGCCCACGCCCACTGCAAGACAATACCCAGCGCGCCGAGCAGCAAACCGCCGCCGAACATGATCGCGATGAGGATAAAAATCAGCTCGCCAGCATACAAGTTGCCGAACAGACGCAAGGCCAGGGAGATCGGCTTGGCAATCAGAGTGACGAATTCGAGCAGGAAGTTGACCGGAATCAGCAGCGCTTGAACCAGCACGTTCTTGCTGCCAAATGGGTGCAGGGTCAATTCACCGAGGAAGCCGCCGATGCCTTTGACCTTGATGCTGTAGTACAGGATCAGGGCGAAGACCGACAGGGCCAGGCCGAGGGTGGCGTTTGGATCGGTGGTCGGCACGACGCGGAAATACAGGTTCGGGTCGCCGGAGATCTTCGCCGCCAGCATCGGCAACCAGTCCACCGGGATCAGGTCCATGAAGTTCATCAGGAAGACCCAGACGAAAATGGTCAGACCCAGCGGAGCGATCAACGCATTGCGACCGTGGAAGGTGTCTTTGACGCTACCGTCGACGAACTCGACCAGCACTTCGACGAAGTTCTGCAGCTTGCCCGGTTGGCCAGAGGTCGCCTTGGCAGCCGCTGCACGGAACAGCAGGATAAAGATCAGACCGAGCACCACCGATACCGCGAGGGTGTCGACGTGGAATGCCCAGAAGCCCATTTCCTGAGCTTCCTTGGCGTTGTGGGCGAAGCTCCAACCATTCACCGGATGCTGACCGTAGGTCAGGTTAGTCAGGTGATGCTGGATATAACCCGAAGCGGTTTCTGCAGCTGCCATATATCCCTCAAACGCTAAGGTCTTAAAAGTCTTGTTTTCGTCAGCAGGGGCGCAAACCAGTTGACCAACTGGGTCAGGAAAAACACGCCGAACACCGCCAGCGCTTCCAGTGGTTTCACACCTGCGAACGTCAGTGCAAACAACACTGCCGTTAGAATCAACTTGCCCGCTTCGCCGGCATAAAACGACCGGACGATGGCTTGGGCGGCCCGCGCTCCACTGAAACGGAACGCCTTATGGGCAAAATACACATTCGGCAACCAGGCAATCAGGCCGCCGCAGAGCCCAGAGTAACCGGCCACGACACCCCACCATTGCCATAAAACGGCAGCCAGCAGCAGCACAACGACCAACTGAACAGCAAGCACCGGAAAAACCGGCAGTCGATGGAAGGGCAGGCGTTTTGGCGTGCGAACATCCATCGCGTTTTCCTGGGATCAGAGCATCTGGTGTCGGCACCAAGAGAATCAATAACTTGGCATAGTTTGTGCCGACGAAAGCGCGCAGAGTATAGGGGCGCTTCCACCCCCATTCAACTGCCAGGTAGTGATTTCCGACTACTCGCTACACGGCAATTGTTTCAGCGAATGTGAGCGAGTACGCCCTGCAATTCATCCAGCGAGTTGTAGCGGATCACCAACTGGCCTTTGCCCTTCTGCCCATGCTTGATTTGCACCGGAGAGCCCAGGCGCTCAGCCAGGCGCTGTTCCAGGCGACTGATGTCCGGGTCGGCCTTGACCACCGGCGCTGGCTTGCCTTTGCTGTTCAACCACTGGCGCACCAGTGCCTCGGTTTGCCGTACCGTGAGGCTGCGTGCGACAACATGTCGCGCCCCTTCGACCTGCTGCTCCAGCGGTAGACCGAGCAAGGCACGTGCATGGCCCATTTCCAGATCGCCATGCGAAAGCAGGGTTTTGATCTCTTCCGGCAGGGCAATCAGGCGCAGCAGGTTGGTGATGGTTACCCGCGACTTGCCCACCGCCTCGGCGACTTGTTGCTGGGTCAGCTGAAACTCCTGCTGCAAGCGCTGCAGGGCCATGGCTTCTTCGATCGGGTTGAGGTCTTCGCGCTGGATATTTTCGATCAGCGCCATGGCGATGGCGGCTTCGTCCGGCAGTTCGCGAACCATCGCCGGAATCTTGTCCAGCCCCGCTTGCTGACTGGCACGCCAGCGGCGTTCACCGGCAACGATTTCGAAACGCCCCTCGGCAATCGGCCGCACCACGATGGGCTGCATCACACCATGCAACTTGATCGACTGCGCCAGTTCTTCCAGGGCGGTGGCGTCCATGTCGCGGCGCGGTTGGTATTTGCCGCGCTGGATCAGGTCCAGCGGCACGTATTGCAGCTCGCGGCTATCGGCTTCGGCGGCTTCTTCCTGCAAAGCGCTGACACTGGTGCCCCCCAAGAGGGCGTCCAAGCCTCGTCCTAGCCCTCGTTTCTTGGCGGCCATGCGGAAATTCCTTATGCGGTTGCAGTGTGGGCGGCAGCGCGCTGCCGACGAACCAGTTCGCCAGCCAAGGCCAGGTAGGCAATGGCGCCACGGGATTGCTTGTCATACACCAGCGCCGGCATACCGAAACTCGGCGCTTCGGCGAGGCGCACGTTACGCGGGATCACGGTTTGATAGAGCGTGTCTGGGAAATGTTCCTTGAGCTGCGCCGACACGTCATTGGTCAAGCTGATGCGCGGGTCATACATGGTGCGCAGCAGGCCTTCGATCTTCAGGCTCGGGTTGAGCAACTGGGCGATGCGCTGAATGCTGTTGACCAGGTCGCTTAACCCTTCCAGGGCGTAATACTCGCACTGCATGGGGATGATTACCCCATCGGCGGCGACCAGGGCGTTGACGGTGAGCATCGACAGCGCCGGCGGGCAGTCGATGAGGATGTAATCGTAGTTTTCACGGATCGGCGCCAGGGCATAACGCAGGCGGCTTTCCTTCATTTTCATTTCCAGCAGGGCGACTTCTGCAGCGGTCAGGTCGCGGTTGGCCGGCAACAGCTGGTAACCGCCGTGTTCGGAAAACTGCATGGCCTCGACCAGGTTGCATTCACCGATCAGCACGTCGTAGATCGAGTACTCCAGGGCATGCTTATCCACACCACTGCCCATGGTCGCGTTGCCCTGAGGATCGAGGTCGATCAGCAGCACGCGGCGCTTGGTCGCGACCAACGAAGCCGCCAGATTGATGCAGGTGGTGGTCTTGCCCACACCGCCTTTCTGGTTAGCGATTGCGAATACCTTAGCCATGCTGCATTCCCCCTAGACCGAGCGACGCAGTATCAGCAGATGGCGCTGACCTTGGCAACCGGGAACCTTGAGCACATGCGTGGCGGTGAGACGGAAGTCCGCCGGCAGAGCTTGCAGCTCGTCATCCGGGTGCACGCCCTTCATCGCCAACCACTGCGTATCGCCGTTTCCTAGATGCCGGGTCCAGTTGCTGAAATCTTCCAGGGCGCTGAACGCGCGCGAACAAATACCGCTGAATGGCTGCTCAGGGGTGAAGGCTTCGACCCGGCTGTGGATAACTTGCAGGTTGGCCAGTTTCAGCTCGAGCTTCACCTGAGTCAGGAAGCGGGTCTTCTTGCCGTTGGAGTCGAGCAAGGTGAACTGTCGTTCGGGAAACAGGATCGCCAGCGGAATCCCCGGCATGCCGCCGCCGCTGCCGACGTCCAGCCAGTTATCTCCAGCCTCGCGCACATGAGTGACCACGGACAGGCTGTCGAGCAGATGACGCGAAACCATTTCATCCGGATCGCGCACGGCGGTGAGGTTGTAGGCCTTGTTCCACTTGATCAGCAGGGCCAGGTAGGCGAGCAACTGCTCGTGCTGCTGCTCGCTAAGTTCGACACCCAGCTCGCGGGCACCCTGACTCAGTTCTTCGGCGTGACGGGCGGTGACCAACGACATCAGGCGCTGTGCTCCAACTGCTGACCGGCAGTGCGCTTTTTCAGGTGGATCAGCAACAAGGAAATCGCTGCCGGAGTGACGCCGGGAATCCGCGAGGCCTGCCCCAGGGTTTCCGGGCGGGTATTACCGAGCTTGTGTTGGATTTCCTTGGACAGCCCGGAAATCCCCGCGTAATCGATATCCGCCGGCAGCTTGGTGTCTTCACTGGCGCGCAGGCGGGCGATCTCGTCCTGCTGGCGGTCGATATAGCCGGCGTACTTGGTCTTGATCTCGATCTGCTCGGCCACTCGCGGATCTTGCGCACCGCCACCAGTGATGGTGACCAGGCCGGCGTAATCGATTTCCGGGCGCGCCAACAGATTGAGCAGATTGTATTCGTGGGTCAGCGGCGTGCCGAAGCGCTCGGCAATCGCCTCGCCTTGCGGCGTACCCGGGCGGACCCAGGTGCTTTTCAGACGCTGTTCTTCCTGTGCGATAGCTTCGCGCTTGGCTTCGAAGGCCGCCCAACGCACGTCGTCGACCAAGCCCAGCTCGCGGCCTTTCTCGGTCAGGCGCAGGTCGGCGTTGTCTTCACGCAGGATCAGCCGGTATTCGGCCCGCGAGGTGAACATGCGGTAGGGCTCCTGGGTGCCCAGGGTAATCAGGTCGTCGACCAGCACACCGATGTAGGCCTCATCGCGACGTGGACACCAACTGTCCTTGCCCTGAGCGCGCAGCGCAGCGTTGGCCCCGGCGAGCAAACCTTGTGCACCGGCTTCTTCGTAACCGGTGGTGCCGTTGATCTGCCCGGCGAAAAACAGCCCGGCAATGACCTTGGTTTCCAGGCTGTACTTGAGATCGCGCGGGTCGAAGTAGTCGTACTCGATGGCGTAGCCGGGCCGCACGATATGCGCGTTTTCCATGCCGCGGATGCTGCGCACGATCTGCAACTGCACATCGAATGGCAGCGAGGTGGAGATGCCATTGGGGTACAGCTCATGGGTATTCAGGCCTTCGGGCTCGATAAATACCTGGTGGCTGTCCTTGTCGGCGAAGCGGTGGATCTTGTCTTCGATCGACGGGCAATAACGCGGGCCGACGCCTTCGATCACGCCCGAATACATCGGCGAGCGATCCAGGTTGGCCGCGATGATCTCGTGGGTGCGCGCGTTGGTGTGGGTGATCCAGCAGCTGACCTGGCGTGGCTGCTGCTCGGCACGCCCGAGGAAGGACATCAGCGGCGTGGGCGTATCGCCCGGCTGCTCGGTCATCACCGAGAAGTCCACCGAACGGCCATCGATGCGTGGCGGCGTCCCGGTTTTCAGACGACCAACGCGCAGCGGCAATTCACGCAGGCGCTGGGCCAGGGCAATCGAAGGAGGATCACCGGCGCGACCGCCGGAGTAATTCTGCAGGCCGATGTGGATAAGTCCGCCGAGGAAGGTACCAGTGGTCAACACCACGGAATCCGCGAGGAAACGCAGGCCCATCTGGGTGACCACACCTTTGACTTCGTCGTTTTCGACGATCAGGTCATCAGCTGCCTGCTGAAATATCCACAGGTTGGCCTGGTTTTCCAGGGTTTCGCGAATCGCTGCTTTGTACAGCACGCGATCGGCCTGGGCGCGAGTGGCGCGAACGGCTGGGCCTTTGCGGCTGTTGAGGACGCGGAACTGAATACCACCTTTGTCGGTGGCTTCAGCCATGGCACCACCAAGGGCGTCGATTTCCTTGACCAGATGGCTCTTACCGATCCCGCCGATGGCCGGGTTGCAGCTCATCTGCCCGAGTGTTTCCACGTTATGGGTCAGCAGCAGGGTTTTCACCCCCATGCGTGCAGCTGCCAAGGCAGCCTCGGTACCGGCATGACCGCCGCCGATGACGATCACCTGAAAACGGGAAGGGAAATCCACCACGCACCTCGTGCCTGTTGAGAAATGGGGGGCTTTTGGGTTTGAAAAGCTGGAAAGCCGGCAAGTATAGGGATTTAGCCGGTATGAAAGAAGCCTTTTGCACAAAAAATAGCCAGCTGGCTTTGGGGGGTTCAGGTCGGTCGGTTAATAAAGAATAAAAGAGAGAATTCTTATAAAGCCTTGTTTATATGTTTATTACTTAGCAACGGAGTTTCTGTGGATAGATCGCTACAGCCCAATAGAATCAGTGCTTACAGCGTTTAAAAAGTCTGTGTTGATCCTGCCCGCTGCCTGTTCAGTTGCCGTACGCAAGCTGTGGATGAAACGGATGGTTATCCACAGGGGCGGTTATCATCCGTTTTATCACCGGGTTATGGACTGGGCTTAGGCCGGGTTTTCCACAGGGCTTAGCCGAGTAAATAAATGGATTGGTGAGCCTATTTCGTCCAGGCGAATACCTGCCTGGATGGCATAAGTTGGGATTTCGGGACGTAGGATGGGTTAGGCGCAGGGAGGGTATTGCGGATGCGGCGCATGATTCGATGCGGCGTAACCCATCAAAGTCATGATGGGTTACGCGATGCGGGGGGATTTGTGTTGCTTGCAGATTTGGGGTTCTGCGTCGCTAACCCATCCTACTTGCCGATGCAGAAGCTGGAGAAGATCCGCCCCAGCAGGTCATCGGAGCTGAAGGCACCGGTGATTTCGCCCAGCGCTTGCTGAGCCATGCGCAGGTCTTCGGCGAGCAGTTCGCCGGCACCTGCCAGGGTCAACTGGGCGTGGCCATGCTCGAGGTACGTTTCGGCCTGACGCAGTGCTTCCAGGTGACGTCGGCGCGCGCTGAAGCTGCTTTCGGCGGTCTGCTCATAGCCCATGCAGGCTTTCAGGTGTTCGCGCAGCAGGTCCAGGCCTTCTGTCGATTTGGCCGAGAGGCTGATGGTTATGTGGCCGTCGTTGCACACTTCCAGCGCCACTGGCTCGCCAGACAGATCGGCCTTGTTGCGGATCAGGGTGACCTTGGCCGGGTCGGGCCGTTGGGCGAGAAACTCCGGCCACAGGGCAAAGGGATCATCGGCTTCGGGGGCCGTGGCATCCACCACCAGCAGGATGCGGTCGGCTTCGCCAATGGCCTTCAGCGCGCGCTCGACGCCAATTTTTTCGACCTGGTCGGAGGTCGTGCGCAGGCCGGCGGTGTCGACCACATGCAGCGGCATACCATCGATGTGGATATGTTCGCGCAGCACGTCGCGGGTGGTGCCGGCGATTTCGGTGACGATGGCCGCTTCACGCCCGGCCAGGGCATTGAGCAGGCTGGATTTACCGGCATTTGGCCGGCCGGCGATCACCACCGTCATGCCATCGCGCAGTAGGGCGCCTTGCCCGGCTTCGCGCAGCACGCCAGCCAGGTCGGCCCGTACCGCTTGCAACTGGCTAAGCACGTGGCCATCGGCAAGAAAGTCGATTTCCTCCTCGGGGAAATCGATCGCTGCTTCGACGTAGATGCGCAGGTTGATCAGGTGCTCGGTCAAGCCATGCACACGTTGTGAAAAGGCGCCTTGCAAGGAGCGCAGAGCATTGCGCGCCGCCTGCTCGGAACTCGCTTCGATGAGGTCGGCAATCGCCTCGGCCTGGGCCAGGTCGAGCTTGTCATTGAGAAAGGCGCGTTCGCTGAATTCGCCAGGCCGGGCCAGGCGCGCGCCGAGTTGCAAGCAGCGACGCAGCAGCAGGTCCAATACCACTGGCCCGCCATGCCCTTGCAGCTCCAGAACATCCTCGCCGGTAAACGAATTCGGCCCCGGAAAGTACAAGGCCAATCCTTCATCGAGCACCTGTTCGGCACTGGCGAAAAAGGGTCCGTAGTGGGCATAGCGCGGTTTCAGTTCGCGCTGGCAAACAGCCTGGGCCAGTTGCCCGGCCAGAGGACCGGAAATACGCACGATACCGACACCGCCACGGCCTTGGGCGGTGGCAACGGCGGCGATGGTTTCACGGGCTGTTTGCATGATGATCTCCGAATGCTGGATAGCAAGACGCCCCACTGCGGGGGCGTCTTTTTAGAGCTTAGAGGCTGTCGCGGGTTAAGCGGCGGCGGCCTTCGCGGCAGCTTCGATCTTGCGGGTAATGTACCACTGCTGCGCGATCGACAAGACGTTGTTGACCACCCAGTACAGCACCAGACCGGCAGGGAACCAGAGGAAGAAGAAGGTGAAGATGATCGGCATCAGCTTCAACACCTTGGCCTGCATCGGGTCCGGTGGCGTCGGGTTGAGCTGCTGCTGGATAAACATGGTGGCGCCCATGATGATCGGCAGGATAAAGAACGGGTCCTTGATCGACAGGTCGGTTATCCACAGCAGCCATGGGGCTTGACGCATTTCCACGGATTCCAGCAGCACCCAGTAGAGCGCGAGGAAGACCGGCATTTGTACCAGAATCGGCAAGCAACCCCCGAGCGGGTTGATCTTTTCCTTCTTGTACAACTCCATCATCGCCTGGGACATCTTCTGGCGATCATCGCCGAATTGCTCTTTCAGTGCCGCCAGCTTGGGCGATACCGCACGCATACGGGCCATCGATTTGTAACTGGCAGCCGACAGCGGGAAGAAGATCAACTTGATGATGATGGTCAGAACGATGATCGACCAGCCCCAGTTACCCAGCAGGCTATGGATATGTTCCAGCAACCAGAAGATCGGTTGGGCGAGGAACCACAGAATGCCGTAGTCGACGGTCAGCTCCAGGCCTGGCGACAAGGTTTTCAGGTGACCCTGCAGCTTAGGGCCGGCATACAGGATGGCGCTAATTTCTGCCTTGGCGCCCGGTTCAACCTGAACAGCCTGGCCGGTGTAGCCGACGATGTAGTTACCCTGGCTATCCTTGCGGGTTTGCACCTGGTTGGTGCTGTCGCTCGTCGGAATCCACGCGGTCACGAAGTAGTGTTGCAACCAGGCAACCCAGCCACCTTGTACGGTTTCCTTGATCGGCTGCTTGTCGATGTCCTTCATCGAGACTTTTTTGTAGGGCTCTTCTGCTGTCCACAGTGCGCCACCCAGGTAAGTCGCAGTACCTGTGGCGGTGGTCGACGATGGGTCGCCACTGGCGTCACGCTTGAGCTGGGCGTACATGTTGCCGCTCCAAGCTTGTGCGCTTTGGTTGTCGATCAGGTAAGCGATGTTGATCTGGTAAGAAGCAGGGTCCACACAACCGGGCTTTTTCAGCTGTTGTTCGCTGGTCGAGCACTGTGCATTCAGACCGCGGGTGAAGGTGAAACGCTTGATGTAGTTGACGCCACCTTCGCTCAACGTCAGGTCGACGACCAACTGCTCCTGACCTTCAGCCAATCGGTACTCTTGCTGCGCACTGCTCCACAGTGCCCGTCCGCTGGATTTGTCCGGAGCATTGCTGCCAATCAGGCCGCTCTGTGCCAGGTAGGTCCGCTCAGTGCCGTTATCGAATAACTGAAACGGTACATCCGGACGATCCTGACGACGTGGATACTGCGGCAACTGCAGTTGCACGATATCGCCACCGCGGGGATCGATAGCCAAATCAAGCACATCGGTCTTTACCCGGATCAGCTGGTCGCTGACGGCCACAGGCGCGACCGCGCTCCCTTCACTGGTTTCTGCATTGGCCGTAGGTACGTCATCACTGCTGTTGGCAGTTGCGACATCACTGTCTGGCAGGCTCGGAACGCTAGTGGTGGCTGCGGCGGTCTGAGTCGGCAGAGGAGCCTGACCGTAGTCCTGGTTCCACTGGAGAACCATCATATAGGACACGATTGCCAGGGCGACGATCAGGATCGAACGTTGGATATCCATGATTATTCGGCCATCGAAGAGGATCGGGAGTTTTTCGCGGGGGGAACCGGATCGTAGCCACCGGGATTCCACGGGTGACAGCGGCCGAGCCGACGCAAGGTCAGCCAACCACCACGCACAAAACCATGATGCTCGATGGCTTCGTGCGCGTAGCAAGAACAGCTTGGGTAGAAACGACAATGGCTGGCCATCAGCGGGCTGATGGCATAGCGATAAACCTGGATTGCAGCTAAGGCCAGTTTACGCATGGGGACTGTCGTTCACCCCAGGTTGAGCATTGGTCTCCGGGCTTGGCTTACTGCGCGCCAGGCGCTTCCAGAGTTTGCCGAACTGCTGAGCGAGTTCGGCATTCTGCAGATCGCCTAATCCCTTACGCGCAACCACTACGATGTCCCAGCCGACCAAGTTGTCTTGGTTCAGGCGGAACGATTCGCGGATCTGGCGTTTCAGGCGGTTGCGCTCAACCGAGAGCTTGACGCTCTTCTTGCCGATCACCAAACCCAAGCGGGGATGATCGAGCTCGTTGTTGCGCGCGAGCAGCAGGACATTTTTGCCCGGAGCTTTGCCGCTAGGGGAGTCGAAGACTGCCTTGAATTGCCGGGGAGTTAGCAGACGCTTTTCCCGACTGAAGTCTCGACTCACCACAAGACCGAAATTTAGACGGCGAGACGCTTACGGCCCTTGGCGCGGCGACGCGACAGGACAGCACGGCCGTTCTTGGTGGCCATGCGAGCACGGAAACCGTGGGTGCGAGCGCGTTTGATAGTGCTGGGTTGGAAAGTACGTTTCATGGTGCGGTACCTGGGTGGTCGACTACGGGCCGGAATGGCCCCCGTTTTAAGAGACCGGCGATTGTAGAGAAAGCCGAGGGTCAGGTCAATTTCCAACCAGCCCCTTATTCGTAGATAAGAAATATAAAGAAGAGAATATTTAAAGATGTTTTGTAATGCTTGTAATACTTAGCACCCAGGCTGCCTGTGTATAACCCTCTGTAGCTGCCTGTTTACGAGGCTTACAGGGTTTAGTAAGTCTGTCGAAAAGCGGTGCTGCGGCTGTGTGATTGCGGCGCATAAGCTGAGGATGAAACGCGGTTTTACCCACAGGCAGGTTTTCCACTGCGTTTCACCCAGGCTTATCCCCTGCCCTGCGGTGCGCTTATCCACAGACTTTAGTCGTACTCGATCCATTGCCTGAAAAGCCATTAACACCTTGATTTTCCTTGTGCTGGATGGCCATTTCGTGTGGATAACTCAGGCCTCGGCGGCTACAATGAGGGCTGTTTTTTGCCTCGCCGGCTTCCGATTTAGGGGATATACGTGTCCGTGGAACTTTGGCAGCAGTGCGTGGAGCTTCTACGCGATGAACTGCCTGCTCAGCAATTCAATACCTGGATCCGTCCACTGCAGGTCGAAGCCGAAGGCGACGAGCTTCGTGTCTATGCGCCGAATCGTTTCGTACTCGATTGGGTCAATGAAAAATATTTGAGCCGTCTGCTGGAATTGTTGTCCGAGCGGACCAATGGTCTGGTGCCGGCGCTCTCCTTATTAATAGGCAGCAAACGCAGCGCCGCTCCGCGAGTGGCGGCAAGCCCTGTGCAAAGCGTGAGCAGCAGCCCGATCGCCGCGCCTCAACAGCAGGCGTATGCGCAGGCAGAACCTTCGCGTTCCAGTTTTGATCCCATGGCCGGCGCCGCAGCCCCAGTGGCGCCCACGCGCACCGAACGTTCTGTGCAGGTGGAGGGTGCACTCAAGCACACCAGCTACCTCAACCGCACCTTTACCTTCGATAACTTCGTAGAAGGTAAATCCAACCAGCTGGCCCGCGCGGCGGCTTGGCAAGTGGCAGACAACCCCAAGCACGGTTACAACCCGTTGTTCCTGTATGGCGGCGTGGGTTTGGGTAAAACCCACTTGATGCATGCGGTGGGCAACCATCTGCTGGCCAAGAATCCGAATGCCAAGGTGGTCTACCTGCATTCCGAGCGGTTTGTGGCGGACATGGTCAAGGCGTTGCAGTTGAATGCGATTAACGAATTCAAGCGTTTCTACCGTTCGGTGGATGCGCTGCTGATCGACGACATCCAGTTCTTCGCCAAGAAGGAACGCTCCCAGGAGGAATTCTTCCACACCTTCAATGCCCTGCTCGAGGGTGGCCAGCAGGTGATTCTCACCAGTGATCGCTACCCGAAAGAAATCGAAGGGCTGGAGGAGCGTTTGAAATCGCGCTTCGGTTGGGGCCTGACCGTCGCGGTTGAACCGCCGGAGTTGGAAACCCGGGTGGCGATTCTGATGAAGAAGGCCGACCAGGCCAAAGTCGATCTGCCGCATGACGCCGCATTCTTTATCGCCCAGCGTATTCGCTCCAACGTGCGTGAGCTGGAAGGTGCGTTGAAGCGGGTGATTGCTCACTCGCACTTCATGGGCCGCGACATTACCATCGAGCTGATTCGCGAATCGCTGAAGGATCTGTTGGCGCTGCAAGACAAACTGGTGAGCATCGACAATATTCAGCGCACTGTCGCCGAGTACTACAAGATCAAGATCTCCGACCTGCTGTCCAAGCGCCGCTCACGCTCTGTGGCGCGACCGCGGCAAGTGGCGATGGCGTTATCCAAGGAGCTGACCAATCACAGCTTGCCGGAGATTGGCGATGCCTTCGGCGGTCGCGATCACACCACGGTATTGCATGCTTGCCGTAAGATTGCTGAACTTAGGGAATCCGACGCGGACATCCGCGAGGACTACAAGAATCTGCTGCGTACACTGACCACTTAATACGCAACTCCACGAGGCAAGGGACTAGACCATGCATTTCACCATTCAACGCGAAGCCCTGTTGAAACCCCTGCAACTGGTCGCCGGCGTCGTGGAACGCCGCCAGACCTTGCCGGTTCTGTCTAACGTGCTGCTGGTCGTTGAAGGCCAGCAACTTTCCCTCACGGGAACCGACCTGGAAGTGGAATTGGTCGGGCGCGTGACCCTCGAAGACGCCGCTGAGCCGGGCGAGATCACCGTACCGGCGCGCAAGCTGATGGATATTTGCAAGAGCTTGCCAAGCGATGCGCTGATCGATATTCGCGTTGACGAGCAGAAGCTGCTGGTCAAAGCCGGTCGCAGCCGTTTCTCGCTCTCGACGTTGCCGGCTAACGATTTTCCGACGGTTGAAGAGGGTCCAGGCTCGCTGACCTTCAGCCTGGTGCAAAGTAAGCTGCGTCGGCTGATCGAGCGCACCAGCTTTGCCATGGCCCAGCAGGACGTGCGTTATTACCTCAATGGCATGCTGCTGGAAGTGCAGAGCGGCATATTGCGCGCCGTGGCCACCGACGGTCACCGCCTGGCCATGTGCTCCATGGAAGCGGCGATCGAACAGGTCGAACGTCATCAGGTGATCGTGCCGCGTAAGGGCATTCTCGAACTGGCGCGTTTGCTCACCGAACAGGATGGCAGCGTCAGCATCGTCCTGGGTCAGCACCACATTCGGGCGACCACGGGTGAATTCACCTTCACCTCCAAGCTGGTCGATGGCAAGTTCCCCGACTACGAGCGCGTATTGCCGCGCGGCGGCGACAAGCTGGTGGTGGCCGATCGTCAGGGGCTGCGCGAAGCGTTTAGCCGCACGGCGATTCTGTCCAACGAGAAGTACCGCGGGATTCGTTTGCAGCTGGCCGCTGGCCTGTTGAAAATTCAGGCGAACAACCCGGAACAGGAAGAAGCGGAAGAAGAAATTGCCGTGGATTACAACGGCAGCGCGTTGGAAATCGGTTTCAACGTCAGCTACCTGCTGGATGTGCTGGGCGTGATGACCACCGATCAGGTGCGTCTGATCCTGTCCGACGCGAACAGCAGCGCATTGGTCCAGGAAGCCGACAACGACGATTCCGCCTATGTCGTGATGCCTATGCGTTTGTAACCCATTAATGTCTTTATCCCGCGTTACGGTCACCGCGGTGCGCAATCTGCACCCGGTGACCCTCTCCCCCTCCCCGCGTATCAATATCCTCCACGGCGCTAATGGCAGCGGCAAAACCAGTTTGCTGGAAGCCATTCATCTGCTGGGCCTGGCGCGTTCCTTTCGCAGTGCTCGCTTACTCCCGGTGATTCAGTACGAGCAACTTGCCTGTACGGTCTTCGGCCAGGTGCAGTTGGCCGACGGCCGGCAAAGCAGCTTAGGGATTTCCCGTGATCGGCAGGGTGAATTCCAGATTCGTATCGACGGGCAGAGTGCGCGCAGTGCGGCGCAACTGGCTGAAACGCTGCCACTGCAACTGATCAATCCCGACAGTTTCCGCTTACTGGAGGGTGCACCGAAAATTCGCCGGCAGTTTCTCGACTGGGGAGTGTTCCACGTGGAACCTCGCTTTTTGCCGGCCTGGCAGCGCCTGCAGAAGGCCCTGCGACAGCGGAACTCGTGGCTACGGCATGGTACACTTGACGCCGCTTCGCAGGCGGCCTGGGACCGTGAACTGTGCCTTGCCAGCGATGAGATTGACGCTTATCGGCGAGCTTATATCCAGGCGTTGAAACCGGTTTTTGAGCAGACCTTGAGTGAGCTGGTCGAGTTGCAGGGGTTAACCCTTAGCTACTATCGCGGCTGGGATAAGGAGCGTGAGTTGAGTGAGGTGCTGGCCACTTCCCTCTCCCGCGATCAACAAATTGGTCATACCCAGGCTGGCCCACAGCGCGCCGATCTCCGGTTACGCTTGGCAGCCCACAATGCGGCAGAAATTTTGTCCCGAGGCCAACAGAAGTTGGTGGTATGTGCCCTGCGCATTGCCCAGGGCCATTTAGTGGACCAGGCCAAGCGCGGTCAGTGCATTTATCTGGTGGATGACTTGCCGTCAGAACTGGATGAGCAGCATCGCCGCGCATTGTGTCGTTTGTTAGAAGACTTGCACTGCCAGGTGTTCATCACCTGTGTAGACCATGAATTGTTGAGGGAAGGCTGGCGCACGGATACGCCAGTTGCCATGTTCCACGTGGAACATGGCTGTATCACCCAGACCCACGACCACCGGGAGTGAAGGCATGAGCGAAAACCAAACGTACGACTCCAATAACATTAAGGTCTTGAAAGGCCTGGATGCCGTACGCAAGCGACCTGGCATGTACATCGGCGATACCGACGATGGCAGCGGTCTGCACCACATGGTCTTCGAGGTGGTCGACAACTCGATTGACGAAGCTTTGGCCGGTCATTGCAGCGAAATCACCATCACCATCCACCCGGATGAGTCGATCAGTGTGCGCGACAACGGTCGTGGTATCCCGGTGGATATGCACAAGGAAGAAGGCGTTTCCGCTGCCGAAGTGATCATGACCGTGCTGCACGCCGGCGGTAAGTTCGATGACAACAGCTACAAGGTCTCGGGCGGCCTGCACGGCGTAGGTGTTTCCGTGGTCAACGCGTTGTCTAAGGAACTGATCCTGACCATCCGCCGTAGCGGCAAGATCTGGGAACAGACCTACGTGCATGGCGTGCCTCAGGCACCGATTGCCACGGTTGGCGACAGTGATGTCACCGGCACGCAGATTCACTTCAAACCGTCCGAAGACACCTTTGCCAACATCCATTTCAGTTGGGACATCCTGGCCAAGCGCCTGCGCGAGCTATCGTTCCTCAACTCCGGCGTCGGCATTTTCCTCAAAGACGAGCGCAGCGGTAAGGAAGAACTGTTCAAGTACGAAGGTGGCTTGCGGGCCTTCGTTGAATACCTCAACCACAACAAGACCCCGGTCAACCAGGTGTTCCACTTCACCGTGCAGCGTGAAGACGGTGTTGGTGTCGAAGTCGCCCTGCAGTGGAACGACAGCTTCAACGAGAACCTGCTGTGCTTCACCAACAACATTCCGCAGCGCGATGGCGGCACCCATTTGGCCGGCTTCCGTTCGGCATTGACGCGTAACCTGAACACCTACATCGAGCAGGAAGGCCTGGCCAAGAAGCACAAGATCGCCACCACCGGTGACGATGCCCGTGAAGGCCTGACCGCGATTATTTCGGTAAAAGTACCGGACCCGAAATTCAGTTCGCAGACCAAAGACAAGCTGGTGTCCTCCGAGGTGAAAACCGCGGTGGAACAGGAGATGGGCAAATACTTCTCCGACTTCCTGTTGGAAAACCCCAACGAAGCCAAGGCTGTGGTCGGCAAGATGATCGACGCCGCGCGTGCCCGCGAGGCCGCGCGTAAAGCCCGTGAAATGACCCGTCGCAAGGGTGCCCTGGATATCGCCGGGCTGCCGGGCAAACTGGCCGACTGCCAGGAGAAAGACCCTGCCCTGTCCGAGCTTTATATCGTGGAAGGGGACTCCGCGGGCGGCTCTGCCAAACAGGGCCGTAACCGCAAGACCCAGGCGATCCTGCCGCTCAAGGGCAAGATCCTCAACGTCGAGAAAGCCCGTTTCGACAAGATGATTTCCTCCCAGGAAGTTGGCACCCTGATCACCGCCCTGGGCTGTGGCATCGGCCGCGATGAGTACAACATCGACAAGCTGCGTTACCACAACATCATCATCATGACCGACGCCGACGTCGACGGTTCGCACATCCGTACCCTGCTGCTGACCTTCTTCTTCCGTCAGCTGCCGGAACTGGTCGAGCGCGGCTACATCTATATCGCCCAGCCGCCGCTGTACAAGGTCAAAAAGGGCAAGCAGGAGCAGTACATCAAGGACGACGAGGCCATGGAGGAATACATGACCCAGTCGGCCCTGGAAGACGCCAGCCTGCACGTCAACGAGAGCGCCCCAGGCCTGTCTGGCGAGTCGCTGGAGCGACTGGTCAATGACTACCGCCTGGTGATGAAGACCCTCAAGCGTTTGTCGCGTCTATACCCGATAGAACTGACCGAGCACTTCGTCTATCTGCCGAGCGTGAGCCTGGAACAACTGGCGGACAAGTCTGCCATGGACAGCTGGCTAGCCCTGTTCGATGCACGCCTGAAGACCATGGAGAAGTCCGGCCTGGTCTATAAGACCAGCCTGCGTGAAGACCATGAGCGTCACCTGTGGCTGCCAGAAGTCGAACTGATTTCCCACGGCAACTCCAGCTACATCACCTTCAATCGCGATTTCTTCTCCAGCAACGATTACAAGACCGTGACCAGTCTTGGCGATCAGCTCAACAGCTTGTTGGAAGATGGCGCCTATGTGCAGCGTGGCGAGCGCAAGAAGCCAGTGACTACCTTCAAGGAAGGCCTGAGCTGGCTGATGACCGAAAGCACCAAGCGTCACAGCATCCAGCGCTATAAAGGTCTCGGCGAAATGAACCCGGACCAATTGTGGGAAACCACCATGGACCCGGAAGTACGCCGCATGCTCAAGGTGCGTATCGAAGACGCGATTGCCGCGGATCAGATCTTCAATACCCTGATGGGCGATGAAGTCGAGCCGCGCCGTGACTTTATCGAGACCAACGCCTTGGCTGTTTCAAACCTGGACGTTTAAGGGTTTCGGCCAACGTTACTGGCGATTAGCCTGAAAAAGAAAAGCCCCTGTTGATAAGCATCAGCAGGGGCTTTTTCTTGGTAGATGATCGTGGGAGGCTTCCTTCCCTGTCGCTGAGCGACGATGAGCAGTGCTGGTCTGCCTTTGCAGATGCATATGCGCTCTGGGCCCCTCGTAGCAGGAAGGGGACGCCGCGAATGGTGTGTATCAACAGGCGTTAGTTCAGATGGCCGGCTTTTTAGTGCCTTGAAAAACTTATGCACGAATTGGTCAAACCACTGGCTGTCTAAAAAGCCGTATTAAATTAATGGCTTAGACGCATAAATGGCACTCTGCCGGTATTTTCTGCACAGCTTATCCACAGCTGGGCTCAGAGCACTTCAACCGAATCGCTAGGGACCGCATCTGCGTCCAGGGCGCCCATCTCGCGTTGTGCCTGGCTGACCCATTGGAAGGCCCGTTCGTTGAGTTCGGCAATCGCGCGAGGGCCGCTGCCTTCGGCGTACATGAGTGGACCGATCACCACCTGAATGGTGCCTGGGGTTTTTCGCCAGCCTTGCTTGGGCCAGAACTCGCCGGCGTTATGTGCCACTGGCAAAACCGGCAGGTTGGCGTTGACGGCCAAGGACGCACCGCCGCGGGAGAATTTACCGATCTGTCCAGTGGGGATTCGCGTGCCCTCGGGAAATACCAGTACCCAGGCGCCCTGCCCCAATCGCTCATGGCCCTGCTTGGCCAGTTGTTTGAGCGCGGCTTTGGGGTTGCTGCGGTCGATGGCGATCGGTTTGAGCATGGCCATCGCCCAGCCGAAGAACGGCACGTACAGCAGTTCGCGTTTCACCACTTGGCTCAAGGGCTCGAAAAATCCGGAGAGGAAGAAGGTTTCCCAGGTGCTTTGGTGTTTGGCCAGAATCACGCAGGGCTGCTCTGGGATATTTTCCAGGCCCTTGATCTCGTAGCGGATGCCGGCCACCACCTTGGCCAACCACACGGCGCAGCGACACCAGTTCTGGATAACGAAGCGGTAGCGTGCGCGGAACGGCAGAAAGGGCGCGACAAATACGCTGAGGATGCACCAGATGAACGCGCTGGCAGACAGCAACAGGTAAAAGAGAAAGGTTCTGAGGGCCTGCACTGTCGACATAGGAGCATTTACCGTCGCAGGCAGGGCCTGCTTTATCAGTGGAGAAGCTGTGCGGCAACCGCCGCCAGATCATCGAATACCAGAGTGCCCGCTGGCAATGGTTTGGCCAGAGTGCGTTCGCCCTTGCCGGTCTTTACCAGAATGGGCTGACAGTCGACGGCGCGCGCCGCTTCCAGGTCACCGCTACTGTCGCCAACAAACCACACGCCGCTCAGACTGACGCGGTAATGCGCGGCGATTTGCAGAAGCATACCGGGCTTGGGTTTGCGGCAGGCGCAGCCGTCATCCGGACCATGTGGACAATGCACGATTAGCCCCAGTTCGCCGCCTTGTTCTGCTACCAGTTGGCGTAACCGGGTGTGCATGGCTTCAAGCGCCGCCAGGTCATAGTAGCCACGGGCCAATCCAGATTGGTTGGTCGCCACGGCCACCGTCCAGCCCGCCTTGGACAACCGCGCAATGGCATCGACCGCGCCGGGCAGCGGAATCCATTCATCCAGGGTTTTGATGTAGGCGTCGGAGTCGTGATTGATCACGCCGTCGCGGTCGAGAATCAGTAGTTTCATCGGGTAATCCGTAACCGGATGGCGGTGATGGCCGCCACCCGGGGAAGGTGGTGATGGGTACACCTGCGCGGCCCGAGCCATCCTACGATCGGCTTAGCCGAGGACCGAGATATCGGCCACGCCGAGGAACAAGCCACGTAGCTTGGCCAGCAATGCATAACGGTTGGCGCGCACGTCCGGGTTCTCGGCATTCACCAGCACGGCTTCGAAGAAGCTGTCGACCGGCTCACGCAGGTTGGCCAGTTGCGTCAGCGCTGCGCTGTACTGTCGTGCCAAGGCCAACGGTTGCACGGCTTGGTCGGCTTGCTGGATCGCCGCGTTAAGGGCGAACTCGGCCGGGGTGTCGAAATAATGCGCTTCGACCTGGCTTGCCACCTTGCCTTCGGCCTTGCCCAGCAGGTTGGACACGCGCTTGTTGGCGGCGGCTAATGCGGCGGCTTGCGGCAGTTTGCGGAACAACTGCACCGCCTGCACGCGCTGGTCGAAGTCCAGCGGCGAGGTCGGGCTGACCGCACGCACGGCCTGGTACACGGCCACTTCGACGCCTTCGTCCTCATAACGGGCGCGTAGGCGGTCGAAGATAAAGTCCTGCACCTGGGGTGCCAGGCCGTCGGCCTTGATCTTGTCGCCGAACTGGCCGATGGCGAAGCCGACGGCTTCAATCAGGTCCAGATCCAGTTGCTTCTCGATCAGGATGCGCAGCACACCCAGGGCCGCACGACGCAGGGCGTAGGGGTCCTTGCTGCCGGTGGGCAGCATGCCGATGCCGAAGATCCCGACCAGGGTATCCAGCTTGTCGGCCAGGGCCACGGCGGCACCGGTCAGGGTGCTCGGCAGCTCGGCGCCGGCACCGCGTGGCATGTACTGCTCGTTCAGCGCCAGGGCGACGTCTTCGGCTTCGCCGTCATGCTTGGCGTAGTAGTAACCGGCGATGCCTTGCATTTCCGGGAATTCGCCAACCATCTCGCTGGCCAGGTCGCACTTGCAGAGGATACCGGCACGCGCAGCGCGGGTGGCGTCGCCACCGATGCGCTGGGCGATAAAACCGGCCAAGGCGGAGACCCGCTGGGCCTTGTCATAGACCGAGCCCAGCTGGGCCTGGAACACCACATTGGCCAGACGCTGGTTGAAGCTTTCCAGCTTCTGCTTCTTGTCCTGTTTGAAGAAGAACTCGGCGTCGGTCAGGCGCGGGCGCACCACCTTCTCGTTGCCGGAAATGATCTGCGCCGGGTCTTTGCTCTCGACGTTGGCCACGGTGATAAAGCGCGGCAGCAGCTTGCCGTTGGCGTCCAGCAGGCAGAAGTATTTCTGGTTGTCCTGCATGGTGGTGATCAGCGCTTCCTGCGGCACCTCGAGGAAGCGTTCCTCGAACGAGCAGACCAGCGGCACCGGCCACTCGACCAGGGCGCTGACTTCATCCAGCAACGCTGGCGGCACGATGGCCGTGCCCTGTTGCTCGGCGGCCAGTTGGTCGACACGGGCGGCGATCTGCGCGCGGCGCTCGGCGAAGTCGGCGATCACGTAGGCGCTGCGCAGCTCTTCGGCGTAACTGGCCGGAGCGCTGATGCGTACGTCATGGTTGGCGTGGAAGCGATGGCCGCGGGACACGCGGCCGGACTTCTGCGCGAGGATCTCGCAGTCGATCACCTGGTCACCGAACAGCATCACCAGCCACTGGCTTGGACGGACGAATTCGGTTTTGCGCGCGCCCCAGCGCATGCGCTTGGGAATTGGCAGCTCGTTGAGCGAGGTTTCCACAATGGCCGGCAGCAGGCCGGCGGCGGCCTGGCCCAGAATGCTCTGGCTGAATTTCAGCTTGGGGCCGCTCTGGTCGATCTGGCTCAGCTCAACGCCGCACTTCTTGGCGAAGCCCAATGCTGCTTGAGTCGGGTTGCCGTCCTTGTCGAACGCCGCCTGCACGGGCGGGCCGTCGAGGTTGACAGTGCGATCGGCTTGCTGCTCTTCAAGCTGCTCGATCAGCACGGCCAGACGGCGCGGTGCGGCGTAATAGCGCGTGGCGCTGTAGGACAGGCCGGCGGCTTTCAGGCCTTTTTCGATACCGGCGAGGAAGGCCTCACCGAGGGTTTTCAGGGCTTTTGGCGGCAGCTCTTCGGTGCCCAGTTCTACCAGGAAATCACGCGCACTCATTCTGCTGCCTCCAGCTTGGCCAATACTTCATCACGCAGGTCGGGGGTGGCGAGCGGGAAGCCGAGCTTGCGCCGCGCTTGCAGGTAGCTCTGCGCCACCGAGCGGGCCAGGGCGCGCACGCGCAGGATGTACTGCTGGCGCGCGGTCACCGAAATGGCGCGGCGCGCATCCAGCAGGTTGAAGGTGTGCGAGGCCTTGAGCACCATTTCGTAGGTCGGCAGCGGCAGCTCCAGCTCGATCAGGCGGTTGGCTTCGCTTTCATAGAAGTCGAACAGCTCGAAGAGTTTCTCGACGTTGGCGTGCTCGAAGTTGTAGGTCGACTGCTCCACCTCGTTCTGGTGGAACACATCGCCATAGGTGACCTTGCCGAACTGGCCGTCGGTCCACACCAGGTCGTACACCGAATCGACGCCCTGCAGGTACATGGCCAGGCGCTCGAGGCCGTAGGTGATCTCGCCGGTTACCGGGTAGCACTCGATGCCGCCGACCTGCTGGAAGTAGGTGAACTGGGTGACTTCCATACCGTTCAGCCAGATTTCCCAGCCCAGACCCCAGGCACCCAGGGTTGGCGATTCCCAGTTGTCTTCGACGAAACGGATGTCGTGTACCAGCGGGTCGATGCCGATGGCTTGCAGCGAGCCGAGGTACAGCTCCTGGAAGTTTTCCGGGTTGGGCTTGAGTACCACCTGGAACTGGTAATAGTGCTGCAGGCGGTTGGGGTTCTCGCCGTAGCGGCCGTCGGCCGGACGACGGGAAGGCTGCACGTAGGCGGCGTTCCAGGTCTCGGGGCCGATGGCACGCAGAAACGTGGCGGTGTGGAAGGTGCCGGCGCCCACTTCCATATCGTAGGGCTGCAACACCACACAGCCCTGCTCGGCCCAGTACTGTTGCAGGGCGAGGATCAAGTCTTGGAAGGTGCGCACGGCAGGCGTAGTCTGGCTCACGAATTTCACCCGTACTTTGGCGGCTTCAGAAAGTCCGCGAGTATACCGAAGCTTAGGGTCTGTTGCCGTTCCGTCGCGAGCCGCGTTGCCGCGCAAAATCTCGCCAGGCTAGGCGGAGGACGCAGGTAATGGACTAGCCGTCCGCGTGGTCCCTTGCCAAGTCCTCCAACACCGCATGGCGAGATTTTGCGCGCAACCCGAAGGGCCGGGCCTGTTTTAGCGCGATGCTGCGTTTCTCGACACTCATTTGGAACAACCAAACTTCGTGTCTCGTGCCTTGCCTCGCGCTAAAACAGGCTCCGGCGCGGCCGCGAACGAAACGACAACAGACCCTGGGAAAACCCGCATGCCACGCTGCTCTTGGTGCTCCGACGACCCGCTGTATATCACCTACCACGACCAGGAATGGGGCGTGCCGCAACGCGATCCCCAGGTGCTGTTCGAATTGCTGCTGCTCGAAGCCTTTCAGGCCGGCCTGTCGTGGATCACTGTGCTGAAGAAGCGCGAACGCTACCGCGAGGTGCTGTTCGGCTTCGATGTGCAGCGCCTGGCGGCGCTCACGGACGAGTACATCGAAGAAACCCTGATGCAGGACCCCGGCATCATCCGCAACCGCCTCAAGCTCCAGGCCGTGCGCAAGAACGCCCAGGCCTGGCTCAAGCTGGAAGACCCGGCGGCGCTGCTCTGGTCGTTTGTCGGCGGCGCGCCGAAGATCAATCACTTCAGCGAGCGCGGTCAGGTGCCGGCGGTCACTGCCGAGGCCGAGGCGATGAGCAAAGCGCTGAAAAAGGCCGGCTTCACCTTTGTCGGCCCGACTATCTGTTATGCCTATATGCAGGCTACCGGCATGGTCATGGATCACACCCTCGACTGCGACCGCTACGTGCAACTGACCAGCCGCTAGCTCTGGTGGTTACAATAAGCGCCTTTTGAACGGCTGGAGTTGCCTGTGGAAAAGCTCAAAGGTGCCCTGGTGGTGGGTTTTCTGCGTTTGTTCGCCTTGCTGCCGTGGCGCGCCGTACAGGCGGTGGGCGCAGCGATTGGCTGGTTGATGTGGAAGCTGCCGAACGGTTCACGCGAGGTTGCCAGCATCAACCTGCGCAAGTGCTTTCCCGAACTGGATGAGGCGGCGCACCAGCGCCTGCTGCGCCAAGCGCTGATGGATATCGGCCGAACCCTGACCGAAAGCGCCTGCGCCTGGATCTGGCCGGCGCAGAAATCCATCGGCCTGGTGCGTGAAGTCGAAGGCCTGGAGGTGCTGCAACAGGCATTGGCCAGTGGCAAGGGCGTGGTCGGCATCACCAGCCACCTGGGCAACTGGGAAGTGCTCAACCACTTCTACTGCGCGCAGTGCAAACCGATCATTTTCTACCGCCCGCCCAAGCTGAAAGCCGTCGACGACCTGCTGCGCCAACAACGCGTGCAACTGGGTAACCGCGTGGCGCCGTCGACCAAGGAAGGCATCCTCAGCGTCATCAAGGAAGTGCGCAAAGGCGGGGCCGTGGGCATTCCGGCCGATCCCGAGCCCAGCCGCTCCTCGGGGATCTTCGTGCCCTTCCTCGGTACCGAGGCGCTGACCAGCAAGTTCGTCGCCGGCATGCTCAGCGGCGGCAAGGCCTGCGGGGTGTTCCTGCATGCGCTGCGGCTGCCGGATGGCTCGGGCTTCAAGGTCATTCTGGAAGCTGCGCCGGAGGAGATGTACAGCACCGATACGGACACCGCGGTTGCCGCCATGAGCTCGGTGATCGAGCGTTATGTGCGGGCCTATCCGAGCCAGTACATGTGGAGCATGAAACGCTTCAAGAAACGCCCCGAAGGCGAAGCGAAGTGGTACTAGCCGGGTTATTCGTCGGTTGAGAAAGGCGCCTTTTTGGCGCCTTTTTATTGTTATTGCTGGGCGTTGCCAGCAATTTGCGCTATTAAAGCGACACCTTCCCGGTCGAGGATTGCCCTGCCCATGTCCAACCAGCGTCAGTACCCGCGTACGCCGATGAGGTGTCGGATCAAGATCTGTCACCCGAGTTTTGGTGAGCTGGTGGCACAAACCCGCGATCTGTCCGATGGCGGCGTTTACGTCAAACACCCGGCCTTGGCTGCCTTGCCGCAAGGCACCCTGGTCACTGGCCAGGTGCAGGATCTGCCGATCGAGGCGCCGGTGTTGCAGATGGAAGTGATGCGGGTCGACAGCGAAGGCGTGGGCCTGCGGTTTACCGAGCGCTGACCAGCCGTCTGCTGAGTCGGAAAAACCTACCTCGTCGGTCAAGAAATCGTTAGAATGCCGCGCGCCGTGAATCTGCTCGGGCGCAGCAATGGGTTCCCTAACCCCATCCCACTCAAAAAGGACATGCCATGCCACCAATCACGTCTTCGATCCGGCGCTCGGCCCTGGCCAGCCTGATCGCGTTCCACATCCTCATCATCATCGCCAGCAACTACCTGGTGCAGCTGCCCATGACCCTGTTCGGTTGGCAGACCACCTGGGGTGCGTTCAGCTTCCCGTTCATCTTTCTGGCCACCGATCTGACCGTCCGCCTGCTGGGCAAGACGCCCGCGCGGCAGGTCATCGCACGGGTCATGTTGCCGGCGCTGCTGGCGTCCTATGTGGTGTCGGTGCTGTTCTACGAGGCGCGCTTCGCCGGTTTTGCCGCATTGGCCGAGTTCAACGGCTTTGTCTTGCGTATCGCCTTGGCCAGCTTCCTGGCCTACGTGTTGGGGCAGTTGCTGGATATCCAGGTGTTCGACCGCCTGCGCCAACTGCGCCAGTGGTGGATTGCCCCGGCGGCGTCGACCGTCTTGGGCAACCTGCTGGATACCTTTGCGTTCTTCTCGATTGCCTTCTGGCAGAGCAGCGACCCGTTTATGGCCGAGCACTGGGTGGAGATCGCCAGTGTCGATTACGCGGTCAAGCTGGCGGTCAGCCTGATGCTCTTCGTGCCGCTCTACGGCGTGCTGCTCAGCGCCATTGCCCGTGCGCTGTCGCGGCGCCCCGCGCTGTCCTGACGCGGCGTCAGGCGTGCTTGTCGAGCTTGCGCAGAAACACCGTCATTTCCTTTTCCGCCTGTTTGTCGCCATGCCCGCGGGCGGCTTGTAAGCCCTGCTCCCAGGCCTGGCGTGCGGCTGCCAGGTCGCCGCTGGCCTGCCGCGCCTTGCCGAGCAGTTTCCACGCCGCCGAGTAGTTCGGGTCGAAACCCACGCAGCGTTGCAGGTGTTCGGCGGCGCGGGCGAACTCGCCCGCATCCAGGTAGCCCTTGCCCAGGCCAAAGCGCAACAGGGCATTGTCGACGCCCTTGGCGAGCATGTTTTCCAAGGATTCGAGCATCGCGGCCTCGCTGTTTAGAAAAACGTCAGGCCGACCTGGAACAGGCGCTCGGCATCGCGGATGTATTTCTTGTCGACCAGAAACAGGATCACATGGTCACCGGAAGCGATCACCGTGTCGTCGTGGGCGATCAGCACTTCTTCGTCGCGGATGATCGCGCCGATGGTGGTGCCCGGCGGCAAGGCGATGTCTTCGATGGCGCGGCCGACCACCTTGCTCGACTTGGCGTCGCCGTGGGCGATGGCTTCGATGGCTTCGGCGGCACCGCGGCGCAGCGAGTGCACGCTGACGATATCGCCGCGGCGCACGTGGGTCAGCAGGGTGCCGATGGTCGCCAGCTGCGGGCTGATGGCGATGTCGATCTCGCCGCCCTGCACCAGATCGACGTAGGCCGGGTTGTTGATGATGGTCATCACCTTGCGCGCGCCGAGGCGTTTGGCCAGCAAGGACGACATGATGTTGGCCTCGTCGTCGTTGGTCAGCGCGAGGAAGATATCGGCGTCGTTGATGTTCTCTTCCACCAGCAGGTCGCGATCCGAGGCGCTGCCCTGCAACACGATGGTGCTTTCCAGGTTTTCCGAGAGGTAGCGGCAACGTGCCGGGCTCATCTCGATGATCTTCACCTGGTAGCGGCTCTCGATGGCTTCGGCGAGGCGCTCGCCGATATGCCCGCCGCCGGCGATCACCACTTTCTTGTAGCTGTCTTCCATGCGCCGCATCTCGCTCATCACCGCGCGAATATTCGCCTTGGCGGCGATGAAGAACACTTCGTCGTCGGCCTCGATCAGCGTGTCGCCCTGCGGGATGATCGGCCGGTTGCGGCGGAAGATCGCCGCCACGCGGGTGTCGACATTCGGCATGTGTTCGCGCAGCTGGCGCAGTTGCTGGCCGACCAGCGGGCCGCCGTAGTAAGCCTTGACCGCCACCAGCTGAGCCTTGCCCTCGGCGAAGTCGATCACCTGCAAGGCGCCGGGGTATTCGATCAGGCGCTTGATGTAGTTGGTCACCACCTGCTCTGGGCTGATCAGCACATCGACCGGGATCGCTTCGTTGTCGAACAGGCCCGCGCGGGTCAGGTAGGCCGGCTCGCGCACCCGGGCGATTTTGGTCGGGGTGTGGAACAGGGTGTAGGCGACCTGACAGGCGATCATATTGATCTCGTCGCTGTTGGTCACCGCGATGAGCATGTCGGCATCGTCGGCGCCGGCCTGGCGCAGCACCGTGGGGAACGAGCCGCGGCCCTGCACGGTGCGGATATCCAAGCGGTCGCCGAGGTCGCGCAGGCGGTCGCCATCGGTGTCGACCACGGTGATGTCGTTGGCCTCGCTGGCCAGGTGTTCCGCCAGCGTGCCGCCCACCTGGCCGGCACCGAGGATGATGATCTTCACGTAATTGCTCCTGGTAGGGGTGGGCTTCAGCGCGCCTGACGACGCCAGCCGGCGAGTGTCGTTAACACGCGGCGATTTTGCTCAGCTTGGCATAGTAAAAGCCATCATGACCGTGCTCTTGCGCGAGCAATTGGCGGCCATGCGGCTGGGCCAGGCCGAAGGGGCCCGCAATCGTCAGCTCACGGGCGTCCGCGGTGCGGGCCAGGAAGGCTGCGATCACCTCGGTGTTTTCCGTGGGCAGGGTCGAGCAGGTGGCATACAGCAGGATGCCGCCGACTTCCAGGGTCTGCCACAGCGCATCGAGCAGCTCGCCCTGCAACTGCGCCAGCGCGACGATGTCCTCGGGTTGGCGCGTCAGCTTGATGTCTGGATGGCGACGAATCACCCCGGTGGCCGAGCACGGCGCGTCGAGGAGGATGCGCTGGAACGTCTGGCCGTCCCACCACTGCGCGAGCGCGCGGGCGTCGGCGGCGATCAGCTCGGCGTCGAGGTTCAGCCGCTTGAGGTTTTCGCGCACGCGCACCAGGCGCTTCTCTTCCAGGTCCACCGCGACCACGCCGGCCACGGCTGGCTCGACTTCGAGCAGGTGGCAGGTCTTGCCGCCCGGTGCGCAGCAGGCGTCCAGCACGCGCTGGCCGGGGGCCAGTTCGAGCAGCTCGGCGGCCAGTTGCGCGGCTTCGTCCTGCACACTGAGCCGGCCTTCGGCAAAGCCCGGCAGGCTGGTGACATCGCAGGCCTGCAGCAGGCGAATGCCATCGCGGCTGAAGGTGCAGGGTTCTGCTTCAAAACCGGCGCTGCGCAGTTCGCCCAGGTAGGCGTCGCGGCTGCCGAGGCGGCGGTTGACCCGCAGAATCAGCGGTGGGTGAGCGTTATTGGCGGCGCAGATGGCCTGCCAATGCTCCGGCCAGTGCGCTTTCAGGGCTTTCTGCAACCAGCGCGGGTGGGCGCTGTGCAGCACCGGGTCGCGGTCGAGGCTGGCAATAATGCTGTCGCCGTCACGCTGGGCATTGCGCAGCACGGCGTTGAGCAGGCCCTTGGCCGAGGATTTCTTCAGCTTGTCGGCGCAACCGACGGTTTCACTGATTGCCGCATGCGCGGGAATGCGCGTGTAGAACAGCTGGTACAGGCCAACCAGCAGCAGGGCTTCGATATCGCGGTCGGCGAGCGGTTTTTGCAGCAGCTTGTCCGCCAGCAGGGCCAGGCGCGGTTGCCAGCGCGCGGTGCCGAAGGCCAGGTCCTGAGCCAGGCCACGGTCACGGGCGTCGACCTTATCCAGCAGCGGCGGCAGGCTGCTGCCCAGCGAGGCCTTGCCATTGAGCACCACGGCCAGGGCGCGGGCGGCGGCGAGACGTGGGTTCATTGACCGAGTACCAGGCCTGGGGCGAACTGCTCGCGGCGGCTGTTGTACAGATCACTGAAGGCCAGGGCTTTGCCGCCGGGCAGTTGCAGGCGGGTCAGACGCAGCGCGCCTTCGCCACAGGCCACGGTCAGCCCGGATTTATCGGCGGCGAGGAGGCTGCCGGGCTTGCCCTGCCCTTCGCCCAGTTCAGCAGCATGTACCTTGAGTGCTTCGCCACCCAGCGTGCTATGGCAGATCGGCCAGGGATTGAAGGCGCGCACCAGGCGTTCCAGCTCGCTGGCCGGGCGGCTCCAGTCCAGGCGTGCTTCATCCTTGTTCAGTTTGTGCGCGTAGGTGGCCAGGCTGTCGTCCTGCACCTCGCCCTTGAGCGTGCCGGCGGCCAGGCCGCCGATGGCAGCGATCACCGCCTGCGGGCCGAGCGTGGCCAGGCGATCATGCAGGCTGCCGCCAGTATCTTCGGCACTGATCGGCGTGCTGACTTTCAGCAGCATCGGTCCGGTGTCCAGGCCGGCTTCCATCTGCATCACCGTCACGCCCGACTCGGCATCGCCGGCTTCGACCGCGCGCTGGATCGGTGCGGCGCCGCGCCAGCGTGGCAGCAAGGAGGCGTGACTGTTGATGCAACCCAGGCGCGGGGTATCCAGCACCACCTGCGGCAGGATCAGGCCGTAGGCCACCACCACCATCAGGTCCGCATCCAGGCTCTTGAGCTCGGCTTGGGCGGCGGAATCGCGCAGGGTTTGCGGCTGGTACACCGGGATGTCGTGCTGCAAGGCGAGCTGCTTGACCGGGCTGGGGCTGAGTTTCTGCCCGCGGCCGGCCGGGCGATCCGGCTGGCTGTAGACGGCAATGATCTGGTGTGGGGTGTCGAGCAGGGCCTTGAGGTGTTCGGCGGCGAATTCCGGGGTGCCGGCAAACACGATACGCAGTGCTTCAGTCATGGGGGCTCGCTAAAGAAAAAGGCTTGCCGTAGCAAGCCTTTGAAAGGTGTGGCTCAAGCCTGCTGGCGGTGTTGCTTTTCCAGCTTCTTCTTGATGCGGTCGCGTTTGAGCGTAGACAGGTAATCGACGAACAGCTTGCCGTTGAGGTGGTCGCATTCATGCTGGATGCACACCGCCAACAGGCCTTCGGCGATCAGCTCATAGGCCTGACCGTCGCGGTCCAGGGCCTTGATCTTGACCTTCTGCGGGCGGTCGACGTTTTCGTAGAAGCCCGGCACCGACAGACAGCCTTCCTGGTACTGATCCATGTCCTCGGTCAGTGGCTCGAACTCGGGGTTGATAAACACCCGTGGCTCGCTCTTGTCTTCCGACAAGTCCATCACCACCACCCGTTTGTGCACATTGACCTGGGTCGCGGCCAAACCAATGCCCGGTGCTTCATACATAGTTTCGAACATGTCATCGATCAGCTGACGCAAGGCGTCATCGACCACGTCCACCGGTTTAGCGATGGTGCGCAGGCGCGGATCGGGAAATTCGAGGATGTTTAAGATCGCCATAAGGGTTTGTGATGCACTTGTGGAATAAAGTCAAAATCCGCTGCTAAGATGATGAGCAGCATTGAAAAACGGCTTCACGCCGCAGTACTACTGGGTTTAGTCGCGGCGCTAGGGCGCTCCACGTGAAGACACATAATAAAGGGATTCACCGCATGAGGAAATCACTACTCGCCCTGCTACTGCTCGCCGCAGGCGGCTTGGCCCAGGCCGAAGTGCAGCTCAAGGACGGTCACCCAGACCGTTATACCGTGGTCAAAGGCGATACCCTCTGGGATATCTCCGGTAAGTTTCTCAGCCAGCCGTGGAAGTGGCCAGAAATCTGGCACGCCAACCCGCAAGTGGAAAACCCCCACCTTATTTACCCTGGCGACCTGCTGAGCCTGGTCTATGTCGACGGTCAGCCGCGCTTGATGCTCAACCGTGGCGAGTCGCGCGGCACCATCAAACTGTCGCCGCAAGTGCGCAGCACACCGATGGCCGAAGCCATTCCGACCATTCCGCTGGAGGCGATCAACAGCTTCCTGCTGAGCAACCGCATCGTCGATACCCCGGAGCAGTTCCAGGGTGCGCCGTATATCGTCGCAGGTAACGCCGAGCGCGTGGTCAGCGGTGCCGGTGACCGGGTTTACGCCCGCGGCGCCTTCGACGAGAGCGCGCCGGTATACGGAATTTTCCGCCAGGGTAAGACCTACGTCGATCCGGACACCCAGGAGTTTCTCGGGATCAATGCCGATGACATTGGCAGTGGCGAGATCGTTGCCGAAGAAGGCGACATCGGCACCATGAGCCTGACCCGCTCGACCCAGGAAGTGCGCCTTGGCGATCGCCTGTTCCCCACCGAAGAGCGGGCAATCAATTCGACCTTCATGCCCAGCGAGCCAGACAGCGAAATCAATGGGGTGATTCTCGATGTGCCGCGCGGCGTGACGCAGATCGGCCAGTTCGACGTGGTGACCCTGAACAAGGGCGCGCGTGACGGCCTGACCGAGGGCAACGTACTGGCGATTTATAAAACCGGTGAAATCGTGCGTGATCGAGTCACCGGCGAAAACGTGAAAATCCCTGACGAGCGCGCCGGCCTGTTGATGGTGTTCCGTGCCTACGACAAGCTCAGTTACGGTCTGGTTCTCGGTGCCTCTCGCTCACTCGAGATCCGCGATAAGGTGCGTAACCCGTAATGCCCACAAGCCCCGCGAATGCGGGGCTTGTGCTTTCTGCTTAGCCCTTCCAGCCGCTTTTGCGGCGCGACCGATCAAGGATGATCAGCATGTCGCAACGTCCTCGCTATTCGATCTCCCCCGCCGAACTCGAAGCCCGTCTGCGCCTGCATAGCCTGCCGGAGCTGGGGCCGCGGCGTTTTCGCAAATTGCTCACCGCGTTCGACAGCGCATCGGCGGCGCTTAGCGCCCCAGCCAGTGCCTGGCGGGCGTTGGGCTTGCCGGCGGCCTGCGCCGAGCCCCGCCGCAGCAGTGAGGTGCGCGAGCGCGCGGCTGCGGCATTGGCCTGGCTGGAGACGCAGACACAGCACCTGTTGATGTGGGACGACCCCATGTACCCGGGGCTGCTGGCAGAGTTGCACGACGCGCCGCCCTTGCTGTTTGTCGCTGGCGATCCGACGCTGCTGGAGCTGCCGCAATTGGCCATGGTCGGCAGTCGGCGTGCCTCGCGTCCGGGGCTGGATACTGCGCACAGCTTTGCCCGCAGCCTGGCGGCCGGGGGGTTTGTGATTACCAGTGGCCTGGCCTTGGGCATCGACGGTGCGGCGCATCAAGGCGCGCTGGATGTGGCCGGTAAAACCATCGCCGTGCTGGGGACGGGGTTGCGCTGCCTGTACCCCGCGCGGCACAAGCAACTGGCCGCCGATATCGTCGAGCGTGGCGGTGCGTTGGTCTCCGAGTTGCCGCTGGATTGCCCGCCGCAGGCCAGCAATTTTCCGCGCCGTAACCGGATCATCAGCGGTTTGTCGCTGGGCGTGCTGGTGGTCGAGGCCAGCCCGTCCAGTGGTTCGTTGATCACCGCACGGCTGGCCGCCGAGCAGGGCCGCGAGGTGTATGCGATTCCCGGCTCGATTCATCACCCCGGCGCGCGCGGTTGCCATCAGTTGATCCGCGACGGCGCCACGCTGGTGGAAAGCATCGAGCATATTCTTGAAGCCTTGCGCGGTTGGCAGCAGCCCATGGCGCTGGTCGCACCGGCAGCACAGGGCCACGCCGCCCACCCGCTGTTGGATTTGCTGCATGCCGCACCGCATAGCAGCGAAGCCTTGGCAGCGGCCAGCGGCTGGACATTGCCCGAGGTGTTGGCGGCACTCACCGAGCTGGAACTGGACGGTCGCGTTGCTCAAGAAGGGGCGCGCTGGGTGGGCCGCGCGGGCTAGCTTGGATACACTGCGCGACAGCCGTTTAACCGGAGAGCAGTGGATGGTCAGCAGTTGGCAGGTTCAGCAGGCAGCGCGGGTGGTGCGTCAAGGTGGTGTGATCGCCTACCCGACCGAGGCGGTATGGGGGTTGGGCTGCGATCCCTGGAACGAGACGGCGGTGGAGCGGCTGCTGGCGCTCAAGGAGCGGCCGATACACAAAGGCCTGATTCTGGTAGCGGATGACATCCAGCAGTTCGACTTCCTCCTCGAGGATCTTCCCGAGATCTGGCAGGAGCGCCTGGCCGGCAGCTGGCCGGGGCCGAATACCTGGCTGGTGCCGCACCAGGAGCGATTACCTGAATGGATCACCGGCGAGCATGCCAGCGTCGCCTTGCGCGTCAGCGATCATCCGCTGGTGCGCGCGCTCTGCGCCCTCACCGGCCCGCTGGTGTCGACCTCGGCCAACCCGGCCGGGCGGCCGGCGGCGCGCTCGCGCTTGCGCGTCGAGCAATACTTCCCGCAGCAGTTGGACAAGGTGCTCGGCGGCGCCTTGGGCGGGCGGCGGAACCCCAGCCTGATTCGCGACCTGATTAGCGGCGATGTAATTCGACCGTCTTGATGGCGTTCCGCTTGCGTCGGGTGGGTTAGCGGCGCATTGCCACGCAATTAATAGTTATGCGCTATGTGGTCGCCGCGTAACCCACCAATTCAGGCGTCGCAGATGGCCATAGTGGGTTACGCGACGCTCAGACGCCTCATTGGATGTACGTCTCTAACCTAGTCTACGGCAGCAGAATGGTCGAGCCGGTGGTCTGCCGGGCGCTCAGGGCGGTTTGTGCGGCGGCGGCGTCCTTGAGCGCATAGCGGTTGCCGATGTCGACATTCAGCTGGCCGCTGGCGAGCATGGCGAACAACTCGTCGGCCATGCTTTGCAGTCGTGCAGGCGTATCGGCGTAGCCTGCCAGGGTCGGCCGGGTGACGAACAGCGAGCCCTTCTGCGCGAGGATGCCCAGGTTGACCCCGGTGACCGCACCGGAGGCATTGCCGAAGCTGACCAGCAGACCGCGCGGCGCGACGCAGTCCAGCGAAGTGTCCCAGGTGTCCTTGCCGACGCCGTCATACACCACCGGGCATTTGTTGCCGTCGGTCAGTTGCAGCACGCGTTGCACCACGTCTTCGTGGCTGTAATCGATGGTCGCCCAGGCGCCCTGCTGCGTGGCGTGCGCGGCTTTTTCCGCCGAGCTGACCGTGCCGATCAGCTTCACCCCGAGGGCCTTGGCCCACTGACAGGCGAACGAGCCGACGCCGCCGGCTGCGGCATGGAACAGAATGGTTTCGCCGCCCTGTAGTGCGTAGACCTGGCGCAGCAGGTACTGCACGGTGAGGCCTTTGAGCATCACCGCCGCGGCCTGCTCGAAGCTGATCGCCTGCGGCAGCTTGACCAGCTTGCTTGCCGGCAGCACGTGCAGTTCGCTGTAGGCGCCAAGCGGTCCGGTGGCGTAGGCGACGCGGTCGCCGACCTGGAACTGGCTGACCGCCGCGCCGACCGCCTCGACGATGCCCGCGCCTTCGGTGCCCAGGCCCGACGGCAGCGCCGGCGGTGGGTACAGGCCGCTGCGAAAGTAGGTGTCGATGAAGTTCAGGCCGATCGCCTGATTCTGCACGCGCACTTCATGGGCGCCGGGCGCGGCGGGCTGATAGTCGCGGTACTCAAGGACTTCGGGGCCGCCGTGGCTGCTGAATTGAATGCGCTTGGCCATATCAGGCTCCTGACTAATAGGGATCGATTGAACCGCCCATGATGCGATCTCGGGCGCCTCGAGGCACCTATCCAATCGTCCCGCTTGACCGGCGTCAACTGCGAGGTGCCCCTGGCAAATGCTATGCTGGCCGCCGATTTCGCCGGCGTGCCCGACCACCTGCCGGCCTGACCCGCTTTCAAGGTGCCGCCGTGAGTGACCGTACTGAGGCCGTCAAAGCCTACCTGCTCGACCTGCAAGACCGCATCTGTTCCGCCCTGCAAGCCGAAGACGGCAGTGCCGAGTTCATCGAGGACGCCTGGCAGCGGCCGGCCGGTGGTGGCGGGCGCACGCGGGTAATGGAGAACGGCGCGCTGATCGAAAAAGGTGGGGTGAACTTCTCCCACGTGTTCGGCAGCGGCCTGCCGCCCTCGGCCAGCGCCCACCGCCCGGAGCTGGCCGGGCGTGGTTTCGAGGCGCTTGGCGTATCGTTGGTGATCCACCCGCACAACCCGCACATTCCCACCTCCCACGCCAACGTGCGCTTCTTTATCGCCGAGAAAGAAGGCGAGGAGGCGGTGTGGTGGTTCGGCGGCGGTTTCGACCTGACGCCCTACTACGCCAATGAACAGGACTGCGTGCACTGGCACCGCGTGGCGCACGACGCCTGCGCGCCCTTCGGCGCTGATGTGTACCCGCGCTACAAGGCCTGGTGCGACCGCTATTTCCACATCAAGCACCGCCACGAACCGCGCGGCATCGGCGGGTTGTTCTTCGACGATCTGAATGAGTGGGACTTCGACACCAGCTTCGCCTTTGTGCGCGCCATCGGCGACGCCTACCTGGCGGCCTACCTGCCCATCGTCCAGCGCCGCAAGGCGCTGGCCTACACCGAGGCGCAGCGCGAGTTCCAGGCGTTCCGCCGCGGCCGTTATGTGGAGTTCAACCTGGTCTACGACCGTGGCACGCTGTTCGGCCTGCAATCGGGCGGACGTACCGAGTCGATTCTCATGTCGCTGCCGCCGCACGTGCGCTGGGGCTACGACTGGCAGGCCGTGCCGGGCAGCGAAGAGGCGCGCCTAACCGAATATTTTCTGACCGACCGCGATTGGCTCGCCGGCGAAGCATAAGTTTGCCGGGCGGGTTAGCCGCCACGTTGATATTCGAGCAAGGCCGCTTTTTATGTGCGGCCCGACCCAACCGAGGCATGTGATCTTCAACATGAAAGGACTTTTCATGGACCGCTACGGCGTATTCGGCAACCCCATCGGCCACAGCAAATCGCCGCTGATCCATCGCCTGTTTGCCCAGCAGACCGGCGAGCAGCTGAGCTACGAAGCGCTGTTGGCGCCGCTGGAGGATTTCAGTGGTTTCGCTCGGGCGTTCTTCGCCGAAGGCAAGGGCGGCAACGTCACCGTGCCGTTCAAGGAACAGGCTTACCAGTTGGCCGACAGCCTCACCGCCCGCGCCCAGCGCGCCGGTGCGGTGAACACCCTGAAGAAACTGGATGACGGCCGCCTGCTCGGCGACAACACCGACGGCGCCGGTCTGGTGCACGACCTGACGGTCAATGCCGGCGTGGCGCTCAAGGGCAAACGCATCCTCCTGCTCGGGGCTGGCGGTGCGGTACGCGGCGTGCTGGAGCCGCTGCTCGCCGAGCAGCCGGCGGCGCTGGTGATTGCCAACCGCACGGTGGCAAAGGCCGAGCAACTGGCCCGCGAATTCGCCGACCTGGGCCCGGTGGTGGCCAGCGGCTTCGACTGGATCGACGCGTCGGTCGACCTGATCGTCAACGGCACCTCGGCCAGCCTGGCCGGCGAGCTGCCGCCGATCGCGCCGAGCCTGATCGCCCCTGGCCATACCCTGTGCTACGACATGATGTACGGCAAGCAGCCGACCGCCTTCAACCGCTGGGCTAGCGAGCATGGCGCGGCGCGTACCCTGGATGGCTTGGGCATGCTGGTCGAGCAGGCCGCCGAGGCGTTCTTCCTGTGGCGCGGCGTGCGCCCGGACAGCGCGCCGGTGCTGGCCGAGCTGCGCCGCCAGTTGGCCTGACGTTCTGCGCCGGTAGCTTCAGCCGTAAGGTGTAGCGTCTTGTGGGAGGGGCTTCAGCCGCGAGGTTGTCTGTCGCGGCTGAAGCCCCTCCCACCAAAGCCTCTATACGGCTCAATCCTCGAAGTGCACCGGACAGCGCTCGCGGCCTTCCAGCTTGTGGATTTCCTCGATCACCTGGGGCCGTGCGCGGCGCAGGGTCAGGCTGCGGTTCTGCGCGAGCAGGCGGCGCGCTTCCTGGTGGAGCATTTCCACCCCGGCGTAGTCGATGAAGTTGACGTGGTGGGCGTCGATGATCACCCGCTCGCCGTTGCTGCGCTGGATGATCTGTTGCAGGTAGTGGCAGGCGCCGAAAAAGATCGAGCCCTCGACCCGCAACAGCTCCTCTTCGCCCTCTTGCCAGAACTTCACCCGCGGCTGCGAGGTGCGCTTTAGGTAGAAGAACAGCGAGGCCAGCACCCCGGCGTAGATCGCCGTCTGCAACTCCAGCAGCAAGGTGGCGAGCAGGGTCAGCAGCATCACCAGGAACTCCGAGCGGCTGACCCGGAACAGCGCGCGCAGGCCGGGAATGTCCACCAACCCCCAGCAGATCAGCAGGATGCTCGCGGCCATGCACGGCAGCGGGATATGCGCGATCAACTCGGCGCCGAACAGCGCGAACAGCGCCACCAGCAGCGCGGAAAACACCCCGGCCAGCGGCGAGCGCGCGCCGGCTTGCAGGTTCAGCGCCGAGCGGGTGAAGGAGCCGGCCGACAGCGAGCCGGAGAACCACGGCCCGAGCATATTCGACAGGCCCTGGGCGCGGACTTCCTGGTTGGCGTCGAGAAACTGCTGCGACTTGCTCGCCAGCGCGCGGGCGATCGACAGGCTGGTGACCAGGCCGAGCATGCCGCAGGCCACCGCCGCCGGCAGCAGTTGCAGGACGCTGGACAGCTCGAAGCTCAGTGGGCTAAACGGCGGCAGACTGCCGGTGAAGGCGCTGACCAGAGCGATGTCCGCCGTGTGCGCCGGCAGGGCCAGTACCACCAGGCTGCCGATCACGATGCCCAGCAACAGTGCCGGCGCCCGCGGCCACAGGCGTTTGATCGCCACGCTCACGCCCAGGGTGAAGGCGGCCAGGGCTAGGGCGCGCCAATCGGTTTGCCCCAGGTGCTGGCCGATATCCAGCAAGGTGGCCAGAGCCGTGGCCTGGCTCGTCAGGCTGATGCCGAGCAGGTTGGGTAACTGGCCGAGGGCGATGACCACGGCCGCTCCCAGGGTGAAACCGAGCACCACCGAGTGCGAGACGAAATTCACCAGGGCACCGAAACGCAGCAGGCCGAGCAGCCACTGGAACAGCCCGGCGAGAAAGGTCAGCAGCAGGATGCGCGCGATGAACTCATCGCTGCCCGGCGTGGCGAGTTGGCTGACGCTGGTGAACAACACGATGGAAATGGCCGCCGTCGGCCCGCAGATCAGGTGCCAGGAGGAACCCCACAGGCAGGCGACGATCACCGGCACGATGGCCGCGTAGAGGCCGTATTCCGGCGGCAGCCCGGCGATCAACGCATAGGCGATGGATTGCGGCAGGGCCAGGATGGCGCCGCTGAGGCCGACCAGCAGGTCGTTGCCGAGGCTGCGTCGGCTGGTGTTGGGCAGCCAGCGCAGGAAGGGCAGCAGGGTCTGGCGGTTGGGTCGCGGCATTGCTCAATCCGGGGGGGTAAATAAAGGCTATGTCCCAGTTACGTGTTGCAGGAGAAGCCGTGCTGTTGTGGGAGTGGATTTATCCGCGAAAATCTTTGAA
>DELY01000050.1:323405-339022 GCA_002354655.1 Pseudomonas sp. UBA2684
TCGCGGCTAAAGCCGCTCCCACGTGATGGCGGTCTGCATCAACATTTAACGGGTACAGAGCCTAAATAAGGGCTCTTCACGGGTCAGCCGGAAACAAGGCCGTGCCTGGCAGGCAAGCGCAGCAACCGCGTAGGCTGGGTTAGCGGCGCCAGTTCCGGCTGCTTGCGCGCAGAACCGCATACGCGTCTAACCCTGCCTACGGAAGCGCGGGTTCTTGCTGAGACAGCCCAGCGTACGGCCAAACCTGCACCCACCCTACGCAATCGGGCGGCTATGTCAAAGTTGCGCCTTCACCGCGGCCAGGCCATCGCCGCCGTCGCGGCTGTTGACGCCCTGCAACCAGCCGTCGAGCACCGCCGGGTTGGCTTGCAGCCAGGCCTTGATCGCCTCGGCATTGCTCGCTTGCTTGCTCAGCACCTGGTCCATGATGGCGTTCTCCATGTCCTGGGTGAAGGTCAGGTTGCTCAGCAGCTTGCCGACGTTCGTGCACTGTGCGGCATAGCCTTTGCGGGCCAGGGTGTTGACGCTGCCGCTGGCACCGAAGTACTTCTCGCCGCCCTTGAGGTAGCGCATGTCGTATTGCACGTTCATCGGGTGTGGGGTCCAGCCGAGAAATGCCACGAACTGCTCGCGCTTCACCGCCCGGCCGACCTGCACCAGCATCGCCTGTTCGCTGGACTCCACCAACTTCCAGTCCTTCAGGCCGAACTCGTTGGCGTCGATCATCTGCTTGATTGATTCGTTGGCCGGCGCGCCGGAGCCGATGCCGTAGATTTTCTTGTCGAACTTGGCGGCGTGCTTTTCCAGGTCGGCGAAGGTCTTCACCCCGGCCTCGAAGGCATAGGTCGGCACGGCCAGGGTGTACTCGGTGCCGCCGAGATTCTCCACCAGCTTGTCGACCTCGCCGCTGGCAACGAATTTGTCGTAGTTGCTTTGCTGCGCCGGCATCCAGTTGCCGAGGAACACGTCCACCTGGCCCTTCTGCAAGCCGGCGAAGATGATCGGCACTGCCAGGGTCTGGGTCTGCACCTTATAGCCGAGGCCATCGAGCAGGAAGCTGGCGATGCCGTTGGTCACGGCGATGTCGCTCCAGCCGGGATCGCCCAGTTTCACCGTGGCGCAACTGGCGTCCTCGGCCTGGGCCTGGAATGTGGTGGCGGCCAGTAGCAGGCCGCCGGCGAACATTATGCGTCGTGTGTGCATGCCTTCTCTCCCCTCAGCTTCTTGGTTATGGGTACAGCGTGGATCATCCGCCGTCGGTAATCTCCCGCGGTCAGGGTTGTGGATAACGGGCGCGGCGCTCCAGGTCATCGAGGTCGATGTGGTTGCGCATGTATTGTTGGCTGGCATCGACCAGGGGTTGATGGTCCCAGCTTTTCAGCGTGCCCTGGCTCAGCGCCTCGGCGACGAAGCGCCGCCGGCGTTGGCTGGCCAGGGTCGCCTGGTGGATCGCCGGGATGTTCCAGCGCGCGCGGGCTTCGTCGACGAAGGCGCTCAGCATGGTCTGGTGATCGGCGCTGGCGGCGAGGTTTTCGCGCTCCTGCGGGTCGTGGTGCAGGTCGAACAGCAGCAGCGGGTCCTGCTCCGAGTAGATGAATTTCCAGGCGCCGCGGCGAATCATCATCAGCGGGCTGGTGGTGCCTTCGGCCATGTATTCGCCGAGCACTTCATCGTGCCCGCCGCTGCCGTGCAGGTGCGCCAGCAGTGAGCGGCCGTCCAGTGGCAGGTCGGGTTCGAGAGTGCCGCCGGCCAGCTCGACGAAGGTCGGCAGCAGGTCCAGGGTCGACACCGCCTGGCTCACGCGGCGGGCGCTGAAATGCTTCGGCGCATGCACCAGCAGGGGCACGCGGGCGGCCATCTCGAACCAGTGCATTTTGTACCAGAGGCCGCGCTCGCCGAGCATGTCGCCGTGGTCGCCGGAGAACACGATGAGGGTGTCGTCGGCCAGGTTGCAGTCGCTCAGGGTCTTCAGCAGCTTGCCGATATTGCTGTCGATGTAGCTGCAGGCGCCGAAGTAGGCACGCCGCGCATCCTTGATCTTGTGTTCGGGCAGCGGCTTGTCCCACAGGTCGATGACTTTCATCAGGCGCTGCGAATGCGGGTCCTGCGCGGCTTGGTCGATGACCTGGCTGGGCAGCGGAATGTCGACGTCCTGGTAGAGGTCCCAGAATTCTGCGGGGATGGTGTAGGGGTCGTGCGGGTGGGTCATCGACACGGTCAGGCAGAACGGCTGTTCGGCGCTCATGCGCGCGTGGTCGTAGAGGTACTGCTGGGCCTTGAACACCACTTCCTCATCGAAATCCAGCTGGTTGGTGCGCACGCATGGCCCGGCTTGCAGCACTGAGGACATGTTGTGGAACCAGCTCAGGCGTTCCTCTGGGGCGTCCCAGTTCACCGCCCAGCCGTAATCCGCCGGGTAGATGTCGCTGGTCAGGCGCTCCTCGTAGCCGTGCAGCTGGTCCGGGCCGCAGAAGTGCATCTTGCCCGACAGCGCGGTGCGGTAGCCGAGGCGGCGCAGGTAGTGGGCGTAGGTCGGCACATCGGCGGGGAAGTCGGCGGCGTTGTCGTAGGCGCCGATCTTGCTCGGCAACTGGCCGCTGACCAGGGTGAAACGCGACGGCGCGCAGAGTGGGCTGTTGCAGTAGGCCGCATCGAACACCACGGCCTCTGCGGCCAGGCGCATCAGGTGCGGCATCTTGATCGGCGAGGCGGCGTCGTGCAGCGGCAGAATTGGCGCGGCCATCTGGTCGGCCATGATGAAGAGGATGTTCGGGCGTTTCATGGCAGCCTGTGTTCCATATAAAAGATTTATGCGACAGTGCTGCTTCGATCATCAGGCCAAGTGGGATAGCGGTAAACCCGCTGTGAATACATGGCTCGGATAAGCACAGCTTATGTTTGAACGCATTGATGGATTGTCTCTGGACGTGCTGCGCGTGTTCGAGGCCGCTGCCCGCCACCTGAGTTTTACCGCCGCCGCCACCGAGCTGGGCAGCAGTCAGCCGGCGATCAGCCAGCAGATCAAGCGCCTGGAGCAGCAGTTGGCGGTGCGCCTGTTCGACCGGGTGTACCGCGGGATTGCCCTGACCGAGGCCGGTGAGGTGCTGTTGCACTATGTCCAGGAAGGGCTGGAGAGCCTGGATGCCGGGTTGACGGTGGTCACCGCGCAACAGCAGCACGAGGTGTTGCAGGTGGCCACCGACTTCGCCTTCGCCGCCTACTGGTTGATGCCGCGCCTGCAACGCTTCAACCAGTTGTACCCCGAGGTGGATGTCAGCCTGATCACCAGCGCGCGCGACCTCGCCAGCCTGTCGCCGGAGATCGACGTGGCGATCAGTTTTGGCGACGGGCGCTTCAAGCATGGCGAGGCGCACCTGCTGTTCGGCGAGGAAGTCTTCCCGGTGTGCAGCCCGCGCCTGCTCAAGGGCCAGATGCTGCCCCTGCCGCCCGCAGCGTTGGTGAACTTGCCGCTGCTGCACCTGCGCCCGGAAAGCCGCTCGCGCTGGTTCGACTGGAGCGGCGTGTTTCGCGCTTTCGGCATCGCCGAGACGCCCAGCCCAGGCAGCCTGCGCTTCGATAACTACACCCTGCTGATCCAGGCGGCGATTGCCGGCCAGGGCGTGGCCATCGGCTGGCGTCACCTGGTCGACGAGCTGCTCACTCAGGGGCTGCTGTGCCGGGCCTGTAGCGGCGAGGCGCATTCCGACTTCGGTTATTACGTGGTGTTGCCCGAGCGCAAACGCCGCCAGCGCCTGACCGGGCAGTTCGTCGAGTGGTTGCAGACCGAGCTGGCGCGCGAGGCCGCAACGCCCTGAAGGCGCTCCGCCGAACGGACGAAATGCCGCGTTGCAGGCGCCCTACACTGCAAGCAAGGCCGTTGATTTCCGTATACTGTCGCGGCCAAAACCCGCCGTTCTGGCCCTCCTCCACTTAGCCCGTGAAGCGCCGCCGTGAAAATCCGTCAGTCGATAGTAAGCCTGCTGCTGTGCAGCTGCGTTGTAGTTGCATCGAACCTCCACGCCGCCAACAAGGCCGCGCCGCGCCAGGAACTGGCCGCCGGCAGCGCCCTGCTGGTCGACCTGAAAACCAACGAAGTGCTCTACTCGAGCAACCCCGATGTGGTGGTGCCGATTGCCTCGGTGACCAAGCTGATGACCGCCATGGTCACCCTGGATGCCAAGTTGCCGCTGGATGAAGTGCTGCCGATCGTCATCCGCGACACCGAGGAAATGCGCGGCGTGTTCTCCCGCGTGCGGGTGGGGAGCGAGCTCAGCCGCCGCGACATGCTGCTGCTGGCGCTGATGTCCTCGGAAAATCGCGCCTCGGCCAGCCTGGCGCACCATTACCCAGGCGGCCACACGGCTTTTATCGCGGCGATGAACGCCAAGGCCCGCGCCTTGGGCATGAGCCGCAGCCGCTTCGTCGAGCCGACCGGGCTGTCCGAGCACAACGTCGCCACTGCCAACGACCTGGTGCTGCTGCTCAAAGCCAGCCAGCAGTACCCGCTGCTCAGCCAACTGAGCACCACCGCGGAAAAAACCGTGGCCTTTCGCAAGCCCAACTACACCCTGGGTTTTCGCAACACCAATGCCCTGGTGCGCAAAGCCAACTGGAATGTGCAGCTGACCAAGACCGGCTTCACCGATGAGGCTGGGCACTGCCTGGTGATGCGCACGGTGATGAACCAGCGCCAGGTGGCGTTCGTGGTGCTCGATGCCTTCGGCAAATACACCCACATGGCTGACGCCAACCGCCTGAAGAAGTGGCTGGAAACCGGCAAGATCACTCCGGTTCCGGCCGCCGCGATCAGCTACCGCCAGCAGAAAATGGCCCAGCGCCAGCTGCATGCCACGCAGTAAGCGCCAGGGCGGGCGTTAGCCCAGCAGTGCGCGCCGCCGCCGTTACAGGCGGGCGCCGCGTACACCTTCAGCCAGCTGGCTGCACAGGCTGAGCACGCCATCCACGGCCTGCTCGGTGGTGGCCGCGTTGGCGATCTGGTCGATCAGCGCCGAGCCCACCACCACGCCATCGGCCAGGCGAGCGATGGTCGCCGCATGCTCAGGAGTGCGGATGCCGAAGCCGATGCACAGTGGCAAATCGGTGTGCCGGCGCAGGCGGGTCACGGCTTGCTCGACGTGCTCCAGGGTGGCCGCACCGGCACCGGTGACACCGGCCACCGAGACGTAATAGACGAAGCCGGAGCTGCCGTTCAGCACCTTCGGCAGGCGCTTGTCGTCGGTGGTCGGGGTGGTCAGGCGGATGAAATCGAGGCCCGCGACTTGTGCCGGGTCGCACAGGTCGGCGTTATGTTCCGGCGGCAGGTCGACCACGATCAAGCCGTCGACGCCCGACTGCTTGGCTTCGGCGATAAAGCGCTCGACGCCGTACTTGTGGATCGGGTTGAAGTAACCCATCAGCACCAGCGGCGTGGCCTGCTCGCCCTCGCGGAATTCGCGGACCATCTGCAGGGTCTTGGCCAGGTCTTGCTGGCCTTCCAGCGCACGAATATTCGCCAGCTGGATGGCCGGGCCGTCAGCCATCGGGTCGGTAAACGGCATGCCCAGTTCGATCACATCGGCACCGGCTTTCGGCAGGCCCTTGAGAATCGCCAGGGAGGCGTCATAGCCCGGGTCACCGGCGGTGACGAAGGTCACCAGGGCGGCGCGGTTCTGTTGTTTCAGCTCGGCAAAGCGGCTTTGCAGGCGGCTCATCAGTGTTTCTCCTGCGCGGTGTTTTCCATGTGGTGCATAACGGTCTGCATGTCTTTGTCGCCACGGCCGGACAGGTTGATCACCATCAGGTGCTCCTTGGGCAGCTTCGGCGCACGCTTGAAGGCTTCGGCCAGGGCGTGGGCGCTTTCCAGGGCCGGGATGATGCCCTCCAGGCGGCAGCAGGTGTGGAACGCGGCCAGGGCTTCGTCGTCGGTCACCGAGGTGTATTCAACCCGGCCGACGTCGTGCAACCAGGCGTGTTCCGGGCCGATGCCGGGGTAATCCAGGCCGGCGGAAATCGAGTGGGCGTCGATGATCTGGCCATCGTCGTCCTGCAGCAGGAAGGTGCGGTTGCCGTGCAGCACGCCGGGTACGCCACCGTTCAGGCTGGCCGCGTGCTTGCCGGTTTCAATGCCGTAACCGGCGGCTTCGACGCCGACGATCTGCACATCCTTATCGTCGAGGAACGGGTGGAACAGGCCGATGGCGTTGGAGCCGCCGCCGATGCAGGCCACCAGGCTGTCGGGCAGACGGCCTTCCTGGGCGAGAATCTGCTCGCGGGTTTCCTTGCCGATCACCGCCTGGAAGTCGCGCACCATCGCCGGGTACGGGTGCGGGCCGGCCACGGTGCCAATCATGTAGAAGGTGTTGTCGACGTTGGTTACCCAGTCGCGCAGCGCTTCGTTCATCGCATCTTTCAGGGTGCCGGTACCGGCGACCACTGGGATCACGGTGGCCCCCAGCAGCTTCATGCGGAACACGTTGGCCTGCTGGCGATCGATGTCGGTGGTGCCCATAAAGATCACGCAATCCATGCCGAAGCGCGCCGCCACGGTGGCGGTGGCCACGCCGTGCATGCCGGCGCCGGTCTCGGCGATGATGCGTTTCTTGCCCATGCGCCGCGCCAGCAGGGCCTGGCCGATGCAGTTGTTGATCTTGTGCGCGCCAGTGTGATTGAGCTCTTCACGCTTGAAGTAGATCTTCGCGCCGCCGCACATCTCGGTCAGGCGCTCGGCGAAATACAGCGGGCTCGGGCGGCCGACGAAATCACGCTGGAAGTAGGCCAGCTCCTTGAGGAATTCCGGATCGGCCTTGGCCTTCTGGTATTCGGCGGCCAGGTCGTGGATCAACGGCATCAGGGTTTCGGCGACATATTGGCCGCCGAACGAGCCGAACAGGCCGGTGGCGTCAGGGCCGTTGCGCAAGGAAGTCATGGTGTTCTCCTGTGAAGTCGGGCCGGTAAACGCAGGGTTTACCGACAATGGACATAGGATAAGGCTGTGGGCTGCGCGGCAAAAGCGATAAGATCGCCGCAACCTGTCAGGAAAACTCACACATGAGCCAGGACCTTCCACCGCTTAATGCCCTGCGTGCCTTCGAGGCCGCCGCGCGTCTGCTCAGTGTCAGTCTGGCCGCCGATGAGTTGCACGTCACTCATGGCGCGGTCAGCCGGCAGATTCGCGCGCTGGAAGAACACCTCGGGCTGGCACTGTTCAGCAAGGACGGCCGCGGCCTTAAACTCACAGATTCCGGTATGCGCCTGCGCGATGTCAGCAGTGAGGCCTTCGAGCGCCTGCGTCTGGTCTGCGCCGAGTTGCAGCAAGACCAGGCGCACGCGCCGTTCGTCCTGGCCTGCCCCGGCAGCCTGCTGGCGCGCTGGTTTATCCCACGGCTGGATCGGCTCAATCGCGAGCTACCGGAGCTGCGCCTGCAACTCTCGGCCAGTGAGGGCGAGCTGGACCCGCGCCGCACTGGAGTGGACGCCACCCTGTGCTTCGCCGAGCCGCCCTGGCCGGCGGATATGCAGGTCTACGAGTTGACCGTGGAGCGTATCGGCCCGGTGCTGAGCCCGCGTTACGCGCGCTTTGCCGCGCTGCACCAGGCTCCGCCCGCCGCGTTGCTCGGCGAGCCGCTGCTGCACACCAGTTCGCGCCCGCAGGCCTGGCCGAGCTGGGCGGCGCGCAACGCTCTGGACAGCGCGGCGCTCAAGCTTGGCCAGGGCTTCGAGCACCTCTACTACCTGCTGGAGGCGGCGGCCGCCGGCCTCGGCGTCGCTATCGCGCCGCAACAGCTGGTGGCCGACGACCTGAGTGCTGGGCGGCTGGTCGCGCCCTGGGGCTTTGTCGAAACCCCGGCGCGCTTGGCGCTGTGGCTCCCGGCGCGGCGCCTGGACAAGCGCGGCGAGCAGTTGGCCGACTGGTTGCGTCATGAATTGGCCAGTGCATGACGTATTTTTGACTATCACCTTTAGTTTGGCTGGATATGCCAAATATATGTCACGAATTTGTGCCGGATCGACTAGCGTTTTAACTATCCATCAGTGGAGAAAACGCTATGTCGGACCACCACACCTACAAGAAGATCGAGATCGTCGGCTCGTCGAAAAACAGCATCGATGAGGCGATCAACAATGCCCTGGGCGAGTGCGCCAAATCGATCCGCAACCTCGATTGGTTCGAAGTGGTGGAAACCCGCGGCCATATCGAAAACGGCAAGGTTGGCCACTACCAGGTGACCCTCAAAGTCGGCTTCCGCATCGGCAATAGCTGACGTCCGCACCGCGCTGCCGCGTGCGGATCGTTGCCGCTGGGCAGGCCACGCGCCCTGCTTGCTTACTCACGGGTGCCTATAGCACTGAAAAGTGCCTGCTGGTCGCGCGCCCTTGGAATCCTTAGGATAAGCCCCACTATTTAACTCGGGTATTGGCGCGCTGGGTGCGCCAATGGCACCGTGTAACCAGACAGGTAGGGCCGATGAGCGCGTTAGCAGAGAGCAAATTTTCCACCCTCGATCTTGCATCAATCCGCGCAGACGGCGGCCCCGAGCAGGCGCTGCGCAATTCCCTGGCTTTGGCCCAGCATGTCGAAAAGCTCGGCTTCACCCGCTTCTGGGTGGCCGAGCACCACAACATGGATGGCATTGCCAGCTCGGCGACCGCCGTGTTGCTCGGCTACCTGGCCGCTGGTACGTCGACCATCCGCGTCGGCTCCGGCGGCGTGATGCTGCCCAATCACGCACCGCTGGTGATCGCCGAGCAGTTCGGCACCCTCGCCACCCTGTATCCAGGGCGGATCGACCTGGGGCTGGGCCGTGCGCCGGGCTCCGATCAATTCACCGCCCAGGCGTTGCGCCGCGCGCGCTCGGGTAGCGCCGACGACTTCCCCCAGGATGTCGAGGAATTACAGCGTTACCTCGGCCCGCGCACGCCGGAGCAGCGGGTGATCGCCATGCCGGGCAGCGGCACCAACGTGCCCATCTGGTTGCTCGGTTCCAGTCTGTTCAGCGCCCAGTTGGCCGGCGAGAAGGGCCTGCCGTATGCCTTCGCCTCGCACTTCGCGCCGCGTTACATGCACGAGGCGATTCGCGTCTACCGCAACCACTTCAAGCCATCCGCCGTGCTCGACCAGCCCTACGTGATGCTCGGCGTGCCGCTGCTTGTGGCCGACAGCGACGAGCAGGCCAACTACCTGGCGACCTCGGCCTACCAACGGATTCTCGCCTTGATCCGTGGCCAGAGCATGCTGCAACAGCCGCCGGTGCGCAGCATGGAGGGGCTGTGGTTGCCGCATGAGAAAGAGGCAGTCAGCAGTTTCTTCGGCATGGCCATGATCGGTGGCCCGGACAAGGTGCGGGCGCGCCTGGAGCTGCTGCTGGAGCAAACCGGCGCCGACGAGCTGATCTTCACCTGCGACCTGTACGACTTCGCCGACCGCCTACATGCCTTCGACCTCCTCGCGCAGCTGCGCTGAGCTGGGTTTCAGCCACGTCGATTCGGTAGGGTGGGTTAGTGGCGCTGAGGCGGGCTGGCAAAGCGACTGCGCAATGGGTGCGCCACGTAACCCCCCCAGCGCTAATCGGCCTAGCCCCTCTGGTGGGTTACGGCGCAATTGACTATGCAGCAGCCGCTAGTCCGTGGTCTCGTGCCTAACCCACCCTACGCATTACCGCGTCCCAGACATTGCCTAGCCGGCCCCACGCTTCAACACATAACGGGGAGCCTAGAAAATGCCGCAGCGCAGCACCTTGCCGCGGGCCAGCACGTTGCGTTGCTCGTCGTAGAGCCAGGCCTGGGCACTCATGACCAGCGCGCGCGCCTCCAGGCGATAGCGCTGGCCGGCCTGGAAGTCGTCATAGCGCACGCGAATCTCGCAGGTGCGCTGAATCGGCTCGGACATCAGGTTGCCGCCGCCCTGCACTTCGAACTGAAAGCGCGCTTGCAGTTCGTGGGCACCCGGAGGCACCTGGAAGTAGCGTCCATCGTTGAGGCGTTCGCCGTCGAGCTTGTCGGCCATCAGCAGATCGCTGGCCGTGGTGTACAGCTCAATCCAGGCCTGGCCGGGGTCGGGCTTGGGCACGGGTGAAGAACAGGCACTGAGGACGAACAGGCTGGCAAGCAGGACGATGGGGCGCATGGCGATCATCTCGGTGGTAGCGGTGAGGGTTGCAGCATAGCGCTGTTCGCTCTACAGCTCGCCGCAACGGCCTTCGCGGCCGCGCGCCAGCAAGCGATTCTGCGCATCGTAGAGCTTTGACCAGGCGCGGAAGCCGATGTTTCCGGCCACCAGGCGATAACGCTGGCCGGCGCTGAAGTCCGCGTACTGAAGCAGCACCTGGCACGTGCGAGGCTGACCTTGGCTGTTCGCGCCCACATTGCTGGCGGCCACCCTGAAACGCAGGTGGGCTTGCAGCTCATGGGCGCCGGGGCTGACCTGGAAAAAACGTGGGTCGTCCAGCGGCTGATCGTCCACGGCGGCGGCCAGCAGCTCGCTGGACGCATGCGGGTGCAGCTCGATCCAGGCCTGCTGGGGGTCGTGCGCCGGCAGCCAGGCGCAGCCGCCCATGGCAAGTACGGCGGTGAACAGCAACGGCATGCGCATGCAGGGCTCCGAAAGCGGACGCGGTGAAAAAACGGCTGAGCGACAGCGCCGACTGGCGGGTGCCGCGTGCGATGCAGTAGTGTCGCGGCATGTCATCGTCTCTCCTCTGCTTACTCGACCATTGCTTACGCCGCGCGGTTCCGCTGTTCGCCGCCCTGGCGCTGAGCGGTTGTGCCAGCGTCAGCTATTACGGGCAATTGCTCGCGGGCCAGCTCGACCTGTTGCAGCGCCGCGAGCCGGTGGCGGCGATTCTTGCCGACCCCGCGCGCGACCCCGAACTGCGTCGGCGCCTGGCCCTGGCCCAGCAGGCGCGCGACTTCGCTAGCGCCCAGCTGGGCTTGCCGGATAACCGTAGCTATCGGCTGTACGCCGATCTGCAGCGGCCGTTCGTGGTGTGGAACCTGTTCGCCACGCCAGAGTTCTCGCTCGCGCCGCAACTGCACTGCTTCCCCATCGCCGGCTGCGTGGCCTATCGCGGCTACTACCGCCAGGGCGGCGCGCGCGGGGCGGCGGCGCTGCTCAAGCAGCAAGGCCTGGACACCTACCTGGGTGGGGTCGAGGCGTACTCGACCCTGGGCTGGTTCGACGACCCGATCCTCAACAGCATGCTGCGCTGGAGCGACGAACGGCTGATCGCGGTGATCTTCCACGAGTTGGCGCATCAGCAGTTGTATGTGGCCGACGACACCGCGTTCAACGAATCCTTCGCTACCTTCGTCGAGCAGCAAGGCCTGCGTCAGTGGCGTACGGCGCGCGGTTTAGCGCCTGCCGATGTGCAGGGCGCGCAGCAGCGCGACCAGTTCATCGCCCTGGTGCTGGCCAGTCGCGACCGCCTGGAACAGCTGTACGCCAGTGCGCTGCCGGTGGCGGCCATGCGTGCCGGCAAGCAGGCCGAGTTCGAACGCCTGCGCCGCGAGTACCGCAGCCTGCGCGCGCGCGAGTGGGACGGTGTCGGGCGTTACGACGCCTGGATCGAGGCGCCGTTGAATAACGCCAAGCTGCTGCCATTTGGCCTCTACGATCAGTGGGTGCCGGCGTTCGCGGCGTTGTTCAGCGAGGTCGCTGGCGACTGGCCGCAGTTTTACCTACGCGTCGCGGCGTTGGGCGCGTTGCCGCTCGAGGCGCGTACCCAGGCACTTGAACGCTTAGAACTTGCTGAGCGGCGCGCCGGTCAAACGCAGGCGAGAGAGGAGGTTGGCGATGAACCGATGGACAATGGTCGTGGTGCTTGGCCTGTTGAGTAGCGCTGCGCTGGCAGCACCCAAGCCGTGCGCAGAGCTTAAGCAGGAAATCGAAGTGACGATCCAGGCCGCTGGCGTGCCCAGTTACACCCTGGAGATCGTCAGCAACGACGAGGTGCACGACCAGAGCATGGTGGTCGGCAGCTGCGACAACGGCACGAAGAAAATCATCTACCAGAAAAACGGCTAAATGTTGGATGGGGGGGGCCGCCTAGGAGGGGCCGCCTAGGTGGGCCGCCGGGCCGCCACGCAGGCCAGGCCAGGCCAGTCAGGCGGCGCCAGCCACCGCGATACCCAGCCTAGGCTTTATCCCAGCAAGGCCTGGTGCAGCTCGGCCAGGGTCTGGAAGTGATAGGTCGGCGCCTCGCCCTGCAATTCCTCGATGCTGCCAAAGCCATAGCCCACCGCCGCCGCGTGTAGGCCATTGCGCCGCGCGCCGATCAGGTCGTGCTTGCGGTCGCCGATCATCAGGCTCTGCGCCGGCTCTAGGCCTTCTTGTTGCAGCAGGTAGTGGATCAGCTCGACCTTGTCAGTGCGGGTGCCGTCCAGCTCGCTGCCGTAGATCACCTTGAAGTGCCGGGCAAAGTCGAAATGCCGGGCAATCTGCTCGGCAAACACGGTCGGCTTGCTGGTGGCGATATACAGCGTGCGGCCCTGCTCGCCGAGCGCCGAGAGCAGCGCCTCGACCCCTTCGAAGACACGGTTCTCGTACAGCCCGCTGACTTTGAAACGCGCGCGGTAGTGGTTGACCGCCTGCCAGGCCGTGGCTTCGTCGAAGTGGTAACTGTGCATAAAACACTGCAACAGCGGCGGGCCGATAAAGTGCTCCAGCGCCTGTAGGTCCGGCTCGTCGATACCCAACTGCGCCAGGGCGTATTGCACCGAGCGGGTGATGCCCTCGCGCGGGTCGGTGAGGGTGCCGTCGAGGTCGAAAAGGATGTTCTGGTAGTGCAGTCCGTGACCAAGCATCAACGGGTATAGCCTTCCATCAGGTGCTGATCTTTCAAGCGCACGTAGTTGTCGGCGCTGTAGCGGAAGTAGCTGCGCTCCTTGTCGCTCAGTGCGCGCGCCTGTTTGGCCGGGCTGCCAACGTACAGGTAGCCGCTTTCCAGGCGCTTGCCCGGTGGCACCAGGCTGCCGGCGCCGAGCACCACTTCGTCCTCGATCACCACGCCGTCCATGACGATGCTGCCCATGCCGATCAGCACCCGGTTGCCGATGCTGCAACCGTGCAGGGTGACCTTGTGCCCGATGGTCACATCGTCGCCGATGTTCAGCGGGTAGCCGCCGGGGTTGAACGGCCCGGCGTGGGTGATGTGCAGCACGCTGCCGTCCTGCACGCTGCTGCGTTCGCCGATGCGGATGCTGTGCATGTCGCCGCGAATCACCACCAGCGGCCAGACCGAACTGTCGGTGCCAATTTCCACGTCGCCGAGGACCACGGCGGAGGCATCGACGAACACCCGCTCGCCGAGTTGCGGGGTGAAGTGTTGGTAACTGCGTATCGCCACGATAGAAACCTCTTGAGCTGCGATTTGCCCGGATTCTAATTAAGATGCAGGGCATACGGGTTGTTAAATGCCTTGCTTGGCCCAATAACCCAATTCTCTCCTTCGCATTACAGGTGCTTGCCCGTGACTGCCAGCAATCCCCTCCTGCAGCAATTCGACCTGCCACCCTATTCCGCCATCCTGCCGGCGCATGTCGAGCCGGCGGTGGACGCGATCCTCACCGATAACCGGGCAGCGCTCGTCGAACTGCTTAGCCAACAGTCTGGCACACCGAGCTGGGATGGCCTGGTGCTGGCGCTGGACGAGCTGAACGATCGCCTGGGGCGGGCCTGGAGCCCGGTCAGCCACCTCAATGCGGTGTGCAACAACGCCGAGCTGCGCGCGGCCTATGAAGCGTGCCTGCCGAAGCTGTCCGAATACGCCACCGAACTGGGGCAGAACCGCGCGTTGTTCGAGGCCTATCAGGCCTTGGCCAGTAGCCCGCCGGCCGCCGGCTTCGATGTGGCGCAGCAGACCATCCTCGAACACGCCCTGCGCGATTTCCGCCTGTCCGGTATCGACCTGCCGATCGCGGAGCAGCAGCGCTACGGTGCGGTGCAGATGAAGTTGTCGGAGCTGGCCAGCCGCTTCTCCAACCAGTTGCTCGACGCCACCCAGGCCTGGACCAAACACGTCACCGACGAAGCCACTCTGGCCGGGCTGACCGACTCGGCCAAGGCGCAGATGCAGCAGGCGGCCGCCGCCAAGGGCCTGGACGGCTGGCTGATCAGCCTGGAATTCCCCAGCTACTTCGCGGTGATGACCTACGCCGACCACCGCGCCCTGCGCGAAGAGGTCTACGCCGCCTACTGCACCCGCGCCTCCGACCAGGGGCCGAACGCCGGACAGCACGACAACGGCCCGGTGATGGCCGAGATCCTCGACCTGCGCCAGGAACTGGCCGGCCTGCTCGGTTTCGCCAGCTACAGCGAGCTGAGCCTGGCCAGCAAGATGGCGGAAAGCACCGACCAGGTGCTGAACTTCCTGCGTGACCTCGGGGTACGCGGCAAGCCGTTCGCCGCCCAGGATCTGCAAGAGCTGCAAGCCTTCGCCGCCGAGCAGGGCTGCAACGACCTGCAAAGCTGGGACGTCGGCTACTACAGCGAGAAACTGCGCGAGCAGCGCTACAGCATTTCCCAGGAAATCCTCCGCGCCTACTTCCCCATCGACAAGGTGCTGACCGGCCTGTTCACCATTGTCGAAAAGCTTTACGGCATCCAGATCGAAGAGCTGTCCGACTTCGACAGCTGGCACCCGGACGTGCGCTTGTTCGAGATCAAGGAGAACGGCCAGCATGTCGGGCGCTTCTTCTTCGACCTCTACGCCCGCGCCAATAAGCGTGGCGGTGCCTGGATGGACGGCGCGCGCGACAAGCGTCGCGACGCCGCCGGCAAGCTGATCAGCCCGGTGGCCAACCTGGTGTGCAATTTCACTCCTGCCGTCGGTGGCAAGCCGGCGCTGCTGACCCACGACGAAGTCACCACCCTGTTCCACGAATTCGGCCACGGCCTGCACCACCTGCTGACCCGCGTTGAGCACGCCGGCGCTTCGGGCATCAATGGCGTGGCCTGGGATGCGGTCGAGCTGCCGAGCCAGTTTATGGAGAACTGGTGCTGGGAACCCGAGGGCCTGGCGCTGATCGCCGGCCACTACCAGACCGGCGAGGCGCTGCCGCAGGACCTGCTGGACAAGATGCTGGCGGCGAAGAACTTCCAGTCCGGGCTGATGATGGTGCGGCAGATCGAGTTCAGCCTGTTCGACTTCGAACTGCACGCCAGCCATGGCGACGGTCGCAGCGTACTGGAGGTGCTCGAAGGCATCCGCGCCGAGGTCTCGGTGCTGCGTCCGCCGGCCTACAACCGCTTCCCCAACAGCTTCGCGCACATCTTCGCCGGCGGTTACGCGGCGGGTTACTACAGCTACAAGTGGGCCGAAGTGCTGAGCGCCGATGCCTTCTCCAAATTCGAGGAAGACGGCGTACTCAACCGCGACACCGGGCGCGCCTTCCGTGAGGCGATTCTGGCGCGTGGCGGCTCGCAGGAACCGATGGTGCTGTTCGTCGACTTTCGTGGCCGCGAGCCGCGCATCGATGCCCTGCTGCGCCACCTTGGCCTGAGCACGGAGGCGGCATGACAGACTGCGTGAGAACTACTGCGCTCGGTTATCCTGCGTTAAAAACAGGCTCGGGAAGCTCATTTACAGCCAGTAAACTCCGCTTCCTCGCCTGTTTTTGCCTTG
>DELY01000050.1:339077-339982 GCA_002354655.1 Pseudomonas sp. UBA2684
TTCCTCGCCTGTTTTTGCCTTGCCTAACCGTCGCTCGCTACGTTCTCACACAGCCTGAAACTGGATTATCTATGAGTACTACCAACAAACGCTTTATCGCCGGGGCGGTGTGCCCGGCGTGCAGCGAGATGGACAAGATCCAGATGTGGAACGTCGATGGCGTGCCGCACCGCGAATGCGTGGCCTGCGGCTACGCCGACACCCTGGATGAGCGCGGCAATTCGGTGCCCAGGGAGCTGCCGACGCGGGTCAATGTCAGCGCCCTAAAACCCAAGGCGGCCGATCCCAAGGTGCAGGCGGTGCAGTTCTTCCCCAATCCCAAACTGAAAAAATGACCGGGAGTCATGGTTAACGTCGTGCCGCGGCGGCTCGTAGGCTGGCCGCCAGGGAACAAACCTAGCGAATAAACAAGCCGCCAAGGAGGGCCTATGTGGCACTTGGTCTGTGGTGATGCGGCCGTCGCGGGTGTGACGTTCGTCCTCGGCCCGGCACTGGCGGCCGAGTCGTTGCGGGTGATGCGCGACGACCTGGCCGTCGGCCCGTTGCAGGGTATCGACACCGCGCCGTGCGCCGCTCGCAGCGCCTACTGGCAAAGCGTCTGGTCGCAATCGGTGCAGCCGCTGCCCGATTTCGCTGCCGGGCTGAGCGCGGATGCCGATTGGCTCGCCGGGCTGGCCAGCGCCGGCCGTGCGCTCACCGTGTGGCACGGCGACAGCTGTTCCGAACAGCTGCTGCTGGCGCGTCTGGCCCAGGCGCTGGAAGGTTCGGCCGTCGAGTTGTGGGAAGTCGCCTGCGGCAATCCGCAGTTGCCGCCCCGGCGCACGGTGTCCTTGTGCTGCCCGGCAGAGTTAGTCGCGCGCTATGCGCAACGGCGACGGCTCGAACCGGCGCGCCGGCAGTGGCTC
>DELY01000050.1:340036-435638 GCA_002354655.1 Pseudomonas sp. UBA2684
CCGGCGCGCCGGCAGTGGCTCGCCAGCCAATGGCGCCAGCAGCTTGCGGACAACGCCGCGATTCGCCTGTATCACGCCGGCGCCTTCGAGCCTCGCGAGCACGCCTGTGTCGATGAGCCACTGTTGCGGTTCTGCACGGCGCAGTGGCAGCCTTTGGCGCGGGCGATGGCCGAGGTCATGGCGCGTAGCGAGGGGTTTTTTGCGACCGATTTTTTCCTCTACTGGCGCGCCCGCGAGCTGGCGGCGGCCGCTCGGTTACAGCTGGATCTGAGCGATAGCGCGCCCTACAGCGCGCGGCAGGTGCGCATTCCGGCCGAGCAGACCGGTGAGTGAGTCACCTTCGCCGTTGGAGGCTGCGCTGCTGGGTTGCCTCTCCTCGCCCATAGTGCGCGATGACTTGGCGCAGCGCCTCGGTCATTAACCGTTCAGCGTGCTCGCGCAGATGCTTATCGGCCCGGGCGCCGATGCGTAAATGCGATATCGCCACGCGGCAACGGGTGTGCGCCGCTCAGTCGCGGAAGAACTCCCCCGGCGTGGCGCCAAACTGCTGGCGAAAGGCGGCGATAAAGGCCGAGGTCGATTCGTAGCCGCAGGCCAGCGCCACGTCGGTGACGCGCTGGCCGCGCTCCAGCGGGCTCAGGGCGCCGAGCAGGCGCAGGCGTTGGCGCCAGGCGCGGAAGGTCAGGCCGGTGTCGCGCAGGAAGCGGCGGCTTAGGGTTTTCTCCGAGGCGCCCAGCTGGGTACTCCAGTCGCCGAGGCTGCGTTTGTCTTCGGGGTGCGCCTGCAACTGGCGGCACAGCTGCTGCAAGCGCGGGTCGCTGGGCAACGGCAGGGACAGGCGGACTTCCGGCGCGGCGCGCAACTGGTCGAGCAACACCTGCGCCAGGCGCCCGTCGGCGCCCGCCTCGTCGTATTCCACCGGTCCGGCGCAGAAGCGCTCGATCAGCTCGCGGGTCAGCCGGTCGATCTCCAGCACTCGGCAATGCGCCGGCGCCCAGGCGGTGGCGGCCCGCTCCAGGTACAGGCTGCGCATTTCCGTGTGCGGCGAGCTGATCACCTCGTGTTCCAGGCCCGCCGGCACCCAGATCGCCCGTTGCGGCGGGGCGACGAAACTGCCGGCGGCGGTGTGCACATGCAGCACGCCCTGGGTGGCGTAGGACAACTGCACCCAGGGATGGCTGTGGCGCGGCGTGCCGACTTGCTGCGTCAGGGATTCGGTGCGCGCATACAGCGCGCGCGGCAACTGACGCAGCGCGGGGATCGTGCGTTCGGGCAGCGAAGTTTGTCCGTTTGGCGACATTATCTGGCTTGGTCACGTTAGTCGGTAATAAGTGACCACGGTAGAGTGGCGGCATCCTCAATGGCAATAGCCTTGCCCCTGCTTCGGACGACACTGCCATGGCCCGCTCCCGCCTGCTGCCCGACAACTTCACCCTGACCCTGATCGGCGTGGTCGCCCTCGCCACCCTGCTGCCGGCCAGTGGCCAGGCCGCCGTGGCCGTTGGCTGGATCACCAACCTGGGTATCGCCCTGCTGTTTTTCCTGCACGGCGCCAAGCTCTCGCGCGCAGCGATCATCGCCGGTGCCAGCCACTGGCGCCTGCACCTGCTGGTGTTCGCCTGCACCTTTATCCTCTTTCCCCTGCTCGGCCTGGCGCTCAAGCCGCTGCTGGCACCGCTGATCGGCGTCGAGCTGTACCTGGGCATGCTCTACCTCTGCGCGCTGCCGGCCACGGTGCAATCGGCCATCGCCTTCACCTCACTGGCGCGGGGCAATATCCCGGCGGCGATCTGCAGCGCGGCGGCCTCCAGCCTGTTTGGCATCTTCCTCACGCCATTGCTGGTGACCCTGCTGCTGGGCGTGCAGGGCGATAGCGGCTCGACCCTGGACGCCATCGGCAAGATCACCCTGCAACTGCTGGTGCCGTTTATCGCCGGGCAGATTGCGCGGCGCTGGATCGGCGCCTGGGTCGGGCGCAACAAGGACTGGCTGAAGTTCGTCGACCAGGGCTCGATCCTGCTGGTGGTCTACAGCGCGTTCGGCGCGGCGGTGGTCGACGGCCTCTGGCAGCAGGTGTCGCTGCCGGTGTTGGGCGGCCTGCTGCTGGCCTGCTGCGTGCTGCTGGCGCTGGCTTTGCTGCTCACCTACTTGCTCGGTAAATGGCTGGGCTTCAGCCAGGAAGACCGCATCACCATTCTCTTCTGCGGCTCGAAGAAGAGCCTGGCCACTGGCGTGCCGATGGCTCAGGTGCTGTTCGCCGGCGGCCCCATCGGCTTGCTGATCCTGCCGCTGATGCTGTTCCATCAGATTCAACTGATGGTCTGCGCGGTGCTCGCCCAGCGCTACGCCCAGCGTCCAGAAGAGGCCGCGGTCGCGGCGCCGCTCGGCGAGCCATAGGCGCGACGACAGGTACTTGGTGGCGGAGTAGGATAACTGTATATTTATACAGTATTTAGCGGGAGCCAAGCCATGTCCGTTTCCCTGCCGCCGCGTGGTCGCGGCACCGCCAGCAACCCGTTCAACCGCTATGCGCCGACCCAGATCATCGCCAGCGACGACGGTTGGTTCCAGGAAGTACCGCCAAGCCGCGCCACCGAAGTGCGTGCGGAAACCGCGAAATCCATCATCACCCGCAACCAGTCGCCGGACCTGCCGTTCGACCGCTCGATCAACCCCTACCGGGGCTGCGAGCATGGTTGCATCTACTGCTACGCACGGCCTAGCCACGCCTATTGGGATCTGTCGCCGGGTATTGATTTCGAGACCCGGCTGATCGCCAAGACCAACGCCGCAGCGCTGCTCGAACAACAGTTATCCATGCGCGGTTATGTCTGCGCACCCATCGCCCTGGGGAGCAACACCGACCCCTATCAACCGATCGAGCGTGAACAGCGGCTGACCCGACAGATCCTCGAGGTGCTGTTGCGTTACCGCCATCCGCTGACCATCGTGACCAAGGGTTCGCTGATCCTGCGCGACCTCGATTTGCTCAGCGAGTTGGCGCGCCAGCGGCTGGTGGCGGTGATGATCAGCCTGACCACCCTCGATGATGAGCTCAAGCGCATCCTCGAACCCCGCGCCGCAGCGCCGGCCGCACGTCTGCGTGCCATTCGCGTGCTGCGTGGCCAGGGCATTCCGGTCGGGGTGTTGTGTGCGCCGATGATCCCGATGATCAACGACATGGAACTCGAACGCCTGCTCGAGCAGGCCAAGCGTGCTGGCGCGCAGAGTGCCGGCTATATGTTCGTGCGCCTGCCCCGCGAGGTGGCGCCACTGTTCGAGGAGTGGTTGCACGCGCACTACCCGCAACGCGCCGAGCATGTGCTCAGCCTGATCCGCCAGAGCCGGGGTGGTGAGCTGTATGACAGCCGCTTCGGTCATCGTTTCACTGGCCAAGGGGTTTTTGCCGGGCTGCTGGCGCAGCGGTTCGCCGTGGCGATAAAACGCCTCGGGTTGAACCGTCGTGCGGGCTTCGACCTAGATGGCTCGAAATTTTGTCCGCCCGGCGGTCAACTCGCCCTGCTTTGACATGCCCGGCCACGAAATGCCAGAACCGCAGGTTGTCGCTTCTTTCGCCTGAGGCGACACTGAGTGTGTGACTCGCCACCCGCAGAAGCTGTCGCTTAACAGCGCCATTTCAGGTCTACAGAGGTCAAGGGTATGCCTTACAAACATCAGGTCATTCCACTCAAGGCCCACGAGGGCAGTGAAACCGCCGAACAGGCGCTGAAGCGTATCGTCGACGGCTTCAAGCACTTCCGTAACGAGGTCTTTCCGCAGCAGGAAGAGCTGTTCAAGAAGCTCGCCACCGCGCAGAACCCCCGCGCCATGTTCATCACTTGCGCCGATTCGCGCGTGGTGCCCGAGTTGATCACCCAGAGCTCCCCGGGCGATCTGTTCGTCAACCGCAACGTCGGTAACGTGGTCCCGCCCTACGGGCAGATGATGGGCGGCGTGTCGACCGCCATCGAGTACGCGGTCATGGCGCTGGATGTGCAGCACATCGTCATCTGCGGCCATTCCGATTGCGGCGCGATGAAGGCGGTACTCAATCCGCAGTCGCTGGAAACCATGCCGACGGTCAAGGCTTGGCTGCGCCATGCCGAAGTAGCGCGCACCGTGGTCGCGGAAAACTGCACCTGCAGCACCGACCAGGAAACCCTCGAGGTGCTCACCGAGGAGAACGTCGTCGCCCAGCTCGACCACCTGCGCACCCACCCCTCAGTGGCCTCGCGCCTGGCCAGCGGCCAGCTGTTCATCCATGGTTGGGTCTATGACATCGAAACCAGCCAGATCAAGGCTTATGACGCCGAGCTTGGCAGCTTCCTGCCACTCGATGGCGAGAAGGTGCCAATGGCCACGCCGCGCGCTCGTTACCCACAGGGCTGAAGCGCCCGCGGCGCGGCCTCAACTGGCTACGCGCGCCTGATCCAGCTCCAGCTCGACGCCTAATTGACGCGACAGGCAGGGCCAACGCTGCCAGGCGGCTTCGGTCTGTGGGTCGCTCAGGCGTTCGCGGTAGGCGCGCACCGAGTCCTGGCTGAAGCTGGCCTCGTCGAGCATGCCGTCCACCGCATGGTGCACGGCTTCATCCAACTGGTTGGCAAAGGGTTCGCCGATCAGTTGGTGGGCGATCAGATTGGCCACCGTGGTGTCCAGCGGGATCAACGGCTGCCCCAGGTGAGCGATGTAACGGTCGTTGACCTCCTCGACCAGGCGATGCGCCAGGTAAGCCTCGTCGAGCAGGCCGTCGAGGCCTTCGTGCCCGGCCATCAGCGCCGGTGGTTGCAGAAAAAACTGTTCGGCAACCTTCAGCACCGGCTTGATTTGCGCCTCGATGCCGGCTTCACGCGCGACCTGATTGGCCGCTTCCAAGACCTCCGGCACCTGTTCGATATAGGCCGCGACAAAGCGCGTGAGGACACCCAGGGTGTCGGTGTTCGGCAAGCGGATCGACGGGTGCAGGCGGCCGAGCTGGGCTTGCAGTTGACGGCCGAGATGACCGCTATTGGCTTCGTGTTGGTGGGCGCGCTGGATCAGCTCGCGCAAGGCGGGGGTGTTCATGACTGCTCCTGATGTGAGGACATGGGCGTGAACCATAGCTGGCAGAACGCGACTGCTAAGACGCGATTGTCATAATTTTTTAATGCTTATGCGAGCGCGCTATATGGCGGCGTTGCCAATTTTTCCCGTCCGCCGCGAGCGTGGCGTTTAGGACAAGCCTTGCGCGGCTTCGGTCATTTGCGTTTTGGCGTTGCCAGGTGGAAGTCGCCGTCTATACTCGATTTCGAAAGGCAGTACCTGATGGAACCGGACGGGCTTCGGCACGGAGAGGTTTCGAAGTAGTCGCCAGCAGTTATGGCAGTCGATCCCTTTGCCGCAGGCAACGCCGGCGGGATAACAAGAACGATAAGGGGAACCCGCAATGACGCGACATCCACGAGTTTGGATGGGCATCCTGCTGTGGTTGGTATTCAGCACGGCGCACGCCAGCTGGACCATCAACATGGCGCCCGGTGCTACCGAGGTCAGCCGCTCAGTGTTTGACTTACACATGACCATCTTCTGGATCTGTGTCGTGATCGGCGTGGTGGTGTTTGGCGCCATGTTCTGGTCGATGCTGGTCCACCGTCGCTCCACCGGGCAGCAGCCCGCGCACTTTCACGAAAGCACCACGGTGGAGATTCTCTGGACCGTGGTGCCATTGGTGATTCTGGTGCTGATGGCCATTCCGGCCACCAAGACCCTGATCGAGATCTACGACAGTTCGGAATCCGAGCTGGATATTCAGGTCACCGGCTACCAATGGAAATGGCACTACAAATACCTGGGCCAGGACGTTGAGTTCTTCAGCAACCTGACCACGCCGAAAGCGCAGATCAATAACCAGGCCGCAAAAGGCGAGCACTACCTGCTGGAGGTCGACGAGCCGCTGGTGGTGCCGGTCGGCACCAAGGTGCGCTTCCTGATTACCGCCGCCGACGTGATCCACTCCTGGTGGGTGCCGGCGCTGGCAGTGAAGAAGGACGCCATCCCCGGCTTTATCAACGAATCCTGGACGCGTATCGACGAGCCGGGGATTTTTCGTGGCCAGTGCACCGAGTTGTGCGGCAAGGACCACGGCTTCATGCCGGTAGTGGTCGAAGCCAAGTCGAAGGAAGACTTTGCCGTGTGGCTGGCCGAACGTAAGGCCGCCGCCGCTGCCGAGAAGGAGTTGACCAGTAAGGAGTGGACCATGGACGAGCTGATGGTCCGCGGCGAGAAGGCTTACAACACGGCCTGCGCGGCCTGTCACCAGGCCAACGGCGAAGGCCTGCCGCCGATGTTTCCGGCTCTGAAAGGCTCGGCCATCGCCACGGGGGCGGCCGAAGGTCACATCGACATTGTGGTCAACGGCAAGCCGGGCACCTCCATGGCCGCCTTCGGCAAGCAACTCTCGGAAGTCGATATCGCCGCGATCATCACCTACGAACGCAATGCCTGGGGCAATGCGGTAGGCGACATGGTCACGCCGAAAGACATCCTCGCGTTCAAAAAGGCTCAGGAGTAAGGACATGAGTGCAGTGATTGACCACGGTCATACTGACCACCACCATGGCCCGGCCAAAGGCCTGATGCGCTGGGTGTTGACCACCAACCACAAAGACATCGGCACCATGTACCTGTGGTTCAGCTTCGCCATGTTCCTGCTGGGCGGCAGCATGGCCATGGTGATTCGCGCCGAACTGTTCCAGCCCGGTCTGCAGATTGTGCAGCCGGAATTCTTCAACCAGATGACCACCATGCATGGTCTGATCATGGTCTTCGGCGCGGTGATGCCGGCCTTCGTCGGCCTGGCCAACTGGATGATCCCGCTGATGGTCGGGGCGCCGGACATGGCCCTGCCGCGGATGAACAACTTCAGCTTCTGGCTGCTGCCCGCTGCGTTCGGCATGTTGATCAGCACGCTGTTTATGGAAGGCGGCGGGCCGAACTTCGGTTGGACCTTCTATGCACCGCTGTCGACCACCTACGCGCCGGAAAGCGTGACGTTCTTCATCTTCGCCGTGCACCTGATGGGCATCAGTTCGATCATGGGGGCGATCAACGTGGTCGCCACCATCCTCAACCTGCGCGCCCCCGGCATGACCCTGATGAAGATGCCGTTGTTCGTCTGGACCTGGCTGATCACCGCCTTCCTGCTGATCGCGGTGATGCCGGTACTGGCCGGTTGCGTGACCATGATGCTGATGGACATTCATTTCGGCACCAGCTTCTTCAGTGCGGCCGGCGGCGGTGATCCGGTGCTGTTCCAGCACGTGTTCTGGTTCTTCGGTCACCCCGAGGTGTACATCATGATCCTGCCGGCGTTCGGTGCGGTCAGTGCGATCATCCCGGCCTTCGCCCGTAAGCCGCTGTTTGGCTACACCTCGATGGTCTACGCCACGGCCTCGATCGCTTTCCTGTCGTTCATCGTCTGGGCGCACCACATGTTTACCGTGGGCATTCCGCTGACCGGCCAGCTGTTCTTCATGTACGCCACCATGCTGATCGCCGTGCCGACCGGGGTGAAGGTGTTCAACTGGGCCAGCACCATGTGGCAGGGCTCGATGACCTTCGAGACGCCGATGCTGTTCTCGGTGGCTTTCGTCATCCTGTTCACCATCGGCGGCTTCTCCGGGTTGATGCTGGCCATCGCCCCGGCGGACTTCCAGTACCACGACACCTACTTCGTGGTGGCGCACTTCCACTACGTGCTGGTGCCGGGTGCGATCTTCGGCATCTTCGCCTCGGCCTACTACTGGCTGCCGAAGTGGACCGGGCACATGTATGACGAGACCCTCGGCAAGCTGCATTTCTGGATGAGCTTCGTCGGCATGAACTTGGCGTTCTTCCCGATGCACTTCGTCGGCCTGGCCGGTATGCCGCGACGGATTCCCGACTACAACATGATGTTCGCCAACTTCAACATGGTCTCCAGCGTCGGCGCCTTTATGTTCGGTGCGACCCAGTTGCTGTTCCTGTTTATCGTCATCAAGTGCATCCGTGGCGGCAAGCCGGCAGCGGCCAAGCCATGGGACGGTGCCGAAGGGTTGGAGTGGACCGTGCCGTCGCCGGCGCCTTACCACACCTTCAGCACGCCGCCGGAAGTGAAATAAGGAACCGACCGATGAGCGAAGCCCTGTCCACCCGTCGTCTGGTCACCCGCCTGTTACTGGTGGTGGTCGGCATGTTTGGCTTTGGTTTCGCCCTGGTGCCGATCTACGACGTGATGTGTCAGGCCTTTGGTATCAACGGCAAAACGGCCGGCGCTTATGAGGCCGGGCTGCAAACGAGCGATGAATCGCGTCAGGTGCGCGTGCAGTTTCTGGCGACCAATGCGGCCGACATGGTCTGGGAGTTTCGCGCCGAGGCCGATGAGCTGGTAGTGCATCCTGGGGCCAGTACGCAAATGCTGTTTGTGGCCTACAACCCCACGGACAAACCGATGACCGCCCAGGCAATCCCCAGTGTGGCACCGTCCAAGGCTGCGGCGTTTTTCCACAAGACCGAGTGCTTCTGCTTTACCCAGCAGGTGCTGCAACCGGGCGAACGCATCGAGATGCCGGTGCGCTTCATCGTCGACCGCGCCCTGCCGGCGGACGTGAAGCACCTGACCCTGGCTTACACCCTGTTCGATATCACTGCGAGTAAACCGCCGGTTGCCCAGGCGGGCCAATAAGGAGAACAAAGATGGCGTCTCACGAGCAGTATTACGTTCCCGCACAGAGCAAGTGGCCGATCATTGCCACCCTCGGCATGTTGCTATCGGTTTATGGCGTCGGCACCTGGTTCAACGATATCAAGGCGGATCGGCCCGATTCCAATGGCCCGCTGATCTTCTTCGTTGGCGGCCTGTTCCTCGCCTACATGCTGTTCGGCTGGTTCGGCAATGTGATCAAGGAAAGCCGCTCCGGCATGTACAGCCCGCAGATGGATCGCTCATTCCGCTGGGGCATGAGCTGGTTCATCTTCTCCGAGGTGATGTTCTTCGCCGCGTTTTTCGGTGTGCTGTTCTACGTGCGCACCTGGGCCGGGCCATGGCTTGGCGGCGAAGGTGACAAGGGTGTGAGCAACATGTTGTGGCCGGGTTTCGAGTACACCTGGCCGCTGCTCAATAGCCCGGACCCAAAACTCTACCCGGCGCCCAGCGGGATCATCAGCGCCTGGGGTTTGCCGCTGATCAACACCATCCTGCTGGTGAGCTCTAGCTTCACCCTGACCTTCGCCCACCATGCGCTGCGCAAGAACCACCGCAAGCCACTGAAGATCTGGCTAGCCCTGACGGTGTTGCTGGGTATCGCGTTTCTGGTTTTGCAGGTCGAAGAATATATCCACGCTTACACCGAGCTGGGGCTGACCCTGGGTTCCGGTATCTACGGCGCGACCTTCTTTATGCTCACCGGTTTCCACGGTGCCCACGTAACCCTGGGGGCGATAATGCTCACGGTGATGCTGGTCCGCGTCCTGCGCGGACACTTCGATGCCGATCAGCACTTCGGTTTCGAAGCGGCGGCCTGGTACTGGCACTTTGTCGATGTGGTGTGGATCGGTTTGTTCGTCTTCGTTTACGTGCTCTGAACCGGCGTTACCAGGTGACGTGAGGCACCAGTTGGCCCGAATAGAAACCCCAGGCGATTAGCCCGACAGTCAGGGCCGTGAGGGTGACACGAACGGTAAGTGCATTGACCACCCGCGAGGTGCGGCCCTCGTCCTTGACCAGGAAGAACAGGCCGCTGAACAAGCTGACCAGGGTGGCCAGTAGTAAGAGGACGATCGCGGCCTTGAGCATGCGTGACTCCGGGGGTAGGGGAATGTGGTGCATATGCAGTATAGCCAGCTTCGTAGGGGCTTTTGGGGGGCACCAATGAGCACCTTTCGCCCTGGCGTGTTGCCCAGCTTAGTGGTGCTGGCCTTGTTTCCGCTGCTGATCGGCCTGGGTTGCTGGCAGCTGGCGCGCGCCGAGGAAAAGCGCGAGTTGCTCGCCGCTCATGAGGCCCAGCGCCTGGCGGCTCCGATTAGCCTGAGCGACTTGGAGCGTCATGCCGACCCGGCTTATGTGCGTGTGCGCTTGCATGGCTATTTCGATGCCGCCCACAGCGTCTTGCTGGATAACCGCATCCGCGCTGGCCAGGCGGGTGTGGAAGTGCTGCAACCGTTCTACGACCAGGCCAGTGGCCTCTGGCTGTTGCTCAATCGCGGTTGGCTGCCTTGGCCGGATCGCCGCATCCCCATCACGTTCACCACCCCCGATACGCCGCTCGGCCTCACGGCGTCGGTGTATGTGCCGCTGGGCGAGGCCTTTCAATTGCAGCAGGTCGCTGCGACAAGCGCTTGGCCGCGGCTGATTACCGAGGTCAAGCCGGACGCGCTGTGGCAGCAGTTGGGGCGTGGCGGTTTGAGCTATGAGGTGCGCCTGGAGCCTGGTCCTGCGTCCTTTCAGAGCGACTGGCCAGTGGTCGCCATGAGCCCTGACAAACACCTCGGCTACGCCGTGCAATGGTTTGCCCTGGCGGCGGCGTTGCTCGGTTTGTTTATTTATTTAGGTCTATCTAACGCGCGGGAGACTCGCCATGAACCCAGCCATCGCCCTGCCTGAAGCATCGCCCAGCCGTCGGCGGCGTGGGCGCTTGCAGTTGATCCTGATCCTGGCCGTGGTTATCGGCCCGATGTTGCTGGCCAGCGCCATGTACCAGTGGCGTTTCTGGGTGCCGGAAACCCGCAGCTACCACGGCGAGCTGCTCGGCAATGGACAAACCCGTGCCGACCTGGGCGTCAGTGGCGCCGAGGAAGTTCGCTGGCAGTTGCTGGTCACCACCCCGGGGGCCTGCGATGCGGACTGCCAACAACTGGTGTTTCTTGCCCGGCAAATCCATATCGGCCTCAACCGCGATGTGGCGCGCGCCGGGCATGCCCTGGCCAGTGCGCAACCGTTGGCGGCTGACTACGACGCTCAGTTGCGCCGCGAGTATCCGCAACTGGGGCGCTATGCGCTGGAGCCTCAGGCCTATGGCAAGACCGCGGGCCAGGTCGAGGGTGCGCAACTGTGGATCGTCGACCCGCACGGCAATCTGGTGCTGCGTTACGACAGCTCCAGCAAAGGCAAGGCGATTCTCAATGACCTACGCTACTTGCTGAAGATTTCGCAGATTGGCTGACCCCACTGTTGTACGCATGGGGCCGCCATCCTGTGACGTAACAAGGAGATCCACGATGGTCAAACCTGGTTACCGCTTCGCCTTGTTCGCCACCCTGTTGGCCGTGGTGGTGGTCTTGCTCGGTGCTTACACGCGCTTGACCCACGCCGGCCTGGGCTGCCCGGATTGGCCGGGTTGCTACGGCTTTATCGGCGTGCCGATGAGCGAGCACAAACAGGCTCTGGCCGAGACACGTTTTCCCGAGGCGCCAGTGGAGGTGGCCAAGGGCTGGTATGAAATGGTTCACCGCTACTTTGCCGGCGCCCTCGGCCTGGTGATTCTCGGCCTGGCGGTGCAGGCGCTGCGGCGCCGTGGCGAGGCGCAGCAGCCGCTAAAACTGCCGCTGTTTTTGCTCGGCCTGGTGACCCTGCAAGCGGCGTTCGGCATGTGGACGGTGACCCTCAAACTCTGGCCGCAGGTGGTCACCGCGCATCTGCTCGGTGGTTTTGCCACGCTCAGCCTGTTGTTTCTGTTGACCCTGCGCTTGTCCGCACGCTTTCCACCCCTCGCCATACCGCGTCGCCTACGTGCCCTGGCGGCTGGCGCGCTGTTGTTGGTGATCGGGCAGATCGCCCTCGGTGGCTGGGTCAGCAGCAACTACGCGGCCGTGGCCTGCGTCGACCTGCCGACCTGCCACGGCGAGTGGTGGCCGGCGATGGATTTTGCCAACGGCTTCCATCTGACCCAGCACATCGGCCCCAACTACCTCGGCGGCCAACTCGACAGCGATGCACGCACCGCCATCCACATGACCCATCGTCTCGGCGCTCTGGCGGTCACCCTGGCGCTGCTGCTATTGGCCTGGCAACTGCGCCGCAGCGGTTTAGCGCGCCTGGCCACGTTGCTGCTGATGGCCTTGGGCGTACAAATCGGCCTGGGTATCAGCAACGTGGTGTTTCACCTGCCGCTGCCGGTGGCCGTGGCGCACAACGCCGGTGGCGCGCTGCTGCTGCTGGTCGTGGTACTGATCAACTACCGCTTGCGCTCACCTGGGCACGTGGCGTTGGCCGCGAGCGCCGGCGTGGCAAGTGCATCGCGGCCCATACCGCTCTCACAAGACTCGGGCAGCTTCGAACTGCCCCGCGCATAACCACAAGGAGAGACCCCATGGCGACTCTACTGCGGACCCATCAGGAGCACGCCACCTGGCGCGACTACCTGGAGCTGACCAAGCCACGGGTGGTGGTGCTGATGCTGATCACCTCGCTGGTCGGCATGTTCCTCGCCACCCGCGCCGGCGTGGCCTGGCAGGTACTGATCTTCGGCAACCTGGGCATCGGCCTGTGCGCCGGGGCGGCGGCGGCGGTCAACCATGTGGTCGACCGGCGCATCGATTCGATCATGGCGCGCACCCACAAACGCCCGGTCACTGCTGGGCGCCTGTCACCGACCGCGGCGTTGGGCTTCGCGCTGCTGCTGGCGGTGGCCGGCATGGCGCTGTTGTTGACCTTCACCAACGAGCTGGCCGCCTGGCTGACCCTGGCCTCCTTGCTCGGTTATGCGGTGCTCTACACCGGCTTTCTCAAGCGCGCCACGCCGCAGAATATCGTCATCGGTGGCCTCGCCGGGGCGGCGCCGCCGCTGCTCGGCTGGGTCGCGGTCACCGGGCATATCAGCGCCGAACCGCTGCTGCTGGTGCTGATCATCTTCGCCTGGACGCCACCGCACTTCTGGGCCCTGGCCATCCACCGCAAGGAGGAATACGCCAAGGCCGACATCCCGATGCTGCCGGTGACCCACGGCGAGCACTACACCAAGGTGCATATCCTGCTGTACACCTGCGTGATGTTCGCCGTGACCCTCCTGCCTTACGCGATCCACATGAGCGGCCTGCTCTACTTGGTCTGTGCCATTGGCCTCGGCGCGCGCTTTCTGCACTGGGCCTGGGTGTTGTACCGTGACAGCCAGCCACACGCGGCGATCAATACCTTCAAGTACAGTATCTGGTACTTGTTCCTGCTGTTTATCGCCCTGTTGGTCGACCACTACCTGCTGCTCAACCTGTAAATCGTTGGTGTCATGACCCGTACCCAGATCACCGTTTTCGTCCTCGTTGCCATCGTCGCCCTGGTGCTGGGCCTTACCGTCAACAAGGTGCTGACCAGCAAGGGCCAGGGCGATCCGACCCAGTTGCTCGACGCTGGCATCGTGCTGCTGCCGCAAAGCCGTGCGCTGCCGGAGCTGAGTCTGGTCGACCAGGACGGCCAGGCGGTCGCCGTCGACCAACTCAAGGACAAATGGAGCCTGCTGTTCTTCGGTTACACCTTCTGCCCGGACATCTGTCCGGCGACCCTTGCCCAACTGCGCCAGCTGCGTGGCCAGTTGCCGGAGGAGACCTGGAGCAACCTGCGCGTGGTGCTGGTCAGCGTCGATCCGCACCGCGACACCCCGGAGCAACTGAAGAAGTACCTGAACTACTTCGATGCCGGCTTCCTCGGCTTGACCGGTGAAGAGGCCACCCTGCAGAAGTTTGCCAATGCCGTGAGCATCCCCTACATCCCGGCCGACACCAGCCAGGAAAACTACACCGTCGACCACAGCGGCAACCTGGTGATCATCGGCCCGGACGGCACCCAGCGCGGCTTTATCCGCGCGCCGCTGAACAACGAGAAGCTCGCCGCGCAGTTGCCGGGGTTGATCAACACGGCAAATTGATGTGCTGGGTTGTCAGCCATCCTAGGGTCTTATTGGATGGCGCGGCCCGCGCAGGGGACAACCCAGCCGTTAGCTATTTGGCGAACAGCTGGCCAATATCCTTGAACGCCTTGAACTCCAGGGCATTGCCGCAAGGGTCGAGCAGGAACAGGGTGGCCTGCTCGCCGACCTGACCCTGAAAGCGGATATACGGTTCGATGACGAACCGTGTGCCCTTGGCCTGCAGCCGCGCCGCCAGCTTTTCCCAGTCTTCCCAGCCCAGCACCACGCCGAAATGCGGCACCGGCACGTCATGCCCGTCTACCGGGTTGCTGTGCGCCTCGACCTGCGAGGATGTTTTCGGGCTGTAGTGAATCACCAGTTGGTGACCGAAGAAGTCGAAGTCTACCCAGTGCTCGCTGCTGCGGCCTTCGGCGCAGCCGAACACCTCCCCGTAAAAGTGCCGGGACTCAGCAAGGTCATAGACCGGAATAGCCAGATGAAAGGGCGCGAGTGCCATGGTGAATTCCTTGGTGGTGATGTCCGGTTGATTCTAGTAACAACGATACTGATTAAAAGCGAATATCCTTGCTCATAAGCACAAGCAAAATTAATCAATAGAGGCGTCCATGCTGCGTGAGCTGAAGACCTTGGTGATGATTGCCCGGCATGGCACCTTTGCGGCGGCGGGGCAGCATATTGGCCTGACCCAGTCGGCGGTCAGCGCGCAGATGCGCGTGCTGGAGCACGGCCTCGGCGTGCGCCTGTTTGACCGCAGCGGTCGCGCCGCGGTGCTGAATGCCGCCGGGCGGCATGCCCTGCCCCTGGCGGAGCAGATGCTCGCGCTGTACGCACAGATGGCCCTGCCAACCTCGGCTGCCGAGTGGCAGGGCGAGCTGAAGATTGGTGCCATCGCCACGTTGCAGACCGGCCTGCTGCCGGAGACGCTGCCGCGTTTTCGCGCCGCGGCACCGCGGGTCGAGCTGAAGCTGGTGCCCGGCGTGTCCTTGAATTTGCTGAGCCAGGTGGATGCCGGCGAGTTGGACCTGGCGCTGTTGATCAAACCGCCGTTCGAGCTGCCCAAAGAGCTGCTGCAGATTGCTCTGGCGCGTGAACCTTTCGTGCTGATCGCGCCGCTGGATGTCGAGGGCGACGAGCCGCTGCGCCTGCTCGCCGAACAGCCGTTCGTGCGCTATGACCGCAGCTCGTTCGGTGGGCGGCGGGTCAGCCAGTTTCTCCGCGAGCAGCGCCTGGCGGTGCGTGAGGCGCTGGAGTTGGACGAACTGGAAGCCATCGTGCGCATGGTCGAGTGCGGCCTCGGCGTGTCGTTGATCCCGCGCGCCGGGTTGTGGCTGCAACGGCCGACGCACGTGCGGATCATCGAACTCGGCGAGCTGACCTTTTGCCGTGAACTGGTCGCGGTGCTGCGCCGCGCCCAGCGCCAGCCGGCGCTGGAGTGCCTGCTCGACTGCCTGCGCGAGACGGCCCGCGATGCGTGTCGATAGGCCGCCCCAGCGGCTGACGACGCTCTCGTCGCCAGCCAGCCGGCGTGCAGAAAAAAGACTATGTCCCCGTTATGTGTTGAAACGTGCAGCCGGCTACGCGATGCCTGGAGCGCGGTAATGCGTAGGGTGGGTTAGGCGCATGACCACGGACTAGCGGCTGCTGCATAGTCAGTTGCGCCGTAACCCACCAAAGGGGATAGGCCGATTAGCGCTGGGTGGGTTACGTGGCGCAGCCATTGCGCAGTTGCTTTGCCAGCCCGCCTCAGCGCCACTAACCCACCCTACCGAATCTGCGTACACACAGTTAACGGGTACATAGCCAGAAAAAAGCCCGCGCGCGGCGGGCTTTCTCGGCGGAACGGGTGTGGCTTAGAACGCCGGCACCACGGCACCCTGGTATTTCTCCAGGATGAAGGCTTTGACTTCAGCGCTGTTCAGCGCCTTGGCCAGTTTCTGCATGGCCACGCTGTCCTGATTGTCCGCGCGGGCGACCAGGATGTTGACGTAGGGCGAGTCGCTGCCTTCGATGATCAGGGCGTCCTTGGTCGGGTTGAGCTTGGCTTCCAGCGCGTAGTTGGTGTTGATCAGCGCCAGGTCGACCTGGGTCAGCACGCGCGGCAGGGTCGCCGCTTCCAGCTCACGCACCTTGATCGACTTGGGGTTCTCGGCGATGTCTTTCGGCGTGGCGAGGATGTTGCTCGCATCTTTCAGCTTGATCAGCCCAGCCTTTTCCAGCAGCAGCAGGGCGCGGCCGCCGTTGGTGGCGTCGTTGGGGATCACCACGTTGGCGCCTTGCGGCAGTTCGGCCAGGCTTTTGACGGTGCTGGAGTAAGCGCCGAAGGGTTCGACGTGCACGCCGGCCACGCTGACCAGCGTGGTGCCGCGGCTCTTGTTGAACTCATCCAGGTACGGCTGGTGCTGGAAGAAGTTGGCGTCCAGGCGCTTCTCGGCCACCTGCACGTTGGGCTGCACGTAGTCGGTGAAGACTTTGACGTTCAGTTCGACGCCGTCTTTGGCCAGGGCCGGTTTGACGAATTCGAGGATTTCCGCATGCGGCACCGCGGTGGCGGCGACGGTCAGGGGTTGCGCCTGGGCAGAAAAGGCGGCAACGGCGGCGATGGCAGCGAGCAGTTTTTTCATCGTTGAAACTCCTTGTGGGATGGCGCAGGGTCCGGCGGGTAGCCGGTCGCCTGCTGGTTACTTTCTGGAGAAATGCACCACCAGCTTGTCGCCGACGGTTTGCAGAATTTGTACGAGCACCAACAGCAGCACCACGGTGACCACCATCACGTCGGGTTGATAACGCTGGTAACCGTAGCGCACCGCCAGGTCGCCGAGGCCGCCGCCGCCGATCAGGCCGCTCATGGCGGTGTAGGAGACCAGGGTGATGGCGGTGACGGTGACCGCCGCGACGATGCCCGGCAGCGCTTCCGGCAGCAGCGCGTTGACCACGATCTGTCGGGTGGTCGCGCCCATCGCCTGGGTTGCCTCGATGATGCCGCGGTCCACTTCACGCAGCGCGGTTTCCACCAGGCGGGCGAAGAACGGCGTGGCCCCAACCACCAGCGGCGGGATGGCGCCGGCCACCCCCAGCGAGGTGCCGGTGACGATGACGGTGAAGGGAATCATCACAATCAACAGGATCACGAACGGCACCGAGCGCAGGATGTTCACCAGCAGCGAGATGACGCCGTACAGCGCCTTCTGTTCGAACATCTGCCGTGGTCCGGTGAGGAACAGCAGCACGCCGAGCGGCAGGCCGAGCACGATGGTGAACAGCAGCGAACCGCCGAGCATGCTCAGGGTGTCCAGGCTGGCGTAGCCGATCTCGGTCCAGTCGACGTTGGGCAATAAACGGGTCAGTAGGGCGTCCATCAGCGCAGCACCTCCAGGTGCACGTCGGCGGCTTTGAGGCGCGCCAGCGCGGCATCCAGGTCGCCGCCGGTCAGGGCCAGGGTCAACTGGCCGTAGGGGGTGTCCTTGATACGGTCGATGCGTCCGGCGAGGATGCTGTAATCCACTCCGGTCTCGCGTGCCACGGTGCCGAGCAGCGGCGCATAGGTGGCCTCGCCCTGGAAGGTCAGGCGCAGGATGCGGCCCTGAACATGGGCGAAGTCGTCGTGTTGTTCGTGCTCGTCGACGTGCTCGGCTTCCTGGACGAAGCGCTTGGTGGTCGGGTGCTGCGGGTGCAGGAATACCTCGGCCACCGAGCCCAGTTCGACAATCGCACCGGCGTCCATCACCGCAACGCGGTCACAGACCCGGCGGATCACGTCCATTTCATGGGTGATCAGCACGATGGTCAGGTTCAGCTCGCGGTTGATCTCGGCCAGCAGCTGCAAGACCGAGGCGGTGGTCTGCGGGTCGAGGGCGCTGGTGGCTTCGTCGCAGAGCAGGATCTTCGGTTCGGTGGACAGGGCGCGGGCGATACCGACGCGCTGCTTCTGCCCGCCGGACAGTTGCGCCGGGTATTTGCTGGCATGCTCGCTGAGGCCGACCCGCGCCAGCAGCGCGGCGACGCGCTCATCGATCTGGCGGCGCGACAATTCGCCAGCCAGTTTCAGCGGCAGGGCGACGTTGTCGGCGACGGTCTTCGAGGACAGCAGGTTGAAGTGCTGAAAAATCATCCCGACCTGCTGGCGGAAACGCCGCAGGCCATCGGCGTCGAGGGCGGTGGCGTCCACGCCGTCGACCTGGATGCGTCCACCCGAGGGCTCTTCCAGACGGTTGATCAGGCGCAGCAGGGTGCTCTTGCCGGCACCGGAATGCCCGATGATGCCAAACACCTCGCCACGGGCGATGTACAGGTCGGTCGCTTGCAAGGCCGGAATGGCTTGGCCACTGACGCGGTACGCCTTGTGGACCTGATGGAATTCGATCACGCGTTAAACCTTTTGGGTTTGTCGGGTTGCCGGGTAGGCATAAAAGGTCGGCTAGTCTACCCGTGGCTGTTTAGGCCGCAAAAATCTTTGTAGACCTATGGTTATAGCTAAAACGCGTAAGGCGAACCTGTTCGCGCCGCGACTTGTCCACCGCGGGCAGCCGCGCCTTGCACCGGGTGGACAAGGCTACGCCATGTCCACCCTACGTGAACCCGCCTGTGTGGGGCTCAGTCCTGCGGTTGCGGGCTCAGCACCAGCTGCGGGACCTGACCGGGCTTGATCACCTGGCTCAGCCGCGGGCTGAAATTCGGGTCGAGGCGTTTGATCCGCGCCGTGAGCAACGCCGCCACCCAGGGATAATCCTTGGCCTGACGCACGTCGATGCGCACAGCGCAGCGGAATGCCACGACGTCTTCGGCGACGCGGTCGAGCAGGCTGCGCAGGCGTTCGTTGTCCTGGTTGTCGAGCATCGGCAGCGGCACCACGCTGCTGGCCGCGGCGGGATCGATCAGCTTGGCTTGCGGCGCGGCCGGTCGCTCGGGCGCCGCGGCGTTTGGCTGTTGTCTGGCCTCGCTGGCGGCCGCCTGGCGCTCGGCGGCTTGGCGTACTTGGCGCGCCTGTGCCTGGCGGGCGGCTTCGGCGCTGGCGGCTGCCTGCCGCGCCTGTTCGGCGGCGTTCACTTCATCCTCGCGGGCTTGGTTGATGGCGCCATCCAGGCCAGTGGTCAGCGCCGGTGCCTGCGGCATCAAGCGGCGCGCATGGCCGAGGGCCTTGGCGGCGCTGTCGAGATCGCCGGTTTGCAGGGCTTGTTGCCCTTGCTGCAGGTACGCCTCGGCCAGTTGTCGCTGGTATTGCTCCAGGCGGGTATCGCCGGTCGCGCGTTGTTGCAGGCTGCCGAGCTGGCTTTCCGCCGCGCTCAGTTGGCCGCTGGCCAGGCTTTGCTCCAGCTGGCGGAACGCGCTGACCAGGTCGTCAGTGGGCAGATTGGCCACCTGCGGTGCGCTCTGGCAAGCGGCTAACAGCAGCGAAATCGCGACGATAGATAGACAACGTGAGGCGAACGACATCATTGCTACGAGTCTCGTGTTGTGCAAAAAACGCGCAAGTCTACACTGCGCTCGCCGGCCGAACCAATATTTCAGCCCGTGCGCCGTGGCAGGCTCACCGTGGGGTCCATGCTCCGTACTGCCAGGCACTGCCCCCTTGGCGCGTCGCGTAACCCACCAGGCGATCTCCCGTGTTGCGTCGATGCTGGGTTACGGCGCAACGGCAAATCGTACAGGCCATCCCGCCTGTAACAAGCGCCTAACCCACCCTACGAGAAGCCGTATAACCGCAGGTTTCAGGCTGTGCGGCGCGGCAGGGCAAAACTCAGCAAGAACAGGCTGGCGGCGGACACCACGATCGACGGCCCGGCCGGTGTGTCTTGGAACCAGGATAGGCTCAGGCCGCCGCACACCGCGACGATGCCCAGCAAACTGGCGCCCAGCGCCATCTGCTCGGGCGTGCGCGCATGGCGCTGGGCGGCGGCGGCGGGAATGATCAGCAGCGAGGTGATCAGCAGCACGCCGACAATTTTCATCGCCACGGCGATCACCACGGCGATCAGCAGCATCAGGCTCAGGCGAATCGCCGCCACGGGCAGGCCCTCCACCCGTGCAAGCTCCTCATGCACGGTGATCGCCAGCAGCGGCCGCCAGAGCAGCGTGAGCAACACCAGCACCAGCGCGCTGCCGCCGAGAATCCAGGCCAGGTCGCTCGGACCGACGGCGAGCAGGTCGCCGAACAGGTAGCCCATCAGGTCGATGCGCACGTCCTGCATAAAGCTCAGCACCACCAGACCCAGGGACAGGGTGCTGTGCGCAAGAATCCCCAGCAGGGTGTCGGAGGCCAGCGGCTGACGGGTTTGCAGGGTCACCAGCAGCACCGCGAGCAATACGCAGCCAACCGTTACCGCCAGGGTCGGGCTGACGTCGAGCATCAGACCCAGGGCCACACCGAGCAGCGCGGCGTGCGACAGGGTGTCGCCGAAATAAGCCATGCGCCGCCACACCACGAAGGAACCCAGCGGGCCGGCGACGATGGCCAGAGCCAGGCCGGCGAGCAGCGCGTTGAGGAGAAAATCAGCCATGTTTGCAGTTATCCCCGTGCACATGCGGTTGCACGGGACCTTTGATGTTCAGGCCGCCGGCGCTCGGTTCAGTGACCACGGCGCCATGCAGATCGTGCTCATGGTCATGGTGGTGGGTGTAGATCGCCAGGCTCTTGGCGTCCTGACCGAACAGCTCGACAAAGGCCGGATCGAAACTGACCTGCTCCGGGTGCCCGGAACAGCAGACGTGGCGGTTCAGGCAGACCACCTGGTCGGTGGTGCTCATCACCAGGTGCAGGTCGTGGGAGACCATCAGCACGCCGCAGCCGTGGCGGTCGCGCAGCTGGGTGATCAGCCGGTACAGCTCGGCCTGACCGCTGACGTCGACGCCCTGCACCGGCTCATCCAGCACCAGCAGTTGGGGCTCGCGCAGCAGCGCGCGGGCCAGCAGCACACGCTGCAACTCGCCACCGGAAATGCTTTGCAGTGGGCTGTCGATCACCTGTTCGGCACCGACTTCGGCCAGCGCCACCTGCACAGCGCTGCGCGTCACGCCCGGCACCAGCCGCAAAAAACGCAGCACCGAGAGCGGCAAGGTGGCGTCCACATGCAGCTTCTGCGGCATATAGCCGACACGCAGCTTGGGCTTGCGCCAGACGCTGCCGCTGTCCGGCTTGAGCAGGCCGAGCACGGCTCGCACCAGGGTGGTTTTGCCGGCGCCGTTGGGGCCGATCAGGGTGACGATTTCGCCCGGCTTGACGCTCAACTGCACGTCCTGGAGGACGGCTTGTCCGCCAAAGCGCACACCAATGCCGTCGAGGCGGATCAGCGCAGCGCTCATGCGGCCTCCCGACAACCCGCGCACAGGCCGACCACTTCCACGGTCTGGCTTTCTACGTGGAACCCAACGTTCTGCGCGCTGCTGACAATCGCATCGCTGATCGCCGCCTGCTCCAGCTCGATGGCCGCGTGGCAGCTGCGGCAGATCAGGAACTGGCCCTGGTGCGCGTGTTCCGGCTGGTTGCAGCCGACGAACGCGTTGAGCGAGGCGATGCGGTGCACCAGGCCGTTTTCCAGGAGGAAATCCAGGGCGCGGTAGACCGTGGGCGGCGCGGCGCGGCGGCCATCTTCCTCGCTCAGCACGCCGAGAATGTCGTAGGCGCCGAGCGGTTTGTGGCTCTGCCAAACCAATTCCAGCACGCGTTTGCGCAGGGCGGTCAGGCGCAGCCCTTGGCGCGTGCAGATGGTTTCGGCTTCGGCCAGGGCATGGCTGACGCAGCGGGAATGGTCGTGCGGGCGTGAGGCCAGGGGTGTGAAGATCATGGGCGGCGACGGCTTGGCGTGGAGACGTTATTATATTACCTGTTCCTAGCCGCTTGAGTGCTCCCCGTGTCGCGCCTTTTTTCGATCGTCAGTCTGTCCATCATCACCCTGTTCTCTTGTCTTGCCGCCCAGGCCGACGTGCGCGTGCTGACCAGTATCAAGCCGCTGCAATTGATCGCCGCCGCGGTGCAGGACGGGGTCGGCGCGCCCGAGGTGCTGCTGCCACCTGGTGCGTCGCCACACCATTACGCGCTGCGCCCCTCCGATGTGCGCCAGGTGCGCGAGGTGGAGTTGCTCTACTGGGTCGGCGCCGACCTGGAAAGCTTTCTGCCGCGCGTGCTGAGCGGGCGCGACAAGCCCAGCGTGGCGGTGCAGGACCTGCCGGGCATGAGCCTGCGCCATTTCGGCGACAGCCATGCCGCGCATGACGAGCACGCCGACGAACATGGGCACGCCGCGCCTGAACACGACCACGATCACCGTCCCGGCATGCTGGACGCGCACCTCTGGCTGCTCCCGGCCAATGCCCGGGTGATCGCCGCGCGCATGGCTGCCGACCTGGTCCTGGCCGACCCGGCCAATGCTGCGCGTTACCAGGCCAACCTGCGTGGATTCGAGGAACGTCTGAATGCCCTCGACCAGCGCCTGAAAGGCCGCCTGGCGGGTTTAGCGGGCAAGCCCTACTTCGTCTTCCACGAGGCCTATGACTACTTCGAAGCTGCCTACGGCCTCAAGCATGCCGGGGTGTTCAGTGTGGCCAGCGAAGTGCAGCCCGGTGCCCGGCATGTCGCGGCCATGCGCACGCGCCTGCAAGCGGTCGGCCCGACCTGCGTGTTCAGCGAGCCGCCGCTGCGTCCGCGCCTGGCGCAAACCCTCACCGCTGGCCTGCCGGTGACCTTGGCCGAACTGGATGCCATGGGCGGCGCTTTGCCGGTGAATGCGCAGGGTTACGAGGCGTTGCTGGATAACCTGGCCACTGGCCTGGTGGCGTGTCTGGGCACGCTTTGACTGAGAGGCTGTGAAAAAACTCTCGCCTACTGCGACCGCCTCAAAACATCCGCTGCGGCGTTGCGCTTCGTGAAAAGCCGGGTCATTTAGCTCACTAAACTCCCCTCCTTTTCACGAAGCGCGCCTTGCCGCGAACACCTGGAGACGGTCTCGCTACGGCGCTCGATATTTTCACAACCTCTGAGCGGTGGAGGGCGTCTGCAGGGTGGGCCGACGCCCACCCTGGGGCGTCAGAATGCGAACGGCAGCGGCAGCTCGACCTGTTGCCGTTGCGCCAGGCGGCGCTGGAATTCGCCCGGATCGTGGATCAGCACTTCCTGGCCGGCGAACGACTCGGCGGCGATCAGGCGTGACAACCAGAAACGCACGCAGGCGATACGCAGCATGGTCGGCCACAGCTCGGCTTCGGCGGCGCTGAACGGGCGCAGTGCGGCATAGGCGCCAAGCAGGGTGCGGGCGCGGGCGCCATCCAGCGCACCGTCCTCGTTGGAGCACCAATCGTTAAGGGCGATGGCCAGGTCATAGAGCATCGGGCCGGCACAGGCGTTGTAGAAGTCGATCACTCCAGCCAGGTGCGTGCCGTCGAATAACACGTTGTCGCGGAACAGGTCGGCGTGCAGGTTGGCCCGCGGCAGAGCCAGGATGCGCGGTTTCAGCCGATGGATTTCCGCCAGCGCATCGCGCAGCAGCGGTAGCTGCGTCTCCGGCAGTTTCAGCGCCAGGCTCGGCCCTTTTTCGAGCATCCAGTCCAGACCACGGTCGCTTTTGCGCTCCAGTACCCGCTCGCGGGTGGCCAGGTGAATGTGCGCGAGCAGCGTGCCGACTTCCTGGCAATGGTGCGGGTTGGCGTGACTGACGTGCTTGCCGGCCAGGCGTGGCTGCAACAGCGCAGGCTTTTCCGCCAAGCTGCGCAGCGCTTCGCCATCGGCGGTGCGCAGGGCGTAGGGCACCGGTAGGCCAGCGTCATGCAGCACGTCGAGCAGCTCGATAAAGAACGGCAGGTCGTCACTCGGGCCGCGCTCGATCAGGGTCAGGACAAACTCGCCCTGCTCCAGGCTGACGAAGAAGTTGCTGTTCTCGCTACCAGCGGCAATGCCCTGGAAGTCGCGTAGACGACCCAGGCCATAGGGGGCGAGAAAGGTTTCGAGCTCGTGACGCTCCAGGGGGGTGAACACCGACATAATTAGGCCCTATGCCTCTTTACCAACTGAAAATTTCCCAGGCCGGAATCAACATGTCCGGGTCGTCGGAGCGCACGAAGTTGCCGTCGCTGCCATCGGCGCGCACCAGGAAATAGGGTTTGCCGCCTTTGGGGATGACCTTGATCGCATAGAGGAAGCCGTTGACCCGGTATTCCTGGATGGTGCGGTCGCCATCCTGGCGAATGGTGACGTCAGGCTCGGCCGAGGGGGCATCGTCCGCATGCGCCGCAATCGAAGCGAATGCCAGCAAACTGGCCAGCAACAGGCGATTAAGTGTGCGCATGGTAACCTTGTCCCTTTGTCGTCAACGATGCGCTCATTCTAGCGCCGCACCTGTCGAAAAGGTTGATCTTGCTCATGTCAAACGCCCCTCTCGTTCTGGTCGACGGTTCCTCGTACCTGTACCGCGCCTTCCATGCCCTGCCGCCGCTGACCACCTCCAAGGGCTTGCCCACCGGGGCGGTGAAGGGCGTGCTGAACATGCTCAAGAGCCTGCGCAAGCAATACCCGAAGAGTCCGTTCGCGGTGGTCTTCGACGCCAAGGGCGGCACCTTCCGCGATGCGCTGTACGCCGAGTACAAGGCCAACCGGCCGTCGATGCCCGATGACCTGCGCGTGCAGGTCGAGCCGCTGCATGCCAGCGTGCGCGCCCTGGGTTACCCGCTGCTGTGCGTCGAGGGAGTGGAGGCCGATGACGTGATCGGCACCCTGGCCCGCCAGTGTGCCGGCGAAGGCCGCGACGTGGTGATTTCCACTGGTGACAAGGACATGGCGCAGCTGGTGTGCCCGCACGTTACCCTGGTCAACACCATGACCGGTAGCGTCTACGACATCGATGGCGTGAAAGCGAAATTTGGCGTCGGTCCTGAGCTGATCATCGATTACCTGGCGCTGATGGGCGACAAGGTCGACAACATCCCGGGTGTGCCGGGCGTGGGTGAGAAGACCGCGCTGGGCCTGTTGGTGGGGGTCGGTGGTGGTCTGGATGTGCTCTACGCCAACCTCGACAAGGTGCCGGAACTGCCGATCCGCGGCGCCAAGACCCTACCAGCCAAGCTCGAAGAACACCGCGAGATGGCTTACCTGTCCTATGAGCTGGCGACCATCAAACTCGACGTGCCGCTGAATATCGCCATCGACTCGCTGCACCCGGGCGAAGCCGATCTAGCGGCGCTGATCGAGCTGTACGCCGAGTTGGAATTCAAGAGCTGGCGCGATGAACTGCTGCGCGCCAACCCGGCGGCCGTGGCCAAACCCGTGGTCAAGGCGGCTGCCGATGATCTGTTCGCCCTGGCGCCCAGTGCCAGCGCCGCCGAGCTGCCGCGCGCCGAAGCCGTCGCCGAGGTGGTCAGTGAAGCGCCCGCCGAGGTTCAGGCCCCGGTCGCTTTGGGTGACTACCAGTGCATCCTCGAGCAGGCGCAGTTCGACGTCTGGTTGGAAAAACTGCGCAACGCCGAGCTGATCGCCTTCGACACCGAAACCACCGGCCTGGATGCACAGAAAGCCCAGCTGGTCGGCCTGTCCTTTGCGGTCAAGGCCGGCGAAGCGGCGTATATTCCGGTCGCCCACTCCTATATGGGCGTGCCGACGCAGCTGGATCGCGATGCGGTGCTCAAGGCGTTGCAGCCGATTCTGGAAGACCCGCACAAGGCCAAGGTTGGCCAGCACGCCAAGTACGACATCAATATCCTCGCCAATGCCTCAACGCCGATCCGCGTGCAGGGCGTGGCGTTCGACACCATGCTCGAATCCTATGTGCTGGACGCCACGGCGACCCGCCACGACATGGACAGCCTGGCGCTCAAGTACCTGGATCACAGCAATATCCGCTTTGAGGACATCGCCGGCAAAGGCGCCAAGCAGCTGACCTTCGATCAGATCGACCTGGCCCAGGCCGCGCCCTATGCCGCCGAAGACGCCGACGTGACCCTGCGCCTGCACCAGCACCTGTGGGGCAAACTCTCGGCCGAGCCGAGCCTGGCCAAGGTGCTGCACGACATTGAGATGCCGCTGGTGCCAGTGTTGGCGCGCATCGAGCGCCAGGGTGCGCTGGTGGATGCCAACCTGCTCGGCCTGCAAAGCAACGAGCTGGGCGAAAAGCTGGTGGCGCTGGAGCGTCAGGCCTTCGAGATTGCCGGCGAAGAATTCAACCTGGCCTCGCCCAAGCAGCTCGGGGTGATTCTCTACGAAAAGCTCGGCCTGCCGGTGATCAGCAAAACCGCCAAGGGTCAGGCCTCCACCGCCGAAGCGGTGCTCGCTGAGCTGGCTGAGCAGGACTTCGAACTGCCCAAGGTGCTGATGCAGTACCGTTCTTTAAGCAAACTGAAAAGCACCTACACCGACCGTCTGCCGGAGCAGATCAACCCGCGCACCGGACGCATCCACACCAGTTATCACCAGGCGGTGGCGGCGACCGGACGCTTGTCGTCCACCGACCCGAACCTGCAGAACATCCCGATCCGCACTGCTGAAGGTCGGCGTATTCGCCAGGCCTTTGTCGCGCCGAAGGGCTACAAGCTGCTGGCGGCGGACTATTCGCAGATCGAGCTGCGCATCATGGCCCACCTGGCCAAGGACGAAAGCCTGCTGGATGCCTTCCGCCACGGTCGTGACGTGCACAAGGCCACCGCTGCCGAAGTGTTCGGCGTAGCGCTGGATGAGGTCACGGCTGATCAGCGCCGCAGCGCCAAGGCGATCAATTTCGGCCTGATCTACGGCATGAGCGCCTTCGGCTTGGCCAAGCAGATCGGCTGCGACCGCAAGCAGGCGCAGGCCTATATCGACGTGTATTTCGCCCGCTACCCCGGCGTGCTGGCCTATATGGAGCGCACCCGCGAGCAGGCTTCCGAACAGGGTTTTGTCGAAACCCTGTTCGGCCGTCGCCTGTATCTGCCGGACATCCACGCGAAGAACCAGGCGCTGCGCAAAGGCGCTGAACGCACGGCGATCAACGCGCCGATGCAAGGCACGGCGGCGGACATCATCAAGCGCGCGATGGTCGCGGTGGACGGCTGGCTGAGCGAATCCGGCCTGGATGCCAAGGTCATCCTCCAGGTGCACGACGAGCTTGTACTTGAAGTGCGTGAGGATCTGGTCGAGCAGGTGCGTGAGCAGATCAAGCCGCTGATGGGCAACGCCGCAGCGCTGGATGTGCCACTGCTGGTCGAGGTGGGCGTCGGCGATAACTGGGACGAGGCGCACTGAGTTCGCCTGCCAATAACCGGATTGCCTGCGGCATAACGCCGCAGGTGGCGGGGTTTTTAAAGCGTTTACGCATCAGCTCTACAGGTTTTATTGCCAATAGATTCTAAAAAAAGGCTGAACTTTGCATTTGCGCGGGCAGTCAGAGTTTAGGAATGGCCGTTAAAGCCCTTCAATGCTCCTTTGTTGTGTTAAGTGTTGGCAGACATCTGAACCCCGCCCTAGCGGTTCAGACCCTTAAACCCCGAACTTCTCCCTCCCCATACGAAGTTCGGGGTTTCTTTTGCCCGCAGAAAACTACGTCGACCCGTTCAATGGTGGGCTAAAGCCCGCCATTGGCCGGCGGCCTCAGTCTTCGTCTTCCGGTTGTTCCAGCAGTTCCAGCCAGTCGGCCAGCACCGCTTGTGCCTCTTCGATACCCATGCGTTTCGGCGCCGAGAACAGCTGGATGGAGACGCGCTCGCCCCAGCGCGAGCGAATGTCCTGCTGCACTTTCAGCAGGGCGGTTTTGGCGGCACCAAAGGCCAGCTTGTCGGCCTTGGTGAGGAGGATGTGCATGGGCATTTCGCTGGCCGCCGACCAGTCGAGCATCAAGACATCGAACTCGGTCAGCGGGTGGCGAATGTCCATCATCAGCATCAAACCGCGCAGGCTTTCGCGGCTGCCCAGGTAGGCCTCCAGGTGTTTTTGCCAATGCAGTTTCAGTGGGATCGGCACCTTGGCGTAACCGTAGCCGGGCAGATCGACCAGGCGCCGTTCCTCGTCCAGGCGGAAGAAGTTGAGCAGCTGGGTGCGCCCCGGGGTTTTCGAGGTGCGTGCCAGGCTGGCGTGCGTCAGGGTGTTCAGCGCGCTGGATTTACCGGCGTTGGAGCGCCCGGCAAAAGCCACTTCGTGGCCCTGATCCTCCGGGCATTGGTCGACCTTGGCCGCGCTGATCAGGAAAGTGGCTTGTTGGCACAGGCCGATGATGGGGTTCTTTGCTTGCATCAGGGTATCCGGTGAGGGCGGGCGTAAAAGGATTGGCAAACCGTGGAAAATCTCGCGCGCGCTGGCTCGGCATAGGGCAAGCCCCGCGCCGCTAACAGCCAAGGCAGACTCGAAAGGGCGCCAGCACAGTAATCGGTTCAAAGACGCGAAGTGTACGGTGAGTGCCCGAGCATTACTCGTTTCACGTACCTCTGCGGGCACACTAGACTGCGTGCCAGGTGCCCGACTGCAACGCAGCATAGCCGAGCGTAGTCGGGTTTTATGGCCGGTTGGCAGGCGTGTGGGCCTTGCGACATTTGCGCGCATCCTGCTGGGCGCTACGCGGCGTGGCAAGCGGCGTCGTTTCCGTTTCAGTGGCGTCAGTATATAATGCCGCAGATTTTGTGTGCGCTTTGTCCCACCCGCAGGATAAGTGTTCACGGGAACGATTTAGATCATCTGCCCCTAGAAAGCAGTACGTTCCCCTCCCTGATGAGGCTGATCTGATGAAAAAAATGCTGCTTGCTGCCGGTGTATTGATGTTGTCGTTCAATGCCCAAGCTGCCCAAGATCCAGAAGCTGTGTATGCCCGTGCTTGCGCGGCCTGTCACAATGGTCAACTGCCGATGGCGCCGCAAAAAGGCGACAAGGCTGCCTGGGAGCCACGCTTGGCCAAAGGTATGGACGTGCTGGTACAGAGCGTCACCAATGGGTTGAATGCCATGCCGCCGCGCGGTTTGTGCATGGACTGCACGGCCGAGGATTACCAAGCTGTCATCAAGTTGATGACCGAGTAAGCCCGGCCCCTAACTCTTTCTCTCTTAGCCGTAGTTGGATTAGCTGATGAACAAAGTACTCGTGAGTCTGCTGTTGACCCTGGGCATCACCGGCCTGGCCCATGCCGCCGGCGACGCCGTTGCCGGTCAGGGCAAGGTTGCCGTGTGTGGCGCGTGTCATGGTGCCGATGGCAACAGCCCGGCCCCGAACTTCCCGAAATTGGCTGGTCAGGGCGAACGTTATCTGCTCAAGCAGCTGAACGATATCAAGTCCGGTGCTCGTCCGATCGTGGAAATGACCGGCATGCTGGACAACCTGAGCGATCAGGACATGCAAGACATCGCGGCGTTCTTCGCCAGCCAGAAAATGAGTGTCGGCGCGGCCGATCCGCAGCTGGTCGCGCGCGGCGAAGCGCTGTTCCGCGGCGGCAAGCTCACCGAAGGCATGCCGGCCTGTACCGGTTGCCACTCGCCGAATGGCGCCGGCCTCGATGCCGCGGGCTTCCCGCAACTCGGCGGCCAGCATGCCGGCTACGTAGCCAAGCAGCTGACCGATTTCCGCGAAGGCAACCGCACCAACGATGGCGACAGCATGATCATGCGCGCCATCGCCGCCAAGCTGAGCAACAAAGACATCGAAGCCGTGTCCAGCTACGTGCAGGGTCTGCACTGATCGCCTGACTGGGTGAAACGCGGTGACACAGGAAAAGGGTGGCTGAGGCCGCCCTTTTTCATTTGCGCCGCCGCTACAATAGCCGGAACCTGCCGCGCAGCCGCCGGTCGAAATGCAGCTGCCGCCGCAGTACCTCATCGCCAAGGAGTCACGCATGCGTAACCTGATTCTCACCGCCGTCCTCGCCAGCGCGAGCCTGTTGGGCATGACCGCCCACGCCGACACCATCGAAGCCGGCAAGCAGTACGTCGAGCTGGCCAGCCCGGTACCGGTGTCCAAGCCGGGGCAGATCGAAGTGGTCGAGTTGTTCTGGTACGGCTGCCCGCACTGCTATCAGTTCGAGTCGACCATCAATCCATGGGCCGAGCAGTTGCCGGAAGACGTCAACTTCGTGCGCATTCCCGCGTTGTTCGGCGGGGTCTGGAACGCCCACGGGCAGATGTTCATCACCCTGGAAAACATGCAGGTCGAGCACAAGGTGCACACCGCGGTGTTCGAGGCCATCCACAAACAAGGCAAGAAGCTGGCGACCCCTGAGGAAATGGCCGAGTTCCTCGCCACTCAGGGCATCGATCAGGCGGCTTTCCTCAAGACCTACAACTCCTTTGGCGTGAAGAGCCAGATGGAGAAGGCCAAGAAGCTGGCCATGGCCTACCAGATCAGCGGCGTACCGGTGCTGATCGTCAATGGTAAATACCGCTTCGACCTCGGCAGCTCCGGTGGCCCACAGCAGACCCTGCAAGTGGCTGATCACCTGATCGCCAAAGAGCGCGCCGCGCAGTAAGCGGCGCGCCACGAGCGCCGAATATGCTGCGCCGTTGGCAAGTCCGTCAGGTTGGCCTGTGCGATCCGCAGGTCAACCCGCAGTGTCCGGCTGCCGATGATTGGCCGAGTAATGGGCGTTTGCGCCTGCTCAGCTTCAACATTCAGGTGGGCATCAGCACCGAACGTTATCGGCATTACCTGACCCGTGGCTGGCAGCACCTGCTGCCGCATACCGGGCGCGCCGGTAACCTGCAACGGATTGGCGAGTTGCTTGGCGATTACGACCTGGTGGCCTTGCAGGAGGTCGATGGCGGCAGCCTGCGTTCCGGCTACATCAACCAAGTCGAGCACCTCGCCCACCTGGGCGCCTTCCCCTACTGGTATCAACAACTCAATCGCAACCTCGGCCGCCTGGCCCAGCACAGCAATGGCGTACTCAGCCGGCTGCGCCCGAGTCTGTTGGAAGACCACCCGCTGCCCGGGCCACCCGGTCGCGGCGCGATGTTATTGCGCCTGGGCGAGGGCGCGGACGCCGTGGCGGTGGTGATGATGCACCTGTCCCTCGGGGCGCGAACGCGTACCCGCCAATTGGCCTATATCCGCGAGTTGATCGGTGGCTATCGGCATCAGGTGCTGATGGGCGACATGAACACCCACGCCAGTGACCTGCTGCTGCACTCGCCGTTGCGCGACCTTGGTCTGATCGCCCCGCAGATCGAGGCGACCTTTCCCAGCTGGCGCCCGCTGCGTTGTCTCGACCATATCCTGCTGAGTCCGGGGCTGGAGCTGGAGCGTTTCGACGTATTGCCACTGTCAATTTCCGATCACCTGCCGGTGGCAGTGGAAATTCGTTTGCCCAATGCTTTGCATCGCGGCCAGCCACCTATGCTGAGTCCGCCGTCCTGTGGAAGTCCTGCATGAGCACCGATGACGTCCAGCGCTGGAAAGAAAAATACCTGAGCAGTCTTGAACAGCAAGAAAAGCTCGAGCGGCGTTGGGATGCGCGCCTCGACCTGCTGCGCCGTGGCTTGGTGCGCAGCAGCCTGGCCGCCGAGGGGGCGGACAAGGCGGTTGACCAGTGCATGCAGGACCTGCGTGAGATTCTGCGCCGCGAGGATATCGATGCCGGTCTGTCGGCGTTGATCCCGCGCCTGGAAAAAACCGTCTTGGACTCCGAGCAGCGTCGCCAGCAGCGGTTCGAGCAGGTCGCCAGTGCGCTGGCCGCGTTGGTCAGCCAGCTGCTCAAACTGGACTTGCCGCGCGAAGTGCGCAAACCGCTGAAAAGCTATGCCAAACAACTCGACGGCCGCGCCGGCCACGTACGCGAGTGGCCGGCCCTGCTGGCCGAGCTCAGCCAGCTGCAACAGCAAGCGTTGCGGGTGCTGGGGCGCGAAGAGGTCGAGCGTCCGGGCCTGCTCGAACGTCTGTTCGGTGGCCGTGCCGTTGCGGCAGATGCGGCGCCAGTCGTGCTCGCCCCGGCGGATGACGCGCCCCCGGCGCAAGAGCCGCCGCAGGCGCTCCCGCACGAGCCCGTAGCGCTTGAGGTGCGGGACGCGGCGGCCGAGCCAGCCCCAGCGGTTGCGCAGCGGCCCCAGCCACCTGCGCTGGCCCTGGACAGCCTGCCGTTGCCCGCCGAGTTGCTGCTGCCTGGCAAGCCCGAGGTGCCCGCGCGCGCGCCGGCTGCCAGCCCTGCCGCCGGCCCCGAGTGTGTCGAGGCCGACCCGGCATACGCCCTGCCGCCGACCCCCGAGCCGGGCTACAGCGCCATCGCCAACCATGTCGAAACCACCTTGCTCGGTTTGCTGGCCGAGTTGCCCTTGCCGGAGCGGCATCAAGCGCAGGCCGATCTGCTCGGTGAACGGATTCAGGCCGGCTTGAACATGTATGAGCTGGTGCCGGTGCTGGATGACCTGGCGGTGCTGATGCTGGCCATCGCCGATGTCGGCCAGCGCGAGTTCGAGGGTTACCTCACGCAACTCAACGAGCGCCTGGCGACGTTCCAGGGCGGCCTGCAAGATGCCCACGACGGCTACGCCGATTCGATCAGCGCCGCGCGCGAGCTGGACAGCGAGTTGCGTCAACAGGTCAGCGGCCTGCACAGCAGCGTGCAGGAAGCCAGCGATCTGGACAGCCTCAAAGGCTTGGTGGAACACCGCCTGAATGGATTGCTCGGCACCATGGAGCAGTACCAGCAACAGCGCGATTCGCGTGAGCAGGTGGTCTCCGGGCGCCTGCAGGCCCTGGTCGAGCGGGTGGCGAGCATGGAGCAGGAGGCCAAGGGCTTCCGGGCGCACCTGGAGGAACAACGGCAGAAAGCCCTGCTCGACCCACTGACCGGCTTGCCCAATCGCGCCGCTTGGAGCGAGCGCCTGGACCTGGAGTTGGCGCGTTGGCAGCGTTACGGCGGCGAGCTGCTGCTGGCGGTGGTGGACATCGACCACTTCAAGCGGATCAACGATGAGTACGGCCATCTGGCTGGCGATAAGGTGCTGAAAATCATCGCCGGCGAGCTGCACAAACGCCTGCGCAAAACCGACTTTATTGCGCGTTACGGCGGCGAAGAATTCGTCCTGCTGATTCCCGCTACCCCGCTCGACGGCGGCTGGCAACTGCTGGAAACCCTGCGCACGGCCATCGAAGCCTGTCCGTTTCACTTCAAGGGCGAGCGGGTGACCATCACCCTGTCAGCCGGGATCAGCGCCTTCAGTGCGGACGAGCGTAGCGAGCAGGTCTTCGAGCGCGCCGACCAGGCGCTGTACCGCGCCAAGCGCGGCGGCCGTAACCGCGTCGAGCGCGATTAGCGCGGGCCGACTTCAGGCGACATGTGGCATGTAGCTGTGCCAGGTGTCTGGGATCTGCTCCAGGCGTGGGTAATTCAAGGCGTCCAATTGCAGGTGCGAAAGCAGGAACGGCGTGTGCCGCAAGTGCTGCGGCACGCCGCGCAGCTCCGGTAGCCAGAGGCTGACGTAGGTGGCGTCCGGGTCGTATTCGCGGGCTTGGCGCAGCACGTTGAACACCCGGTTGCGCCGTGGGTCGTTGCCGACGCCGGCCAGGTAGGCCCAGTTGCCCCAGTTACTGGCCGGGTCATAGTCGATCAAGTGCTCTTCGAACCAGGCGGCGCCGAAGCGCCAATCCTGTTGCAGGTCGTTGATCAGGTAACTGGCGACGATTTGCCGACCGCGGTTGGACATGAACCCGGTGGCGGCCAGCTCGCGCATATTGGCATCCACCAGCGGCATGCCGGTGCGGCCCTTGCACCATTCGTCGTAGCGTTGATCGAGTTGCTGCGAGGCGCCGCTGGTGGCTTTCAAACCGCCGGCCTTGAACAACGCGCTGCCGTGGCGCACCAAGGTCCAGCGGAAGAAGTCGCGCCAAAGTAGCTCGATCCACAACCAATAGGTCGAATCATTGCGCCCGTACTGCGCCTCATGGCGCCGCAGCTCGGCCATCGTGCGGCGCGCCGACAGGCAGCCATTGGCCAGCCAGGGCGAGAATTTCGAGGAGTATTCACTGCCGATCAGGCCGTTGCGCGTGTCCTTGTACTGGCGCACCGCCTGGCTGTTCCACAGGTAATCGCGCAGGCGCGCCTGGGCGGCCGCCTCGCCACCGGAAAAGGGGAAGGCGCTGGCGGCGACGCTGAGCGGCTCGCCCAGGCCCAGCTGGGACAAACTCGGCAATCCTTGCAAGAGTGCCTCGGCGCCGTCCGGCAAGGCTGGCAGGGCGCTCGGCGCGGGGCGCGGTTGAAACACCTGCAAGCGTTCCTCGACCAGGTTTCTGAACTGGGTGAAGACCTGTGGCAGTTGCTCCAGCGGGCAAGGCAACTCGTCGGCGCGCAGCAGGCTGTTGCCCGGCGCCTGGTGCAGCGGCACGCTACCGAGCCGGCGCCGTACGCGGGCGACTTGGGCGCGTTCTTCCGGGGCGATTTCCTCCAGGGTCAGCACCTGTTGCAGGTCAAGCTGCTCGACCAGTTGTGGAATCACCTGTTCGGGCGCACCTTGCACCACCAGCAGGTGCGAGCCGCGTTGGCGCAAGGCACCGTCCAGGGCGGCGAGGCTCTCCAGGAGAAAACGCGCGCGGTGTACACCGAGTCGGCGGGTGCCGAATTCGACGATCTGCAATTGCGCCGGGTCGAGGACGTACAGCGGCAGCAGTCGCTCGGCGCTCAGCCCCGCCTGTAGCGCCGGGTGATCGTCGAGACGCAGGTCCTGCTTGAACCAAAGCAGCGTACGCATGGGGTGATCCTCGAAAGCCGGGCAATGGGTATACGAAAAACCAGCGGCTGGATAAGTTCACTGCACGTGAACGCTGCCCATCATCGTTCGCCCACAGACTAGCGCCTTGCATAACACTAGACTGTGGCGAGCTGTCTAGGGTCTGTTGCCGTTTCATTCGCGGTCGCGCCGGAGCCTGTTTTAGCGCGAGGCAAGGCACGAGACGCGAAGTTTGGTGTTCCAAATGAGTGTCGAGAAACGCAGCATCGCGCTAAAACAGGCCCGGCCCTTCGGGTTGCGCGCAAAATCTCGCCATGCGGTGTTGGAGGACTTGGCAAGGGAGCGACCATTACCTGCGTCCTCCGCCTAGCCTGGCGAGATTTTGCGCGGCAACGCGCCTCGCGATGAAACGGCAACAGACCCTAGGAGTGTTACATGGACATCTTCGGCATCGCCGTGTTGATCTTTCTGGTTACCGATCCGTTCGGCAACATCGCCATCTATATCGCCGCGTTGAAAAACGTCACGCCCAAGCGCCGGCTGTGGGTCGCGGGGCGCGAACTGCTGTTCGCCCTGGCCTTGCTGCTGCTGTTCCTTACCTTTGGTGACAAAGTGCTCAGCGCGTTGGGCCTGTCGCGCGAGGCAACCGCGATTGCCGGCGGTATCATCCTGTTCGTGATTGCCATGCGCCTGATCTTCCCCAGCCCGCAGGGCCTGCTCGGCGATGTGCCGGACGGTGAGCCGATGCTGGTGCCGCTGGCCACGCCGGCGGTGGCCGGGCCCTCGGCTCTGGCCGTGCTGATGACCCTGCGCAATACCCATGAAGGGCCACTCTGGGAGCTGTATCTGGCGGTGATTCTGGCGTGGGCGGCCACGGCATTTATCTTGTTGCAGGCCTCGTTCCTGCAACGTTTCCTCGGCCCCCGCGGGCTGACCGCAGTGGAGCGATTGATGGGCATGCTGTTGATCATGCTCAGCGTCGACATGCTGCTGGATAACCTACAAAGCGTGTTGCATATCCGCCCATGAAATCTGTTTGCCTTGCCCTCCTCGTCGCCCTGTTGGCCGGCTGTGCCAGCGCCCCCCGAATCGACAGCGCGTACACCGCAACCGGCCAGAACAGCCGGGTGCAGTACATCATCCTGCACTACACCTCGACCGACCTGGGGCACTCGTTGCGCCTGCTCACCGAGGAAGAAGTCAGCAGCCATTACCTGATCGGCGACAGCCCGGCGACCATCTACCGCCTGGTCGATGAAAACCGCCGTGCCTGGCACGCCGGCGACAGCCAATGGCAGGGTCGCACCTGGCTGAACGGCACCTCGATCGGCATCGAACTGGTCAACCAGGGCTATCTCGACGGCCCCGGCGGGCGCCACTGGCAGCCCTACTCCGAGGCGCAGATCGAGGCGTTGATCGTGCTCCTCAAGGACATCGTGCAGCGCCACCAGTTGGCCCCTGGCAGCATCCTTGCGCACAGCGACGTGGCGCCGCAGCGCAAGGTCGATCCAGGCCCGCTGTTTCCCTGGAAACGCCTGGCCGATGCCGGCCTGGTGCCCTGGCCGGACGCCCAGGCGGTGGCGCGGCAGCAGGCGCTGTTTGCCGCCAGCCTGCCGAGTGTGGCCTGGTTCCAGGCGCAACTGGCGCGCCAGGGTTACCTGATCGAGCAGCATGGCGAACTGGATCAGGCCACGCGCAACGTCATTGCCGCTTTCCAGATGAAATACCGCCCGGCCAGGCATGACGGTCAGCCAGACGCCGAGACCGCGGCGCGCCTGTTGGTGCTCAACACCCCGTCACTCTAGGGCTGTAGGTCGTGCGTGGCCGGCAAGCGCCGCCCCCGCGTAACCTCGCGCGGTGGCGCAGGTTGCGCCGCGCCACCGCCTACCGCGTCGGCGGTTAACCGCGCCTGCGCCACTCATCGTTATGCCTGAGCCGGCCTGCCCGGCGCCCTGCCCGCCACACCTGTATGCCCGGATGCCCGCCGCGTGACCGCAGCGGCGGGTTTTGTGCTGCCCGACCACCGGCCAAAAAATTGAATACAAAAATGTGGCCAAACGGTCAGGAAATTGTCTACATTTGGCGCAACAAGAACAACATCAGGTACTCCGTCATGACCGCACCCGTTACTTCAGTCACGCCCGATGTCCGTCCCGAGGACGAAAACCTCGGTGTCGGCGCCAACCTCGCCTATGGTTTGCAGCATGTGCTGACCATGTACGGCGGCATCGTTGCCGTCCCGCTGATCGTTGGCCAGGCGGCGGGTTTGTCGCCGGCGGACATCGGCCTGCTGATCGCCGCTTCGCTGTTTGCCGGTGGCTTGGCGACCCTGCTGCAAACCCTCGGCCTGCCGTTCTTCGGTTGCCAGCTGCCGCTGGTTCAGGGCGTGTCGTTCGCCGGCGTGGCGACCATGATCGCGATCCTCGGCAGTGACGGCGCGGGAGGTCTCCCGGTGGTATTCGGCGCGGTGATTGCCGCCTCGCTGATCGGTTTGTTGATCACCCCGGTGTTCTCGCGGATCACCAAATTCTTCCCGCCGCTGGTGAACGGCATCGTCATCACCATTATCGGCCTGACCCTGATGCCGGTCGCCGCGCGTTGGGCGATGGGCGGCAATAGCCACGCCGAGGATTTCGGCAGCATGGCCAATATCGGCCTGGCCGCGCTGACCCTGGTCACCGTGCTGCTGCTGAGCAAGCTCGGCAGCGCCAGCATCTCGCGGCTGTCGATCCTGCTGGCCATGGTCATCGGCACCCTGGTCGCCGTGGCGCTGGGCATGGCGGATTTCTCCAAGGTCGCCGAGGGGCCGCTGCTGGCGTTCCCCTCGCCGTTCCATTTCGGCATGCCGACCTTCCACGTCGCGGCGATCATCTCGATGCTGATCGTGATCATCGTCACCCTGGTGGAAACCTCGGCGGACATCCTCGCGGTCGGTGACATCATCGAGACCAAGGTCGATTCCAAGCGCCTGGGCAACGGCCTGCGCGCCGACATGATCTCCAGCATGTTCGCGCCGGTCTTTGGCTCGTTCACCCAGAGCGCGTTCGCCCAGAACGTCGGCCTGGTCGCGGTGACCGGGGTGAAGAGCCGCTATGTGGTGGCCAGCGCGGGGTTGATTCTGGTGACCCTCGGCCTGCTGCCGGTCATGGGCCGCCTGGTTGCCGCGGTGCCCACCTCGGTGCTCGGCGGCGCGGGCGTGGTGCTGTTCGGCACCGTGGCGGCGAGCGGGATTCGCACCCTGTCCAAGGTCGACTACCGCAACAACATGAACCTGATCATCGTCGCCACCTCGATCGGCTTCGGCATGATTCCGATCGCTGCGCCGAGCTTCTATCACCACTTCCCGGCCTGGTTCGAGACCATCTTCCACTCGGGCATCAGCTCGGCGGCGATCATGGCGATCCTGCTGAACCTGGTGTTCAACCACGTCAAGACCGGCAACTCGGACCAGCAGTCGGTGTTCGTCGCCGGCAGCGAACGCACCTTGCGTTACCAGGACATCGCCGCATTGACCGATGGCGACTACTTCAAGGGCGGCAAGCTGTTCGACGCCCAGGGCAAAGAGGTGCCGCTGGTGGAGAGTGCCCCCGCGCCGCGTGCAGGCAGCGAGAAAGCGCCTGCGCCGAGCGCCGTCGCCGCCGACAGCGCCTGATCCGCCGAGCCGCCGGCGTGCGGTATCGCCAGGCTGCCGCCTAGAGCGGCAAGTCCAGGTAGAACTGCGCGCCATGCCCTGGTCGTGAGTGCACGCCGATGCGCCCGCCATGCAGCTGTGCAATCTCCTTGCACAGCGCCAGGCCCAGACCGGCGCCGCCTTTCTTGCGGCCGACCTGCACGAAGGGCTCGAACACCCGCGCTTGCTGGCTGTAGGGGATGCCTTCGCCGCTATCCTCGACACTGAGAATCACCCGCTCGCCCTGGCGCCGTGCTTGCAAACGAATCTGCCCTTGCGGGCGACTGTGGCGCAGGGCGTTGCCGAGCAGGTTGTCGAGCACCCGTTCGATTTGCAGGCGATCCAGCGCAAGCGGTGGCAGCGCATCGTGCACCTCGACGCTCAGGGTAATCTCGCGTTCGCTGGCCTGGGCGGCGAACCGCTGCTGCGCCTGGTGCAGCAGCTCGTCCAGGTCGCACGGCAGCAGTTCGAGCTTTTGCAGGCCATTCTGGTAGCGCGAGAAATTCAGCAGGTCGTTAATCAGCCGCACCAGCCGGTGCATTTCCTCGTCGACGGTTTGCAGCAGGTCGCTCTCGCGCGCCTCCGCAGGGAAGTGCAAGCGTTCCTGCAACAAGCCGAAGGCCATGTGCATGCCGGTGACCGGGGTGCGCAACTCGTGCGAGGCGCGCAACACGAACTCGCTGCGCACGCGCTCGAAGGCGCGCTGCTCGGTGACGTCATGCAGCACCATCACGGCGCCGTGAATGCGTTCGTCGCTGAGGCTGACCGGCGTCAGGCTGTAAGTCAGCAGGCGGGTTTCGCCTTCGGCCTCCACTTCCAGGTCTTCCAGGGCGTGTGGCAGGCTGTCGCCTTGCATCACCAGTTGCAGCTGCTCGTCGAGTTCCGGGCGGCGCAGGGCCTGGCCGATGCTTATGCCAAGCGGGCGGTCGTACCAGCCGAGCTGGCGCTGGGCCACCGGGTTGAAGTGATCGAGCACGCCACTGCGGTCGAAAATCAGCAAGCCGTCATCGATGCTGTCGAGCACCGCCTGCAAGCGCCGTTGCTCGGCGAGCAAGGCCTCGACATCGCTGTTCTTGAATTGCCGCAGGGATTCGGCCATCAAGCCAAAGCGTCGGCTCAGGGCGGACAGCTCGGCCACCGGGGAAATCGGCAGGCTGACCTGGAAATCGCCCTTGCCGATCTGATCGGCGGCCAAGGCCAGGGCTTCGATCGGCCGGCCAAAGCGTTGGGCGATGCTGTGCGCGGTGACGAAACCGAGCAACAGCACTGCCAGGCCGATCAGGCCCAGCAACCCGGCAATCAGGCGGGCACGTTCGCGTGAGCTTTCTTCGGCGCTTTGCACCGCGGCGAAATAACGCATCTGCACGGCGTTGATGCGGTCGCGCAGGGCTTCCATGGTGCGGCCGAAGTCATCGTTGTTGAGCAGCTCGCGGCGCACCGTCAGCGGTTTGTCGAGGAGGTTGTCGTAGAGCGCATAGGCGCGGCTGATTTCGTTCACGGCCTGGCGGTCGCTGTCATCCATGGCACCTGCGCCGGCCTTGCCGAGCCAGTCGTGAAAGCGCTGATCGGAGACTTTCAGGGCTTGGCTGTCGAGCTTTGCCGCGAGCAGATGGATCAGTTGCTTGTCCAGCTCCTGGCGCAGGCCGATGGTGGCGTCGATGATGCTCAGGTTGCGGGTCATCGCCTGGCTTTGCGCCTTGGTCAGTTGCAACACGCTGAACATCCCCAGCAGCAGGCCGAGCAGCGCCACGGTAATCAGGGCGCTGCTGTTGAGGAACAGCTGGCTGCGCAGCTTCATAGGTCGAGCTGCTTGCGTTTGCGGTACAAGGTCGAGGCATCGATGCCCAGGGTCTTGGCGGCCTGGTCGAGGGTTTCGCTATTGGCCAGTACCGCACCGATATGGGCTTTCTCCAGCGCTTCCAGGCTCATCGCGCCGCCCACTTGCGGGCCGTTGCCAGCCGGTTGCGCGCCAAGGCCGAGGTGGCTGACGTCGACCCACTCCTGGGGGCAGATGATGCTGGCGCGCTCGATGACGTTACGCAGCTCGCGGATATTGCCTGGCCAGCGATAGTCCAGCAGCGCGGCCCGTGCGTCGTCGCTGAAGCCGCGCGCGGGGCGGGCGTACTCCTTGACGAACTGGGCGAGGAAGCGCTCGGCCAGCAGCAACAGGTCTTCGCTGCGCTCGCGCAAGGGCGGCACGGTCAGGGTGATGACATTCAGGCGGTAGAGCAGGTCTTCGCGAAAGTCGCCTTCCTTGACCCTGTCGTCGAGGTTGCGGTTGGTCGCCGCGAGGATGCGCACGTCGGCCTGACGCGTCACCGGGTCGCCGACCCGCTCGTATTCCTTGTCCTGGATGAAGCGCAGCAACTTGGGTTGCAGGAGCAGCGGGAAGTCGCCGATCTCGTCGAGAAACAGCGTGCCGCCATCCGCCTGATTGACCCGCCCCAGGGTGCTTTCGCTGGCACCGGTAAAGGCCCCACGGCTGTGGCCGAACAGTTCGCTTTCCATCAGCTCGGCGGTCAGCGACGGACAGTTGATGGTGATGCAGGATTTCGGCGCGCGTTTGCTCCAGGCATGGATGGCGTGCGCCAGCTCGCCCTTGCCGGTGCCGGATTCGCCGAGGATCAGGATATTGGCGTCGGTGGCGGCCACCTGCCGCGCGGTTTCCAGAATCGCCATCATCGCCGGGTTGTTCGAGTCGAGGTCTTGCTTGCGTTTGCGCACCTCGCCTTCCAGGGCTTCCAGGCGTGCCGAGAGCTGGCGCACTTCCAGCTGCTTGGCCGCGGCCATGCGCAGTTGCTCCGGGCTGCACGGCTTGACCAGATAATCGGCGGCGCCGGCCTGTATGGCGTCCACGGCGGTGTCTACCGCTGAATGCGCGGTGACAATCACCACGCGCATCCACGGCGCCTGCACGCGCATCTGCGCGAGCACATCGAGGCCGTTGTCTTCGCCGAGGCGCAGATCGAGCAAGCACAGGTCGAATACCTGGCGTTGCAGCAATGCCTCGGCCTGGCGCGCGGTGCTGGCCGTGGCGACCTGGTAGCCCACGTCTTCCAGGCAATAACGAAAGGTCCGCAGGATCGCTGCTTCGTCATCGACCAGCAGGATACGTCCGTTTTGTTGAGCGGCTGCGTGCATGTCCTTGCTCCAGTGGCTAAGTGCAGAGATTAACAGGCCGTTGAAAAACTACTGCGCTCGGCCATGCCGCGTTGAAATCAACCTCGAATGCGAGCCCAGTCAAAATGCTCATGTACAGCTCGTACACTGCGCTTTTTCGTCTGATTTCGCCTGGCTACGCGCCTCGGCCTAGCCTTCGCTCGCTACGTTTTTCAATGGTCTGTTAGTCCAGGAAACTTCGTGCAAGTTGCATGATGGCTATGCGGCGATCTTGCAAGCTGCATGCTCGCGCTCAGGCGCTTAAAATATAACTACTTGATTTTATTGAATTTAATTTGGCTGAAAAAGCTGGCACAGGCCCTGCAACAGCGTATCCAGCAGCTGCCACACGCAGCCCGTCACTGGATTCGATAGGAGTACTGCCATGCATCAGTTGAAAACCCTGGCTTTGGCCACTGCAACCGCCAGCCTGATCGGCCTGACGCCGTTGGCGGCCTACGCCGAGCAAGGCGACCTGAGCAGCCAACTGAGCGAAGCGCGCCAGGAAGGTTCGATCTGGACAGCGTTCGCCCTGAACCGCCACCTCAACCCGTTCAGCATCGATGTGGATGTCGAGAACGGCAGCGCAATCCTTACCGGTAGCGTCGAAACCGAGGTCGAGCGGGAGCTGGCCGAGCAAGTCGCGCTGGGCATCGAAGGCGTGAAAAAGGTCGATAACCAGCTCCAGGTCGATCCCAAGATCGAGCCCAAAGTCAGCAGCGAAGCGAGCCTGGCGCAGCGCTTCGACGATGCCACCCTGGCCGCCACGGTGAAATCCAAGCTGTTGTGGAACAGCAACACCGAAGGCCTGGACATCAAGGTGCGCACCGAGAGTGGCGTGGTCTCGCTGAGCGGTAACGCGCAGACCCCGGCGGCCAAGGAACTGGCCGGTCGCCTGGCGGCCAATACCGACGGAGTGCGTGAAGTGCACAACCTGCTGAGCGTGAGCAGCGCCGACAGCACCGCGGTGCAAGCGCAGAACGCGGCCAACGATGCCGGTGCGGCGATCAGCGATGCGTGGATCACCAGCAAGGTGAAATCCAGCTTTCTCTACAGCCGTAACCTCGACGGCCTGAACATCTCGGTGGCGACCAAGGAAGGCTTGGTCAATCTCAGCGGTACGGTGCTGAGCAATGCCGAGAAGCAACTGGCCATCGAGACCGCCCGCAACATTCGCGGCGTGCGCGGTGTAGATGCCGATGCCTTGCGCATCAATAGCTAAACCCAGCTAACCCGGAGCACGTACCACCGGCCCGCGTCCTGGCCGGTGGCTCTCGCCAAGCGCTGTGCGATGCGGCGCCCATGCCATAGGAGATCCACCATGAGCAGCAAAACAGCCCAACTCAACGAACTGATCGAAATCACCCGTGACGGCCAGCGCTTCTACGAGCATGCCCACGACGAGGTCAAGGATGTGCGTTTGCAGGCACTGTTTCGCGACATGTCACAGGCCAAGACCGAAGTGATCCAGGCGCTGGCGGTGAAAGTCGCCGCCAACCATGAGACGCCGGCAGCCGGTGGCACCTTCGTCGGCAAAGTGCGTCAGGTCTACGCGGACACCCGCGCGACGCTGTCCAGCGACGAAGAAGCGACCTACGTGGCGCAGTTGGAAGAGGCCGAGGATCGCATCCTGCACGCCTTCGAAGACGCCCTGGAAAGCGCTGAGCCGGATGTGCGCACCCTGCTCGCCGTGGAAATGCCCAAGGTGCGTGCCTGCCATGACCGCATGCGCAGCCTCAAGCAGTCGATGCAGTAAGGCGTTTGGCGGAACAGGGATGTTCCGCCGCCCGGCGCGGTCGTGCAAAACGCCCGATAGAAATAAACGGATCGTGCAGGATGCACGCCGTAATGCCGCTGTTTGTTTTTTATCTTATTGATTAGTAACACTTTTTATTATTTTAAAAACTGGCATGCCAGCTGCAATAACCCCGTAAAGCAACCCCCCAATGCACCGCGCCGCGTGTGCAGGGCGGGCAACCCAGATCAGACTGGGAGGAGTTTCAGGATGAGCCGCTGTCACCTTGATCGTCTGTTGAACGGTAACGGCTTACTGGCCCTCAGCGCGCTGCTGCTGGTGCTGCTCGGCACCGCGCTGAGCCGTGAGGCAGTGACACCGGTACGTGTCGTGCCCGCCGCTACGCCGTTGCAGGCCGTCAGCCGCGACAACCTGGCGCCGGTCTGGACCGACGCGCCGCGCCAACCCAACAGGGTGTTCTAGCCATGTACCCGGCGGTTGCGGACGTGGACAACAGGGTGGCCATCTGGACGATTGCCTTGTTGCTGACCGCCCTGCTGTTGCTGCTGAGTGTGCTGCTGGGCAGTGCCGTGATGGTCGGGCAGTCGCTGTGCGCCAGCCCCGTCCCCAGTGCTCTGGAACGGCGCCTGCCGAGCAGCCAAGCGCTGACCGACAACCCCCCGCAGTGGCCGACCCCAGTCGGGCTACGCTGAATTCAAGTGCTCCACCGTACGACCTCAAAAACCAAGGAGAACTGCCATGTTGAGTTGGGCCATAACCTTTCTGATCATCGCCATCGTCGCCGCTGTACTGGGTTTCGGTGGTATCGCCGGCACGGCCACGGGTATCGCGAAGATTCTGTTCGTGGTGTTCCTGGTGATGTTTATCGTGTCCTTCATCATGGGCCGTCGCCCCAAGGGTTGAGGAGTGCTGCATGACGCTACTCAAGACGCTCGCCGCCGCCCTGTTGTTGGGCGGTAGCGCGGCGGCCTTGGCCGCCGACACCAACGCCGAGTTCCGCCTCAACGAGCTGCTGTCCAGCGACCCTGAATACCAGCAAAGCTGGCAGGCCCTGGTCGAAGACGAAAGCCGTCTGCCCGAGTGGGTGATGAACCTGAATGGCGTCGCCCCGCCGATGCGGGCCATCGAGGACGACGGCGACAATTACCTGGTGGGCCAGCTCTGCGAAGCGCACAACTGCTTCAATCAGCGCCTGTACGTGGCCTTCGACTGGGGCAAGGACGACGCCTACGCCCTCTACGTGCAACTGCCCGATGGGTTGCCGGCGGACAAGTCGCCGAGTGCGCATGCCGATATGCGCTGGTTGGGCGAACCGGACGCGGCGATCAAGAAAATTCTCGAAGAACAGCTGAAAAGCGATCCCAACTGGTACTGATTGCTTACCTGCCAGCTTTTTACGGCTAATTGAGTCCGAGGCGCCCAAGCGCCGTTGGCCGCGTTATCATCCCCGCACTGTCGGGGGAGGTGGACGATGCTCAACGGCCTGTGGCTGAGCTTTTTTGTGGTGGCAGCGGTGGCGGGGTTTTCCCGCTGGTTGTTGGCCGATGATCCGGCGGTGTTCGCCGCCATGGTCGAAAGCCTGTTCGCCATGGCCAAGCTGTCGGTCGAAGTCATGGTGCTGCTGTTCGGCACCCTGACCCTCTGGCTCGGCCTGCTGCGCATCGCCGAAAAAGCCGGCTTGGTGGATGCCTTGGCCCGTGTGCTCGGCCCGCTGTTCGCGCGCTTGATGCCGGAGGTGCCGCGCGGGCATCCGGCGCTCGGCCTGATCACCATGAATTTCGCCGCCAACGGCCTGGGCCTGGACAATGCCGCCACGCCCATCGGCCTCAAGGCCGTGCGCGCCCTGCAAACGCTCAACCCGAGCAGCACCACGGCGAGCAATGCGCAGATTCTTTTTCTGGTACTCAACGCCTCGTCGCTGACCCTGCTGCCGGTGACCATCTTCATGTACCGCGCCCAGCAAGGCGCGCCCGACCCGACTCTGGTGTTCCTGCCGATCCTCCTGGCGACCAGCGCTTCGACCCTGGTCGGCCTGCTGTCGGTGGCGCTGATGCAGCGCCTGCGCCTGTGGGACCCGGTGGTGCTGGCCTACCTGATTCCCGGCGCGCTGCTGCTTGGCAGCTTTATGGCGCTGCTGGCGACCATGTCGGCCACGGCGCTGGCGGCACTGTCGTCGCTGATGGGCAACCTGACCCTGTTCGGTATCGTCCTGCTGTTTCTGCTGCTCGGTGCACTGAAGAAAGTCGCGGTGTACGAGGAGTTCATTGAAGGTGCCAAGGAAGGTTTCGACGTGGCCAAGAGCCTGTTGCCCTACTTGGTGGCGATGCTCTGCGCGGTTGGTGTGTTGCGCGCCTCCGGCGCGCTGGAATTCGGCCTCGATGGCATCCGTTGGCTGGTCGAATGGGCGGGCTGGGACACGCGCTTCGTCGAGGCCTTGCCCACCGCGCTGGTCAAGCCGTTCTCCGGCAGCGCGGCGCGCGCCATGCTCATCGAAACCATGCAGACCCAGGGCGTCGACAGCTTTGCGGCGTTGGTCGCCGCGACCATCCAGGGCAGCACGGAAACCACCTTCTATGTGCTGGCGGTGTATTTCGGCGCGGTCGGCATCCAACGCGCCCGCCACGCCGTCGGTTGTGCGCTGCTGGCCGAACTGGCCGGGGTACTGGCGGCGATTGCGGTGTGCTACTGGTTCTTCGGCTAAGCGCAGAGCCGTTGGGCGGGCATGCTGCAAGGCTTGTCCGCCATGTCGCACGCCAGCGGTGGACAAGGCTTCGCCATGTCCACCCTACACCGCAGCCGTGCGGGTCGCGGCACGGCTATTCCACCACCCGGAAGCGCAACACACCGATCATCTGCCCGGCCTCGGTGATCACCTGCACCTGCCAGCGGCCGACCGCGTCGGCGGGGAAATTCTGTTTATGCGTCCAGGCGCGGTAACCCTCTTTGCGGCCGCCCTGAATATCCAGGGCGATGCGCTCGACTTCGCCGCCATCGCGGCGCCAGACGTGGTAAATGCGCTCGTTGAGCCCGCGCGGCGCATTGATCGCGGTGTAGGCGAACAAGCCCTGGCTGCGCAGTTGCGCCACGCTCAACTCCTTGAGGCTCTCGCCTGGCGCGCGGTTCTGGTCGTCGAACTCGCTGGTCACCGCCACCTCGGTCAGCCACAGGGTCGCCGGTGGCACCCAGACGCGCGCCAGCCAGCCACCGCCGGCCAGCGCCAGGGTCAAGCCGAGCAGTAGCAGACCACGCCACCAGCGCTGCACGGTGATGATGCCGACCACGCTGGGGAACGACAGCACCGCCGCGATGGCCAGGGCCAACTGGTAACTCTGTGGCGTGGTCAGCTTGAAGATGATCGGCAGCGCCGTGAGCAGCACGGCGAACAGCGCCAGGGTGTGATAAGCGAGGAACAGCCAGCGGCGGGGCGCCAGCCATTTGTAATACAGCGGGTCGACGATCGACACCAGCGCCGCCAGCGCCAGCAGGCCGCTGAACAGCGCCTGGCCGCTGTTCCAGGTGGTGGTGATAAAGAAGAACGGCAGGACGAAGAACAGGCTTTCCTGGTGGATCATCTGCGTCGCGTAACGCAGCAACGGCGGTGGCAGCTCGAAGCCGAACCAGGCGGCGATGCGCTCGCGCAGGATGTTTTCCAGGATCAGCCACAACCAGCTGACCAGCATCACCGTGGCCAGCACCCGCGCCAGCTCGGCCTGGCGGTCGACCAGCAGGAAGCTCGCCACCCCGGAAACAAAACCAAAGATCGCCACCAATCCCGGGTAGCGTTGGATCAAGGTGACGAGGCTGAGCAAGCGGGTTTTCCAGGCAGTCATCGCGGGTTCACAGGTCGATAGGCAGCGGCGGCTGGCATCGCTGCACAGCACGGGGGGCGCAGGATACTCAGCTGGCCAGCCCGCGCGCTACTGCGACCAGACCGCCAACTGGTTGCCGCTGGGGTCGGCGAACTGGAAGCGGCGTCCGCCGGGGAAGCTGAAAATCTCCTGGACGATGCGCCCGCCGGCGCTGCGCACCAGGGCCAGGGTCGCCTCCAGGTCGCTGGCGTAGATCACCACTAGCGGCGCGTGACCGACCGCCACGTCGCGGCAAAAGCCACCGCTCAGGCGGCCATCGCTGAAGCTGCTGTAGTGCGGCCCGTAGTCGGTAAACAGCCAGCCGAACACTTGCCCGTAGAACTGCTTGATCGCCAGCAGATCGGTGGCGCCGAACTCGATGTAGTCGATGCGCAGGTTGTGTTCGTGGGTTGACATGCTGCTGTCCCGATCGGCGCGTAGGTAGCTAGAGCATAGTGGCAGACATCGGCATTCACCCTTTGCGCCGGCGCCAGGCCAGCAGCGCCAGTATCAGCAGCGCGGCGCTGCCGGCCAGCCCATACAGCGCGCTCATGCTCAGCAGCGGTTGCTCGATGCGCAGATACCCCGGCGCGCCGAACAACTGGCGTACGGCGCTGTTGGCCTGCTCCAGGCTGACGGCCTGCAAGGCCTTGGCCGGGTCGCTGAAGCGGCCGTTGTGGTAATCGCCCAGGGCGTTCCAGTAATAGTCGGCGAGGGCACTGTTGCCCTGTACGGCCCAGCGCTGTTTGGCAATGGCGGCCTGTTGCAGGCGCTGGAAGGTGGCGGCGTCGAGGCCATTGTCGTGCAGGCGTTGGCCGAGGGCGCGCAAGACCTGCTCGGCGACCGTCAGGTCCGCGCGTTCCAGCTCGGCATTCAGGCTGAAGAAGCTGCGGCTGCCGTACACGCTGCGTTCGCTCCACGGCCCGTACGACAGGCTGCGTTGCAGGCGCAACTCCTGGTACAGCTGCCAGTCGAGGTAATCGCGCAGCAGTTCCCAGGTGGCGTGGTCGTGTTCGCCGACCCAGGGCTCGGGCAAGAGCCAATGCAGGCTGGCATTGTCGCCCAGCAGCCCGTTGAACAGGCTGCGGCGGGCAGCAGCCTGCTCGGTGCCCTCGGCCAGCTCGCGCGGCGGCGGTATGTCCGCGGCCGGCAATGCGCCGTAGCTACGGTCGAGGTAGGCCGGCAGCAGCGGGTCGAGGTCGCCGACCACGATCAGGTTCATGTTGTTCGGCACGTACCAGTCGCGGCGCAGTTGCTCCAGCTGCGTCAGGCTGAGCGGCGCCAATGGCGCGCGTTCGGCGCAGGCCAGACCGAGTTCCACGGCCAGCTGTTGGTGGGCTTCGCGGCTGACATTTTGCTGGTCGAGCAGGCGTTGCAGGTTGGAGTAGTGGCCGCCGTTCTCGCGCTCGACCACCCGCTTGGCGGCCGCGACCTTGCGTGCGTCCAGCTCGGTGTTGAGCAGGCTGGCGAGCAACAGGTCGAGCGCGGCGCGCTGGTTGGCGGCCGGCACTTCGAGCACATAGGTGGTGTCGCTGTCGCGGGTGTAGGCATTCCACTCGCCGCCAAGCGCTTGCATGCGTGCCTCCAACCCGGCTTCGCCGCTGGCGTCGATGCCGCTGAACAGCAGGTGTTCGAGCAGGTGCGGGAGTTCCTTGGCGGCGCAGCTGAAGTGCTCGAAGCCCACGCCGACCACCAGGCGAATCGCCACGTGGCCGCGCTCGGCTGTGGGCTTGAGCAGCACGTGCAGGCCGTTCTGCAGCGGGTAGCCCTCGACCTGCAAGCGGTCTTCGGCCAGGGCGGGGTTGAGCAGCAGCAGGCACAGCAGCAACAGGGTACGCATGAGAGTCTTCCTGACGGTCATCGTCCCAGCATACCCGCTGCCTGTCGCGATTGGCCATGGCGCTTGGCGGCCTCTGCCACTGCTGCCGTGCGGGTGGCTGCATAAGCTGCGCTGAACTGGCGCCACCGCGTCAGCGCCGTTTATCGAGCCAATGCTCGTCGATCGCGGGAGAGTCCCATGCGTGTCTTGATCACCGGAGCGGCAGGTTTTATCGGCCAACAGTTACTCCGCCAGTTGGCGGTTCAGCAGCCGCAGTGGACGCTGATTGCCGCCGACATCCGCCCGCAGAGCCGCGAGGGCCTGAGCCTGAATATCGAACCGGTGCTGCTCGATATCAGCCAGCCGCGCGCGGTGCGCGCGTGCGTGGCGATCTGGCAGCCGCAGGCCATCGTGCACCTGGCCTCGGTGGTGACCCCGCCGCGCGGCATGAGCGATGCGCAGCTGCACGCCATCGATGTCGGCGGCACCCAGGCGGTGGTCGATGCCGCCGTGGCTGAAGGGGTCGCGCAACTGATCGTCACCAGCTCCGGGGCGGCCTACGGCTATGACCCGGAGAACGCCGAGTGGATCGACGAGGACCAGCCGTTGCGCGGGCATGCCCTGTTCGCTTATGCCAAGCACAAGCGTGAGGTCGAGGCGTTACTGGCCGAGGCGCGTCGTCAGCACCCGCAGCTCAAGCAGCTGGTGCTGCGCCCCGGCACGATTCTCGGCAAGCAAGTGAACAACCAGATCACCGAGTTGTTCAAGAAACGCGCGGTGCTGGGCATCCGCGGCAGCGACAGCCGGTTCGTGTTCATCTGGGACCAGGACGTGGTCAATATCATCGGCCAGGGCCTGGCGCGACAGGCCGAGGGCATCTTCAACCTGGCCGGCGATGGTGCGCTGTCGCTGCGCGAGATCGCCGGGTTGCTCGGCAAGCCCTATCGACCGTTGCCCGCCTGGCTGATCCGCACGCTGTTGCGCCTGCTCAAACCGCTCGGCCTGACGCAGTACGGCCCGGAGCAGTTGGACTTTCTGCGTTACCGCCCGGTGTTGGCCAACCGCCGGTTGAAGGAAGATTTTGGCTACATCCCGCGCTACAGCAGCCGCGAGGCGTTTCTGGCGTTTCTCCGGGCGCAGGGCTAGCCCTGCTTGAGCCGCGCGCGGTATTCGCCGGGGGTCAGCCCGGTCCACTGGCGGAAGGCGCGGAAGAACACGCTGGGTTCCGAATAGCCGAGCAGCAGGGCGATCTCCGCCGCGGGCAGGCTGCCGCTGCCGAGGTGGCGTTCGGCCAACTGGCGGCGCGTGTCGTTGAGCAACTGTTGGTAGCTGCAGCCTTCCTCGGCCAGGCGCCGTTGCAGGGTGCGTTCGCTGAGGTGCAGGGCGCGCGCGAGTTCCGCGCGGTCCGGTTCGCCGTGGGCCAGTTGTTCGCCGAGCAGGGCAACCACGCGGGCGCTCAGGCCTTCACTGGGCAGGCGCGCGAGCAGCGCTTCGGCATGTTGGCGCAGCAGGCTTTGCAGGGGCGGGTTGGCTTGGATCAGCGGCGCATCGCGCAGCGTGCGGGGCAGCACGAGGCCGTAATCGTCCGCTGCAAAATGCAGCGGGCAGGCGAAGATTGCCTGGTAGGGCGTCAGATCCGCCGGTTGCGGGTGGACGAAATGCGCGCGCAGCAGGCGAAAATCGTCCAGCAGCGGGGTGACCATCTGCACCCAGCAGGCCATCAGCGCCAGCACGCGGGTGCGCGTCGCCGGCAGGTCCGGGTGCAGCGGCCGGTACAGCAGATGCAGCTCGTCGCCCTGTTCGTGCAGCTGGACTTCACCGCCTTCGCCGACCAAACGCTGGTAACGCAGGCCGGCGGCCAGGGCATCGCCCAGGGTCGCGCTGCTTTGCAGCAGGTAGCCGAGCACACTGAACGGTCCTGGCGCGAGGTTGCTGCCCAGGGCCAGGCCCGGCTCGCCGTGCGGCAAACGGCTCAGCGCCTGCCAGAGGCGTTCCTGGGCGGCGAATGGCACGCGTGCGTCGGGATCGGCGAGCTGCGTCTCCGACAGCGCGCACTCGGCGAGCAATGTTGCGCGGTCGAGGCCCAGGCGAGTGGCGGCATGCAGCACGGCTTGGGTGATGCTGGCGCTGACCGAGGCGTGGTGCGGATCGAGGGGCTGAGTTGGCATGCAGCGATTCTGCCCAAAGGCGCTGCGCGGCGATAGCCTGGCCGCTGTGCTTACATACTTGGTTACCAGCCGCTCGCGCGTGCGCCGGGCAACTTGGCGTCGAACCGTTAGGCTTGCTGCCGAGGGCGCCGGTGATTCACCTCGACGCGGCCGGCGACTACCCGAACAGGAGACCCCCAGCATGAACGCTCATCCCCTCGCTTGGGTGCTGTCGGCGCTGCTCACGGGCAGCGCCCTGAGCGGCACGGCACAGGCCGAAGAGCAATTCGTGACCATCGGCACGGGCGGCTACACCGGCGTGTACTACGTCGCCGGTCAGGCGATCTGCCGCTTCTTCAACCGCGCCAGCGATGCGCATGGCATGCGCTGCAACGCACCGGCCACCAGCGGCGGCGTGGCTAACGTCAACGGCCTGCGCAGCGGTGAATTCAACTTCGCCCTCATGCAGTCGGACCACCAGTACAAGGCGCTCAATGGCCTGGCGCCCTTCGCCGCCGAGGGTGCGATGAGCGACATTCGCGCGGTGTTCTCCATGCAGAGCGAGGTGTTCACCATCCTCGCTCGGCGCGACGCCCATATCGCTCACTTCGACGACCTCAAAGGCAAGCGCGTCAACATCGGCAGCCCTGGCTCCGGGCAGCGCAGCAGCTTCGAAGAAATCATGCAGGTGAAGGGCTGGGATGCGTCGGTCTTCGCCCTGGTCGCCGAACTCAAACCGGCCGAACAGGCTTCGGCGCTGAGCGACAACAGCATCGACGCAATGGCCTATTTCGTCGGTCACCCGAACGGCGCCATTCAGGAGGCCACTACCACCAGCGATGCGCTGCTGGTGCCGGTCACCGGGCCGGCAATCGACACGCTGCTGGCCGAGAAAAGCTATTACAGCCGGGCCGAGATTCCCGCCGGGCTGTACCGCGGTAATCCCACGGCGATCGCCTCGATTGGCACTCAGGCGGTGCTTGCCACATCGGCGAATAGCGATCCGGAAATGGTCTATCAACTGGTCAAGACGGTGTTCGACAACCTGGAGCGCTTCAAACGCCTGCACCCGGCCTTCGCCGAACTGCGCGCCGAGCAGATGATCACGCAGGGCCTCACCGCGCCGCTGCATGACGGTGCCCTGCGTTACTACAAGGAGCGTGGCTGGCGTTAGCGGGGGTATCTGATGATTGCCGCGATAATCAGCACTTCCATCGATCTCCGGGGGGCACTGCCTATCGAGACTTGGCCAAGGTCAAACCAGAAGGCTGCTCCGGCTGCCTTTTTGATGGCTATGTCCCCGTTAACGGTTGTACGCAGATTCGCTTGAGGCCGGCTGGCAAAGCAACTGCGCAATGGCTGCGCCACGTAACCCACCAAGTGCTAATCGGCCTATCCCCTCTGGCGGGTTACGGCGCTCCTGACTATGCAGCCGCCGATAGTCCGTGGTCATGCGCCTAACCCACCCTACGCATTACCGCGCTCCAGGCATCGCCTGGCCGGCTGCACGTTTCAACACATAACGGGTACATAGCCTTTTTGATTGGCATACACCCACCCGCCTTGGAATACTGTCGCCACTCGCGCGAGCTATGCGTCCATGCACTGTTAAGCAGAACCCGATGACCAAAGAGCAGTTACAGAAACTCGAAGCCGACCTCTGGCGCGCCGCCGATAACCTGCGCGCCAACTCCGACCTCAAGGCCAGCGAATATTCCACCCCGGTATTGGGGCTGATCTTCCTCAAGTTCGCCGACAACAAGTTCAAGCAGCACGAGAAAGCCATTCACCGCGACTTTCTTGCGTTCAAGGACACCCGCCTGGAGAAATCCCTGGCCGATATCGCCATCGAGAAGTGCGGCTTCTATCTGCCAGACCACGCCCGTTACGACTACCTGCTTAATCTGGAAGACAGCAAGGACATCGCCAAGGCCATCAAGGAGGCGATGAAGGCCATCGAGGAGTACAAACCCGAGCTGCAGGGCGTGCTGCCGCAGGACGAGTACTTCCGCCTCACCCGCTCGGCGCAGAACAAGGGCATCCCCAAAGAGCTGCTGCGCACCTTCAACGACATTCCCCAGGATGCCAGCGGCGATATCTTCGGGCAGATCTATGAATACTTCCTGGCCGAATTCGCCCTCTCCGAAGGCCAGGGCGGCGGTGAGTTCTTTACCCCGCGCTCAGTGGTCAAGCTGATGGTGGAAATCATTGAGCCCCATGGCGGCAAGGTCTACGACCCGGCTTGCGGCTCGGCGGGTATGTTTGTGCAGTCCGCGCAATTTATTGAGCAGCACCGCCATGACGCTAATCACGCCAATGACGGCGATATCTACGTCTACGGCCAGGAAAAAACCCTGGAAACCGTCAAGCTGGCCAAGATGAACCTGGCGGTCAACGGCCTGCGCGGCACCATCATGCAGGCCAATAGTTACTACGAAGATCCGCACAACAGCTTCGGTCAGTTCGACTACGTGATGGCCAATCCGCCGTTCAACGTCGACGACGTGTCCCTGGCTACGGTGGAGAACGACCGCCGCTTCAACACCTACGGTATTCCGCGCAACAAATCCAAGGCCAAGAAGGGCGAAGAAGGCAAGGAAACCGTACCCAACGGCAACTACCTGTGGATCAACCTGTTCGCCACCTCGCTCAAGCCCAAGGGCCGCGCGGCGCTGGTAATGGCCAACTCGGCCTCTGACGCCCGCCATTCCGAGGCCGAGATTCGCCAGGCGCTGATCGACAACAACCTGATCTACGCCATGCTCAGCCTGCCGTCGAATCTGTTCTACACCGTCACCCTGCCGGCTACGTTGTGGTTCTTCGACAAGGCCAAGCAGGACAAGCGCATCCTGTTTATTGATGCACGCAATATCTTCACCCAGCTCACCCGCTCCCTGCGTGAGCTGAATGACGAACAAGTGCAGAACATCGCCATCATCAGCAAGTTGCACCGCGGCCAGCGTGATGAGTTCGTGTGCCTGGTCGACGGCTACTTCACCGCCGGCGTGGCGCGGCTGGTGGAAAATCAGCCGCATATTCAGCCGTTATCCGAGCAACTGCTGGATATGCTGCAGGAAGCCGAAGGCCGTGCGGCAGTGCAAGCCCTGCGCGAACAATGGGTCGAGCTCAAGCCGCTGCAAGATGCCTACGCCGCCTACCAGGCCAAGCACCTGGACGCTGCCGAAGTGGATGCCAAGAACCAGGCCCAGCATGTCTTGCGCGAAACCTTCGATCCCTTCTTCTCCGGCCTGCATGCCAACCTCAAGCGCCTGGACAAGGCCGTGCGCCAGCACGAGAAGCGTCTGGCCGAAGCCGCTAAAGCCGAAGGCAAACGCGGCAGCACCGACCGCGAAACCAAGGTGCTAAAAACCGCCCTGGAAAAACTGCATGGCGAAGTGAAAGGCGCGGAAAGCTACTTCCAGCATATTCACTGGCTGCAAGAACGCTTCCCCGCCGCCCAATACGAAGACGTCACCGGCCTGTGCAAGTTGGCCAGCCCGGAAGAGATGAAGGAGCAGGACTATTCGCTCAACCCCGGCCGCTATGTCGGCGTGGTGATCGAGGAAGACGGCAAGAGCGAAGAGGAATTTATCGACGGCCTGCTGGCGATGAACGACGAGCTGACCCGTCTCAACGGCGAGGCCCGCGAACTGGAAACCGTGATCGCCCACAATATCCGCCAACTGACTGGCGAGGCCTGAGTGCGGCTGCCAGTCTTGGGGCGTACCCACAAGGAGCGTTACCGATGAAAAAGGATTTGATCGTCAAACTGCATGCCGCCTTCGAAGACATCGTTCAGCGCCACGCGGAAACCGCCACCGAATTCTGGCTGGCCCGCGAGCTGCAACCGATGCTTGGTTATGCCCGCTGGGAAAACTTCGCCAAGATCGTCGACAAGGCCAAGGCCTCCTGCGAGGCGGCGGGCAATCGGGTCGACGACCATTTTCGTGATGTCACGAAAATGGTCAGCCTCGGCTCCGGCTCCCAGCGCGCCGTCGAGGATATCGCCCTGACCCGCTACGCCTGCTACCTGATCGCGCAGAACGGTGACCCGAGCAAAGAGCCCATCGCCTTCGCCCAAACCTACTTCGCCCTGCAAACCCGCAAGCAGGAGCTGATCGAACAGCGCCTGGCGGAAAGCGAACGGCTGGTCGCGCGCAAAAAACTCACCGCCTCGGAAAAACAGCTGTCCAGCGTGATCTACGAACGCCTGGGTGAGGAACAGAGCTTTGCCCGCATCCGCAGTCGCGGCGATCAGGCGCTGTTCGGCGGCGTCAGTACCCAGCAGATGAAGGAACGCCTCGGCGTGCCGCAGAGCCGGCCACTGGCCGACTTTCTGCCGACCATCACCATCAAGGCCAAGGATTTCGCCAACGAAATCACCAACTTCAATATCAAGAAAGACGACCTCGACAGCGAACGCGAAATCACCAACGAGCATGTAAAGAACAATGCCGATGTGCGAGCGCTGCTTGGGGATCGCGGCATCGTGCCCGAGCAGTTGCCGGCGGCTGAAGATCTGAAAAAGATTGAGCGGCGGCATACGGCAGAGGCCAAGAAGCTGCCGAAGACGGTGGAGCGGTTGGATGATGAGTCAAAGCATGAGTAGTCAGCAAAAGGTCAATCTATGAGTGGTTTCGATGAGTACAAGCTGGGCGACTTGCTGACCTTCCAGCGTGGTTTTGACATCACTAAAAGCGAACAACAGGAAGGAGATGTTCCGATAGTTTCTTCGTCGGGTATTTCCAGCTTTCACAACCAGTCCAAATCGAGTGCGCCTGGTGTGGTGATTGGCCGTAAAGGCTCCTTGGGAACAGTGCACTACCTCAAAGCCAAGTATTGGCCGCATGACACGACGCTATGGGTAAAAGACTTCAAGGGTAACGATCCTAGGTTTATCTATTATTTTTTGCAGACCTTGCATCTTGAGAACTTTGACGTCGGATCGTCTAACCCCACGCTAAATCGGAATCACCTTCACAAAATAAGAGTGCTTTTTCCAAAGAAGCAACAGAAGAAAATTGCCGCCGTTCTTTCCGCCTACGACGATCTAATCGATAACAACCGCCGCCGTATCGAACTGCTGGAGCAAATGGCCGAGGAGCTTTACCGCGAATGGTTTGTGCGCTTCCGTTTTCCGGGCTATCGGCAGGCGAAGTTTGAGAAGGGCTTGCCTGTGGATTGGGAACGAAAGGCGCTTGGCTCTCTTGGAACATACCTGAATGGCTATGCATTCAAGCCCTCTGATCTGTCTCTAGCAGGCATTCCGGTCATTAAGATCAAGGAGATAAATGGCGGGGTTACGGCTGAAACCCCACGAAACAGTGGTGAGTCCATAGCCAAGAAATATCACTTCGATGATGGATCTATTATTTTTTCGTGGTCAGCAACCCTGGCTGTGAAAATCTGGGATCAAGGCCCAGGGCTCTTAAATCAGCATCTGTTCAAGGTCGCACCTGTTGACGTTATTCCCAGTAGCTTTTTGTATTTATCAATCAAATTCTGCCTGCCAATATTTGATTCGCTAACCACAGGCTCCACGATGAAACACATCAAGCGCAAAGAACTTGATGCTGTAAAAATCGGCTTGCCAGGCAAGGCGATTCTTGAGGCGTTTGACAGATCCGCCTCTCCGCTCGTGCAAGAGAAACTAAAGCTCTCAAAGTCGAACCAGCTCTTGATTGAAGCGAGGAATCAGCTTTTGACCAGATTGATCTCCGGCAAACTCCCCGTCGATCAACTGGATATCCAGTTTCCCCCCAGCATGCGCGAGGCCGACGCGGCCCGACAGGAAGTAGCCTATGCCTAATCTGTTTTCCGAGGACGATATCGAGCGCACCCTGCTGGGTCGGCTGCATGAGCAATACGGCTATGAATTGCTCAATTGCATAACCGCGCAGCCCGGTGATTTGCAGGACGGCTCCGGCCGCCGCGACAAGCGCGATGTCATACTCGGCGACAGATTGCAGGCAACCGCCCGGCGGCTAAACCCGCAGATACCCGATGCCGAGCTGGAGCAGGCCTTGGCGCAGTTCGCCGAGCGACGCCAGGCCATGACCCTGGTGGCCGCTAACCGCGAGCTGGATGCTTTGCTGCGCGATGGCATCGCCGTGCGTTACCAGCAGGACGGCCAATGGCAGCAGGAGCAGCTGCGCCTCATCGACTTCAACGAGGCGAGCAACAACGACTTTCTTGCCGTCACTCAGCTGTGGATCAAGGGTATCAACGACAAGTACCTGCGCCCGGATGTGCTGCTCTATGTAAACGGCATTCCGCTGGTGTTTATCGAGCTGAAAAATTCGAATATTCCGGTGCGCAATGCCTACGACGACAACCTGGTGCGTTACCGGAAGAGCATTCCGCAGCTTTTCCTCACCAACGCCTTCTGTGTACTCAGCAATGCCCTGGAAACCCGCGTCGGTAGCCTGACCGCTGAGTGGGAGCACTTCTTTAGCTGGCTGCGGGTGGACGACGAGAAGGAAAAGCTCGACCGCGCCCAGATCAAGGAGCAAGGCACCAGCATCGAGCGGGTGATCGACGGTCTGTTCGCCCCCGAGCGGCTGCTGGACTACGTGGAAAACTACGTGCTGTTCCACAAGCAGACGCAGAAGATCATCGCCCAGAACCACCAGTTTATCGGCGTCAACCGCGCCTTCACGCGCTTCCAGCAGCGCAAGGCGCTGCGCGGCAAGCTCGGGGTGTTCTGGCACACCCAAGGCTCGGGCAAGAGCTTTTCGATGATCTTCTATGCGCGCAAGATCCTGCGCAAACTGCCGGGGCACTTCACCTTTCTGGTGGTCACCGACCGTGATGACCTCGATGGGCAGATCTTCCGCAACTTCCTCAACACCGGCACGGTGCAGAGCCACGAGGCTGCCCGGCCGAAAAACAGCGAGGAGCTGCGCACCTTCCTCGGCCAGAGCAAACGCCTGGTGTTTACCCTGATTCAGAAGTTCCGCTACGACAAAGGCAAGACTTACCCCTTGCTCTCTGATCGCGACGATATTGTGGTGATCGTCGACGAGGCGCACCGCACCCAGTACAAGAGCCTGGCGGAAAACATGCGTGCCGGTTTGCCTAAGGCCAACTTCGTCGCCTTTACCGGCACGCCACTGCTGGGCCGCGAGCGCAAGACCAACCAGTGGTTTGGCGATTACGTGTCCGAATACAACTTCCAGCAGTCGATGGACGACGGCGCCACCGTGCCGCTGTTCTACCAGAAGCGCGTGCCCGAGGTGCTGATCCAGAACGACGACCTCAGCGAGGAGTTCTACCAGATCCTCGAAGAGGAAAATCTCGACGAGGCGCAGCAGGAAAAGCTCGAACGCCAGTTTGCCCAAGAAGTGCAGGTGATAAAGCGCGACGACCGCCTGGAAACCATCGCCCGCGACATCGTCTACCACTTCCCGCGCCGGGGTTATCTGGGCAAAGGCATCGTCATCGCCGTGGACAAGTTCACGGCGGTAAAGCTCTACGACAAGGTGCAGCGGCTGTGGAAGGAAGAACTAAAAGCCCTGCGCGGGCGGATCAAGGACACGCCCAACGAGGTGGAAAAGGCCCGGCTGAAAAAGATCGTCGCCTATATGCACGTCGTGCAAATGGCCGTGGTGATCAGTGAGGAAGCCGGCGAGGAAGAGAAGTTCAAGCTGCAAGGCCTGGAAGTCGCCCGCCACCGCCAGCGTATGAACGCGCTGGACGAGCACGGCCATGATATCGAGCACAACTTCAAAGAACCTGAGCACCCGCTGCAGCTGGTGTTCGTCTGCGCCATGTGGCTGACCGGCTTCGATGCGCCGACCGTTTCCACCCTGTACCTCGACAAGCCGATGAAGGGCCACACCCTGATGCAGGCCATCGCCCGCGCCAACCGGGTGACCTCGCACCAGATCAACGGCACGAATAAGACCAACGGCGAAATCGTCGATTACTACAACGTCTTCCGCAATATGAAGCAGGCGTTGAAGGATTACGCCCAGGGCGAAGAAGGCACGGACGAGCCGCCGGTGCAGGACAAGAGCGTACTGCGCGGGCTGCTGGACGATGCCATCGCCGAAGGCCTGGGTTACTGCCACGAGCGAGGCATTGCCCTGGAAGAGGTGCTGGGCCGCGAGGAGATTTTCAAGAATCTCAGCCGCTTCAACGAATTCGCCGACATCCTGCTGGGCAATGAGGAGTGGCGCAAAACCTTCAACGTCTACCAGAACACCGTCGCCGCCCTGTACGAAGCGTGCAAACCGGAGATCCTCGGTAACAAGCTGGTGCGGGTGGTGGCAGCCTTCGATTACTTGCGCGGGGTGATCGACAGCCTGGTCGAGCAGGTGGATATCGACCAAGTGACCCGGCGCATCGACGAACTGCTGGATGAAAGCGTGGTGGTGGATAACGCCGAAGCCTTCCATCAGCAAGAACCGCAGGGCGCTTACCAGATCGTGCGCAAAGGCCGTACCTGGGACCTGAGCAAGATCGACTTCGACAAGCTACGTGAAGAGTTTAAACAAACTGCCTACAAGAACATCGAGATCGCCGACCTGCGCGGCTTTCTGGAGCAGAAGGTGGCGCAGATGCTGGCCGTGAATAAAACCCGCAGCGACTTCGCCCAGCGCCTGCAGGAAATCATCGACCGTTATAACGCTGGCGGCTCGGCCACCGAGGACTACCACGAAGAACTGCTGCGTTATCTGGAAGCGCTGAGCGCCGAAGACGACCGGCATATTCGCGAGGGCTTGAGTGAAGACGAACTGGAGCTGTTCGACCTACTGAAGAAGGACAGCATGACCCAGGATGAGACCCAGAAGGTCAAGCTGGCAGCCAAATCGCTGCTGCAGCGCTTGCTGGACGGTCAGCCCAAGGTTCTGGTGCAGGACTGGTTCAAGGACAGCCAGACCCAGCGCAGCGTTCGCTCCGCAGTGGAGCAGGTATTGGATAGCAACCTGCCGGAGAGTTACGACCGGGTGCTGTTCAAGGAGAAATGCGACAACGTCTTCGAGCTGGTACTGGATTACGCCAGCCAGGGGCGTAAGTGGGCGGCTTGAGTTGTTGCTACTCGCCGCCCACCTCTTCCACGTGCAGCGCGCCGGTTTCGTGACTTTCCAGCACCACATAGGCGCTGGCGCAGAACAGCGAGTTGAGGCGCTTCATGTCGCCGATCAGCTCCAGGTGCAGCGAGCTGGTTTCGATGCTCTGCACCACCTGGCGGTGCAAGCGGCCGACGTGGGCATGCGCCAGGCGCCGTTCCTGGGCGCGGAAGCGGCGCTTCTCGCGCAGCAGTTGGCGAGCGCTTTCGGGGTCGGCGCTGAGGAACACGCTGAGGCCCAGGCGCAGGTTGGCGAGCAACTGGGCATGCAGGCTGGCCAGTTCCTCCAGGCCGCTGTCGGAGAACGAATGGCGTTGTGCGGTCTTCTGGTCCTGCACCTTGCCGAGCATGCGTTCGAGGATGTCGCCGGCCTGTTGCAGGTTGACCGCCAGTTCGATGATCTCCGCCCAGCGCCGGCTGTCGTGTTCGCTCAAGACCTCGCGCGGCACCTGGGCCAGGTACAGTTTGACCGCGCTGTACAGTGCATCGACATCGTCGTCGAGGCGGCGCAGTTCCTTGCTCAGCGCCGGCTGGCTGCCGCGTAGCACCTCCAGCAGGTGGCTGAGCATGGTTTCGATCAGGTCGCCGATGCGCAGGGTTTCGCGCACCGCATTGGCCAGCGCCAGGCTCGGCGTGGCCAGCGCGGTGGGGTCGAGGTGGCGCGGGCGAGCCACGCCGTTTTCGTCCGGGCGATCCGGCAGCAGCCAGTTGCAGAAGCGCGCCATCAGATCAATGCTCGGCAGCATCAGCAGGCAGCGCAGGCCGTTGTAGAGCAGGTGGAAGCCGATCACCAGTTCCTCGGGGCGCCAGTTCAGGCTGTCCAGCCAGTTCACCAGTGGGTCGAGCAGCGGAATCACCAGCAGCAGGCCGATCAATTTGTAGAGCAGGCTGCCCAGCGCCACGCGGCGCCCGGCCGGGGTTTGCATGCTGGTGTTGAGGAAGGCCAGCACGCCGCTGCCGATGTTGGCGCCGATGACCAGGCCGATGGCCACCGGCAGGCTGATCAGCCCCGAGCCGGTGAGGGTGGCGGTGAGCAGCACGGCGGCCAGGCTGGAGTAGGAAATCAGTGCGAATAGCGCGCCGACCAGGGCATCCAGCAGCAGGTCGCCGGTCAGCGAGGCGAACAGCACCTTGATGCCCTGGGCCTGGGTGATTGGCGTGGCGGCGGCGACGATCAACTCCAGCGCCAGAATCATCAAGCCCAAGCCGATGGCCACGCGGCCGAGCTGGCCGGCGCGGGTCTGTTTGCGCGAGAGGAAGAAGATCACTCCGAGGAAGATCAACAGCGGCGACAGCCAGCTCAGGTCGAAGGTCAGCACCCGCGCCATCAGCGCCGTGCCGACATCCGCGCCGAGCATGATCGCCAGCGCCGGCGGCAGCGCCATCAGGCCCTGGCTGACGAACGAGGTCACCAGCAGCGCGGTGGCGTTGCTGCTCTGCACCAGCGCGGTGACGCCGATGCCGGCGGCGAACGCCAGTGGTCGTTTGCCGACGTTATGGCTGAGGATCTTGCGCAGGTGCGAGCCGTACACGCGCAGGATGCCGCTACGCACGATATGCGTGCCCCAGATCAGCAGGGCAATGGCTGAGAGCAGATTGAGCAGGGTCAGCATGTGGCCTCCTGGCGAGAGCGGCGTGTCGGCGAGTCGTGGACACCGGCTTTGGGGGCCGTTGGCGGCTATTGGGCTCGTCGGCTTCGCGGGGGCTTCTAGGTTGCAGTTAAGCGTGTCTGGCGCGCTTTTGCCTCAGGGATTCGGCGGATTTGCCGAGCAGCGTTCCGCCCAACGGCATGGACAGCCCGCCACGACTGGCTAGGGTGGTGTTACCGAAGGTTGTGATTTTCGCGCGCGCGTGGCCGCCTTGTTCGATGCGCAGCGTCTACATGGAGGTATCCGATGTTTAGAATCCCCTTGGCTCTCCTGCTGCTGTTAACGGTTGGCGGCTGCGGTACCCGCGAAGTGACGGTGGAGCGTAGCGCCGAACGCATCGGTACCAAGATATCCAGCTACGAGGATCGGTTTGGCGTGTGCTGGCCGTTCGAGCTGGATCGGACTGTCACCGGTACGTCCCCGCCACTGGGCGAAGCCGGCGAGGTGATCGCCGGTTTCCACAACCATGTAAAACGTGGGCAGACCTGCCACACCCAGGATAGCCGCGCTTACCACGGCGTTTTCGTCTTCGACTTGAGCGACCTGCGAGGCGACGCGGTGATTGCCGCCACCTTGCGCCTGGAGCGGCGCAACACGCCGGTGCCGATCAATATAGAGCGCGCGGTACCGAGTGGCGTCGTCCGCAGCGCGTTGTGCAATTTACGCTTGCGCGTCGCCACCGAGTCGCTGAATGCCGGCACCACATTTGGCGAAGTGGCGGCCATTAACCTGCGCCGCACCGGGGTACAGCAGGACCAGTCGACGGTTGCCGTAGGGGTCGGGGTCACCAGGGAGGTTCAGCAGTGGGTGCAGGGCCGGCGGGAGAATTTCGGTTTCGTCCTCGGTCCGGAAGAGGGCGCCATCGACAAGAACGAAAACACCTGCACCGGCTATTGGTTCAACCCGCGCCTGGAAATCCGCGTACTGCGCGCGATTGACCCAGAGCCATAGTGGACACGGCGCATTCAGGCGTAGGGCGGACATGCCGCAGCGCGACTTGTCCGCCGCAAAGCTCGGTGGACAAGGCTTCGCCATGTCTACCCTACGGGCTTGTGTGGGGAGCGGATAAATCCGCGCCCCACACGAGCCAATGGCCCTGGTCAATCTGCCTGGCGAGTCGCCATGTTGGTCGCCGCTCGCCCCTGCTACCCTAGCGGCCATCGATGCCAACGGCCGTTGCTCATGCTCACGCTCTACCACGCCCCTGACCTGGAAACCCTTGGCGAGCTGGCCACCACGCTGCTCGCGACGCCTGCACGCGATCCGTTCGCGCCGGCGCGGGTGGTGGTGCCGAGTCAGGGCATGGGCCGCTGGCTGACGTTGGAACTGGCGCGCAGTCAGGGCATCGCCATGCAGCTGGAGGTGCAGCTGCCGGCCAAATTTGTCTGGGACCTGTCGCGGTTGTGCCTGGGGCAGCTGCCGGAGCAGTCGGCCTTCAGCCCCAGCAGCTTGAGCTGGCGGCTGTATGACTGGCTGTGCGAGCCGGCCCATCTGGCCGAAGCGCCACGCCTGGCGCACTATCTCGCCGGCGGCGATGAGCGGCGTAGGCTGTCACTTGCCGTCAAGATCGCCGACGTACTCGACCAATACCTGCTGTATCGCGACGACTGGCTGGCCGCTTGGGAGCGCAACGAGCTGCTCGATCTCGGTCCGGACGAGGCCTGGCAGGCCCTGCTCTGGCGCGAGTTGACCAAGGACGGCCACCCGCACCGCGCGCGCCTGCTCGAAGACCTGTTGCGCCGCCTGTATGACGCCACGCCCATCGCCGGGTTGCCTGAACGTCTGCTGGTGTTCGGCATCAGCAGCCTGCCGCCGCACCATATGCGCGTGCTGGAGGGCCTGGCGCGGCACACCCAGGTAGTGATCTTCGCGCTTAACCCGTGCCGCGAAGCCTGGGGCGAGATTCGCGATATCCGTGAGCTGGCGCGCCAGCCCGAGGCCGGCCCCGAGGATTGGTACCTGGATGTCGGCCATCCGCTGCTGGCTAGCCTGGGCAAGCAGGGTCGCGACTTTTTCGACAGCCTGTTCAGCCTGGCCTCGGTCGAAGGCAGCCAGGAAACCGGCCTGTATTCCGAAGATGACGACCTGCACGACGCCAGCCTGTTGCAGGCGCTGCAGAACGACATCCTGCGCCTGCGCACCCGGCAACCCGATGAGCGCCTGGTTTTGCGCGAAGACGACCGCTCGCTGGAACTGCATATCGCCCACTCGCCGCTGCGCGAGGTGGAAATCCTGCATGACCAACTGCTCGCGCGCTTTGCCGCCGACCCCGCGCTGACCCCGGATCAGGTGGTGGTACTGACCCCGGATATCGAGCGTTACGCGCCCTATATCGAAGCCGTTTTCGCCCCGCGTGAAGGCGTGCCAAGGATTCCCTTTAGCCTGGCCGACCGCAGCCTGCGCGCGGAAATCCCGCTGATCGAGGCCTTCCTCAATCTGCTGGCGCTGCCGGAAAGCCGCTTTGCCGCCGAGGAAATCCTCACCGGGCTGGAGCAGCCGGCCATCGCCCGCCGCGCTGGGATCGAAGCCGAAGACCTGCCGCTGCTGCGCGACTGGCTGCGCGAGGCCGGCGTGCGCTGGGGCCGCGATGGCGCGCACCGCGAGCAACTGGGCCTGCCGGCGGATGCCGCGTTTACCTGGCGGCAAGGGCTGGACCGCCTGCTGCTGGGCTTCGCCGCACCGCCACAGCTGGCCGGCCTGGGCGCGCCGCTACTGGGCGACAGCTGGCCGCTGGATGCCCTGGAAGGCGGCCGTGCGCAGCTGCTCGGGCGCCTGGTCGCATTCGTCGAGCGCCTGGCCGCGCTGGCGCAGCAGCTGCAACGCGCGCGCAGCCTCAGCGAATGGGCCGAGAGCTTGCAGCAACTGATCGACAGCCTGTTCGACGAGCGCGAGGCCGGCGACACCCTGTTGCTTTTGTCCAAGGCCTGCGCGGCGCTCAAGGAACAGGGCGACGCCTCGGGTGTCGAGCGGCCGATCGAGCTGGCGCTGATCCGCCAGCAGCTGACTGCCGCCCTGGAGCAAGGCAGCGCCGCCTCCGGGTTCCTCACCGGCGCGGTGACCTTCTGCACCATGGTGCCGATGCGCAGCCTGCCGTTTCGCCTGGTCTGCCTGCTCGGACTGGACGACGGCGCATTGCCACGCCGTACCCCGGCCGCCGGCTTCGACCTGATCAGCCAGGCGCCGCGGCGTGGCGACCGCGCACGGCGGCTCGACGACCGCTACCTGCTGCTGGAAACCCTGCTCTCGGCGCGCAGCGGCCTGTACCTCAGCTATGTCGGCCGCGACCCGCGCAGCAACGCCGAACTGCCGCCCTCGGTGCTGGTCAGCGAGCTGCTGGATGTGGTCGATCTCACTGCGATCTGTGCGGCGGATGGCGAGAAAGCCAGCGCGCGAATTACCCAGCAGCATCCGCTGCAACCCTTCGCCCCCGGCAATTTCGCTGGCGGTCAGCAGGCCGGTTTCGCCGCGCCCTGGTTCCGCGCCGCCCAGCGCCTGAGCCAGGCCGCCGAGTCGCCAACGCCTTTTGCCAGCGTGCTGGCCGAGCCGGATCAGGACCGGCCGGGCGGCGCTCCGCTGACCCTCGAACCCAGCCAGTTGATCCACTGCTTCAAGCACCCGGCGCGCTACCTGCTGGAGCAGCGCCTCGGCCTGCGTCTGGCCGAGGGCGAGGAAGCCCTGGCCGGCGACGAGCCCTTCAGCGTCGAGTGGACCAGCCAGCACGGTCTGCGTCAGCTGGCACTGCACGCCATCGAGCGGGGCTGGAGTGAGCGCCAGGAGCGCGCGGTGGCTGCCGCTTCCGGCTGGCTGCCGGTGGGCGAGCTGGGCCAGGCGCACTGGGGGCAGATTCGCGGGCCGATCCGCGCCTTCGCCCCGACCCTGTTCGACGAGCGCCCGGATGACCCATCGCAGCCGCTGCTGGTGGATATCGAGCTGGCCGGCGTGCGCATTCACGGCTGGCTGGACGGGGTCAGCGCCAGCGGCCTGTTCGACTACCGCCTGCGTGATCTGGGAGCCTGGGAACTGGCGCCGTTCTGGCTGCGTCACCTGCTGCTCAACTGCGCCGCCACGCCCGGCATCAGCCGCGACAGCCGCCTGCTCTCGCCAAAAAGCGAATGGCGGCTGGGGCCGCTGGCGGGGCCCCTGGAGCTGCTCGAGCCCTGGCTGCATGCCTACAAAAGCGCGCTATGCGAACCCTTGCCGGTACTCGCCAAATGCAGCTATGGCTTCGCCAAAAAATGGCGCAAACCCGGGCGCAAGGAGCCGATTGATGCGGCGCGCAGCGAGGCGCGAGTGATGTGGCACGGCAACGACTACATGACCGGCGAAGGCCAGGACCCCTGGAACGCGCTGGCCTTCCGCGACCGCGAGCCGCTGGGCGAGCGCTTCGAAGCGCTGGCCGAACAACTCTACGGCCCGGCGCTGGATGCCCTGCAAGGCAGTGAAGAGGACGAGGCATGAGCAGCGCCAGCCTGGATTTGTTGCAGGACAGTTTCACCGGCCGCTCGCTGATCGAGGCCAGCGCCGGTACCGGTAAGACCTGGACGCTGACCGCGCTGTACGCGCGCCTGCTGCTGGAAAAGCAGCTGAATGTCAGCCAGATCCTGGTGGTGACCTTTACCACCGCGGCCACCGCCGAGCTGCGCGAGCGCATTCGCTTGCGGCTGGCCGAGCTGCTGGCGGTATATGACCAGGGCCCGGGCAGCGACGAGCTGCTCAATCGCCTGCACGCCCAGTACCCGGACGCGGCCAGCCATCGGCGCTTGCTGCTGGCGGTGCACGGTTTCGACGAGGCGGCGATCTTCACCATCCACGGTTTCTGCCAGCGCGCCTTGCAGGACGCCGCGTTCGAGGCCGGCGGCGATTTCGACAACGAGCTGACCCATGACGACCGCGAGATCCTCGACGCCCTGCTCGCCGACCTCTGGCGGCATGAGCTGGCCGCCGCCGAGCCGGAGTGGGCAGCGTTTCTGGTGCAGCACAAGCTGACCCCGCAGAGCCTGCGCCAGCGCCTGCGCAATCACCTGGGCAAACCCTATCTGCGTATCGAGCCGCAACCGGGGGTCAGCAGCGAGATGAGCGCATTGCGCGCCGCCTGGCAGCAGGCCCAGCGCCTCTGGCAGGGCGAAAGCGCCGGCTGGCTGGCGCAACTTAAGGCCTTCGACGGCTTTAAGAGCAATATGTGCAACCCGGCCAAGCTGGGTGTCTGGCAGGCCGAGCTGGATGGCTATTTCAGCGATGCAGCGGCGCTGTTCAGCAAGACCGAGGCGCATCGCCGGCTGTCCCGCGAGGGGCTGCTCAAGGCCAGCAAGAAGGATCAGGAAGCGCCGGCCAACCCGCTGGCGGCCGCCTTGCAGGAATTGTGCAACGCCCTGGACGCGGCGCAGCCGGAGGCCGAGCAGCGCCTGATCGATTTGCAGGTACGGCTGATCGGTCAGCTCAACGAGCAACTGCCGCAACGCAAGGCGGCGCAGCGCCTGCTGGCCTTCGATGACCTGCTCAACAAACTGCAACAGGCGCTCTACGGCGAGGGCGGCGAGCATCTGGCCGGCACCCTGCGCACGCAGTACCCGGTGGCGCTGATCGACGAGTTCCAAGACACCGACCCGGTGCAGTACCAGGTGTTTCACCGTATCTACGAGCGCGATGGGGACTTATGTTTTGTCGGCGACCCCAAGCAGGCGATCTATGCCTTTCGCGGCGCGGATTTGGCCACCTACCTCAAGGCCCGCGCCGAAGCCGCGCGCCAGTACAGCCTGGCCACCAACCATCGCTCCACGCCCGAGCTGATTGCCGCGCTCAACCAGCTGTTCAGGCGGCCCATGCCCTTTGCCGAGAAGGGCTTGGACTATCCGCAGGTCGGTGCCAGCCAGCGCGCGCGGCCACAGCTGGTGCTGCCGAGCGTCGAGGCGGAGACGGACGCGCCGCTGGCGCTGGTCTGGCTGGATGACGAGCATCTGGGCAAGGGCGAAGCGGGCGCGCTGGTGGCGCGCGATACGGCGCGGCGGATCGCTGCCGTGCTTAGCGCCAGCAGTCGTGGCGAAGCCTATTTCGAGCAGACCGGTGAACGCACGCCGCTGAAAGGTGGCGATATTGCCGTGCTGGTCGCCAGCCACCGCCAGGCCAGCGAAGTGGCCGCCGAACTGGCCACCCGTGGCGTGCCCAGCGTGCGCCGCGGCAAGGAAAACGTCTGGCATAGCGAAGAGGCCGGCGAGCTGGCCGCGGTGCTGGCCGCCTATGCCGAACCGGGCCGCGAAGGCGCGTTGCGCTATGCCCTGGCCAGCCGTTTGCTCGGGCGCAGCGCGGCGGATCTGGCGGCCTGCCAGGACAACGCCCAGGCCTGGGACGATGAGCGCGAAGCGGCCGAGCGCTACCACCAGCTGTGGCAGCAACAGGGCTTTATGCGCGCCTTCCGCGCCTGGCTGGATGAACAGAAAGTCGCCCAGCGTTTGCTGGCGCTGGTGGATGGCGAGCGTCGCCTGACCAACCTGCTGCACCTGGCCGAACTGCTGCAAACCGAGAGCCTGCAACGTCCGGGGCTGGAGCAATTGCTCAGCTGGTTCAATGCCCAGCGCAGCGCCGAGAGCCATGGCGAAGAGGCCCTGCTGCGACTGGAAAGCGATGCCGAACGGGTGCAGATCGTCACCATCCACACCTCCAAGGGCCTGGAATACCCGCTGGTGTTCTGCCCTTACCTGTGGGACGGCGCGCTGTTGCGCCAGAGCGAAGACATCACCTGCCACGCCGAGGACGGCACGCCGCTGCTCGATCTCGGTGGCGAGCAGTTCGATACGCACCGTGAGCGCGCTCGGCATGAGCGCTTCGCCGAGCGCCTGCGCCTGACCTACGTGGCCCTGACCCGCGCCCGTGATCGGCTGTGGCTGCACTGGGGGCCGGTGGACTGCAAGGCGAAGAAGGACGGCACCCTGAGCGAGAGCGGCCTGCACAGCAGCGCTCTGGCCTGGCTGCTGCACGGCCGTGAGCTGCCGGGCGACGATGCCCTGAGCGAGCTCGCCGGTCATCTGCAAGGCCTCAGCCCCCATGGCCTGCGCGTTGAAATCGAGCAGCTGGTCGGCCTCAGCCAGGGCCATATGGTTCTCCAGCCGCTGCGCGACAGCGAGGCCAGCGCCGCCGGCGAACAGCGTGCCCCGGCACCGCAGCAACTGTCCACTTTGCAACGCAGCCTGCACAGCGCCTGGCGCATCGGCAGCTTTTCGGGATTGGCGGCGGGCATGCATATGGAAGCGCCGGACCGCGACGGCCTGGTCATGCCCGCTGCCAGCGAGCCGGGCAGCGGCTTCTTCGCCTTCCCCCGTGGCGCGCGCGCCGGTACCTGCCTGCACGCGATTCTCGAAGACTGGGCGCGCGGCAAAGCGGCACTGGCCGAGTTGATCGAGCCGGCGCTAAGTGGCCACGGCATCAGTAGCGACTGGAGTGCGGTGGCGCTGAGCCAGCTGCAGCAGGTCATCGACACCGATCTGGATGGCCAGGGCCTGACGCTGGCCGGGCTTAATCCGACGCGGCGGCTGCCGGAACTGGGCTTTACCTTTCCGCTGGCCGGGCTGGATGTGCAGCGCCTGCGTGTGATCCTTAGCGACCCGATCCACGGCCTCGCCGCGCCGATGCGCGAAGCGGCGGCGCGCCTGGAATTCGACAGCCTCAAGGGCTTCCTCAAGGGCTTTATCGACCTGACCTTCGAGCATGACGGGCGCTGGTATATCGCCGACTACAAGTCCAACTGGCTCGGCCCGGACGCCAGCTACTACGGCGGCGAGCGTCTGCTGCAAGCCCTCGCGGCCGAGCATTACTACCTGCAATACCTGATCTACCTGGTGGCGCTGCGGCGCTTCCTGCGTCAGCGCCTGAGTGACTTCAGCAACGAACAGCTCGGCGGTGCTTACTACCTGTTTCTGCGCGGCATGCCGGAGGCCGGGGTGTACTTCTCGCGCCCGGCCGATAGCTTGCTGGATGCGCTGGATAGCCTGTTCGCGGAGGGGCACTGATGCTGCTACCCGTGCACGGCCAGCAATACCGTAGGGCGGACATGCCGAAGGCTTGTCCGCCATCGCGGTCGCAGGCTGCGCCATGTCCACCCTACAGACGCGCATTGTTTGCGGAGGGCAAATGACGGCTTTTGTCGGAGCGGGCCGCGCTCGCGAAAATTCGGCGGCGCAAGCGTATCGCGGGCATGGCCCGCTCCTAGCGGAGTATCGCCATGCTGCCTGATCTACCCCTCGGTCCGTTGGAACGTGCCCTGGTCGACAGTCTGCAACGTCTCGACCCGGCGGCCTCGCCAATGCTGCTGGCCTCGGCTGCCCTACTCTGCGTCGCACTGGAACAAGGCGATGTGTGCCTGCCTTTGGCACGCCTGGCCGGGCAGCGGCCCTGGCCGGACAGCCCATTCAGCTTGCCAGCCTTGGCCGACTGGCAGGCGCAACTCGACGCGTCGCCCTTGGTCGGCGGCGATGGCGACTTCGCCCCGCTGATCCTCGACCATGGCCGGCTCTATCTAGCGCGCTACCAGGCCTACGAACGCCAGTTGGCGACGCAGCTACTGCAACGGGCCGCCGATCTGCCTGTGGTCGATGAGGCGCAACTGAGCGAGAGCCTGAGCCGGCTGTTTGCGTTCAACTCTTTATCACAGGCGGGGCAGCAGCAACCTGACTGGCAGCGCCTGGCCGCCGCGCAAGCGGTGCGGCGCAAGCTGGCGGTGATCTCCGGCGGCCCCGGCACCGGCAAGACCACCACCGTGGTGCGCCTGCTCGCCGCCCTGCTGGAGCAACGGGGCGGCCATCCGTCCGGCGGCGCTTCTTTGGCCATCGGCCTGGCCGCCCCCACGGGTAAAGCGGCGGCGCGGATGGCCGAGGCGATCCGCCATGCCAAGGCCAACTTGCCGGTCAGCGAAGCAGTCAGGTCGGCGCTGCCGGACGAAGCGCGCACCCTGCACCGTCTGCTTGGCAGCCGTGGTGACAGCCCGCAGGTACGGCATCACGCGGCCAACCCGCTGGCGCTGGACGTGCTGGTGGTGGACGAAGCTTCGATGGTCGACCTGGCGCTGATGGCCAAGCTGGTCGATGCCCTGCCGGCCAGCGCGCGGCTGATTCTGCTCGGCGACAAGGACCAGCTGTGCGCCGTGGAAGCCGGCGCGGTGTTCGCTGAGCTCTGCGAGGGTCGCGGCTTCGATGCCCAGGCCGCGGCGGATCTGCAACGTATCACCGGCCAGCAGGTCGCCGTCGACACGCCGAGCTCTGCCCTTGGCGATGCCGTGGTGCTGCTGACTCACAGCCACCGCTTTGCCGGCGACAGCGGCATCGGCGAATTGGCGCGGCGGATCAATGGCGGCGATGTCGGCGGCACCCTCAATCTGCTCAAGGAAGACCGCAGCGATCTGGCCTGGAATGCCGCGCCGACCCCGGCCGATCTGCTGGAGCGGTTGGACCGTGGCTATGCGCCCTTTATTGCCGCCGCAAAAAGTGGTGATGCGGCTGCGACCTTCGCCGCGTTCAACGCCTTCCGCGGCCTGACCGCCCAGCGCGAAGGCGCCTGGGGCTTGGCGGGGATCAACGAAGCGCTGGAGGCGCGGATCAAACGCCGCAGCCAGGTCGCCAGCCGCGAACGCTGGTACGTCGGCCGGCCGATCATGGTGCGGCAGAACGATTACGCCCTCGGCCTGTTTAACGGCGATATCGGTATCTGCCTGCAAACTGAATACGGTCTGCGGGTCTTTTTTGAAGGTGAGGGGGCGGGCGAAGAAGCTTTCCGCCCCTTTGCCCCGGCGCGCCTGCCCAGCCACGACAGTGCCTTCGCCATGACCGTGCACAAGAGCCAGGGCTCGGAGTTCAGCGAAGTGCTGCTGGTGCTGCCCGAACAACCCAGCCCACTGCTGAGCCGCAGCCTGTTCTACACCGGCATCACCCGGGCCAAGCACAAGGTGGAGATCTGGGGCCTGCCGGCGCGCCTGGCCGATGCGGTGGCCACCCGCGCCGACCGCGCGGCGGGCTTGGCGGAACGGCTGGCGGTGGAGCCGTCGCTGCCGGACAACGCGGTCGCCGCGCAGGATCAGCTGAGCCTGTTCTGATGCGCGGCGCAGGGCCGTCCCTTCAAGACCGCGCCCAGCACGACTGTCTGTGGCAGGCGTTTTAGCTGCGCGCTTTCATCGTCTGGTCCAGGCTGCCGAGCGTGCAGGCGCTAAAGGACACGCCGCCAATCGGCCAACCCGTCCCGTGACTCTGTTGAACGCCGGTTGAGGCGTCGCTGTATTGCTATCGCTGCAACAAAAAAGCCCCTGGAAAATACCTTCCAGGGGCTTTGGTTCAACTGCTCAGCAGATAAGGCAAACGCCTGGCCAATCGGCCCCGCTGTTTATCCCGCTATCTGGCTTACTGCCCCGGAATATCCTTGCGCAGTTTTACCGGTTCGAGGTCGTCTTCCTCGGCGCGGCGGCGGGCGGTGCGCATGCGGATGTTGATCGCTTCGACCGCCAGCGAGAAGGCCATGGCGAAGTAGACGTAGCCTTTTGGCACATGCACTTCGAAGGCTTCGGCGATCAGCACGGTACCGACCACGATGAGGAACGACAGCGCCAGCATCTTCAAGCTCGGGTGCTTGTCGATAAAGTCGCTGATGGTTCCGGCGGCCAGCATCATCACCAGCACGGCGACGATGATCGCGGCGACCATGACCGGTACGTGGTCGACCATGCCGACGGCGGTGATCACCGAATCCAGCGAGAAGACGATATCGATGATGGCGATCTGGATGATGGTGCCGATGAAATGCTTGGCTGCGCCTGTGGGGGCCTGCGCGGTTTCATCTGCGCCTTCCAGGCCGTGGTAGATCTCGCTGCTGCTCTTCCACAGGAGGAACAGGCCGCCGAAGAACAGGATCAGGTCACGGCCGGAGATGCCCTGGCCGAACAATTCGAACAGGTCGGTGGTCAGGCGCATGATCCAGGTGATCGACAGCAGCAGGAGGATGCGCGTGACCATGGCCAGGCCCAGGCCGAATAGCCGCGTGCGCTTCTGTAGGTGTGGCGGCATGCGCCCGACCAGAATGGCGATCATGATGATGTTGTCGATGCCGAGGACGATCTCCAAGGCGGTCAGGGTCAAAAAGGCGACCCAGATTTCCGGGCTGGTCAGCCACTCCATGATGCAGTTTCCTCGCGTGTGCTCAATGTTGGTGATAACGCAATGAAGCCGGGCTGTGCCGGCTTCATGGGTAGGGTTTCAGGTCGCGGTGATCAAGGTGTGCCGAACAAGGGGAACACACCCAGTAACAATGCCGCGAGCAGGATACACAGGCAGATCAATACCGCCCACTTCAATGTGAAGCGCTGGTGGTCGCCGAATTCGATCTTGGCCAGGCCGACCAGCAGGTAAGTGGATGGCACCAGCGGGCTGAGCAGGTGCACCGGCTGGCCGACGATCGAGGCGCGGGCCATTTCCACCGGGGTGATGCCGTAATGCCCAGCGGCCTCGGTGAGCACCGGCAGCACGCCGTAGTAGAAGGCGTCGTTGGACATAAAGAAGGTGAACGGCATGCTCACCACTGCGGTGATCACCGCCATGTACGGGCCGAGTTCCGGTGGGATGATCGCCAGCAGGCTCTGCGACATGGCGTCGACCATGCCGGTGCCGGAGAGGATGCCGGTGAAGATGCCCGCGGCGAAAATCAGCCCGACCACCGCCAGGACGTTGCCGGCGTGCGCGGCGATGCGCTCCTTCTGCTGTTGCAGGCAGGGGTAGTTGATGACCATGGCGATGCTGAAGGCGATCATAAACAGCACCGGCAGCGGCAGCAGGCCGGCGATCAGCGTGGCCATCAGGGTCGCGGTCAGGGCGCCGTTGATCCACAGCAGTTTGGGGCGGCGCGCTTCCGGGTACTGTGAGACGCTGATCTCGGCGTGCTGTTCATGGTCGTCCGGCAGGTGCAGCACGCCGAGGCGCGCGCGCTCGCGTTTGCCATAGGCGTAGGCGAGGCCGAACAGGGCGATGCACCCGGCGATCATGGCCGGGATCATCGGCACGAAGATGTCCGATGGGTCGACATGCAAGGCGCTGGCGGCGCGGGCGGTCGGTCCGCCCCAGGGGGTCATGTTCATGATCCCGCCGGCGAGGATGATCAGCGCGGCCATGATCAGCGGGCTCATGCCCAGGCGGCTGTAGAGCGGCAGCATGGCGGCGACGCAGATCATGTAGGTGGTCGCGCCGTCGCCGTCGAGGGAGACGATCAACGCCAGTGCGGCGGTGCCCATCGAGACTTTCAGCGGGTCGCCTTTGACCAGCTTGAGGATCAGGCGCACGGCCGGGTCGAACAGGCCGGAGTCGATCATCAGGGCGAAATAGAGGATGGCAAACATCAGCATCACCCCGGTCGGGGCGAGCTTGCCGATGCCTTCGAGCATCATCGGGCCGATGCCGGCAGCGAAGCCGCCGATCAGGGCGAACACGATCGGCACGATGATCAGGGCGATCAGCGCGGACAGGCGCTTGCTCATGATCAGGTACATGAAGGTTATGACCATGGCGAAGCCAAGGAAGGTCAGCATAGCGGTATCTCCGGGGTGAGTGAGGCGCGGCGCGGGCGTGGGGTCAGCGCAGGGCGTTCAGCGGGCGGAGAACAGGCACGGCATGGCTGTGGCGGCGGGAAAAAAGCATGGCAATCACCATTTTGTTGTTGTCGGGATTGGCCGGGCGGCAGAACTGCGGTGCGCGCCCGAAACCGGCCGGTCTGATGCCGGCAGTGGGCGGATGCTAAGGGGTGAAGCTTTCAGCCAGCTTTCGGTCAGCCAGGGCCGGCCGTTGCGTGGCATCTTGCGACCGACGGTCGGTCCGCGCCGGACAGGCCGGCGTGATGGCGCTGGCGACGCTTAGGCGGGGCTACCTTGCAGGATAAACATCACACCGAGCAGCGTGGCGGCCGCGAGCAGGGTTTGCAGGGTGATGATGCCGGCCATCAACTGGCTGTCACCGCCCAGCTGGCGGGTCAGTACATAAGCGGTGGGCGCTGTGGGCAGGGCGAAAAACAGCACCAGCACGGTACTTTCCATCGCCGGCAGTTGCAGGCCATAGGCCACGGCCCAGGCCAGCAGCGGCATGGCCAGCAAACGCAGGAGGCTGTTCCAGGCCAAGGCCGGCACTTCGCCGCTGAGCTGTTCGGGTTTCAGCGCCGCGCCGACGCAGAGCAGGCCCAGCGGCAGGCTGGCGGCCGCGAGCAGGCTGAGCAGGCGGCCGCTGCCGCCGGGCAGGCCGAGGCCGCCGAGGTTGACCAGGGCACCGCCGAGGCAGGCGAGAATCAACGGGTTTTTCAGGATCGGCAGCAGCAGGCTGCGGGCACTGACCCCACGCTCGGCGGTCAGCGACCAAACCGACAGCACGTTCACCGTCGGCACCATCAGCGCCAGCATCAGCGCGGCCAGGGTCAGGCCATCCTGACCGAACAGGCTGCCCACCGCCGCCAGGCCCAGGTACGTGTTGAAGCGCAGAATGCCTTGGCTGAAGGCGCCGAAACGCCCGGCTGGCCAGCCGCGCACACGGCGCACCAGCAACAGCGCCAGCCAGGCGATGCCGAGGCCGAGCAGCACCGCCAAGGCCAGGCGCGGCAGGGCCGGGTTGTTCAGCGGCGCGGTGGCCAGGCTGCTGAACAGCAGGGCGGGGAACAGGATGAAGTAATTCAGGCGCTCGGCGCCCGGCCAGAAGGCCTCGTTGGGAAAGTCCCAGCGGCGCAGGTAATAACCGGCCACGATCAAGGCGAACAATGGCCACAAGGCCAGTAACAACTCCAGCACGGCAACCCCCGCCAACGGATAAGCGGTCATCTTGGTCAGCGCCACGCCGTGACGCAAGGGCGAGATCGGGATTAGGCTGATGGCTGCACCGGTCGGCGAGGACGCGTCATGCACGAGATACACCGGGGGCGCTGCCAGTGCGGCGCCCTACGCTACCAATTCCAGGCGCCGCTGCGTGACATCGCGCACTGCCACTGTTCGATCTGCCGGCGCAGCACCGGCGGCATCGTCACCACCTGGATCAGCGTGCCGCTGGCGAGCTTTCGCTGGCTGGCCGGCACGCCCCGCGAGTACGCGTCCTCGCCGAGCTGCACGCGCAGTTTCTGCCCCGTCTGCGGCGCGCACTTGACGCTGTTCACCAGCCTCAGCCCGCAGACCCTAGACGTGACCATCGCCACCCTTGAACACCCTGAACAGGCCCCGGCCGATCGGCATATCTGGATGCAGAATCGCTTGCCGTGGCTGCACCTCGATCCGCAGTTGCCGGAGGAAGAGCAGGAGCAAATCCCGTAGGGCGGAGAGGCCGAAGGCTCGTCCGCCGCCGTATCCGCGGCGCCAGTGTGCTGCCGCGGTATAACGGCACGCCTGGCCGGTAGCTCACCTGATCACGGCACACCGGATTCGCCTACGGCAGTTCTAGCCCGCCGCTGGCCTTGTGCAGTGTGCGCAGGTGTTCGCCCAGCTGCGCCAGGTTGGCTTCGTTGGCTTCCAGCTCGGCCAAGCGTTGCGGTTCCAGCAGATTGCGTACCTCTTGGTCGAGGTTGTCGCTGAGCTGGCGCAGCTGTTGCTGGCGGCTGCGGCTTGCGCTTTCCAGGCGTTGCCATTCGGCGCGTTGCGGCAGGCCGTAGCCGCCGTCCAGCAGCTCGGCCGGGCGACTGAGAAAGCCGCTGTTGGCGAGGATCTGCTCCAGGGCGCCACCGGCTTTATCCAAGCTCGGATCTTTGGCGGCGCGGCCGGTCAGGTAGCGCTGCTTGAGTTCATCCTGGGCCAGCAGCAATTGCCGGCGCAGCGCCGCCTGCTCCAAGAGCAGGAGCGCGGCGCTGGCGCGCAGGTCGGCTTGGGCGAACCACGGGCGGCGGGCGCTGGAGGGTTGCGCGAGCCAGTCTTCGACGTTGTCCTGGCTGATCGGTAGACGCTGTTGCAACACCGTGAACATGGCCTGGTAACGGTCGCGGAAAGAGTCGAAGCGGTAGCCCAGGCGCAACGCTTCGCGCGGATCAAGCAGCACGCTGCGGTCGGCCAGGTCGCGCGCCACCAGGGTGTCGAGCAGGCCGTTGGGCATGATGCTGTCGAGGGCCTGCAAGCGCGGATGCTGGCTGCCGCTGCGCAGCAACTTGAGGGTCTCGACCGCACAGTTGTTGGAAATGAAGTAGTAGTCGCCGTCGTAGCTCCAGTGCTGCTCGGCGGCGCGGGTGACCAATTGCTCCAGTTGCGCGCGCTCAAGTTTCAGCGGCACCGAGGCCAGGCTGCGCAGCTCGACCTTGGTGTATTCCTCGATCACCTGCTCCAGCGGTAGCACGAACAGTCGCGAGGGGTAAGCACCGGTCAGGCCATCCCAGCTGGACAGCTGCAGATCGCCGACAAACGCGCGGTAGGACAGCACCAGGTGGTGATCGAGGTCCAACCGGCAATCCGCGCCGCGTGGCCGCCCCGGTGCGCAGATCACCAGGCGCAGCATGCTGTGCCCCCAGCGGCTGGCCCAGGCCTGGTTGGCCTCGGCCAGCAGGTAATCGACCTGGTAGACCCGCTCCAGGTCGAGGGCGCCGAGCGGTTGACGGGCGAAATCACGCCCGGCGTTCAGGTAGGCGTAACTGTCGGCGCAAGGCTGCTGATTGGCCGGCACCCAGCCCGACGTGGCGTTGCCGAAATGTGCTTGCAAGTAGCCGGCGAGCGAGGGGCGCCGGCACGCGTAGCTGGGGTCGAGCAGGAAATACTCCATGTTCACCGCGACGAACTCGCGCGGGTTGCTCAGTTCGTAGGCATCCGGGCTGCGCGCCACCTGGCCGTTCTCGTGCTCGCGTTCGCCGCGTCGACCGACCTGCTGTGGCCAGCCGGCCAAGTCGAGTAGGCGCGGGTCGTCGCTCAGCGTGAATCGCCTGGCCGTCTGCCCGCGACACGCGTCGGGCAGGCCGACGGGACCGAGGCTGTCGAGCCGCTGCCGGCACCGCAACAGGCGCTGCTTGTCGGCTGTCGACCAGAGCTGGGCACGGTCATACAGATGCGTCAGTTCATGGATCACGGTAGCCAGCAGCTCGCGCCGCACGGTGCCATGCGGGCGCTGGGTGGTGGCGCTGGCGGCACTGCCATCGCTCAACGCCGGCAATAGCGCGGCATTCAACTCGATACCGCTGAAACGCCCGGCGCGCCCATACACCTCAGCCGGCATCTGCCGCCAGCGCACTTTGATGCGACGGTCCAGTTGTTGGCGGAACAAGGGGGGTAAGGCGGCGAGCGCTTCACTCAACAACGCTTGACTGGCGTGCCGTTCGTCACTGTTGAGGGCGTCGGTATCCAGTGCCAGGCGCAACCCGGCATGCCCGCTGGTGCTGGCGAACAGAGCCAGCGCCAGCAGCCCGGCACGCGTTAAGCTCACAGTGCGAGGATGGCTTCGGCCAGTACCAGATCAGAGGCGTTGTGTGCTTCAGGCACCTGGGCGCGGATGCTGCCTAGCGCGGCTTCCAGTTGAACCCCGCGGATCGCGCCTTGGCTGGCAACGAAACTGGCGGCGTCGTCACGTGCGGCGAGGACGATTTTGGAGTCGCGGATCGAGGTGGTGGTATCCGAGGTGAAGTCGAGGGTACGGTCTACTGCGCGGATAATGATGTTACTGGTGGCAACCAATGTTTGTGCCTGGACGCTGCCAGCGAACAGCGCAAAAAAAGCAACAGCAGTGAGCAAAGGACGCTGCATGGCAATCTCCGGTAAACGACATGATGGCTCTTTCGACGCATATGGTCTGCGTCAGTTCCGTGCGCAGCATGCCACACAACCAGCGGCGTGCCGCGCAGCAGGCGAAATAGGAGTGTACGAGTCATGCCGGGCTGAGCCGCTACTGCCCGCGACGGTACACCACTGCCACGATCTGGCCGTGGCAGTCTCGGGGGTTAGAGGCTGAGAATCGCCTGCGCCAGTTGCAGGTCGTTGGCCGCCAGGCTCGGTGCCTGTTGGCGAATATGCTCTAACGCCGCCTCCAGTTGCACGCCACGGATAGCACCCTGGCTGGCGACGAAGCTCGCCGCATCGTCGCGCGCGGCGAGTACGATCTTGTCATCACGCAGCGACGAGCTGACATCGGACGTGGCTTCGCTGGTGGCCGCCACACCGCCGACGATGGCATCGGTGGTGACCACGAAACTGGTGGCCGACGCGCTGGTGGCCAGAGTCAGCAGGGCGGCCGCACTGAAAAGACGGAAAGCAGTCATGATCAAACTCCTTACAGACGAGAACGGCGCAGCAGAGGGGTTGCTGCGTAGACGGTAAGCCTAGCGCAAGCCCGCTAGCAGGGGCCAGTTGCCGGGCGTTATGGTGTGACCGTGCGGATGTTGTTTGGTTGTGTCGGGGGCAGTGATAGGGATCGGATAAGATGCTATTTTGAGCGCAGATCAGAGGCGGAACTTTGTGTAAGATGCGGCCATTATCTGAGTATTGAAGCTATTTACCTTAGTTCGATGGCTTTTTGCAGGCCGCACGGTTTGCTCCGCTAGCTGGGTCGGCTACGACGAAGCTGACTTCTCTTGGTGTAGACACTAATAACAATTAACTGTGCAGCTGGGGCATGTTCGCCCGGCGATGAGAGGAGTTGTTTTCGCGACATGATCATCCTCGTGGGATCGAAAATCGATCAAGCCAGTATCCAGGGTTCCCTCGGTAAACCAGAATACAGTTACTTTTTCCTGATGAAAGACTTCCTCCCGGCGCTCGAACGCCTGGGGCGTGTGCTGTTGGTAAAAAGCACCGAGGAAATCGACAGGCTGTATGAGCAGCACCGCGCGGCCGGTGAAGAGGTGGTGTTCTTCAGTTTCAGTCCGCCCCATCAGGCCCCGCTGGGACTGAGTTGTCCGACCGTTGTGGTTTTTGCCTGGGAGTTCGATAGCCTGCCGTCCGTCGCTTGGGATGGTAATCCGCAGAACGATTGGCGCTATGCCTTGGCAAACCTGCAGGGGGCCATTTGCACCAGCCGAGAAACCGCCGGGTTGGTCGAGCACGCGATGCCTGATGGGTTTCCAGTTATTGCCTTGCCTGCGCCGGTCTGGGATCGCTATGCCTATCTTGGGTCGCCTGACGGGTTGCCGATCGAGCTTGGCGAGCGCGAATTTCCATTCGCCGGTATCGTCATCGACAGCCCCACCTTGGGGTTGTCCGCCGATGGTTTGGTGCGCAAACCAGAGCCTGTGGTAGAACCGCCCGAGCCCGAAATTGAAAGATTGCTTCTGTCGGGTGCTCCACGCCATTTGATCTGGCCATTGAGCAAGGCCCTGTTCAAAGGTTGGTGGCGCGAGATGCGTCAGCCACTGGGTCCCCTGCTCAACGCGCCCCTTCCGGTTGAAGCCGTTGCACCACAAGACCCGGCGGCTGCACCCAAGCCGCAGTTGTTGAGTGTCAGTGGCGTGGTCTACACCACGGTGCTGAACCCGGCCGATGGGCGCAAGAACTGGGTCGATCTGGTCACCGCCTTCTGCTGGGCGTTCAAATACACCGAGAACGCCACCCTGCTGCTAAAAATGACCCACCACGATCTTGAACATTACCGGATCGTGCTGATGACACTGCTGTCTCGTCTGGCACCGTTTCGCTGTCGCGTGCTGGTGCTACATGGATTTCTCGAGGACACGCAGTACCGGGAATTTATTCGGGCGAGCACCTATTACGTCAATGCATCCTCTTGCGAGGGTTTATGCCTGCCCCTGATGGAGTTTCTCTCCAGCGCCAAGCCGGTGATAGCCCCCAAACACACCGCCATGGCGGATTATCTGAACGATCAACTGGCCTTCGTACTCCAAACTTCCTTGGAGCCGACCTGCTGGCCCCATGACCCGACCGGCATGATGTTTACCCACAAGCATCGACTCAATTGGCAATCCCTCGTTGAGGCCTTTCGCGACAGTCACCAGGTCGCGTTAAGCGACCCAGCCCGTTACCAAGCTATGTCGCGCAGCGCTTATCAGCAGATGCAACACTTCGCCGCAGTCGAGTCAGTTAGCGAACCGCTGATGCGCTTTCTCGACGAGGTGTTATTGAGTGCTTCAAAACCATCCCAGGACCTGCGGATCGACAGGAGCCTGGCCGAATGAAGATTCTCGTTTATTCCCAAGTCAATGCTGCCAATATTGCATCCAGCCTAGGCCTACCGGAGTACAGCTATTACTTCGTACTGCGCGATTTTCTCCCCGCGCTGCGGCGTCTAGGTGATGTAGAGATCATCGAGACACCTGAATTGCAGGTTGATCGTCTCTACGATCAGGCCTGCGCCGCCGGTGAGCGTTGTGTGTTCCTATCATTTACGCCGCCGCACAAGACCCCGCTCACCCTACGCTGCCCAACTGTTTCCGTTTTCGCTTGGGAGTTCGACAGCATTCCCAACGAACCTTGGCTTGATGAGCTGAACCAGGATTGGCGTTATGTACTGAGCAAGTGCGGTCTTGGCATTACGCACTCGGAGCTTACGGTGCAGGCGGTCAAAACCGAACTGGGTAAAAATTTTCCGATCATCAGCGTTCCCTCGCCGGTCTGGGACAAATACCAAGGGTTGCGCGAGCAATCCTCGGCGCTGCCATTGGTTTGCCCGTTGCGGATCGAGGTACGTTCCGGGGTCGTGTTGGACACCCACGATGTCGCCTTAGAGCCTTACATGCCTGGTCTCGATGCGGTGGCCAATGCGGTGAAAGCTGCCCGCGCCCAAGAGCGGCCCGCAAGCTCAACTGGAGGCACCAGCGACGCTCTGCTGATCCAGCCCTTCCGTCAGCAGTCAAGGCTAAGGGTCAGTCGTCGCTATCTCGGTGAATGGTATCTGCGCTGTGTGCGCGACCGACTATTGCCCTCACCTCGCCCGGCAACTGCAACAGCTTTGACGCTAGTGAGCGAAGACAAGACTAAACACCTTGAACCATGCAATACCGTGGAGCCCAAGCTACTGCCTAAATCCGGCCTAACACCGCAGACACAGGAATGGGACTTGGCTCCTTGCAGCTTCGAACTATCGGGGGTGGTTTTCACTGCATTGTTCAACCCGTACGACGGCCGTAAGAATTGGGTCGACATGCTCACCGCCTTCTGTGCGGCATTTAAGGACACCCCAGACGCCACGCTGTTGTTCAAACTCGGCCACCACGAATACCAGTCAGCCCTAAACGACATGTTGATGTGTATGGCGCGTATGCCGGCCTTCCGCTGCCGGGTGGTGCTGCTGCAAGGCTTTTTGGAAGGCCCCGAGTTCGACAGCCTGATCCGCGCTAGCGCTTTCGTGATCAATGCCTCCCATGGCGAGGGCCAGTGCCTGCCGCTGATGGAGTTTCTGTCCTGCGGCAAACCGGCAATCGCCCCGCAACACTCGGCGATGCGCGACTATATCGACGAGGACGTGGCCTTTATCGTCGACAGCTGGCTGGATGCCTCCGCCTGGTCTCACGACCCACGCTTGGCTTACCGCACCTGTCGTCACCAGATCGACTGGGCTTCGCTGGTCAAGGCATACAGCGACGCCTATGCCTGTATGACGGATGACCCTGAACGCTACGCGCGGATGTCGGCAGCAGCCGTCGAGCGCATGCGCGGGCACTGTTCTGTGGAGATTGCCAGCGAGCGTCTGCGCACTTTTCTGAATATTGACGAGGCCTCAAGCCGATGAACCCACTCGACCTACTCCGTCGTCTGGCCGGGGTGAAAAATAATGCACGCGCTGTCGAGATAATATCGGATGAGGCGCCCAATATGCCGGACGCCGTCGACGCTCGAGATTGTGGCTTGATTGATGCCGTACAGAGCGGCTGGTTCCTGAACGCCACTGACGAACTGTTTTCTGGCTTCCCCATCGACCCGCAGGATGTTGTGCTGGATGTTGGCTGCGGCGCAGGTGGCGCGACCTTGTTCTGCGCCAACCGCGGCGCCCATGTAGTGTTCAGTGATGTGGTTCCAGAGAAAATCGAGGCCCTGCGGCAAAAACTTGAGCAAACCCCCGCTCGGGCCGTTGAAGGTCTGGTATCCGACAGTAGCCCGCTACCACTGGTGGCTGAATATGCCTCTCGGGTAATTGCCCTGGAAATGCTTGAGCACGTTGATGACCCGGCAGCCGTGCTGCGCGAACTGGTTCGGGTGGGGCGTCCAGGGGCGCTCTACCTGTTAGCAGTGCCTGACCCGGTTGCCGAACACATACAGTTGGATTGTGCCCCGGCACATTATTTCCAATCGCCCAATCATATTCATATTTTCGAGCGCGAAGCCTTCGGCCAGTTGGTTGAGGGGGCTGGGTTGGTCATCGAGCGCCGCGCGTCCTACGGGTTTTATTGGAGCATGTGGATGCTGATCTACTGGTCACAACTCAAGGCCTCCGGCAAACAACAGACAGGTGAAACTCATGACGTGGTGCATCCGCCCTACTCACCACTCCTCGACAACTGGACTGGCCTCTGGCACCAGCTTATTCAAATGCCCGAGTTTTCTCCGGTTAAACAGCAACTGGATCGCCTGATGCCTAAAAGCCAGGTCATTGTTGCGCGTAAGCCCGGTTGATCCGTGTCCTCAAGGCTCACTGTCCTACTATGAGAATCCGCACATGCTGAGTCGGCTCAAGCGCCTACTGACCCCACCTTCCGAGCCACAGCTTGCCCGCGAGTCGGTACCTCAGGCACCTGTCCCCGCAGAGCCCGACATCGATATCGGTCTGGTCGATATCCACCTCAGTGGCTGGCTGCAAAATGACACTGGAGAGCTGGTCAAAGGGTTCGCCATCGGACCTGAGGATTCAGTGCTGGATATCGGTTGCGGTGCAGGCGGCTATGCCCTTTTCAGCGCCAGACAAGGTGCGGAAATGATTCTTGCCGATGTCGACGCCGAGAAACTGGAAACTGCTAGACAGCGCCTGCAAGCCGAAGCCGCGCGAAGCGTACAAATTCTGGTTACCGACGCCAACCCCATCCCACTGCCTGACGGACGAGTCAGCAAGGTCGTAGCCATGGAGGTGCTGGAGCATGTCGATGACCCAGCGCAATTTATGGCCGAGCTCGTTCGTGTTGCCAAACCTGGCGCACAGTTTCTACTGACCGTACCCGATGAAATCATTGAGGGCGTACAGAAGCATATCGCGCCACCTGTCTATTTCGAGAGCCCTAACCACATCCGCATCTTCAAGCGCGGCGAGTTGGAGCGTCTGGCGATGGATGCCGGTCTGGTCGTCGAGAGCAGCATGCAATATGGCTTCTACCACTCGGTATGGTGGTCGCTGTATTGGGCTTGTGAAAATCAGCCGCTTTCGCCACCGTGGCATCCGTTGCTGGAAAACTGGGCTGAAACCTGGTCGACCCTGTTGTCGCTGCCAGCCGGTCCGCAGATCAAGGCAGCACTGGATGCGGTGATGCCGAAAAGCCAAGTGATAGTCGCGCGCAAACCTTGAGTCGAACGGTCGAGATGAAAAATAGAATCGAAGATATCGAGTTATTGCGTGGTTTGGCGGTGCTGTTTGTTGTTGTCTATCACGCCAGTACGACCTTAATGACGTGGACAACTCCAGCCTTGACCCGCTTCTATAGCTACTTTGGCGGGGGCTTTGGCGTTGACCTGTTTTTCGCAATCTCAGGCTTTGTTATCGCCCGCGATCTAGTGCCTCGACTACAAAGCAGTAATGATTTTTTATCTGCACTACGAATTACCTTGGCCTTCTGGACACGACGAGCATGGCGCCTTTTGCCCTCTGCTTGGTTATGGCTAGCCATTATTTTACTTGCCGCTATTGGGTTCAATCAGTCGGGTACATTTGGCAGTTTCAGAACTAACTTCGAAGCCACCATTGCCGCTGTTCTGCACGTTGCAAATATCCGTTTCGCTGAGCTATTTATGCAGTGGGATTACGGCGCGAGCTTTGTGTACTGGAGTTTGTCGCTGGAGGAGCAGTTCTATTTGGCGTTTCCGTTTCTTATATTGTTGACCCGTCGATTATTACCCTACGCCCTTGTAGGGATGGTTTTATTGCAACTGTTTACACTCAGAACACCGATGCTCATGATGTTCCGTACCGACGCGCTGGCCTTGGGTATCTTAATTGCGCTCTGGAGTGCACATCCGTCCTACAAGTTGTTCCAGCCCGCCTTCCTTGCGCGTGGTTGGTGGGGGCCTGTCATTCTTGTTGGCCTGCTGGCCTGTCTAGCGGCACTCGGCACCGATCAACTGCGGATAGTCTCTGTACGAATTGGCATGATCGCACTCCTCTGCGCAGTACTTGTTCTGATCGCTTCGTATGATCGAGATTACCTTTTTCCTCGCGGTGCTTTCAAAAATCTAATGATTTGGTTTGGTACGCGCTCGTACGCCATTTACTTGATCCATGTTCCCGCCTTCTTCTTTACCCGCGAAATATGGCATCGTCTTTATCCGGATCAGGCCAGTTTCGGTGATCAATTTTTTTATCACTTCGTGCTCACGGCCGGAGCGCTGATTATTGTGCTTAGCGAACTTAACTATCGCTTTATCGAATGTCCACTGCGTGAGCACGGCAAACGCATCGCACAACGCATGTTAACCGGGCGGGAAATTTCTGCCGGTACAGATAACCCTATTCATAGCCGTTGAAAACCGTCAGCACTACTGCAGCCAGGATGCCTTCGCCCATGCCATTCATTTCCTACGCGCAAAATTTTGAAGATGTGATGCTGTGGCGGGCCCTGAGATTTTTCGGGCCCGGTTTCTATATTGATATCGGCGCCAATCACCCAACCCACGACTCAGTAACGCGCTCGCTGTACGAGCGCGGCTGGCGCGGCATCAATATTGAGCCGGTGCTGCACTACCACCAGTCACTGTGCGACGAGCGCCCCGAGGATATAAACCTCTGCGTGGCAGTAGGTGACCGAGAAGATGAACTGGTGTTCTTCGAGTCACCAGAAACGGGGCTTTCAACCCTCAGTCTGGACATGGCGCAACTGCAACAAGCCGAAGGCATTCCTTTTATCCAACGTACGGTAAAGACACGAACCCTGGCCAGCATTTGTGAAGAGCATGCAAACCATGAGCGACCGTTTCATTTCCTTAAAATTGATGTCGAAGGTTTTGAAGAGCAGGTGCTGCGTGGAATGGACTTCCAGCAATGGCGCCCTTGGCTCATCCTCATTGAGTCACCATTTAACAGAGAGCCAGAATGGCAATCCATTATCTTACAGGCGAACTATCAACTCGCCCTGTGCGACGGCATTAACCGCTATTACGTCGCGCAGGAAAAACTCGAGTTACTTGCGCCACTGTCTATGCCGCCCAATTTCCTTGATGAGTTTCAGCTGTGTTACGGGCACCGCTTCAGCCACCCGGTCGTGGACATTGAACCGCTGCAAGTAAACCTGAAAAGCGCCATGCAGCGTGCCGATTTTGCTGAGGCGCAGTTAGCCGCGATTTACAGCAGCCGCCTGTGGAAGGTGGCAAGGCTAATCACCTCGTTGAAGCGATTGGTTGCCGCTCGTTAGCTGAATATCAGATAACAGCACAAGGTACGTGGGCAGATTAAAGTTCGCTCAGCTAAAAGCTCGGCACAGTTCTTCGCTCTCCCTGATCCGCTGCAAACAGGTTGAACACGCATGAGAAAGAAAATATTGGTGACCGGGCTGTCAGGATTTGTCGGGCAGCACCTGCAGCGCCTACTCGTCGGCACCCAGGCAGCACTTGACTGGCAGTTGCTGCTACCTGAGGGCAGTTATGATCTGCTCGATAGCGCTGTGCTAAACCGCATGCTGGAGCAGCACCAGCCGGATGCGGTTATCCATTTGGCGGGCCAGACATTCGTTCCAGAAGCATTCCGCGATCCGGCACGTACCCTCCAGGTCAACCTATTGGGCACGCTCAACCTGCTGCAAGGCATGAAAAATACAGGCTTCGACGGCACCTTCCTCTACGTCAGTTCCGGCGACGTATACGGTCAAGTTGCAGAAGCTGACTTGCCAGTCGTCGAAACATTGATTCCACAGCCGCGAAACCCCTATGCAGTGAGTAAAAATTCGGCTGAATTACTCTGCTTGCAGTGGAGCTATACCGAGCCCTGGCGCATCATAGTGGCACGCCCGTTCAACCATATCGGTGCAGGTCAGGGCGAAGCTTTTGTCATCTCCAATATGGCCAGACAGATAGCTCGGGTTCGCCTAGGGTTGCAGTCGCCGCGCCTGGATGTCGGGGATATTGATGTAACCCGCGACTTTCTGGATGTGCAGGATGTCATCGAGGCTTACCTGCTCCTGTTGGAGCATGGCCGCAATGGCGAGGTCTATAACGTTTGCTCTGGCAATGAACGTCGGGTTCGCGACCTGATCAAAGAAATGGCCGAATTGGCCGGGGTGAAGGTGGAGCTGGCGCAGGACTCCGCGCGGATGCGCAGAGCCGAGCAGCGTCGGGTTGTCGGTAGCTCCGACAAACTACAAAAAGAGACCGGGTGGAAACCTGGCGTAAACATCACGGAGACCCTGCGCAGAGTGCTCTCTGACTGGGAAGAAAGAGAACGACAATAATGAGTAAAAGTGCACTGATTACCGGGCTTACCGGGCAAGATGGGGCCTATCTGGCGAAACTGCTGCTGGACAAGGGTTACCAGGTTCACGGTCTGGTGGCCCGGCGCAGCAGCGATACGCGTTGGCGTCTGCGCGAGTTGGGTATCGAGTCTGAGATCAACTATCTGGATGGCGACCTCGCCGATGCCAGCTCGGTGCAGCGGGCGGTGTTTAAGGCACGTCCCGATGAAGTCTATAACCTCGGCGCACAGAGTTTTGTGGCAACCTCCTGGGATCAGCCGATCACCACCGGTATCGTCGATGGCCTGGGCGTTACCCATATGCTGGAGGCGATTCGCCAGTTCAGCCCGGAAACGCGTTTCTACCAGGCCTCGACCAGCGAGATGTTTGGCCTGATTCAGGCTGAGCGGCAGGATGAGAACACGCCGTTTTATCCACGTAGCCCTTATGGGGTGGCCAAGTTGTACGGTCACTGGATTACCGTCAATTATCGCGAAAGCTTTGGCCTGCATGCCTCCAGCGGCATCCTGTTCAACCATGAATCGCCGCTGCGCGGTATCGAGTTCGTCACCCGCAAGGTCACCGATGCCGTCGCGCGAATCAAGCTGGGTAAACAGCGAGAGTTGCGTCTGGGTAATATCGACGCCAAACGCGACTGGGGCTTTGCCGGCGACTATGTCGAGGCAATGTGGTTGATGTTGCAGCAGGACAAGGCCGACGACTATGTCGTGGCTACAGGTGTGACCACCACTGTACGCGAGATGTGTCGCATTGCTTTTGCCCACGTGGGCCTGGACTACCAAGCGCATGTGGTGATCGATCCGGCTTTCTTCCGCCCAGCCGAAGTAGAGGTGTTGCTGGGCAACCCGGGGAAGGCCGAGCGGGTACTGGGCTGGGCGCCTAAGACCAGTTTGGCAAGCCTGATCCAGATGATGGTGGACGCCGACCTTAAACGCGTGGCCAAGGAGTAGGTCCATGTTAGTTCCCGTGATTCTCTCCGGCGGTGCCGGCACCCGGCTGTGGCCGGTATCCCGAGAAGGGCAGCCCAAGCCCTTTATGCGGCTACCCGATGGCGAGTCGTTACTGGCCAAGACCTACCGACGGGCCGCCGAGCTGCTGGCCCAGGGTGGCGATATCGTTACGGTGACCAACCGCGACTACTACTTCCAGAGCAAGGATCACTTTCTTGCCGCCAAGCTGCCGCGTCAGCATGCCCACTTTATCCTCGAGCCCCTGGGCCGCAATACCGCCCCAGCCATTGCCGCGGCGGCGCTGGTGCTGTGCGAGCGCTACGGTGATCAAGTGATGATGGTGGTGATGCCCGCCGACCACCTGATTCAGGACTCAGATGCCTTTGTCGCGTCAGTGAAACAGGCCGCTGCACTGGCCGCAGATGGCTACCTGGTCACCTTCGGCATCCGTCCTACGGCACCCGAAACCGGATTTGGTTATATCGAAGTCGGCACGCCGCTGGATCAGCAGGGCGCTGCCTTGGTCGAGCGCTTTGTCGAAAAGCCTGACCAGCACACCGCCGAACACTACCTAGCCAGCGGCACGTTCCTGTGGAATTCGGGGATGTTCTGCTTCACCGCCAGCACCCTGCTAGGAGAGCTCGAAGCCCATGCCCCCGAGTTGCTCGAATTGGCCGCTGCCTGCGTGGCAGCGAGTCCTGCCCAGGATCTGGGCGCGGTGATGCAACAGGAGCTGAATGCCGAACACTTCGCGGCCCTGCCGGATATTTCCATCGACTATGCACTGATGGAGCGTTCGAACAAGGTCGCAGTGGTCCCCGCAAGTTTCGGCTGGAGTGATATCGGTTCCTGGGGGGCCATGAGCGATCTGGTCATACCGGATGCGCAGAACAATCGCGCGACGGGCGAAGCGATCTTTATCGACAGCCGCAATACCTTCGTACAGAGCGAAGGCCGCCTGGTGGCGACAGTTGGGGTAGAGGACTTGATCGTCATCGATACGGCCGATGCCATTCTGGTGGCCCACGCCGACCGTGCCCAAGATGTAAGGCAAGTGGTCAAACGCTTGAAAGACAACAACCACGATGCCTATCGCCTGCACCGCACCGTGAGTCGCCCCTGGGGCACCTATACGGTGCTGGAGGAAGGCCTGCGTTTCAAGATCAAACGTATCGTGGTCAAGCCCGGCGCAGCGCTATCGCTGCAGATGCACCACCACCGCAGCGAACATTGGGTGGTGGTCCAAGGCATGGCCAAGGTCACCAATGGTGACGGAGCGCGCCTGGTCAACAGCAACGAATCGACCTTTATCCCAGCCGGGCACAAGCACCGCCTGGAGAACCCTGGGGTGATCGATCTGGTCATGATTGAAGTGCAGAGCGGCGAATACCTGGGCGAGGACGATATCGTTCGTTTCGAAGATCAATACGGCAGGATTCTCTAGTGGCGATCGGCATGGTACGTGCGGTCTGGAATTACCGCGGTTTTGTCCTGGGTAGCGTCAAGCGCGAGTTTCAGACGCGCTACCGCAACTCCTTGCTGGGCGCGACCTGGACGATCCTCAATCCCCTGTCGATGATCATCGTTTACACGGTGATCTTCTCCCAGCTGATGAAGGCCCGCCTACCCGGCGTGGATAACAGCCTGGCCTACGGTATTTATCTGTGCGCGGGAATTCTCGCCTGGGGCTTTTTCGCCGAGGTGATTGGCCGTAGTCAGTCGGTGTTTCTCGAACATGCCAACCTGATCAAGAAGCTCAGCTTCCCGCGTATCTGCTTGCCGCTGATCGTGGTGCTGAATGCCGGGGTCAACTTCGCGATCATTTTTGCGCTGTTTCTCGGCTTTTTACTGGTGACCCAGAACTTTCCCGGTTGGGCCATTCTTGGGGTGATTCCGGTCCTGTTGATTCAGATCGCCTTCTCCATTGGCCTGGGCATCATTCTCGGGGTGCTGAATGTGTTCTTCCGCGATGTCGGGCAATTCACCGGGATCTTTCTGCAGTTCTGGTTCTGGTTTACCCCCATCGTCTATCCACTGTCGATTCTCCCCGAAGCAATCCAGCCCTGGATCGCGATGAACCCGATGGTGCCGCTGATTTCTGCTTATCAGGGCATTTTTGTCTATGGTCAATGGCCCGACTGGTCGGCGCTCTGGCCGACCGCGCTGTTCGCGACAGCACTTTGCCTGTTGGGCATGCGCTTGTTTCGCAAGCGCTCCGGCGAAATGGTGGATGAGCTCTGATGGGCAGTATTCAAGTTAGCCAACTGGGCAAGGCCTACAAACAATACCCCACGCGCTGGTCGCGCCTAGCCGAATGGCTGATCCCCTTCTCGGCGCCGCGCCACCAGTTGACTTGGGTGCTGCAGGACGTCTCCTTCCAGGTCAAACCTGGCGAGGCGCTGGGTATTATCGGCGTCAACGGTGCAGGCAAGAGCACGCTGCTAAAGATGATCACCGGCACCACCCAGCCCAATGCAGGGCGTATCCAGATCGAAGGGCGCGTTGCCGCGCTGCTCGAGCTGGGCATGGGCTTCCACCCAGACTTCAGCGGTCGGCAGAATGTCTGTATGGCGGGTCAGTTGCTGGGCCTGAGTATGGAGGAGTTACAGACGCTGATGCCCGAGATTGAGGCCTTTGCCGAGATCGGCGAGTACATCGACCATCCGGTGCGCACCTACTCCAGCGGTATGCAGATGCGTCTGGCCTTCAGCGTGGCAACCGCGCGCCGCCCCGATGTGCTGATCGTCGATGAAGCACTGTCGGTCGGCGATGCCTATTTCCAGCACAAGAGCTTCGATCGCATTCGCGAGTTTCGCAAGGCGGGCACCACCTTGTTGATCGTGTCGCATGATCGGCAAGCGATTCAGTCGCTTTGCGACCGCGCCATCCTGCTGGTCGGCGGCCGGCTGGCGTTGGAAGGTGCGCCGGAAGAGGTGATGGATTTCTACAGCGCGATGCTGGCCGAAAAGGAACAGCAAACGGTACGCCAGGAGCGCTTAGCGGGGGGGCAGATTCGCACCATCTCCGGTACTGGCGAAGCGGGTTTTGCCGATGTGGCCCTGATCAATGAGCAAGGACAACGGATCGAGGTGGTCTCTGTCGGTAGCACCGTCACGTTGCAGGTGATCGTCGATATCAAGGTCGATATTCCGCGCCTGGTGCTGGGCTTCATGATCAAGGACCGTATGGGGCAGGCCATCTACGGCATCAATACCCATCGCCTCAACCGGTCACTGGAAAATCTCACCGCAGGTGAGCAAGTGATTTATCGCTTCGAGTTTCCCGCACGTTTGGGCAAGGGCAACTACTCCATCGCCTTGTCTCTGTCGCGTTTCGACTCGCACCTGGACACCAATTACGAGTGGCGCGATTTTGCGCTGGTGTTCCACGTGATCAATATCGCGCAGCCGGACTTTGTCGGGTGCGCCTGGCTGGACTCGCGCGTAGCGATTGAACGTACTGTCCCGCTGCCCTCACCGGCGGGTCATTGAGAGCCGATATGCGTTTATTAGTTGAATGTACCTATGTGTTTGAGCACCCCGACGATAACTCGGGGATTCAGCGTGTCGTGCGTAATGTCATTAGCCATCTGCGCGCAGTGAACGCAGAGGTCGAATGCATCCCCGTCATGATGCAAGGCGGGCAGGTGCATCGAGTGCTGAGTCTGGCGCCCTTGCCGACTACGCGGCTGTCGCGTGTCAGCCGGTTGCGCGTGAAGCTGGAGCACTGGCGCAACCGCTACTGGTATTGGCACGCGCGTCTGGAGCGGTTCTGGCCGATGCGCAGTTCGCATAACGTGCGACGAGCGCTCTATATCCTGTGTCGACTAGGCAGCATGAGCTTCAGCGTTCCCTTGCGGTTGATCGACCGTTTCAACGACGACACGCCAGCCCCTGAGCGTGCCGTGCCTCTGCAGACTCGTCCGGGCGATCAATTGGTGCTGCTGGACTCCTCCTGGCATGCCGATTTCTTCCCATTGGCAGAGCGATTGAAAGCCGAAGGCGTGGGAATCGTCTCGGTGATTTACGACCTGATCCCCCTCACCCATCCGCAGTTTTGCGATGCTGGCTTGGTTCGTGTGTTCGACCGCTGGTTTGAGTGGATTGCCCAGACTGCCGACGGCTTCATTGCCATTTCGGCCACCATCGGCGATCAGGTTCGCGCCGAGGTAACCCGCCGCTTGGGCCGCGAGCAGGCCGAAAAACGCTGGTTCGATCACTTCCACCTGGGTTCCGAGCTGGACCTGGCTGCCGTCAGCCCGCGCCTGGATAAGACGCTGGTGCGCCTGTTCGATGGCCATGCCCCGGTTTACTTGATGGTCAGTACCATTGAGCCGCGCAAGAATCACGCTTACTTGCTGGGTGCGTTCGAGCAGCTCTGGGCCAAGAGCTCACCTGCGTGCCTGTGTATCGTCGGCCGTGTCGGTTGGAAGTGTGACGCGCTAATCGAGCGCATCAAGAGCCATTCGGAGTTGAATAAACGCCTGTTCATGTTCAACCAGCTCGACGATGCGGGCTTGGAGCATGCGTACAGCCATGCTCGCGCGCTGGTCTTCCCCTCGTTTGTAGAGGGTTTCGGACTGCCGCTGGTGGAAGGCATGCAGCGTGGGCTGCCCGTGATGGCCAGCGATATCCCGGTGTTCCATGAAATTGGCGGTGACTTCATGGCTTATTTCGACCTGCACGATACGGCGTCGTTGGCCTCGCTGATCGAGCGGTTCGAAGCCAGTGGCGATTTCCCGGCTGCGGCCGCGATGAGCAATTGGTCCTGGTTGACCTGGAACGCATCGACCCAGCAGTTGATTGCGCGGATTACCGCGCATCTGAGCCAGTCCGCTCCTGGACAGAAGACGTTGTGTGATGTCGATGCGCTCTACGATCGCCCTTAACGCCGGGATTCTTCGAGCACCACGTACTGGAATCGGACATTACCTGGCTGAGCTGGCAACGGCGCTTGATGCCGAACGCGATCTGCAGCTGCAGTTCTTCAACGGCTGGAGTTGGCAACGCCAGTTGCCCTCGGCGCCTATGCCCGGTTATTCGCGTTGGAGTGGATTGGCCAAGCAGTGGCTGCCCGGCGCTTATCGGCTACGCCGACTCCTCGAGCAACAGCGTTTCAATGCGGGCCTGCGCCATCACCCCGTGGCGCTGTATCACGAACCGAGCTTGTGGCCACTGGCTTTCGACGGGCCGATGGTGATGACCCTGCACGATCTGACGCATGTGCATTACCCCGAAACCCAGCCGGCCGATCGCCTGGTCGAGATCGAACGGCATGCTGCACGCAGCGTGCAGCAGGCGCAGCGGATACTGGTCGATTCGCAGTTCGTCGCTGGCGAAGTCGCGGCATATTACGCTGTCGATCGAGACAAAATCGTGGTCGCGCCACTGGGCTGCGCGCCACGCTTCCACCCACGCGATGAGCGGCTATTACGTGAGCCTTTGCAGCGCTTGGGGCTTGAACCTGGCAAATATCTGATATGTGTAGGCACGCTGGAGCCGCGTAAGAATCTGCAGCTGGCCTTGCGTGCCCATGAGCGACTGCCGGTCAGCCTGCGGCAACGCTTTCCATTGGTCATCGTCGGCATGTCCGGTTGGCGCGGCGATGAATTCGCTGAATTGCTCCAGCGTGGCCTGGCCGGTGGGCATGTGCGTTTGTTGGGCTATCAACCGGATGAGGTATTGGCAGAAGTGCTGGCGGGTGCACGGCTGCTGGTGTTCCCATCGCTCTACGAAGGTTTTGGTCTTCCCGTGTTAGAGGCCATGGCCAGCGGTATACCGGTCGTGCTTAGCGGCACGGCGTCCCTTCCAGAGGTGGCAGGCGACTCGGGAATCTATGTCGCTCCAGACGACGAGGCCGGGTGCACCGAGGCCATCGTGCAGTTGATCGACGACGATCGGTTGTGGGGCAGCCGCCGCGCTGCTGGGCTGCAACGCGCCAAGCATTTTTCTTGGAAGAACTGTGCGGCTATAACCGCCGGTGTTTATCGACAGGTCATGGAGAGCTAATGCGCGTTCTGCATTTTTTTAAGACTTACCTGCCTGAGTCGATGGGCGGCATTGAGCAGGTCATTTATCAGCTCTGTCAGAGCGGTGTGGCCGAGGGCATAGACAGCCAGGTGCTGACGTTGAGTGCCACACCGGAACAGCAAGAACTGATCCTGGGCGATCACCGCGTGCATCGGGCCAAGCTGGACTTTCACCTTGCCTCCACGGGGTTCTCTTACAGCGTGTTCAGGCGCTTTCGCGAGCTCGCGGCTGAAGTGGATGTGGTCAATTACCACTTTCCCTGGCCTTTTATGGATGTGGTGCATTTCGCATCCGCAGTCAGCAAGCCGACAGTGGTGACCTACCACTCCGACATCGTTCGGCAGAAGTACCTGCTGACGCTGTACAAGCCGCTTATGCATAAGTTTCTCGGCAGTGTGGATCGGATTGTGGCGGCTTCGCCTAACTATCTGCGTACCAGCGAAGTGCTTGCCCGGCACAAAGACAAGACGCGGGTCATCCCCTATGGTCTGGATAAAGCCTCCTACCCAATACCCTCGATCGAGCGGATCGCGCACTGGCAGCAACGCTTCGGCCAACGCTTCTTCCTGTTCGTGGGGGTGATGCGCTACTACAAAGGCCTGCATATTCTGCTGGAGGCGGTAAAAGGCACGGGCTATCCAGTCGTCATCGTCGGTGCCGGCCCGTTGGAGCAGGCGTTGCGCGCGCAGGCGCAGGCTTTTGGATTGCACCACGTGCACTTTGTCGGGCGCCTGGGTGACGAGGACAAGGTCGCGCTACTCAAGCTGTGCAGCACCATCGTCTTTCCTTCGCATTTGCGCTCGGAAGCCTTTGGCATATCCCTTCTGGAAGGTGCAATGTATGGCAAGCCGATGATTTCCAGCGAGATTGGTACGGGCACCAGCTATATCAACATTCATGGTCAGACGGGGTTGGTCGTGCCGCCGAGTGACCCACAGGCTTTCCGCGAAGCCATGCGCACGCTGTGGGATAACCCGGAGCAGGCGGCGCAGATGGGGCAGCAGGCAGAGCGCCGGTACGAACAGCTGTTCACTGCCGAGCGAATGGGCCACCAGACGGCCGCCCTCTACCGGGAACTGCTGGCCGGCAAGCGTTCAGGGCGTTGAGTGTTGAGCGCAGGATAGTCAAAGACCGAGGGCTGTAGCGACTCAGCGCCAGAACGGCTTCTCCAACTCGGCAAACCGCGCGCTCGGACTAATCCCCGCATCGGCCAACAAGCGCTCATCCAATGCCGCCAATTGTCGGCGTGTGCGGGCGTTGAGCTGCCAGCGTTTTAGGATCGTCGGCAGGCGGGCGAGCCATTGAGTGCGTGGCGGGTTGAGTGTGAGGGGGCTGCTGAGGCTGCGCTCCATGGCGATAGACCTTCCCGCGCCAGGCGGGTGTGGGGGTATGGGTATCCATACTGGCGCAGGGGCAATTCAGGTGGCAGTCACAGCAAGGTGAAATTGTATTGGCTCAGTTTCGGATTTTAGCCAACTGTTCTGTTGGCAATCCGTATGACCTGTACTGGCGGTGCTGCAATCGGTTGTCTAGTCCTGAAATAGGTTT
>DELY01000004.1:0-26639 GCA_002354655.1 Pseudomonas sp. UBA2684
GACGTGTTGCAGGAGAAGCCGCGCTGTTGTGGGAGCGGATTTATCCGCGAAAATCTTTGAAAACTGAAGATATTTCGCGGCTAAAGCCGCTCCCACGTGATGGCGGTCTGCATTAACAGTTAACGGGTACAGAGCCTTTTGTGCGCGAGGGTAAACCGTTCGCCGCTTAGAGCGTGTTCAAAGTCTCGCGAGCTAGAGACCTGCAAGGCAAAAACAGGCGAAGAAGCGCAGTTTACGAGCTGTAAATGAGCATTCTGAGCCTGTTTTTAACGCAGCAGGGCCGAAGCGCAGCAGACTTTGAACAGGTTCTTAGTGCTGCCGTTGCTGCGTGGCATATTGCCGATGCAGCAGCGCCAGTTCGGCGTCTTTCTCTTCCCACAGTTGGTTGACCCACTGTTGAAACGCCAAGCGGTAGCTATCGTCCTGGTCGTAGTTGTTGCCGATAAACGCTGCTGGAATCGGCAGCTCCTTGAAGTTCACCACCACATCCTTGACCTCGCCACTGAGCAGCGCCCAGAAGCCTGGGTTGCCTTGCGGGTAATGGATGGTGACGTTGACGATGCTGTGCAACTGCTCGCCCATCGCGTCGAGCACGAAGGCGATGCCACCGGCCTTGGGTTTGAGCAGGTACTTGAACGGCGACTGTTGCGCAGCATGCTTGGCAGGGTTGAAGCGGGTGCCTTCGAGAAAGTTGAAAATGCCCACCGAGGTGTTGCGGAATTTGGCACAGGTACGCCGGGTGGTTTGCAGGTCCTTGCCCTTTTTCTCCGGGTATTTGGCCAGGTAGGCCTTGGAGTAGCGCTTCATGAAGGGGAAGCCCAACGCCCACCAGCACAAGCCAATCACCGGCACCCAGATCAGCTCCTGCTTGAGGAAGAACTTCAGGGGGCGGATGCGCCGGTTGAGCAGGTATTGCAGCACCAGGATGTCGACCCAGCTCTGGTGGTTGCTGGTGACCAGGTAGGAGTGCTGGTAATCCAGGCCCTGTAAACCGTCGCTGTGCCAGCGGGTTTTACCCACCAGGTTCATCCAGGTCTTGTTGCAGCTGATCCAGGCTTCGTGGATGAAGTTCATCAGCCAGGTGCACATGCGCTGCGCGGCGGCAAATGGCAGGCAGATTTTCAGCAGGGTCACGGTGAACAGCGGCCAGCACCAGAACAGGGTGTTCAGGGCGAGCAGGCTGGCACCGATTAGGCCACGCAAGGGAGCAGGCAGGAAATGCAGCATGGGGGCAGAGGCCTCCAAAAAGGGGGGGCGAATGCCCCGCGTCGTTCTTAGCCCGCGATGGTCCATCACGGTTCGGTCGGCGCACAGGTTAACGCCTGCGTATTGAACTGCAAGCCCGGCGAAACGTTGGTAATCGCGTCTTATCGCCGCGTGTTGGCGTAATTTCGTCCGTTTGCCCGGGCGTTCGAGGTGCTTGGTTTTTGCGGGACGCCGTGCTGGACAAGGCTTCGCCATGTCGGGTGCAGCTTGCGCTTGGTTCGCGCTGTAACGGGCGCCAAACGCGCATGCGGGCGGACATCCCGGGCTTGTCCGCCGTGGGGGCTGCGCACAGCCATGAGCCGCTCAGTGCGGCAAGTTGGCTGCCTGGATCGCGGTGAGGGCGATGGTGTAGACGATGTCGTCGACCAACGCGCCGCGCGACAGGTCGTTCACCGGCTTGCGCAGGCCTTGCAGCATCGGCCCGACGCTGACGCAGTCGGCGCTGCGTTGCACGGCTTTGTAGGTGGTGTTGCCGGTATTCAGGTCGGGGAAGATAAACACCGTGGCGCGTCCGGCGACCGGGCTGTTCGGGGCTTTTTGCCGACCAACGCTGTCGATGGCGGCGGCGTCGTACTGCAAGGGGCCGTCGAGGAGCAGTTCGGGATCGAGCTGTTTGGCCAGGCGGGTGGCCTCACGGACCTTTTCCACTTCTTCGCCGCTGCCCGAGTCGCCGGTGGAGTAGCTGAGCATTGCCACCCGTGCGGGGATGCCGAAGGCTACCGCCGACGCCGCGCTCTGCAGGGCGATTTCCGCCAACTCCGCCGCTGTCGGGTCGGGGTTCACCGCGCAGTCGCCATACACCACCACCTGGCCCGGCAGGAGCATGAAGAATACCGACGACACCAGCTGGTAGCCCGGCGCGGTCTTGATCAGTTGCAGGGCTGGGCGGATGGTGTTGGCGGTGGTGTGGATGGCGCCGGAGACCAGGCCGTCGACCTCGTCCAGGGCCAGCATCATGGTGCCCAGCACCACCGTGTCTTCCAGCTGCGCGGCGGCCATCGGCGCATTCAGGCCCTTGCCCTTGCGCAGCTCGACCATCGGCGCAACGTAGCGCTCGCGGATCAGCTCCGGGTCGAGAATCTCCAGCCCGGGCGGCAGTTCGATGCCGTGCGCGCGGGCCACCGCCTGCACCTCATCCGGTTTGGCCAGCAACACGCAGCGGGCGATGCCGCGCGCCTGACAGATGGCAGCGGCCTGTACGGTGCGCGGTTCGCTGCCTTCGGGCAAAACGATACGTTTGTTCGCCGCCTTGGCCCGCTGTACCAGCTGATAGCGGAACGCCGGCGGCGACATGCGCAGCTCGCGCGGGGTGCCGCAACGGGCGCGCAGCCAGTCGTGGTCGATATGGCTGGCGACGAAGTCGGCGACTTTTTCCGCGCGCTCCTTGTCGTCGACCGGGATTTCCTTGTTCAGCCGGTTGAGGTTGGTCGCGGTGTCGTAGGAGCCGCTGCTTACCGTCATCACCGGCAGGCCGCTGTGCAAGGCGCCGCGACAGAGTTCCATGATGCGTGGGTCGGGGGCGAAGTCGCTGCACAGCAGCAGGCCGGCCAGCGGCATGCCGTTCATCGCGGCCAGGCTGGCGGCGAGGATGATGTCGTCGCGATCCCCCGGCGTCACCACCAGGGTGCCGGGCTTGAGCAGCTGCACGGTGTTGGCCACGGCGCGCGCACAGAGCACGATCTTGAGCATGCGCCGCTGCTCGTAATCGCCGGCATTGAGTATGCGGGCGCCGAGCAGGTCGGCGATGTCACGGGTGCGCGGGGCGTTCAGCTCGTCCTGCCAGGGAAGGCAGCCGAGCAGGCGAAAATCGTCGGTCTTGAGCAGGGGCGAGAGCTCTTTCAGGCGCGCGGCAAAGGCCTCGGTACCGTCCTCGCTGCGGATCTTGTTGAGGATCACACCGAGCACTTTCGGGTCTTTCGGCCCACCGAACAGTTGCGCCTGGATCTCCACGCGGTCGGACAGTTCGCTGAGGCTTTCCTGCTCCGGTGCCGCGACCAGGATCACCTCGGCGTCCAGGCTCTTGGCCAGGTGGAAGTTGACCCGCGCGGCATAGCTGGCCTGGCGGGTCGGCACCATGCCTTCGACGATCACCACGTCCTTATCGGCGGCGGCCTGGTGGTAGAGGCTGATGATTTCTTCGAGCAACTCGTCCAGTTGACCATCGCCGAGCATGCGCTCGACATGCGCCAGGGCCAGCGGTGTGGGCGAGTGCAGGCCGTGGGTACGGGCGATCAACTCGCTGGAGCGCTCCGGGCCGGCGTCGCCTTGATGTGGCTGGGCAATGGGTTTGAAAAAGCCGACTTTGAGGCCGGCGCGCTCCAGGGCACCGACCAGGCCGAGGCTGATCGAGGTAAGGCCGACGCCGAAACCGCTGGGGGCAATAAAGAAGGTGTGCATGGATTCTCCAATCGTGTCAGGCGGCGGCTACAGGCAGGTTGGCGCGGAGTGCGGCGCGTGGCGTTTCAAGCCAATCCACTGCCGTCGCCCGGCGTACATAACGAGTCAGGTATCGAGCAAGGCCAGGGTATCCAGGGCGATTTGCCGTTCCTCATTGGTTGGCACCACCAGCACGCGCGGGTGGCCGTAGGCGTGGATCGGCCCACCGACGCCGCGGATGTTGCGCGCGTTGGCTTCCTTGTCCAGAGCCAGGTTGAGCAGCTTGAGGTGGGCCACGGTTTTGCTGCGGATCAGCGGTGAGTTCTCGCCGATACCGCCGGTGAAAATCAGCCCATCGAGTTGCGGCAGGGCGCAGCTCATGGCCGCGAGGGATTTCGCCAGGCGGTAGCAAAAGACTTCGATGGCCAGGGTGGCGCCCGCGTGGCCCTGGTCGCGGGCTTTCTCCAGGCTGCGCATGTCGTTGGACAGGCCGGACAGACCGAGCAGGCCGCTTTGCGTATTGAGCAGGCTATCGATCTGCTCCAGGCTCCAGCCCAGCGTACGGGCCAGGTGGCCGTGCAGGTTGGGGTCGATATCGCCGCTGCGGGTACCCATTACCAGCCCTTCCAGCGGGGTCAGGCCCATGCTGGTGTCGCGGCTCTGGCCATTGACGATGGCGCACGTGGAACAGCCGTTGCCCAGGTGCGCCACCAGCCAGCTGCTGTCACCGATCGCCAGGCCCGCCAGCTCGGCGGCGCGGTGGCTGACAAAGCGGTGGCTGGTGCCATGAAAGCCATAACGGCGTACGCCATGTTCGCGGTAAAGGTGCTCCGGCAGGGCGTAGCGGAAGGCGTGTTCGGGCAGTGTCTGGTGGAAGGCGGTGTCGAACACCGCCACCTGCGGCAGGTTGGCGAACAGCTTCATCGCCGCCTCGATGCCCAGCAGGTTGGCCGGGTTGTGCAGCGGCGCCAACGGCGCGGTCGCGCGGATGGCTTGCAGGGTGGCGTCATCCAGGCGGCTGGCGGCGGTGAAGTGCTCGCCGCCATGCACCACGCGGTGACCGATGCCATGCAGCTTGCCGCCTGCGGCGTTGTGCACCAGCGGCAAGAGTTGGGCGAGGGCGGCGCGGTGGTCGCCATTGGGAATCATCAGGCTGTCCTGCTCGCCGCCGCGTTGCCATTGCAGCACTGCGTCGTGGCTGGCCAGGCGTTCGGCCAGGCCGCTCAGGGGGAATTGTGAATGCGCTTCGTTGACCAGGGCGAACTTGATCGACGAGCTGCCGCAGTTGATCACCAGGATATTGCGTGCGGGCATTTACGGCTCCTTGTCTGCTGCAATCGGGTCTGCGCTGTCGGCCGCAAGGTTCGCCGCTGCGGCGGCGCACCAGCCACACGCAAAGTGTTGGCCGATCCGCGCCTTGCGTTGCGCGGGGTCGAGTACCCAGTCGCGATTCTGCCAGGGCGGCTGGTGGCGCAGGTGTTGAGTATGGCCGCAGGACAAGACTGCCACCCAGTGGCCGTCTTCGTCCTGACGAAAATCAAGTAAACGGGTTAGTACGCGAGGCCGGCGCATCAGCAACACCGGCGCGGCATGTCCGCCGCCCTTATCCGCTGCTGGCCCAGAAGGCAGCGGGCATAACGCGGGCATCGCCGCGCAACTTTTACCGGGCCGGTGCTTGGCCGTCCGTCAGCGCTCGGTTCGCTTTCGCGCGCACCCTTGGTTAAACTTGCCCGTTCTTTATTCCTATGCAAAAGGTCTCGCCCCATGCTGATCGCCGCCAATAAGGCCGTCTCCATCGACTATACCCTGACCAACGATGCCGGTGAGGTGATCGATAGTTCCGCTGGCGGCGCGCCGCTGGTTTACCTGCACGGTGCCGGCAACATCATCGCCGGTCTGGAAAAAGCTCTGCTCGGCAAGCAAGTCGGTGACGCGCTGGATGTTGCCGTCGAGCCGGAAGATGCCTATGGCGAATACAGCGCCGAGCTGGTGGCGACTCTCAACCGCTCGATGTTCGAAGGCGTCGACGAGCTGGAAGTCGGCATGCAGTTCCATGCGTCCGGCCCGGACGGCAGCATGCAGATCGTCACCATTCGCGAGCTCGAAGGCGACGACGTGATCGTTGACGGCAACCACCCGCTGGCCGGTCAGCGCCTGAACTTCAAGGTCAAGATCGTGGCCATTCGCGACGCCAGCGAAGAAGAAGTCGCACACGGTCATGTGCATGGCGAAGGTGGTCACCACCACTGATCCACAGCCCGTATGTCAGGGCTGCAAAACGACTTATGGTCGTTCCACGCACGCCGCTGACTGCTAAGCTGACACTACCGAAAGGCGCCTTTTAGAGGCGCCTTTTTTGTCCCCTGCGCGTAATCCATTGCGTTCTCAAGGAGTTAGTCATGAGTGCCTTTCACGACCTGAATCTGCGTGCGCTGGATGGTCACGATTTGCCGTTGGCGCCTTTCAAGGGGCAGGTGGTGTTGGTGGTCAATGTCGCGTCCAAATGCGGTTTGACCCCGCAATACGCCGGCCTGGAAAAGCTCTATCAGCAGTACCACGCCCAGGGCTTTACCGTGCTTGGCCTGCCGTGCAACCAGTTTGCCGGGCAGGAACCGGACAGCGAGCAGGCGATTCGCGAGTTTTGCAGCCTGAACTACGGCGTTACCTTCCCGCTGGGCAGCAAGCTGGAGGTCAACGGAGCGGGGCGTCACCCGCTGTATCGGCTGTTGGCCGGCGAGGGCGCGGAATTTCCCGGCGACATCACCTGGAACTTCGAAAAGTTTCTGGTTGCTCAGGACGGCCGCGTGCTGGCACGTTTCTCACCACGTACCGCGCCGGACGATCCGGCGCTGATCCAGGCTATCGAGAAAGCCCTCGGCTAATTCCCGAACGCGCCGGTGCGGTCCTAAGCGGCGCCTTGGAGCGCCTGGCGGATGCGCCGGCACTTAGACACGCTCTTATGGCATATGCGCCAAGGCTGCGGCTTTTCTGCTATTGGCGCTTGTTCGGCAGCACGCCCGGCGGCTTAATCGCTCGACTTGCCGAGGACGCCGCCGATGACCCATTTCCCCCACGATGATCCGCCCAGCCATGCCTCACCCGCGGCCCTGCGTGCACTGATCGAGAGCCGCCGCGCCGTACGCCGCTTCACCGATGCCGCGGTGCCGGAGGCGGTGATTCGCGATTGCCTGGAGTTGGCGGTGCTTGCGCCCAACTCCTGCAACTTGCAGCCCTGGAGTTTTCAGGTGATTCGCGAGCCGGCGTTGCTGGCCCGTTTGCACCCGGTGTGCATGAGCCAAAATGCCGCCAAGGCACCGCTGATCATCGCCGTGCTGGCGCGCCCGGATACCTGGCGGCAAGCCTGCGCCAACATCGTCAGCTACTGGCCGGAGCCCGATGTGCCGGCACGCATTCGCAGCTTCTACGCGAAAACCGCTCCCTTTCAGTACAACCAGGGGCCGTTCGGCCTGCTGGGTTTGCTGAAGCGTCAGTTAGTGCGCTTTGCGGCCCTGCGTAAACCGCTGATGCGCACGCCGAACAGCCAGGCGCAGATGCGCGTCTGGGCGGTGAAATCCACGGCCTTGGCGGCGCAGAACCTGATGCTGGCGTTTCAAAGCCATGGTTATGCGACCTGTCCGATGGAGGGCTTCGACGAGGTGCGCCTGCGCCAGACCTTGGACATTCCGCGTCAGGCCCTGCCAATCATGTTGCTGGCGGTGGGCAAACCGGCAGAGAAGGGCATCTACAACCCGCGCCTGCGTTTTCCGCTGGAGCAGCACGTGACCTGGCTGTAGGGGGTTAAGCGTCGTCCGGCTGCGCGCTGGCCTGAGGTTCTGATGCTTAATCACGCAAATCAATAGTGCTGGGCGAGGCGAGACGACCGGTCATATTCTTGCCGGCATGAACTCCAGCATTCGACTCGACAAGCGTGATCTGATCCTCGCCAAGGGCGCCGAGGTGATGACCCGCCGTGGTTATCACGGCGCCGGCGTGCAGGAAATCGTCCAGGCGGCGGGGGTACCGAAAGGCTCCTTCTACCACTACTTTGCGAGCAAGGAAGACTTTGCCCTGCAAGCCCTGCAAGAGGTTTATCAGCCGCGCTTGCAGCGTTATGCCGAGGCCCTGGCCAACCCGGCGCTAAGCCCGCGCGAGCGCATCCTGGCTTACTACGGCGAGCTGGTTGAGCACTTCGCCCGTCAGGAACGTCTGGAGTACCACTGCTTTATCGGCAGCCTGAGCTTCGAGATGGCCGAACTGTCGCCGAGCCTGGGCCTGCAAGTGGATGCGATTCTGCAACGCTCGGCGGACATCCTCCAAGGCTGTCTGGAGCAGGCGCAGGCCGCGGGCGAACTGCGTGCCGACGAGGACTGTCGCAACCTGGCGAGCTTTATCGCCAATGCCTGGCAAGGCGCGCTGACCCGCCTCAAGGTATCGAGCAATACCCGCGTACTCGAAGACTTTATCCAGCGCTTGCAGCTGTTGCTGCAGGCCTGATCGTTACCCCCCTGTTTAACCAGTCGCGGTCGCCTGGCCGCCCCGAGGAATGATGATGACCGATCCCGTTAAAGCGCTGTTCCAACCCTTCACCCTGGGCAATCTGGAGCTGCCGACCCGCGTGGTCATGGCCCCGATGACCCGGTCCTTCTCCCCGGGCGGCGTACCCAACAGCAAGGTCATCGAGTACTACCGGCGCCGCGCTGCAGCAGGGGTTGGCCTGATCGTCACCGAAGGCACTACGGTCGGCCACAAGGCCGCCAACGGTTACCCGAACGTGCCGCGCTTCTACGGCGAAGACGCCCTGGCCGGCTGGCAGAAAGTGGTCGAGGCGGTGCACGCCGAAGGCGGCAAGATCGTTCCGCAACTCTGGCACGTGGGTAATGTACGCAAGCTGGGCACCGAGCCGGACGCCAGCGTGCCCGGCTACGGCCCGAGCGAGAAGATCAAAGAAGGCAACGTGGTTGTGCATGGCATGACCCAGGACGACATCAACGAGGTGATCGCCGCTTTCGCCCAGGCCGCCAAGGATGCCAAGGCCATTGGCATGGACGGTGTGGAAATCCACGGCGCCCACGGCTATCTGGTCGACCAGTTCTTCTGGGCCGGCAGCAATCAGCGCAGCGACGCATACGGTGGTGACCTGGCGCAGCGTTCGCGCTTTGCCATCGAGCTGATCCAGGCCGTGCGCGCCGCCGTGGGCCCGGACTTCCCGATCATCTTCCGCTTCTCGCAGTGGAAGCAGCAGGACTACAGCGCGCGTCTGGTGGAAACCCCGGAAGCCCTGGAAGCCTTCCTCAAGCCGCTGAGCGACGCCGGCGTGGATATCTTCCACTGCTCGACCCGGCGTTTCTGGGAGCCGGAATTCGACGGTTCCGAGCTGAACCTGGCGGGCTGGACGCGCCAACTGACCGGCAAGCCGACCATCACCGTCGGCAGCGTCGGCCTGGACGGCGAATTCCTGCAATTTATGGTCAACACCGACAAGGTTGCCGAGCCGGCCAGCCTGGAAAACCTGCTGGAGCGTCTGAACAAGCAGGAGTTCGACCTGGTGGCCGTGGGCCGCGCCCTGCTGGTCGACCCGGATTGGGCGGTCAAGGTGCGTGATGGCCGCGAAGGCGACATCCTGCCGTTCAGCCGCGCCGCGTTGATGAGCCTGGTCTGATCCCCGCTTCCCCGGTGCGCCGCATAACGGCGCGCCCCTCCTCAAGCCCCGGCCCATCGGGGCTTTTTTTCGTCGCTAAGTACCCAGCCTACGCAAATCAAGACATTGAAAGACCGGATCAATAGGGGCACCGAGTCAGGGCAGGGGGCGCCCGGCGGGTAGTTCGGGCGCGCGGAGCAGGGCGCTGCGCAGGTGCTGCTCGAACCGTTCGACAATCGCCGCCCAGCCCTGGCGCGCGGCATGCTGGCGGGCGTTCAGACGTACCCGGCGCAGGCTTTCCGGATCTTCCAGCAGCCAATTGGCGGCGTCGATAAATCCCTGTTGGTCTTGCGCCACGGCCAGGGCGCCGTTGTGTCCGTGGCGAATATGCTGGGCCGCCGCCGCTTGATCGAACGCCACCACGCCAAGGCCGCAGGCCAGGGCTTCGAGGACCACGTTGCCGAAGGTTTCCGAGAGGCTGGGGAACAGGAACAGATCGCCCGAGGCGTAATGCGAAGCCAATGCTTCACCGCGTTGCAGGCCGCAGAACACGGCGTCCGGCAGTTGCTGTTGCAGGCTGGCGCGTTGCGGGCCGTCGCCGACCAGGATGAGTTTCAGCGTGCGTTGCGGATAGGCGGCCTGCAAGGCACGGAACGCCTTGGCCAGTAAGCCGAGGTTCTTCTCTGGGGCCAGGCGGCCAACGTGCAGCACGGCAATCCCATCGTCATCCAGCCCCCAACTCTGGCGCAGCGGCGCCGAGCGCTTGGCCGGATGGAACAGTTGCCCGTCGACGCCGCGCGCGAGCAGGGCCAGGCGCTCGAAGCCGCGGCGCTCCAGTTCGATATTCTGGCTGGCGCTGGGCACCAGGGTCATGTGCGTGCGGTTGTGGAACCAGCGCAAGTAGTTGGTCAGCGCGCGGGTCAGCAAGCCAATGCCGTAATGCCCGGTGTACTGCTGGAAATTGGTGTGAAAGCCGCTGACCACAGGAATGCGCAGGCGCCGTGCGGCGCGCAGGGCCGACAGCCCAAGCGGGCCTTCGGTGGCGATATACAGCACGTCCGGGCGTTGCAGTTTCCAGCGGCGCAACAGTTTGTGCAGCGCCGACTGGCCCCACTGCAACCCCGGATAGCCCGGCAATGGCCAGCCGCGGGTCAGCAGCAGGTGGTCATCGCTTTTGGGCGCTGGGTCGCTGTTCTGTCGGGGGCGTACCAGTTGCACGTGGTGGCCACGCGCGCGCAGGCCATCGACCAAGCGCCCGAGGGTGTTGGCCACGCCATTGATTTCCGGCGCGAAGGTTTCAGTGATCAGGGCGATACGCAGAGAAGGTGTGCTCATGGCAGCAGTGTCGGCTGCCGCCATGTAGCCAATGTGACATCAACGTGGCGAAATTGTGACGGCGTGTTCGCCGCGTTCGCGCACCCAGAACAAGGTGGCACCGGCCACGGCGGCCGGCATCATGAGGATGTTGACGAAGGGGATCAGCAACACCGCGTAGGTGATGCCGCCAAAACCCAGGCTCTGCCAGCGCTTTTCACGAAGCCAGGCGAGCATGTCCTGCCAGCTCATCTTGTTGTTGTCCGCGGGGTAGTCGATGTACTGGATGGCCATCATCCACACACCGAACAGCAGCCACAGCGGCGCGGCGATCAGGTTGACCACCGGAATAAAGGAGAGGATCAGCAGGCCGATGGCGCGTGGCAGGAAATAGCTCAGCTTGCGCAGTTCGCGGCTCAGGGTGCGCGGCACCATGGCGGCCAGTTCGGCCCAGCTGAAGGGTGGGAAGTTGTCTTCGCCACGCACCACCACTTCAACTTTCTCGGCGAGAAAACCGTTGAACGGCGCGGCGATGATATTGGCCAGCATGGTGAAGCTGAAAAACACCATCAGCAGCACCAGCACCACGAACAACGGCCAGAGGATGTATTCAAGAAAGCTCAGCCAATTCGGCAGGCTCGGCATAAAGGTATCGACCCAGCCACCGAACTGCTGCATGGCGAAGCCAACCAGGGCGACGAAGAGAATCAGGTTGATGGTCAGTGGTAACAGCACGAACAGCCGCAAACCGGGGCTCAGCACCAGTTTCAGGCCTTCGCTGAGGTATTGCGGGCCAGACAGCACGGGAGCAGGCATAGGGGTCTCCGCCAAATGAAAGTCGCGCCGACCTTACCGATTTTGTTTGACAGGGGAAAGCCTGCGCTGCGGCGGCTCAATTGAGCAGCATCTGCGTGGTGGCGTCGTACAGGCACGCGCGATTGCGCTCCTGTTTGGCTTGGTACATGGCGTTGTCGGCAGCTTTGATCAGCGCTTCGGCTTCCTGCGCATGCTGCGGATAGAGGGCGATGCCGATGCTCGGGGTGACGAAGTCGACGATGATGCCCGCCAGTTCGAAGGGTTCGGCCAGGGCGCTGAGTAACCGCTCGGCGAGCTTTTGCGCCGACTCGACCGTGGCGTCGGGCATCAGCAGGGTGAACTCGTCGCCACCCAGGCGGTACAGACGGTCGGGCTGACGCAGGCTGTTGCGCAGGCGTTCGGCGATGGCGATCAACAGGGCGTCGCCGGCATCGTGGCCGAAGCGATCGTTGACCTCCTTGAAGCGATCCAGATCCAGGTACAGCAAGGCCAGCGGGCTGCACTGCTGCCGGGCCTGCTCCAGGGCCACGTTGAGCTGCTCGCTGAAGGCCTTGCGGTTATTCAGGCCGGTCAACGGGTCGCGGTAGGCCAGGTCGAGCAGTTGGTTCTGGTACGCCACCTGGTCGCTGATGTCGCGCAGGATGCCGCGGTAACCGGCAAAACGGCCCTGGGCATTTTCCAGCATCGAGAAGCGCGTTTCGAAGTAGGCCAGGCTGCCATCGTGTCGCTTGAACGGTGCGGCGAACGTAGTGGTGCCGCTGTCGTTGTCGCTGCCGCGCTCCTGGCGTGCCTGGGCGAACTGTTTGCGGGCGCGCTCGACTTCTTCGGCACTCAGCACCTCCTCGAAGGAGCGGCCGATCATGTGATCGTTCGGGTAGCCGAGAAATTGCTCCAGGGCACGGTTGACCTTGAGGATCTTGCCGCTGGCGTCGATCTCGAAATAGCCGTCCTGGATCGAGTCGAGAATCGCCCGGTCGCGTGCTTCGCTCTGCTCCAGGCGTTCGAGCATGCGATTCAAGGCGCTGCTCAGGCGGCCGAGTTCATCCTCGCCAAGGTCGCTCAGGCGCGGCAGGCGTGCATCGCGGCCGATCCCCGAGACTTCCTGATGCAGGCGTTGGACGCGGCGCAATACCCAGAATTCCAAGCCCAGGTAGACCAGCAGCATGGCGCTGAAAGCAACCAGCAGGGCGATCGCCAGAAAGTAGCGAATGGCCTCGCGACCCTGCTGGTAGAGCAGCCGCGGCTTGGTGATTTGCAGGCGTAACTGCGGTTGGCCACGGACGTCGCGAAACAGCAGTTCGACCTGCTGGCGCTGCGCGTCGAGCAAGCGGCGCGGGCTGATCTGGATCTGTAAGTCCGCGGCGTGTTGGGTGGTGTCGAGGTAACGCCAGGTGCGCTCCTCCTCCCCGGCGGGCAGCAGGCGCAACACGCCATCGACCTGGCTTTGCAGGTTTTCCACGCGTTGTCCGTCGAGAAAGTGACCGGCCAGCAAGGTGCCTACCGGGTCGGCGCTGCCCTGGCTGTTGCTCACGGCATGGCTGACCAGAAGCAGCGGAACGCCCTGGATCAGCAACAATTGGCCCAGTTGGTGGGCGGCATCGTTGGCATGCGCCAGGCTGCCGATCGTGCGGCTACGGGCGAGGATGTCGGCGCGCAGGCTGTCTGGGCTGCGCGGACGCTCCTGGCCGATCGGCAGCAGGTCGAGCAGGTTGGGCTGCGCCCATTGTTCGGTGACCACTCGACCGTCGCGGTCGAGAAACACCATGAAATCGAAGTCCAGGTTGGCCAGTTGCGTCGGGTCGAGGTTGCGTTGTCCGAAGTCGGCGGGCTCGCCATCGAGCAGGTAACGGTAGCTGTCGTCCCACCAGGCGTAACTGCGCGACAACGCCATGTTGCGTTGCAGGCTGTGGCCAATCAGGCTGCGCAGCTGTTCGGCCTGGACCAACAGACGGTTGCGATCTTCACGGTCGAAGCGCACCAGCAGGATACGTTCGGAGAGGACATAGACAATCAGCAGCGTGAGCAGCAGAAGCGGAGCGAAGAGCCAGAGCAGGCGTTTACGCAGGGTCATGCCGGTCAGCTACAAGAAGGGGCGACAGTCGCAGTATAGCCCCGGGCGCCGCCTGTCACGCATTCATAGCCGCTATCTATGCAGTGGATTGGGAAACGATATTTCCTTAATCGGCCACGCCTGGGTAGCTTGCGCAGCACGCTCTCAAGCTGTTCCTTTTGCGGGGCTTGCGTTACTACAACGTGCTCCCCACGTGCTGGGGTCGCCCCTTTTTATTCGCACCGGCGCCGGTCGGTAGGAGTTTGTTATGTCTGCAGCACGTCATGCCCGGGTGATCATTCTCGGTTCCGGCCCGGCCGGTTACAGCGCCGCAGTCTATGCGGCTCGCGCCAACCTCAAACCACTGTTGATCACCGGCCTGCAAGCGGGCGGCCAACTGACCACCACGACGGAAGTCGACAACTGGCCGGGCGATGTGCACGGCCTCACCGGTCCGGCATTGATGCAGCGCATGCAGGAGCATGCCGAGCGCTTTGAGACCGAGATCGTCTACGACCACATCAATGCCGTGGACCTGGCTGGCAAACCCTTCACCCTGGTTGGCGACAGCGGCACTTACACCTGCGATGCGCTGATCATCGCCACCGGCGCCAGCGCTCGCTACCTGGGGCTGCCCAGCGAAGAGGCGTTGATGGGCAAGGGCGTATCGGCCTGCGCCACCTGCGACGGGTTCTTCTACCGCAACCGCGATGTGGCGGTGGTCGGCGGCGGTAACACCGCGGTGGAAGAGGCGTTATACCTGGCCAATATCGCCAGCAAGGTGACCCTGGTGCACCGCCGCGAGACTTTCCGTGCCGAGAAGATCCTGCAGGACAAGCTGCAAGCGCGGGTGGCCGAAGGCAAGATCGTGCTCAAGCTGAATGCCGAGGTCGACGAGGTGCTGGGCGACGCCATGGGCGTTACCGGCGTGCGGCTGAAGAACAACGCTGGCGGCTTTGACGAACTCAAGGTCGACGGTCTGTTCGTCGCCATTGGGCATACGCCGAACACTGCGTTGTTCGACGGCCAATTGGCCCTCAAGGACGGTTACCTGGTGGTCAACGGCGGGCGTGACGGCAATGCCACCGCCACCAGCATCCCCGGGGTGTTCGCCGCCGGCGATGTGGCCGACCATGTTTACCGTCAGGCGATTACTTCCGCAGGTGCCGGTTGCATGGCGGCGCTGGATGTCGAGCGTTACCTCGACGGGCAGTAACGGTCAGCGCAATAAAAACGCCCCGCCACGTGCAGGGCTTTTTGTGCGTCAGCTAGGAGGCCGCTGGCGCAGATGAAACGCGGACACCTGGGGATTGCGCGCCAAACCAGCCAGCCAGCGTGGCTCAGGCTTTGCGCGTGAGCGCTGGCTGGCTAAAGCGTACGCCGGCCAGGCCGGTGGCCATCAGCGCGCGGATGTTGCCGTGGTCGGTGCCTTGCGGGGCGGCCAGCACGCTGCGGTAGTGTTCGCCGAAGCACAGCAGGCTTTCTTCCAGGCTCAGGCCTTCGAGCAGGGCCAGGCCCAGTGTCTTGCAGGAGCCTTCGTTCTGCCCTGCGGGATTTTCCACGCCGCCGTTGTTGAACGCGCTGGGCTGGTAGTCATAGTGTGCGGCGATAAACGCCAGGGTTTCGGCAAAGGTGAAGTGCTCGCTGCGCAGGCGCGCGCGAAAGTCAGTCAGAGCGGTCATGGTTTGTTCCCTTTGGTGAACGCTGCTTGCTGCTCGGTGCTGGCCTGCTGCTGGTACTTGGCTTTCCACTCGGCATAGGGCATGCCATAGATCTCTTCGCGGGCCTGGTCGGGGCTTACCGCCACGCCGATGTCGTCGGCGGCGGCCTTGTACCATTTGGACAGGCAGTTCCGGCAGAAACCGGCGAGGTTCATCAGGTCGATGTTCTGCACGTCCGGACGGCTGCGCAGGTGTTGAACCAGGCTGCGGAAGGCCGCAGCTTCGAGTTCGAGGCGTTCTTGCTCGGTCATGGCGATGCTCTCAAGGGCAGGCTGGGTAACGATGCCGGCGATGATAAGAGCCTGCTGGGTTGGCGGCAATGGCCCGGCGTGTGAGTGCGCCGGGCGGTCTGCAATGGGCGTCGGGGTCGGCTCAGCGGTGGCCGGCGAGGGTGATCGACACCGATTCGGCAAAGCGCAGGGCATGCGGTTTGTCGACCTCCACCTCGGCGTAGCGCACTGCCGGGTATTCCATCACCAGGTCGAGGATCTCCTGGGTCAGGCGCTCAAGCAGGGCGAAGCGATTGCCTTCGACGTGCTGGATGATCGCCTTGGTGATGGTGCGGTAATTCAGCGCATGGTCGATGTCGTTGTCACGCACTGCGTCCACCGCCGGATAGAGGATGGTCAGGTTGATCAGCACATCCTGCTTGTTGTTGATCTCTTCTTCTTTGATTCCGATAAAGGTGCGTAGGCGCAGATCTTTGACGCGAATCCGTGCCATTCCAGGTTCCAAGCGCGGCATAACTACTTGCTCCGTCCAATCAGCTGCAGGAATTCATGGCGAGTGTTACACGATTCGCGGAAGGCGCCGAGCATCACCGAGGTGTTCATCACCGAGTTCTGCTTCTCCACGCCGCGCATCATCATGCACATGTGCTTGGCTTCGATCACCACGGCCACGCCGGCGGCGTTGGTCACTTGCTGAATCGCTTCGGCGATCTGCCGGGTGAGGTTTTCCTGAATCTGCAGGCGACGCGCATACATGTCGACGATGCGCGCGACTTTCGACAAACCGAGCACCTTGCCGGTGGGAATGTAGGCGACATGCGCCTTGCCGATGAAGGGCAGCAGGTGGTGCTCGCACAGCGAGTACAGCTCGATGTCCTTGACGATCACCATCTCGTCGTTGTCGGAGGCGAACAGCGCGCCGTTGACCACTTCTTCCAGGCTCTTCTGGTAGCCGTGACACAGGTACTGCATGGCCTTGGCCGCGCGTTTCGGCGTGTCCAGCAGGCCTTCGCGCTCGGGGTTTTCACCGACCCCGAGGAGAATCTCACGGTAGTGATTGGGCAGTTGTTCGTTCATCAATAGGTCCTCGCGGCGCACCTTATTTGAGGTGGCGGCCGCCATTCACGGTAAGGGTGGTGCCGGTGACGTAGGGGTTGTCCAGCAGGTAGCGCAGGCTTTGGTAGAGCACATGCGGGCCGGGTTCGATGCCCAGCGCGGATTTTTCTAAGGTTTTGGCGCGGTAGGCGGCGTCGTCTTGCGGGTTGAACATCAGCAGTGCCGGGGCGATGGCGTTGACCTTGATCTGCGGCGCGAACTTGGCGGCGAAGGACAGCGTGAGGTTGTCCAGCCCCGCCTTGCTGGCGCAGTAGGCAGGACGATTGGCGCTGCCTTTGCGGGCCACGTCGTCGCTGATGTGGACGATGTCCGCGGGTGTCGAGCGCCGCAGCAGCTCGGCGCATTGCAGGTTGATCAGGTAGGGCGCCAGCATGTGTACGTTGAACAACTGCTGAAACGCCGCCGCTTCATCGCCGGGCGTTTCGCTTAACCAGTCGGATGCGTTGTGCACGATGGCGCGCAGGCTGTCGGTGTGGCTTTTCAGCTGGGTAATGAAGTCGAGGATGGCGGCTTCGTTGGCAAAGTCCGCGTGCAAGACCAGTGCCCCGCGTTCGCGTAGGCGGGCCAAGCCGTCGCGCTCGCGGCGGTAGGTGGCGATCACCTGGTAACCGTCGTCGAGCAGGCGTTCTGCGCAATACAGGCCAACGCGCTGGCTGGCGCCGGTGATCAGAATTGGGGCAGAGGACGCGCTCATGACAGGCTCACAAGGGAAGATGAGTGAGTTCAGCACCGCTGCGGCGACAGTCAGGCGCGGCGGTAGCTGAAGTGACTACAAAGTTATACCAGCATCGTGTCTTGTACAACCATGCGCGCTGTGGGGGTACTGCGCGGCTAGTGGGGTATTTGCCTATTTTGTTGAGCTGTATGACTTTTTTGTGGAAGGCGAGGCGCTGGATAACTTGTTTTTATGGTGTACAAAAGTGAGTGCTTGTACAGCTTTGTGCTGGGTGTGCGCCGCAGCGGTTATGCCGCGGCGTGCTCGGCACCATGGCGCCGCGTTGAATCAGCGCCCATCCACGCTGGCGCGGCGCAACAGGTTGGCGCGTCCGGCATGCAGCCAGGGAGCCAGCAGGCGAGTCGCCAAGGGGATGAACAGGTAGGTCATCAGTGGCGTCAGGGCCAAGGTGCTGAGCAAGACGCGAGCGACCAGGGAGAAGTCGGCCAGGGCGTTGCCGAACAGCAAGTTGAAGGCCAGCGAGATGGGGAAGAATGCCAGCCAGATGGCAATGCTTTGCTTCCAGCGTGGCGGTTGCCGGTACGCGGCGCCAAACCAGGCGTCGAGACCCGTGGCGCGTTGTTCCTGGGGTTGGGCGAAGAGGCCGCTGCCGCGTTCGAGCCAGGTTCGCCGCGAAACAGAGTGCTCCCAGGCGGCCAGGGTGGTTTCGTCGGCGAAGCGGAAGACGATCTGGCATTCGTCGCCATCCGGCGGCGGTGCGAGTACGCCAGAGCCCAGGTAGCCGGGGAAGTCGGTCGCCAGGTGTTCGCCTTCGCGCAGCCAGGCGATGAAGTCGTCGTAGCGTCCGCTGGCAACGCGGCGCGCCACCATCAGGGTGACGGGTTCTGCAGACATTGTGTATCTCCATTAAACCAGGCGCGCGACCCGGGTAGGGTCATGCGCAACACGCCGCGCGGGGTAGTGCGTGGCGAGAAAAGACAGGCAAGGATTATTCCGTTTTCTGCGTAATTAGCCAGCGCAGCATCAACCGCAGCGCGGGCCGTGATCGCGTTGGGTGGGGGGGCAGCGTTTTGCACCGTCCGGGTGCGGCAGCCAGGCAAGGCGCGGGCGGATGAGGCAGAACAGGCGGTAGCCGAGTTCAAACAAAGGCCGCAGTGGACGCCAGGTCAGCGGGGTTGCCCAGCGCCCCAGCCCGGCGGCTCGCCAGCTCCATAGCGTAGCGTCGAGGCCGGTGACCCAGCGGCCGTCGGCAAACCGCGCATGCAGGCGATTTTCCAGTTCGGCGCGAGAGCGGCCGAGCGGTTGCGCGGCAAAGTCGGCGGCGCTGATATCGACCAGGCGCAGGCGTTGTGCATCGGCGTGTCGGCGCAGCAGACGTATCTCGCGTGCGCACAGCGGGCAGCTGCCGTCGTAATACAAGGTGAGTGGCCAGTGCGCGGTGAGGGGCATTGTCTAGCTCGCTGTACATGTTTTGTACAATGTAAGCCGCAGGCAGCTGAGTTACAATGCCGGCAACATTTTCGTTGCGATCCCTCCTCCTATGTCCAATCTCGTTGGTGCATCGTCCCTCGTTTCGAGTGCCCTCAAGCAGGAAGAGTTATTTCCTATCCGCGAGGTGTCCCGGTTGACCGGGGTCAACCCGGTGACATTGCGGGCATGGGAGCGGCGTTATGGGTTGATCCAGCCGACCCGCACCGACAGTGGTCATCGCCTGTATTCGCAGGCCGATATCGAGTCGGTGCGCAGTATCCTGGCGTGGATCGAACGTGGCGTCTCGGTCAGCAAGGTTGGCAAGATCCTCGCTAAAAGTAGTTTGACCAAGGCTGCCAGTGCCCCGGTATACGAGGAAGTTACCTCGGGCGAGTGGGCCGAGTGGCAGACCCAGCTACGCCGGGCGATCAGTGCCTTCGACGAGGTCAGGTTGGATCGCCTGTACGGCCAGGTATTTTCCAGCTACCCGCTGCCGGTGGTGTTTCAGGACATTCTCATGCCGCTCTGGCAGGAGTTGCTGATTCGTCAGGACGAATTCGGCCAGACCAGCGAATGGCTGTTTTTCGATACCTTCCTGCGTGCGCGTACCTTGCAGCGCCTGCAAATCTTCCGCACCCAGGTCGAGGAGCGTGTGTTGCTGGCCGCGTTGCCAGGCCATTGCCGCGAGCTGGAGTTGCTGGTCGCCGGTTTGTTGCTGAGCAGTTCGGATGTCGCGATCAGCGTATTGGGCTTGGGTCAGCCGCTGGAAGAGCTGGCGCTGATCTGCGAAAAAATGCAGCCGCAGGCCTTGGTGCTGTTCTCCAACCAGCCGCCGAGTGACGATCTGCCGCGTCTGTTGTCACGTTTGGCGCTGGCACTGGATTGCCCGTTGGTGCTTGCCGGTGACGGTGCCGATCTGGCGGAGGACAGCTTGAGTGGTTCGCCGATTGCCTGCCTGGGCAATGAAGGGCGTTTGATGCAGCGCCGTTTGCAGCAGTTTCTGGCCGGTCACCTGGATACCTGATTCCCGTCGCGTCCCCCTCCTTTCTGCCTCAACCGGCCATCGTCCACCGAGACGATGGCTGCGTATCGAGCTGCCCGCCATGCATGCCAGTGCTGCATATAGTTGTACGGTTTGTACAAATAAATCTTGCCGATGGTTGATTTTTTCTATACAAAAGCTATACATATTTTTGTGCTGTACAAATAAATTCGCTTTGTACCGCTAAAGATACCGCCATATGACTGATTACTGCGCCTCTTCGCGATATGTGTACCGTGCGTATTTACGAAGGTGCGCATGACCATTGGCCTCGCTGAATCGAACGCTCGGGTCGAGCGGCGCTCGCACGGTGCATGGCTACTTCACCCGTTGATGCGTTGGCTCACCGTTAATCCGGGCGCGGCGCATGTGTAGGTCAGGGAATCGACGCTGATGGTGTTTATGAAAAGGCGTTTTCCGCCTAACGACTGCGCAATCCGATAGCCATCCCTCTCCGTACTTTCGGCTATCGGATCTTTTTATCCCGCGTTGTGGGGCCAGCCCCTGCAAAACTTGACCCGCCACGTGCGGGTCTTTTTTTGCGGTGTACTCGGGCTACTGCACTCAAGCGCCTCGATGCGTCGTCTGACTAGCTCGCGGCCAAGGCCGCACACAAGCCTGACTGCTCATGCCGCACGTAATGGGCACCCAGCCCTGGGTTTGCCACGTTCCGCGCGCAAAGGAGCTTTACGGTTTCAGCGCGCGACTTGGGTCGCTGGCGTGTGGATAAAGCACCCGGTGCTGCTGATAGATGTACTGCTGCAAGCGTTCGCTGCCGCGCTTGTCGAGTGGTTCGAGGCGATAGGCCAATAAGCCGCGGGCGGTTCTGCGCACGAACGTGCCTTGAATGGCGATTGGCTTATGCTCGACCAGTGGCAGGATCAAGCTGAAGTGCTTCGGCGCTTCACGGGTGCCGCGGTATTCGATCAGCAGGCCGCTCATCGACACGTCGTGTACCCACAGATCGCTGAGTGCGGCGTTGCGTTGGCGCAGGGCCACGGCCGGCGTCAGCGGCAACCGCCAGGCGCGACTGGCCGGGCCTTCCTCGAAAATCTGCGGCGTGCCGAGTTCCAGGTGCTGGGTGTGTTGCGCGTCTTCGGTCAGGTGCGCGGTAAAGGTCAGCCGTTGATTGGCGAAATGCGCATCGATGGTCAACTGCTCGTTGGCGGCACAGTAGGCCAGCAGCGCTTGCAGCTGGCCGCCGGCATCGACTTGCAAGTTAGGGGCGGGCTTACGCTTGGTTGCGACCGGTTGACTGTGCAGGTGCTGGATGAATTCCAGTTCAGCCTGGGTGAGTAAGGATTGGTCTTGCATGATCGAATTCTGCGCGAAGGGCTAGACCTTCTCAGACAGCAAAGTTCGCTATTGGTTTATGCCTGTGGTCGGGTTCTCAGCTGGGCCAGCTCCGCTTGCAGGGCCGCGATCTCCGCCTCCAGCAGCTTGACCCGGTCCTGCGCTTGCACCTGTTCGGTGACATTTTTCTGGATGCCGATGTAGTAGGTCAGCTGGTCACCCTCATTGAACACTGGGGTGATCGACAGCTCATTCCAGAACGGCGTGCCGTCCTTGCGATAGTTGCGGATGATTTGCCGACACGGCCGGTGGTTTTTCACCGCTTCGCGGATGGCGGCAAGGCCCTCCTGGTCGCGGTCGCCGGCCTGGAGGAAGCGGCAATCCTGATAGAGGATGTCTTCGCTGGCGTAGCCGGTGAGTTTTTCGAAGGCCGGGTTGGCATAGATGAGGATGTTGTCGTCGCCCTCTTGCTCGGCAACCACGATGCCGTCGTTCGATGCGTCGATCACCAGTTGCAGCAGTTTGGCGTTGATCATGAGGCGATATCCCAGTCCAAGTCGCTGCATTCTAAAACATCCGGGCGGGCTGTCTACTTGCGGCATAATGCCCGGCGTTTTCTCTATGTTTCGGAGTTTTTATGCGCATCGCCATTCTGTCCGGCTCGGTGTATGGCACGGCCGAGGAAGTCGCCCGGCATGCCGAGCGTCTGCTGAGCAATGCCGGTTTCCAGGCCTGGCACAACCCGCGTGCAAGCCTGGCGGATATCCAGGCCTTCGCCCCCGAGGCATTTCTGGCGGTGACCTCGACCACCGGCATGGGCGAACTGCCGGATAACCTGCAACCCTTGTACTACGCCATTCGTGACAGCCTGCCCGCCTGGAGCGGCCTGCCGGGCGCGGTGTTGGCCCTGGGCGATAGCAGCTATGGCGACACCTTCTGCGGCGGCGGCGAGTTGGTGCGCGAGCTGTATGCCGAGCTGGGCATTCGCGAAGTGGTCGCCATGCTGCGGCTGGACAGCAGCGAAAGCGTCACCCCGGAAAGCGACGCCGAGCCCTGGCTGGCCGAGTTCATCGCCGTGCTGAACGGCTGATGCACCCGCGTGCCGTGGCACTGATCGAGGCGCTGCAACTGCAGGCGCACCCCGAAGGCGGCTTTTACCGGCGTGTCTTCGAGTCGGCGCAGCGCCAGGCCGACGGTCGTTTGTGCTCCACGGCCATCCTGTTTCTCCTGCCGGCGGGCGTGGTCAGCCGCTGGCATCGGGTGGATGCCGACGAGTTGTGGCATTTTCATGAAGGCGCGCCGCTGCAACTGCTGGTTGCCGAGTCGCCCACGGCGATTGTGGCGCAGCGCCTCGGCCCGGTGGCCGCCGGGCAACTGCCGCAGCGCGCGGTGCCGGCGCATGCCTGGCAGGCGGCGCGCAGCTTGGGCGATTACACCCTGGTCGGCTGCACGGTGGCGCCGGGTTTCGATTTCGCCGGCTTCCGTCTGCTCAGCGCTGACGCCGAGGCGCAACGCACCTGGCCCTTGTTGCGCGGGCAGTTTCCCGAGCTGTTTTGAGTCGCTGCCAGCTGACGCGCTGACTCGCACAGTCACTAAGCTGGCTGCCAGGGCGACTCACCTTTAACCCATCCCTCGCTAGACTCCTTGGCACTTCATAACAAAAAGTGCCGAGGTGCATGCCATGACCGTAGCCCACGCTTTGCCCGCTCTGAGCCTCAAGGATCAGGTGTCCGCCGCCGAATGGCAGACCCGCGTCGACCTGGCCGCCTGCTACCGACTGATCGCCCTGTACGGCTGGGACGATCTGATCTTCACCCACATCTCGGCCAAGGTGCCGGGCTGCGAAGAATTTCTGATCAACCCCTTCGGCCTGATGTTCCATGAGATCACCGCCTCCAGCCTGGTGAAGATCGACCTGGCCGGCAACAAGTTGCTGGACAGCCCCTACGACATCAACCCGGCGGGTTACACCATCCACAGTGCGGTGCATGAGGTGCGTCACGAGGTCGCCTGTGTGCTGCACATCCATACCGCCGCCGGGATCGCCGTGTCGGCGCAGAAACAGGGCTTGCTGCCGTTGTCGCAGCAGTCGCTGTTCGTCCTCGCCAGCCTGGCCTATCACGGCTACGAAGGCGTCGCGCTGAACCACGACGAGAAGGCGCGCTTGCAGGCCGACCTCGGCGACAAGAACTTCATGATCCTGCCCAACCATGGCCTGCTCACCGCCGCCAATAGCATTGCCGATGCCTTCCTGATGATGTTTACCTTGCAGCGCGCCTGTGAGATTCAGGTGATGGCGCAAAGCGGCGGTGGCGAATTGATCCATATTCCGCAGCAGGTCCTCGATGGCGCCAAGGCCATGGTTGCCGGGGTGATGAAGAGTTCGCAGGGCATGGGCGGCGCCTTGCCGTGGCCGGCGCTGCTGCGCAAGCTCGACCAGCAAATGCCCGGTTACGCGCACTGATGGCCTTGCCAGGCATCGCTTTGGCGCAGTGGCGCGCCCAGGGCCAAGGCTTCGACTTCCGCGGCCACGCGATCCGTTACTGGACGGCCGGGGAGGGCGAGCCGCTGCTGTTGATCCACGGCTTTCCCACCGCCAGTTGGGACTGGCACTACCTGTGGCAAGCGCTGGCCCAGCGCTACCGGGTGATCGCCTGCGACATGCTCGGCTTCGGCGATTCGGCCAAGCCGCGTGGGCATGCCTACAGCCTGCTGGAGCAGGCAGACCTGCAACAGGCGCTGCTCGCGCACCTGGGCGTGGACGGGCCGCTGCATGTGCTGGCGCACGACTACGGCGACAGCGTGGCCCAGGAGTTGCTGGCGCGGCATCACCAGGGGCGCATCCAACTGGCCAGTTGCGTGTTCCTCAATGGTGGGCTGTTCCCCGAGACGCATCACCCGGTGCTGGTGCAGAAACTCCTGCTTAGCCCCCTCGGGCCGCTGATTGGCAAGCTGTTCTCGCGCAACAGCCTGGCCGCCAACTTCGCCAAGGTGTTCGGCCCGCAGACCCAGCCCAGCGCCCAGGAACTGGATGATTTTTGGCAGTTGATTGCGCACAACGACGGGCCAGGGGTGATGCACCGGCTGATCCGCTACATGCCGGAGCGTCGCGTGCAGCGCGAGCGCTGGGTGGCGGCGATGCAGCGCGGCGGCGTGCCGTTGCGGGTGATCGATGGTGCCGTCGACCCGATCTCCGGGGCGCATATGGTGGCGCGTTACCGTGAACTGATTCCCGCGCCGGACACCGTGCTGTTGCCGGGCATCGGCCACTACCCGCAGACCGAGGCGCCCGAGCAGGTGCTGGAGCATTACCTGGCCTTTCGACAGGGGTTATAAGTAGGGCGCATGATGGGGTGAGTGCCATCATCCCACTGTCTTATCGAGCACTATTCAGCGCTGAGCGTGTTGATTGTGACCGCGGTTCGCCTGCTGGACACTCGATGCTTTGCCAACCTGCCAAGGAGCCATTCCATGAGCGAAGCCATCCGTTTTCAAGACCAAGTCGTGATCGTCACCGGAGCCGGTGGCGGCCTGGGTCGTGCCCACGCCCTGCTATTCGCCAAGCACGGTGCCAAGGTGGTGGTCAACGACCTCGGCGGCAGCACCCATGGCGAAGGCGCCAATGCCTCGGCTGCCGACCGCGTGGTCGCGGAAATCCGCGAGGCGGGCGGCACTGCCGTGGCCAACCATGACTCGGTGACCGACGGCGAGAAGATCGTGCAGTGCGCGCTGGACACCTTCGGTCGCATCGATGTGGTGGTCAACAACGCCGGCATCCTGCGCGACAAGACCTTCCACAAGATGGAAGACGCCGACTGGGACCTGGTTTACAAGGTGCATGTCGAAGGCGCCTACAAGGTCACCCGCGCGGCCTGGCCGCACATGCGCGAGCAGGGCTATGGCCGAGTGATCTTCACCGCTTCGACCTCGGGCATCTACGGCAACTTCGGCCAGTCCAACTACGGCATGGCCAAGCTCGGTTTGTATGGCCTGACCCGTACCCTGGCCATCGAAGGCCGCAAGAACAACATCCTGGTCAACGCCATCGCCCCCACTGGCGGCACGCGTATGACCGAAGGGCTGATCCCGCCGCAGGTGTTCGAGCAGCTCAAGCCCGAGCTGGTCAGCCCGCTGGTGGTGTACCTGGCCAGCCAGGCCTGCGCGGAAACCTCCGGGCTGTTCGAAGTCGGCGGCGGCTGGATCGGCAAGGTGCGCTGGGAACGCAGCCTCGGCGCCGGTTTCGATCCGCGCCAAGGCTTCAGCCCGGAAGACGTGGCCGCGCACTGGCAGCAGATCTGTGATTTTGACGGCGCCGCGCACCCGGCCGATAACGTCGAGGCACTGAAAGAGATGATGGTGAACCTGCAAAAATTCGCCCTCTGATCGCGCCAGCCTGGCGGGGGAATCGGCCAGTGGGCTGACTTCCACCGCGCAGGGCTTTAACCGGTCGTTGAAAAGCGTTGGTGAGGCAGCTAGCGCAAGGCTAGGCACCCCCGACAAAAACAGGCGAGGACGCGGACTGGGTTCGCACTCGAGTGCACCAGTTGTACATGAGCATTCCGCGACGCCGCGATGGCAACGCCGGTGGTTGTTCAACAGCCTGTTAAGGTGAAGGCCGGCTAACTGCCGGCTTTTGGCTTTTTGGCGATCAGTCTTTTGCAACATGAGTTGGCATGCCGTGTAAAAGCGAGGCATGCCCGCGAAAGCTCCAATCGCGGCCAGCGGCCGCTACATCGAATGCAGCCCGTAGGAGTCAGTCATGAGCGTTATCGTCGAGAAAAACGGCGCGGTCACCACCCTGATGATTGACCGCGTGTCAGTACGCAACGCCGTCGACCGGCCGACTGCCGAGGCCTTGGCTGCCGCGTTGCGCGCCTTCGAAGCGGATGAGCAGGCCCAAGTCGCGGTCTTGACTGGCGCAGGCGGGACGTTTTGCGCGGGCGCCGATCTGGGCGCAATGGCTGCTGGCGATGCGCGGCGCAATCGCCTGGAGGTCGACGGCGACGGCCCCATGGGGCCGAGTCGCCTGCACCTGAGCAAGCCGCTGATTGCCGCCATCGAAGGCCATGCGGTGGCCGGCGGCCTGGAGTTGGCGCTGCTCGCCGACCTGCGGGTGATGGCCGACAACGCGGTGCTCGGGGTGTTTTGCCGGCGCTTCGGCGTGCCGCTGATCGACGGTGGCACGGTGCGCCTGCCGCGCATTATCGGCCAGGGCCGGGCGTTGGATCTGATTCTTACCGGCCGTGCGGTACTGGCCGAGGAAGCGCTGAGCATGGGGCTGGTCAATCGTGTGGTGCCGGCCGGCTCGGCCCTGGCGGCCGCGCAGCAATTGGCGCGGGCGATCGCCGCTTTTCCGCCGCGTTGCATGCTGGCCGACCGCGCCAGCACCTATGCGCAGTGGAACTTGCCGCTGACCGAGGCCATCGCCAACGAGTTTCGCGGCGGCATGGCGGTGATCGACAGCGGTGAAAGCCAAGCCGGCGCCAAACGCTTCGCCGCCGGCCAGGGCCGCCAAGGCAAACCCAACGCGTAGGGCGGGCTTCAGCCCACCGCCAGCGAACGCGGTTTCCAGTCTTTCGCGGCTAAAGCCCCTCCCACGGGGCCGGCTGCAACCTGCCGTTGTAGGGTGGA
>DELY01000004.1:26818-45823 GCA_002354655.1 Pseudomonas sp. UBA2684
CGCCAAGGCAAACCCACCGCCAGTGAACGCGATCTCCTGACTTTCGCGGCTAAAGCCCCTCCCACGGGGCCGGCCGCAACCTGCCGTTGTAGGGTAGACATGGCGAAGCCTTGTCCATCGCCTGGACACTCAACTGCCGGACAAGCCAGCGCCCGATCCGCCAAGGCAACCCCACCGTCAGTGAACGCGATCTCCTGACTTTCGCGGCTAAAGCCCCTTCCCGCGGGGCCGGCCGCAACCTGCCGTTGTAGGGTGGACATGGCGAAGCCTTGTCCACCGCCTGGACACTCAACTGCCGGACAAGCCAGCGTCAGGTCCGCCAAGGCAAACCCACCGCCAGCGAACGCGGTCTCCAGAATTTCGCGGCTAAAGCCCCTCTCACGGGACCGGCCGCAACCTGCCGTTGTAGGGTGGACATGGCGAAGCCTTGTCCACCGCCTCGACACTCAACTGCCGGACAAGCCAGCGCCCGATCCGCCAAGGCAACCCCATCGCCAGCGAACGCTGGTTTCCCGACTTTCGCGGCTAAAGCCCCCTCCCTCGGGGCTAGTTACCCGTTCAGTTTTTGCCGGGAATCCCGTATTTGCGCAGGCGCATGGCGATGGCGCTGTGCGAGGTTTGCAGGCGGGCGGCCAGCTGTCGGCTGGAGGGGTGGTTGGCGTAGAGCTTTTCCAGCAGGTCTTTTTCAAACCCGGCCACGGCGGCTTCCAGGCTGCCAATCTCGCCGTCCAGCTGCTGCGGGGCGACAGCGGTGCCGGCGATGTCGAGGTCGTCGATTTGCACCAGATTGCTCTCGCTGATGGCGGCGGCGCGGAAGATCACGTTCTGCAACTGACGCACGTTGCCTGGCCAGCGGTTACCGAGCAGCGCCGGGTAGGTGTCTGGCGTCAGGCGGCAGGGCGGGCGCTGAATCTGCGCGCAGGCCTGCTGCATGAAGTGCCGCGCCAGCAGGAGGATGTCCTGGCCGCGCTCGCGCAATGGCGGCACTTCCAGGTTGAGCACGTTGAGGCGGTAGAACAGGTCTTCGCGGAACGCGCCTTCGCTGACCATTTTCTCCAGGTCGCGGTGGGTGGCGCTGAGAATGCGTACGTTGACCTTGACCTCGCGCTCGCCGCCAACCCGACGGAAGGTGCCGTCGCTCAAAAAGCGCAGCAGCTTGGCTTGCAGATAGGGCGACATTTCGCCGATTTCGTCGAGAAACACCGTGCCCTGGTTGGCCAGTTCCAGCAGCCCCGGTTTGCCGCCGCGTTGGGCGCCGGTAAAGGCGCCGGGGGCGTAGCCGAACAGCTCGCTTTCGGCGAGGTTCTCCGGCAATGCCGCGCAGTTCAGCGCCAGAAACGGCGCTGCGCAGCGTGCGCTGATGGCATGGCAGGCGCGCGCCACCAGTTCCTTGCCGGTGCCGGTCTCCCCCTGGATCAGCAGCGGCGCATCCAGGGTGGCGACGCGCTGGGCGCGGGTTTTCAGGGTACGGATCGGCAGTGAGTCACCGAGCAGCGAGTCGAAGCCTTCGGCATGGTCATGGTGCAGCGCGGCCAGGCGCTCACCGATGCGGCTTGGCGCATACAGGGTCAGCAGGCCGCCAGCGAGTTGGTCGGCATCGGCGGTTTCGCTGATCGGCATGGCGTCAAGCAGCAGCGCCTGGCCGTTGAGGGTGACCTCGCGCAGCGGCAGGCGGAATTGCTGTTCCAGCAGGGCATTGAGCAGCGCCGGGTCGGCGAACAGTTCGCCCAGCGACAGGCCTTCCGGCTCGCGCTCGCACAAAGCGATCAGCGCCGGGTTGGCCAGCAGCACGCGGCCCTGGCCGTCCACCGCCAGCACCGGATCGGTCATCGCCGCCAGCAGGGCGTCAAGTTGTAAGCGGCGACGCTGGCCGGGAAGGATGTCGACGATGGTCACCGCCTGCACGCCGCGCACGTTGAACAGCGCCTCGCGCAGCTCGTCGAGCACCGCGGCGCTCAGTGTCGGTGCGTCGATGTAGACGTTTGGCGGCAGCATCTCCACGGCATCCAGGTTGAGATTGCGCCCACCGAGCAGAGCCAGGACTTCCTGGGTGATGCCAACGCGGTCGATAAAGGTGACGTGAATGCGCATGGAGAAAACGGCAGCTGAAAGACAGGTGCAGCAGTATGCCCGGTCTGCCGGGCTTAGTTAACCGAGGCCGCTCAACCGCAGGTGATGCGGACGATCGACTCGGCTTCGTCGATATCGATGTTCAGGCGCTGCGAGTTGTAGTCCATGGTCACCGCATCGCCGGGGGAGAGCACGCGCGTGGTTTGCGCGCCGGCCTGCTGCTGGGCCTGGTCAACCAGCTCCGCAGTCACGGTTTGCCCGAGCAGGTTTTGCAGCGTATCGGCGTTGCAGGCGCCGCTGAGGTTGGCGGGTTGCTCGGGCGTATCGACCGAGCTGCAACCGGCCAGTACGGCGAGCAGGGCAATGCTGGAAAGGTGGTGCAAACGCATGGTGAACTCCTTATGACGGCGCGCCGCTTGGCCGGCGCTTTGGCACTCTTGCCGGGTATCCGACTGTTTCGGCCGGCGCCTGTTCCGTTGTCGTCGTGACGGCCAGCGGACGTGACTCAGGCATGTTTACGATAGGTCAGCAGTACGATACCGCAGACCACGATGGCGCCGCCGAGCATCTGCATATGGCTGAGTGTCTGCCCGAGGATCAGCCAGCCGAGCAGCAACGTCGCCACCGGCTCGACGTTCATCACCGGGGCATTACGCGCCATGTCCAGGCGTGGCATGCACACGAACAGCAGGGTAAAGCCTAATCCATACAGCAGTGCCAGGGCGCCCAGACCGTACCAGCCCAGCGCTGCCGTGGGCAGGCTCAGCCCACCCGGCACCAGGTCCAGGCTGCCGGCGAGGGCCGCGCAGTTGAACACGATCAGCATGGTCAACATGCTGCGCAGCGTGCCGCGCAGGCGCGACAGTTTGTTTTCGGTCACCCACAGCGCGCAGGTAAAAGCGCAGGCGGCGCAGAACGCCAGGCCCATGCCCAGCAGCCAATCCGCGCCGACACTTTCGCTGGCGTTCAGGCGGGCCGGCACATCCAGGGCGAACAGCAGGCCGAGCAGGATCAGTCCCATCAGCCAAGCGCTGCGCTGGGTCGGCGCCGGGCCGCCGAGCGCCCAGGTGAGCAGGGCCAGGAGGATCGGGAAGGTGTTGGCCACCAGCAAGGCCAGGGCCACCGGGACGCGCGCCACCGCCGAATACAGGGCGAAGCTTTGCAGGGCGATCAATACGCCGAGCAGCAGTTGCCAGCGCCAGACCCGCGGCGGCAGTTGCAGGGCCTGGCGTTGCCAGAGCAGCAGGGCGCTCAGCACCAGCAGGGTTACGCCGGAGCGGCAGAGAATGGCCAGCAGCACACCGGCCTGATGGTCGAAGGCGATACGCGCAGCGATATGGTTGCCGGCAAAGGAGCAGGCGAGAAAAGCCAACAGCAATACGGCGAGATGACGGGGAAAAAGCGCGGAGGCAGACATAAAAACGCGGACATATCCTTGACTGAGCTTGGGGCGAATGACCGCCAGCCCGATCAGGGTAACGCAGCCTTTGCCTTTCGCTCAGGCTTGCGTGTGCTTCTTTGGTCTAACGGCGCGAGGCCGGCGCGCCAGAGCGGTAAAGTGCGCACGGCCAGCGGTGCGTAACCTCCGCTGGCGCTGTAACCGCACAGGGGCTTCCACGATGCGGACGCGCTCTGCTCGGTATGGGCGTGGCGCAACGCCTGTCAGCCGTGTGAGCGCGGCGCGTAAGTTTTCTCAACGCGCGTCAATTTACCTACAATCGACCCTTTCCCCAGAGAAGGAGGTCCCGTGTCTTCGGTGATCTCGATCCAACAGCTGAGCAAGACCTACGCGACCGGCCACCCGGCGCTGCAAGCCATCGACCTGGAGATCCACAAGGGCGAGATATTCGCCTTGCTCGGCCCCAACGGTGCCGGCAAGACCACCCTGATCAGCATCATCTGCGGCATCGTCAACCCAGGTGGCGGCACGGTGCTGGTCGACGGTCACGACATCATCAAGGACTACCGCGCGGCCCGTTCGCAGATCGGCCTGGTGCCCCAGGAGCTGTTCAACGACGCCTTCGAAAGCGTCTGGGCGACGGTGAAGTTCAGCCGTGGCCTGTTCGGTAAGAAAGCCGATCCGGCCTACCTGGAACAGCTGCTGCGCGACCTGTCGCTGTGGGACAAGCGCGATGCGCGGATCTTCGAGCTGTCCGGCGGCATGAAGCGCCGGGTGATGATCGCCAAGGCGCTGTCGCATGAGCCGCAGATTCTGTTCCTCGACGAGCCCACCGCCGGGGTCGATGTCGAGCTGCGCCGCGACATGTGGAACATGGTGCGGCGCCTGCGCGAGCGCGGCGTGACCATCATCCTCACCACCCATTACATCGAAGAAGCCGAGGAAATGGCCGACCGCATCGGGGTGATCAGCAAAGGCCGGATCATCCTGGTGGAAGACAAGCAGGCGCTGATGCACAAGCTTGGCAAGAAGCAGCTGACCCTGCACCTGCAACAGCCGCTGGCGAGTATCCCCGCCGAACTGGCCAGCCACCCGCTGGAACTGGCCGACGACGGTCACGCCCTGGTGTTCACCTTCGACGCCCAGCGCGAGCACACCGGCATCGCCGAATTGCTCAAGGACCTGGCGCAGCACGGTATCGACTTCAAGGACCTGCAATCGAGCCAGCGTTCGCTGGAAGAAATCTTTGTGTCTTTGGTCAAGGAGGCGCGCGCATGAATTTCTATGCCATCAAGGCCATCTACCTGTTCGAGTTGGCGCGCACCTGGCGCACGCTGTTGCAGAGCATCGCCACCCCGGTGATTTCCACCTCGCTGTACTTCGTGGTGTTCGGCTCGGCCATCGGCGCGAGCATGACCCAGGTGCACGGCGTCAGTTACGGCGCCTTTATCGTGCCGGGGCTGATCATGCTGGCGTTGCTCACCGAGAGCATCTCCAACGCTTCGTTCGGCATCTACATGCCGAAGTATTCCGGGACCATCTACGAGGTGCTCTCGGCGCCGGTGTCGTACCTGGAAATCCTCATCGGCTACGTCGGCGCGGCGGCCACCAAGTCGATCATCCTCGGCCTGATCATCCTGGTCACGGCGCGGCTGTTCGTCGATTTCGAGATTCTCCACCCGGTCTGGATGGCGGCCTTTCTGGTGCTCACCGCGGTGACCTTCAGCCTGTTCGGCTTCATCATCGGCGTGTGGGCCGATGGCTGGGAAAAGCTGCAAATCGTCCCGGCGCTGATCGTCACGCCGCTGACCTTCCTCGGCGGCAGCTTCTACTCGATCAGCATGCTGCCGCCGCTCTGGCAGACCGTGACCCTGTTCAATCCGGTGGTCTACCTGATCAGCGCCTTCCGCTGGAGTTTCTACGGTGTGTCGGATGTCAGCGTCGAACTCAGCCTGGGCATGATCCTCGGCTTCCTGCTGCTGTGTATCCTCACCGTCGGCTGGATTTTCAAGAGTGGCTATCGCTTGAAGAGCTGACGCCTGTGCGCCGCGAAACGACCGGGCTATGTTGGGCTAGCGGCGCCCTCGCGCAGCCGCGTGGTACGGAGCACGCAATGAATACGCACGCGACACAATCACTGCATGGCTTGCTGGAACGCATTTATCGCGACGAGTCGCGCCGGGTGCTGGCGACCCTGATCCGTCTGCTGGGCGACTTCGACCTGGCCGAGGAGGCGCTGCACGAAGCCTTTCGCGCTGCCCTGGAGCAGTGGGCGCGCGACGGTGTGCCGGGCAACCCGCGCGCTTGGCTGGTTTCGGCGGGGCGCTTCAAGGCCATCGATCAGTTACGCCGGCAGGCGCGCTTCGAGGCCCTGGACGCGCACGCCGATCTGCCCGCGGAGGGTTCGCTGGAGTTGGGTGAAAGTGTCGAGGACGACCGCCTGCGGCTGATCTTCACCTGCTGTCACCCGGCCCTGGGCGCCGATGCGCAAGTGGCCTTGACCCTGCGCGAGATCTGCGACCTGAGCACCGAGGAAATCGCCCGCGCCTTTCTCAGCAGCCCCAGTACCGTGGCGCAGCGCATCGTGCGCGCCAAGCAGAAGATCCGCGATGCGCGGATTCCCTATGAGGTGCCGGCGCGCAGCGAGTTGCCGGAGCGCCTGGAGGCGGTGCTGCGGGTGATCTACCTGGTGTTCAACGAGGGCTACTTCGCCAGCTCCGGCGACTCGCTAACCCGTAGCCACTTGTCCAGCGAGGCCATTCGTCTTGGCCGTTTGCTGCACGAGCTGCTGCCCGAGCCGGAAGTCATGGGCCTGCTGGCCTTGATGTTGCTGCACGAGTCGCGGCGCCCGGCGCGTACCTCGGCCACTGGCGAGGTGGTGCTGCTGGATGAGCAGGACCGTGCGCTGTGGCAGCGCGAGCTGATCGACGAGGGCCAGGCGTTGGTCTTGCAGGCTCTGCATTCGCGACGTTTCGCGGCCTACAGTTTGCAGGCCGCGATCGCCGCGGTGCACGCCGAGGCGCCCACGGCGGCCGCAACCGATTGGCCGCAGATCGTCGGCCTCTATGACGCCTTGTTGCAGGTGCATCCCTCGCCGGTGATCGAGCTCAACCGCGCGGTGGCGGTGGCCATGCGCGACGGTCCGCAGGCTGGGTTAGAGTTGCTCAATGGGTTGCTGCGCCGTGGCGAGCTGGCCGATTACCACCTGGCGCATGCCGCCTGCGCCGACTTTCACCGCCGCCTGGGGCATACCGCCGAGGCGCGCGCGGCGTATCAACGTGCCCTTCAATTGGTCCAGCAGGCGCCGGATCGGCAGTTTCTTGAACGGCGACTGAAGGAGTTGCCGGCTGGTTAGCCGCGCCGCTCGTCCGTGCTAAACGTCGACCGTGCACAGATAAGACCTGGCGATACCGGCTTGCCGACCTAACTCCATCACCGCGAAGGAGAAGTCTTCCTGGCGGCGGATACAGTTTATTTCGCTATTCACGTAATAAACCGCAGCCTCTCTGGAGTCGGCATGCACGATAAAGCCGCCGGCTTTCACGGCGACCCCCATTTTCTGGTCCACCGTCACGCTCGCCGAGGTGATCACCTGGAAGTGATTGTCCGACATGTCCAGATAGCCGAGGGTCGACAGGGCGTGTTCCGCGCATATTTCCAGGCCAATGTTCATGTTGTGCACGGTGGTTAGCGGCGGCTTTTCGCCCGGCATGAACACGATGTTCGTCCAGTCCACATCGGGCGCCAGTTCGAGCAGTTTGCCGTCGCCATAATTAACGTTTTCATAGCGTTTATGCTGGGTCTTTACATTCTGGCCCCAGCAGATGAATGCGCTGTTGCGGGCAATATGTTGCTGCCCATTGGCCGGGTTTTGCGTCCAATCCTGGAGCGTTGCATCGCGCTGGTTTCTGCCTGTGGCCATGTCGCGGGCATAGAACTCTCTCTTGATCGGCTCGAATGTTCGCGCGTTCACCCCTTGGTACTTGCTGAAATCCCGGGTCTTAGCGCCTGCCTTCGGCTGCTGGGTGCCACGCTGATTGACCCGGCTGTCGGGGCGGATCATGGACTTCTTCCACAGCGTCGTTCCCGGAATCAGGATCGCGCTCGGGTGGCTTTTGGCGATCCAGCTGGAGGTTGCCCTGATGGTTTCCTTTTCTTCTTCGCTCAGGAAGGGATGCACGCCCGACTTGGCGAACAGGTATTCCGGTGCCACACACAACTGATAGTCGGGTGATAGCGGCAGCGCTTTGAAGTCATGCGGGTTGAAGGGGTTGCTGTTGATGCGTTGTTGGTGGGTGCTCCAGTGCGCGTTGGCCTGTTCCAGCATGGCGGCGATGCACATCAAGCGATTTTGGGCGAAGGCAGAGAAGCGATAGTCGTCCGGGAGTCGAGACTCAGTCAGCTCGGTATTGAATTCCCAAATCGTCACCAGTACATGAATGTCGGCCATGGGCGTGTCCTTTCGTTGCGCTGTGGTGTCCTTCCGGTTTCGACGGTCGCAGTGAGTGCGCTCTACGTGTGCGCTGTAGCGGCGCAGATGCGCAGACCCTAGTAAAGCACCTGGGATTTATTCTGCGCGCCACCCGCTGCTTCAGTGCGGCTGGTGCAACGCGTGGAGTCGCGTTTGCAGCTGGGCGATCTCGCTGGCCAGGTGGTCGATGGCGGCGCTCAGCCGTTCGCCGGGTGCGGGGTGCCGGCAGGCGCGCTCCAGCGCTTCGCACCCCTGTACCAGACGCATGGCTTTGACGATGTGTGCCGCGCCCTTGATCTTGTGCGCCAGGTCGGCCAGGGCCTGTGTCTCGCCGGATGGCGCCAGGGCGCGCAACGCCTCGAGGTCGCGGTGATTGCTGGCCAGCAGCTCAGCCAGCAGGCGTTGAGTGAGCAGGGGATTGCCGCCAGTCAGGGTGTGCAGCGCGTCGATGTCGAAGAGCTCCGTCGCCGGCTCTTCCTGCGCGGGTTTCTCCGGCGTGCTTAGCCTGTTCAGGCGCTCGCCGAGCATGGCCAGGCTGATGGGTTTGAACAGGCAGTCGTCCATGCCGCTGTCGAGGCAGCGCTGGCGTTCTTCCGGCTGGGCATTGGCGGTGTAGCCGAGAATGGTGCAGCGTGGCAGCCCGTGCGCCTGTTCTTCCTGACGAATACGGCGGGCCAGGGCGTAACCGCTCATCACCGGCATATTGCAGTCGCTAATCACCAGGTCGACCTGGCCGGTGCGCCAGGCGGCCAGGCCGGCCGCGCCGTCTTTGGCTTCGCTTACCCGGTGGCCGTAGAACGCCAGTTGCTGGCACAGCAGCAGGCGGTTGGCGGCATGGTCGTCGACCACCAACACGTGCAGCGGCGCGAGGGTGTGCGGGGTGGCTGGCGCGGTGGGCGCTGCGATTAGCGCGGTAGGCTCCAGGGTGGTCAGGGTCAGTTCGACATCGATCCGGGTGCCCTGGCCGGGTGTACTGCTCAAGTGCAGGCTGCCGCCCATCATGGCGCATAGCGAGCGACAAATGACCAGGCCCAGCCCCGTGCCGTTGCGTGCGCTCAGGCCGTTTTGCCGGGCCTGGGCAAAGGGTTGGAACAGGCGCGCCTGGTCATCGGCGGCGATGCCGATGCCGCTGTCCTCGACGCTCAGGTGCACGGCGATGCGCTCATCACCGGCCGGCTGGCCCAGGATGCGCACCCGTACCTGGCCGCTGTCGGTGAACTTGATGGCATTGCTCACCAGGTTGGACAGCACCTGTTTGAACCGCAGCGGATCGATCAGGACCTCGCAGCTGGCGCTGGCGTCGATATCCAGCAGCAGGCTCAGGCTCTTCTGCCGCGCCAGGCCGTCGAACACCCGCGCTACCGACTCGACCAGTTCGCGCAGGTTGGCCCGCTCCGGCGCCAGGGCCAGGCGCCCTGACTCGATGCGCACGATGTCGAGAATATCGCCGATCAGCTCCAGCAGGTCTTTCGCCGACGCGTAGGCGACTTCGATGGCCTGACGGTCGAGCTGGCCCTGGTCGGCGCGCTTGAGGGCCAGTTCGAGCATGCCGATCACCGCATTCATCGGCGTGCGGATTTCGTGGCTCATGGTGGCGAGGAAGGTGGTCTTGGCGCGGCTGGCTTCGTCGGCCTGCTCCTTGGCACTTTCCAGCTCCTGCACCAAGGCCCGGCGTTCGCTGATGTCGAGCCAGCCGCCGATCACACCCTGCATCTCGCCCTGGCTGTCCTGGTAGGGCAGCAGCCAGTGGTAGATGGTCAGCGTGCGTTCGCCGATATGCAGCTCGCGGTCCTGGATCAGCGCCTGGCCGTCGTCCATCACCCGCTGGTAGTCGGCGAGGTATTCGGCGGCCTCGTCCGATTCGCTGAGCAGGCCTTCGGCGACGGTCTTGCCCATCACCGTCTCACGCTCGACGGCGAACGCCTGCAGGTAACTGTCATTACACATCAGCATGCGTCCGTTGCGGTCGCGCACATAGATCGGGTGTGGCGTGCCGTTGACCAGGGCTTCCATAAAGCGCAACTGATCGGCCAGGCGCAGCTTGGCCAGGCGGCGTTGCTTCATTTGTCGGCGCAGGTAGAAATTCCACACCAGCGAGACCAGCAGCAACAGGCCGGCAACGGCGACGATCTGGTAAATCAGCGTGCGGTAGTCGCGCCACGATTGGGTGGACACCACCGCGTTGGTGCGCCAGCGATTATTCAGGGCATTCAGCTCGTCGGGCGGGATGCTGATCAGCGCTTTGTCGAGGATGCTTTGTAGCTCGACTTCGCTGCGGCGTACGGCGAAGGTGGCGCGCGCGGGCTCGACGTCGATGCTGGCGGCGATGTGCAGGCGCTCGCTGTACATGCGCAGGATGTAATAGCTGGCGCTGCTCAGGTTGAGCAGCGTGGCCTCGGCCCGGCCATCGCTGACCATGCCCAGGCTTTCCAGATTATTGCCGCTCAGAATCAACTCGATCTGCGGATGTGCCTCGCGCAGGTAGCCGAGCAGGGTGTGCGCGGCCGGAATCGCCAGACGTTTGCCCTGCATGGCCGCCAGGCCATCGATGTCGGTCTGCTCCAACGCGCTGACCAGCACGAAGGGGTTGACCATGTACGGGCGGGTGAACCGCAGGTATTCCTCGCGCTCGGCGTCGGGGGTGAAGTCGGCGAGTATGTCCGCTTCGCCGCTGCGTACCGCCTGCAAGGCATCGCTGATGCTGGTGCGGCGCTGGATCTCGAAACGCAACCCGGTGCGCAGCTCGATCAACGCCAGCAGGTCGGCGCTGATGCCACGGTAATGACCGTCGCGATCGATGTACGACAGCGGCGCCGAGCTGCTGTCGACCGCCACCTTGACCTGCGGGTGGCGCGCCAGCCAGCGCTGTTCGCTGGCGCTCAGGGGCAGGCGCTCGGGATTCAGCGACAGGCCGCCGCTCCAGCGTTTCTGGATACTTTGGCGCTGATCCTCGGTGATGCTCGCCAGGACGCTGTTGAGCAGGCGTTGCAGCTCTAGGTTGTCCTGGCGCAGGGCGAAGCTGAAGCCCCGCGGTTGCGGCTCGCCCAGGTGGGCGATGCGCACATGGTTGGAATAGTTCTTCTGAATCAGGTACTGGGCGCTGATGGCGTCGCTGAGCATGACATCGGCCTGGCCGAACGCTACGGCGGCGATGGCTTGCTCCGTGGAGCGGTATTGCTCGATGCGTGCGCCTGGGTAGCGCGCGGCGACCTGCGGCAGCGGCATATAGTCGTAACCCACGGCCAGCGTGCGGCCACTCAGGTCGGTCGCGTTCACGGCGGGGTCGCCGATGCGGGCGATCAGCACCGGCTGGTCGACGACGTAAGCCTCGCTGAGGATGAACGCGCCCTGATCCAGCTCGAACTGGTTGGCGCTGCCGAGCAGGTCGATTTCGCCATTGGCCAGCGCGCGCAGGGCCGCGCTGCGATCCGGGTAGCGGCGTACGTCGATGGAGGTATCCAGCAGTTGCGCCACCAGGCCCGCGTAATCGGCGCTCAGGCCCTCGTAGTCGCGCTCGCTGGTGGTCAAGTCGAACGGCGGGTAATCCGGCGCCGAGGTGCCCAGGCGTAAGCCGTGCTTGAGGCGCAGCCAGCGCCAGTCGGCGTCACTCAGGTTGATGTCCTGCCCGCTGGCCTGCGCGCGCCCGAGCAGTTGCAAGGGCTCGGCCGGCTCGGCGGCAGCGGCCAAACCGCCCAGCAGCACGCTGCTTAGTAAGCACCAGGCCAGTCCGCGACGGCAGCGCCGCGCCAGGCGCGTCATGCCAGCTCGTTGCGTTTGGCGAACTCGATGAGATCGACCAGGTTTTTGGCACTCAGCTTCTGCATCAGGCGCGTTTTGTAGGTGCTGATGGTCTTGTTGCTGAGCAGCATGCTGTCACCGATCTGCTTGTTGCTTAGGCCGTTGGCCAGTTGTTGCAGCACCGTCACTTCACGGTCCGAGAGGCTACCGATCAACTCGCGATCGTTGAGCATCACGTCGCTGCGCCGCACCGTGGTCAGGGTCTGCTTGGGAAAGTAACTGTAGCCGGCCAGAATGGCTTTCGCCGCGTTGACCAGCTCGCCGAGGTCTTCCTCCTTGCAGACGAACCCCGCCGCGCCGGCCTGCATGCAGCGCAGCGCGAACAGGTCGCTTGGCTTCGAGGTCAGCACCAGCACCCGCAGCGGCAGGCCCAGGGTTTCGAGGCGGGCGATGACTTCCAGGCCATCCAGCTTGGGGATGCCGATGTCCAGCACCACGAGATCCGGCAGGTGATCGCGGGCCAGTTGCAGCGCGTCCACGCCGTTATCGGTCTCGCCGATCACGCTGAAGCCTTCCCGCTCCAACAGCAGGCGAACTGCCAGGCGGATCACCGGGTGGTCATCGACGATAAGCGCTTTTTTCATACGACCTCTTCAGGGGCTACGGCTGTTGAGCACTACGGCGGCGAAGCTTCCTACAGCGTCTGGTTACCTGAACCGTGGCCCATGCTGAGAGATGGCGGCGCTTTTCTCAATGCCTGGCGAGCGTGCAAGGCGCGATAAGGACATTTCCTACACGCGCCTCGGCCGTCTCCTGCTGTCGCGGTCAGTGCCTTCGCGCAGGCTGTTCACCCTCGTCAACCCGTTCGAGGTGAACAGATGCAGACCCTGCGCGTATTGGTTCTCGAAGACCACGCTTTTCAACGTTCGGTCGCGGTGAGCGCGCTCAAGCTGCTCGGCGTGGCCACGGTGCTGGATGCCGCCGATGGCCGCGAAGGCCTGGCGCTGCTGGACCGGCACGGCCCAGTGGATATCGTGCTATGCGACCTGCGCATGCCCGGCATGGACGGTTTGGCTTTTCTGCGGCACGCCAGCCAAGCCGGCCTGGTGCGCGCGGTGATGCTTTGCAGTGAGCTGGAAGCCTGCATGCGCCGCTCGACCTTGCGCATGATCGAACTGCTCGGCCTCGATGTGCTCGGCGATCTGGGCAAACCCTTGCCACTGGATAGCCTGCAAACCTTGCTTGAAGGCTACCGCAGCCGTCTTCCACGACGTGCGCCGAAGCTGGTCGAGGTGCTTGAGCTGCCAAGTTTGAACGAGGTTCAGGCAGGCCTGCAGAACGGCGAGTTCCACGCCCATTACCAACCCAAGTTCATGCTTGAAAGTGGCGAGTTGGCGGGGGCCGAGGTGCTGGTGCGCTGGCAGCATCCGCGGCATGGCCTGCTCGGTCCGGCCGGTTTTCTTGAAGTGGTGGAGTGCTTCGGCCTGCTCGATACGCTGTTTATCCAGATGTTCGAACAGGGCTTGCACCTGCAACGTGAGCTGGCGCAGCAGCAAGTGTCGCTACCGTTGGCGTTCAACCTGCATCCCGCGCAATTGGCTTCGCGGCCCCTTTTCGAGCGCATCGTTCAGGCGTTGTCGGCACATTCGCAGCCGGCCAGCGGGGTGCTCTTTGAAATTACCGAGCAGGGCCTGGTACAGGCGCCGGCCACCAGCCTGGAGCACCTGCTGCGTTTGCGCATGCTCGGTTGTGGGCTGGCCATCGACGATTTCGGCACCGGTTTCTCCTCGTTGCAACGGCTGAGCGGGCTGCCCTTCAACCAGATCAAACTGGCAGGCTGTTTCGTCAGCGATCTCGGCGTTGAGCCCAGCAGTGCGGGGATTATCGGCAGCACCCTGGAACTGGCGGACTGGCTGGGGATGAGCCTGGTGATCGAAGGGGTGGAGAGCGCCGAGCAGCGCCGCCACCTGATCGACCTCGGCTGCACCCTTGGCCAGGGTTACTGGTTTGCCAAACCGATGGGCGAGGGTGATTTGCGCGCCTGGTTGCAGCAGACCGGCTACCTGCTCGCCTGAACCTGCCGCGCGTGCGCAACGCGCGGCAGGCAGAGCATTTCCTATGCGGCGCTAGGCCGCGTCCGACAGCTTAGCCAGCGGTTATGTCCACTGCGTTGCTCCGATGGCGGCGCGCTCAACCGGTTTTCTTTTGGCTGTGTACCCGTTAATGGTTGCAGGAGAAGCCAGGCTTTTGTGGGAGCGGTCTTGACCGCGAGCTGTGCAGGTAACGCGCAGCACTGCTGACGCCCAAAAAGCTCGCGGCCAAGGCCCCTCCCACGTGATGGCGGACTGCAGCAACAGTTAACGGGGACATCGCCTTTCTTTTAGTCAACGGTGCCCCGTCATGCAGAAGCATTTATTGGCCGTGGTGTTGATGTTTCCGTTGCTCGCCCAGGCCGGTGCCGAGATCACTATCGGCACGCTGTACGACTACCTGGATGGCGGTAAAAGCATGCTGCTCAAGCGTGTGCGCAACAGTGGCGACGCCCCTGCATTCGTCAAGGTGAGTGTCGCCGAGTTGATCTACGACGCCTCCGGCACTGCCCGCGAAGTTGCCGTGAATATCCCCGACAACTCCCGCGTGGAAACCCGCGCCCTGGTCGCCAGCCCGGCACGCTTGATCGTACCGGCCGGCGGCATGCAGACGTTGCGCGTGCTGTACATGGGCAAGCGCGATAAGGAGCGCTATTTCCGTTTGCGTTTCGAGCCGGTGCTGCCGCAGCAGAACGATGCTTTCGGCGTATCCGCGGACGACCGCGAGCGCCTTTCCGCCGGGCTGAACAGCCTCGCCGGCTATGACGGTTTGCTTTTCGTACGCCCGGCGCAACCGCGCTACGCCACGCGGATCGACCCCCTCGGCGCGAGTCTGCGGATCAAGAACAACGGCAACAGCACCGTGGTACTGGACAACTTCCACGACTGCTCTGCCGACGGCAAGCAGTGCGAGGTGTCGAGCAGGCACCACGTCCTGCCGCAGAGCGTTCGCCTATTCGAGCGTAAGGCCGGCCGTCTGTACTACTTCGACCTGATCGAAGGCGACAAGACCCAGCAGATCGAACTCAAACCCTGAGCGCGCTCTGGTTTGCATCCCCCCAGGTGCCGATCAACGTCGCGGTGACGCTACCCCAGTCATGTGGTCCTGGCCAACGCTGACGCAGCACGCCGCGAAACCCTGCCGCTAGGCCGCGTGACGGCCAAGCGTTGTTGCCGCGTATCGACAGGCTTCAACCAACCGGGCCAATGGCACTTCGAAGCCAGCCAGAGCGCCGTGCGCGACATGATCAAACAACCCAGCGCACTTACCAGGGCGGATATGACGATCATCTTCGATGCACCGCTGTGACCGCCAGCGCAGGCGCATTCCGGAAATCGGTGACGGATAAGTAGGGGGCAGCAAGAGATGGCGGCACCTACCACGAGCCGTACGGAATACCGTGTTTGTCGATGTAGGTTTTGGCGGCGGGTTCCAGTGGACGATGTCGGCCCTCTGACAGTCCTTGATAAGGGCCTTTTGGCTCGATCTCGGCCTGGACCCGCAAGACTTCGGTTCCTTTGAAACAGGGGCCGCTGATCCAGACTTTAGCAATGCCGCCAGGTGCCAGGCCGATGACGACAGCGTCCCTATACGCAGACTGCCAACCGCCCATGGGGCAATTGACCTTTTCCTGCTGCACCAGCAGTACCCTTGCCTCTGCCGGTATTTCCAGCGTGGCACGATAGGTTTGAGGTTCCACAAGTGACTGCCACCTGATGAAAATACGCTCGGGCAAGTCGAGGTTCGCAAGTGTTACCCCCTTGCCTCTAAGGTAAGGGCCAGGCCAGCCGCTAGCATCACCTTTACTGTTCTCTGGTTGGCTAACCGCAATCACGCCCCTGACAGCTGTATCGAAGGCGATGCCACGGGTATCAGTAACATCAGCGGTTTCCAGCCATACATCCATATAGTCGGGGGCAACGAAGCCTAGGTGCCAGCCTGGATATGGCAGTTGTGGCTGGCGCAAGTAGCAGGCTTTGTAATCCCCCATATCGCGAATCAGGCAATGCTCGCCGACCGCTAAAGGCACGCGTTTAAACAGCTCGGCTACATCCGAATGCCCTTCGGCATTCAGGGTCACGGTGTTCTCGCTGCGCTGCCAACGTCCCTTAACACGCCCATCCAGGTTGCCCAAGCAAAGGTGCCATCGGCCTTGATCACCAGTACCGAGCCTGTCTCCCGAACGCCTTGCAGCACGTAGCGACCGGTTAGGTCGGTGGCTGGTTTGGCACTGGCGAGCAATGGAATCAGGGTGAGTAGGACCCAAAAAATTAGTTGCCCCCTACCACGAGTCATACGGAATACCGTGTTTGTCGATGTAGGCCTTGGCGGCGGGCTCCAGTGGACGATGTCGGCCCTCTGACAGTCCTTGATAAGGGCCTTTGGGCTCGATCTCGGCCTGGACCCGCAAGACTTCGGTTCCTTTGAAGCAGGGGCCGCTGATCCAGACTTTAGCAATGCCGCCAGGTGCCAGACCTATGGTGACCGCATTGCGGTAGTCAGTAGCCCAGCCCGTGATAGGGCACTTCACTTTCTCGGCCTTGCGCATCAGATCCCGCGCTGGTCGGGCGAAATCCAACTCGGCGCGGTAGGTTTGCGGCTCTGCGAGCGATTGCCAACGGACATAGATACGCTCAGGTAAATCCAGGCGATTGAGATGAACCCCTGCACCAGCACCGACATAATCAGGCCATCCTGCAGGCTCCCCCGAACCATCCTCAGGCTGATGAATTGAGACAGTCCCCTTCATTGCGGTGATAACCGTATTACCCTGGATGTCTGTGACATCCACAGTTTCCAGCCAAACATCCATATAGTCTGGTGCGAAGAAACTCAGGTACCACGCTTTAAACGGCTTAGGTGGTTCGACCTCACCACAGAATGCTTGTAAAGGGATGAAAGCGAATAGGACAAGCAACAAGCATTTCATAACAAAGATACCGAATCAGGGTTGTTCGGGTGGACGGCACGCTGACCACTCCTTGCAGGGCGGTTGACGAAGTGAACCGTCAACGCACCACTTTCGCCAGGGTGGACATTCCAATGTGCCGATTGGTGCAGGTAATGGGCATACAGTAGGTCTTGTTCCTCGAACGATAAGTTCAAGGCTGTCTTACCCTGTGCGTATGCCAATAGTTTTTCAGCAACTGCCTGAAGCTGCCGAGGTATGGCTGTTTCAGGATCGTACTCGTCCAGTAGCTTGAACGGCCCCCCCGCCTCTTGAGCTAGGGCATGCATGATGCGCAGGGGAATGCCCCCATATTCACCGCGTACACGGCGATCCAGTTTGACCTGGGTATAAATCACTTTGCGGCGTATCGGGGAGTTGGTGGAGCGTACTTGCCTCCAGTCGATATACAGCTTGCCATTGGGGCGGGCCGAGTCAATCAGGCCACGTTGCGACCAAGACGCCAGGGCACTGCTGGCCTGTTTCCACGCCAGGCTCTCTTCGTTGGGCAGGCGATTATCTACTTCGTCATGGAAGGGCCTAGTCAGAAACAGCTTTTCCTCGGCCTCCAACGGGTAGTTACCGCCGATATCGCCATGGGCGCCGGGCAGAACTATCTCGGAAAAATTCGGCTGGGTGCTGTTGAGGGAGTAGTTGTGGCGGTACTCGTCGCCGGCCACCAGATGGATCACGCGTTTTGCGCTATCTGGCGTCAGGTGCAGTTTCAGGTCACCGTTCCGATCGTCGTTTACGTCCCAGCCGTCGCTTAGATCACCGATGGCAGCCACGGTATCGAATAAACCAATTAGGTTGACCTTCACGTCTTGGCCGAAGCGCCAAGAGAAACCCTCCATGAGAGGTGGCTGAGCTGGAGGTAAAGCCTTAGCCAATAGCGATGAACTGCCCTTGCGCAAATCGTTGACGAAATGACGAGCTGCTGCTGCACCCCGACTAAAACCGAAAACATCGATTTCAATCGATTCGATCAACAGGTTTGGATTTTTACTCAACAAAAACTTAAGACGCTCAAGAAACAAGGAGCCGCTACGGGCAACTTTCTCGAGCACCCCTGTATCTCCTGTGCCGAGAGCCATATCAGGAAATTGCTGATCCTGGTTGTCAGTTTCTGTACCTGCACCTTCGATATAGATTCGGAGCAAGGCTTGTTGATCGGTACGTTTAAGAGTTCGAAGAGAGTCGTCTTCGTATAAATCAAACAACCGCGCAATATTCGTCCGCTGCCGCCCATAGCTTGTCATAGGGTCCAGCTGATGCGGTGGGCAGTATTCGAGCAGGGCGCGCTCATCGGCGGCGTCGTATCCCAACTGGCTTGCGCGGCATTGCTCGCCGCGCACGACGTTGGCGGCGTTATCACCGGTGCCATCGAAGAAGAAGCCCACGCGCAGGGTGATGCCCTGCTGTATCTCCTCTTCCAGTTCTTCCTCTTCGTCCTCTTCCTCCACACCCAACGGCGCCGGGTCGCCGGGTTCTTCCTGCCAGTTGCGGGCCAGCGTATCGCCAGGACGTTGCGGCAGGCTCGGGGCTAACGCCTGGGCGGCGCTGGCCGCCATCGCCAATGGCGCGGGCGAGGTAAACGGCGCGGGGGCATGGCTGTTGCCGATGAGCACCGTGCCGGAGCCACCGACTACCGCATTGCCATGGCTGCCGAGTGTGCCCAGCGTGGTGGCCGGTTTGCCGTTGATCGATACCGTGGCAATCACGTTGCCGGCCAACGCACTGCCGCACGCAGTAGGGTCGCCTTGGCGGGCGGCGGGCAGGTGGTCGAATTGCACATCCGGCGAACCGGCGGTGATCGGGTTGGTGCCATGCCCAGGAACGGGGCAGGCAGTTGGGTCGCTGGCACGGGCGGCAGGTTTGCCTGACATGACCAATCTCCTTATCGGTGGCGGCAGGGCCAAGACCTTGCCGCACTGGCGCAGCTTGGCGCAACCGGAAAAGTCCTGACTTATGCGGGAATTCGCAGGTAAAACACCCGGTTGCGCAAAAGATTGCGCAGTTTTAAGGCAGCTCTCGCGGCATGCCGACGAGAGCGCCCCTGAGTGTTTACAGCTGCAAGCAGGTGAGCGTGGCCTGGTGATTGCCGCCCAGCGGCGAGCAAAGACGCTGGTGCACCCGACTGAGAAAGGCGATCTCGAAGGCGCGGCGTTGCGCCCCGACGGGCAGGGCATCGCGCTCGATAATCAGGTTGGCCCACAGCCAGCCCGTGGCATCGTCGCTCAGCCAGGTATTGGCACAGGCAAGGCCCTGGTCGAACGCCTGCTGGCACTC
>DELY01000006.1:0-74818 GCA_002354655.1 Pseudomonas sp. UBA2684
CAACACGTCAAGGCTTTATTCAGCAATTAAGCTGATTCGCGCGAAAGCCTTTTTACCGGCCTGACAAACATGCGTCGCCCCCACCTTATATAGGAAGGAGCGATCAACCACTTCACCGTCCACCCGCACACCGCCAGAACCCAGCAGATCACGCGCCATAGCGGCATTCTTCACTAGACCTGCCTTGTTGAGCAGCGCAGCAATAGGCATGTCTTCGGCAGACGACAACTCGATCTCCGGCAGATCGTCAGGAAGCTCGCCTTCCTTCATGCGATTACCGGCAGAGCGATGGGCTGCGGCTGCCGCATCGTCACCGTGGAACCGGGCCACGATTTCTTCAGCCAGCTTGATCTTGATATCGCGCGGGTTGGCACCTTGCTGCACATCAATCTTGAACTGCTCGACTTCCGCCATCGAACGGAAGCTCAGCAGCTCGAAGTAACGCCACATCAATGCATCCGGAATGGAGACCAACTTGCCGTACATCACACCCGGCGCCTCCTGGATACCAACATAGTTACCCAGCGACTTGGACATCTTTTTCACACCATCCAGGCCTTCGAGAAGCGGCATGGTGACGATGCACTGCGAGGCCTGACCATAGGAGCGCTGAAGCTCGCGCCCCATCAACAGATTGAATTTCTGATCGGTGCCACCCAACTCGACATCCGCGCGCAGCGCCACCGAGTCATAGCCCTGCACCAACGGGTAGAGAAATTCATGAATGGCGATCGGCTGGTTGGTCGAGTAGCGATTATTGAAGTCATCTCGCTCGAGCATGCGCGCAACGGTGTACTGCGAGGTCAGCCGGATAAAATCCGCCGGCCCCATCTTGTCCATCCAGGTGGAGTTGAACGCCACCTCGGTTTTCGCCGGATCGAGAATCTTGAACACCTGCGCCTTGTAGGTCTCGGCATTCTCCAGAACCTGCTCACGAGTCAATGGCGGGCGCGTCGCACTCTTGCCACTGGGGTCGCCGATCATGCCGGTGAAATCGCCAATCAGGAAAATCACCTGATGGCCCAGCTCCTGGAACTGACGCAGCTTATTAATAAGCACGGTATGCCCGAGGTGCAGATCCGGCGCCGTAGGGTCGAACCCAGCCTTAATGCGCAGCGGCTCACCACGCTTGAGCTTTTCAACCAGCTCGGACTCAACCAATACCTCTTCAGCGCCACGCTTGATCAGCGCCAGCTGCTCTTCGACCGACTTCATGACAGGACTCATAACCACTCAAAAACGAAAGGGAACCAACCATACAAGATCGCTGACAAATAACAAGTTTTGCCCAATGACAGCACACCCTGCGCAGGTCTAATGCCCTCAGGGTTGCCTCAAAGACGATTTGGTTATATTTTATACAGTTACTGCATATTCATCATTTTCTTCATATTTTTTCTTTTCACCTTATTCAAAGTCAAAAGCAGCCTATGACCTCTACAACTAAAGCGCCGCCCCTGTACCCGAAAAGCCATATCCTCGCTGCCAGCGGCGTTGCCGCCCTGCTCAGCCTGGCCCTACTGGTGTTCCCCTCCCGCGAAGTCGAAGCCAAGAAAACCTACCTCAGCCTCGAGCTCGACAATGGCTCGGAGCTGGTTGTGCAGGAGAAGGACGATCTACGAGCCGATACACCTAGCCTGGAGCAAAACAACTCGCCATTCGCCAAGATCGAAGGCGCCCCAGGTAACCCGAGCAACGCCAAACCAGACACCGATAGACAAGAGCAAAGCGCCGACCTCAGCGCTACCGCGGCCCTCCCAGCCGATCCCGCTCATAAAGTCGTAACCGTCACGAACGGCGACACCCTTTCCACGGTATTTGCCCAGGTCGGGCTTTCCGCAACGACCCTGCACGCGGTACTCAATAGCAGCAAAGAAGCCAAGCAGCTGAGCCGCCTCAAGGTCGGTCAGGCACTGGAGTTCCAACTGAGCGCGGATGGCCAGCTGGAAAGCCTGCGCAGCAAGCTGAGCGATCTGGAAAGCATCAGCCTGGCTAAAAGCGATAAAGGCTTCACCTTCAAACGCGAGCTGATAAAGCCAGACGTACAGACGGCCTATGCCCATGGCGTAATCAATAGCTCACTGTTTCTTTCGGCCAAACGCGCGGGCATGTCGCATGGCTTGACCATGGATCTGGCCAACGTATTCGGCTACGACATCGACTTCGCCATGGACATTCGTGATGGCGACGAATTCGAAATGGTCTACGAAGAGAAAGTGGTCAACGGCAAACAAGTCGGCACCGGCAACATTCTCTCGGCACGCTTCACCAACCGCGGCAAAACGTTTACTGCCGTGCGTTACACCGACAAGCAAGGCAATACCAGTTATTACAGTGCCGACGGCACTAGCACGCGCAAGGCCTTTATCCGCACGCCGGTGGACTTCGCGCGCATCAGCTCGCGCTTCTCCAATGGTCGCCGCCACCCGATCCTGAACAAGATCCGCGCGCACAAAGGCGTCGATTATGCCGCGCCACGCGGCACGCCGATCAAGGCTGCCGGCGATGGCAAAATCGCCCTCGCGGGACGTAAAGGTGGTTACGGCAACACCGTCGTTCTGCAGCACGGCAGCCGTTACCGCACGTTGTATGCCCACATGCAGGGTTTCGCCAAAGGCATCCGCACGGGCGGCAACGTCAAGCAAGGGCAGATCATCGGCTACATCGGCACCACCGGCCTGTCCACCGGGCCGCACCTGCACTACGAATTCCAGGTCAACGGCACGCATGTCGATCCACTGAGCCAAAAGCTGCCCATGGCCGACCCGATTGCCGGCAATGAGAAAGCGCGCTTCATGCAACTGAGCAAACCACTTATGGCCCGCATGGATCAGGAAAAATCCACCCTGCTCGCCCTCAATAAGCGCTGAATTACATGCCGCACTACCTTGGCGTGATGTCCGGCACCAGCCTGGATGGTCTGGACATCGCCCTGATCGAGCAGACCAGCAAGACTACACTGCTCGCCACTCATTACCTGCCCATGCCTGATGAACTGCGCGCCGAGCTACTGGCCTTGTGCGCATCAGGCCCTGACGAACTCGCGCGCGCAGCCCTGGCCGAACAGCACTGGGTGGAACTGGCCGCACAAGGCATTGCGAACCTCTTACAGCAGCACAACCTCAGCCCGGCCAGCGTTCGCGCCATTGGCAGCCACGGTCAAACCGTACGCCATGAACCCGCTCGCGGCTTCACGGTACAGATAGGCAACCCCGCACTGCTTGCAGAACTGACCGGCATCAGCGTGATCAGCGACTTCCGGCGCCGCGATGTGGCCGCCGGCGGTCAAGGTGCACCACTGGTACCGGCATTCCATGAGGCCTTATTCGGCAAGCGACGCGGCCAGTTGGCCGTGCTGAATGTTGGCGGTTTCAGCAATCTCAGCCTGTTGCAGCACGATCGACCGGCACGCGGCTTCGACTGTGGCCCAGGCAATGTATTGATGGATGCCTGGATTCAGCGCCAGCGTGGCGAACGCTACGACCGCGACGGCGCCTGGGCGGCCAGCGGACAGCTGCAGCCACAGCTGCTGCACGCGCTGCTGAGCGACCCGTTCTTCCAGACCCTGGGCCCCAAGAGCACCGGCCGCGAGCTGTTCAACCTGGTCTGGCTCGACCAACATCTGAGCAGGCAGCCCGGCTACGCCGCGGCGGACGTCCAAGCCACGCTGCTGGAACTGAGCGCAGCGAGCATCGTCGCCGCCCTTAACCACGCGCAACCACAGACTGACGAATTGCTGGTCTGTGGCGGCGGTGCGCACAACCTGGCCTTGATGGCGCGTTTGGCGGCCTTGCTGCCCGCCTGCACGGTCAACAGCACCGCAGCCTATGGCGTTCCGGCAGACTGGGTCGAAGCCATGGCCTTTGCCTGGTTGGCACACTGCTGCCTGGAAGGTATTCCGGCAAACCGGCCCAGCGTGACCGGCGCCCGTGGCCTACGCGTGCTCGGCGCGATCTATCCGGCTTGACGCGGTTTTCGCAGGGCACATAAACGACAACGCCGTGCACTGGGCACGGCGTCGTTATCTGCAAAACGCTGATGGCTAGATCGAGAACGACGAGCCGCAACCGCAGGTGGTGGTGGCGTTCGGGTTCTTGATCACGAAACGCGAACCTTCCAGCCCCTCCTGGTAATCCACTTCGGCACCGGCCAGGTACTGAAAACTCATCGGATCGACGACCAGGCTGACGCCCTCGCGCTCGACGATGGTGTCGTCATCGGCAACCTCTTCATCGAAGGTGAAGCCATACTGGAATCCCGAGCAACCGCCGCCCGTGACGAACACGCGCAACTTCAGACGCGGATTGCCTTCCTCATCGACCAGGCTCTTCACCTTGCTCGCCGCGCCCTGCGTGAATTGCAAAGCTGTGGGGGTGAAGGTTTCGACGCTCATGCTGACTATCTCCCGGCGCTACGCGCCATACTGCGTTGGGGCCCTGCATTATCCGCTTACCCGAGAAAAGCGGTCAACTATTGTGCAACTTCCAGATGCTCTGGCAGCTCCAGCGGACGCGCCGAGTCTTTCATATGGCACAGACGCCCTTCGATCTGCGCGCCCATGGCCATTTCCATCAAGCCGTAATAGAGATTGCCCCGCACTCGCGCGCGGCTTCCCAACTCCAGGTGCTCTCCGGCATAGACATCGCCGATGACTTCGCCGTCGATCACGATATGGGGGGCGCGGATCTCACCTTCAACCTGCCCCTCGACGCTGACGCGCACCATACCATCGCTGGTCAGCAGGTTGCCGCTGACCCGACCATCAACCTGCACCGCCCCCTGGAAGCGCAGATCGCCACTCAGCTCGGCACCGGCCGCAATCAGGCTGGTCTTGCCGCTGAAACGCTGCAAGTCGGCTTTGCTTTTGTCTTTATTCCACATAAGGCACTGTCACTCTTCGTCGATCCATTTGAATGTACGCTCCAACGGCTTCTCGCCGTCGATTTCGGCACGCACCCTGACCTGACGCGGCACAAAGCCTTCAGGCAATTTCAGCTCGCCAAAACGGCCGGCTTCGGGGATCGCCTGAAAATGTTTGAAGGCGAAAGGAATGACCGGCGCGCTCAACGGCTCCGGCAAGCCCTCGGTCAAGGCTGCCAGCGGCAAACTGAGCTCTTTGTCGCCCTGCCGCCCTTCCACCGTCACCTGTAGCTGACCCACCAGCGGCTTATCGTCCTTGCCCACCCGGCTGAGCAGCAATTTGTAGCGAAAACGCCCTGGCGTGTCCGTGGCTTGTAGCTCAAAGGTACGAATGCGCAGACCTTCGCGACGGCTGGCAGGTGCCAGCACGCCCTTGTAGAAGGCCAAATCCTGCTGCTGTTTGAATATCTGCTCTTCGAGCAACTTGATGGTCAGCCGGCTCTGCTCGTTAGCCTGCTGCGCGACTTTCTCGCCACTGCCGACCACCGCCAAGCGTTGTCGTAGCTGATCCAGCTCCTGCTCTTGCTTGAGCAACTGGGCCTGCATGGGTTGCTGCTCGGCCATCAGCGCCTGTGTGCTGCGCGCCTGCCACCAGGTACCGGCATAGAAGGCGAGAGGAACCGCGGCGAGCAACAGCAACAGCGCTAGGCGCACTCGACCAGCGCGACGCGGATCGCTCGGGCGGACCTCCCAGCCGGCCATCAGGGCAGCATGGCCGCGTGCGACAGACCGAGGCGCTCGTCGAGGCCGAAGAGGATATTCATGTTCTGCACGGCCTGACCCGATGCGCCTTTAACCAGGTTATCGATCACCGACAGCACCACCACCAGGTCGCCACCCTGCGGCCGGTGTACGGCCAGGCGGCAGACGTTGGCACCGCGCACGCTGCGGGTTTCCGGGTGGCTACCGGCCGGCATCACATCGACGAAAGGCTCGCCTGCATAACGCTGTTCGAACAGCGCCTGCAGATCGATCGAGTGATCCACCACGCTGGCATACAGGGTCGCGTGGATACCGCGAATCATCGGCGTCAGGTGCGGCACGAAAGTCAGCCCCACCGCGTGACCGGCCGCGCGCTGCAGACCTTGGCGAATTTCTGGGAGATGGCGATGGCCTTTGACGCCGTAGGCTTTCATGCTTTCGCCGGCTTCGCTGAACAACGAACCGACACTGGCGCCACGCCCGGCGCCGCTGACCCCGGATTTGCAGTCGGCGATCAAGCGTGTGGTATCGGCCAGCCCGGCTTCGAGCAGCGGGATAAAGCCCAGCTGCGCGGCAGTCGGGTAGCAACCCGGCACGGCGATCAGACGCGCCTGCTTGATCGCCTCACGGTTGACCTCGGGCAAACCGTATACCGCCTCGGACAGCAGGTCCGGTGCGCCGTGCGGCTGGCCGTACCATTTGCCCCACTCTTCGGCATCCTGCAGACGGAAATCCGCAGACAGGTCGATGACCTTGGTGCCGGCAGCCAGCAATTCGCCCGCCAATGCATGGGCCACCCCGTGCGGCGTGGCGAAAAACACCACGTCGCACGCGCCCAGCGTGGCGACATCCGGCACGCTGAAAGCCAGATCGGGATAGTGGCCGCGCAGGTTGGGGTACATCTCGTCGACGCGCAGACCGGACTCGGAGCGCGAGGTGATGACCGTTACCTGTGCCTGCGGATGCTGCGCCAGCAGACGCAACAGCTCGACACCGGTGTAACCCGTGCCGCCGACGATTCCGACCTTGACCATCACTTGCCCCTTGCAAAAAGCCATTGGAAAGCTGCCGATGATAAGGCCGCATCGGCCAGCGGCCAACCGCGGTGATGACGGACGGGGCAGCGATCACTACTATCGAGGCACTTTATTGCTCTGAGGTCGAAGCATGCTCTACCTGTGGCTCAAAGCCCTGCACATTATTGCCATGGTCTGCTGGTTCGCCGGGTTGTTCTATTTGCCACGCCTGTTCGTCTACCACGCCATGAGCACAGACGAAGCCAGCCACGAGCGCTTCTGCGTGATGGAGCGCAAGCTGTACCGCGGCATTATGCTGCCGTCGATGCTCGCCACCGTCGGCCTCGGCATCGGCTTGCTCAGCCTCAACCCGAGCTACTACTTCAGCCAGGGCTGGATGCACGCCAAGCTCGCGCTGGTCGTACTGCTGATCGCTTACCACCACGTCTGCGGCGCGCAGCTCAAGCGCTTTGCCCGTGGCGAGAACCAACGCGGCCACGTGTTCTACCGCTGGTTCAATGAAGCGCCGGTATTGCTCTTGATCGGCGTGGTCATCCTGGTGATCGTCCGCCCGTTCTGATCCATTCGCCCAATCGCTAGAAGGTGTCGCCATGTCCTTGCCTGCCCTGCTCGAACAACGCTTGCGTCTGCCGGTCGTCGCCGCGCCGATGTTTCTGGTATCCAACCCGCAGCTTGTGCTCGCCTGTTGCCGCAGCGGCATCGTCGGCAGTTTTCCGGCGCTGAACCAGCGCGACAGCAGCGGCTTCAAAGCCTGGCTGGAAGAGATCGAGGCGGGCCTGGATGAGCAAGCCGCGCCCTATGCGGTCAACCTGATCGTGCATGGCAGCAACCCCCGGTTGCAGGCGGACTTGGCACTCTGCGTCGAGCACCGCGTACCGATCGTCATCACCAGTCTGGGCGCCGCCAAGGAGGTGGTCGATGCCGTGCACAGCTATGGCGGCCTGGTGTTCCATGACGTGACCACCCGCCGGCATGCCGAGAAAGCCGCCGAAGCCGGCGTCGATGGCTTGATCGCCGTCGCGGCCGGCGCCGGTGGCCATGCCGGCACCTGGAGCCCGTTCGCGTTGGTTGCCGAGATCCGTCAGTTCTTCGACAAAACCCTGCTGCTCGCCGGCTGCCTCAACCACGGCCATGAGATTCTCGCCGCGCAATTGCTCGGCGCCGACCTGGCCTACCTCGGCACCCGCTTTATCGCCACCCAGCAGAACGACGCCCCGCAGGCGTACAAGCAGATGATCGTCGAGGCCAAAGCCGCCGACATCGTCCACACCCCAGCGGTGTCCGGCGTGCCGGCCAGCTTCATGCGCCAGAGCCTGGAGCAGGCGGGTTATGACCTGAAGCAGTTGCAGAACAAGGGCGAGGTCAATTACGGCGAGAAGCTCAAGCCGATCAGCGACGAAGCCAAGGCTTGGAAAACCGTGTGGTCGGCGGGCCAGGGCGTCGGCGCGATTGCCGACCTGCCGGCGGTCGAGGAATTGATCGCGCGGCTGGACCGTGAATACCGCGCCGCCCACCTGCAAACACAACAGCTGCAACGACGCTGGGTACGATGAAACGTCGCCGCCTGCTTGGCCTCGGCGCCATCGGGCTGCTCGGCGGCTGGACCCTGCGCCCCAGCGACCAGGGCCAGCCGCACACCCCCTATTTCGCCGCGCTCAACCAACGCTTGCAACGCGAAGGTGGTGGCGCGCCGCTGCTGGTGGTTGACCTCGACCGCCTCGACCATAACGCCGCCCTGCTCAATCGCCGCCTGGGCGGCAAGCTGCCTGTGCGCCTGGTGGGCAAATCCCTGGCTGCCAATGGCTTGCTCGGCTACCTGGCGGAGAAACTCGCCACCCAGCGCTTTATGGTGTTCCACCAGGCGCAAGCGAATGAAGTGGCGCGGGCGTTCCCGCAGGCCGATCTGCTGCTCGGCCAGCCCTTACCCAGTGCCGCCGCGCTGGCCTTTTATCAGCAGTTGCCGCACCCCAGCGCATTCGCTCCGGCACGCCAACTGACCTGGCTGATCGACAGCCCGCAGCGCCTGGCGGCCTATGCGGAGCTGGCCCGCGCGCTCGGCCAGCCGCTGCAAATTGCCCTGGAGATCGACATTGGCCTGGCCCGTGGCGGTTTTGCCAGCCCAGCGCAGTTGGGTGCAGCGCTCAGTTGGCTGCGCGACAACCCAGCGCCGCTGACCCTGCGCGGCCTGATGGGCTATGACGCGCAGGTCGCCCGCACGCCGTTCTGGGTCGGCCAGGCTCAAGCCTTGGCCGACAGCACGGCACGCTACCGCGCCTTTATCGACACAGCGCAGAGCTTCACCGGGCTCTGGCCCCGCAGGCCCACCCTCAACGGAGGCGGCAGCCTGACTTACCCCTTGCATGCGCGCGGCGACACACCGCTGAACGAAGTTGCGCTCGGCTCGGCGCTGCTCAAGCCCAGCGACTTTGATACGTCGCTGCTCGCCGAGCACCAGCCGGCCCTGTGGATTGCCAGCCCAGTACTGAAAGCGCAGCGCGGCGCACTGCCCTTCCTCGGCGACGGCCAAGCCGTGCTGCAAGGCTGGAACCGCAATCGCCAGCAAGCCTTCTATCTCAATGGCGGGCCGTGGCCGGCCGCACCGATATCGCCTGCCGGGCTGAGCCATGACCCACTCTACGGACGCAGCGCCCACCAGGAACGCTTGATCGGCTCCCGCCGCACCGCCTTGGCGGTGGATGATTGGGTGTTCCTGCGCCCGCAGCGCGCGGAGGGTTTACTCGCCGCGTTCGGCGAGCTGCGCTTGCTGCGCCACGGGCGCTTCGTCGGCAGTTGGACACCGCAAGGCAGCGCTTAAATTTGCGCCCCAGCAGGCCGTTGAGACAGGCAGGCGAGGCCGCCTAGACAAGGCAAGAACGGCCGAGAACGCGCAGTTTATAGGGTGTAAATACGCACTTTGAGGCCGTTTTTAACGCCGTATCGGCACCGTAGGTAGTTTTTCAACGGCCTGCTAGGCTGCTTGTTTAGCGGCCTACACGCCCGCTAATCTGTGTGGCCTATTTCCCCTGGCGCCGACAAGGAAGCTCGCATGACCCAAGCCCGTTTCAAGATTGTCTTCGATGGCGAACTGATGCCAGAAGTGGCCATGGAAACCGCCAAAGACAATCTCGTCCGCCTGTTCAAAAGTGACCGTACGCGGATCAACACCCTGTTCAGTGGCAGCACCATCGCCATCAAGCGCGACCTGCACGAAAGCGAGGCCGACCAGTACCTCGCAGCCCTGCACCGTGCCGGCGCGAAGGCGCGCAAAGAGCCGGATCTAGCCGCCAGCCTGTCGCTGGTGGAAACCGATGAACACCGCCCCGCACTCAGCACGAGCGATGCAAGCGCCAGCATGACCTGTCCCAAATGCGGCCAGCAGCAGGACAAAGCGCTGGAATGCTCGGCCTGCGGCATCGTCATCGAAAAATTCATCGCCCGTCAGGCGTTGCCAGCGGAAAGCCCCGCGGCCGCGCCCGGCCCCTCGCCTACACTCGTCAACAACCCAACCAATACGCCCTATGCCCCGCCCCAAGCGGCTGTCGGGGAAACCCTGCCAGCGTTCGGCGAGCTCAACGTCTTCACCCTCGATGGACGCATCGGCCGGCTGCGTTACCTGGCCTGGTCGCTGGTACTGGTGTTCGCCATGACCGGGATCATGGCCGTGGTGGCCATCGCGGCGAGCATTTCCGAAATCCTCGGCGGCTTGCTCGGCATCGCCGTGATGATCGGCATGCTGGTGGTCAGCGTGCAGATCGGCGTGCAACGCCTGCATGACATCGGCTGGAGCGGCTGGCTGCTTCTGCTGAATATCGTGCCCATCGTCAACAGCGTGTTCTGGCTGCTGATGCTGGCGATTCCCGGCAGCGCCGGCGCCAACCGTTTCGGCCCGCCACCGCCGGCCAACAGCCTCGCGGTCAAGGTTCTGGCCGGGCTGTTCCTGACCCTGCTGATCGGCAGCGTGCTGGCCATGTTCCTCGGCGGCTTCGCCATGCTGGCCATGCTGTTTAACGGCCTCGACCTGAGCGCACTGAATCCGCCGAGCAGCTGATCGCGCGCTGGGCCGCGGCAGTATTGCCGCGGCCCAGGCAACCCAACGCCACCGGCGCGGTCAAAGCCGGCCCCCTCACGGAGAATCTCCATGCCCTGTTATGCCCTGATCACTGGCGCCTCCAGCGGTATCGGCCTGGCCTTGGCCGAAGCCCTGGCGCGCCGCGGGCGCAACTTGATTCTGGTCGCACGCCAGCGCGACGCCTTGGAAAGTATTGCCTGCGAACTGACCCAACGCTTTTCCGTGGAGGTGCTGTTTCGCGTGTGCGACCTCAGCGAGCCGCTGCAACTCTCGGGGCTGCTGCATGAATTGGAACAGAGCGAACGCCGTATCGACTTGCTGGTGAACAACGCCGGCCTGGGTACCTGCGGTGCGTTCGTCGCTCAGGACTGGAGCCGCGAGCAAGAACTGATCGAGGTGAATATCCTCGCGCTCGCGCGGCTGTGTCACGCCATCGGCACCGTCATGGCGGGCCAGGGCAGCGGCCAGATTCTCAACGTGGCGTCGGTGGCGGGCTTCCATCCGAGCCCCTGGATGAGCAATTACTACGCGAGCAAGGCTTACGTGCTGCATTTCTCCGAAGGTCTGCGCGAAGAGCTCAAGGAATACGGGGTCTCGGTGTCGGTGCTGTGCCCTGGGCCGACGCGCAGTGCATTCTTCCGTAGTGCACAGATGGACAGCCGCCCACTGCAAGGCGGCAAGTGGATGATGAGCGCCGAAGAAGTGGCGCTCATCGCGGTCAAGGCGTTGGCAAAAAACCGCGCGATGATCATTCCCGGCTGGCGCAATCGCTTGCTGGCGATGGCCCCGCGAGTGGCGCCGCGTTGGCTGGTGCGCAAACTGGCGGCACGCGTCAATCGCCGCCTGAGCGGCGCGGCCTGAGCACCGGGCGCAGACTCAATTGGCGCTGACCGTGCGACCGGCGGCCCAGGTGCGCAGCGCATCCAGGTCTTCGGCCATGACCACCGACAGCGGCGCAGTGCTCTGGATACTGTGCAGCAACAAGGCTTGATCGACGCTGCGTTGCTGCGCCTGCGCGGCATACAGCGCACTGACCACCACTTGCTCGATCTCCGCCCCGGAAAACCCGCTGCTGGCCGCCGCCAGCAGATTCAGGTCGAACCCGCTCGGTTCCAGCTCGCGCCGCCCCAGGTGGATGCGGAAGATTTCCGCGCGCACCGGCTGGTCCGGCAAGTCGACGAAGAACAGCTCATCGAACCGCCCCTTGCGCACCAGCTCCGGCGGTAAACGTTCGATGGCGTTGGCCGTCGCGACCATAAACACCGGGGCTTTGCGCTCGGCCATCCAGGTCAGCAAAGTGCCGAGCACACGCTGACTGACGCCGCCATCGTGGTCGCCGCTGGCCAGGCCTTTCTCGATCTCGTCCATCCACAGCACGCAGGGCGCCATCTGCTCGGCGAGCCGCAATGCCTCGCGCAAGTTGCGCTCGGTCTCGCCGAAGAACTTGTTGTACAGACAGGCGAAATCCAGACGCAGCAAGGGCAAGCCCCACAGCCCGGCCACCGCCTTGGCGGCCAGACTCTTGCCGCCGCCCTGCACGCCAACCAACAGCACCCCCTTGGGCAGGTCGACGCCTTTACCGTCGAGGAAAATCCCCTGACGCTCGGCCAGCCAGCGTTTCAGGTTGCTCAAGCCGCCAACCTCGGCGAAACGTGCGGTGTCGTACTCAAAACTCAACACGCCTTCCAGGTCGAGCAACTGGAACTTGGTCTTGTTCAGCTCCGGCAGATCCTCCTGGGTGATCGCGCCGTCGTCGCAGATCACGTTGCGCGCCAGGGCTCGGGCCTCGGCATGGCTCATGCCGCGCAGGTTTTTCACTACCTGCTGCAAGGTGCGGTTGTCGGTGCGCACGCGGGTGTTACGGTTGCGCTCGCTCCACCGGCTGGCTTCCTCGCGGACGATCGCCAGCAGCTCGTCTTCCGAGGGCAGCGCTAGGCTGAAGCGCGCGGCGAAACGCTGCACTTCCGCCGGCAGCTTGCAGGCATGCGAGACCAGCACCAGGGTCGGGGCGTGGGTGGCATCGCGCATGGCGATTTCCTTGAGCAGGCGCACCAGCTTGGGGGCCTCGTCGAGGAACGGATGCAGGTCGCACAGCACATACAGATTCGGCTGCGGATCGGCCTTGATCAGACGCAACGCGGCCTCCGGTTCCTGGCTCGCGCCTGACTCCAGCGACTCGCCGCCAAAGCCCAGACGCTGCAAGCCTTCGGTCACCGACCAGGTGTGCAGACCGAGGCCGCGCTTGACCGCCAGCCCGGTAAGGGTTTCCAGCACGCGAGGTTCATCCCAAGACTCGATCAGGATCAGCTTGACCTTGGAGTCGAGCACCAGGCCCAGATCATGGATATCGTTCTTCACACCCGCTCCTTGTGGCGGCCATCTGGCCGGGACCAACACTCGCCGTTAAACTCGGGCCTCTTTCAACAGGCCGGGAGACTGTCCATGGACTGTCTGTTCTGCAAGATCGTCGCCGGGGACATTCCCGCGCGCAAGCTTTATGAAGACGATCAGGTGATCGCTTTTCACGATATCGGCCCGCAAGCCCCGGTGCATTTTCTGGTGATCCCGAAAAAGCACATCAGCACCCTCAATCACCTGACCGAGGACGACAAGGCCCTCGCCGGGCACATCCTTCTCACCGCCCAACGTCTGGCCACGGAGCAAGGCTGCGACGAGGGTTTCCGGGTGGTGATGAACTGCAACGAGCAGGGCGGGCAAACCGTGTACCACATCCACATGCACGTGCTCGGCCAGCGCCAGATGCATTGGCCGCCGGGCTGATGCTCAGGTCGTTCGGCCTCGCCATCCTGCTCGCCCTGGCGCTGCCGGCGCAGGCCCAGCAAGCCGGCACGGTGTTTCGCGACAACCTGCCCGGCGGCGCGCATGGCCCGGAATTGGTCGTGGTGCCGGCCGGGCGCTTCCTGCTCGGCGACAGCAGCGGCCGTGGCAACCACAACGAGCGGCCGCTGCGGCCGATCGAGATTGCCCAGCCCTTCGCCATCGGCCGTTACGAAGTGACCTTCGCCGACTGGCAACACTATGCCGACGCCAGCGGCACGCCGATGCCGGACAACGAAGGCTGGGGGCTGTCGTCGCAGCGCCCGGTGATCCACGTGTCCTGGCACCAGGCGCTGGCGTATACCCACTGGTTGTCGAAGGCCAGCGGTCAGCGCTATCGCCTGCCCAGCGAAGCCGAATGGGAATACGCCGCACGCGCCGGGAGCGCGGAGTATTACTGGTGGGGCGCGCAACTCGACAGCCCGCCGAGCCAGCCGCGCGCGCATTGCCGTGGCTGCGGCAGCCCACGCCTGATTCAGCACAAAAGTGCGTTGGTCGGGCAATTCGCGGCCAATGCCTTTGGCCTGTACGACACGGCGGGCAACGTCTGGGAATGGACTGCCTCGCGCTTCGCCAACCCGTTCGACGGCAGCGAGCAACAGGCCGCCGGGCTGCTCGAGCAAAGCCCGCGGGTGATCCGCGGCGGCGCCTGGAACAGCGGGCCGAGCTACCTGCGCAGCAGCCAGCGCGACCTTAAACAACCGCAACACACCGATTACGCCCTGGGTTTGCGCGTGGTGCGCGAGCTGCCCTGATCTCGATCAAGCCGACCCGCCACGATTGCAGTAAACTGGGCGCCGTTGTTCAGCCGGAGGTACCCCATGGCCAATGAACGTCACTACTCACCCGTCGACCGTCTGTTGCTGCAAGCCGATGCGGCTTTGCGCACCCTGCTGCCCTTCAGTGGCCAGCCCAGCCGGCCATCGCCGGCCATCGTGCAGCCGGAAGCCGAACTGGATGACCAGCAAGCACGGCACATCGCCGGACTGATGCGCATCAACCACACCGGCGAGGTCTGCGCCCAGGCGCTCTATCAAGGCCAGGCGCTGACCGCCAAGCTGCCGCACGTGCGCGCCGCCATGGAGCATGCCGCCGACGAGGAAATCGACCACCTGGCCTGGTGCGAGCAGCGTATTCGCCAGCTCGGTAGCCATCCCAGCGTGCTCAACCCACTGTTCTACGGCCTGTCCTTCGGCGTCGGCGCAGTCGCCGGCCTGATCAGCGACAAGGTCAGCCTGGGCTTTGTCGCCGCCACCGAGGATCAAGTGGTCAAACACCTCGACGAGCACCTAGAACAGATTCCGGCCGAAGACGAGAAATCCCGCGCGATCCTCAAGCAGATGCGCAGCGACGAGGCACAGCACGCCACCAGCGCCCTGGAAGCCGGCGGCCTGCGCTTCCCCGCGCCGGTGAAATTCGGCATGACCTTGGTCTCCAAGCTGATGACCAAAAGCAGCTACCGCCTGTAACGGATAAGCCAAACCAAAAGGGCGCCAATCGGCGCCCTTGATGTTTCTACGACAAACCCGCTTAGCGCGGCATGTTGCGCGCGTAGAAAATCTCCAGCATCTCGTGCCGCACACGCTCCTCCACCTGCTGACGCTGCTCGGCCGTCAGGCTGCTGGTGGCATCGCCGAACAGGTAGTTATCCAGCTCGAAGTCCTTGAGCAGCATCTTGGTGTGGAACAGGTTCTCCTGGTACACGTTGACGTCGGTCATCTGGTACGCCGCCTGCGTGTCATCGGAGAGGTAGTTCTGGATCGAGTTGATCTCGTGGTCGATGAAGTGCTTTTTACCTTCCACGTCACGGGTGAAACCGCGCACGCGGTAATCGACGGTGACGATGTCCGAATCGAACTGATGGATCAGGTAGTTCAGCGCCTTCAACGGCGAGATCACCCCGCAGGTCGACACGTCGATGTCCACGCGGAACGTCGCAATGCCTTCCACCGGATGGATTTCCGGGTAGGTGTGCACGGTGATATGGCTTTTATCCAGGTGCGCGAGAATGGTCTCGGGCAACGGACCGGGCGATTCCTCGATCTGGCTTTCCGTCGGCTCCACCGGCTGTTCAGAAATCAGAATGGTCACGCTGGCGCCCTGCGGATCGTAATCCTGGCGGGCAATGTTGAGGATATTGGCACCGATAATGTCGACGACATCCGTGAGAATCTGCGTCAGGCGCTCGGCATCGTACTCTTCGTCGATGTACTGCACGTAGGCCTGCTGGTCTTCCGGCGTTTCCGCGTAGCAGATGTCATAGATGTTGAAGCTCAAGGTCTTGGTCAGGTTATTGAACCCGTGGAGCTTGAGTTTGCTTTTCACCGTTGGAAACTCTCTTTATATAAGCGGCGCAGCCGCGTGGTCGAGCATGCCCGTCAACTGCGAACGACGCAGCTGCGTAGGACGGTTAACACCTCTTCGCGATGGCGATTTTGGTTGTGTGGTGCGAGGCGGCACTGCGCCCCTGAAAAAGGCGCGCATTATGCCGACCACGGCTGCCCGCTGCCAGAGTTTGCCGCGTACAGGTGATAAAAGGATGTCAGCGGCGGCTTGCGGCCCTCAGCCCAACTCGACGATTTCATAGTCGTGGCTGATGTCGACGCCGGCACGGCCGAGCATGATCGACGCCGAGCAATACTTCTCCGCCGACAATTCCACAGCACGCTTGACCTGCGCCTCCTTCAGGCCGCGGCCCTTGACCACGAAATGCAGGTGGATCTTGGTGAACACCTTGGGGTCTTCATCGGCGCGTTCGGCCTCGAGGAAGGCTTCGCAACTCTCGACCGCCTGTCGGGATTTTTTCAGGATGCTGACCACATCGAAGTTGCTGCAACCGCCTAAACCGATCAGCAGCATCTCCATCGGGCGCACACCCAGATTGCGCCCGCCGCTCTCCGGCGGACCATCCATGACCACCACGTGGCCGCTACCGGATTCGCCGAGAAACAGGGCTTCGCCCGCCCACTGAATGCGCGCTTTCATTACCAAGCCTCCGCTGTTAAAAAGGGACGCAGCTTATCACAGCGCTTTTCGCCGCCCGGCATACCGCCGCCAGCGCAAGAGTTCCCCGGCCAGATGTTAGCTGTGTCGCAAAATCGGTCCAGGTTATGGGACGTCTGTTAAGCTGGCGTCGGATTACTGGCACACTTGGCCGGATAACTAAAATAACTAATAAAAAATTGCCTGTCGGACAAAGGCTTACCTTTATTTTATATTCGGGACTCGGGCATGGTTGCGATAACCCTTACACCTAAAATCAAGAATCTCGACAAACTCCTCGCGCATTGTCACCGCCGCCGTTACACGGCGAAAAGCACCATCATCTATGCGGGCGATCGCTGCGAAACCCTGTTCTTCATCGTCAAAGGTTCGGTCACCATCCTGATCGAAGACGACGATGGCCGCGAAATGATCATCGCCTACCTCAACTCCGGCGACTTCTTCGGCGAAATGGGCCTGTTCGAAAAGGAAGGCACCGAGAAAGAACGTAGCGCCTGGGTGCGCGCCAAGACCGAATGCGAAGTGGCGGAACTCAGCTACGCCAAATTCCGCGAACTGACCCACCAAGACCCGGACATTCTCTACGCACTCGGCAGCCAGATGGCCGAACGCCTGCGCAACACCACGCGCAAGGTCGGCGACCTGGCGTTCCTGGATGTCACCGGCCGCGTCGCGCGCACCTTGCTCGACCTGTGCAAACAGCCGGACGCCATGACCCACCCCGACGGCATGCAGATCAAGATCACCCGCCAGGAAATCGGCCGCATCGTCGGCTGCTCGCGGGAGATGGTCGGCCGCGTGCTCAAGGCCCTGGAGGAACAAGGCCTGGTGAACGTGAAAGGCAAAACCATGGTGGTATTCGGCACCCGCTGAGCTCAGCAGACAACAAAAAGCCGGCGCATGCGCCGGCTTTTTGTTGTCTGCGAGTGTTGCGGCCGCGGTTAGCCGCGCACCTCAGTCGACATCGGGACTGGCGATCACCCGCTTGCGCTCCGGGAAAAACAGCCGCTCCAGCTCGGCGCCGGGGCTCTCTGCGCGCATAAAGGCCTCACCGACCAGGAAGGCGTAGACCTCGCTGATCTCCATCAATTCGACATCGGCACGGTTGAGGATGCCACTTTCGGTCACCACCAGGCGGTCGCGGGGAATCCGTGGCAGCAGGTCGAGAGTGGTTTCCAGGCTGACCTCGAAACTGTGCAGGCTGCGGTTGTTGATCCCCAGCAGCGGCGTGTCCAGGGTATTCAGCGCGCGCTCCAGCTCAGCGCCATCGTGCACCTCGACCAGCACGTCGAGGTCGAAGGCCTTGGCGGTGGCCGCCAGCTCGGCCATCTGCGCATCGGACAGCGCCGAGACGATCAACAGCACGCAGTCGGCGCCCAGCGCACGGGCTTCGACGATCTGATACGGATCGATCATGAAATCCTTGCGGATCACCGGCAGCGAACAGGCGTTACGCGCCTCTTGCAGGTAGCGGTCCGCGCCCTGGAAGAAATCCACATCGGTCAGCACCGACAGACACGTCGCGCCGCCCGCCTGGTAGCTTTGGGCGATGGCCGCCGGCACGAAGTCTTCACGCAGCACGCCCTTGCTCGGCGAGGCCTTCTTGATTTCGGCGATCACCGCCGGTTGCTTGCGCTTGGCTTGCGCCAGCAGCGCCTGGGCGAAGCCACGCGGGGCATCGGCGACACGGGCCTCGCGCTCGACCTCGGCGAGGCTGACCACGGCACGACGCGCCGCGACTTCCTCGACCTTGCGCGCCAGAATTTTTTCCAGAACGGTTGGCAGGCTCATCCTTCATTCTCCTGTCTGAACACCGCAGTAAAGGACACCAGTTCTTCCAGGCGTTCGCGGGCCATGCCGCTGAACAGCGCGTCATGCGCGAGCTGCACGCCTTCCTTGAGACTACTGGCGATATCCGCGGCATACAGCGCAGCGCCGGCATTCAAGACGATCATGTCGGAGGCTTTCTGCCCAGCGTCGGTCTTGCGCCGGCCCAGCGCGTCGCGAATCAACGCCAGCGATTGCTGCGCATCGTCCACGGTCAGGCCGATCAGGCTCTGGCTCTTGATGCCGAAATCTTCCGGCTGGATACGGTATTCGCTGACCACGCCGTCTTTCAGCTCGGCGATAAAGGTCGGCGCCGCCAGGCTGATCTCGTCGAGGCCATCCTGCGCATGCACCACCAGCACGTGCTGGCTGCCCAGGCGCTGCAACACTTCGGCCATCGGCCGGCACAGCGCCTGGCTGAACACGCCGATCACCTGATGTTTGACCCCGGCCGGGTTGGTCATCGGGCCGAGCATATTGAAGATGGTGCGCAGGCCCAGCTCGCGGCGCGGGCCGATGGCATGCTTCATCGCGCCATGGTGGGCCGGGGCGAACATAAAGCCCACGCCCACCGATTCCACGCAACGCGCGACCTGTTCGGGTTGCAGATTGAGGTAAACGCCCGCCGCTTCCAGCAGGTCGGCACTGCCGCTCTTGCCGGACACCGCGCGGTTGCCATGCTTGGCCACGCGACCACCTGCCGCCGCCACCACGAAGGCGGCCGCGGTGGAGACGTTGAAGATGTTCATGCCGTCGCCGCCGGTGCCGCAGGTATCGACCAGATGCTCGGCGTTGATCTGCACCGGCGAGGCCAGCTCGCGCATCAGCTTCGCCGCGCCGGTGATTTCGTCGATGGTCTCGCTCTTCATGCGCAAGCCCATGAGGAACGCGCCGATCTGCGCGTCGGTGCATTGTCCGGTCATGATCTCGCGCATCACGTCCTGCATTTCCTCAGTGCTGAGGTCGAGCTGCGCGACGATACGGTTCAGTGCGTCTTTGATATTCATGCGCGCACACCTCCCTGTTGCTTGAGGAAATTGGCAAAGAGCTCGTGGCCCTGTTCCGTGAGAATCGATTCGGGGTGGAACTGTACGCCTTCGATGTTCAGGGTTTTGTGCCGCAGGCCCATGATTTCATCGACCGAGCCGTCTTCCAGCTGGGTCCAGGCGGTGATTTCCAGGCAGTCCGGCAAGGTGTCGCGTTTGACCACCAGGGAATGGTAGCGGGTCACCGTCAACGGTTTGTTCAAGCCGGCAAACACGCCGAGGTCTTCATGGAACACCGGGCTGGTCTTGCCGTGCATCACCTGGCGCGCGCGCACCACATCGCCGCCGAAGGCCTGGCCAATGCTCTGGTGGCCCAGGCAGACTCCGAGAATCGGCAGTTTGCCGGCGAAATGGGCAATCACTTCAAGCGACACCCCGGCCTCGGTCGGCGTGCAGGGGCCGGGCGAGACGACGATGCGCTCGGGCTGCAACGCCGCGATGTCGGCAACGCTGAGTTCGTCGTTGCGGATCACCTTGACGTCCGCGCCCAACTCGCCGAGGTACTGCACCACGTTGTAGGTAAAGGAATCGTAGTTATCAATCATTAGCAGCATGTCGATGCTCCTTGGCAGTCGGCTCAGGCGTCGGGCGTGGCGGTCTGTTCGGCGAGGGCCACGGCGCGGAACATGGCGCGGCGCTTGTTCAGCGTCTCTTCCCATTCCAGCGCCGGCACCGAGTCGGCGACGATACCGGCGCCAGCCTGCACGTGCAGTTCGCCGTCCTTGATCACCGCGGTGCGAATCGCGATGGCGGTGTCCATGTTGCCGTTCCACGCCAGGTAACCGACGGCGCCGCCATAAACGCCTCGCTTGACCGGCTCCAGCTCGTCGATGATTTCCATCGCGCGAATCTTCGGCGCACCGGACAGGGTGCCGGCCGGCAGAATCGCCCGCAATGCATCCATCGCCGTGAGGCCGCTCTTCAGCTGACCGGTGACGTTGGAGACGATATGCATGACGTTGGAATAGCGCTCGATGACCATCTTTTCGGTGAGTTTCACCGAGCCGATTTCCGACACACGCCCGGTGTCGTTGCGGCCCAGGTCGATCAACATCAGGTGCTCGGCGACTTCCTTGGCATCCGACAGCAGGTCTTCTTCCAGGGCCTGGTCGGCTTCTTCGTTGGCGCCGCGCGGGCGGGTGCCGGCAATCGGGCGTACGGTGATCAGGTTGTCTTCGACGCGCACCAGCACTTCCGGCGAGCTGCCGACCACGTGGAAATCGCCGAAGTTGAAGAAGTACATGTAGGGCGTCGGGTTGATACAGCGCAACGCGCGGTACAGGTCGATCGGTGCGGCCTTGAACGGGATCGACATGCGCTGGGAAATCACCACCTGCATGCAGTCGCCGGCGAGGATGTATTCCTTGATCGCCTTGACCGAGCGCTCGTAGTCGTCACGGCTGAAACTGGAGCGAAACAGCGGTTCTGCGGCGGCCGGAGCATTCAGGTCGACGCCCAAACGCGGGGTAATCGGCTGACGCAGCTGATGCAGGATGGCTTGCAGGCGCGCCTGGCCCTGCTCGAAAGCGTCCGCTGCAGCCGGGTCGGCCAGCACGATGGCGTGCATCTTGCCGGCCAGGTTGTCGAACACCACCACGGCGTCCGACACCATCAACAGAATGTCCGGGGTGCCCAGCGGGTCGGGATTCACTCCGTCGGCCAGCTTCGGCTCGACATAGCGCACGCTGTCGTAACCGAAGTAACCCACCAGGCCACCATTGAAACGTGGCAGCCCCGCCAGGGTCGGCACCTGATAGCGTTCTTTGAATTGCTCGACGAACGCCAATGGATCAGCGCACTCGTGGCGCTCCACTTCGGTACCGTCGACGCTCACGCTGATCGTGTGGCCGTATGCCCGCAGAACCGTGCGGGCAGGCAGGCCAATAATCGAATAACGGCCCCACTTCTCGCCGCCCTGCACGGACTCCAGCAGGTAGGAGTTGGCTTGGTCGGCGAGTTTCAGGTAGATCGACAGCGGCGTATCGAAGTCGGCCAGGGTTTCGTAAGCAAGCGGAATGCGGTTATAGCCGGCAGCGGCCAAACGCAGAAATTCTTCGCGGGTCATGATCAGCCTCGTGGCTTGAGGGTAAACGGTTGTGTGCAAACGTGCCGACTAGGCGGCCAGAATCAGGTCAGAGGCGCCAGCGCCAACGGGCCAGGGCCTTGATGATTTTCATCCCAGCTCGGGCGAGCCAGAGTTTGCAGGTAACCACCACGGGGATCTCTTCGGCGGGGGAGTTGGATCACGGCACACTAGCGCAGCCGCCGAGCCGAATCAACCCGACCAGTCGCGCTTTCCGCTGCTGTCAGGGCCTAACCCGGCAGCAGCAGTTGGCGCAGATCGTCCAGCACCTGTGCCGGCCCTTCCTCGGCGATTGGCCGACCATGGTTGTAGCCGTAGCTCAGCGCCACGCAGGGTACGTTGGCGGCCTTGGCGGCCAGCACGTCGCTGCGCGAATCGCCAATAAACAGCGCCTGGTGATGCGCCACCTGGGCGTGCTTGAGCACATGCAGCAGCGCAGCCGGGTCGGGCTTCTGCTGGGGCAGGGTGTCGCCGCCGACAATCCAGCGGAAATAACCGCACAAGCCCTTCTCGTCCAGCAGCGGCGCAACGAAACGCTGCGGCTTGTTGGTGACGATGGCCAAGGCAATATCCCGCGCGCGCAACCAGTCGAGGGTTTCCGTCACGCCGGGGTAAACGCGGGTCAGCGCATGGCTCTCGGCGTAGGCGGCCATAAACAGCTCAAGCGCCGCGCTCGCCTCGCTTTCGCCGATGTGCGCATGGTGCAAATCGCCCGCCAGGGCGCGGCGCACCAGCACGCGGGCGCCATTGCCGACCCAGTCGCGGACCCGCTCGATGCCGGCCGCCGGGCGCCCCAACGCGTGCAGGGTTTTATCCACCGCGGCGGCCAGATCCGGCACCGAGTCGACCAGGGTGCCGTCCAGGTCGAACATCACCAGGCGCGGTAATTGGCCACCGAACAGTTGCTGCAGTCGCGTCACCCGCGCACCTGCGCCAGCTCGGCACGCATGCTGTCGATCACCGCCCGGTAGTCCGGCTGATTGAAGATCGCCGAGCCGGCGACGAAGGTGTCGGCGCCGGCGGCGGCGATCTCGCGGATGTTCTTGACGTTGACCCCGCCATCGATTTCCAGGCGGATCTGCCGGCCGCTGGCATCGATCAGCGCGCGCGCTTCGCGCAGCTTGTCGAGGGTATGGGGAATGAATGTCTGCCCGCCGAACCCCGGGTTGACGCTCATCAGCAGGATCATGTCGACCTTGTCCAGCACGTGTTTGAGCACGTCCAGCGGGGTGGCCGGGTTGAACACCAGGCCGGCCTTGCAGCCGCCGTCGCGGATCAGTTGCAGGGAGCGGTCAATGTGCTCGCTGGCTTCCGGGTGGAAGGTGATGTAGCTGGCGCCGGCCTCGATGAAGTCGCCGATGATGCGGTCCACCGGCTTGACCATCAGGTGCGCGTCGATCGGCGCGGTGATGCCGTATTTGCGCAGCGCCGCGCAGACCATCGGGCCGATGGTCAGGTTGGGCACGTAGTGGTTATCCATCACGTCGAAGTGAACGATGTCGGCGCCGGCGGCGAGCACGTTATCCACTTCCTCGCCCAGGCGGGCGAAATCGGCGGAAAGGATCGACGGAGCGATGGCGAAGGGTTGCATGGCGCACCTCTGAGGGCTGGATCACGGTGGCGCGCATTGTAACGATTACGCCGCCGGCTGGCAGCGCCACCTGAAGGTGGCGCGCCAATCTGCCTCAGATACCGCCTAGGCAGAGGTATTTGATTTCCAGGTACTCATCCAGGCCGTACTTGGAACCTTCGCGCCCCAGGCCAGAGGATTTCATGCCGCCAAAAGGCGCGACTTCGTTGGAGATCAGCCCGGTATTGATACCGACCATGCCGTACTCCAGCGCTTCGGCCACGCGGAAGGTGCGGCCCAGATCGCGGGTATAGAAGTAGCAGGCCAGGCCAAACTCGGTGTCATTGGCCTGACGCACCACCTCGGCTTCGTCGCTGAAGCGGAACAGCGGCGCCAGGGGACCGAAGGTCTCTTCGCGGGCCACGCGCATATCAGGGGTGACGTCGATGATGACCGTCGGCTCGAAAAAGTGCCCGCCCAGCTCATGCGCCTTGCCGCCCTGCAGCACTTTGGCGCCCTTCTCCAGCGCATCGGCCAGATGCGCCTGCACCTTGGCCATGGCGTTGCCATCGATCAACGGACCAATGACGACGCCAGCCTCGTCCCCAGGACCGACCCGGAGCTTGGCCACGGCCGCAGCCAGCTTCTCGGCAAAGGCATCGTAGACGGCCTCATGCACATACAGGCGGTTGGCGCAGACGCAGGTCTGCCCAGCATTGCGGTACTTGGCCACCAGCGCGCCTTCGACTGCTGCGTCGAGATCGGCGTCTTCGAAAACGATGAACGGCGCATTACCGCCCAGCTCCAGCGAGAGTTTCTTCAGGGTCGGAGCGCATTGCTCCATCAGCTTGATGCCGACACCAGTGGAACCGGTGAACGACAGCTTGCGCACGATGGGGTTAGTGCACAGCTCGGCACCGACTTCACGGGAGCGCTCGGCGTCAGACGGCAGCACGCTGAACAGCCCGGCGGGAATTCCCGCGCGCTCAGCCAGTACGGCCAGCGCCAGCGCGCTGAACGGTGTCTGCGGCGCCGGCTTGAGCACCATGGCGCAGCCAGCGGCCAACGCCGGACCGGCCTTGCGGGTGATCATCGCCGCCGGGAAGTTCCAGGGCGTGATCGCCGCGGTCACGCCAATGGGCTCCTTGGTCACGATCAAGCGCTTGTCCGGCTGATGGCCGGGAATGGTGTCGCCGTAGACGCGTTTGGCTTCCTCAGCGAACCATTCGATGAAGGATGCCGCGTAAAGCACCTCACCGCGCGCCTCGGTCAGCGGCTTACCCTGCTCGGCCGTCATGATCCGCGCCAGATCTTCCTGATTGGCCAGCATCAGCTCGTACCATTTGCGCAGCCGCGCCGCGCGCTCCTTGGCCGTCAACGCACGCCAGGCGGGTTGGGCAGCCTGCGCCGCCTCGATGGCCTGACGGGTCTGCGCGCCACCGATGTTCGGCACGACGCCCAGCGACTCGCCATTGGCAGGATTGAAGATTTCAGTCACATCGCCATTGCTGGCGTCGCACCATTGGCCGTTGATATAGGCCTGATGGCGCAGCAGATCGGGATCGTTCAGTTGCATGATTTTCTCCTGCTGCCGAGGGAGGAGATTACCCCTCGGCTGAATTAGGGATTGCAAAGGCCTCACTCGGCGGGCGGCAAGTCCTTGGTGAAGGTCTGGTCGTTCTCGCCGCGGAACATCCGTGCCCCATAGATCAGCGCGCACAGGCCAACGCCGATGGCGAAGGCCCAGCCGGCGCCCTTGATCGCCAGCACCGCGCCGATCACCCCGGCGATGCCCAGGTCACGCTGGCTGCGTGCCTCCATGATGCCCAGGCGCACGCTCACGTAGCCCTGGATCAGCAGGGTCAGCGCCAGCGCAACACCGAGAATCGGCTGCACCAGCGTCACCACCGGCAACAACAGCAGGCCGGTGTTGGTGCCCCAGCGGAACGAGCCGACGCCGCCGTAGATGGATTTCATCGCCTTGGCGCCGCCCTTGAAGCGTTCGGTGATCACCACTTGCATGGCTGACCACTGCGGGCCACACATGGCCACGTCCGGCCCGAAGATGCTCATGAAGGCATTGCGCCCACCGAAGATCAGGTGCGAGCGGTTGGGGTTGAAGTCGACCTTCTCGTCACGCCGTACATGGTCGGCTTCGCCCAGGATCGCCTTGGCGCCGAGCACGTCGCCGAACACCACCAGATAGGCGGCGAACACGGTGGGAATGGCGGTGACGAACATCATCAGTGGCGGCATGCCGAGGCCGAATACGGTGTACTCGTTCCACAGGGTGACGAAGTCCGGCTGGCTGAAACCCCACTCGATGTTCGGCCAAGGCGCCTCACCGAACAGCGGCGCGACTATCACCGCCAGCAGGATGATCGGGAAGATGCCCAGCTTGGCGAAGTTCCACCAGAAGCGATTGCGCTTCTTGAGGTCCTGGAAGTGGATGGAAAACACCAGGTAGAAGGCGATGCCGATGGCGATCGAAATGGTCCAGGGGAAGGTGTCGAAACGACCGCCTTCCTTGAACACCGTCACCACCGCGCTGAGCCCGGCGCCCATGATGATGCCGGCCTTGAGCGCCGAGGGCACCAGGGACACCACCTTGCGCGCCATGCCCGTCATGCCCAGGCCTATCGAGAACACTCCAAGCATCAACTGGAAGGCAATTAGCGCATGCACCCGCTCCGGGCCCTCCGGGAACTGGCTGCAGTAAGCCATCAGCAAAGGAATCGCCGGGGTGATCCAACCCGGAACGACCGGGTCGCCCAGCAGGTGGTGGGTCAGATACAGCAGGCCGTTGAGCATGACCACCGCCAGCGCCACCTCGAAGGGCATGCCGAGAAATTCGGTCATCAGCGGAATCGCCGCCAGGTCCACCGCACACATGAGCAGGCCCTGCATGTAGTCGGATATCTCGAAGCGGTAATGAATGAAAGGCAGACGCACCTTGAATGGCCCCACCGGCCAGTAGGGGGCTTCCACACCAAGGTCTTGTTGATGCAGTTCGGACATTTGAGTCACCCAGCTTTATTAGAGTTGTATTTCAGCCGGCCCCAGCACACTGGGGCCTTTCATCTTCGTTGCGGTAATCAGTAGGCAGCGCGGTAGATCTGTTCGATATCGCCAGCCGTCAGGCGCCGCGGATTGTTGCGCATCAGCCGATCGATCTTGCTGGCTTCCTCGGCCATGGCCGGGATGGCGTCTTCCGGCACGCCGAAGCTGCGCATGCCCTTGGGAATGTCGACGCTGGCGCACAGCTCGGCCATGGCCTCGACGGCCAGGTCGGCGGCGGCCTTGTCGCTCAGGCCATGGGTCTGCACGCCCAGAGCAGCAGCGATCTCGGCCATGCGCTCGACGCAGGCCAGCTTGTTCCAGGCCATTACATACGGCAGCAACAAGGCATTACTCACGCCGTGGGCGATGTTGAAGCGACCGCCCAGCGGATAAGCCAGCGCATGCACGGCGCCCACGCCGGCATTACCGAACGCCATGCCTGCCATCAGGCTGGCGGTGGCCATGTCTTCGCGAGCGACCAGATCCGCCGGGTTGGCATAGGCCTTGGGCAGCGCCTTGGCGATCAGCTTGATGGCGCCAATGGCCAGGGCGTCGGTGATCGGCGAGGCGTTCACCGACAGATAGGACTCCACCGCGTGTACCAATGCATCGACGCCACTGGCAGCGGTCACGCCGCGCGGGCAGGTCAGGGTCATCAGCGGGCTGACCAGGGCCACATCGGGCAACAGGTAGTCGCTGACGATGCCCTTTTTCAGTTGCGCCTGCTTGTCGGAGAGGATCGACACGTTGGTCACTTCCGAGCCGGTGCCGGCGGTGGTCGGGATGGCAATCAGCGGCGGCCCTTTGCGCTTGATCTGATCGACGCCGAACAGCTCTTCCAGGGCACCGTCATGACCGACGTAGCCGGCCACGGCCTTGGCGATATCGATGGCGCTGCCGCCACCGACGCCGATCAGACCGTCATGGCCACCGGTGCGATAGGCATTGGCGCAGGCTTCGACGATGGCGATTTCCGGCTCGGGCTCGACACCCTCGAAAATGCCGTAGGCGCGCTCGCCCAGTTGTTTGATCACGTGATCGACAGTGCCGGACTTGAGCAGAATGCTATCGGTGACAATCAACGGGTTGGTGATGTTCAGACGGGGCAGTTCGACCGCCAACTGCTCGACCGCCTCGCGGCCGGTGATCAGTTTGTTGGCGATCTTGAATGCAGAAATACTCATCAGCGGGGCCTTTTTCTCGTTGTTGTGCCAAAACGAATCAGGCCGAGCCATAGCGAAAGCTGTGCCAGCTCGCGCAAAGCCCCGCGCCAGAGCGCCTGCGACGATTTGACCCAGCGCCGACTCACAGGCAATTGATTAGGAAATTAATCAACCCCGCATAAATCGATTCGCTTTCTAATCAGTGTGATCCCACTTTTTCATCTTCTGCACCACGGTGGCCTGACTGATACCCAGGGCGCGGGCCGCTTCACGGGTGGTCTTGTGCTGCAGCAAGGCCGCACGGATTGCCTCGCGTTCGAGCAATTCGACGCGCTTGCGCAGCGGTATCTGCGCATCATCACCTACGGCCTCAGATGCCTGACGCACCTCGGTGGGCAGGTCGAACAGCCCGATACTGTCACCTTCGCAGGTCACCACCATGCGCTCGACCAGGTTGATCAGCTCGCGGATATTGCCGGGCCAGGGGTAATCGACCAGCCGGTCCAGCGCCTCCAGACTCCAGCTCAACTGACGGGCATAACGGGCGTTGAACTGCGCCAGGTAGTAGTTGAGCAGCGGCACCACCTCATCGCTGCGCTCACGCAAAGCGGGAATATGGATCGGCACCACATTCAGGCGGTAATAGAGATCGGCGCGAAAGCGCCCCTCGGCCACACGTTGCGGCAGGTCATGGTGGGTGGCGGTGATGATGCGTACATCCACCTCCTTGAGCTCCAGGCCACCGACCGGAATAAAGCGACTCTCCTCAATCACCTTGAGCAGTTTGACCTGCACGGCCAGCGGCAGGTCGCCCACCTCATCGAGAAACACCGTGCCCTGGTGCGCCAGCTCCAGCAGGCCGCGCTTGCCCTTGCTGCCGGCACCGGTAAACGCACCGGGCACGTAGCCGAACAACTCGGCCTCGATCAGGTGTTCCGGCAACGCCCCGCAGTTGAGCGCCAGAAATGGCTGCTGCGCCCGGGCACTGGCGGTGTGGATGTACTGGGCGATAAGGGTTTTACCAACACCCGTCTCGCCCTGCAGCAGCACCTTCACATCGCTGCGCGCGACTTGCCTGGCTTGGGCGAAGACGCGCCCGGAGGCGACCTGGTCCGCCACGGGAGAGTCGTTGAGCAAGGCATCGCGCTGCCCGGCATGCAGGCGTGCCGTACTCGAGCGCAGTTGCTTGAGCTGTTGCAGCTCGTCGCGCTCGTGCTTCATGCGCAGCAGTTCGGTCATGTCGCGCACGGTGCTGACCACGTAACGCACACTGCCATCCGCCGCCAGGATTGGCGTGCCACTGACCAGCAGGCGATTACCCTGGCTAACGCGCTGCATCATCGACAGCGCCTTGCCTTCCTTAAGCACCCGCAGCGAGACGGATTCCGAGAGCACGCCATCGCGTACCAGCTCCTGCATCGGCCGGCCGACCAGGTCGACGCCGCGCAGGCCGGTCAGGCGCTCGTAAGCTCGGTTGACCTTCAGCGTGACGCCATCGGCATCGGTGATGTAAACCCCGTCATGCAGCGCGTCGAGCAGCTCTTCCAGATTGGCTTCGCTGAGATTCATGGCCCCTCCTCTCACCGCGAAAGGCCAGTAGTTTAAAGAGTGCGCACGCGAGAAGGGCAAAAACCGCTGGCACCCGAACGGCGGCGCCAGCGTGGGCGGCTTACTCGCTGGCCTGGGTACGCAGTTTCTCGCTGCGCCCGCGCAGCCATTCCAGGGTCAGCAACAGCACCACCGAGAAACCGATGAGCAGGGTCGCGGCGGCGGCGATGGTCGGGCTGAGGTTCTCGCGGATGCCGCTGAACATCTGCCGCGGCAAGGTGACTTGCTCGGGGCCGGCGAGGAACAGGGTCACCACCACTTCGTCGAACGAGGTGGCGAAGGCGAACAGCGCACCGCTGATCACCCCCGGCGCGATCAGCGGCAGGGTGACCCGGCGGAACGCGGTGAGCGGCGAAGCGCCGAGGCTGGCGGCGGCGCGTACCAGGTTGTAGTTGAAGCCCTGCAAGGTCGCCGATACGGTGATGATGACGAACGGCACGCCGAGCACCGCGTGCACCAGGATCAGCGACAGGTAGCTGTTGCCCATGCCCAGCGGGGCGAAGAACAGGTAGCTGGCCACGCCGACGATCACCACCGGCACCACCATCGGCGAAATCAGCAGGCTCATCACCAGGGCCTTGCCGCGGAACTCGCCACGGGTCAGGCCAATCGCGGCTAGGGTGCCGAGCACCATCGCCAGCACGGTGGCCGCCGGAGCGACGATCAGGCTGTTTTTCAGCGCGCGCATCCAGCTGGCGGAGGCGAAGAAATCCTCGTACCAGCGCAGGGAGAACGACTCGATCGGGTAGACCAGGAAGGTGCCGGCGTTGAACGACAACGGGATGATCACCAACACCGGCAGAATCAGGAACAACAGCACCAGCGCGCAGAGCGTGCGCAGGCTGTAGTACCACACGCGTTCGACCGGGGACATGTAGGGGCTCAGCATTTCATTCGTCTCCTTTATCCCAGACGCAGGCGGCTTGCGCCGACCAGCCAGCTATAGACCACGTAGAGCACCAGGGTGGCGAACAGCAGCAGGCCGCCAAGGGCCGTGGCCATGCCCCAGTTGATCGAGGTGTTGGTGTAGAACGCGACAAAGTAGCTGACCATCTGATCGCCGGGGCTGCCGAGCAGCGCCGGGGTGATGTAGTAGCCGATGGAGAGGATGAACACCAGCAGGCAACCGGCGCTGACGCCGGCCAGGGTCTGCGGGAAATACACCCGCCAGAAGCTGGCGAACGGGTGGCAGCCGAGGGAGATCGCCGCACGCATGTAGGTCGGCGAAATGCCCTTCATCACGCTGTAGATCGGCAGGATCATGAACGGCAGCATGATGTGCACCATGGAGATGTAGACCCCGGTGCGGTTGAACACCAACTGCAAGGGCTTGTCGATGATGCCCAGCGCCAGCAGTGCCCCGTTGATCAGGCCGCTGGACTGCAACAGCACGATCCAGGCCGCCACGCGCACCAGGATCGAGGTCCAGAACGGCAGCAGCACGAGGATCATCAACAGGTTGCTCTGCCGCGTCGGCAGGTTGGCCAGCAGGTAGGCCAACGGGTAGGCCAGCACCAGGCAGATGGCGGTGATCACCAGGCCCATCCAGAAGGTGCGGGTGAAAATATCCAGGTAGATCGCCTGGTCCGGCGTGGCCGGCGCCAGCTCGCCGAGGTCATCGATGCGATGATCCAAGGCGGCCAGCAGGTAATAGGGCGTGACGTCACTGGTGTTGCGGCGGATTACCTGCCAGTAGGCCGGATCGCCCCAGCGCTCGTCGAGGCTTTCCAAGGCATCTTTATAGGAGGCCGGCTCGCTCTTGAACGGCAGCGCCCGGGCGGTCTTGGCCATCAGGCTGCGGTAGCCGGCCAGTTCCATGTTCATTCGCTTGGACAAGTCGCCGACCGTCTGATTGGCCCGCGCTTCGGCCAGGTCCAAGCTCAGCGCGCGGTACACCGGCTCCGCGGGCAGTGCCTTGCCGTCCCAGCTGGCGATTGCCTCGACGGTGCGCGGCATGCTGTCGACCACTTCCGGGTTGTTCACGCTCTTGTAGAGCAGCGCGGCAATCGGCACCAGAAACACCAACACCAGAAATACCAACAGCGGCAGGATCAACGCCTGGGCTTTCAGGCGATTGAAGCGCTCGGCACGCGCCAGACGCTGCTTCAAGGTGGGGCCGGCGACCTCGGTCAGGGGTACGGTGGTGGCCATAACGAACTCCGCGAAAACAGGGAAACCAGGGAAAACTCCCCTCCCCCGCAAGCGGGAGAGGGGCCGAGCCAGGGCATGGCTTAGTTACGCGCAGCCCAGGCGTTGAAGCGTTGTTCCAGTTGCTCGCCGTAGTCGGCCCAGAAGGTCACGTTCATGGCCACCTGGTTGGCGATGTTTTCCGGGGTGGTGGGCATGTCTTTCAACAATTTTGGATCGAGCAAGGCCACCGCGTTCTTGTTGGCCGGACCGTAGGCGATGTTCTCGGAGAAGGTCTTCTGCTGCTCGGGCTGTACGCTGAAGGCGATGAATTTCTGCGCCGCGTCCTGGTCTTTCGCACCTTTGGGGATGGCCCAGGCGTCGAAGTCATAGATGCCGCCGTTCCACACCACTTGCAGGTTGCTCTCGTTCTGTACCGCGGCGATGCGGCCGTTGTAGGCCGAGCTCATGACCACGTCGCCGGAGGCGAGGAACTGCGGCGGCTGGGCGCCGGCTTCCCACCACTGGATGCTCGGCTTGATCTGGTCGAGCTTGGCGAACGCACGGTCCTGACCTTCCTTGGTGGCCAGCACCTGATACACCTCTTTCGGCGCCACGCCGTCGGCCATCAGGGCGAACTCCAAGGTGTACTTGGCGCCCTTGCGCAGGCCGCGCTTGCCGGGGAATTTTTCGGTATCCCAGAAATCCGCCCACCCGCTCGGCGCGCTGCTGAGCTTGTCGGCGTTGTAGGCGAGCACCGTCGACCAGACGAAGAAGCCCACGCCGCATGGCTGGATGGCGCCCTCGACGTAATCATCGGGGTTGCCGAACTGCGCCGGATCGAGCTCTTCGAACATGCCCTCGTCGCAACCGCGGGACAGTTCCGGCGACTCCACTTCCACCAGGTTCCAGGACACGCTGTTGGTGTCGACCATGGCTTTGACCTTGGCCATCTCGCCGTTGTACTCACCGGCGATGACCTTGCCGCTGCCGCTCTTTTCCCAGGGCTCGTAGAAGGCTTTGGTTTGCGCCGTCTTGTTCGCGCCGCCAAAGGAAATCACCGTCAAATCGGCGGCCAGCGCCGGCGTGGCGCAGGCCACGGCCAGGGCGAGCGCGGGGAACGTGAGGTATTTGCTCATTATTGTTTACTCCACTGTGGCTGGGGGTTGGTAATGCGCGAAAGGATCAGTGACTGTCCAACAACGGATCGAGCGCGCGGACGTGCTCCACTTGCCAACCGATCGGCACCACATCGCCCACCGCCAGGGCCGTGTCGAGTTCGGCAATCGGTTGTTTTACGAAGAAGTTGCTCATGCCACAGACTTCCAGGCGCACGCGCACGTGGTCGCCGAGGTAAATGAATTCCGCCACGCGCCCGGAAAACCGGTTGCGGCAGCTTTCGCTGGAGCCGTTCAAGCGTACGCGCTCGGGGCGGATCGACAGGGTCACCGGCTCGCCGGTCTGGCCGACGTTGACCGCCAGCGCCTCGACCTTCTCGCCGCGCGCCAGGCTGACCACGCAACGCTCGCCGTCCTGGCTGAGCAGGCGGCCATTGAGGCGGTTGTTTTCGCCGATGAAGTTGGCGACGAAGGTATTGCGCGGCTCTTCATACAGGGTGCGCGGATCGGCGATCTGCTGGATCTCGCCCTGGTGGAACACCGCCACCCGGTCGGACATGGTCAGCGCTTCGCCCTGGTCGTGGGTCACGTAGACCACGGTCACGCCGAGGCGCTTGTGCAGGTGTTTGATCTCCATCTGCATGTGCTCGCGCAGCTGCTTGTCCAGCGCGCCGAGCGGTTCGTCCATCAGCACCAGTTGCGGCTCGAACACCAGGGCGCGGGCCAGGGCCACGCGCTGCTGCTGACCGCCGGACAATTGAGCCGGATAGCGCGCGGCAAAGGCGTCGAGCTGGACCATCGACAGCGCGCGTTTGACCCGCTCGCTGACATCGGTCTTGCTCATGCCGCGCACCGACAGCGGGAAAGCCAGGTTCTCGGCCACGGTCATGTGCGGGAACAGCGCGTAGTTCTGGAACACCATGCCGATGTCACGCTTGTGCGGCGGCACGTTGTTCAGCGAACGACCGCCCAGCTGAATGACCCCGGCGGTCGGCGTCTCGAAGCCGGCGAGCATCATCAGGCTGGTGGTCTTGCCGGAGCCGGACGGCCCGAGCAAGGTGAGGAATTCGCCTTTGCGAATATCCAGGTTGAGGTCTTTGACGATCAGCGATTCGCCGTCGTAGCTTTTTTGCACGCCACGAAAGCTCACCAGTACCTCGTCTGCCGCCCCTGTTGCCGTTGCCTCGCCCATACCCACACCTTCGATTTGCCGTAAGCCGTACTGAGAGCCTAGAGAAGCCTGCAGCCAGCGCAAATCGGGCGGTATGAGAGATTGCTATAAGGGCTATGGAAGATTGCATGTAGGGATTGCCCTACAAAAACAGCCGCTAGGGTGGGTGGGCCGAAGTTCCGTAGGCTGGGTTAGACGCGTGCGCGGTGGCCCGCTCAAGCAGCCGGTTCTGGCGCGGCGTGACCCAGCATTGACGGCGCGAGTACCGACGCCGTGCTGGGTTACGCGGCGTGCGGAATCTGTGTCGCCTGTACCTCGGCGGCCTGCGCCGCTAACCCAGCCTACAAGGTTGAGGCGCTTGCCTGCCAAGCACTGCCTTGTTTCACGCAGAACCTTTATTTAGAGGCAGCACACTCACAAGAGCTTGTGTTCCAGCGCATAACGCACCAGATCGGCCACCGAATGCAGGTTGAGTTTCTGCATCAACCGCGCCTTGTGGGTGCTGATGGTCTTGCTGCTGAGCGCCAATTGCTGGGCGATCTCGTTGACGTTGGCACCCTGCACCAGGCGCTCGAATACCGAGAATTCACGTTCGGAGAGCAACGCATGCGGCGGCCGCGAGTCGGTCAGGCCGACCTCGAAAACCATGCGGTCGGCCAGATCGGGGTCGATATAGCGACCGCCGCCGGCGACCTTGCGAATCGCCGTGAGCAGCAGCGCCGGGTCGCTGTCCTTGGTCGCGTAACCGGCTGCACCGACCTTTAATGCGCGCGCGGCCATTTGCGCCTCGTCGTGCATCGACAGCACCAGAATCGCTGGCGGCTGGCTGAGCGCGCGAATCCGCGGAATCGCCTCCAGGCCATTCACCCCGGGCATGGAAATATCCAGCAGCACCACTTCGCACGGCGTATGCCGCAGGGTTTCCAGCAGCTGTTCGCCATTGCAGGCCTCGCCGACCACCAGCAGATCCTTGGCCAGGCCGATCAGTTGCTTGATGCCCTCGCGCACGATGGTGTGGTCTTCCGCAACCAATACCCGAATCACTCGCAGCCTCTCCTCTTACCGCCCGGCGATATGCCGTGGCGCGCTCAATTGTCCAGCGGCACGCTGACCGTCAAGGTGGTGCCTTCGCCCGGCCGGCTGTCGATGTCCAGGCTGCCGCCGAGCATCAGCACGCGCTCGCGCATGCCGACCAAGCCAAACGAGTGGCTACTCACCGCCGCGGGTTGGAAACCGCGACCATCGTCGCTGATGCTCAGGCGCAACCTATCGCCTTCCAGCGCCAAGCGCAGGTCGACAGTATGCGCGCCGGCATGCCGGATCACATTGGTCAGTGCCTCCTGCAGGATACGGAACAGGCCGATGGCTTTGGCGTCGGCCAGCTGCGGCAGGTTTTCCGGCACCTCGACCAAACAGGGAATCTGCGTGCGCGCCTCGAAACGCTGCGCCTGCCATTCGATGGCCGAGGCCAGCCCGGCATCCAGAATCGGCGGACGCAGGGCGCTGGCCACGTCGCGCACCAACTGGAACAGCTGGGCGATCAGCCGTTTCATATTGTCCAGGCGCTCGCGCAGGCCGGAATCGAGCTCGGCATAGCTCAGCTCGCACATCGAGGTTTCCAGCTTGAGCACGGTGAGCACCTGGCCCAGTTCGTCGTGTACCTCGCGGGCGATGCGCGCCTTCTCTTCCTCGCGCACGCTTTCCAGGTGCGCCGACAATTCGCGCAACTGCGCCCGCGACTCACCCAGCGCCAACTCGGTGCGCTTGTTCTCGCTGATGTCCCAGACGATGCCGTCCCACACCACCTGACCACCCTCGAGGCGCCGGGCAATCGCCTTGATGTCAGCCCAGCGTTGCTCGCCAGCGCGGGTGAGAATGCGCCCCTGCCAGTGCCAGTCGCTGTCGCTGGCCAGGGCCTGGTCCTGGCTGCGGTGATAAGCCGCACGGTCGTCCGCGTGCACCAGGCTGCGAATGCCGTGATCCGGCGCCAGTAACGCGGCCGCCGGGTAGCCGACCAGGCTCTCGCTGCCGTCGCTGATAAAGGCGAAATCCACCGGCTCGCCCGGCTGCGCACGCTCCAGACGAAACACCAGGCCCGGCACGTTGGCGGCGATGCCTTGCAGGCGCGCCTCGCTCTCCTGCAAGGCCGCCAGGGCGCGGCGCCGCTCGGTGACATCGGTGATGAACACCACCAGGTACTCGGTGTCGCGGTAACGCAGAAAACTCAACGACACATCCGCCGGCAAGGCACTGCCATCGGCACGCCGGCACTCGGTCTCGAAACTCAGCGGGCCGTCATCGCCGTGGCGCGCATGCTTCCACAGGTTGAGCCAGCGATCCATGTGCAGGCTCGGCTCGAAATCGATCAGCGGCCGCTCGACCACCCCACCCGGCGCATAGCCGAGCATTCGCTCGGCAGCGTGGTTGGCGTAGCGCACGTGGCTGTCCCAGTTAACCCAGAGAATACCGACGGTGCTGTGGTCGATGGAAAACTGCGCCAGGCGCAACGCATCCCTGGCCGCCTCGCGCAATTCGATGTCGTGCCGCGCGGCGAGCAGGCAAAACTCCAAGTTGTCGCGCTGCCGCCGCAGCCAGAACAACAGCACCAGGCTGATCAGCAGGAGCAGACCCAGCAGGATGCAGAGGCTCTGCCAAAAACCCGAAGAGTCAGCCACACGCGGATTACGCGGTTGCAGCCAGCGGGCGTGCAGTTGATCGAGGTCCTTGGCCGCAATCGCCCGCAAACCGACGTCGACGATCGCCGCCAACTCAGGCCAGTCGCGCCGCGAAGCGACCCGCAATAGCTGCGGCAGACCGATGTCGCCGACAATCGCCAGCCCGGCGAATTCGGCCTCGTGCGATAACCGGCTGAGCTGCGCTTCGTCCAGCACCGCATATTTCGCCTGCTGACCAAGCACCTGCAACAAGGCCTGACGCGGCGAATCGACCGCCTGCAAATGCAGATTGGCATGGCTGCTGCGCAAATAATCGGCCACTGCGCTCGGCACTTTCAGCGCCACCGGCGCCTCGCCATCGAGCTGTTCCAGGTCGACGGCGCCAGTGCCGTCGCGCGCGCCCACCAAGAGATGCGGCACACGCATGTACGGGTCGGAAAATAACCACAGGCGCAGCCCGGCCGGGGTCTGACTGAGGCCCGGCGCCAGGTCGATCTGGCCGGCGCGCAAAGCCGCCTCCAGCGCCGCCTGATCCTGGAAATGCCGCCAGCGCAACTCGACGTGCAGCGCCGCGGCCAGCCAGTTCATCAACTCGATATTGGCCCCGGAGAGGGTCTGCTGGCGGCGATCAAACTGCGCATACGGCGCCTGCAACAGCACCCCCACGCGCAACTGCGGGTGCGCCTGCAACCACGCACGCTGCGCCTCGCTAAGGGCGGCGGACGGCGGGGCATTGGCCGCCCCTACCGGCAGCGGCAGGCAGGCAAGCAACAGCGAAAAACACAACAGACGAATCATGCACAACACCGCGCAGTTCACGCTCAAGGGAAACACTAGGGCCTGTTGCCGTTTCATTCGCGGGCGCGATGAAACGGCAACAGACCCTATTCGGCCTACCTTACTCCAGGCGCCCCTCACCAGGCGAAGGCTCGGCCTGACAAATAGTCGCCGAGCCATTAGGCTGGCTGAATCACCACCGGCCAGGGTTATTCCGATGCTGCGCACTCGCTCCCCGTTACTGCCCCTGCTCTGCCTGTCGCTGCTGCCTTACACGCTGACGCTGCATGCCGAAGAACGTGCACCGACCAGCGCCCCGTCCGGCGAACAGACGGAGCCGCCGACAGCCGTCGAGCGCCCGCCCCTGGGTGAGCGCAGCCAAGCCGAGGCACAAGCCCTGACACGCCAATTACCGGCCAGCGAACAGCAGCAGTTGCAGGCCGGCGACGAGACCTTCCTCGCCCTCTGGCAGCCAGCGAATGTCGGCAAGCCGAGTGGCGCGGTGATCCTCTTGCCGGGTGACAGCGAAAGCGCCGACTGGCCGCAGACCGTCGGCCCCCTGCGCAGCAAACTGCCGGACGCCGGCTGGCACAGCCTGAGCCTGAGCCTGCCCGACCCGGAGGGCGATCCATTGCTGACGCGCGCCGCGCCCAGCAGCCCAACGCCTGACAGCGCTGAAACACCGGCAGACGCCAGCGCCACCGCGGATCCGGCTAGCGATGACAGCGCCAGCGAAGCGGCAGCCAGCGCCGCACCGAACCCCGCCAGCCTGCGCCAGGCGCATGCCGAGCGCGTGCTGGCACGCATCGCGGCCGGCATCGCCTTCGCTCAACAGCAGCAAGCGCAGACCGTGGTTCTGCTCGGCCATGGCAGCGGTGCCTATTGGGCCGCGCGCTACCTGGCCGAGCGTCAACCGGCGAATGTGCAGAACCTGCTATTGGTCGCCGCCGAACTGCCCGAGGGTTTCAGTCCCGCGCTAGAAGAGCTGATTCCCAACCTAAAGCTGGCCACCGGCGATTTTTACTACAAGGACCAGGCCAACGACCGCACCGCCGCGCTGAAACGCCTGCAAGCCGGCAAACGGCAACAGCACCCGGCGTATATTCAGGTCGCCATGAAGGCGTTGCCAGGCAATCGCGCGGCAGAACAGGAACAACTCTACCGGCGCATTCGCGGCTGGCTCAGCCTGCACTTACAGGCCAGCGCACCGCCTGCCGCTACGGCTACGCCGGCTGGTGCGCCGGGCGGTTAGCGAAAGCCGTGGCGCTGACGAATCAGCGCATAGGCCTGGTGCAGCTCGCGGGTTTTTTCCGTGGCGTCGCGCACCCGCTCAGGGCCGGCACCGCTGCCAAGCAGTTTGTCCGGATGATGGCGGCTCACTAGCCGGCGATAGGCGCGCTTGATCTGCGCCGGTTCGCTATTAGCCGCCACGCCGAGCAAACGCAGCGCCTCTTGATAATTACCACCGGCGGACGCCAGCGGCCCCTGTTTCGGCGCGTATGCGCTACTCAGCAACTCCTGAGCAGCGGCGGACACGCCCAACCACGTGCCCCACAGCAAAATCAGCTCGCGCTCGGCCTGGCTGACCCGCCCGTCGACCCACGCCATCCGCCAGCACGCGCGCAGCAAGGCTTCGCTGCGCTGCCGCTGACGGCGCAATGGCGCGCGTAAGCTGTCGCGCCCGGTCTTGCCCCGGGCGAACGCCTCGATCGCCCGCCGCTGCGCCTGCTCATGCAACCCCAAGCGCTGCATCTCGGCTCGCGCCTGCTGAATGTGCGCCTGCGACACACGCCCTTCGCACTTGGCCAAGCGCCCCAGCAGGATAAACAGCAAGGCCTCGTCATCCGCCGCCGGCGCGCCACCCAGGCGCTCGCGCAATACGGCCCAGCTATGCAAGCGCCAGCGGCGGTCCAGTACCTGCCCCAGCAGCCCGCCCAGCAGTGCCCCCGGAATGCTGGCCACGGCCAACCCGGCAACCGCGCCAAGCAGAGTCGCCGGCCAGAGCATCTCAGTGCCCCTGTGCGAGCAGACGCTCGACATCGGCCAGACGTTCGTGGGTGCCGACATCGACCCAGCAACCGCCAAAACGCTCACCGCCGACCAGGCCGTCGGCCATCGCCCGACGCAGCAGAGGCGCCAACTTGAACGCTTCGGCCTGGCAGCCGGCAAACAAGCTCGGCGACAGCACGGCGATGCCGCTGTAGGTCAGGTTGGCGTGCTCCGCCTGGGCGTCACGCACCTGCCCGTCGTCCAGGTAGAAATCACCTGCGTGGTGATGCACCGGGTTGTCGACCAAGACCAGATGGGCCAAGCCTGTCAGCGCACGCTGCAGGCGGGCAAAGGGGTAGTCGGTGAAAATATCGCCGTTGACCACCAGAAACGGTGCGTCGCCGAGCAAGGGCAGCGCGCGAAAAATCCCGCCACCGGTTTCCAGCGGCTCGCCCTCGGCCGAGTAGCTGATGCGCACACCGAAGCGCGCGCCGTCGCCAAGGTAATCCTCGATCTGCTGCCCCAGCCAGGCATGGTTGATCACCAGCTCATGGAACCCGGCAGCCGCCAGGGCGCGCACGTGGTACTCGATCAACGGCACACCGGCGGCGCGCACCAGCGGCTTGGGGGTGTGCAAGGTCAGCGGGCGCAGGCGCTCGCCCTTGCCGGCGGCCAAAATCATCGCCTTCATGCCGGCACCACCGCGCCCTTGGGCAAACTGGCGAATAATTCGGCCAGCTCAGCCAACTCCGGACGCCGCGCCAGCACCGCGTCTATATAAGTGAAGAAGCGCGGCACGTCGCCGAGGTACTTGGGTTTGCCGTCGCGGTGGCAGATGCGCGCGAAGATGCCGATCACCTTGAGGTGACGCTGCACGCCCATCAGGTCGCTGGCCCGCAGAAAGTCCTCCAGCTCGGCCTGCACCGGAATACCGACGACCTGCGCCTGGCGCCAATAGGCTTCAAGCCAGCCACGCACCCGCCCCTCGGACCAACTGAGAAAAGCATCCTTGAACAAGCACGTGACGTCGTAGGTCACCGGCCCATACACCGCATCCTGAAAATCCAGCACCCCAGGGTTCGGCTCGCTGAGCATCAGGTTGCGCGGCATGTAGTCGCGATGCACCAGCACCTTGGGCTGCGCGAGAGCACTGTCGATCAGCAGCCGGCAGACCCGCTGCCACGCCGCTTGCTGCGCCGCGTTCAGCTCAACGCCCAGGTGACGCTGCACATACCACTCGGGAAACAACTGCAACTCACGACGCAACAACGCCTCGTCGTAGCTTGGCAGCGGCGCGCTCATCGGCAGTTGCTGAAACGCCAGCAACGCTTGCTGCGCATCGGCGAACAAGCGATCGGCATTGCGCTCATCGATCACATCCAGGTAGGTCTGCCGGCCCAGATCATTGAGCAGGAGAAAGCCGCGCGCCAGATCCGCCGCGAGAATCTGCGGCACATTCACCTGGGCGGCGGCGAGCAGTTCGGCGACCTGGACGAATGGCCGGCAGTCCTCTTGAGGCGGCGGCGCATCCATCACGATCAGGCTGCGCTCGGCGCCCTGCCAACGGAAATAACGACGAAAGCTGGCATCGCTGCTGGCGGACGTCAGGCTGGCGTGTGGCACCGCCCCCCAGCCGCGTGCAGCGAACAGTGCCGGTAGTTGTTGGTCGAGCCATTCATTGAGCAGTTGCAGGCGTACATCTTCATCAGGCATTACAAGGGTCTCCGACGGCGCTAGCCGTTGCGCGGGTCATGCTTTATTATCCAGCATCTTTTTCAGCCCATCGAGTGGCGTGCGGCCCCTGGGCCGATGGCGCGCAGGAAGCCCGGAAAAATAAGATGGCAGTAAAATACCCCGCGTTTCGTAAAAAATTCCCACTTCTGGTAACTGGCGGCCTTCTGGCCCTCCAGCCTATCGCAGGTTCATTGGCAATTGCTGCCGAGCAGTATGACTGCCAGGTGTCGGCGTCGGGTGGTTGGGCGTGCGCGCCGAAAACCAGTAGCGCGGCCGTGCCTGCGCGGCCCGTGCACAGTGGCGCCGCCGTCAGCTCAAGCGGCGCGGCCAGCACTGAAAAAAGTGCTGTCGACAAAACCGCCAGCACCACCCTGGTCACCGAAAGTGGCGGCAAGGGCCTGGCTTCGCGCAGTGCCGACTACAGCCACCTGGACTGGGTGCCACGCGAGCAACTGAGCGCCGCGCAGTTGGCGGAAGTCGGCCCGTATTGCGCCGGTGCCTACATCGAGCCGAGTCGCCCAGGCATGAACGACAAAACGCCGATGAGCCAAGCGCCGCTGTTCGTTTCCGCCAAGGCTTCGCGCTATGAGCAGGAACAGCAAGTGGCAACCTTGGCCGGCGATGTCGTGCTGCGCCAAGCCGGCATGCAAGTCGAGGCCGACGAAGCCAACCTGCGCCAGGCAGAAAACCGTGGCGAACTGATCGGTAACGTGCGCCTGCGCGACCAGGGCATGCTGGTCGTTGGCGATCGCGCCGAGTTGCAACTGGATAACGGCGAAGCACAAGTCGATAACGCCGAATACGTGCTGCACAAAGGCCACATACGCGGTAGCGCGCTCTATGCCAAACGCGAAGAAAGCGCAATTATCCGCCTGAAAGACGGCACGTACACCAGTTGCGAACCAGGCAGCAACAGCTGGCACCTGAGGGGCAACAACATCACCCTGAACCCGGCGACCGGCTTCGGCACGGCCACCAACGTGACCTTGCGGGTGAAAGACTTCCCGGTGTTCTACACCCCCTACATCTATTTCCCGATCGACGACCGTCGCCAGTCCGGCTTCCTGCCGCCGAGCATCGGCAGCTCCAGCGATAACGGCCTGACCCTGCAAACGCCGTACTACTTCAACCTGGCACCGAACTACGATGCCACGCTGTACCCCACCTACATGAGCGACCGTGGCCTGCTGATGGAAGGCGAGTTCCGCTACCTGACCAAAAGCAGTGAAGGTCAGCTGGGCGCCGCCTACCTCGACGACAGCAACGACGACCGCAAGCTGCAATCGGAATACGAAGACCAGCGCTGGCTCTATAGCTGGAAACACCGTGGCGGCCTCGACTCGCGCCTGCTGGCCGAAGTCGACTACACCGACATCAGCGACCCGTACTACTTCCAGGACCTGAGTACCGACCTGGGTATCGACACCACGACCTATGTCAACCAGCGCGGCACCCTGACCTACCGCGGCAATGGCTACACGGCGCGCTTGAACGCGCATGCCTATGAGCTGGCCAATATCACCGATATCACGCCGTACGACCGCCTGCCGCAGATTACCCTGGATGGCCGCCTACCGTTCCAGCCGGGCGGCTTGAACTTTGCCTATGGCACTGAGCTGGTACGTTTCGATCGCGACCTGCGCAGTGGATTCTTCACCGACGAAAACGGGAACACTGGCACAGAAGAGTTCCGCTGGTACGACGACCGCCTGCGTGGCCTGGCTCGTGCCAACGGTGAACGCCTGCACCTCGAACCTGCGGTCAGCCTGCCGCTGAACTGGAGCTGGGGCTTCCTCAAGCCACAGGTCAAGTACCTGCACACCAATTACGACCTGAGCCTCGATCAGCAGGGCAAGACCAGCCTGCTCGCCGAACAGGAGTTCAACAACAGCCAGGATCGCGGCGTACCGATCTTCAGCGTCGACAGCGGCCTGTACTTCGACCGTGAGACCCAATGGTTTGGCAAGTCCTATCGCCAGACCCTGGAACCGCGCCTGTTCTACCTCTATGTCCCCGAGGAAGATCAGACCGATATCCCGCTATTCGACACGGGCGAAAGCACCTTTAACTACTCGTCGTTGTGGCGGGAAAACCGCTTCTCCGGCAAAGACCGGATTGGCGACGAAAACAAGCTGTCGCTGGGCGTCACCAACCGCTGGATCGAAAGCAACGGCTTCGAACGCCAACGCTTCAGCATTGGCCAGGCCTTCTACTTCGAAGATCGCAAGGTGACTTTGCCTGACAGCTTCAGCGGCAGGCCCGGCACATCACCACTCAGTGATCGCGCAGACTACCAGTCATCGGTCTCGCCTTACGCACTTGAATATATGTACCGTTTCAACCGCGACTGGCGCCTGAGTTCAGATTTCAACTGGGACCCGGACACCCATCGCACCCGCTCGGGTAGTGCAATGTTCCACTACCAGCCGGAAGACAACCCGAACAAGGTAGTCAACGCCGGGTATCGCTACCGCAACGACACCGTGCGCTTTGATCAGACCACCGGCGACTGGGTGGTTGGCGGCGGCGACTACGGCACGCCAGGCAGTCCCAACTTCATCAAGGACTACTACAAGATCAGCCAGCACGATTTCTCGGTTATCTGGCCAATCGTGCCGAAATGGAGCGTGATTTCCCGCTGGCAGTACGATTACGGCCGCAACCGCACGCTGGAGGCTTTCGGTGGTTTCGAATACGACAGTTGCTGCTGGAAGCTACGCCTGATCAACCGCTACTGGATCGACTACGACGAAGTCAGCCTCAACCCGGCACTGAATGACGAGCCGGACCGCGGTATTTTCCTGCAAATCGTCCTCAAAGGCCTGGGCGGCGTGGTGGGTAACAAGACTGAGACTTTCCTCGACCAAGGCATTCAAGGTTATCGTGAACGTGAAGATCAAGCTTTCTGATTGCGTGCGCCCGCTGCTGTTGGGCGCGCTGTTTCTGGGTACTGCGGCCCAGGCCGAAGTACAACCGCTCAACCGCGTCGTGGCTATCGTCGACAACGATGTGATCATGCAGAGCCAGCTCGATTCGCGCCTGCGCGAGGTGCAGCAAACCATCACCAAACGCGGCGCGGCACTGCCGCCGGAGCATGTGCTCAGCCAACAAGTGCTGGAACGTCTGATCATCGAGAACATCCAGCTGCAAATCGGTGACCGTTCAGGCATCCGCATCACCGATGAAGAGCTCAACCAGGCGATCGGCACTATTGCCCAGCGTAATGGCATGAGCCTCGAGCAGTTCCGCGCCGCCCTGGCCCAGGACGGTTTGTCCTATGTCGATGCGCGCGACCAAGTACGCCGTGAAATGGTCATCAGCCGCGTGCGCCAGCGACGCGTGGCCGAGCGCATCCAGGTGACCGACCAGGAAGTGAAAAACTTCCTCGCCTCCGACCTGGGCAAGATGCAGCTGTCGGAAGAGTTCCGCCTGGCCAACATCCTCATTCCGATTCCTGAGGGTTCCTCTGCCGAGGCCATTCAGGCTGCCGAGCGTCAGGCCCAGGAGCTTTACCAACAACTGCAACAGGGTGCCGACTTCGCCCAGCTGGCGATTGCCCGCTCGGCCAGCGAAACAGCCCTGGAAGGCGGTGAAATGGGCTGGCGCAAAGCCGCACAACTGCCGCCACCGTTCGACGCCATGCTTGGCGCGCTGTCGGTCGGCGAGGTCACCGAACCGATGCGTACGCCGACCGGCTTCATCATGCTCAAGTTGCTGGAGAAACGCGGCGGCGAAACCCAGGTACGTGACGAGGTGAATGTCCGTCACATCCTGATCAAGCCCAGCGAAATCCGCAGCGAAGCCGAGACCAAGCGCCTGACCGAACGCCTCTACGAGCGCATTCAAGCGGGCGAAGATTTCGCCGAACTGGCGAAAAGCTACTCCGAAGACCCGGGCTCGGCCCTCAACGGCGGTACGTTGAACTGGATCGACCCCAACGCGCTGGTGCCGGAATTCCGCGAAGTGATGAACAACACCGCCAGCGGCGAAATTTCCAAGCCGTTCCAGAGCCCCTTCGGCTGGCATGTACTGCAAGTCATAGGTCGCCGCGCCACGGACAGCAGCGCGCAGTTCCGCGAGCAACAGGCGCTGAACGTGCTGCGTAACCGTAAGTACGACGAAGAACTGCAATCCTGGCTGCGGCAGATCCGCGATGAGGCCTACGTCGAAAGCAAGCTCTAAGAGCCGCCTATCGACAAGCAAGCCCGGCGTTCTGCACCTCGCAGCGCCGGGCTTTTTCGTTGGTCCTGTCGCCGTTACGCGGGAGCGGCTTTAACCGCGAAAGAGTGGCACGTTTGGCAGATTGAACTCGCACACAGGCGCCGTGCGCTGGCTGGGTAGCAGGGGCCTTGGCCGCTGCCACAACAGCCTGACTGCTCATGCGGCACGTCATTGGCACGCGGCCTTTTCGTTTCGACACGCGCACTGGGTAAAATGCCCTATCGCTCCCGCATCGGCATTCCAAGGGCACCACCATGATTGCACCGCAGCGCTTTGCACTGACCCCCGGCGAGCCGGCCGGCATCGGCCCGGATCTCAGCCTGCTGCTCGCGCAGCAGGCTCAGCCGCACATCCTGATTGCCATTGCCAACCGGGAGCTGCTCGCCGAGCGAGCCCTGCAACTGGGCGTGACCATCGAACTGCTGGCCGTCAGCCCCTCAGCCTGGCCGACCCAGGCCGCCAAAGCCGGCAGCCTGTATGTCTGGGACACGCCTCTTGCCGCACCGGTGATCCCCGGCCAGCTCAACCCGGCCAATGCCGCTTACGTTCTGGAGACCCTGAAACGTGCCGGGCAAGGCTGCGTCGCTGGGCATTTCGCCGGGATGATTACCGCGCCGGTGCACAAGGGCGTGATCAACGAGGCCGGCATCGCCTTCTCCGGTCACACCGAGTTTCTTGCCGAGCTGACGCATACCGAACAGGTGGTGATGATGCTTGCCACCCGCGGTCTACGCGTCGCCCTGGTCACCACGCACCTGCCGCTCAAGGACGTCGCCAGCGCGATCACCGGCGAACGCCTGACGCGGGTCACCCGCATCCTTGAGCACGACCTGCGCACTAAATTCGGCATTGCCCGGCCGCGCATCCTGGTGTGCGGCCTCAATCCGCACGCCGGCGAAGGCGGCCACCTTGGCCACGAGGAAATCGACATCATCGAGCCGACCCTCGAACGCCTGCGCAGCGAGGGCCTGAACCTGATCGGCCCCCTGCCAGCCGACACGCTGTTCACCCCCAAACACCTCGACCACTGCGACGCGGTGTTGGCCATGTACCACGACCAGGGACTGCCGGTGCTCAAGTTCAAAGGCTTTGGCGCCGCAGTCAATGTCACCCTGGGCCTGCCGATCATCCGTACCTCGGTCGATCACGGCACCGCCCTGGATCTGGCCGGCAGCGGCAAGATCGACAGTGGCAGCCTACAGGTCGCCCTGGAAACCGCCTATGCAATGGCGGCTAGCCAGGCGTAAGTTCGTGGTCGATACGCTTAGCTAGAAGCGCGCAGCGCCGCGATCCAACGTATCGGCGAAAGCAGGCCGGGTTTCGCTGCGCGTTGCCCAGCCTACGGTTTGCGCCGCCAATGCTGTTAAACTGCCGCTCTTTGCATTCGCTTTAAGCTTGCGGCTTGAAGCTTGGAGCCGCCTGCATGTCCGAACACTACCAACACCGCGCGCGCAAGCGCTTCGGCCAGAACTTCCTGCACGATGCCGGCGTCATTCACCGCATCCTGCGCGCCATTCATGCACGCGAAGGCGAGCGCATGCTGGAGATCGGCCCGGGCCAGGGCGCCCTCACCGAAGGACTGCTCGACAGCGGCGCGCAACTTGACGTGATTGAACTGGATCGCGACCTGATTCCGCTGCTCAATGGCAAATTTGCCGCCGAGCCGCGCTTCCAACTGCACCAGGGCGACGCCCTGAAGTTCGACTTCAGCAGCCTCAATCCGGCGCCACACAGCCTGCGGGTAGTCGGCAACCTGCCGTACAACATTTCCACGCCGCTGATCTTTCACCTGCTGAATAACGCCCACCTGATCCGCGATATGCACTTCATGTTGCAGAAGGAAGTGGTCGAACGCCTCGCGGCCGGCCCAGGCGGGGGCGACTGGGGCCGCCTGTCGATCATGGTGCAGTACCACTGCCGGGTGGAACACCTGTTCAATGTCGGTCCAGGCGCCTTCAATCCGCCGCCCAAGGTCGACTCGGCCATCGTGCGCCTGGTACCGCACGAGGTACTGCCGCATCCGGCCAAAGACCACCGCTTGCTGGAAAACGTGGTGCGCGAAGCCTTCAACCAACGGCGCAAGACCCTGCGTAATACGCTCAAGGCCTTGCTGCCGGCAACCGATATCGAGGCCGCCGGCGTCGATGGCAGCCTGCGCCCGGAACAGTTGGACCTAGCGGCCTTCGTCCGTCTGGCCGATAAACTGGCTGAGCAACCCCGCGCCGAAAGCCCCAGCTAAACTGGCTTTTCAGCTTACCGAGTTCTTCAATCGTCGCGAGCGCAGTATCACCAGGCGCAGCAGATATTGAGCAGGTTTTGTGCATGTCCGATCCCCGTTATCAAGTCGACGTCAACGTCGCCACCCGCTACTTGCCGGAGCAGTCGCAGCCGGAGCAGAACCGCTTCGCCTTCGCCTACACCGTGACCATCGTCAATAACGGTCAAGTGCCGGCCAAATTGCTCTCGCGCCACTGGCTGATCACCGATGGCGACGGCCGCGTACAGGAAGTGCGCGGTGCCGGCGTGGTCGGCCAACAGCCATTGATCACGCCAGGCCACAGCCACACCTACAGCAGCGGCACGGTGATGGCCACGCGCGTGGGCACCATGCAGGGCAGCTACCAGATGCTCGCCGAAGACGGCAAACGCTTCGACGCCGAGATCGTGCCTTTCCGCCTGGCGGTGCCGGGCTCGCTGCACTGATGGCAACCTATGCTGTCGGCGACCTGCAAGGCTGCCTGAAACCGCTGCAATGCCTGCTGCAACGCGTGGCTTTCGATCCGGCCAAGGATCGCCTGTGGTTGGTCGGCGACTTGGTCAATCGCGGCCCCGAGTCGCTGGCGACCCTGCGCTTTCTCTACGGCATGCGCGACGCCGTGACCTGCGTGCTGGGCAACCATGATTTGCACCTGCTGGCGGTTGCTCACAACATCGAACGCCTGAAAAAAGCCGATACCCTGCAAGAAATTCTCGACGCCCCGGACCGCGGCGACTTGCTCGACTGGCTGCGGCGGCAGAAACTGCTGCATTACGACGCCGCGCGCGACATCGCCCTGGTGCATGCCGGCATCGCGCCGCAGTGGTCGCTGCAAAAAGCCCTGCGCCGTGCAGCCGAGGTCGAAGAGGTGCTGCTCGACGATGCCCGCTTGCCGCTGTTCCTCGACGGCATGTATGGCAACGAACCGGCCAAGTGGGACAAAGACCTGCAAGGCGTCACCCGCCTGCGCGTGATCACCAACTACTTCACCCGCATGCGCTTCTGCAAAGCCGATGGCACGCTCGACCTGAAAAGCAAAGAGGGTATTGGCACCGCGCCCCCCGGCTACGCGCCCTGGTTCAGCCACAAGCAACGCAAGACCTCGGGCCAGAAAATCATCTTCGGCCACTGGGCGGCGCTCGACGGCCAATGCAACGAGCCCGGCCTGTTCGCCCTGGACACCGGTTGCGTGTGGGGCGGCGCGCTGACCCTATTGAATATCGACAGCGGCGAACGTCACCGCTGTGACTGTAACGAGGAACCCGCATGAGCGATTTCAAGCGTATCCCCCCAGAGCAGGCCCAGGCACTGCGCCAACAAGGTGCCGTGGTGGTCGACATCCGCGACCCGCAAAGCTTCGCGCTCGGCCACATTAGCGGCTCGCAGCATCTGGACAACCACTCGCTGGCCGACTTTATCGCCAAGGCCGACCTCGACCAGCCGCTGATCGTCGCCTGCTACCACGGCAACTCCAGCCAGAGCGCGGCGGCCTACCTGATTGGCCAGGGCTTCTCCGAGGTCTACAGCCTGGATGGCGGCTTCGAGCAATGGCGCGCAACCTACCCGGAAGAAACCGCGCAAACCCCGCCCGAATAAAAATTTATCCCCAGGCAAGGCCGCGCCAGCGCTGGGCTGCCGCCCTGCCCTGATGAACGGTAATATCCAGTTATCGTTCGTCGCCCCTTGACCTCGCCGATTACGAACTATCCTTTAGCTCAGGCCATCCAAAACAAGGTAGAGCCGGCCAACCGGCATCCGGGCCATCGGTAAGACTTTTAGGTGTACTGGGGGACTCTTCTCGGTTGACCCGTCAACCGACTACCAGCACCCGCACGACCGATCCCGCGCCGGCTCCAAGCATCGAGCGAGGTGAAGTCATGAGCATTTTCAGCCACTTCCAACAACGTTTCGAAGCGACTCGCCAGGAGGAATGCTCCCTCCAGGAGTACCTCGAACTGTGCAAACAGGACCGCAGCGCTTACGCCACCGCGGCCGAACGGTTGTTGATGGCGATCGGTGAACCGGAACTGCTCGACACCTCGAGCAACTCCCGCCTGTCGCGGATCTTCTCCAACAAAGTGATCCGCCGCTACCCGGCCTTCGCCGACTTCCACGGCATGGAAGAATGCATCGACCAGATCGTTTCCTACTTCCGCCACGCCGCTCAGGGCCTGGAAGAGAAGAAACAGATCCTCTACCTGCTCGGCCCCGTCGGCGGCGGTAAATCCTCGCTGGCAGAAAAGCTCAAGCACCTGATGGAAAAAGTGCCGTTCTATGCCATCAAGGGCTCGCCGGTGTTCGAGTCCCCGCTCGGGCTGTTCAGCGACGCCGAGGATGGCGCCATCCTCGAGGAGGACTACGGAATTCCGCGGCGCTACCTCAACAGCATCATGTCGCCCTGGGCGACCAAACGCCTGGCCGAGTTCGGCGGCGACATCAGCCAGTTCCGCGTGGTCAAACTGTACCCGTCGATTCTCAACCAGATCGCCGTGGCCAAGACCGAGCCAGGCGATGAGAACAACCAGGACATCTCCGCGCTGGTCGGCAAGGTGGATATCCGCAAGCTCGAGGAATTCCCGCAGAACGATGCCGACGCCTACAGTTATTCCGGCGCCCTGTGCCGCGCCAACCAGGGCCTGATGGAATTCGTCGAGATGTTCAAGGCGCCGATCAAGGTGCTGCACCCGCTGCTCACCGCCACCCAGGAAGGCAACTACAACAGCACCGAAGGCCTCGGCGCGATCCCCTACAGCGGCATCCTGCTGGCCCACTCCAACGAATCCGAGTGGCATAGCTTTCGCAACAACAAGAACAACGAAGCCTTTATCGACCGTATCTACATCGTCAAGGTGCCGTATTGCCTGCGCGTCACCGACGAGGTGAAAATCTACGACAAGCTGCTGTTCAACAGCTCTCTGGCTAACGCCCATTGCGCCCCGGACACCCTGAAAATGCTCGCGCAGTTCTCCGTGCTGTCGCGCCTGAAGGAACCGGAAAACTCCAACGTCTACTCGAAGATGCGCGTCTACGACGGCGAAAACCTCAAGGACACCGACCCCAAGGCCAAATCGATCCAGGAATACCGCGACACCGCAGGCGTCGATGAAGGCATGAACGGCCTGTCGACCCGTTTCGCCTTCAAGATCCTCTCCAAGGTGTTCAACTTCGACCCCCACGAGATCGCCGCCAACCCGGTGCACCTGCTCTACGTACTGGAACAGCAGATCGAGCAGGAACAGTTCCCCGCCGAAGTGCGCGAGCGCTACCTGCGCTTTATCAAGGAGTACCTGGCGCCGCGCTATATCGAATTCATCGGCAAGGAGATCCAGACCGCCTACCTGGAGTCCTACAGCGAATACGGGCAGAACATCTTCGACCGCTACGTGCTGTACGCCGACTTCTGGATTCAGGACCAGGAATACCGCGACCCGGAAACCGGCGAGATTCTCAACCGCGTGGCCCTCAACGAGGAGCTGGAGAAGATCGAGAAACCGGCCGGCATCAGCAACCCGAAGGATTTCCGCAACGAGATCGTCAACTTCGTGCTGCGCGCCCGCGCCAACAACAACGGCAAGAACCCGACCTGGCTCAGTTACGAGAAGCTGCGCGTGGTGATCGAGAAGAAGATGTTCTCCAACACCGAAGACCTGCTGCCGGTCATCAGCTTCAACGCCAAAGCGAGCAAGGAGGACCAACAGAAGCACAACGACTTCGTCACTCGCATGGTCGAGCGCGGCTACACCGACAAGCAGGTGCGCCTGCTCTCCGAGTGGTATCTGCGGGTTCGCAAATCGCAGTAACACGCCACCGGCGCGCCAGCAGGTCGCGCCGGTCGCACCCGCGTTCTGAGGAGCAGTCATGAGCCATGTGATCGACCGGCGCCTGAACGGCAAAAACAAGAGCACGGTAAACCGCCAGCGCTTCTTGCGGCGTTACCGTGACCACATCAAGAAAGCGGTGGAGGAAGCCGTTAGCCGCCGCTCCATCACCGACATGGAGCATGGCGAACAGATCAGCATCCCCGGCCGCGACATCGACGAACCGGTGCTGCACCATGGCCGCGGCGGCAAGCAAACCGTGGTGCACCCGGGCAACAAAGAATTCACCACCGGCGACCGCATTGCCCGCCCGCAAGGCGGCGCGGGCGGCAAAGGCGCCGGCAAGGCCAGCAATTCCGGCGAAGGCATGGATGAATTCGTCTTCCAGATAACCCAGGAAGAATTCCTCGACTTCATGTTCGAGGACCTTGAATTACCCAACCTGGTGAAACGCCACCTGACCGGCAGCGATACCTTCAAAACCGTACGCGCCGGCATCAGCAGCGAAGGCAACCCGTCGCGGATCAACATCGTCCGCACCCTGCGCTCGGCCCACGCACGGCGCATCGCGCTGTCCGGCAGCAGCCGCACCAAGCTGAAAGCCGCGCAAGCCGAGCTGGAACGCCTGAAGCGCGAAGAACCAGACAACTTCGGCGATATTCAGGCCCTGGAAGCGGAAATCAGCAAACTGCATGCGCGGATCAACCGGGTGCCGTTCCTCGACACCTTCGACCTCAAATACAACCTGCTGACCAAGCAACCCAACCCCAGCTCGAAAGCCGTGATGTTCTGCCTGATGGACGTTTCCGGCTCGATGACCCAGGCGACCAAGGACATCGCCAAGCGCTTCTTCATCCTGCTCTACCTGTTCCTCAAGCGGAACTACGACAAGATCGACGTGGTGTTTATCCGCCACCACACCAGCGCCCGCGAAGTAGACGAAGAAGAGTTTTTCTATTCGCGCGAGACCGGCGGCACCATCGTTTCCAGCGCACTCAAGCTGATGCAGGAAATCATGGCCGAGCGCTACCCGATCAACGAGTGGAATATCTATGCCGCCCAGGCGTCGGATGGCGACAACTGGAATGATGACTCGCCGATCTGTAGGGATATATTGATCAAGCAGATCATGCCGTTCGTGCAGTACTTCACCTACGTCGAGATCACCCCGCGCGAGCACCAGGCGCTGTGGTTCGAATACGAGCAAGTCTGCGAGGCATTCGCCGACACCTTCGCCCAGCAGCAACTGGTGTCGGCCGGCGATATCTACCCGGTGTTCCGCGAACTGTTCCAGCGGAGGCTCGTAACATGACGGCTTATGACAGCGCTGCACGCGAGAAGAAACGCCAACCGATTTCCACTGGTTCGGAATGGACCTTCGAACTGATTCGCGCCTACGACAAAGAAATCAGCCGCCTGGCCGAGCGCTATGCGCTGGACACCTACCCGAATCAGATCGAGGTGATCACCGCCGAGCAGATGATGGACGCCTATGCGTCCGTCGGCATGCCGCTGGGCTACCACCACTGGTCCTACGGCAAGCACTTTCTCAGTACCGAGAAATCCTACTCCCGCGGGCAGATGGGCCTGGCCTACGAGATCGTGATCAACTCCGACCCGTGCATCGCCTACCTGATGGAGGAAAACACCATCACCATGCAGGCCTTGGTGATCGCCCACGCCTGCTACGGCCACAACAGCTTCTTCAAGGGCAACTACCTGTTCCGCACCTGGACCGACGCCAGCTCGATCATCGACTACCTGGTGTTCGCCAAGCAGTACATCATGCAGTGCGAAGAGCGCCACGGCATCGACGCGGTGGAAGACCTGCTCGACTCCTGCCATGCGCTGATGAACTACGGCGTCGACCGCTACAAACGCCCCTACCCGATTTCCGCCGAGGAAGAGCGGCGGCGCATGAAGGAGCGCGAGGAACACCTGCAGAAGCAGATCAACGACCTCTGGCGCACCATTCCCAAAGGCGCCAGCAAAGGGGGCGACAAGGACAGCAAGCGCTTCCCCGCCGAACCGCAGGAAAACATCCTGTATTTTCTGGAAAAACACGCGCCGCTGCTGGAGCCCTGGCAACGCGAGATCATTCGCATCGTGCGCAAGATCGCCCAATACTTCTATCCGCAGCGCCAGACCCAGGTGATGAACGAAGGCTGGGCGACCTTCTGGCACTACACGCTGATGAACGACCTGTACGACGAAGGCCTGGTCACCGATGGCTTCATGATGGAGTTCCTCCAGTCGCACACCAGCGTGGTTTACCAACCGTCGTTCGACAGCCCCTACTACAGCGGTATCAACCCCTACACCCTGGGCTTTGCCATGTACCGCGACATCCGGCGAATCTGCGAGGCGCCCACCGAGGAAGACCGCCGCTGGTTTCCCGAGATCGCCGGCAGCGACTGGCTGAGCACCCTGAAATTCGCCATGAAAAGCTTCAAGGACGAGAGTTTCATCCTGCAATACCTGTCGCCCAAGGTGATCCGCGACCTCAAGCTATTCAGCATCCTCGACGACGACCAGAAAGATGAGCTGAGCGTCCCGGCCATCCATGACGAGCCCGGCTACCGCACCATCCGCGAAACGCTGGCGGCGCAATACAACCTGGGCAACCGCGAACCCAATGTGCAGATCTGGAGCATCGACCGCCGTGGCGACCGCTCACTGACCCTGCGCCACCAGCAGCACGACCGCAAACCGCTGGGCAACTCCACCGAGGAAGTGTTGAAACACCTGCACCGCCTCTGGGGTTTCGACATTCACCTGGAAACCCTGCAGGGCGACCAACTGGTCGGCACCCAGCATGTGCCGCCCAAGGGCGACAACGAACATGACGGCGACTACCCGCGGCTCGACCTGATCATTCCGCCCATTTGATCGGTTGACCGCAATGCCGGCACTGCCCAGCATCTACAGCAGATTCCCCGAGACGGTGGCGATGCGCCTATTCCTTGTTCTGCTGTTGTACCTCGGCCTGGCCACTTGCAGCAGCCAGATCCCGCTGGCGCATGTACTCAGCCCGGCCAGCGCCGAGCTGGCCGGACGCCGTGATTTCGTGCTGATGGCCCCGGAGCAGGTCATCGCCGGCGACATACCCTTTCATGAACGCTACTCCCAACTCGATCAGCTGTTGCGCCAGGGCCTGGCGCAACGCGGCTACCGCGAAAGCCCACAACCGGAGTTACGCGTGTATTACTGGCTGGCCGTGCAAGACCGCCCGCTGGAGTTCAAGGTCGACGTGCCGTCCCCCAACCCGCTCGGCCCCTACCAGGCGATCCACCGCCTGCGCGACGCCACCGGCACCTTGCGCCTACGTCTCACCGACCTCGACGACCGACTGCTCTGGGAAGGCCTGATCAGCACCGGACTCAGCCCCGCGCGGGACAGTGCCGAGTTGCTCGAACGCGCGACCCATGCCCTGACCCAGCAGATTCCCGCCGCGAGCCATTAACAGGCCAGCTTTTCTGGCTGCCCGCCACCCGCAACCGTTATCCTTTGCGCTTAGCGGAGGAACAACCATGCAGATTTATAAAGTCGGCGGCGCGGTGCGAGACCGCCTGCTCGGCCGCCCGGTCAGCGAGACCGACTGGGTGGTGGTCGGTGCCAGCGCCGAACAGATGCTGGCGCTGGGCTACCGCCCGGTCGGCGCCGATTTTCCGGTGTTTCTGCACCCGCATACCGGCGAGGAATACGCCCTCGCACGCACCGAGCGCAAAAGCGGGCGCGGCTACGGCGGCTTCACCTTCTACGCCAGCCCGGACGTAACCCTGGAAGATGACCTGATCCGCCGCGACCTGAGCGTCAATGCCATGGCCGAGGACGCTCACGGCCAACTGATCGACCCCTATGGCGGCCAACGCGACCTCGCCGGCAAACTGCTGCGCCATGTCTCCCCGGCGTTTGCCGAAGACCCGCTGCGCGTGCTGCGCGTCGCCCGCTTTGCCGCTCGTTATGCGCCACTGGGGTTTCGCGTGGCGGCCGATACCCTGAACCTGATGCGTCAACTCGCGGACTCCGGCGAGCTGGCAGCACTGACGCCCGAGCGCAGTTGGAGAGAAATCTCCCGCGCACTGCTGGAACCGCGCCCGGATGTATTCATCCAGGTGCTGCGTGACTGTGGCGCGCTCAAGGCGCTGTTGCCGGAAGTCGATACATTGTTCGGCGTCCCGCAGCCGCCCGCGCATCACCCGGAAATCGACACCGGCGTGCATGTGCTCAGCGTCTTGCGTCAATGCGCCGAACACCAACAGCCGCTCAGCGTGCGCTGGGCCTGCCTGCTGCACGATGTTGGCAAAGGCCTGACGCCGGAGGCCGATTGGCCACGGCACATCGCCCACGAGCAACGCGGCCTGAAGTTGATCGAGGCAATCAATCAGCGCTGCAAGGCGCCGAAAGACTGTCAGGAAATGGCCCTGCTGGTCGGTGAGTATCACACCCACGGACACCGCGCCCTTGAGCTAAAAGCCTCGACCCTGCTGGAGCTGCTACACCGCTTCGATGTGTATCGACGTCCGCAGCGCTTTGAGGAATTCCTCAAAGCCTGCGAAATGGACGCCCGCGGCCGCGCAGGGCTGGAGCAACGCGACTACCCGCAAGCCAATTACCTGCGTGGCGCCATGCACGCCGCACGCGAGGTCCCGGTGCAGCCCTTGCTGGAGCAGGGTTTCAAAGGCCCGGAGCTGGGCGAGGCACTGAAGCGCGAGCGCCTGAACGCGCTTAAGGCCTACAAGAAGACGATGGGGATGTAGGGCGTAGGGTGGCCACCTGCAGGGGCAACGCCCTACGTCTACGCCTGCGCCGGGAAGGCCTGGATTAGCCCGGCCGGAGTCAGCTCCGCCCCGCGCCACTGGAATGCCACAGGCTGCAATTGCTGATCGATCTGCGCCTCGCGCCACAGCGTTGCAAAGGACTTGCCCGCTTCCGGATGCCGCATTTCCGGCACCAGCAGCGCCAGCGGCCAGAGCACGAAGGCGTTCTTCAAGATTTCCGCGCGCGGCAGGATCAAGCCGTCGAAATTACCGACCTGCTCGCCGTACAGCAGCACATCGATATCCAACGGCAAGCCTTTGCGCTCGGGCGCATAGCGGCCGTTGTCGGCTTCGATAAACTTCAACCGGCGATCCAGCTCGCGCAACGGCAAATCCGTCACGCCGATTACCACCAGGTTGAAAAACGGCCCGCTCTTGATCCCCACTGGCTGGCTCTCGAACACCGGCGAGCAACGCAGGTCATGGAGAAAGCCGGCCAACGCATCAAGACCGGCGTGCAAATGGCGTTCGCGCTCGATATTGCTACCGAGGCCCAGTAAAACCGGAGTTAACGACATCCGCGCTCAATCTCCACACCGACACCGCCACTGGCTGCCGGCACAGCGCCGGGTTTGGTCAACTTGAGTCGCACCCAGGGAATCTGGAATTCACTCATCAGCAACTCGACCAGACGCTCGGCAAAGGTTTCCACCAGGATGAACTGCGCCTCGCTGGCAAACACCTGGATGCGCGTCGACACCGCGGCATAATCGAGTGCCTTGCTCAGGTCATCGCCCGCCGCCGCTGGGCGGTTGTCCCAGCCCAGCCACAAATCCACACGCAAGCACTGGCGAATGGTGCGCTCCCAGTCATAGGCGCCGATTACCGTATCGACTTCCAAACCTTCGATAAAGACTGTGTCCAAGCACGCTCTCCGCGGCACGACAATGGCGCCGCACCTAGTTAGAATCGGGACGTCCCTCGCCCCGGAATGGATACCATGTTTTGGCTGTTGGCGATCCTCGCCTACCTGCTCGGCTCGTTGTCCTTCGCCATCCTGCTCAGCCGTATGGCCGGCGGGCCGGACCCACGCGCCAGTGGCTCGGGCAACCCCGGCGCCACCAACATGCTGCGCGTCGCGGGCAAACGCCTGGCTATTCTCACGCTGATCGGCGACCTGTTGAAAGGCTTACTGCCCGTGCTGATCGCCAGCCTGTTCGACTTCAGCCTGCAACAACAAGCCTGGATCGGCCTCGCGGCGGTTATCGGCCACCTGTACCCGCTGTACTTTAACTTTCGCGGCGGCAAAGGCGTCGCCACGGCCGCCGGCATGCTACTCGGCCTTTACCCGCCGGCCGCCTTGCTGGCCGTAGCCGCCTGGCTACTGGCCTTCAGCCTGACCCGTACCAGCTCGCTGGCCGCGCTGATCGCTACACCACTGACCCTGCCACTGCTGGCCTGGCAGCAACCAGCGGCACTGCTGCCGGTTTGCGTACTCACCGGCCTGATCGTCTGGCGCCACCGCGGCAATTTACGCGATCTGTTCGCCGGCCGTGAGCGGCATTTCTGAATCGGTAAGCTGAGCCGAATTCATCCAACCCAGCAAACCCTTAGAGCGCTTGCAGCTGCTCCATCGGCCAACGCGCCTGCACCTTGATGCTCAAATCCTCATGCTGCCCGGCCAACAGGCGCTGGCAACCGGCATAGGCGATCATCGCGCCGTTGTCAGTGCAGAACACCGGGCGGGCGTAGAACACCTCACCCTTAAACTCGCCGAGCATCTGCCCAAGCGACTGACGCAGCGCCTGGTTGGCACTGACGCCACCGGCGATCACCAAATTATTCAAGCCGGTTTGCTTCAATGCACGCCGGCACTTGATGGTCAGGGTATCGACCACGGCTTGCTGAAAGGCCAGGGCGATGTCGCAACGGGTCTGCTCGCCACCATCGCCAGCGGCGTGGCACTGCTGCCAGGTGTTCAGGGTGAAGGTCTTCAAGCCACTAAAACTGAAATCCAGCCCAGGCCTGTCGGTCATCGGCCGCGGGAACTTGAAGCGCCCCGGCGTACCGCTCTGCGCCAGGCGGGAGATTTCCGGCCCACCCGGATACGGCAAACCCATCAGCTTGGCGGTCTTGTCGAACGCCTCGCCGGCGGCATCGTCGAGCGACTCGCCGAGCAGCTGGTATTGACCAATACCATCGACGCGCACCAGTTGGGTATGCCCACCCGACACCAATAACGCGACGAACGGAAAGGCTGGCGGTTTTTCCTCCAACATCGGCGCCAGCAAGTGGCCTTCCATATGGTGCACACCGAGGGCCGGAATGCCCCAGGCAAAGGCCATGGCCTGCGCGCAGGAAGCCCCGACCAACAACGCCCCAACCAGGCCAGGACCCGCGGTGTAGGCGATTGCATCAATGTCATTGGCAACGCAGCCAGCCTCGTCCAATACCTGGCGAATCAACGGCAGCATGCGCTTGACGTGATCGCGTGAGGCCAACTCGGGCACCACGCCGCCGTAAACCCGGTGCAGGTCGATCTGGCTGAACAGCGCGTCGGCCAGCAGGCCGCGCTCACTGTGATAAAGCGCGACACCGGTTTCGTCGCAGGAGGTTTCCAATCCCAGAACCAGCATGGGCAGTGCCTTGTAGTAGAAAGGGTGCAACTTCGAAGGGGCGCATGATAATGGCCGCTGGCGCGAGCCGGCCAGCGCTTTTCGATCAGAGGCTTTGCATTCCTGGCGATGAGGCGGTAACATCCGCAACCCTTAAAAACCTACGTCCTCCAGTGCCATTTGCCAGGAGTACGTTACCCCCCGGTAATAAAGAAGGTACGCCCTGGATGCCAGCCGTCAAAGTTAAAGAGAACGAACCCTTCGACGTAGCTCTGCGTCGTTTCAAGCGCTCCTGCGAAAAAGCCGGTGTTCTGGCTGAAGTTCGCAGCCGTGAATTCTACGAAAAGCCGACTTCCGAGCGTAAGCGCAAAGCAGCAGCCGCTGTTAAGCGTCACGCCAAGAAAGTACAGCGCGAACAGCGCCGCAGCGTTCGTCTGTACTAATACGTACAAGCGCAACGCCTGATGCCCGGCTTCGGCCGGGCTTCGCTTTTAGACTCCGCGCCACCTTCGGGTGGTGATCGGAGTCTTTTAGTTTCTGCCCGCACCTGTTGCGCGCTCGCGCACAACAGTATTCTGAGCGTCTATGGCCGGCCTGATCCCACAGTCTTTTATCGATGATCTGCTCAACCGCACCGACATCGTCGACGTGGTCGCCGCGCGCATTCAACTGAAAAAAGCCGGCAAGAACTACACCGCCTGCTGCCCCTTCCATAAAGAAAAGACCCCATCGTTCAGCGTCAGCCCGGACAAGCAGTTCTATTACTGCTTCGGCTGCGGCGCCGGCGGCAACGCCCTGGGCTTTGTCATGGACCACGACCAACTGGACTTCCCCCAGGCCGTCGAGGATCTGGCCAAGCGCGCCGGCATGGACATCCCGCGCGAAGAAGGCGGGCGTAGCAACAAACCGCGGCAGCCGACCGACTCACCGCTTTACCCGCTGCTGACCGCCGCCGCCGAGTTTTACCGGCAAGCCCTGAAAGGCCACCCGCAACGCCGCGCCGCGGTCGATTACCTAAAGGGCCGCGGCCTGTCCGGCGAGATTGCCCGCGACTTCGGTCTAGGTTTCGCCCCGCCGGGCTGGGACAACCTGCTCAAGCACCTGGCCAGCGACAGCCTGCAACAGAAAGCGATGATCGATGCCGGCCTGCTGGTGGAGAACGCCGACAGCGGCAAGCGCTACGACCGCTTCCGCGACCGGGTGATTTTCCCGATTCGCGACAGCCGCGGACGGGTCATCGCTTTCGGCGGCCGCGTGCTCGGCGACGACAAGCCGAAGTACCTGAACTCCCCGGAAACCCCGGTATTCCACAAAGGCCAGGAGCTCTACGGCCTGTTCGAGGCCCGCAAGAGCAACCGCGATCTCGACGAGATCATGGTGGTCGAAGGCTACATGGATGTCATCGCCCTGGCCCAGCAAGGCCTGCGCAACGCCGTCGCCACCCTCGGCACCGCCACCAGCGAAGAGCACCTGAAACGCCTGTTCCGCCTGGTGCCGAGCGTGCTGTTCTGCTTCGACGGCGACCAGGCCGGACGCAATGCCGCCTGGCGCGCCCTAGAGGCTACCCTGCCGAGCCTGCAAGACGGCCGCCGCGCGCGCTTTTTGTTCCTGCCCGACGGCGAAGACCCGGACACCCTGGTGCGCAGCGAAGGCACCGATGCCTTTCGTGCACGCATCAATCAGCAGGCCCAGCCGCTCGCCGACTACTTTTTCCAGCAACTCAGCGAAGAGGCCGATCCACGCTCGCTGGAAGGCAAGGCGCACCTGGTGACCCTGGCCGCGCCGCTGATCGACAAGATTCCCGGCAACAACCTGCGCACCCTGATGCGCCAGCGCCTCACCGAAATCACCGGCCTCAGCGGCGAAGCCCTGAGCCAGATGGCGCCGGCCGCCAAGTCCAGCGCCGCGACCAACGCAGCACCTAGCGACTATCCGGGCTATCCCGAGATTCCCGATAGCGCCTATTACGATGCCGCGCCCAGCCATAACGAATACGAAAACCCCAGCCCAACGCCCAGCTTCGAGCGCAGCCACCAAGGCAAAGGCAACTGGAAAAAAGACGGCGGCAAGTGGAGCAAGCACGGGCGCGACGATAAGCCCCGCGCACCACGCACCGCGGTCAGCGTCGAATCGCCGCACCTGAGCGCATTACGCACCCTGCTGCACCACCCACAACTGGCGCAAAACGTCGAAGATGTCAGCCACTTCGCCGCCGAAGACGACACCTACGCCCAACTGCTGGTCGCCCTGCTCGGCGCCCTGCAAAAGAACCCCAACCTGCGCTCGCTGCAACTGATCGCGCGCTGGCACGGTACCGAGCAAGGCCGCCTACTGCGGGCCTTGGCGGAAAAGGAATGGCTGATTTCGGCCGACAACCTTGAACAACAGTTTTTCGACACTATAACTACTCTTGTAGCCCGCCAACGCGAGCGCAGCCTGGAACATTTACTGCGCAAAGCCCGTCAAAGTGAGTTGAGCGCAGAGGAAAAAGATCAACTGCGCAACCTGCTGAGTCGTAATGCATCACCGGTAATCCCGAGCCCAACTGGCGCGTAAGGGTCTTATTCGGGTATAATCCGCGGCTTGTTTTTAGCCCGCCAAGACCTTCAGTGGATAGGGTGTTATGTCCGGAAAAGCGCAACAGCAATCTCGTTTGAAAGAATTGATCAGCCGCGGTCGTGAGCAGGGTTACCTGACTTACGCGGAGGTCAATGACCACCTGCCGGAGGATATTTCCGACCCGGAACAGGTGGAAGACATCATCCGCATGATCAACGACATGGGGATCAACGTATTCGAGAGTGCTCCCGATGCGGACGCCCTGTTGTTGGCCGAGGCCGACACTGACGAAGCAGCTGCTGAAGAAGCCGCTGCCGCACTCGCCGCCGTTGAAACCGATATCGGTCGCACCACCGACCCAGTGCGCATGTACATGCGTGAAATGGGCACGGTGGAATTGCTTACCCGCGAAGGCGAGATCGAAATCGCCAAACGCATAGAGGAAGGCATACGCGAAGTCATGGGGGCAATTGCCCACTTCCCAGGCACGGTCGACAGCATTCTCAGCGAATACAACCGCGTGACCACCGAAGGTGGCCGCCTGGTTGAAGTCCTCAGTGGCTATATCGACCCAGACGACGGCATCGTTCCTGCCGAAGCTGCCGCTCCCGTGCCTGCCAAGGACGGTGACGCCGCCGAAGACAAGGAAGACGAGGAAGACGGCGACGCCAGCGACGACGAGGAAGAGGAAGGCGACGGCGGTCCGGATCCTGAAGAGGCCCTGCGCCGCTTCACCGCGATTGGCGACGCCCTCGACCTCGCCAAGAAAGCCCTGAAAAAGCACGGCCGCAACAGTAAGCAAGGCATTGCCGCGCTGAAAGAAATGGCCGAGCTGTTCATGCCGATCAAGCTGGTGCCCAAGCAGTACGACGCACTGGTTGTCCGTGTGCGCAGCTCCCTGGAGCGCCTGCGCGCCCAGGAACGCGCCATCATGCAGCTCTGCGTGCGTGATGCGCGGATGCCGCGCGCCGATTTCCTCAAGCTGTTCCCTGGCAATGAAATCGACACCGAGTGGTCCGTTGGCCTGGCCAAGGGCAAGGCCAAGTACGCCGAAGCCATCGGCAGCCTGCAAGCCGACATCCAGCGCTGCCAGCAGAAGCTGTCTGCCCTGGAAGCCGAATGCGAGCTGACCCTGGCCGAAATCAAGGACATCAACCGTCGCATGTCGATCGGCGAGGCCAAGGCCCGCCGCGCGAAGAAAGAGATGGTTGAAGCGAACTTGCGTCTGGTGATCTCGATTGCCAAGAAGTACACCAACCGCGGCCTGCAATTCCTCGACCTGATTCAGGAAGGCAACATCGGCCTGATGAAAGCGGTGGACAAGTTCGAATACCGTCGCGGCTACAAGTTCTCGACTTATGCAACCTGGTGGATTCGTCAGGCGATCACTCGCTCGATCGCCGACCAGGCGCGCACCATCCGTATTCCGGTGCACATGATCGAGACGATCAACAAGCTCAACCGTATCTCGCGGCAAATGCTGCAAGAGATGGGTCGCGAACCGACCCCGGAAGAGCTGGGCGAACGCATGGAAATGCCTGAGGACAAGATCCGCAAGGTATTGAAGATCGCCAAAGAGCCGATCTCCATGGAAACCCCGATCGGCGACGACGAAGATTCGCACCTGGGCGACTTCATCGAGGACTCCACCATGCAATCGCCGATCGACGTGGCGACCGTGGAAAGCCTCAAGGAAGCCACCCGCGAAGTGCTGGCCGGCCTCACCGCCCGTGAAGCCAAGGTCTTGCGCATGCGCTTCGGCATCGACATGAATACCGACCACACCCTCGAGGAAGTCGGTAAACAGTTCGATGTTACCCGCGAGCGAATCCGTCAGATCGAAGCCAAGGCGCTGCGCAAGCTGCGCCACCCGACGCGAAGCGAGCATCTACGCTCCTTCCTCGACGAGTAAACCCAGAACCCCCGGCCCAAACCGGGGGTTTTGCTTTCTGCCACCCTCCCCCAACGCCCCGTCTACACTCGAGAGATCAATAGCTCCGCCACGAGGCCGCTATGCCGCGATTGCCGGCCATTCTCCTGCTGTGCCTGGCGTATTGGGTCAGTCCGGTTGCCGCGTTGACGCTCAGCGAAGACGAGCGCGCCTGGCTGGCGGCACATCCCGTGCTGCGTCTGGGCGTCGATGCATCATGGCCGCCGTTCGAATTTCGTGACGAGCAGGGCCGCTATCAAGGCCTCTCCGCCGACTACATCGCCCTGGTCGAGCAACGCCTGGGAATCAGCATTCAGCCAGTAGAGCCGAGCAGCTGGAGCGACGTCCTGAAACAGGCCAAGGCTGGCCAGCTCGATCTGCTCCCCGGCATCATGGCCACCCCCGAGCGCCAGACCTACCTGGCCTTCACTCGCCCCTATCTGGACTTCCCGATTGTCATCCTGGCGCGCAATGGTGGACCACAGCCTCGCCGCCTGAACGAGCTCTACGGCCTGAAAATCGCGGTGGTCGAGGATTACGCGCCGCACGAGCTGATGCGCAGCCAGCACCCGGATCTCAACCTGCTGCCCCTGCCCAGCGTGAATGCCGCCCTGCAAGCACTTGCCACCGGCCAGGCCGATGCGCTGATCGGCGACCTCGCCTCCAGCATCTGGAGCCTGCGTCAGCTCAAACTGGAAGGCCTGTTCATCAGCGGCGAAACGCCCTACCGCTACCAACTGGCGATGGCCGCCCCGCGCGACCAGGCGATTCTGGTGGGCATACTCGACAAGCTGTTCGCCGACATCAGCAGCGCCGAAATCACCGCCTTGCAGGCGCGCTGGGTCGGCGGCGTGCTGGATCGGCGCAGCATCTGGCGCGAACTCCTGTTGTATGGCCTCCCTGGGCTGCTCGTGCTGATCGGCGGACTCGCCATGGTGATCCGCATCAACCGCCGCCTGAGCAGCGAAATAGCCAACCGCAGCGCACTGGAACAGGAGCTGCGCAACAGCGAACAGCATTACCGCAGCCTGGTGGAAAACCTCTCGGCCATCGCCTGGGAAGCGCGCCTGGACGACTACACCTTTACCTACGTCTCGCAACACGCGGAAAAACTGCTCGGCTACCCCCTGGCGGAGTGGAAACACCCAGGCTTCTGGCTGAGCAAAGTCCACCCGGACGATGCCCCGCACGCCATGGCTTACTGCGCGCAGGAAAGTGCTGCTGGCCGCGGCCATAGCCTGGACTACCGGATGTTCGCCGCCGACGGCCATGTCCTGTGGATTCGCGACATCGTCACCCTGACCCGCCACGGCGACGACACCATCATGCGCGGCCTGATGATCGACATCAGCGAAGCCAAGCAAACCGAGCAGGCCCTGCGCCTTTCCGAACAGAAATTCGCCTCGGTCTTCCAGCAATGCCCAGACATCCTGGTCATCGCCCGCAGCTCGGACGGCTGCCTACTGGAGGTCAACAGCGCCTTCGAACAGCAGACCGGCATTCCCATCGCCGCCGCCCTCGGCAAAACCGCCACCGAGCTGAATATCTGGGGCATCCCCGGCATCGGCCCAACCCTGCTCAAACGCCTACAGGGCGAAAGCCTGCGCAACCTGGAAATGCCCTTTCGCCGGCATGACGGCCAGTTCTTCACCGGGCTGATTTCCGCCCAGGCCTTCCAACTCGCCGAGACCCCTGCGCTGGTAGTGATCGTGCGCGATATCAGCCAACTCAAAGCCACCCAGCAACAGCTGCAAATCTCCGAAGAGAAATTCGCCAAAGCCTTCCACGCCTCGCCCGACGGCCTGTTGCTCACCCGCGTCAGCGATGGCCTGCTGATCGAAGCCAACGAAGGTTTCAGCCGCATCACCGGCTACAGCAACAGCGAAGCGGCCGAGCGCTCGACCCTGGAGCTGGGCATCTGGGCCAATCCGAACGACCGCGTGCGCATGATCGAGCAAATCAAGCTGCACGGCAGCGTGCGCGACCTGGCCACACCGATTCGCACACGCGATGGTCAGTTGCGCTTATGCGAGCTGTCCGCCCAGCTCATCCCGATTGGCGACGAACCCTGCCTGCTGACCATCGCCCGCGACATCACCGAGCGCCAGGTGATGCAGGAAAAACTGCAACAAGCCGCCACCGTATTCGAGAGCACCGCCGAAGGCGTGATGATCACCGACACCCGGCAACGCATCGTCGCGGTCAACCGCGCGTTCAGTGAAATCACCGGCTACAGCGAGGCCGAAGCGCTCGGGCAAACGCCGCGACTGCTTGCCTCCGGCCAACACGACAGTGCCTTCTACAGCGCCCTGTGGCATCAGCTGGAAGATGAAGGCCACTGGCAAGGGGAAATCTGGAACCGCCGCAAAAACCAAGAGCTCTATCCGGAGTGGCTGACCATCAGTGCCGTGCGCAACAAAAGCCAGGCCATCACCCACTTCGTCGGCGTATTTGCCGACATCACCCCGCTCAAGCACGCCCAGGCACGCCTCGACCACCAGGCTCACCACGACCCCCTGACCGGCCTACCCAACCGCCTACTGTTCGAAAGCCGCCTGCGCGCCGCCCTCGACGACGCGCAAGCCGACGACCGTCAAGGCGCCATCCTGTTTCTCGACCTGGACCGCTTCAAACACATCAACGACAGCCTCGGCCACCCGGTCGGCGACCAACTGCTCAAAAGCATCGCCGTGCGCCTCAAGGAACAACTGCGCGACATCGACACCGTGGCGCGCCTGGGCGGCGACGAATTCATCATCCTGCTGCCCGGCCTGCACCAGACCGGCGACGCCAAACTGGTCGCCAACAAACTGCTGGCCTGCTTCAGCCCGCCGTTCCAGATCGACGACCACGAGTTCTTCATCAGCGCCAGCATCGGCATCAGCCTGTACCCGGAGGACGGCCTGGATGTCGCCACCCTGGTAAAAAACGCCGACGCCGCCATGTACCGCTCGAAAGCCAAAGGCCGCAACCGGGTGGAAATGTACACCCGCGACCTGACCTTCCAGGCCACCGAACGCATGGCCCTGGAGCACGAGCTGCGCCGCGCGCTGGAACGCGAAGAACTGCAGCTCTACTACCAACCCAAGCTCAGCCTGAGCAGCCAACGCCTGGTCGGCGCCGAAGCCCTGGTGCGCTGGCACCACCCCGTCTTCGGTGAAATCCCGCCGGACCGTTTCATCCCGCTGGCCGAAGAAACCGGGCTAATCCTGCCGCTCGGCGACTGGGTGCTGCAGCAAGCCTGCCGGCAAATGCGCGACTGGCAGAGCCACCACGCACCGTTCGGCCCGCTGTCAGTCAACCTCGCCGGCATGCAATTGCGCCAACCGCAGCTGGTCGAGCGCATCTCGCACCTGCTCGACGGCTGCATGCTCGACCCCAGCCTGCTGCAACTGGAAATCACCGAAAGCTTCATCATGAATCAGGCCGAGGAAGCCCTGGCCATCCTCCACCAACTGAAAGCCCTCGGCGTGCAACTGGCCATCGACGATTTCGGCACGGGCTACTCCTCGCTGAGCTACCTCAAACGCCTGCCGCTGGACATCCTGAAGATCGACCAATCCTTCGTCCGCGGCCTGCCCGACGACCCACACGACGCCGCCATCGCCCGCGCCATCATCGCGCTGGGGCGCAGCATGCAACTCACGGTGATCGCCGAAGGGGTGGAGACCAAAGCCCAGGAACTGTTCCTCGCCGCCGAAGGCTGCGAGCAAATCCAAGGCTTCGTGGTCAGCCGGCCACTCGCCGCCGACACTTTTGCGCACAACTTCCTCGGCCCACGCCGTTCGATTGGCGCTGCCGAGAAGGCGCCGGTATAATCCGCCCGCCTCTGAGGGCCCATAGCTCAGTTGGTTAGAGCAGAGGACTCATAATCCTTTGGTCCACGGTTCGAGTCCGTGTGGGCCCACCATAAAGATCAAAGAGTTAGGCCAGTCTTCGGACTGGCCTTTTTCTTTTCTGCGCTATAAATCATTTTTGGTCACCGTATTGGTCACCACTTGGTTTCGCCTGCGACCCGGTTTTTTAGATCAGCGCGACAAAACCGACCGCCAGTCACTCCTCCACCGCATGAAGAGCCTCCAACTCCCCTCTTAGCCTTTCTAGAAGCGCGTCCACTCCTAACTCGGGCTGTAAGAAGCCATCAGGGTAAGCGGGTAATCGCTGCATTAATGCCGGGCTCGCCAAGCTAGGGCGCAACAGCGCACTGCCGCAGCTCAACACCCGCGCCCTCAACGAATTTCTCGCCCACGGGTTGAAATACGCGCTCCCGGTACGGCCCGGCCCTATCGTGCGTGGCCTGGCCACTGCGCATCTGCTGTCCGGCGGTGAGCACATCTATGCCGAGAAGGATGCATTGGGCAGCGACATGGGCCAAAGCATCGAGCCCTTGTTCAAAAGCGTGCCCAGTGCCACACGCCAGGGTGAGGCGCTATACGCCAGCTTGCCCTGGTGGACGCAATCCAGCTGGGTAATGAGCGCGAGACCAGCCTGGCCAAGGCCCTGCTAGCGCAACAGCGGCGAGGCGAGCCCGATGGCAGCCGAATGGCGGATGCAGGAGCCTAGTCATGCCAGCTAATTTGTAGCCCTTAAGCCACAGATGATGACTAATACGTCCATTCCGTAGCCCGTAAGCTACAAATCAATTCTGGCGGCCCTTGTGTAAATGTAGCCCAAGAGCTACATTTTTCGACGTATCCGCTTTTATTGACGCCCGAGGGCTACAAATGACCTCTCTATACGATGTTTCCGAAATGCTAAAACAGGCGCGTGGTGACGCGAAGCTGAGCCAAGAGGCATTGGCCAGCAGTGCCGGCGTATCACGCTCCACAGTGGCCCGCATGGAAACATTGGCCAAAGGCGATATGAGCGTCTCAGTGCTGGTTCGCCTGCTGGAGGCGGCAGGCTATGACTTGAAGCTGGTTAAGGCCGGGCACGAACGCACGGTTGAAGACATCCTCAACGAGCAGCGCTCAGGGAGAGATTGAGCATGATCCTCGACGTCCACGTCAGCTCAAGGCTGGTCGCCAAACTCTATCGGGAGCGCGATGAATACGTGCTGAAATACCTTCCAGGAACAGCACTGGAAGACTTTGTCAGCCTGGCTATGCCCGTTCGTGAAGAAGCATGGCGCTGGCCCCGCGACTTGTTCCCGTTTTTCCGGCAAAACCTGCCCGAGGGGTATTTGCTCGGCGTTATCCGCGAGGAGTTCGGCCCACTGCTCGATGGCACCGATTTATCGCTGCTGGCCTTGGTCGGGGGCACCGGCATCGGCAGAGTGTCGGTCACGCCTGAAGGCGTTCGACCCGGCATCGAGATGGCGCCACTCGAGATAAGTCAGCTGCTCAAGGCGGAAAACAGCACCGAACGTTTCACCAACCTGGTGCGGCAATACGCCCAGGTGGCTGTATCGGGGGTCGTGCCCAAGTTCATTGCCACAGACGCTGCCCACACTCGGGAACCCCTGGGCAAACCGACCCTGCGCACCGGTTTTCACATCATCAAAGGCTCCGATGACAGCACGCCATTTCTCGGCTTCAACGAGTTCTACACCATGCGCGTGCTCGCGCGACTGAATGTCGTGCCGGTCGCGACCTGCCGCATGTCCGAGGATGGCAAGGTTCTGGTGGTGGATCGCTTCGACGTCGACGCACAAGGCGTCCCACGCTGCGGGGTCGAGGATGCATGCGGACTGCTGGGCTTACCCCCACACGAAAAATACAGCCCCACCACCGAGCGAGTATGGAGCGCAACCCGCGCCTACATAAGTGCTGCACGCCTCCACACGCAACGTGAACACTTGGGCTGGCAGTTGCTGACCAACTACGTAGTGCGCAATGCCGACTGCCACTCGAAGAATATCGCGCTGTTTTACACCTCCCGAGCGGACGTAGCCTTTACCCCGATCTATGACCTGGTAACCACCCAGGCCTACCCGCGCTTCGCCGACAACCCACCCGGCCTGTCCATCAGCGGCAGACAAACCTGGACACCAGGCCGCTCACTGGAATCGTTCTTCAAAGCCGTGCTGGGCATTCCACCTAGCCAGTACGCCGCCATGGTCGAGCAACTCTGCGAATCCGCCGTAGAGGTCGGCAAAGAAGTTATCGACGCCGCGAAAAACGAGCCCGCCTGGCGCGATGTGGCCAAACAGATGGTGCACGCCTGGAACCAGGGCATGGAGACATTGCGCAGCCCCAAAGCAGCACCGCACTTTCGCGGCCTGGATAATGCTATTGCAGAAGCCGGCTTCTCCGGGCCACGCAAGCCAGAGCGCAGCCGTGAAGTGATTGGCCGCTCTGAGTTGCTGGCAAAGAAGCACTGAAACCATAACGCGGGGCCAACTGTTCTAGATTCACTCAACCCCAGCAGCCTTGCGCTGCGACGCCACAGTGAGCCGAATAACGCCATGTATCGGCTCACCCCCTGAATCGCTGACGCATCAGGCCTCAATCGTCCTCGCCATGCACAGGCCTAAAAGGCCCGCGCTAGAGGCTTTAGTATTAGGTTCGCGCTTTTACGCCAAGTTTCGGTACTATCCGGTTAACTCAGGATTAACCAGGACAGGAAATGGACTTCACCCCCGTCATCGCGCAGCTCTGGGGCACGCTGGGCTGGTTTATCCCGCTGATGCTGCTGATCGGCCTGCTCAAATCGCCTTGGGCCAAGGGTCATATCGGCGAACTCCTCGTGCGGCTGTTTGCCCATTGGCAGCTGGATAAGCAAACCTACCGCCGCCTGCACAACGTCACCCTGAACGCGCCAGACGGTACCACGCAGATCGACCACGTTTTCCTCTCGCCCTACGGCATCTTCGTGCTGGAAACGAAGAATATGAGCGGCTGGATCTTCGGCAGCGAAAAGCAGCCACAGTGGACGCAGAAATTCCCCAAGCACACCTTCAAATTCCAGAACCCGCTACGCCAGAACTACAAGCACCTCAAAGCACTAGAAGCAACCCTTGGCGTTAGCCCCGAGCACCTGCACTCGGTCATCACCTTTGTCGGCGGCAGCACCTTTAAAACAGAAGTGCCGGCCAACGTCACCCAAGGCATCGGCTTTATCCGCTATATCAAGTCATTCCAGCAGCCGGTATTCAGCGAGGCTGAAGTAGGTGCCATGCTGCACGCACTGCAAACCGGCCGCCGCGCACCGACGCTCGCCACACATCGCGAGCATGTGCAAAACCTTAAACGCAGAAGTGATCCGACAGCCGAGCGGCAATGTCCGAAATGTGGCAGTGCGCTGCTGATACGTACAGTGAAATCAGGGGCGAAAGCGGGGCAGCAGTTTTGGGGATGCTCAGCGTTCCCTAAGTGCCGAACCATATAGTATGTTTAAAATTCAGCTGCAATAAATAAAAATCGCTGCTTACCCCTATTACTTAACTAAACATAAGTGACAAGGAACAATTAATGGAAAGCACTCACGAGCACGAAACAAACACAAGCAGCACAGAAAGACTTATTGAGTATGAAATACTAGGACTGTACGGACTTTATAATCACAAGATCACTCTAAACCATACAGATGGAGTCACCATCGTACATGGCCCAAATGGCGTCGGCAAAACCGCGCTTCTGAAAAGCATTAGCAATTTATTCAATTGCGACTATGACTCTTTGGCATCGATTCCTTTTTCACAAATTAATGCACGCCTGAGTAGCGGCTGGGAGATAGTTGTAAAGAGAGCAGGCGCATCAACCGCACAACTAGTCCGCCGGAAAAATATAAGTCACCGAATTGAAGTCGAGATAAAAAAGGATAAGAAAACACATGCCTCTCATAACTTTTCAGAAGATGCTCCTGTAGGTGGGCGAATCCCCCCTTGGTACAATCGGATTGCACCCGGCGTATGGTTTGATGAACGTACCGGCGAAGAAGTAGGCCCTGACGAGCTAGATGTATTTTTTCACCGACCTAACAGATCAAAAGAAAAACGCAGGAATATAGAATCAATAACCGCAATTCTGAAAACAGTCAGCGTTCACCTTGTAGAGACAAATAGACTTTACAAGCCAATACAAGCCAATGAATGGAATAAAAAAGGCACCAAGTTAGTCTCTGCGGTTAATGATTGTGCAGCTAAGCTAGCCAATAATATAGGAACAGCCCTGAAAGACTATGGCAAACAATCTCAAGAGCTAGACCAATCTTTCCCCCACCGCTTCATTACCAAGTCTGCAAAGCCGCTAGAACTACCTGATCTAAAGAACAGACTTACAGAACTAGCAAAGCAACTTGAAAATCTGAAAAACCTAGGAATCCTAGACTCTGAGAATTTCCAATCCTTTAACATTCAAGTCTTAGACCACGTAGAACCTCAAAAGCTCGAAATTATGAGCCTCTACGTTGAGGACAGCGAAGAAAAACTAAAAGCCTTTGAGTCATTAGCCGACAGAACTGAGCTTCTACTAAGCAGCCTCAAGGCTAAATTTAAAAACAAGAAAATTCTTTTGAGCAAAGACCGAGGACTTTATGCTGAGGGGCCCGGAGACCTTGAAATCCCTCTGGACTCACTATCATCCGGTGAACAACACGAGATTGTATTACTCTACGAGTTGCTATTTAAGGTATCAAAAAACACTTTAGTTTTAATTGACGAACCTGAATTATCCTTACATGTTAATTGGCAGAAAGCTTTTCTACCGGAGCTACTATCAATATCCAAGGTTTCTGATTTTTACTCAATAATCGCAACCCATTCCCCATTCATCGTGGGCGGTCGGGACGACTTAATGACAGCCTTGGATGCGAGTGCCGATGAATCAGTGGAATAAAAGTGTCGGAGACCTCATTGCTGAAATCAAGATGATGCAAACCGATTTTAAAGGTTTTTTTTGGCTTGTTGAAGGCCCTAGCGACATACGATTTTTTGAGTGTCGGCGATACAAGGGTGTTGCGTTAGTTGCAGCTGGAGGAAAAGCTAATGTAATCGAAACAGTTGCAGCCCTTAGACAGGACCCCGTAAACTCTAAGCTGATAGGCGTTGTTGATGCTGACGTAGACTGGCTGAAGCCAATCGAAAATCGCCCACCAAATATCTTGTCCACAGACCCCCGCGACCTTGAAGGTTTGCTACTTAGGTCTAGGGCGCTAGACAAACTTTTGAGTGAGTACGCCACCCCTCAAAAAATTGATACATTTGAAGCAAAAATCGGAAACACCGTACGCGAATACATAAGGAGTATTAGCGAAAAATTCGGAAAAATAAGGGCAGCCAACTTACTTCATAACGACGTCTCTTTAAAATGCTTAAAACCGCAGAACTTTATCATTTCAAATAGATGGGCTTACGACCTAGAGAGAGTATATGAATTTTGTGTATCGCGCGGAGTGGCGAGCACTGCTGAAGAGCTTAAAACACTTGTGGCTGGCTTACCCTCCACAGACCCATGGAACTATGTTCGAGGTCATGATGCTGTAGGGATTTTAACTGGCGGCCTAATGACTGAGCTTGGCCGTGGAGGAAGAATAGATAATTCAAGAGTTGAGTCTGCACTTCGAATCGGCATGGAAGATGAAGAATATAAACTCAGCAGCATTAGCCAGCAACTGAGCAACTGGCACCCAACCGACACCGGTGTAAATTATTAATTTAGTGCCAAACAAATTTGCCTTTCTATAAATATACGCCTCTCTCAACAGTACGGAGCTTATTTTCAGAATGCCGATAGTTAATAGGGGACAGACCACGGTTTACAGAAAGTTAAACCTCGCCTTCCCCTATTTTCGACTCACTGCACTTCAAACCTGAGCGCGCACTAGTCAAAACTCAGCACACCTCCTGATTGCCGCAGCCATATGCGATGCCTACTCGCCACGCTCGCCTGAGCAAGCAAGTACTGCGCTCCAACGCTGGTAACTGCTCGCGGATCAACGCCTGATCCACATCACGATCAGTGGCATCTACGCGGTCAGATTCCCGATGAAAAATCAAACCCTGACCGTTTCGCGGTACAAAAAACAGTACACCAGCGGTACAGTGCCCAGCTTTTGCAGGCTACGCTCAATTACGCTTAACCCGCTCTACGACGCTACTTTCAGCTAACTGTACCTGCGCTAAGCTACGCACGATTTCACTGGGTTTGCAGCGTTTCTAGGCAACTCATAATCCTTGGGTCCACGGTTCGAGTCCGTGTGGGCCCACCACCAATAAAAAGCCGCGCAATAGCGCGGCTTTTGGGTTGCTGCGGCGAGCGTCAGCGTTTGGCGATGATCCAGACTGCGTGGATGATCCCGGGGATGTAGCCGAGCAAGGTCAGCAGGATGTTCAGCCAGAAGGCGCCGGCGAAACCGACTTGCAGGAACACCCCGAGCGGCGGCAGCAGGATGGCGATCAGAATGCGGATCAGGTCCATGAATCAACTCCCTTTCAGTTAGCCCGGCTGGGCTGTACTGGGTAATCGACCTCCGCAGCCCCCTGATGGTTCCTTGCCGCTGGCGCGTGGCGCCACCCATAATCGGCCGCATCACTTCTTCGGAACCCTGCTGCCATGGCGATTTCCCGCGGCGATCTCGATCAACACGGCCTGATCATCGGCGTCTCGCCCGAGCGCTTTCGCGCGGTGGCCATGCCGTTGCTGTTCGATCACCTGAACGCCCAGTGCGAAGGCACCATCGCGGTCAATCGGCAGGCGCGCATCGTCTGGATCAACGACAAATACGCCGAGAAGGTCGGCATCAGCGATCCGCGTAGCGTGCTCGGCAAGGAAATCGAGGAAGTGCTGCCGGCCAGCCGTCTGCGCGAGGTGGTGGAGAGCGGCCAGCCGAGCATGCTCGACCTGATGGCCTTCGGCAGCGAGCATTTCGTGGTGACCCGCATCCCGTTGCGCGACGAGGACGGCACCCTGGTTGGCGCCCTGGGCTTCGTGCTGTTCGACCGGGCGCGCCACCTGAAACCGCTGATGGCCAAGTACAACAGCCTGCAAAGCCAGTTGGTGGCGACCCAGCACGAGCTGGCCAAGGCGCGCCGGGCGCGCTACACCATCGCCGGGTTCATCGGCAGCAGCGCCGCGGCCAGCGAGGTGAAGCGCCAGGCCCGCCGCGCCGCGCAACTCGACGCCACGGTGCTGCTGCGTGGCGAAACCGGCACCGGCAAGGAGCTGCTCGCGCAAGGTATCCACAACTTGTCGCCACGGGCCAATGGCCCGTTCGTTGCGGTGAACGTGGCGGCGATTCCGGAAACCCTGGTCGAGGCCGAGCTGTTCGGCACCGCGCCCGGCGCCTTCACCGGAGCGGATCGCAAGGCGCGGATCGGCAAGTTCGAGGTGGCCAATGGCGGCACGCTGTTTCTCGACGAAATCGGCGATCTGCCCCTGCCGCTGCAAGCCAAATTGCTGCGGGTGTTGCAGGAACAGGAGGTCGAGCCGCTCGGTTCGAACCAGGTCAAGCCGCTGAACGTGCGGGTGATCGCCGCCACCCACATTGACCTGGAGGCCAAGGTGGCCGCCGGGCAGTTCCGCGATGACCTGTATTACCGTCTCAACGTGCTGGCCCTGCGCGTACCGCCGCTGCGTGAGCGCCGCGAAGATATTCCGGCACTGCTGGAACACTTGCTCGACGATATCGCCAATCGCTCCGCTCAGGCCCCGCTGGAAGTGACTGACGATGCCCTCGCCCTGCTCAGCGCGCAGCCCTGGCGCGGTAACGTGCGCGAGCTGCGCAACCTGCTGGAGCGCGCGCAATTGGACGTCGACGGGCGCCTGGATGCGCCGGCCCTGCGCGCGCTGCTGATCGATCCGGTGACGCCAGCGGCGCACAGCCCCACAGCGCAGCCCGCCACTGCGGCGCAGACCCTGGCCGAGCAGTTGGCGCAGGCCGAGCGCCAGGCGCTGGTCGATGCGTTGCAGGCCATGGCCGGCAACCGCCAACAGGCCGCCGAACGCCTGGGTATTTCCCGTGCCGGTCTGTATGCCAAGCTGGCCCTGCATGGCCTGGGCAAGCACGACTGAGCCGGGCTATGCGGTTTCCTGTAGGAGGTGCTGGGTAGCATTTCGCTTTAGCGGCGGGCTTGCGACAGCTGTTGTCGCGGCTGAAGCCCCTCCCACGGTCTGTAAGCGTGTCAGATGCGTAGCCTGGATGGAGTCCGGGCTACGGACTGGAGGAGCCGCCTTGGCCGCGATGCTTTTGAGCCCGCAAGAG
>DELY01000006.1:74953-75327 GCA_002354655.1 Pseudomonas sp. UBA2684
TGGCGGCATTTCGCTTTAGCGGCGAGCTTGCGACAGCTGTTGTCGCGGCTGAAGCCCCTCCCACGGTCTGTACGCGTGTCAGATGCGTAGCCTGGATGGAGTCCGGACTACGGACTGGAGGAGCCGCCTTGGCCACGATGCTTTGAGTCCGTAAGAGATCGCGGGCAAGCCTGCTCCTACAAGAGCTAAGCCAGCAGTCAACGACGTGGGAATCGCTGGGCGGCATTCCGCTTTAGCGGCTGAGCTTGCAACAGCTGTTGTCGCGGCTGAAGCCCCTCCCACGATCTGTACGCGTGTCAGGCGTAGCCTGGATGGAATCCGGGCTACGGGCTGAAGGAGCCGCCTTGGTCACGATGCTTTTGAGCCCGCAAGAG
>DELY01000006.1:75459-128524 GCA_002354655.1 Pseudomonas sp. UBA2684
TGGCGGCATTTCGCTTTAGCGGCTGAGCTTGCGACAGTTGTTGTCGCGGCTGAAGCCCCTCCCACGATCTGTACGCGTGTCAGATGCGTAGCCTGGATGGAGTCCGGGCTACGGGCTGTAGGAACCGCATTGGCCGCGATGCTTTTGAGTGCGCAAGAGATCGCGGGCAAGCCCGCTCCTACAAGAGCTAAGCCAGTCATCAACGACGTGGAAGGCGCTGGGTAGCATTTCGCTTTAGCGGCGGGCTTGCGACAGCTGTTGTCGCGGCTGAAGCCCCTCCCACGGTCTGTATTCGTGTCAGATGCTGTGCCTACACAAGCAAAAGTCCATAATTTTGGAATAGATGCCTGCTCAGTCATCCAGATTTCTGGACTTATTCCATAATTAAAGACACCTCGTCCGGCCCGTGTGGCCTTATCGAGTCACCGGAAAATCAGCGCAAGCCTCAAGCACAGGTCTCTCGCCCACTTAGACCAAAGTCGTAGGGCCGCCTGGCACAGCTTTCGCTCTAGGGTTGCTTACGGCTTGCGTCTGTTGCCTGACTCAACGCGCACTCCCAACAAGCGTCGCCACAGAGCGATGCCTAAAACAACAACAAAAGGAACCACCCATGGGTACCCTCGGTATTCTGATTTCCCTGGCTTTGTTGATGTACCTCGCGTACCGCGGCATCAACGTGCTGATCCTCGCCCCACTCCTAGCCCTGCTCGCCCTGCTGTTCTCCGGCGACGTGGCGATGCTGTTGCCGACTTACACCCAGGTGTTCATGAAGGCCATGGGTGGCTATGTCATCCAGTTCTTCCCGCTGTTCCTGCTCGGGGCGCTGTTCGGCAAGTTGATGGACGACTCCGGATCGGCCCGCGCTATCGCCCATGGCATCGTCGCCAAGGTCGGTAGCGAGCGGGCGATCCTGGCCATCGTGCTGGCCTGCGGCATCCTCACTTACGGCGGCGTGTCGCTGTTCGTGGTGGCCTTCGCCGTGTACCCGATCGGCGCCGCGTTGTTCCGCGAGGCGGGCATCCCCAAGCGCCTGATCCCCGGCGCCATCGCCCTCGGTTCGTTCACCTTCACCATGACCGCGCTGCCGGGCACCCCGGCGATCCAGAACGCCATTCCCAACCCGTTCTTCGGCACCGATGCCTTTGCCGCGCCGGGTCTGGGGGTGATTGCTGGCTTGATCATGTTCGGTCTCGGCACCTGGTGGCTGACCGCCCAGGCGCGCAAGCTGAAAACTGCCGGCGAAGGCTATGGCGAGCATCGTGACGACCCGGTACAACAGGACAACAGCGGAATTCCCGGCTTCTGGCTGGCATTGCTGCCGATCCTGTTGGTGATCGCTCTGAACTTCCTGATGGCCAAACAGGTGCTGCCGGGCATCGACGCCAGCTACCTGGCCAAGCCGGAGTTCGGCGGGTTGCAGGACGCCAAGTCGCTGATCGGCATCTGGTCGATCATCGTGGCCCTGAGCGCAGCCATTCTGTTGCTCATCGCGATGCACTGGAAACGCTGGATGGACCTGAAGAAGAGCGTCAACGACGGCGCGTTCGGCTCCATGCTGCCGATCCTCAACACCGCTGCCGAGGTGGGTTATGGCACGGTAATCGCCTCGCTGGCCGGCTTCGTGATCATCCGCGACCTGGTGCTCGGCGTCTCCGACAACCCGCTGATTTCCGAAGCGGTGGCGGTGAACATCCTCGCCGGCATCACCGGTTCGGCCTCCGGCGGCATGTCGATCGCCCTGAAGACCCTCGGCGAGCAGTACCTGACCATGGCCAACGCCGCCGGCATCAGCCCGGAGCTGCTGCACCGCGTGGCGGCGATGGCCTCCGGCTGCATGGACACCCTGCCGCACAACGGCGCGGTGATCTCGCTGCTGGCGATCTGCAAACTGACCCACCGCGAGTCGTACAAATTCATCTTCGTCAACACCGTGGCCTTCCCGCTGGTGGCGTTGGTGGTGGTGATTACCCTGGGTACGTTGTTCGGCAGTTTCTAAGAACCTGTTCACGATCTGCTGCGCGTCGGCCATACGGCGTTGCAACGAAGCGAAGCGGAGTAACAGCCGAAGGCTGGCCCGCAGGGCGAGCGAGTCAATCGGGCTCAGACTGCTGATTTACACTCCGCGTCTTCGCCCGATTTCGCCTTGTCTGGCTCTAGCTCGCAAGGTCGTGAACCTGTTCTAAGCAATAGTCCTGTAGGAGCGGGCCATGCCCGCGATGCGATTCGCGGCCATGGCCGCTCCTACGGGTGACATATGACATAGCCCCCTTCGTTACGAGTACCCGCTATGAGCAAAATCATGACTGCCGCCGCTGCGGTGGCGCGCATCGCCGATAACAGCAACGTCGCCACCGGCGGCTTCGTCGGCATCGGTTTCGCCGAGGAAATCGCCATCGCCCTGGAGCAACGCTTTCAGGCCGAGCAGGCGCCGCGCGACCTGACCCTGGTGTATGCCGCCGGCCAAGGCGACGGCAAGGGTCGCGGCCTCAACCACCTGGCCCACGAAGGCCTGGTGCGGCGGGTGATCGGCGGCCATTGGGGGCTGGTGCCGGGTTTGCAGAAGTTGGCGGTGGAAAATCGCATCGAAGCCTACAACCTGCCGCAAGGGGTGATCTCGCAGCTGTTTCGCGACATCGCCGCGGGCAAGCCTGGGCAACTGTCCAAGGTTGGCCTGGGCACCTTCGTCGACCCCGAATTCGGCGGCGGCAAACTGAATGCCTGCACCACGCGTGATCTGGTGCGACACATGCCGATCGATGGCGAGGACTACCTGTTCTACCAGGCCTTCCCGGTCCATGTCGGCATCGTGCGCGCCACCAGCGCCGATGCGGACGGCAACCTGTCGTTCGAGCGCGAGGCGCTGACCATCGAGAGCCTGGCCATCGCCATGGCCGCGCACAACTCCGGCGGCCTGGTTATCGCCCAGGTCGAACGCATCGTCGAACGCGGCTCGCTGAACCCGCGCGAGGTGAAGATTCCGGGAATCCTGGTCGACTGCGTGGTGGTGGCCGAACCGCACAACCACCAGCAGACCTTCGCCACCGCCTACAACCCGGCCTTCGCCGCCGAAGTGCGGGTGCCCGTGGACAGCCTGACGCCGATGGCGCTGGACGTGCGCAAGCTGATCGCCCGCCGTGCGGCACTGGAGCTCAGGGCCGGCGCGGTGGTCAACCTCGGCATCGGCATGCCGGAAGGCGTGGCCGCGGTGGCCGCCGAGGAAGGGGTGATCGATTTGCTGACGTTGACCGCCGAGCCTGGGGTAATCGGCGGCGTGCCGGCCTCGGGCCTGGACTTCGGCGCGGCGAGCAACCACAGCGCGCTGATCGACCAGCCCTACCAGTTCGACTTCTATGACGGCGGCGGCCTGGACATGGCCTTCCTCGGCCTGGCCCAGGCGGACGCGGCCGGCAACCTCAACGTCTCCAAGTTCGGCGCACGCCTGGCCGGCGCCGGTGGTTTTATCAATATCAGCCAGAACGCCAAGCAGGTGGTGTTCGTCGGCACTTTCAGCGCCGGCGCGCAGGACATCCGCATCGAGGATGGCCAGTTGCGCATCGTCGAGGACGGTGCCATGCGCAAATTCGTCGCCGAGGTCGAGCACCGTACCTTCGCCGGACGCCGCGCTGCCGAGCGCGGCCAGCCGGTGCTGTATGTCACCGAGCGCTGCGTGTTCCGGCTGACCCTCGACGGCCTGGAGCTGATCGAGATCGCCCCCGGCGTCGACCTTGAGCGCGACATCCTCGCGCGCATGGACTTCGCGCCCCTGGTGCGCCAGCCCAAGTTGATGGACGCGCGGCTGTTTCAGGCCGCGCGCATCGACCTGCGCGACAGCCTTGGCCAGAGCGGTGCCTAGGGTCGGCTCCGGCGCGACCGCGAATGAAACGGCAATAGACCCTAGCGTTTGAGCGTAAACGCGGGCCGGCGTCTTGGGCCCGCGCTTTTTTCGAATACCCCTACCCCACGGCGCTGCCCCGGCACGCGTTGCCAGGACGGCTGTGGGCCAAAAACGCTGTAGCCACAATAAAAACAAGAGGAACACCCATGAACCATCGCCGTAACACCACCCGCCAGTTGCTCGCTGCCAGCACCGCCATCGGCCTGATCGCACCGGCCGGCGCAGCCTTTCTCGACGACAGCACAGCCAGCCTGGACGCACGTAATTTCTACTTCAACCGCGACTTTCGCGGCAGCGAAGCCACCCAGGCCAAGGCCGATGAATGGGCTCAGGGCTTTATGCTGCGCGTCGAGTCCGGCTTTACCGAAGGCCCCATCGGCGTCGGGGTCGACGCCATCGGCCTGCTCGGTCTGAAGCTCGACTCCAGCCCCGAGCGCACCGGCACCGGCCTGCTGAAATCCGACCATGAGGCGCCGAAACGCGCCCAGGACGAATACGCCGAGCTGGGCCTGACCGCCAAGCTGCGCGCCTCGCAGAGCCTGCTCAAACTCGGCACCGTGCAACCGCTGCTGCCGGTGCTGATGCGCAACGACAGCCGCCTGCTGCCGCAGACCTTCAGCGGCGCCTGGCTGACCAGCAACGAGATCGACAACCTCAGCCTCGACCTCGGCCGCCTCGACCGGGTCAACCAGCGCGACTCGTCGGACAACCAGGAGATGGCGGTTTTCAACGGCGGCAAGCGCAACATCGTGCTGGGCAGCACGACAACCAGCGACGAGTTCCTCTTCGCCGGCGGCCGCTACCAGTGGAGCCCGCAACTCAGCAGCAGCTATTACTACGGCGGCCTCGACGGTCTCTATCGGCAGCACACCCTGGGCCTGGTGCACCAGTTGCCGCTAAGCGCGGGGCAAAGTTTCAAGTCCGACCTGCGCTACGCGCGCTCCACCGACGATGGCGGCAGCAATGTCGACAACCACGCGTTCGGCGCACTGTTCACCTACAGCCTCGGCGGCCATGGTTTCACCGCCGGTTACCAGCACCTGAGCGGCGACACCGGCTTCGCCTACATCGCCGGTGCCGACAACTCGCTGGTCAACCTGGTGCAGATCAACGACTTCGGCAACCAGGACGAGCGCTCCTGGCAGGCGCGTTACGACTACAACTTCGCCAGCCTGGGGCTGCCCGGCCTGACCTTTATGACCCGCTACCTGTCCGGCGACAACGTCGAACGCGGCACCGGACAAAGCGAAGGCAAGACCTGGGAACGCAACACCGATATCGCCTACGTGGTGCAGAGCGGCCCACTGAAAAACCTCGGCCTGCGCCTGCGCAACGCCACCACCCGCAGCAACATCGCCAGCGACCTGGACGAAAACCGCGTGATCCTCAGCTACAGCCTGTCGCTCTGGTAAGCAAAAAACCGCTCGACTTCTCGTGCAACCATTACCGGGCCTCATGGCCCGGCTTTTTATGGCGCTGCCCCGGCATGCGCCAGCCGCACCTCACACTGCCTTATGCCGCGCGGCATACAGGCAAATCATCTCCATCGCCAAGGTGGCGCCAATCAGCGCGGTGACTTCGGCGTTGTCGTAGGGCGGCGCCACTTCCACCACGTCCATGCCGACCAAGTTGATGCCGCGCAGGCCGCGCAGGATTTCCAACGCCTGGTGGCTGCTCAGGCCGCCGCACACCGGCGTACCGGTGCCGGGCGCAAAGGCCGGGTCGAGGCAGTCGATGTCGAAGGTCAGGTACACCGGATGGTCGCCGACGCGGGCGCGGATGCGTTCGGCGATCTGCTCTGGGGTGTGCCGGTGCACCTCGCGGGCATCCAGCACCTGAAAGCCCATGACGTCGTCGTTAGTAGTGCGCAGGCCGATCTGCACCGAGCGCGCCGGGTCGACCAGGCCCTCGCGGGCGGCGTGGTAGAACATGGTGCCGTGGTCGATGCGCTGGCCCTCCTCGTCCGGCCAGGTGTCGCTGTGCGCGTCGAAGTGGATCAGCGCCAGCGCGCCGTGCTGCTTCGCGTGGGCCTTGAGCAGCGGGTAGCTGATGAAGTGGTCGCCACCCAGGGTGAGCATGGCGCAGCCGGCGCCAAGGATTTTGTCGGCGTGCGCTTCGATGGCTGCCGGGGTGTCGTGCGGGGTGCCGTGGTCGAAGTAGCAGTCGCCGTAATCGATGCAGGCGAGTACGTCGAAGGGATCGAACTCCCAGGGAAAATGCCGCGCCCAGGCCGACTGGATCGAGGCGGCGCGGATCGCCCGTGGGCCGAAACGACTACCCGGCCGGTTGGTGGTGGCGGTGTCGAACGGCACGCCGCTGATCACCAGGTCGACGCCGCGCAGGTCGCGGCTGTAGCGACGGCGCATAAAGCTGGTGATGCCGGCGTAGGTCGGCTCGGCGGCGGTGCCGTACAGGCTGTCGCGGGTGATGGCCTGGTCGTTGTCGAAGGCGTGATGCATTTTTCGGGTCCTCAGCGGTTGTGAAAATATCGAGCGCCGTAGCGAGACCGTCTCAAGGCGTTCGCGGCAAGACGCGTTACGTTGCAGCGGGCGTTTGGAGGCGGTCGCAGCACACAAGCGCTCAGTACTGGCTACGGAAGGACGTCCACAGGCGGGTGCGCAGGCGCTGCTCGCGCAGGCTCTGGATTCGCTCGGGGAACAAGGTGGCGCGCACCTCGGCCGGCGGGTAGATGTCCGGGTCGCCACTCACGGCCTTATCGAGCAGCGGCGCGGACGCCGCATTGGCGTTGGCGAAGTACAGCGTGTTGGTCAGCTCGGCGATGGCTTCGGGCTTGAGCATGTAGTCGATAAACGCGCGGGCGGCCTGGGGGTGCGGGGCATCCACGGGGATGGCCATGGTGTCGAACCAGATCAGCGTGCCCTCCTGCGGAATGCGGAACAGCACGTCGAACGGCTGCCCAGCCTCGGCGGCGCGGACGGCGGCCATGCCGGCGTCGCCGGTGTAGGTCAGCGCCAGGCAGATGCTGCCGTTGGCCAGGTCGTCGATATGCTTGCCGGTGCCGACGTAGCGCAGGTTCGGCTGCAACTGGGCGAGCAGTTGCTGCACCGCGTCGAGGTCGGCGGCGGCGCTGCTGTAGGGGTCCTTACCCAGGTAGTTGAGGGCGATGGCGATCACCTCCTGCGGCGAATCGAGCACGGCGATGCCGCAGTCCTGCAATCGGCTGGCGTACTGCGGCTTGAACAGTAAATCGAGGCTGTTCAGCGGCACGCCCGGCAAACGCTGCTGCACCGCTTGTTGGTTGATGCCCAGGCCCACGGTGCCCCAGGTGTAGGGCACGCCGTAGCGGTTGCCAGGATCGACGCTGGCCAGCTTGCCCAGCAGCTCGGTATCCAGGTTGCCGGCATTGCCCAGCGTCCCGAGCGGCTGCACCGCCTGGGCCTGAATCGCCCGTGCCAGCCCGCTGGACGCGGGAAACACGACGCCGTAACCGCTGCCGCCGGTGAGCAGCTTGCTGTCGAGCACCTCGGCGCTGTCGAAGGTGTCGTACTTGACCCGGATGCCGGTCTCGCTCTGGAAGCGCTTGAGCGCCTCGGGCGCCACGTAGTCGGCCCAGTTGTAGATATTCAGCACCGCCTCTGCGGCGTGCAGCGGCAGGGTGAAGGCAAGCAATAGCAGGCTTGCGGCAAGACGCATGGCGATAACCTCATGTCAGGCGGACCGGTTTGCTTTGGGATAGGAGCCCGCTTGCTGGCGATCACCGCTAACCATGCGAATCGCCAGCAAGCGGGCTCCTACAACGGCTCCATCCTGCGCCGCACGTTGCTTCCGATAAATACGAAGTGATCTACTCTGACATCTAGATTCATCAATGTTTGGAGCCGGCATGCTCAGCCAACTGCGCGACCTCGACCTGCACCTGCTGCGCCTGTTCGTCACCGTGGTGGCCAGCGGCGGCTTCAGCGCCGCCCAGGGCGAGCTGGGGATCGGCCAATCGACCATCAGCACACAGATGGCCAAGCTGGAAACCCGCCTGGGTTTTCGCCTGTGCGAGCGCGGCAAGGCCGGCTTTCGCCTGACGCCCAAGGGCGAGCAGGTGCTAGTCGCCGCGCGCAAGCTGTTCGCGGCCATCGAGACGTTCAAGGGCGAAGCCCAGGGCATGGCCGACAAACTGCTCGGCAGCCTCACCATCGGCCTCTCCGAAGCGCTGGATGCCCAGGTGCTGGAGCGCGTCGGCGCGGCCATCGCCCGCTTTCGCCAACGCAACCAGGCGGTGCAGATCGAACTGCTCAGCGCCATGCCGGCCGAGCTGGAGCGGCGCCTGCTGCAAGACCAGTTGCACCTGGCCATCGGCTACTTCGCCGGCACCCAGGCGGCGCTCGACCATCAGCCGCTGTTCGAGGAACAGCAGCGGCTCTACTGCGGCCGCGGCCATCGCCTGTTCGACGTTGCGTCGATCAGCCTCGAACAGCTGCAAGACGAAGACAGCGTGCACCATCCGTATCGCTTCATTCAGCTCGACGAGCCCTGGCAAGCCGCCACCAGCAGCGCGCGCAGCGAACAGGTCGAGGGCACCCTTGCCTTTGTCCTGTCCGGCGCACACATCGGCTACCTGCCCCAGCACATCGCCGCGCCCTGGCAGGCACGCGGCCTGCTGCGCGCGCTATTGCCCGAGCAACTCGGTTTCAGCGTGCAGTTCCAGCTGACCCACCACCGCGGCCGCCAGCCCAGCGAGGCGCAGCAAGCCTTTAGCGAGGACCTGCTCAGCGCCTTCACGCGCGCGCGTGCCGTCTCTGGTTAGGGTGGGCCAAGGCCATGCTGGGCGCGGCGGTCTATAGTTTTTTACTGACGCCCTCTCGTTCGCCCCCTCTCTCACCTGCAAGGAGTCATCATGAGCACGGTTTATCACGTTGCCGTTCTGGTCGGCAGCCTGCGCAAGGCCTCGATCAACCGCAAACTCGCCCTGGCCCTGGCCGATCTCGCGCCGCCCTCGCTGAAGCTGGAGATCGTCGAGATCGGCGAGCTGCCGCTGTACAACGAAGACATCGACATCGACCCGCCACCGGCGCCCTATAGCGCCTTCCGCGCCAAGCTCAAAGCCGCCGACGCGCTGCTGTTCGTCACCCCGGAATACAACCGCTCGGTGCCGGCGCCCATGAAGAACGCCATCGACGTCGGTTCGCGGCCCTATGGCCAGAGCGCCTTCAGCGGCAAGCCCGGCGCCGTGCTCAGCGCCTCGCCCGGCGCCATTGGCGGCTTTGGCGCCAACCAGCACCTGCGTCAGTCCATGGTCTTTCTCGACGTGCCGATGATGCAGCAGCCGGAGGCCTACCTCGGCGGCGCTGGCAGCTTCTTCGAGGAAGCCGGCATGCTCGGCGACGGCATCAAGCCGTTCCTGCAGAAGTTCATCAATGCCTATGCCGAGTGGGTGGCGCTGTGCGCTAAAGGCTGAGACGCGGCAGTGCCGCTCGGGCGTGTGAGGTGGCCCTGAAGAGCGCGGTTATCGCTGAGAGGTGGCGCGGCGCACGCCGGAAAAAGAAAACCCCGCTGGTGCGGGGCCTTTGCAGACTGAGTCCTGACATCCGTGATCTGCACACCGTCCTGGTGGCTATCCCGCGTATCCCTGTTGGTTGGTTTGCGCTTCCTGCGCGACGTCCATGGGCAGCAGATTACTCGCCGCCCCAGGGGGACAACAGTGGCGATCGGCAGCGCGCCATGTAAGCCAAAGCTTACAACGCACCCACCAAGCATTCGCTTGGCTTTATTTTGTGGCCCGCCATCCCTGGCGGCCACCCTGCGGGGCGACGTCAAAAAACGCTCCCGGCGTTTTTTTGTGACGGCCGTCTTGTTAGACTCACTTTGTCCTACAAAAACAACAGACCCCGAACACGGTGGTCATGGGGCTCATTATGCGTGCAGTGGTTATCGCCCTTGGTTGCCTGGCAGCCAGTCTCAACCTACCGGCCCTGGCCGGCGGCCAAAGCCAGATTGCCGATGCGCAAGCCAGCGAACAGCTGTTTTGGAATGAGTTGTACGCTGACGGCGGAACCTCGCTGTATTGCGACAAGTCCTTCGATAGTGCAGGCGGCCTGCTGACCGCCAGCCCGATCTACAGCAGCAAACAGCTGAAGAGCGCGTTGCGCTGCATCACCGACCGCCAGTGCACCATCATGAACCCGCGTTACCCCTATCTCGCCGCGGACCTGCACAACTTTTACCCGGCACTGACGCGCGTCGAACTGGCGCGGCGCAATGCGCAGTTCAGCGACCTGGGCGACAGCGTACCGAGCAAGTTCGACGACATCGGCTGCGATATGAAGACCAGCTTCCAACTGGTTGAGCCACGCGATGCGGCCAAGGGCAATATCGCTCGGGCGATCTTCTACATGCACATCGAATACGACCTGCCCATCGTCGGCCAGGTGCAGATGTACAAGCAGTGGCACCAGATCGATCCGCCGGACGCCGAAGAGCAAGCCCGCAACGACAAGATCGAAAGCCTGCAAGGCACGCGCAACCGCTTCATCGACGACCCCGGCCTGGTCGAAAAACTGATCGCCAACTGACCACCCGCGCGCACAAAAAAGCCCCGCCGAAGCGGGGCTTTCTTATACGCATGTACGTTTAGAACTGCGCGGCATCGAGCAGATACAGCGGCTCGCTACCCGCCTTGACCGACGCGGTCAGTGAGTGGATGCGCGGCAGCAGACGAGCGAAGTAGAAACGCGCGGTGCCCAGCTTGCTGACGTAGAACTCGTCCTGATCCTGCTTGGCCAACGCGGTGCGCGCCATCAAGGCCCACATATAGGCGTAGGCGGTGTAACCGAACACCTGCAGGTACTCGACCGAGGCGGCGCCGACTTCATTCGGGTTGGCCTTGGCGCGCTCCAGCAGGTCGCTGGTCATCAGTTCCAGGTTGGCGATGGCGTCTTTCAGCGGGTTGACGAACTCGGCCAGCGAAGCGTCAGCGCTGTCGGTAAAGGCTTTGATCTCTTCGGCGAAGTGCTTGTAGAACGCACCGCCGCTGCCGACCACTTTGCGGCCGACCAGATCGAGGGCCTGGATACCGTTGGTGCCTTCGTAGATCTGGGTGATGCGGCAATCGCGGATCAGTTGCTCCTGGCCCCACTCGCGGATAAAGCCGTGGCCGCCGAAAATCTGCTGACCGTGTACGGTGGTTTCCAGCGCCATATCGGTGAGGAAGGCTTTGGCCACCGGGGTCAGCAAAGCCACCAGCTCTTCCGCACGCTTGCGGGTGGCGGCGTCTTCGCTGTACTTGGCGGTGTCGAGCTGCATGGCCACATAGCTGGAGAAGGCACGGCCGCCTTCGTTCAGCGCTTTCATGGTCAGCAGCATGCGGCGCACGTCCGGATGCACGATGATCGGGTCGGCGGCTTTGTCTTTAGCCACCGGGCCGGTCGGCGCGCGGCTCTGGATGCGGTCGCGGGCGTATTCCACGGCGTTCTGGTAGCTGCGCTCGCCCAGGGACAAGCCCTGGATACCAACGCCCAGACGCTCGTAGTTCATCATGGTGAACATGGCAGCGAGGCCCTTGTTCGGCGCGTCGACGATCCAGCCGGTGGCTCCGTCGAAGTTCATCACGCAGGTGGCCGAGGCCTTGATGCCCATCTTGTGTTCGATCGAACCGCAGGACAGGCTGTTCTGCTCGCCCAGGGAACCGTCGGCGTTGACCATGAACTTCGGCACCAAGAACAGCGAGATGCCTTTCGGCCCCGCTGGCGCGTCCGGCAGCTTGGCCAGTACCAGGTGGATGATGTTCTCGGTCAGGTCGTGCTCACCGCCGGTGATAAAGATCTTGGTGCCGGACACCTTGAAGCTGCCATCGGCCTGCGGTTCGGCCTTGGTGCGGATGATGCCCAGGTCGGTGCCGGCGTGCGGCTCAGTCAGGCACATGGAGCCCGCCCAGACGCCTGAATACATATTCGGCAGGTATTTTTCTTTCAGCTCTTCGCTGGCGTGGGCGTTGATCGACAGGCAGGCACCGGCGGTCAACATCGGGTAGAGGCCGAACGACAAGTTAGCCGAGTTGACCATTTCCTCGACCTGGGCCGAGATCGCCTTGGGCATGCCCATGCCGCCGAACTGCGCGTCACCACCGACGCCCACCCAACCGCCTTCGGCATAAGCCTGATAGGCCTCGGGGAAGCCGGCCGGGGTTTTCACCGCGCCGTTGTGCCACGAGCAGCCTTCCTCGTCGCCGCTGCGATTGAGCGGGGCGACCACGCCTGCGGTGATCTTGCCGGCTTCTTCGAGAATGGCACTGGCGGTGTCTTCATCGACCACTTCAGCCAGGGCCGGCAGTTCGGCCCACAGCTTGGAAACTTCGAACACTTCGTTGAGTACGAAGCGCATATCGCGCAGGGGAGCTTTGTAGTCAGCCATGGAGCAATCCTCGAACGAACCAACGGGTTTACATCAGGCTTCGGAGTTTACCCGAACAACTTTTAAGACACATAGGGTCGCGTTGTGACCGTATGGACACGCAAAGTTTCTAGCCTATTGATATAAAAAGACCCGCCGCTGGCGGGTCTTTTTTCCACACAACCGTCGGTCAGAGACCGAAATGCTCGGCCGGTAGACTCATCATGCACTCGCTCCCTGCCTCGGCCGCCGCCAGGTGCGCCGCGGTGCGCGGCAGCAGGCGCTTGAAGTAGAACGCGCAGGTTGCCAGCTTGGCCTGGTAGAACGCCGCCTCGCCCGTGCCCGCCTGCAGTTGCTGCTGCGCGACCAGCGCCATGCGCAGCCAGAAATACGCCAGGGTGACGTAACCGGAGTACATCAGGTAGTCGACGGACGCCGCGCCGACCTCGTCGGGGTTCTTCATCGCCGCCATGCCGAGCTTTTGGGTCAGCTCGCCCCACTGGGTATTCAGGCTCGCCAACTGCGCGACGTATGGCTTGAGCTGTGCGTGATCCGCCTGCGCCTCGCAGAATTTATGCACGATCTTGGTAAAGCCGCGCAGCAGCTTGCCCTGGCTGCCGAGCACCTTGCGCCCGAGCAAGTCGAGCGCCTGGATGCCGTTGGTGCCCTCGTAGATCTGCGCGATACGACAATCGCGCACCAGCTGTTCCATGCCCCATTCGCGGATGTAGCCGTGGCCGCCGAACACCTGCATGCCGAGGTTGGTCGCCTCCTGGCCGGTCTCGGTCATAAAGGCTTTGCAGATCGGCGTGAGGAAGGCCAGCAGGTTTTCCGCCTCCTCGCGCGCCTCGGCGCTGTCGGCACGATGGGCCTGGTCGAGCAGTTGCGCGGTGAAGTAGGCCAGCGCGCGGTTGCCTTCGTTGAAGGCCTTCATGGTCAGCAGCATGCGCCGCACGTCGGGGTGCACGATGATCGGGTCGGCGACCTTATCCGGCGCTTTCGGGCCAGTCAGCGCGCGCATCTGCAAACGCTCGTTGGCGTACTTGAGCGCGCCCTGGAAGCTGGTTTCACCGAGACACAAGCCCTGCATGCCGGTGCCCAGGCGCGCGTGGTTCATCATGGTGAACATGCAGTTGAGGCCCTTGTTGGCCTCGCCGATAAGGAAGCCGGTGGCGCTGTCGAAGTTGATCACGCAGGTGGCCGAGGCCTTGATGCCCATCTTGTGCTCGATCGAGCCGCAGCTCACGCCATTGCGTGCGCCGGCCTGGCCCTGCGCGTCCGGCAGGAACTTCGGCACGATAAACAGCGAGATGCCCTTGGTGCCCGCCGGTGCGTCCGGCAGCTTGGCCAGCACCAGATGGACGATGTTCTCGCTCATGTCGTGCTCGCCGGCGGAGATGAAAATCTTGCTGCCGCTGATCGCATAGCTGCCATCGGCCTGCGGCACGGCGCGGGTCTTGATGATGCCCAGGTCGGTGCCGCACTGCGCTTCGGTCAAGCACATGGTGCCGGTCCAACGACCCTCGGTGAGCTGGGTCAGGTAAGTCTGTTTCTGCTCCTCGCTGCCGTGGGCGTGGATCGCCGACATGGCGCCGTGGGTCAGGCCGGGGTACATGCCCCAGGAGGTGTTGCTGGCGCCGACCATTTCGCTGATCAACAGGCCCAGCGAATGCGGCAGGCCCTGACCGCCGTAGGCCGGGTCAGCTGCCAGGCCGTTCCAGCCGCCTTCGACGTACTGGGCGAAGGCTTCCTTGAAGCCCTTGGGCGTGGTCACCACGCCGTTGTTGAACTGGCATTCCTGCTCGTCGCCGAAACGGTTGAGCGGCGCCAGCACTTGCTCGCAGAACTTGGCGCCTTCTTCGAGGATCGCGCTGACCATGTCCGGGGTCGCATCGGTGGCGCCCAGCGCCGCGTAGCTGGCGTGAAAGTCGAAGACATCGTCGATCAAGAAGCGCATGTCGCGCAGGGGAGCCTTGTACTCGGGCATGGTCGTTCTCCGTCAGCAAGCGCGCTGGGCGCGGGTTAATACCCCGAGCTTCTGCTACGTCACGCCACGGCACAACGATTGTGCATGCGCTGAATGCGCCGCCATAAACAGCCGAGTTCAGTTGCGCGGGGCCGCCAGCTTAATCGCGCCACGCCGCTGGCCATGGCTGCGAATGCAGTTGCGCCCGGCACTCTTGGCACTGTACAGCGCCTGGTCGGCAGCCTTGATCACCTGTTGCGGGCTGCCTTGCTCGGCCGCGCGTTCGGCCACCCCGATGCTCACGGTCACCGACACCTGCGCAGCGCTCGTACCAGCGCGGCGCTGGCGGCCTTGCTGGTCATTCTGCGGACGGCTGTTTTTGTCGCGCAGTTGCAGGTGATAGTCCTCTACTGCCTGACGCACCACCTCGAGATGCGGCAGGCATTCCTCGAGGGTTTTGCCGGGAAACACCAAGGTGAATTCCTCGCCGCCGTAGCGATAGGCCTTGCCGCCACCGCCGACCTTGCGCAACTGGCTGGCGACCAGACGCAGCACCTGGTCGCCGACATCGTGGCCGTGGCTGTCATTGAATTTCTTGAAGTGGTCGACGTCGGCCATGGCGATCACATAACTGCGGCCCAAACGCTGCAAGCGCTCGGTCAGCGCACGGCGCCCCGGCAAGCCGGTCAGCTCATCGCGAAAGGCCATCTGATAAGCCTCGTGCGCCACCGCCGCCACCAGCATCAGCATCACCTGGCTGCTCATCACATGCAGGGCATGCGGCAGGCTGAACGTCTGCGGCAACATCCACAGCACGCCGCACAAGCCGAGCAGTTGCGCCGCATGCAGCGGCCGCGGCGCGCGCAGGTACTGCACCAGCAGGAGGATCAAGCCAAGCAGAAACACCGGGTACGCCAACTGCACCAGGCTCATCCATTCGCCATGCAGAGCCGGCCAGCGAATCACCGACAACCACTGCAACAACGCCTCTGGGTGACGCTGCGCCAACGCCAAGGCGACCCCGCCCAACGCCAGCAATACCGCGGCACGGGCAACCAAGTCCTGCACCAGGTGGGTACGTTCCTGCCACGCGGCATATAACCCATACAGCAGCGGCAACAGCAGGCTGCAAAGATGGAAGACCAGCGCGGCATCGGGGCGCACCTGGCCTTCGCTGCGGTAATGGTCGAGCTGGATATCCAGGAGGAAATAGCCGAGGTACAGCACCAGCAGCAAAAACAGCTCGCGCTGACGGCTGTAGACCAAGCAGAAGGTGCCGCCGAGCAACAGCAGCAGGGTCGGCAACACATTGAACAGCGAGGTGAAGAACTCGCTCAGGTGCGGCAGGCTGGCCGCCAGCATCCCGCAGCCGAGCAGCAGCAACGACGGCAGAAAGTGGCTGAAGCGCACAGCAGCAAAGCGCGACAAGGCGAGCTCCAGGAAAATAGCGAGACGAAACAAAGGCTGGCATTTTGCCTGCCCCAGATCACTTGCGCAGCGGGCCTGGCTCGCAAAATCGACAATTCAGTACGCGCTTCGTCAGCGGCCGCACACCTATAAAAAATCGCTGCGCCGTTAACTGTTGATGCGATCCAGCGCCGCATGGGACGGCCTTGCACGATTAAACCCGCATAACACAGGCCTTGGCCGCGAGCGCGCGGGCCGACCTGGAACGCGGTAATGCGTAGGATGGGTTAGGCGCATGACCACGGACTATCGGCTGCACAGTCAGTTGCACCGTCACCCGCCCTACACAATCGACGTACAACCGTTAACGGATACACAGCCATAAAAAAACCGCTGCCAGACAGGGCAGCGGTTTTTTCGAAGCGAATTCGCGAAGGCTTAGTAGCCCAGTGCGAAATCTTCTTCTTTCATGTCCATCAGGTTGTTAGCACCCGACAGCATGGTTTCAACGTAGGTACGGGTACGCGGCAGAATACGCGCGAAGTAGAAGCGCGCAGTTTGCAGCTTGGCCTGGTAGAAGGCCTCTTCGCTGGTGCCCGCGGCGAGCTTCTCGGCAGCCAAACGCGCCATGTCGGCCCAGAAGTAGGCCAGGCAGGCGTAACCGGAATACATCAGGTAGTCCACCGACGCGGCGCCAACTTCTTCGCGATCTTTCATCGCTGCCATGCCGACTTTCATGGTGATGTCAGCCCATTCCTTGTTCAGCTTGGCCAACGGCGCGACGAACTCTTGGACAGCTTCGTTGGCTTCGTTGCTCTGGCAGAACTTGTGAATGATCTTGGTGAAGCCTTTCAGCGCCTCGCCCTGAGTCATCAGAATCTTGCGACCCAGCAGGTCGAGTGCCTGGATGCCGGTGGTGCCTTCGTACAGCATGGAAATCCGGCTGTCGCGCACGTTCTGCTCCATGCCCCACTCGGCGATAAAGCCGTGGCCGCCATAGATCTGCACGCCATGGTTGGCCGCTTCGAAGCCGACTTCGGTCATGAATGCTTTGGCGATTGGCGTGAGGAAAGCCAGCAGTGCGTCGGCTTGCTTCTTCTCGGCTTCGTCTTTGCTGTACTTGACGATATCAACCTGCTTGGCGGTGAAGTACACCATCGCGCGGTTGCCTTCGGCGAAGGCCTTCATGGTCAGCAGCATGCGCCGCACGTCCGGGTGGACGATGATCGGGTCAGCGGCTTTTTCCGGCGCTTTCGGGCCAGTCAGGGAACGCATCTGCAGACGCTCACGAGCGTACTTCAGACCACCCTGGAAACCGATTTCGGCGTGCGCCAGACCTTGCAGAGCAGTACCCAGGCGAGCCGTGTTCATAAAGGTGAACATGCAGTTCAGGCCTTTGTTGGCTGGGCCGATCAGGTAACCGGTGGCGCCGTCGAAGTTCATCACGCAGGTGGCGTTACCGTGGATGCCCATCTTGTGTTCGAGCGAGCCACAGGAAACGGCGTTGCGTGCGCCAACGGTGCCGTCAGCGTTGACCGAGAACTTCGGCACGATAAACAGCGAGATGCCTTTGGTGCCTTGCGGCGCGTCGGGCAGGCGGGCCAATACGATGTGGACGATGTTATCGGCCATGTCGTGTTCGCCAGCGGAGATAAAGATCTTGGTACCGGAAACCTTGTACGAACCGTCAGCCTGAGGCTCGGCCTTGGTCCGCAGCATGCCCAGGTCGGTGCCGCAATGCGGCTCGGTCAGACACATGGTGCCGGTCCACTCGCCGGATACCAGCTTGGTCAGGTAGGTGTGCTTCTGGTCGTCGGTGCCGTGCTCGGCGATGGTGTTCATCGCGCCGTGCGACAGGCCTGGGTACATGCCCCACGACCAGTTCGAGGTGCCGACCATTTCGCTGACCACCAGACCCAGGGACTCCGGCAGGCCTTGGCCACCGTGGTCGACGTCATGCGCCAGGCTCGGCCAGCCGCCTTCTACGTACTGCTTGTAGGCTTCCTTGAAACCAGTCGGGGTCTTAACGCCGGACTCGCTCCAGGTACAGCCTTCGGTATCACCCACACGGTTCAACGGTGCCAGCACCTGCTCACAGAACTTGGCGCCTTCTTCGAGGATGGCGTCAACCATGTCTGGAGTAGCGTCTTGGCAGCCAGGCAGGCTCTGATAGTGCGCTTCGTAGCCGAGCAGTTCGTCGCGTACGAAACGAATATCACGCAAGGGGGCCTTGTAATCAGGCATAGCGGTTAACCTCTGCGGTGGACTCTTAGTGTTTGGGTGACCGGGTATGCGGTCGTTGGCGGGATCGCTCCCGACTGCTTGGCTACCCCTTGGCAACCAAACAATCAAACAGGCGTTTGAAACATACGTTTACGCCCCGGCCTTGTCAAGCACCTCTGGGTGGCTGGTCATGCACGTAGATCAATCAGCGGTGCTGCCGCTTGGCGCTCGCCTAATTGCCGGTATAGATCCAGATTAGGCGTTGACGGCTGGGCCTGCGCGGTGGATTCCTGCGATTCATCGACTGGCGCCGGCTCCTCGTCCGGCTCGCTTTGCGCCGCCAGCTCGGCGCGTTGCTGCTCGGCGGCGCTGCGTTGCAACTCGGCTAAATCGGCGCGGGCCTGGACGATCTGCGCCTGCGCTTGCGCCGCCACGCGCAGGTCCTGGGCCGAGGGTTCGGCGGGCGCCAAGGCTGCCCGCAGGACGATTTCCATCTTGCGCAACGTCGCTTGCGGGTCGTTCGGCACCGGGCCGACATCGATGCCTACCTCACCGCCCACCGCATAGCGTTTGCCATCCGGGCCACGGGTGTAGGTGTAGCTCGGCGCACCGGCATAGCGCCCACCTACCGCCGAGTGGGCCTGCTCATGCGCGCGGACTTCCTGGTCGCGACTGACCAGTTCGGCGATTTGCAATTGTTCGGTGCGCTGCTGCTGCGGGCTGGGATTGGTGTTACCGCGGCCATTGGCCGACTGTTCGGTGGGCTGGTCCGCTTCTTCTCGGGCAAACGCCGACTGTTCGTCACGCAACGATTGGCTTGGGGTTGCTGGCGCTTGGGCAGCGCGAGTCAGGTCGGGGGATACCGCGGGTGAAACGCTGGCCGAAGCGGACCGCGCCGGCAGTAGAGAGGCTGCTGGCGCCAGGTAAGACGACGCGCCGCCAATGTACATGAATCCCTCCTCGCCCAGGTGTCTCGACGGCGTCTGCAGTCGGGGCGTAGTCGCTTAAGCGGTGGTGTCGATCAACGTACCCAGCACTTCATCTGCGGTGGCCACCACGCGCGCACCCGCTTGTGCCTCGTTCTGGCCAACGCGCAACGCCACCAGGCTTTCCGCCAGATCAGGAGGATTGTTGGTGGCGACTTCGGACGCTTGCCTGACCTGGTTCTGTGGTGGCGTCTGCACCGGCTGTTGCGGGGGCGTGACGGCCGTACTGGCGATCTCGGCAGCCGCTTGATCGACGCGGCGTTGCCCCGACTGAATGGTGCTGAGGCCTGAACTAAAGGCGCTACCGGAGATTTCCATGCACAAACTCTCGCTGGGGAAAGACACTTACGTTGCATTGAAACAGAAAATGCTCAAAAAACGTACACGCAAAAGGCTATGGCAAATGGCCTGCTTATAGCGCGAGGTCAAGCAACGTCAGATCGAGGTAGGTCGCCACAGCGGCTGGCGAGGCCGCCGCCAAGCGCGGCACGCGCCCCAGGCAGGGTGCGGGCAGGCGCTCGGCGAGAGTGGCCAGGTTTTCGTCCAGGCGCGCGGTCTGCGGGTCGATCACATTGGCCACCCAACCGGCCAGAGTCAGGCCGTCGCGAACAATTGCCTCGGCCGTCAGCACCGCCTGGTTGATGCAACCCAAGCGCACGCCGACCACCAGAATCACCGGCAGGCGCAGGCTGATCACCACGTCCGACAACGAGGCCTGGCCCGCCAGCGGCACACGCCAGCCGCCGGCACCTTCGACCAGGGTGAACGCAGCGCGCTTGTCGAGAATCCGCTGCACCGGCGCCCGCAGCGCCGCCACATCCAGCAGCACGCCAGCCTCGCGCGCGGCCAGGTGCGGGGCGATGGCCGGGGCGAACGCCAGCGGGTTGACCTCGTCATAGCGCAACGCCAGGCTGCATTCGCCGAGCAGCGCCAGCGCATCCTCGTTACGCAGACCGTCAGCTGTCTGGGTGCAACCGGAGGCCACCGGCTTCGCCGCGGCGGTCGACAATCCCGCCATCCGGGCGGCGTGCAGCAAACCGGCGGCGATGGTGGTCTTGCCGATTTCTGTATCGGTGCCGGTAACGAAAAAGGCCGCACTCATAGCAACTCCATCACGACGGGTTTTGCCGGCTCTTTATCGAAAATCAGGGTGTCGGTGCCGGTGACAAAAAAAGCCGTGCTCATATCAATCCTTACGCAGTACGCCGTAAACCACCTGATAGGTCGCCGGCAGCCCTTGCGGCTGGCGGAACTGCTCATAGGCATTGAGCAGCGCCAGCATGCGCGCCCGCCCGGTCAGCCCGCCCGGGCGGCCGGGGTTGAGGTTGTGCGCGCCGAGGGCTTTCAGCTCGTGGGTCAGACTGCGCAGATCCGGGTAGTGCAGCACCTCGGCCTGGGTCTGCAAGCTCGTCACTTGCAGGCCACTGGCGGTACACAGGCGCTGGTAATCCTCGAAACGGCGGAAGCGATTGACGTGAACGAAGCCGTCCACCGCCTGCCAGCTGTCGCGCAACTCCTGCAAGGTGCCGACGCACAGGCTGCTGAAGGCCAGCACACCGCCCGGCCGCAGCACCCGTTTAGCTTCGCGCAGCACCGCCGCAAAATCGGCGCACCACTGCAAGGCCAGGCTGGAGAACAGCAGATCGCAGGAAGCGCTTCGCAGCGGCAGGCGCTCGGCATCGCCGGCGATAAACTGCTGCGCGCCGCCCAACGGCCGGGCATGGCGCAGCATGCCTTCGGCGATATCCAGGGCCACACCTTGGCTGGCCGAAAAACGCTCGCCTAACGCGCGACTGAAATGCCCGGTGCCGCAGCCCAGGTCCAGCCAGCGCTGCGGGCTGATTGAGGCCGACACCTGCGCCAGCAACTCAGCGCCGACTTTGCGTTGCAAGGCCGCAACGCTGTCATAGCTCTCGGCCGCGCGGGAAAACGAAGCCGCCACCTGACGCTTATCCGGCAGGCCGCCCGGCGGGTTTTGGCTGAGATCAGTCATCGCCGGCCTCATGCAGAAACGCCTGAATTGCCGCCGCGATCTCATGCGGACGCTCCAGGGCGAAGGCGTGACTGGTGTTATCAATCAGGCCGATCTCGACGTCCGGCAACAGCGCCAGCAAGGCCGGTGCGGCACTCGCGGGAACCAGGGCATCCTGACCGGCGAATAGATGCAGCTGCGGCCCGACAAAGGCCTGCAGCGCTGCACGACTGTCCAGCGCCGCCAACAGATCCAGTCCAGCCAGCAGCGTCTCGGGTTGTGCCTGCGGTGCGCCAGCCAACAGCAGCCGGGAAAGACCGCGGGCGTCCGCAGCGCCTTGGCTACAAAGCAGAGCAAAGCGTTTCAGGGTGGCGGCCGCATCGGCGGCGCAGCCTTGGCGAAAGGCAGTAAAAGTCTCGACCGGCATAGCCGCAGGCCAGCTGGGCTCGGCGACAAACCGTAGGTTGCTGGCCAAGGTCAGCAGGCCGCTGCAACGTTCGCCACGCCGCACCGCCAGTTGCGCGGCGAGCATGCCGCCGAGCGACCAGCCACCCAGCCAAGTGTCCGGCGGTAGGTTGGCATCGAGCTCATCCAGCCAGTCGGCCGGGTCGCTGGAATCCAACAACGGCAACGGCTCAATCTGCACATGCAGGCGTGGATCGAGGCCGCGCAAGGCCTCGGCCAGCGGCTCCAGCGGCGCGCTGCCAAGACCCCAGCCGGGCAGCAGAATCAGCCGATCACGCATCCGCCACACTCCCGTCCTGAGTCGCCAGCAGCGGCCAGCACTCCGCCAAAGCCTCCAGCAACAACTCCAGCTGCTCCAGGCTATGGGCAGCGGACAGGGTCACGCGCAGCCGCGCGCTGCCGGCCGGCACGGTCGGCGGGCGGATGGCGGTGACCAACAGGCCGCGCTCGCGCAGCAGGTGCGACAGCTGCAGGGCGCGGCCGCTGTCGCCAATCAGAATCGGCTGGATCGGCGTGGCGCTGGTCATCAGTTCAAGACCAATCGCCTCGGCGCCTTGGCGAAAGCGCGTGATCAGGGCATTCAGGTGCTCGCGCCGCCAATGCTCGCTACGCAGCAGCTCCAGGCTTTTCAGGGTGGCGCAGGCCAGCGCTGGCGGCTGGCTGGTGGTGTAGATATAGGGCCGGGCGAACTGCACCAGGGTTTCGATCAGCTCCTCGCTGCCGGCGACAAACGCACCGGCGGTGCCGAAGGCCTTGCCCAGGGTGCCGACCAGCACCTGCACATCGTCCAGGCCCAGGCCGAAGTGCTCGACGATGCCGCCGCCGGTCGCGCCCAGCGGACCGAAACCGTGGGCGTCATCGACCATCACCCAAGCCCCTTTCAGACGCGCTTCGCCGCACAGCGCCGGCAGGTCGGCGAGGTCGCCGTCCATGCTGAATACGCCATCGGTGACCACCAGGGTATTGCCGTTGGCTTTGCGTAACCGGCTCGACAGGCTGACCGCATCGTTGTGCAGGTAACGCGAGAAGCGCGCGCCGCTGAGCAGGCCGGCGTCGAGCAGCGAGGCATGGTTGAGACGGTCTTCGAGCACCGTGTCATCGCGACCGACCAGCGCGGTGACCGCCGCCAAGTTGGCCATATAACCAGTGGAAAACAGCAACGCGCGCGGCCGCCCGGTGAACTCGGCGAGCGCCTCCTCCAGCTGATGGTGCGGCGTGCTGTGGCCAATCACCAAGTGCGAGGCACCACCACCGACGCCCCACTTTTCCGCACCGGCGCGCCAGGCCTCGATCACCTGCGGGTGATTGGCCAGGCCGAGGTAGTCGTTGGAACAGAAGGCCAGCAGCTGGCGGCCATCGACCTGCACCAGCGGGCCCTGCGGGCTTTCCAGCAGGGGCCGCTGGCGATAGAGGTTGGCGGTGCGGCGCTCGGCGAGGCGGGCAGCAAGGTCGAAAGACATAGGCAACCTGGATATAAGGACGCAATACCGTGGGAGGGGCCGGGCGGCGATCCGCTTTAGCCGCGACCGACCTAACGCCGGATCGCGGCTAAAGCCCCTCCCACCTATTCAGAGCACAGCCATCAGAACGCGGCGTTATAGAACAGCTTGGCATCGCGCTGTTCGACCAGGGCTTGCTCGATGGCCGCCTGGTGCACTTCGTCGGCGTGCTCTTCGCGCGCTTCCGGCTGGATGCCGAGGCGGGCGAACAGTTGCATGTCCTTGCCGGCTTGCGGGTTGGCGGTGGTCAGCAGTTTTTCGCCGTAGAAGATCGAGTTGGCACCAGCGAAGAACGCCAAAGCCTGCATCTGCTCGTTCATCGCCTCGCGGCCGGCGGACAGGCGCACGTGCGACTGCGGCATCATGATCCGCGCCACGGCGAGCATGCGGATAAAGTCGAACGGGTCGACGTCCTGTTCATCGGCCAGTGGCGTGCCCTTGACCTTGACCAGCATGTTGATTGGCACGCTTTCCGGGTGTTCCGGCAGGTTGGCCAGCTGGATCAGCAGCCCGGCGCGGTCGTCCAGCGACTCGCCCATGCCGAGGATGCCACCGGAGCAGATCTTCATCCCCGCATCGCGCACGTAGGCCAGGGTTTCCAGGCGCTCGTTGTAGGTGCGGGTGGTGATGATGTTGCCGTAGAACTCCGGCGAGGTATCCAGGTTGTGGTTGTAGTAATCGAGGCCGGCCTCGGCCAGCGCGACGGTCTGCTCCTGGGTCAACTTGCCCAGGGTCATGCAGGTTTCCAGGCCCAGGGCGCGCACGCCTTTGACCATCTCCAGCACGTAGGGCATGTCTTTCGCCGAGGGATGCTTCCAGGCCGCGCCCATGCAGAAGCGCGTCGAGCCGATGGCCTTGGCCTCGGCGGCGGCTTGCAGGACCTTCTGCACTTCCAGCAGCTTTTCTTTTTCCAGGCCGGTGTTGTAGTGGCCAGACTGCGGGCAGTACTTGCAATCTTCCGGGCAGGCGCCGGTCTTGATCGACAGCAGGGTCGAGACTTGCACGCGGTTCTGGTCGAAATGCGCGCGGTGCACGGTCTGCGCGGCGAACAGCAGGTCGTTGAACGGTTGCTCGAAGAGCGCCTTGACCTCGGCGAGAGTCCAATCGTGGCGCAGGTTGGCGGCGGTGGTGGCGCTCATGGGTAATTCCTTGTTATTGGCAACAGCCTGCTAGATTGCTCAGGCACGACACGGATGTTCGGCATATTTATGGAAGCCTTATGCGCTGTCAACCCAGCAACCAGCCAGTGGTTTACAACTGGTTAAAAAACAAACAAACCTGTTTGCTCTGCGACGAACCGGCGGATACCGTCCATCCGTTGTGCAGCAGTTGCGAAGCCGAACTGCCCTGGCTCGGCGGACACTGCCAGGTCTGCGCCTTGCCGCTGCCGAGCACGGGGCTGACCTGCGGCGCGTGCCTGAAACGACCGCCGAGTTTCCAGCGAGTGGAAGCGCCCTGGCGCTACGCCTTCCCCATCGACACCGCGATCAATCGTTTCAAGCACCAGGCCAAGTGGCCATTGGGACGTCTGCTCGGTGGGCTTTTGTCACATCACCTGCAACATGCCTTCGCGGAAGGTCTGGCGCGCCCCGACCTACTGCTCCCCGTGCCCCTGGCCGGCCCTCGGCAGCGCCAGCGCGGCTTTAACCAGGCCGGCCTCCTCAGCCAGTGGCTCAGCGCAAGCCTGCACCTGCCGCAACAACCGCACTGGCTCGAGCGCACCAGCGACACCCCGGCGCAGCAACAGCTAACGGCGGCGGCGCGCCAGCGCAACCTGCGCCGCGCCTTTGCCCTGACGAACGCCAGCCGGGTCGAGGGTCTGCACCTGGCGCTGATCGACGATGTCCTGACCACCGGCGCAACCGCCGAAAGCCTGGCGCGCCTGTTGCTCCGCGGCGGTGCCGCGCGGGTCGATGTGTATTGCCTGGCACGCACCGCAAAACCGGGCGATGACTAGCAGACCGAGGCACGACGGGCGACGAGATTGACTCGGCGGTCAGCATCGCGCACATTGCAGCGTTATATCGCCCACCACACAGCGCACCCGCATGACGCTCCTGACCACCCTCGCCCAGCATGTCGTCCGCCGCCCGCAGCGCATGGCGCTGCTGGAGCAAATCGCCATCCAAGGCTCGATCACCCGTGCGGCGAAGGCGGCCGGGCTGAGCTATAAAGCCGCATGGGACGCCATCGACGAACTCAACAACCTCGCCGAAGAGCCTCTGGTGCAACGCACCGTGGGCGGCAAAGGCGGTGGGGGCGCGCGCCTGTCCAGCGCCGGCGAACGCCTGGTGCTGCTCTACAAGCACCTGGAAAGCCTGCAAGCGCAGGTCTTGCAAGCGGTCGAAAACGCTGGCGACCTGCAACTGCTCGGTCGCCTGATGCTGCGCACCAGCGCGCGCAACCAGCTGAGCGGGCGGGTGCGGGCGATTCAGGCGCAGGGGCGCAACGACCTGCTCGACATCGAACTGCCCGGTGGCGCGCGGATTCATGCGCAGATCACCCGCGACAGCACGGAAAAACTCGAATTGGCCGAAGGCAGCGGCGTGGTCGCCCTGATCAAGGCTGGCTGGCTCGAATTGAGCCCGCTGTCCAGCGCCGCCGACCCGCAGCGCAATCAGCTGACCGGCTGGATTGAACAGATCCTGCCGGCCAACGACGGCCCCAGCGAAGTGCGGATCGGCCTGGCCAGCGGGCAAACCCTCTGCGCGCTGGTCGCGCCGGACGTCCTGGCGACGCAACACCTGCGCGCGGGCGACCCGGTGCGCGCGCAGTTTGCCGCCAATCAGGTGCTGCTCGGCACGCAAGTCTGAGCAGGCGCCGAGTCGATTAGCCCGGCCGCGCCACACCAAGCGCCGCTGGGGTACAGGTAAGCGCTACACTCTGCGCCCCACCGACCGGAGCCAGTCATGTCCCACCCATTTGCCACCCTCACGCCCGACTTGGTGCTGGATGCCGTGGAGAGCATTGGCTACCTCAGCGACGCCCGCGTGCTGGCATTGAACAGCTATGAAAACCGCGTCTACCAAGTGGGCATCGAAGACGAGACGCCACTGATCGCCAAGTTCTACCGCCCCCAACGCTGGACCGATGCGGCGATTCGCGAAGAACACAGTTTCACCTTCGAACTGGCCGAGTGCGACGTACCGGTGGTCGCCCCACTGGTGCGCGACGGGGAAACCCTGTTCGAGCACGCCGGGTTCCGCTTCGCCCTGTTCCCGCGCCGCGGCGGCCGCGCGCCGGAGCCGGGCAACCTCGATCATCTGTATCGCCTCGGCCAGTTGCTCGGCCGCCTGCACGGAGTCGGCTCGCTGAAGCCGTTTGCCCACCGCGAAGCCTTGCAGGTGGAGAACTTCGGTCATGCCTCGCTGGCCACCCTGCTCGACGGCAACTTTATTCCGCGCAGCCTGCTGCCGGCTTATGAGTCGGTGGCGCGCGACCTGCTCAAGCGCCTCGACACGCTGTTCGCCAACAACCCGGTGCAGGCCATTCGTCTGCACGGCGACTGCCATCCCGGCAACCTGCTGTGCCGCGACGAGACCTTTCACATGGTCGACCTCGACGACTGCCGCATGGGCCCAGCGGTGCAAGACCTGTGGATGATGCTCGCCGGCGAACGCCACGAACGCCTCGGTCAGCTCTCCGAGTTGATGGACGGCTACCAGGAATTCCACGATTTCAACCCGCGCGAACTGCCGCTGATCGAAGGCCTGCGTGCGCTACGGCTGATGCATTACAGCGCCTGGCTGGCGCGGCGCTGGGACGACCCGGCCTTCCCGCACAGCTTTCCCTGGTTCGGCAGCGAGCGCTATTGGGGCGATCAGGTGCTGATGCTGCGCGAGCAACTGGCGGCGCTGGATGAAGAACCGCTGAAGCTGTTCTGAGCCGGCTAGCCGTGGCGGGGTGCGGCGTGGCGCCGTCGTAGGGCGGAGCCTGCCGCCGGCTTGTCCGCCGCGGGCACAAGCCTGCGGTGGCTCCACCTTACAGAACGGTCATCGCCAGGCTGTAACGTCTTCCTTACGACTGGCTGGATTTTCCCCTGCAAGAAAACCCTCAACCCACAGACAAGGGCCGCGCGTCACGACTAGAATTCAGGGCTTTAGTTAGCTGCCTAAGCAAGGATCTCCATGGCCACCGTCAACCCGCAGCGCGGGTATATTCTCGGCCTCACCGCCTACATCATTTGGGGCTTGTTTCCCCTGTATTTCAAAGCCATCCAGAACGTGCCCGCAGTGGAAATCATCGTCCATCGCGCGCTCTGGTCGGCGTTGTTCGGCGCAACGCTGCTGCTGGTGTGGAAACACCCGGGCTGGCTGCGCGAACTGCGCGACAACCCCAAGCGGGTTGCCGTGCTGGCCGCCAGCGGCGTGCTGATCGCCAGCAACTGGCTGGTGTATGTGTGGGCGGTGAACAACGAGCGCATGCTGGAGGCCAGCCTCGGTTACTACATCAACCCGCTGGTCAATGTGCTGCTCGGCATGCTGCTGCTCGGCGAGCGCCTGCGCCGCCTGCAATGGCTGGCGGTCGGCCTGGCGGTAGTGGGCGTGGCGCAGCAGGTATGGCAGGTCGGCAGCCTGCCCTGGGTGTCGCTGGTGCTGGCGCTGACGTTCGGTTTCTACGGGCTGATTCGCAAGCAGGCGCCAGTCGCCGCACTGCCGGGCCTGGTCGTGGAAACCTGGCTGCTCCTGCCGCTGGCCATCGGCTGGCTGCTCCTGAACCCGGCGGCGATGAGCAGCCAAACCGAGTTCTGGAGCACGCCCGAAGCGCTGTGGCTGATCGCCGCCGGGCCGATCACCCTGGTGCCGCTGGTGTGTTTCAACGCCGCCGCGCGGCACCTGCCCTACACCACCCTGGGCTTCCTGCAATACGTCGCGCCGACGCTGGTGCTGTTGCTTGCGGTGCTGGTGTTTGGCGAGCGCTTCGATCCGAGCAAGCTGCTGGCCTTTATCTGCATCTGGGCCGGTTTGGCGGTCTACAGCGTCGACGCCTGGCTGACCCTGCGCAAACGCAGCGAGTAGCCGCGACGCAAACGCCTCTGCGCTGTACAAAAAACCATCAGCACCACGCAGCCCACGCAACGCCTGGGCTGCCGCTATCCATCCCAACCTTATCCACAGAAACATCCCCGGTTTACGTGCACAAGTTATTGAAATAGCTGTTTTTTTGACCAAGGAACGGCAAGCCGCGGGGGACGGGCGCTGGCGGCGAAGCTCCCCAGGTTATCCACAGTGATACACCCGTTAACAGGCCGTTGAAAAACTACCTGCGTTGCCGATACGGCGTTAAAAACAGGCTCGGAATGCTCATTTACAACACGTAAACTGCGCTTCCTCGCCTGTTTTTGCCTTGTCTCGGCTGCCTCGCCTACGCTTTTCAACGGCCTGTTAGCCGTGGATATGTTCAGCCACGCGCCCGCGCTCAGGTGTCCGTGCGCAGGTTGAGCTCGACCATCAGGTCATCGGCGAGGGTTTCCAGCTTGGCCTGCAACACATCCAGCGACAGCCCCAGCGGCACGGCCAGCAGCGCCTCGGCGTGGAACAGCGGCTCGCTGCTCATCGGCGCCGGCGTCACTTCGGTGACCAGGCTTTCCAGGTTGACGCCCTGCTCGGCGAGCAAACGGGTGATGTCGCGCACGATGCCGGGGCGGTCGTTACCGACCAGATCGAGGAGAATCGGCTTCCAGGTGCACGACGGCTCGACACCGCCCCCCGCCAACAACACGCGGATACCGTGCACGTTCAGCGCCTGCAACGCATCGACCAGCTCGCCATGCGCCTCGGCCGGCACGGCGATGCGCAGAATCCCGGCGAACTGCCCGGCCATTCGCGACATGCGACTCTCCAGCCAATTGCCACCGTGGTTGGCCACGCACTGGGCGATACGCTCGACCAGACCCGGCTGATCCTGGGCAATAATCGTAAGTACCAGATGTTCCATGCTCGACTCCTCGTGCAGTGGCAGCTCAAGCCAGGCTGAGCCAATAGGTATAGAACACTTCATCGCGCACATAACCGAGGCGCTCATACAGTGCCTGCCCCGCCAGATTGCTCTTCGCCGTCTCCAGCTGCAAACCGCAGGCCCCGGTGGCTTCGGCATGCGCCCGGGCGGCGTTCATCAACGCCTCGCCAACCCCCTGACGGCGTGCAGCCTGGCTCACATAGAGATCGCTCAACAACCAGGCCGGCTCTAGCGCCAGCGAGGAAAAAAACCCGTACAGCTGGACGAACCCCAGCGCCTGCCCGGCCTCATCGCGGGCGATAAACAGCGTCGAATCGCCGGCACTCAGGCGCGCGGCGAGGAACCCCTGAATCGCCGCTGGCGTTCGCGCCACTTCATAGAAGCTCAGGTAGTCGGCAAACAAGCGAACCAGGTCGTCGAGATCGGCAGGGCCGGCGGCATGGATTGGCATCGGTAGGCTCCAGATGGCTGTCGTCGCAGTATAGGCAGTGGCGTCGGCAGAGCCGGCAAGCGACCGCCGAGAACACTGCGCAATTAATCGTGTACCGTTTTCATATTTTTATGAAACAATTACGAACTTTTTTGAGAACACAACGTCCCCGCCGTGACTGCAAAGCGCTTCTTGGTCGCAGAGCGACGCGCACCCACTGATTTTCCCGAGTTCTTGATGTAGTATGCCGCGCCTCGGACTACAAGACGGGAACCCCCGGGTCCGAAGCGGCTATTGAGTAGAGCTGAAGAGCTGAGCAGAGTGAGGCAAGTGATGACTGAACGCGTTCAAGTCGGTGGCCTGCAGGTCGCCAAAGTGCTGTTCGACTTCGTGAATAACGAAGCCATCCCCGGTACCGGCATCGCTGCCGAGAAATTCTGGGCCGGCGCCGAAGCCGTGATCAACGAGCTGGCCCCGAAAAACCGCGCCCTGCTCGCCAAGCGCGACGACATCCAGGCGCAGATCGACAGCTGGCACCAAGCCCGCGCCGGTCAAGCGCATGACGCGGCGGCCTATAAAGCCTTCCTCCAGGAAATCGGCTACCTGCTGCCAGAACCGGCGGATTTCCAGGTCACCACGCAGAACGTCGACGACGAAATCGCCCGCCTGGCCGGCCCGCAGCTGGTGGTGCCGGTGATGAACGCGCGCTTCGCCCTGAACGCCTCCAACGCCCGCTGGGGCTCGCTGTACGATGCCCTGTATGGCACCGACGCGATCAGCGAAGCAGACGGCGCCGAAAAAGGCCGTGGCTATAACAAGGTGCGCGGCGACAAGGTCATCGCCTTCGCCCGCGCCTTCCTCGACGAAGCCGCGCCGCTGGCTGCTGGCTCCCACGTCGATTCCAGCGGTTACCGCATCGAAGCCGGCAAGCTGGTGGTCAGCCTCAAAGGCGGCAGCAACAGCGGCCTGCGCGACGACGCGCAACTGGTTGGCTTCCAGGGCGATGCCGGCGCACCGATTGCCGTGCTGCTGAAGAACAACGGCCTGCACTTCGAAATCCAGATCGACGCCAGCAGCCCGATCGGCAGCACCGACGCCGCCGGCGTCAAAGACCTGCTGATGGAAGCCGCGCTGACCACCATCATGGACTGCGAAGACTCGGTCGCTGCCGTCGACGCCGACGACAAGACCGTGATCTACCGCAATTGGCTCGGCCTGATGAAGGGCGACCTGGCGGAAGAAGTGGCCAAGGGCGGCCAGACCTTCACCCGCACCATGAACCCGGACCGCGTCTACACCACCGTCGACGGTGGCGAGCTGACCCTGCACGGCCGCAGCCTGCTGTTCGTGCGTAACGTCGGCCATCTGATGACCAACCCGGCGATCCTCGATGCCCAAGGCAACGAAATCCCCGAGGGCATTCAGGACGCGCTGTTCACCAGCCTGATCGCGGTGCACAACCTGAATGGCAACACCAGCCGCAAGAACACCCGCACCGGCTCGGTGTACATCGTTAAACCGAAGATGCATGGCCCGGAAGAAGTCGCCTTCACCAGCGAAATCTTCAGCCGCGTCGAAGACGTCCTCGGCCTGCCGCGCAACACCCTGAAAGTCGGCATCATGGACGAAGAGCGGCGCACCACCGTCAACCTGAAAGCCTGCATCCAGGCCGCCAGCGAGCGCGTGGTGTTCATCAATACCGGCTTCCTCGACCGCACCGGTGACGAAATCCACACCTCCATGGAAGCCGGCGCCGTGGTGCGCAAGGCCGCTATGAAGAGCGAGCAGTGGATTGCCGCCTACGAGAACAACAACGTCGACGTCGGCCTGGCCACCGGCCTGCAAGGCCGCGCGCAGATCGGCAAAGGCATGTGGGCCATGCCCGACCTGATGGCCGCCATGCTCGAGCAGAAGATCGCTCACCCACTGGCCGGTGCCAACACCGCCTGGGTTCCGTCGCCGACCGCCGCCGCGCTGCATGCGCTGCACTACCACAAGGTCGACGTGTTCGCCCGCCAGGCCGAACTGGCCACGCGTGCCCCAGCGTCGGTGGACGACATCCTGAGCATCCCGCTGGCCAAGGACACCAACTGGTCGGCCGAGGAGATCCAGAACGAACTGGACAACAACTCGCAGGGCATCCTCGGTTACGTGGTGCGCTGGATCGACCAGGGCGTTGGCTGCTCCAAGGTGCCGGACATCAACGACATCGGCCTGATGGAAGACCGCGCCACCCTGCGCATCTCCAGCCAGCTGCTGGCCAACTGGCTGCGTCATGGCATCGCCACTGAGGAGCAGATCGTTGCCAGCCTCAAGCGCATGGCCCCGGTGGTCGACCGGCAGAACGCAGCTGACCCGCTGTACCGTCCGCTGGCACCGAACTTCGACGACAACATCGCCTTCCAGGCTGCCCTGGAACTGGTGGTCGAAGGTGCCAAGCAGCCGAACGGCTACACCGAGCCGGTGCTGCACCGCCGTCGTCGCGAGTTCAAGGCCGCCAACGGTCTGTAATTCGCCGCTGCAATAAAAAAACCGCCCTCCGGGGCGGTTTTTTTATGCTCGGGTGCCTGTATTTTTATGGCTATGCCCCTGTTATGTGCTGGAACGGTTCATTCGTAGGGTGGGTTACGTGGCGCACCTACAGCGCAGTTGCTGTTTCCAGACCGGCGTGCGCCACTAACCCACCCTACAAGCGCCGTGCGCAACCCGTTACTGGGACATCGCCTGGTTATGGAGCGTGTTTACGCCCAGGCAGAAGCTCACAAGCAAACCCACTTCTACAATCGCGCGGTACGCCACGGCTCGCATGCAGCGCTGTTCTAGACTTACGTCCAATGGGCAGTCGCCCAGCAGCGGCCGACCATAGTGGTCAAACCACGCCCTCGAGAGCGCAATGAGCAAAGCGGACGCCTTCGCCCAGGCCGGCAAGACCGCGGTGCTGCAGAACATCCACGGCACCATGGAGTTTCTGCAGAAGTTCCCTCCGTTCAACCAGATGGACATGGCTCACCTGGCCTACCTGGTGGAGCACTGCCAACTGCGTTTTTTCGGCGAAGGCGAAACCATCATCAAACCCACCGACGGGCCGGTGGAGTTCTTCTATATCGTCAAGCAAGGGCGCGTGCACGGCGAACGTCCGCACTCGGCACGGCGCGGCACCGAGACCACCTTCGAGATCACCAGCGGCGAATGTTTCCCGCTGGCCGCGCTGATCGGCGAGCGCGCTACCCGCACCGAACACCTGGCAGCCGAAGACACCTTCTGCCTGCTGCTGAGCAAACCGGCCTTTATCAAGCTGTTCGCCCTGTCCAACCCGCTGCGCGATTTCGCCCTGCGCGGGGTCAGCAGCCTGCTCGACCAAGTCAACCAGCAAGTGCAATTGCGCGCGGTGGAAACCCTCGGCGCGCAGTATTCGCTGGACACCCGCCTGGGCGAATTGGCCATGCGCCAGCCCATCGGCTGCGCCCCCGACACCCCCGTGCGCGAAGCGGTCAAGCTGATGCACGAGCAGCACGTCGGCAGCATCGTGGTGGTCGACCCGGCGCTCAAACCGCTGGGCATTTTCACCCTGCGCGACCTGCGCCGAGTGGTCGCCGATGGCAGCTCGCTGGATCAGCCGATCGACAACCTGATGACCCACGCCCCGTTCCACCTGCCGCCGGATGCCAGCGCCTTCGACGCCGCCATCGCCATGACCGAGCGGCATATCGCCCACGTTTGCCTGGTCGAACATGAGCGCCTGTGCGGAGTGGTCTCCGAGCGCGACCTGTTCTCCCTGCAACGGGTCGACTTGGTGCACCTGGCGCGCACCATTCGCCATGCCGGCCGAGTGGAAACCCTGGCGGCGCTGCGCGACGACGTGCGCCAGCTGGTCGACCGCATGCTCGCCCACGGCGCCAGTTCGACGCAGATCACCCACATCATCACCCTGCTCAACGACCATACCGTGTGCCGAGTGATCGAACTGACCCTGGAAGACCTCGGCGATCCCGGCGTGCCGTTCACCTGGCTGTGTTTCGGCAGCGAAGGCCGCCGCGAGCAGACCCTGCACACCGACCAGGACAACGGCATTCTCTTCGAAGCCCAGGATGCCGTCGAAGCGGCCGACATCCGCCGGCGCTTGCTGCCGTTGGCGGCCGAGATCAACCAGCGTCTGGCGCTCTGCGGCTTTACCCTGTGCAAAGGCAACATCATGGCCGGCAATCCCGAGCTGTGCCTGTCGCGTCAGGAATGGACGCGGCGCTTCAACAACTTCGTCCGTGAAGCCACCCCGGAAAACCTGCTCGGTTCGAGTATCTACTTCGATCTACGGGTGGTCTGGGGCCCGCCCGAAGGCTGCGAACAGCTGCGTGAAGCGCTGCTGCGGGTGATCGACGGCAATAGCCTGTTCCAGCGCATGTTGGCCGAGAACGCCCTGCGCCAACGCCCGCCGGTGGGCCGCTTCCGCGACTTCGTGGTGGCCCGCAAAGGCGCCGAGAAAGACACCCTGGACCTCAAGGTGCAAGGCCTCACACCATTCGTCGACAGTGCCCGCCTGCTCGCCCTGGCCCACGGCATCGAAAGCTGCAACACCCTGGAGCGCTTGCGCGAACTGATCGCCAAGGGCGTGATTGAGCCACTCGACGGCGCCGCTTATGAAGAGGCCTATCACTTCATCCAGCAAACCCGCATGCAGCTCCACCAGCTGCAAGCGCGCCAGCAGCTGCCTTACTCCAACCGCATTGATCCGGACAGCCTTAACCACCTGGATCGGCGTATCCTGCGTGAATCCTTCCGCCAAGCCCAACGCCTGCAAAGCAGCCTGGCAGTGAGGTACCAACTATGAGCAGGTTTACCTGGTTTAGCGGGCGCGGCCCGGCGCTGACCCAACGGCAGTTGGAACGGCGGCACACACTGGCCGAAGCGTGCGCGCTCGACGAACGTCCGCTGCACCAGCAGCGCTTTGTCATCCTCGACCTGGAGACCAGCGGGCTGAACATGCGCCGCGACCAGGTGCTGTCGATCGGCGCGGTGGTGATCGAGGACGGCGCCATCGACCTCAGCCAGCAGTTCGAATGCACCCTGCTACGTGCAGGCCACCAGGCCAGCGCCAGCACCCTGATCCATGGCATCGCGCCCAACGCGATCGCCAATGGCGAGGACCCGGTCGAGGCTCTGCTGAGTTTTATGGAGTTCGTCGGCGGCAGCCCGCTGCTGGCCTTCCACGCCGAGTTCGACCAGCGCATGCTGGCCCGCGCCCTCAAGCAGAGCCTCGGCTACCGGCTGCAGCATGCCTTCTTCGATGTCGCCGAGATCGCCCCGCTGCTCTGCCCGCAGGCCAAACTGAGCCACCCCGGCCTGGACGGCTGGACGCAGCACTTCGGCCTGCAAGTGCAACAGCGCCACCACGCCAGCGCCGACGCCCTGGTGACCGCCGAGCTGGCGCTGATCCTGTTCAGTAAGGCGCGCCAGCAAGGCCTCGATAGCCTGCCGGCACTGCTGCAGCAACTCAACAGCCGTCGCCGCCAGCGGGCGCATTCGATGTAAGGGAATAGCGCCCCTGTAAGAGCCCGTTTGCGGGCGATGGGCCAGGGCTTTTCAGCAGGCTCTTGCCGGTGACGGCATCAGCAATGGCCTTGCGAGTGCGCGCCAACGCACAGCCGCTAGTGACCGGCATCTATGCCACGACGTGGCATAACCACCCATCGCGGTAGAGCAACAGCGGATTGCAGCGCAGGGGGCGGCCCTGTCATCATATGCGAATAATTATCGATTTATTTCTTATCTGCCGCTCAATGGCGAGGTCCGCGTGTCAGCTGGGGACTCCACGAATCAGCATCTGGTGGGCCTGCTCTATCGCGATCACCGCGATTGGCTGCTTGGCTGGCTGCGCAAAAGCCTTTACTGCGCCGACCGCGCCGAAGACCTCAGCCAGGACACCTTCGTGCGCCTGCTCGGCCGCAACGATCTGCATGAAACCCGCGAGCCACGGGCGCTGCTGACCACCATCGCCAAAGGCCTGCTGATCGACCACTTCCGCCGCAGCGCCCTGGAGCGCGCCTACCTCGACGAACTAACGGCGCTACCAGAGCCGCTGCAACCCAGCGCGGAAGAACAGGCCATCGCCCTGCAAGCCCTGCGCGAGATCGACCGCCTGCTCGGCCAGCTGTCGAGCAACGCGCGGGCCGCCTTCCTGTATAACCGCCTCGACGGCATGGCCCATGCGGAAATCGCCGAACGCCTCGGCGTGTCGGTGTCGCGCGTGCGCCAATACCTGGCCCAAGGCCTGCGCCAGTGCTACATCGCGCTGTATGGTGAAACGCTATGAGCGCCGTCGCCGCCAGCGTGCTGGACGCCGCCATCGACTGGCAACTGTGCCTGGGTTCCGGCGAAGCCAGCACCGAGCAACGCCATGAATTTGCCTTATGGATCGCCGCCCACCCGGAACATGCGCGGGTCTGGCAACAGCTCAACGGCCTCGATCAGCACTTTGCCGCGGCAGCGGCCGCGCCGGTCAGGCAAGCGCTGCTCCGCCGCCCGCGCCGCCGCCCCGGCGCCACTGCGCTCAGCCTGGTACTTGGCGGCGCCCTGCTGCTCGGTGTGCTGGCCCAGCAGCGGCCCTTGAGCGACTACCTGGCCGACGAGATGACCGCCCGCGGCGAACAGCGCGAGGTGCTCCTCGCCGACCGCAGCCAGGTACGCCTCAATAGCGCCAGCGCCCTGGATATCGACTTCAGCGACACCGAACGCGTGCTACACCTGCGCAGCGGCGAAATCCTCGTGCAGACCGCACCGGGCGACAGCCGCCCTTTCGTGGTGGTCACCGCGCAAGGCCGCCTGCGCGCCCTCGGTACGCGCTTCCTGGTGCGCCGCGAAGGCGAGAGCACGCGCCTCACCGTGCTCAAGTCCGCCGTCGCCGCGCGCCCGCTCGAAGGTACGCAAGAACACATCATCCCCGCCGGACAACAGGTGCTGATGCAGCGCCAGCGTCTGGCGGCCAACCAACCCGCCGCCGCGGCCGCCGACGCCTGGAGCCACGGCATGCTGGTGGTGGAGAACCAGCGCCTGGGCGACCTGCTCGCCACGCTGGGCGAGTACCGCAGCGGCTACCTGGGCGTCGACCCGGCCATCGCCGACCTGCGCATCAGTGGCAGCTTCCCGCTGCACAACCCTGACCAAGCCCTGGCCGCGCTGCCGCCGAGTGTGCCGGTGCGCATCGAACGCCTGGGCACCTGGTGGGCTCGGGTGCTGCCGGCGGAGAAATAGCTACGGCGGGTGATGGGCCTGATGCTTTGGTGGATAAGGCTGCGGCATGTCCAGCCTTGGGTTAGGTCGTGGGTTTGTGGTGCGGGCCTGCCACCGCGCGGTTTGTCCGCCGCTTGCCCTCGTCCTCGGCGCGCGCCACAGATTTTTTTCAGGCAGCCCCTGTCACTTCTGCGGTTTGCTTCGGCATCAGGGCATTGAGATGCATTACCGCTTAGGAGAACTTCGCAATGCCCCGCACTTTGCCACTGTTCCGCCCCCGCCTGCTGACCGCCGCCATCGCCTTCGCCAGCCTGTCTTCGGTGGCGCTGGCCGAGGTTTATCAGTTGCCTGCCGCGCCGCTGGCCAGCACGCTCAACCAGATCGCGGCCCAGGCCGGTATCGTCCTGAGCATCGATCCGCGTCTGACCGCCAACAAGCTGTCGGCGCCGGTGGAAGGCGACTTCGATGCCTTTACCGCGCTCAACCAGGCCTTGCGCGGCAGCGGCCTGCAACTGCTGCAGGGCAGCGCCGGCACGTATAACCTGGCCCCGCTCGCGGCAACCACGATGGCCCTGCCGGATGTCACGGTAACCGCTACGGCCCTCAACGCGGGCAGTGAAGCCGCCGGCTATCGCAGCGAGGCGGTGAAGAACGTGGGCGCATTGGGTGGTATGTCGTTGCAGGACGCGCCCTACTCGGTGAGCGTGCTGTCCAGCGAGTTGCTGCAAAACATCCAGGCCACGTCCACCGACGATGTCTTCAAGCTCAACCCCGCCACCCAGTTCACCTCGCCGACCTCTGCCGGCTATGCCAGCGCCGTGAGCATGCGCGGCTTCAGTGCGGCCGGGAACCTGAGCATCGCCAACGACGGCCTGCGCTTCAGCAACGGCTACGACGGCGGCAACTTCATCGAGGAAATGCAGCAGCTGGAAGTACTGACCGGCCTCAGCGGTTTTCTCTATGGCCCAGCCAGCCCCGGCGGCCTGGTCAACTACGTGCTCAAGCGCCCGACCTACGAGCGCTACAACAGCGTGACCCTGGGCAATGCCGGTGGTGAGAACTATTACCTGCATGGCGATTTCGCCGGCCCGATCGACGACGCCGGGGTATTCGCCTACCGCGTCAACGTGCTGACCCAGGATGGCGAAACCGCCATCGATTTGCAGAAGCGGCGCCGCGAAATGATCAGCGTCGCGCTGGACTGGAACATCAGCGAAGACCTGCTGGTGCAGTTCGATGCCTCGCACAAGAAAAGCCAAACCCGCGGCCTGACCAGCTACTGGTACTTCAATGACCAGGCCCTGCGCCCGGACGCCAAAGACCTCGACAACGACACGCTGTACAGCCAGAAGTGGGCGTTCGCCGACAGCGAGCATGATCGCCTGGGCAGCCGCTTCAGCTGGCGCCTCAACCAAGTCTTCAGCCTGCGCGGCGCGCTGGCCTACAGCCAGTTCACCGAGGAGTACACCTACACCGGGCCGACCGTCTACAGCGCCAATAGCTACACCCAGCCGCTGTATGCCTTCGCCCCGGTTGAGCACGAAGAAACCTCCGCCAACCTGTTCCTGGATGCCGACTTCAGCACCGCCGGGATTGGCCATAAGACCACCGTTGGCTACCAGGGCAACATTGCCCGGGTGCGCAACTATGAAGACCACATCCCCTACCCAGGCCCGCAATATGTGTCGGTGACGCCCGGCCTGTCGTTCGATGAAACGCTGCAAGTCGACAAACCCGGTTACTCCATCGGCAACGGCGACCAACGCCTGGCGTCGCGTACCCAGTCGGACAACATCCTGATCGGCGACGTGATCACCTTCAACGATCAGTGGTCGACCATCCTTGGCCTCACCCACACGCGGATCAAAACCTACAGCAACGACTTCGTCTGGGCTGAAGCCTTCGGCTACGCCGAGACCGCCAGCCAGTACGATGAAGCGAAAACCTCGCCGAACGCCTCGCTGGTGTTCAAGCCGCTGCCCTGGCTGACCACCTACGCCACCTACATCGAGGGTCTGGAAGAAGGCGGCATCGCACCCAGCACGGCACTCAACGCCGGCCAGGCGTTGGCCCCGGAAGTCAGCGAGCAGTATGAAGTCGGGATCAAAGCCACTGTCGGCGAGACCCTGCTGACCATGGCCCTGTTCAACATCGACAAACCCAATAGCTACACCAATGGCAGCGGGGTCTTTGTCCAGGACGGTCGCCAGGAAAACAACGGCCTGGAGTTCAGCGTCACCGGCAAGGTCCTGCCCGAGCTGAGCGTGATCGGCGGCCTGACCCTGCTCGACCCGACCGTGAAGGAATCCGGCAGCGCCGCCAACGACGGTCAAAAACCGACCAACGTGGCCACGCAACTGGCCAAGCTGTACGGCGAGTACGACATCGCCGCCGTCCCCGGCTTTGCCCTGACAGGCGGCGCCTACTACACCGGCAAGCAATACAGCGACGAGGCCAACCAGCACAGCCTGCCATCCTTCACCACCTTCGATGCCGGTGCCCGCTACCGCACGCAGCTCAGCGCGGACAATGCGCTGACCCTGCGCAGCAACGTCAGCAACCTGGCGAACAAGGAATACTGGCTGAGCAGCTACTACCTGGGCGCCCCCCGTACCCTGACGTTCTCCGCGCAACTTGAGTTCTAAAGCGCTGCTAGCCCCCTCTCTCACTAGACCGAGGGGGCGTTGCGCGACAGCGAACCGCACAGAAATTCCGGATACCCCATGCAAACCACCACCATCCGCCGCTGGTCCTCCGTCCACACCTGGACCAGCCTGATCTGCACCCTGTTTCTGCTGATGCTGGCCCTGACCGGCCTGCCGCTGATCTTCCACCATGAGCTGGAACACCTGCTCGGTGAAGCGCCCTCGCTGCGCGAGCTGCCGGCGAACGCGCCGCACCTGAGCTTGCAGCAACTGGTCGAGGCCGCCGAACGGCATCGCCAGGGCGAAGTGATTCAGTACCTGGGCTACGACGCAGATGAGCCCAATGGGGTGGTGGCGATTACCGCTGCCACCGCCGGCACCGAGCCGAACTCCTCGCACACTTTTATGCTGGATGCGCGCAGCGGCGAGGCGGTGGAGATGCCGGCGGCCAATGGCGGCATCCTGATGGTCATTCTGCGTCTGCATGTGGACATGTTCGCCGGCCTGCCGGGCAAGCTGCTGCTGGCCTTTATGGGCCTGCTGTTCGTGGTCGCAATTATCTCTGGCGTGGTGCTGTATTCGCCGTTTATGCGCCGCCTGAAATTCGCCGAAGTGCGCCGGGAGAAATCCGCACGCACGCGCTGGCTCGACCTGCACAACCTGATCGGCATCGTCACCCTGACCTGGGCCCTAGTGGTGGGCCTTACCGGAGTGATCAGCGCCTGCGCCGATCTGCTGATCAGTGCCTGGCGCAGCGAATCCCTGGCGGCGATGGTCGAACCGTACCGCGATGCCCCGCCGCTGACCCTGCGCGCACCGGCCAACCAGGTGCTGGCTATCGCCGCCAAGGCCACGCCGAATATGCAGCCGGACTTTATCGCCTTCCCCGGCACGCGCTTTTCCAGCGAACACCACTACAGCGTGTTTATGAAAGGCAACACGCACCTCACCGCGCACCTGTGGACCCCGGTGCTGATCGACGCGCGCAGCCTGGAAGTCACCGCCATCGGCCAACGCCCCTGGTACATGGATGCGCTGTCGATGTCGCAACCGCTGCATTTTGGCGACTACGGCGGCATGCCGATGAAAATCCTCTGGGCGGTGCTGGATGTGCTGACCATCATCGTGCTCGGCAGCGGCCTATACCTCTGGTGGCTACGCCGACGCACCCCGGCCATATCGCGTGAGCGCGCGGAGGCAACGGCATGAACTGGCGCCAAGCGACCTTCGCCCTGCCGCTGCTGCTCGGCCTGCTGAGCGCCATCGGCCTGATCAGTGCCCTGCTCGGTGATGGCGGCTGGGATGCTGTGGCCTGGCTTGGCCTCGGGCTGCCTGCGGTGATTGGCTGCTGGCCGTTGCTGCAACGCAGCCAAACCCGGCGCCCGTAAGCCCGGAAAGGGGCCAGGGCTAGCCGGTAGGCAACTTGAGTTTATTAGCGAGGGGAATTGACGATGCTGCGGCCTGCTACTGGCAGACTTGCCGGTAGAGCGCATCATCTTTAGCGACGACCTTCAACTGATCCAGCTGCGGCTTTTTCTGTTCATCCAGGGGCAGCAGCTCTGCGGTTGTGCAATTGAGCAGATGCGCCTGATGGCTAACGCGGTCGATGTGCTGCTTTTCAAAGCGGTACAGGTTAAAGGCGGCGACTGACGTGCCGTTCGCATCCTGGCGCTGCAGGCTTTTGCTGTCGAGCACGGTGAAGGCCGTGGTCATCGGCCAGAAAAACGTCCAGGGCCGCCAGAACACCTCGCCGGTTTCACTGGCCACCAGCACGGACTCAGTCGGCTGACGCTGTAGTTGGTGGTCGAACCAGGAATACTCGTAGTAAATCTGGTAGCTCAGCATGCCCAAACCGCCAAACGCGGGAATGATCCACTTCGGCAAGCGGTTGCGCGTCAGTTTGCGCAGCAGCATGGCAATACCAGCCGCCCCCAGCCCCGAAACCACGATGGCAAGTATTGTCCACAACATTGACTGACTCCCGAAAATAAAACGGGCCTCCTAAGGAGGCCCGCTGGTAAGACCCTGATCAAACCTGATCCGGGTGATTATGCTCAGTGGCTCAACGCGCCACCAGCACCTTTGGGAGTACGCACGCTCTCCACCAATTCCTGAATCTCCTTCGGCGGCGCAACGGTCGCAAGAGACACGGCGTAGGCGACCGCGAAGTTGATGACAGCACCGACGGTACCGATGGACAGCGGCGAGATGCCGAACATCCAGTTATCCGGGGTGTTGGCGAAGGTCGCAGTGCCCGGAATGAAGAACCAACCCAGGTACAGGAAGATGTAAACGACGGTGAACACCAGGCCTACCAGCATGCCGGCAATCGCGCCCTTGTCGTTTACCCGCTTGGAGAAGATCCCCATCATCAGCGCAGGGAACAGCGTGGCCGCGGCTATACCGAAGGCCAACGCCACCACCTGCGCCGCAAAGCCTGGTGGATTGAGCCCCAGCCAGGTGGCCAGCAAGATAGCCGCCGCCATGGAAATGCGCGCAGCGAGCATTTCGTTCTTCTCGCTGATCTTCGGGTTTATCAGTGTCTTGATCAGGTCATGACTGACTGCCGAAGAAATTGCCAACAATAGACCCGCAGCCGTGGACAACGCGGCCGCAATGGCACCCGCAGCGATCAGTCCAACAACCCAGCCCGGCAGGTTGGCGATTTCCGGGTTGGCCAATACCAGGATGTCGTTGTTAACGGTCAGCTCGTTGCCTTGCCAGCCGCGAGTTTCAGCCGTTGGGGTGAAGGCTGGAGCAGCATCGTTGTACAGCTGAATACGACCATCGCTGTTCTTGTCTTCCCAGGCGATCAGACCGGTTTTTTCCCAGTTCTTCACCCACTCCGGACGCTCTTCATACGCCAGCGCTGGAGCCTCGGCACCCTGCGGATAGATGGTGGTCATCAGGTTCAGACGCGCCATGGACGCCACAGCCGGAGCAGTGAGGTACAGCAGGGCGATGAAGATCAGGGTCCAGCCAGCCGACCAACGCGCATCAGCCACTTTCGGCACGGTGAAGAAGCGAATGATCACGTGCGGCAGACCGGCCGTACCAATCATCAGCGACATGGTGAAGAGCACCATGTTCAGCTTGTTGCTGACATCGGCGGTGTAGTCGGTAAAGCCCAGACCCGCTACGACTTCATTGAGCTTCTGCAGCAGTGGCACACCTGACTCAGTATGCTCACTGAACATACCGAACATTGGAATCGGATTGCCGGTCAGTTGCAGGGAGATGAACACCGCCGGAATGGTGTAGGCGATGATCAACACCACGTACTGGGCAACCTGGGTGTAGGTAATGCCCTTCATTCCGCCGAACACCGCGTAGCAGAACACCACGCCAGCAGCGATCCAGATACCGGTGGAGTTGCTCACTTCGAGGAAGCGCGAGAACGCCACGCCAGCACCAGCCATCTGACCGATCACGTAGGTCACACAGATGATGATCAGGCAGATCACGGCAGCCAGACGTGCACCGTTGCTGTAGAAGCGATCACCGATGAAATCCGGCACGGTGAACTTGCCGAATTTGCGCAGGTAAGGCGCCAGCAGCATGGCCAGCAGCACGTAGCCACCGGTCCAGCCCATCAGGAAGGTTGAGTTGGCATAACCACCGGCGGCAATCAGACCCGCCATGGAAATAAAAGAAGCCGCAGACATCCAGTCGGCTGCAGTTGCCATGCCGTTGGTGACCGGGTGAACACCGCCGCCGGCGACGTAGAATTCCTTGGTCGAGCCGGCACGTGCCCAGATGGCGATGCCGAAGTAGAGCGCGAAGGAGGCGCCCACAAACAGCATATTGATTACAAACTGGCTCATGGATTATTCCTCGACACCGAATTGTTTATCGAGTTTGTTCATTTTCCAGGCGTAAAAGAAAATGATCCCGATAAAGGTGATGATCGAACCTTGCTGGGCGAACCAGAAGCCAAGGTCGGTACCGCCGACAGAAATACCTGCCAGCATGGGTCGAAGAAGTATGGCGAAGCCGTAAGACACCAGGGCCCAGACAATCAGGCTCCAGGTAATCAGCCGAACATTCGCCTTCCAGTACGCTGCAGCGTTAGCTTGTTCAGAAGTCATAAACTCCTCCGGTTATTGTTATTCTCGTGCATCTTCAAGCTAGCAGCAGGCCACTACAAACCGACAGATAGACATTGGTATTAGCTGCCGAATGCCGCCCTGAAAGACAATATTTGTCTATAAATAACAACAACTTAATCAAACGCCAAAAAGTACCTGAATGCAGCGGCAGCACTTTGCTCGAACGACACGCAAGCTGCAGCCAGGCAAATGCCTGCAAGCAACGCTGCACGGCGACCTGCAAACCCGGCTTTAGCTGGACCGGGCAAGCCCATCGTCAGCCCCTGCCGGCTTGCCAGATGGACGCCTCGGCTGCCGGTACGCCGCGCAGGCAAACAACCGGGTAATCCGCCATGCCAGCAAGTGCCCGGCGCGCGATTCTTCGCGCAAACCGACATGCCCACTCATCGCACGTACCACCGGCGCAAGAAGCCTGCGGCCAACAGCAGGCCGATCTGCCCAAGGGCCGTACACAGACTGAGAAACGACGGCACATCACGGTTCTGCGTGGCGTTGGCCAGCCCCGTCAGGCGCTCCCAGAACGCTTCCGGCAAGAGCACCAGACTCAACTGCGCCAGCGGCTGACCGGTCAGCTGCAAGCCTTTGATCAGGTCGAACTGGCCGCAGAACATCAGGCCCAGCAGCACCAGCAGGGCCACCGCCAGACCCAGGGCGAAACAGGCGGCCCACCGTATAAATAGACGCATCATGTTCAACTCCCACACAGGTAAAAAGGGCCATGCCCCAGTTACGTGTTGCACGCAGCGTTTGTAGGGTGGGTTACGGCGCAACTGACTACGCAGCAGCCGATAGCCCGTGGTCATGCCTACGGATTGCCGCCCTACAGGGATCATCTAGCGAGCCCACAGATAACGGGTACATAGCCTAAAAAGCCGCGCAGGCCGGGCCTGCGCGGCTCTCCGTCAAAGGTCGCTGGTGGCGCTGGCCAGCGGCAGTCGGCCGACGCCGTACCAGTCGAGTTTGCGGGTCAGCACCATCACTCCGGCAAGCACGCCGAACACCAGCACCGAGCCCATCAGCAGGGCATAGTCCTCGGCGCCGAGCAGGCCGAAGAGCATGCCGTAGAGCAGCGCCAACAAGCCGGCAAAAACCCCGCCACGCACGGCGCTGCGCAGCACATAACTGACGTAGAAGCCGATCAGCAGCACACAGGCCGACGCCGAAATACCGTAGGCCAGCGCGAAGCTCAGGTGCTCGGACAGCGACAACAGCAGCAGGTAAAACAGCGCCAGCGACAGACCCACCAGGGCGTATTGCACCGGGTGCACGGCCAGACGCTTGAGCACTTCGAAAAGAAAGAACACGGCGAAGGTCAGGCCGATAAACAGCAGCGCGTATTTGATCGCCCGCTCGGTCTTCAGGTACTGGTCCACCGGATCGACAAAGTTCACCCCGAAGTTGCGCCCCGTCAGCCCCTCGCAACTGTCCTTGGCCGCACAGTCATGCAGCGCTTCTTCCAGGTTGGTGGCGAAGAAGCTGGTCTGCCACTGTGCCTTGAAACCCTTGCTCGACACCTCACGGCTGCTCGGCAGGTACTCGCCGACAAAGCTCGGATGCGGCCAATCGGAACGCAACTCGACCCGACTGTCGCGGCCCACCGGAGTGATGCTCAGCTGCTCGGTGCCTTGCAGCTTGAGATCGAAGGCGAACTCCAGCAACTGCCCGCCCTGGCTATCCAGCGGCGGCAATGGCGCATGCACCCCAGCGCCGAAACGCTCATCCGCGCTACCCGGAGCAAAACTCAAGGTCGTACCGTTAAAGCGCAATTGCAGGTCATTGCTGATGCCGCGGATATCGCTGATGCCCACCGAGAGGAACGGCCTCTCGAAGCGGTACAAGCCCAGCTCATCGCCCAGCCCCAGGCGCGCCGGCAGCTTGAATGCACCACTGATCTGGTTATCGCTGCGGTACAGCAACGCTTTGTAGATACCCCGCGCCCGCACCTCGGTGGCGACCGAGCCATTAAGCACAAAGCGCTCCGGCAGAAAGTACAAGCGGCCACGCGCCTGCTGCTCTTGCAGGTAGCGCTCGCCGGTCTTGGCGTGGGTTTTCCACTCCTGCCAGACCTTGGTGTAAGGCAGCACCAGAATCGGCCCGATAAGCTGCTGGCGGTAGCTGGAACTGCGCGCGATGTCCTGCAACACCTCGGCGCGCTGATACTGCCGCTCGCCCACCAGACCGCCGATCATCGCCAATGGGATCAGCAATAACAAAATCAGCAAGGCGATAGCGCCCAGTTTGAAAGCCAGGGTTCGACTCATGGTGCAACTCTCCGACACGGTTAAGGTGCAGAGATTCTGGGCAGGCCAAGTGGAGGCTTTATGGGGGGACTATGGAGAATGCGTGGAGATATGCGGCAATCTGCCAACCGGTAAATCGACAGCGAGAGACTGGCTGTGTAGGTTGCCGTGAGTGGGTAAGTGAATCTGCACTGCCCCCCTCACCGGAGCCTGCAATGACGCTCGACATCCGTCCAGAAACCACTGCTGACTCAGCCGTTATCAACGCCGTTACCACTGCTGCATTTCTGCATGCAGCACATAGCAGTCATACCGAACAGTACATCGTCAGTGCCCTGCGCCGCGCCGGGCAGCTGACGGTGTCGCGGGTGGCCGAACTGGACGGCGAAGTCATTGGCCATGTAGCCATCTCCCCAGTCGACCTTTCCGACGGCACGCCTGACTGGTATGGCCTAGGGCCGATTTCGGTGCTGCCTGCCTACCAGGGCCAGGGTATCGGCACGCAGTTGATGCATGCATCGCTACACGCATTGCGCATGCACGGCGCCGCGGGGTGCGTGGTACTGGGTGATCCCGCCTATTACAAGCGTTTCGGCTTCAAGGCCGAGCCTGCGCTGGTGCTCGCCGATGTACCGCCGGAGTACTTTATGGCGCTGGCATTCGACGCAGCACTGCCGCAGGCCGTGGTGAACTATCACCCAGCATTTGCGGCACAGAGCTAATGCCGAGCGCCGATTGAGAACACCTAAAGTGCTTGGAAAAACGCGCTTCAAGCCGCGGCTAACCACCATCAGCGTATCGCTGATGGTGCTCGCCATCGCCGTCGCGACCCAGCTTGGCCTTGGCCTGTACAAGCTTTATATCGGCTGCCCGCGAGCGTTTACCGACTGCTATGTACGCGATATCGATACGATCTTCTGGCCGCAGGTTCTGAGCATCCTCGCGCTCTATCTCATGCTGCCGGTTCTGCTGGTTAGCATCAGCAAGCGTGCGACATGCTGGATCCTCCAGCGGATCAGGCGCGGGTCGGCCAGCTAAACCGCTCCCTGACCTGTTCGGCGTCTCCATCGGGTCTGTCCGTGGTTGCGCCGTGCCTCGGCGCACCCTGGCTGCGCACCGACTACTCGCCGCGAATGTACTGTTCCAGCTGCTGGATCAGGCTGGCCTGCTCGGCGATGGTGTGCTTGACCAGGTCGCCAATCGACAACAGGCCAATCAGTTCGCCTTCGGCCAGCACCGGCAAGTGGCGCAGATGGCGGTCGGTCATCAGTTGCATGCAGTGTTGCGAGGTGTCGCGTGGGCCAACGGTGATGACATCGGCGGTCATGATTTCGCTGATCTTGGCGCTGAAGGCCGAGCGCTCCAGCAGCGCCACCTTGCGGGCATAGTCACGCTCACTGACGATCCCCGCCAGGCGTCCGTTGTCCAATACCACCAGCGCACCAATGCCTTTCTCGGCCATCAGTTTGACCGCGTCGAGCACCGTGGTTGTCGGGCCGACGCTGTAGACGGCGGCATGTGGCTTGGCTCTGAGAATCTCGGCGACTGTTTTCATGCAGTGGCTCCCTGTCTTGGTCTTCTGGCAATGGAGGATGGCGCGAGGACAGCTGCGTTGAAGAGCGTAGCCAACCTGACGACAGAATCAGAGCATCTGGGCGACTTCGACGCAACAACCGGCGGCACCTACTGCAATCCTAAGCCTAGCAGCAGGCGCCCAGGCCACGGCCTACCTAGACCAGTTCTGGCTCAACACCTCGGCTTGCTTGAGCACCAGCTCGATGGCCTCATCAGCCTTATCCGGCGGGTACTTGTAGCGGCGCAGGGTGATGCGCACCAGATTGCGCAGCTTGGCGCGCACGCTGTCGCGCACCTGCCAGTCCACAGTAGTGCTGCTGCGCAGCTTGCCAGTGAGTTCATGGGCGATCTGCTTCAGTACCTCGTCACCCAACTCCCGCACAGCGCTCTCGTTATTGGCCAGGGCATCGTAGAACGCCAACTCATCTTCATTCAGCCCAAGTTCTTCATGACGCCTGAGCGCCTCTTGGAACTCCTTAGCCATGGCGATCAGTTCTTCGATGACCTGGGCGGTTTCGATGGCGCGGTTGCGGTATTTGCGCAGGCTTTCCAGCAGCCGGTCGCTGTATTTCTTCTCCTGCACCACGTTGTTGCGGGTGTGGGAACGGATTTCATCGCGCAGCAATTTTTCCAGCAGCTCCACCGCCAGGTTCTTGCTCTTCATATTGCGCACATCGGCCATAAAGTCATCGTCGAGCAGACCGATATTGGGTTTATCCAAGCCGGCCAGTTCGAAGATGTCCGCCACGCCCTCGGCAATTACGGCGTTATCGAGAATCTGCTTGAGTGCGGAGTTCTTTTCTTCCTCGGTGAGTTTTTTATCGACCGTGGTGTACTTGGTAATCACCGCCTTCACCGCCGCGTAAAAGGCGATTTCCTTTCGGTACTCTTCGGCTTCGTCCAGGGTGCCGCACAAGGCGAAAGCCTTGCTGATCGCCAACACCAGGTCGAGGAAGCGCTTCTTGCCGTCATTCAGCCCCAGTACATGGTTGGCCGCCGGCACCAGCAGCAAGGTGGCCTTGGTCGCGTAGGCGCCAATATCGAGCTTCTCGCCGTCCACCTCGGTGGCGAACATGCCGCGCAGCACATCGACTTTCTCCACCAGCAGGGCGAAGGCTTCCTGCGCCAGGTTGGCCGGCTGGCCCTTGCCGTTGGCGTCGGTGTAGGTCTTCAGCGCGCTTTTCAGCTCGTTGGCGATGCCGATGTAATCCACCACCAGCCCGCCTGGCTTGTTCTTGAACACTCGATTGACCCGGGCGATGGCCTGCATCAGGTTGTGGCCCTTCATCGGCTTGTCCACATACATGGTATGCACGCAGGGCGCATCGAAGCCGGTCAGCCACATGTCGCGCACTATCACCAGGCGCAGCGGGTCGTTGGCGTCCTTGAAGCGTTTCTCCAGGGTCTTTTTCTGCTGCTTGTTGTAGATGTGCGGCTGCAGCAGCTCGCGGTCGGAGGCCGAGCCGGTCATCACCACCTTGATCGCACCGCGGTCGAGGTCCGCGCTATGCCATTCGGGCCGTAAGGCGATTATGGCGTTGTACAGGTGCACGCAGATTTCCCGGCTCATGCCGACGATCATGCCCTTGCCATCCAGGGCCGCGCTGCGCGCCTCGAAATGCTGCACCAGGTCGGCAGCCACCTGCTGAATGCGTGGCTCGGCACCCACCAGTTTTTCCAGGGCCGCCCATTGGCTCTTGGTTTTCTCGCGGTAGGAGATGTCTTCCTCGTCCTCGATGATCTCCTCGACATCCTCGTTGAGCCGCTCGATCTCGGCCTGGTTGATGTCCAGCTTGGCCAACCGGCTTTCGTAGTAGATCGGCACGGTGGCACCGTCGTCCACGGCGTCCTGAATGTCGTAGATGCTGATGTAACCGCCGAACACCGCTTGGGTGTCTCTGTCTTCGTTGGCAATCGGCGTGCCGGTGAAGCCGATAAAGGTGGCATTGGGGATGGCATCGTGCAGGTGCTTGGCGTAGCCACTCACATATTTGTGGCCGGTTACTTCGCCACTGGCCTTGTCCTTTACTTCCACCAAACGGGTTTTCAGGCCGTACTGACTGCGGTGCGCCTCGTCGGAAATCACCACCACATTGCTGCGCGAGGTCAGCGGCGGATGCTGCTCTTCATCTTCCAGCAGCGAGAACTTCTGCACTGTGGTGAAGATGATGCCGCCGGACTGCCGCGACGCCAGCATCTCGCGCAGCTCCTCACGGCTGTTGGCCTGCTCCGGCTCCTGCTTGAGCAACATCTTGGCGCTCTTGAAGTTGTCGAACAGCTGGCCGTCGAGGTCGTTGCGGTCGGTCACCACCACCAGCGTCGGGTTCTGCATCTGCGGTTGCTGCAACAGCTTGCCGGCATAGCAGACCATGGAGATGCTCTTGCCCGAGCCCTGGGTATGCCACACCACTCCAGCCTTGCGGCAACCGGGCTGTACGCCCTTACCGTAGCTGGCGCGCTCCTGCTGCGTCTGGCCCTCGGGCACCGAGGCAATAAGGGTGACACGCACCGCCTCGCGCACGGCATGGAACTGGTGGTAACCGGCGATCTTCTTGATCAAGCGGTCGCCGTCCTGTTCGAACAGCACGAAGTGGCGGATATAGTCGAGAAACAACTCGCGCTGGAAAAAGCCGCGCACCACCGCTTCCAGCTCGTAAGACAGCAGCGGCTTGTCGTGCTCATCGTGAATGGTGCGCCAGGGCAGGAAGCGCTCCTTGTTGGCGGTCAGCGAACCGACCCGTGCGGTGATGCCATCGGAAATCACCAGCGCCTGGTTAAACAGGAACAGCTCGGGGATTTCCTCTTTGTAGGTCTGCAACTGATTGCAGGCATCCCAGATATCGGCGTTCTCATCGCCGGGGTTTTTCAGCTCGATCACCGCCATCGGCAGGCCGTTGATAAACACCAGCAAATCCGGGCGACGGTTGCCCTTGCTGCCCAACAGGGTGAACTGGTTGACCAGCAAAAACTGGTTGTTGTGCGGCAGCTGGAAGTCCACCAACTGCGCGTGGTCATGCTGCATCTCGTCAGCATCGCGGTACTGCACCGGCACACCCTCCAGCAGCCAGCGCTGGAACTGCCGGTTGTTGTGAATCAGCACCGGGCTTTGCGCCTTGCCAAGCAGTTCCACCACCTGCTCCTGCAGCACGGCAGGCGGGATATGCGGGTTGATACGCACCAGCGCGGCCAACAGGCGACCACTAAGAATCACCTGGCGATAATCCAGACGCTCGGCCGCCTCGCCGTCCGGGGATAGATCCGGCCCATAGGCGATCTCATAACCGCCCTCGCGGAACCACTCCAGGCACAGCTGCTCCAGCAGGTCTTCCGTAATAACCTTCACTGCATAACCTCCCAATGGCCACCCTTGGCCGGGCCAATACGCCGCAAGCGCCCTTGCTCGCGCAGCTTGGCAATCTGTTTTTCCACCGCCCGTGGGCTGATGCCCAGGCGCTCGGCCAGCACACGGGCCGGTAGACGCGGTTCGCTGCGCAGCAGCGCAAGAATCTTCTCCGAACTTTCTTCCGAACCTTTCTCCGAACCTGTCGCCAGGGTTTCGCCCAGGGCATCGAGCAAGGCTTGCAGCATAAATTCGATAAAGGGCGTGGCCTCGGCGCGCTGGTCCGCCTCGCTCAAGGCCTGGTAATACGTCGCCTGGCGCGCATGCACCAGGGTTTCCACCGGCAGGTAAGCCAATAGCGGCTGCCACTGACTCAAAATCAACGTCTGCCACAAGCGCCCCATACGGCCATTGCCGTCGTCGAAGGGGTGGATAAATTCAAACTCGTAATGGAACACGCAACTGGCAATCAGCGGGTGGGCGTCGCTGGAGCCCAGCCAGTGCAACAGGCCGCCCATCAACTCAGGCACCCGGTTGGCCGGCGGCGCCATATGCACCAGCGCCTCACCGCGATAAATGCCCACCCCGCCCTGGCGATACTGGCCTGGCCCATCCACCAAGCCCAGCATCAGGGTTTTATGCGCCGCCAGCAGGTCAGCGGCACGCTCGGGCTGCCACTGGGGCAGTTGCTCATAGGCGACAAAGGCATTGCGCACCTCCTGAATCTCCCGTGGTTGGCCGAGCACGCGCTTGCCATCCAGTACGGCAGTCATCTGCTGCAGCGACAGGGTGTTGTGCTCAATGGCCAGGGAAGCATGGATGGTGCGGATACGGTTATCGCGGCGCAGATGGGGCGACAGCGAGGCAACGCCCGTGACCGACCAACGCCCGAGCAGCTCGCAGATGCTGGCGACCTGCTGGAGGATGCGGGCGGTGAGTTGGTAGGGCGGCTGATAATCAGGCATAGGGCAGAAGGCTAGCCCCCTGAAGCCAATGGCTGTAGTGCATCCAATGACAGCAACGTGTAGCGCGGCCGCCCTTGCCCGACCTGGATGACGTTCAGTTTGATCCGCGCGGGCTTGTGTAACCAGTCGCGGTTGAGCACATCAGGATCCTCGATGGCGGTATCGACCTTACCCTTGAGAATCACCGCCTGATCGCCCAGCTTGAACTCGAAGGTGCGGCTGGCAGGCAATACGCCCTGGAACTCGCCCCGGTACTCCTCTTCGGTTTCGTGGATATTGTCCTCCTGCAAGCGCGCGGCAGACCGCTTGAGCTGGGCCATATCCTGAAAGCGAAAATACTGGTTCTTGAACTCAAGCCCGCACCAAGCATCCTGCTGCTGCAGGTAACCGAGAAATTCGGCGACCTTGCGCACCGCACGCGGGTGAATGTCCTCGACCAGTTCGGCCACTTCATCATCGCTGCCCTGCGCGGCTTGGCGCATAAGCGCCTGAATTTTCGCCAGCGCATCCTCCGCCTTGCTCGGTTCGGGAAACAGGTCGTGGTCTTGTGGTTTGGGCAGCTCGAACTCGAAACCGAACGAGCCGATAGCCGTGCCGGTAATCAACAACTGATTTTTGCTTTTATCCGGGATAGGCCCCATATAGCGCAGGCTCTCGCCAATGCCAGCCGCCACCGCCGCCACCGCATCGGAAAAGACGCCCGCCGCCTTACCGGCAAAATCTGCGGCGATACCATGGCTACCCAGCACGGGTCGCCCACGGAAGGTGAGTTTGGCCTTGTGGCTCAATTGCTCGGGTGCGCGCCCTGCGATCAGTTGCTGTGCCGACGCCAAGCGTGCTTCCAGCCCCATGCGTTCAAGCACACTGTCCTGCGGAATCTGCGCCAACAGGGCTTGTAGCTGATCGATCTCGCCCGCGATGGCCAAGTATTCGTCGTAACTCATGGCGTCACCCCTCCACCCTGTACCAACTCAAGCATACGCCTTGCCACCTGATCATCCTCTGGTGCCAGGTCTACCTGCACAAAACCCTTCCATACGCCGTTACGCCGGTGCGACCACATGCTGTACCAATAGGCAATCTGCTGCACATGGCGCGGCTCGGTGGGCTGGCCAAGGATGCACGGGTAGGCATCCAGTAAATAATTGGCTTTGGTCTGTGCGGGGATAAATAGATGCGCGGCCTTGGCTGCCAGGCTGGCCTGGGTTTCATTGGCCGGCAGATGGAAGAAGGTCACCACATCCATATCCTGCGGCGGGCGGGACTCCAGCACTTCCACGTGCTCCATAAAGCTGCCATCCAACCATTGAAACCCACGAACAATGCCCAAGGCATGCAAGGCGGCCCGATAGTCCAGCAGGCCCTGGAGAATGCCCACGCGCTGCGCGGAACCGGAAAAGCCCTCGACCACCTCGGCCAACGCCACCCGATAGGGTGAGCGGCTCACGCTATGTCCGGCCTCGCCGGGATGGATCGGCGGCAATACACCGGCCAGGTTCCATGCAGGGATCATGTATTCATCCTTGAGTGCTCGGGGTTCAGACGGGCAAGCATAGTTAGGCCACGGCCTGCTCGGCCAGCTTTTCGGCGGGAAGGCGCAGTTGCCCGGAGATTAGGCGGGGTAAGAGGGTGTCGCGTAGCTGGGTGAGGGTTTGAGCTTGCGCTTGGTTCTCGTGAATAGCAGCCCAAAGCGGTGCCGCAACATCAACGAATGCCGACTTTAAAGGCTCGGGCGGATTGAGCACCGGGTAGCCTGGAAAAGCCTTGAGAGCAATACGATTGACCGTTGCACCGTGGATCGTATGTGCGGATTCCACGCTGACTCG
>DELY01000054.1:0-54374 GCA_002354655.1 Pseudomonas sp. UBA2684
AGCGGAATAAGGCCGATAACAATGCTGATCCACGTGATCGATTGAACGCTTGGCCCCGCTGCGCGAACTACAGCGTGGCCAGGGTTTGAGTCCCCACTATTATCGATCGAGCAGAACCTCAGCACCCTCAAGGTTGATGCCTAAGCCTTCAATTTTGACTTTCATGGTTTCGATCGCGCTGGACACGATGTGGATCGAGTTTTCGACGGACGCCAGTTTGTTTTTCAGCGCGATGAAGTCGCTCTCGCTGACGGTGTTCTTGCCATGCAGCAGTCTGCCAATAGTCAGCAATGCTTCTTCTGCTTTGGCGGTAGTGGTGGAGTAGTTGTTCAGGGTGTTGATCAGCTTTTTCTGTTTGACGCCATGGCTGAGCAAGACTGCTTTTATGCGTTTTATCGTCGCGACGAGTGTGCGTCGCTCGGCTTCGGTGGATTGCAGTTTTTCAAGCATGTCTTGGCGGTGAGCCTCAAGGTCTGTGACCCTGCGGGACAGTGCTGCGATTGTTTGCTCGCGTTCGCGCTCGCGGAGCTCCAATAATTCGATCTTTCCCAGTCTGCCTTTATCCATTTGCGCGGCTATGAACGTGGCGGCCGCTAGGGTAAGGGCATTGCTGCCAATTATTAAGGTGATCCACTCTGCATTGGTCATATAAACCTCCCAGCACACTGGTGTTTAGATGATTGCTCGTTACCAGCACACGCCCAAATTCCGGGTAATGCAGCCTACTGTCAGATGGTCGCTGGCGAGGGCGTGGCGATGGTAAGAGTGCTATACCCGGTCAATGAAAAATTGCAATTAGCTGTTTTAGCGACGCTAGTCAGTCGCTGACGCTTTGTCCAATGCTTGCCGTTGTCTGTTTGGGCTGTAAAGCTGTGGGCGATGGCGTATACGCCTGCTCGGGGTTAGTGATGTAGCTGTTTCAGATTTGAAGCAGTTATGGCCCCGACTAAATCGCCCCGGTTCACCAGTCGCGGCTAGGCTTAACTCTTCGACCTTTACGGACAGCCCTCGATGAATGGACTGCGTACCTGCTGCTTGGCGCTGGTTTTGCTGTCGTTACTGCCGTTGGGCGTGGCGGCGCAGACTTTGCGTCTGGTGGCCGATCCTTGGCCGCCGTTCAATGATCAGACCTTGCTGAACAACGGTGTGGCCTCGGATCTGGTCAGCACGGCATTGACCCGTGCCGGCTATGTCACGAGCTATGTCGAGGTGCCGTGGGAACGGGCGGTGCGTGGTTTGCAGCGGGCCGATTACGATGTGCTGATCAATGCCTGGTACAGCGATGAGCGCGCGACCTTTGGCTACTATTCCCAGCCGTATCTGATCAACCGTATTCGGTTTTTGCAGCGCAAGGGCGCCAATATCAAATTCGAGCAGTTACCCGATCTGTATCCGTACAGCATCGCGGTGGTGCGCGGCTATGCCTATTCCAGCGAGTTCGATCAGGATACTCGGCTCAGCAAGGTCGGTGTGCTCAGCTTCGAAACCGGCGCGCGGATGCTGCACGCCAAGCGCGTTGGGTTGACCCTGGAAGACGAGTTTGTCGCGCGTTATCACTTGGGCCGCGAGTTGAGCGGCATCCGCGATGAGTTGGAGTTTTTGCCGCAGCCCTTGAGCGAGAACGGCTTGCATATTCTGGTGAGCCGCTTGCACCCCGAGTATCGGCAAATCGCCGAGGCCTTTAATCGGGCCATCGAGGCGATGCGCGCCGATGGCAGCTATGCCGAGATATTGCAGCGCCACGGGTTGTAGCGGCGCGGCGAGTTTACTGCCAGTGGCTGCGCCCGCGGCCTTGGCGTTTGGCCTGATAGAGACGCTGGTCGGCTTCGTGCAGCAGGCTTTCGAGGTCGTCCGGGGGGCCGTGGTAGATGCCGGCGCTAAACGATAGGGGCGGTGCGCCGATGGCGTATTTCAGGCTGGCGCACTGCTCGCGCAGGCGGTCGAGGGCCTGGCTCAGGCTGGCGCCGTTCTGTTGGCTGATCATGGCGAACTCTTCGCCGCCGAGGCGGCCGATCAGTGCATCGGGAAAGGCGTGGGTGAAGGCGCGGGCGAAGGCGATCAGCGCCGCATCGCCGCTGGCATGGCCGTGTTCGTCGTTGATGCGTTTGAAGAAATCCAGGTCGAGCATGGCCACGCTGAGCGTATGACCGCCACGTTGCGCCTGCTGGAACTGTTTCAGGCCCTGTTCGTAAAAGGCCCGGCGGTTGTTCAGGCCGGTCAGCGCATCGAATTGCGCGGCTTGTTTCAGGGCGCGTAGCAGGTCGCGGCGTTCCAGCGTGGACATGACCCGGCAATTCAGTTCTTCCGGGCAGAATGGCTTGCGCAGGAAATCGTCGGCGCCGTGCTTGATGAACTTGGCGCTGAGCGAGCCTTTGGCATCGGCGGACAGGCCGAGGATGATCAGTTCGCTGCGCTTCATCTGCTGGCGCAGCACTTTGACCAGTTCGAAGCCACTGAGCCCGGGCATGCTGTGGTCAACCACCAGCAGGTCGATGTCTGGCTGCGCCTGGAGAATCTGCAGGGCTTCGTCGCCGTCGCGGGCGTCGATGATCTGGAAGCGGTGCGGGGTCAGCACGTGGCGGATGTAGTGGCGCGTGGCTTCGGAGTCCTCGGCGATGAGGATCTTTACCTGGCTGTTGCTTTCCAGGCGGTGCAGCAGGCGGAAGGCGTACTCGTAGGAGTGCTGGCTTTCCTTGAGCACGTAATCGACCACGCCCTTGAGCAACAGCTCGTCGCGCCGCTGCTCGTTGTAGGAGCCGCTGAGCACGATGCACGGCAGGTTGTACTGCATCACCAGGTCGACGCTCTCGCCGTTCGGCGCATCCGGCAGGTGCAGGTCGACGATGGCGGCGAAGAACAGGCTGGCGGAGGTTTCCAGCATCACTTCGGCCTCGGCCAGCGAGGCGCAGAAGATCGGTTGCAGGTCGTGTTCCTGACGGAACAGGTGGTCGAGAATTTTCAGCACCAAGGGGCTGTCTTCGATGACCAGAATAGTGCGCACTGGAACCTCCTGTACCTGTGGCCGCCTCCGTGCGGCGTGCCTGTCCGTTAACTTATAGCGTGCGTACGCGTAGCGAGCGGCCTTTGATCTTGCCATCGCTCAGGCGCTTGAGCGCTTGCGTGGCCATGCTGCGCTCGACGGCGACAAACGCCTGGAAGTCGAAGATCGCGATTTTGCCGACGTGGGCGCCAGGAATGCCAGCATCGCCGGTGAGCGCGCCGAGGATGTCGCCGGGGCGCAGTTTGTCTTTGCGTCCGGCGCCGATGCACAGGGTGATCATCGGCGGTTGCAGCGGCTCGCCGGCTTTGGCTTTGAGGCTGTTCAGCGGGTGCCAGTTGAGCGGGCTTTGCTGCAAGGTCTCGATGGCTTGGGCGCGATGGCCTTCGGCGGGTGCGACCAGGCTCATGGCCATGCCTTTTTCGCCGGCGCGCCCGGTGCGGCCGACGCGGTGGATGTGGATTTCCGAATCGCGCGCCAGTTCGACGTTGATCACCATGTCCAGGGCGTCGATGTCCAGGCCGCGCGCGGCGACATCGGTGGCTACCAGCACCGACAGGCTGCGGTTGGCGAACATCGCCAGCACCTGATCGCGGTCGCGTTGCTCCAGGTCGCCATTCAGCGCTGCGGCGGAAATGCCGTTGGCGGCGAGGTGGTCGACCACTTCCTGGCACTGCTGCTTGGTGAAGCAGAAGGCCACGCAGGATTGCGGGCGGAAGCTGGCGAGCAGCTTGACCACCGCGTCGAGGCGTTCTTCGGGGGCGATTTCGTAGAAGCGCTGCTCGATCTGCGTGTCGTCGTGCATGGCCTCGGCTTTGACCTGCTGCGGGTTGCGCATGAAGGTGGCGCTGAGCTGCTTGATGCCGGCCGGGTAGGTGGCGGAAAACAGCAGGGTTTGGCGCTTGCTCGGGGTCTGCCCGATGATCTCGGCGATGCTGTCGTAGAAGCCCATGTCGAGCATGCGGTCGGCTTCGTCGAGCACCAGGGTGTTGAGGCCGTCGAGCTTCAGCGTGCCTTTGCTGAGGTGCTGCTGAATCCGCCCCGGAGTGCCGACGATGATCTGCGCGCCGTGTTCCAGCGAGCCGATTTGCGGGCCGAAGGATACGCCGCCGCACAGGGTCAGCACTTTGATGTTGTCGGCACCGCGCGCCAGGCGGCGGATTTCCTTGGCTACCTGGTCGGCCAGCTCACGGGTTGGGCACAGCACCAGAGCCTGGCAGCCGAAGTAGCGCGGGTTCAAGGGGTTGAGCAGGCCGATGCCGAAGGCCGCGGTCTTGCCGCTGCCGGTCTTGGCCTGGGCGATCAGGTCCATGCCCTTGAGCATCACCGGCAGGCTCTGCGCTTGGATCGGGGTCATCGCGGTATAACCGAGGGACTCGAGGTTCGCCAGCATGGCGGCGGACAGCGGCAGTGAGGAGAACGCGGTGTTGGTCACGGGACAGGCCTGCTAAACGGAATGGCGCGCAGTGTAACAGGCGCGTGGCGCCGACATGAGGTGGCGCGACCGGGAGCGTGGCTTGTCTTGCGGCGATGGCGTTAAACGCAGCGATACCCACCCTGGCGTGCGCAGCGTTCCCGAGCGCTATCGGTTGGTAGGGCGGACATGCCGAAGGCTTGTCCGCCGTTTGCGTGTAGGCGGTGGACAAGGCTGCGCCATGTCCCCCCTACGGCGATGATCTGGCAACGCTTCAGCGTTGTGGGGTGCCGTGCGGCGGTGGGGCGTAGCGGTTCCGAGTGCTATCGGTTGGTAGGGCGGACATGCCGAAGGCTTGTCCGCCGTTTGCGTGCTGGTGGTGGACAAGGCATGCACCATGTCCACCCTACGGCGACGCTCTGGCAAAGTTTCAGCGTTGTGGGGTGCCGTGCGGCGGCGGGGCTTAGCGGTTCCGAGTGCTATCGGGTTGTAGGGCGGACATGCCGAAGGTTTGTCCGCCGTTCGCGTGTAGGCGGTGGACAAGGCTGCGCCATGTCCACCCTACGGCGATGATCTGGTAAAGCTTCAGCGTTGCGCGGTGCCGTGCGTTGGTGGGGCGCAGCGTTCCCGAACGCTATCGGTTGGTAGGGCGGACATGCCGAAGGCTTGTCCGCCGTTTGCGTGTAGGCGGTGGACAAGGCTGCGCCATGTCCACCCTACGGCGACGATCTGGCAAAGTTTCAGCATTGCGCGGTGGTGGGGCGCAGCGGTTCCGAGAGCCATCGGTTGGTAGGGCGGACATGCCGAAGGCTTGTCCGCCGTTTGCGTGCTGGTGGTGGACAAGGCTGCGCCATGTCCACCCTACGGCGGCGCTCTGGTAAAGCTTCAGCGTTGCGCGGTGCCGCGCGTTGGTGCGCCGCCTGCCACGTAGTACGGCGCGGTGCTGCGCGGCAGTGGGGCGCGGCCGCGGATTTTGTCGGCGATTTTCTCGGCCATCATGATGGTCGGCGCGTTGAGGTTGCCGGTGGTGATCAGCGGCATGATCGACGCATCGACCACCCGCAGCCCTTGCAGGCCGTGTACGCGGCCTTGGCCATCGACCACCGCCATGTCGTCCGTGCCCATCTTGCAGGAGCAGGACGGGTGGAAGGCGGTTTCCGCGTGTTCGCGGACGAAGGCGTCCAGTTCGGCGTCGCTTTGCACTTCGGCGCCGGGGCTGAGTTCGCGACCACGGAACGGGTCGAGCGCCGATTGCGCCATGATCTCGCGGGTGATGCGGATGCCGTCGCGGAACTCCTGCCAGTCCTGCGCATGGCTCATGTAATTGAACAGGATGCTCGGGTGCTGGCGCGGGTCTTTCGATTTCAGCTGGATACGCCCGCGGCTGGGCGAGCGCATGGAGCCGACGTGGGCCTGGAAACCGTGCTCCTTGACCGCGTTGCTGCCGTTGTAATTGATCGCCACCGGGAGGAAGTGGTACTGGATGTTCGGCCACTCGAACTCGGCGCTCGAGCGGATAAACCCGCCGGCCTCGAACTGGTTGCTGGCGCCGATGCCTTGGCCGAGGAACATCCACTTGGCGCCGATCAGTGGCTGGTTCCACCATTTCAGCGCCGGGTACAGCGAGACGGGTTCCTTGCAGGCGTATTGCAGGTACATCTCCAGGTGATCCTGAAGGTTCTCGCCGACGCCCGGCAGGTCGTGCACCACCGGAATGTCCAGGTCGCGCAGCAAGGATGCCGGGCCCACGCCGGAGCGCTGGAGGATTTGCGGCGAAGCGATGGCGCCGCTGCACAGCAGCACTTCGCGCCGTGCGTGCACGCTGGTCGGGCTGTCGCTGTCGCCGTGCAGGTAGTCGACGCCGACGGCGCGTGTGCCGTTGAACAGAATGCGGTCGGTGAGCGCGTGGGTGACGATGGTCAGGTTCGAGCGGCCGCGCGCCTGGTCGAGGTAGCCGCGCGCGGTGCTGGCGCGGCGGCCCTGCGGGGTGACGGTGCGGTCCATCGGGCCGAAGCCTTCCTGCTGGTAGCCGTTGAGGTCGTCGGTGCGTGGGTAGCCGGCTTGCACGCCGGCTTCGATCATCGCCTGGAACAGCGGGCTGTTACCGCTTTTCGGCGTGGTCACGCTGACCGGGCCGTCGCCGCCGTGGTAGGCATTGGCGCCGCTGTCGCGGCGTTCCGCCTTGCGGAAATAGGGCAGGCAATCCAGGTAGCTCCAGTCTTCCAGGCCCTTTTCCTTGGCCCAGCCGTCGTAGTCCATGGCGTTGCCGCGGATGTAGCACATGCCGTTGATCAGGGATGAGCCGCCCAGGCCTTTGCCGCGCCCGCACTCCATGCGGCGGTTGTTCATGTGCGGTTCCGGCTCGGTTTCGTAGGCCCAGTTGTAGCGCCGGCCTTGCAGCGGGAAGGCCAGAGCGGCGGGCATCTGGGTGCGGAAGTCGAGGCGGTAATCCGGGCCGCCGGCTTCCAGCAGCAGCACGCTGACCTCGGCGTCCTCGGTCAGGCGGGCGGCCAATACGTTACCGGCCGAACCGGCACCGATGATGATGTAGTCGAACTCTTGGGACATGGGGCTTACCTCTGTAGCCCGGAGCAAGGCGGGCGACGAGTTGTGCGTGGGTAGGGTGGACATGGCGAAGCCTTGTCCACCACGGCGGCCTGGATGGCGGACAAGCCTCGCGGCAGGTCCGCCCTACGACGGCGCGAACAGGCTCAGAACACCGAGGTGTAGCCGCCCAGTTCGACCTGTACCGACTTGATTCGGGTGTAATGCTCCAGGGTGCTCAGGCCGTTTTCACGGCCGACGCCGGATTGTTTGTAACCGCCGACCGGCATCTCGGCCGGCGATTCGCCCCAGGTGTTGATCCAGCAGATGCCGGCTTCCAGCTGGTGGATCATGCGGTGCGCGCGCGCCAGGTCGCGGGTCACCACGCCGGCCGCGAGGCCGTAGTCGCTGGCGTTGGCGCGGCGGATCACTTCCTCTTCGCTGTCGTAGACCAGGATGCTCATCACCGGGCCGAAGATTTCCTCACGCACGATGGTCATCTCGTCCGTGCAGTCGGTGAACACGGTCGGCGCGACGTAGGCGCCCTTGGCGTAGTCGCCAGTGCTGACGCGTTCGCCGCCGATCAGCAGGCGTGCGCCTTCCTGGCGGCCGGTTGCGATGTAGCCGAGCACGCTGTCCATGTGGGCGAAACTGGTCAGCGGGCCGAAATTGGTGGTTTCGTCTTGCGGGTTGCCCAGGCGGATGCGCTTGACCCGCTCGGCCACCTTGCTCTCGAAGCGCGCTTGCAGCATGCGTGGGATAAACACGCGGGTGCCGTTGGTGCAGACCTGGCCGGAGCTGTAGAAGTTGGCCATCACCGCGATGTCGGCGGCGCGGTCGAGGTCGGCGTCTTCGCAGATGATCAGCGGCGACTTGCCGCCCAGCTCCATGGTGACTTCCTTGAGCGACGAGCTGGAGGCGCTGGCCATGACTTTCTTGCCGGTGCTGGTGCCGCCCGTGAAGGAAATCTTCTCGATGCCTGGGTGTTCGGTCAGCCACTGGCCGACTTCGCGGCCGCTGCCGGTGAGCACGTTGAACACGCCGTCCGGCAGGCCGGCTTCGGTATAGATTTCCGCCAGTTTGAGCACCGACAGCGGGGTGACCTCGCTGGGTTTGAAAATCATCGCGTTGCCGGCGGCCAGGGCCGGCGCGGACTTCCACAGGGCGATCTGGATCGGGTAGTTCCACGCGCCGATGCCGGCGACCACGCCCAGCGGCTCGCGGCGGGTGTAGACGAAGCTGCTTTCGCGCAGCGGAATCTGCTGGCCTTCGATGGCGGGCACCAGGCCGGCGTAGTACTCCAGCACGTCGGTGCCGGTGACGATGTCGACGAAGCGGGTTTCCGACAGCGGCTTGCCGGTATCGAGGGTTTCCAGCTCGGCCAGCTCATCGTTGCGCGCGCGGAGGATGTCCACGGCTTTACGCAGGATGCGCGAGCGCTGCATGGCGGTCATCGCTGCCCAGACTTTCTGCCCGGCGGTGGCGCTGGCCACGGCCCGCTCGACGTCGTCCTTGCTGGCGCGCTGTACCTGGGCGAGCACTTCGCCGTTGGCCGGATTGATGCTCTCGAAGGTGCTGCCACTGCTGGCTTCCACGTAGCGGCCGCCAATGTAGAGCTTCTGTTCGTCGAATCGGGCCATGGAGTGAGTGTCCTCTTGAAGGTGATTGCGCAAGGCGGAGCAGCCGTGTCGTGGCGCCTGGGTCGGTGAATCGGCGTGGCAATGGGGTGTAGAAAAGCGCGGGGTGCAGCCGATTTGATCGAAAAAAGCCTACTTTATCTTTATTGATTGTTCAATCAATAAAGATTTCTGAGAGCGACGAGGGCCGATCCGAATACGACGCGCATCAGTCGTTCGTCCCAGAAGGCGAGGGGCTGGCTTGAGGTGAGGCGGGAAGTTAGGGGATTGGATTGAGCGCGAGGTCGTTGGGGCCCGTGCGGCCCGACCCAACCTATGGCTTGTCGGCTACCTTAGGCGGCCTTGCCCAATTGCACGTCGAGGTAGTCGTAGGCTATCTGCAGCGCTTGCTGGGTGTCGAAGGCCTCGCCGGACAGCGCGCCGCGCAGCCACAGGCCATCGATCAGCGCGGCCAGGCCACGGGCCGCGGCGCGTGCCTGGGGTTGCGGCAATACCCGGTGGAACTGCCCGCACAGGTTGGAATACAGGCGATGGTCGTTGATCCGTTGCAGGCGGCGCAGCGAGGGCTGGTGCATGCTGGTGGCCCAAAACGCCAGCCAGGTCTTCATCGCCGGGCCGCTGACCTGGGTGTGGTCGAAGTTGCCAGCGATGATCGCGCGCAAATGCGCGCGCGGGCTGTCGTCCTTGAGCACCTTGCGCCGTGCGCGCACGGCATCGCTCAAGGCCAGCATCAAGTGGCGCATGGTGGCGTCGAGCAGGCCGTTCTTGTCCTGGAAATAGTGGCTGATGATGCCATTGGACACCCCCGCGAGGCGGGCGATATAGGCGATGCTGGCATCGCTCATGCCGACCTGATCGACCGCTTCGAGCGTGGCCGCGATCAGTTGCGAGCGGCGGATCGGTTGCATTCCGACCTTGGGCATCGGTATCTCCGTCGATAAAAGGCGTTCCCTGGGTGGCGCAGTCTAGGACGGTTTTTATTGATCGATCAATCAAACATGACGCTTTAGCGGACGACCCGTCGGTCTAAATTGTGGATTCACTGGCCGTACGGCGCTTCAGCCCAGTGCTACAGCGGGCATGCAGCGCTGTCGTCACAGTGCATCGAGGAAGTGCGCAATGGCGGCGTTGACCGTGTTCGCGTGGGTAACCGGGCCCATGTGGCCCAGGCCCTCGAATTCGACCACCCGCACCTGCGGCAGCACCTGGGTCAACAGGCGGGCCACACCGCGCGACGAGGCGGGTGAGTGTTGGCCGACCAGGTAGAGCACGGGCATCGGCAGCGCGGCAAACGCGGCGAGCGGCGTCGGTTCGTTGAGCAATGCCCCGGCCCAGCCGCGCACATTGGCCACCGAGGCGGCAATGGCGGTTTTACGTGACGCCGGCATCTGCGCCCAGGCACCCGTGCCCATCCAGTAGTCGATAAAACACTCGGCGGCGCGCTCAGGGTTGCCCGCCTCAAGCGCCGCCGCCGAGGCCACCACGGTCGCGCGAATGCCGTCGGCGGCATTCGGCGGTGGCGCTTCGGCATCCAGCAGCGCAAACAGCGTCGGTTCATACAAGGCCAAGGCGCGCACCCGTTGGGGCTGCGCCAGCGCCGCGAGCAATGCCACTGCGGCGCCGTAGGAGTGGCCGACCAGCACAAAGGGGGCGCCGGCGCGGGCGAATACCGGCTCAAGCAGTGCCACCTCATCGTGCAGCGAAACCCGCCGCTCGGCAGGCCAGGCCGGGCTCTGGCCCGCACCCAGCGAGTCGGCGGCCAGCACATGGAACCTGTCGGCCAAGGCCGCCATCAACGGCCGCCACTGGCTGGAGGTACTGGCATTCGCGTGCAGGCACACGACCCCAGGGCCAGTGCCGGCTTCGCGAAAGAAGGGCAGTAGAGGCTGCATGGTCAGCCCTCGGCGCGAGGCAGGTAGTGGGATAACTTTAGTGCAGGCGCAGAGGGATAAATCAATCCGTCTGCTTTTCTGCGTCCCCTGTTTCTGAGATGAAGCACTTGCTACGCCATCAATCCAGCATGGAGCCATGTTCTATGCTCCCTCCAGCAACTCAAAAAGGGAGAGGGATTGTGTCCAAGCTCAGGGATTTTTTTAAAGGACTCTTCGAAGAAGGAAAGCTATTAGCGATCACTCAGGGAAACCTCGTGCTGGATGTCCAGCAGGGCACAAGGCGATTTACCGAAGAAGAGTTGAGGCGCTATGAGTACCGTATTGCGGGTGGCTATTTGCTGAATGTGGAGGGGGTCAGGCTAAGTTCGACAATTCTCGCGCAATCGCATGACAAGAGTGGCATGGCGGCCTTTGTGATCGCGGCTGACGACAGAGTCTATATTTTCAATCACTTCAATAAAGCGGACCGGGTGGCCCACTCTTCATTTGTGGGGAAGTTTGCCAAGGGTGCCGGCGAGATCATGGTGTCGAAAGGCAAGATCAAGCTGGTGCATGCGCACAGCGGCCATTTCCGGCCCAACGCCCTGAATATCTACCGTGTTGTTGAGTACTTCAATGGGCTGGGCGCTCTGGCCGTGGATGCCAAGGTGGGTTTCGTGACCAATCCATTTCCCGATATCGGCAAGACGCCGCCGACCTATGCCGCCAGTGTCCTGCTTACCTGTGTTCTGGATAGGCAAGAGAGAGAAACCCTTGCAGCCTGCAAGGCAAGTGTTGAGCAAGCAAAGTCGCAACTGGCTGTATTGGGGGTAGGGATCAACCAAGAGTCGCTTGAACTATATCGGCTCGATCAACTTCGTGAGCTCGAAGAAAGTGTGAACCAGATAAAGGCAGTGGCGACAGAGGAATTACTACCTCTATTCGCAGGGCAATTGAAACGGTTGGATGAAGAAGCTAGCGGGGTGCGGGGGATGACGCTCGAGGATTACCGAAAGGTCATCCTCAGGAAAATTAATAAGTTGGAGGGGGAGATTGAAGACAACCAGTCTCTGATCGATGCGCTGAATAATAAGCGCGAAACCATATCGGTGGTGTATGGCGTTGCGGTGTTTTTGCAGTTCGTCGAGGAAAATTGGGATGCCCTGCGAGGGCAGTTGAAACCCGCGTTCTACACGATGTAAACGTGTCGGCATGGAGAGTGTGCCGGTTCCGCTTGGTCTCCTCAGGCGCGTGGTTCAATGGCGCCGGATCATCTTCCCGGCGCCATGAAAAAGCGGGCCGAAGCCCGCTTTTTATCGTCTTGCTGAGAACCGCTTATTGCAGCCAGCTGGCGACGCGCTCGGGGTTTTTGGCGACCCAGTCCTTGGCGGCATCTTCCGGCTTGGCGCCTTCGCGGATGGCCAGCATGACGGAGCCGACTTCTTCACCGCTCCAGGAGATTTTCTTCAGGAAGGCGGCGGCGTCCGGGGCTTTGGTTGCCAGGCCTGGGTTGGCGACGGTGTCGACGCGCTCGTCATCGCCGAAGACTTTCTTCGGGTCTTCGAGGAAGCGCAGTTTCCACTTGGCGAACATCCAGTGTGGAATCCAGCCGGTGACGACGATGGCTTTCTGGTCTTTTTCGGCACGGGTCAGGGCGGTGGCCATGGCCGGACCGGAGCTTGGCATCAGCTTGATCTCGCTCAGGTTGTATTCCTTGATCGCTTCTTCGGCGCGGCGCATCACGCCGGCACCGGCGTCGATGCCGGTGATCTTGCCGTCGAATTCCTTGCTGTAGGTGTTGAGGTCTTCGATGGTCTTGGCTGCGACGTAGTCCGGCACGATCAGGCCGATTTTCGCGCCCTGGTAGTTGGTGCCGAGTACCACGACTTTGTCTTTGAGCTTCTCGAAGTATTCGCCATGGGTAGCGGGCAGCCAGGCGGAGAGGGTGGCATCGAGGTCGCCACGGGCCACGCCTTGCCACATGATGGCCGGCTCGACCGGTTGCAGGGTGACGCTGTAACCGAGGTTGCTTTTGAGGATTTCACCGGCGACGTGGGTTACCGCGACGCTGTCGTCCCAGCCGTTGACGTAGCCGATTTTCAGCGAGGGTTTGTCCGCCGCCATCGCGGTGGACATGCCCAGCGCCAGGGCGGCGACGCCGAGGCCTTGCAGGCAGAGGGTTTTCAAGTTGCGCATAGGTCAATTGCTCCATCAGTGAGAGTGGCAGTTTGGCTGTGTTACTGGCTCGTTCTGATTGCGGGCCTTGCGTTAACCGGCGTGCGCGGGGCATGGCATGTGCCGATGCCGGTTCGCGAGGAAAGCCGTGCCTGTGCAGGGTGCTCGCAGAGCGCCCAGCAGCGGCTATACAGCGGCTTTTCTCAAGCCCGCTCCGGGTTCCGGGGCGGGCTTGATTGGTGCCGGGCTTATTAGAGCCCGACGTGTTTCTTCACTGCGGCGACGCCGTCCTGGCCGTCGTAGGTGGTGACGCCGGCCAGCCACTTGTCGAGGGCGCCCGGGTTGGCCTTGATCCAGTTTTTCGCCACGTCGGTCGGGTTCTGTTTCTCCAGCACTTTCTCCATCAGCTGGCTTTCGATCTCGACGCTGAATTGCAGGTTGTTCAGCAGCTTGCCGACGTTGGCGCAGCGCGCTTCGTAGTCCGGCGGCACCACGGTGTAGACCTTGGCGGCGCCGTAGTCCGGGCCGAACACCTCATCGCCACCAGACAGGTAGGTGATGTCGAACTGGGTGTTCATCGGGTGCGGTGCCCAACCGAGGAAGACCACCGGTTCTTTCTTCTTCACCGCGCGCTGCACCTGCACCAGCATGCCGGCTTCGCTGGACTCGACCATGCGGAAGCTGCCGAGGTCGAACTGGTCGCCCTTGATCATCTTGTCGATCAGCAAGTTGCCGTCGTTGCCCGGCTCGATGCCGTAGATCTTGCCGTCCAGCTGATCCTTGAACTTGGCGATGTCCTGAAAGCTTTTCAGCCCAGCCTCGGCAGCGTAGGTCGGCACGGCGAGGGTGTACTTGGCGCCTTCGAGGTTGGCGGTCGGCAGCACCTTGACCCCGCCGTCCTTGGTGAACGGTTCGATCACTGCGTCCATCGACGGCGCCCAGTAGCCGAGGAAGACGTCGACCTGACCGGTTTTCACCCCGGTGAAGGCGATCGGCACCGAGGCCATGATCTTGCGCGGCTGGTAGCCCAGGCCTTCGACCAGGGTCATCGCTACGCCGGTGGTGGCGGCGATGTCGGCCCAGCCGATTTCCGCGAAACGCACCTGTTTGCAGCTTTCCGGCTCCTGCGCCCAGGCGCTCTGCATCAGCGCGCAGGACAACAGAGCAACACCCGCGATTGTCTTCATCTGGTTCATCTGCGACTCCCTGTGTCTTTGGATAAGTGAGTTCTGCCTACGGCTGACGTTGCAGCTTCGCGCTCAGCCAGCCGAACAGGCTGCTGCGGTTGGCGGTTTGCGGGGTGCCGAAACTTTCGGTGATGCGGTCGAGGATGATCGCCAGCAGTACCACGGCCATGCCGCTCTCGAAGCCTAGCCCGATATCCAGGCGCTGGATGCTGGCGAGTACGTCGTTACCCAAACCGCCGGCGCCGACCATCGAGGCAATGATCACCATCGACAAGGCCATCATGATGGTCTGGTTGACCCCGGCCATGATCGACGGCATGGCGTTGGGCAGTTGCACCTTGAACAGCAGCTGGCGGCTGGTGCAGCCGAACGACTGGCCGGCCTCGACGATTTCCTTGTTCACCTGGCGGATGCCCAGGCTGGTCAGGCGTACCGCCGGTGGCATGGCGAAGATCACCGTGGCGATGATCCCCGGCACTCGGCCGAGGCCGAACAGCATGGCCGCCGGAATCAGGTAGACGAACGCCGGCATGGTCTGCATGAAGTCGAGGATCGGCCGGATGATGGTCGCCACCCGCTCGCTCTTGGCTGCCCAGATGCCCAGCGGGATGCCGAGCAGCAGGCTGATCAAGGTGGCGGAGAAGGTCAGGCCGAGGGTCACCACGGTCTGTTCCCAGAAACCGGTCAAGACGATGAGGATGAAGGAGACGGCGGTGAAGGCGGCGAAGCGCGCGCCGATCCGCCACAGGCCGAGGCCGACGAAGATAGTGATCAGCAACCAGGCCGGCGGCAGCATGAGAATCGCTTCGACCGCCTCGGAAAACCCACTGACCACACTGCCGACGCTGTCGAAGCCGCCGCTGTAGTTATCCAGCAGGTGTTGCACCACATCGTTGACCCAGCTGCCCAGGTCGAGTTTTTTCTCACTCATGGGATTCTCCCTGCAGGCGAGTCAGCAGACGCCCTTTGCTGATCGCGCCGCAGTAGTGGCCGTGCTGGTCGATCACCGGGATCGGCCCCTCGTTGTCGACCAGACGGCCGATCACCTGCTCCAGTGGCAAGTCTTTCTGCACCGGGTCGATGTGCTTCAGCACGCTTTGCTCCAGCCCACAGGATTCGCCGCCTTCGACCAGCAAGGCGATCTTCTCCAGGCTGATGGAGCCTTGGAAGTTGTGGTGTTCGTCGACGATGAAGGCGTAGTGCTTGTCCAGCGCTTGCAGCTCCTGGCAAACCTGCTGCGCATCGGGGGCGCGGCCGTTGTGCACGTAGAGCGGCACGCTGTCGGCCATCAGTTGGCCGGCGGTGAGGTAGCGACTGGTGTCGACGGTGTCGAAGAAGTTGCGCACGTAGTCGTTGGCCGGGTTGTCGATCAACTCCTGCGGGGTGCCGACCTGGATCAGCTTGCCGCCTTCCATGATGCCGATGCGCGAACCGATGCGCATGGCTTCCTCGATGTCGTGGGAAACGAAGATGATGGTGCGCCGGTGGGTCTTCTGCAGCTCCAGCAGCACGTCCTGCATCTCGCGGCGCTTGAGCGGATCGAGGGCGGAGAAGGCCTCGTCCATGATGATCATCGACGGGTCCACGGCCAGGGCGCGGGCCAGGCCGACGCGCTGCTGCATACCGCCGGACAGCTCATGCGGGTATTTGTGCGCGAAGGTGTCTAGGCCGACCTGCTTGAGCACCTCCATGGCGCGCTGCTCGCGCTCCTTGCGGCCCTTGCCGGCGACCTCCAGGCCAAACGCGGCGTTGTCCAGCACGCTGCGCGAGGGCATCAGGGCGAAGGACTGGAACACCATGCTCATGTCGCGGCGGCGCAAGTCGATGAGTTCCGCCTTGGGCATCTTGGCGACGTTCTGCCCGTCGATGTAGACGTTACCGGCGCTGGGTTCGACCAATCGGTTGATCAGACGAATCAGCGTGGATTTACCGGAGCCGGAGAGGCCCATAAGAACGAAAATCTCGCCTTCTTCGACACTGAACGACACGTCGCTCACGCCGATGACCGCGCCCTTTTCGGCGAGAATTTTATCTTTGCTCCAGCCTTGCTTGAGCAAATCGATGGCTTCTTGTGGCTGTGGGCCGAAAACCTTGTAGAGGTTCTCGACCACGATTTTTCCAGACTGCATGGGATAGTTCCCCTTCAGTAGACATCCAGATCAGCTACATGGAACCTGCCGTTCGCCCTCGGGGCGTTCGTCAGGTGATGCCGACTGTTCTTGCCTGTGTGGGTGTTTACGACGTGGTTCCGAGGTTTGCACAACAGTCTGCGCGGCGACGTTGCGCGGGCACCCAGGCACAGTTCGGACGCCACGTCAGCGGCCGTGATGGCGATTGACGTTGCCTGAAGCTGTTGTCGGGTGAACCTTGCATTGCCGTGTTGCAAACTGCTTTCCAAACCCTCTGGCAGTGTTACGAAACCCAATCCTTTGGGGGTTTCACATCTCGATCCGAGATGTGCGTACATCCGAAATTTCTTGTTGGGATGGCGCCCAAAGTGTGCTGCCAGCGCTTATCTGTTCTTCGGTCCGGAGCGGTGGGGCTCCAGTCTGTCAGCCCGCACTCGGGGTGACAGCGACGAAATCGGCTGACTCAACGATATAGTCTTCGAATCGCAGCAATTGTCGGTTTGCGACTCTGACGTGTTGGGCGACGACATAGCCGCAGCCTAAAAAAACCATAACAGATTTTTTCCACCGCTGGCCAAGGCTGCAAGCCACGTGTGGCGTGGTTTGCAGCGCTTCAGGCCAGCTTAGGCGGCGGATGCCGGGGGCTGTGGGGAAATCGAAAAAATATCAAATTTATGGCGTTTGGCCGCCACTGGCCGGCACCAGTGCGGTGCTGCCGTCGCGTTGCGTGACGCCCTGCAACCATTCGCTGAGCGCCTGCGGGTTGGCCTTTAACCAGGCTTTGGCCTCGCGCCGACGATTGCTGCTCTGGTTGAGGAGCGCGCCCATCAGGTGGTTTTCCATGGCCAGGCTGAAGCGCAGGTTTTTCAGCAACTGGCCAACGTTCGGGCACTGCTCGGCATAGCCGGCGCGCACATTGGTGTAGACCGTGGCGCCGCCGAAATTGGCGCCGAAGAAGTCGTCGCCACCGCTGAGGTAGTGCATCTGTAGTTGGTTGTTCATCGGGTGCGGTTCCCAGCCGAGAAACACCACCCATTGCTTGAGGTGATCGGCGCGTTTGACCTGGGCGAGCATCCCGCTTTCGCTGGACTCGATCAGCTTGAATGTGCCGAGGCCGAAGGCATTCTTGTCGATCATCTGCTGGATCAGTTGGTTGCCGTCGTTGCCCGGCTCGATGCCGTAGAGCTTGCCGGCCAACTGTTGTTGGTAGGTGGCGAGGTCGGCGAAGCTTTTCACGCCGCCGTCATACGCCGCCTGGTTCACCGCCAGGGTGTATTTGGCGCCCTCCAGGTTGGCGCTGAGGGTCTGCACCGAACCATTGGCGAGATAGGGCTTGATGTCGTTTTCCATGCTCGGCATCCAGTTGCCGAGGAACACGTCGATCTGCTTGTCCTGCAAGGCCTTGTAAGTGTCCGGCACCGACAGCCGCTTGACTTGGGTGCGGTAGCCGAGGTCATTGAGCACCACGCGGGTGACCGCGGTGGTGACGGTGATGTCGGTCCAGCCGACATCGGCGAAACGCACCACATCGCAGGCGGCCGGATCGGCGGCGTGGGCCAGCAACGGGGTACTCAGGGCTGCTGCCAGCAGCCAATGGGTGTGCACAGTCATGGAGGCGCCTCCAGCAGCCTTTATGGTTCCCGACCGCTCAGCGGTGGGGCTATGGCCATGTGCTGGCGAGGCGGTGCCGGCCTGCGCATGGGCGCCTGGATCATGGCGCCGGAGTTTGCTCGCTGCCATCTGGCGGGTCGCAGATGGGACGCTGCTGTCGTAATTCGTCGCGCTGGGGCAGCGCCGTGCGTGTCGGGTCACGCAGCGCCAAGCTACCTGGGCCCCGCCGTTCTTGTCGCCATCCGCCACCTGGCAGCCGCCCTGACGGATTTGGATATGAGCGGGTCGGTGTGGGGCGTCAGCGCGTCGGCGAAATCCCGATGATGGGCGCGTAGAAGCAACCCCGCTCAGGAGACCGTCGTGGCGATTAGTGTGTTCGACCTGTTCAAGATCGGTATCGGCCCGTCCAGTTCGCATACCGTCGGGCCCATGCGCGCCGCCGCGCTGTTTGTCGGCGCGCTGCGTGAACGGCGTTTGCTCGAACGCGTGCAACGTCTGGAAGTGCGCCTGTACGGCTCGCTATCGGCCACCGGTGTGGGGCACGGCAGTGACCGCGCGGTGATCATGGGCCTGATGGGCGAGTGGCCGGACCAGATCGACCCCGCCGAGATCGAACCACGGATCGAGCGTGTGCAGCGTCATGCCGAGCTGTTGCTCGACGGGCGCCTGCCGATTGCCTTCGACTGGCAGCGCGACATGCTGTTGCTCGACGAGAACCTGCCGTACCACCCGAATGCCATGACCCTCACGGCGTTCGCCGGCGATGGCAGCCGGCTGCATGACAACACCTATTATTCGGTCGGTGGCGGCTTCGTGATCGATGCGGAGCAGGCCGCCAGCGGCCAGCTGGACAGTGATCTGACGCCATTGCCGTACGACTTCAACAGCGCCGAGGAGCTGCTGCACCTGTGCCGCGAGCATGGCCTGCGCGTGTCGGAACTGATGATGGCCAACGAGAAGGCCTGGCGCAGCGAAACCGAAATCCGCAGCGGCCTGATGCGCTTGTGGCAAGCCATGCGCGATTGCGTCGAGCAGGGCCTCAAGCACGAAGGCATCCTGCCCGGCGGGCTCAATGTCAAACGCCGCGCTGCCAAGTTGCACCGCAGCTTGCAGGAAATGAGCAAGCCCAACGTGATCGGCTCGACCCTCAGCGGCATGGAGTGGGTCAACCTGTTCGCCCTGGCGGTCAACGAAGAAAACGCCGCCGGTGGACGCATGGTCACCGCGCCGACCAACGGCGCGGCGGGGATCATCCCGGCGGTGCTGCATTACTACGTGCGCTTCAGCCCGGCGGTGAGCGAGGCCAATGTGGTCGACTACCTGCTGGCGGCGGCGGCCATCGGCATTCTGTGCAAGAAGAACGCCTCGATCTCCGGCGCCGAAGTCGGCTGCCAGGGCGAGGTCGGTTCGGCCTGTGCGATGGCCGCGGCCGGGCTGGCGGAAATCCTCGGCGCCACCCCCGAACAACTGGAGAACGCCGCCGAGATCGGTTTGGAACACAACCTCGGGCTGACCTGCGACCCGGTTGGCGGGCTGGTGCAGGTGCCGTGCATCGAGCGCAACGCGATTGCCGCGGTGAAGGCGATCAACGCCGCGCAGATGGCCTTGCGCGGCGACGGCCAGCACTTCATCTCGCTGGATCGGGTGATCCGCACCATGCGCGATACCGGCGCCGACATGCACTACAAATACAAGGAAACCTCGCGTGGCGGCCTGGCGGTCAGTGCCATCGAGTGTTGATCGGGTTGTTGCGCGGTTTTCGCGCACCTCGCGGCTGCTGTGTCGCCTATTGGGGCGGGTACGGATGGTCTTGCGCCACGCTGCTACGCGGCTAACCTGCGCGGCCCGCGGCGGACTGCCGGCTGAACGTGCAAACTTCAAAAGGCTGGGTCAAGAGGCCTGGTCGGTGTAGCGGAATTTGGCTTCGGGAGCCGAACCCAGCGCACGCGCTGCCAGCTTTTGGTGCGCATGGTTTAGCCGGCGTGTTTCGATAGAAGTGACCACCCGGTCAGTGTCGTTACCGCTCGTCCGTTACCGTCGCTATTCCCAGTCGTAGCGCGGTGACAATTGCCCTCTCGGGCAGTGCTACCGAAATGCTCAAGAGCCCCACCCTGCGGGCGCTTGCGGTCGCAAACAGAATGCTTCTGTCGCTCCTGCCAAAGCCTTGTGGCACGTGCCTTGGATGGCTCGGTATATTTTTAATTGAACGGCCAATTAATCTAGGCATGACCTTTGCGTTGTTATTCATGCCTGTCTGGGGCTGTCGTGTGCCAGAACCACAAAAAAAGGGCCTCTCCATAAAGGGCCCAATACCGTGCTTTGCTTCGCGTGAGGGTTTCATCGATGTCGCAGTTCAATCAAGGGTCACAACCCCAGAGCCGTGTTCCTCAGTCCATCGGTTTTCTGCTGCTGGACAACTTCACCCTGATTTCCCTCGCTTCGGCGGTCGAACCGCTGCGCATGGCCAATCAGCTCTCCGGCAAGGAGCTGTATCGCTGGCACACCCTGACCCAGAGCGGTCGCCCGGTATGCGCCAGCGACGGCCTGCAGATCACCCCGGACGCCGGCCTGGACAACGCCCCGACGCTGGACGCGGTGATCGTCTGCGGCGGCGTGGACATCCAGCACAGCGTCACCCGTGAGCACCTGCATTGGCTGCAAAGCCTGGCGCGCCAGGGCCGCCAGCTGGGCGCCGTGTGCACCGGCAGTTGGGCGCTGGCCAAGGCCGGTCTGCTCGACGGCTACGATTGCAGCGTGCACTGGGAGTGTTTGGCGTCGATGCAGGAAGCCTTCCCGCGCGCGGCCATCACCACGCGCCTGTTCTCCATCGACCGCAACCGCAATACCTCGTCCGGCGGCACCGCGCCGATGGACATGATGCTGCACCTGATTGCCCGCGAGCATGGCCGCGAACTGGCGGCGGCGATCTCCGAGATGTTCATCTACGAGCGCATCCGCAACGAGCAGGATCACCAGCGCGTGCCGCTCAAGCATATGCTCGGTACCAACCAGCCGAAGTTGCAGGAAATCGTCGCGCTGATGGAAGCCAACCTGGAGGAGCCGATCGACCTCGACGAGCTGGCTTGCTATGTCGACGTGTCGCGGCGCCAGCTGGAGCGGTTGTTCCAGAAATACCTGCATTGCTCGCCGTCGCGCTACTACCTGAAGCTGCGCCTGATTCGTGCGCGCCAGTTGCTCAAGCAGACCTCGATGTCGATCATCGAAGTGGCGTCGGTGTGCGGTTTCGTCTCCACCCCGCACTTCTCCAAGTGCTACCGCGAATACTTCGGCATCCCGCCGCGCGACGAACGTGCCGGCCAGACCTCGGCCAACGTGGTGGCGCTGGTGCCGCTGCCGGAAGACCTGATGCGTCCGTCCTCGTCGTCGGCCATGGCGGCGTTGACCCGTGCCCAGGGCGAATCGACCTTCGCCAGCGTGCGCCTCTAAGAGCGCGGCAGCGGTTCGCAACAGGGGCGCCGTGGGCGCCCCTGTTGTTTGTGGGGCACACACAATGACGGCGGACAAGCCTGCGGCATGTCCGCCCTACGGATGGGAAGGTATTGCGTTTGTGTCGGGTGGCGATGGCGAAGCCTTGTCCACCATGGCTCAGCGCGGTACCAGCGCCGGCAGCAGGGTGCGTGAGATGGCTTCGCGCACGTTCGGCAGCAGGGTGGCGCTGCCGCCCAGCAGTTCTTCCACCAGCCGGCGCAAGGCCAGCGCCCGCTCCGGGCTGAGGCCGGTTACCGCGTGGGCGCAGGCTTGCTCGGCGGTGGCCCCCGGCGGAATCGACAGGCCCAGCGCCACCAGGCGTTCGCGGAAGTCTTCCTGGTCGATCAGGTCGGCATGCATCATGTTCTTATCCTCCGTTCGCGGCGCTCTGGCAGCGTAGGCTGGGTTGAGCGCAGCGATACCCATGTGGTATCGACGCATTCTGATGGGTATCGCCCGCTCAACCCATCCTACGTATTGGCGGCTGCGGTTAGCGCAGCACGCCTTCTTCGAGCAATAAGGTGAAGATAGCCTCGGCACCGGCTTGCGGCGAGACATCCTTGAGCACCTGACCGCCGCCGCCGGTGGCTTTTGCCGTGGCGGCCTTCATGCGTTCGGCGCCGGTCTTGGCCTTGATCACCTTGAGGCGCTTGGGCCGTGGGCGCGCCGGTTGCAACTGCGCGACAGCGAGCAAGGCGTCGTCGACGCTGCTTACCGCCTGGGCCCGCAGTTGGCCACGGCGGGCCGGGCCGAAGGCGCTTTGCCGCGCCACGGGGGCGGCGTTGTCGACGCTGGCGAGAAACGGCAAGCGCACCTTCAAGCGCCGCCGCTGGCCACGCGGCAAGGCTTGCAGCACCTGCGCCACGCCGTGTTCGACCTTCTCCACCTCGGCCAGGCCGACCACCAACGGCCAGCCCAGGCGCTCGGCCAGCAGGAAGGGCAACATGCCCGAGCCTTCGCCGGTTTCCGCCTGGCTGCCGGTCAGCACCATCTGCGCGCCGGCCTCGCTCAGGTACTCGGCCAACGCTGGCAACGCATCGGCCTGTGCGGCTTGTTCAAGCACGGTGATTTCCGCCAGACCCATGCCCAGGTAGGCGCGCAGGGCTTCTGCGTGTGGGTCGCCGGCATGCAGCACCTGCAGCGTATCGCCGGCCAGGCGCAGGCCCAGCTCGACCGCGCGGGCATCCTGCTCGGCGCGGCGCGCGCGACCGGAGGTCGGGTGCGCGCCGACGGAGACCAGGGTGATGATATTCAAGTCAGCCATGGCTCAGCTCCGTAGGGTGGACATGGCGCAGCCTTGTCCACCAGGGGTATGCGTGGTTATCGGGTGGACAAGCCGTCGGCCTGTCCGTCCTACGCGTCTATGCGGCATCGCGCGCGCCTCCCTGGCGGTAGGCGGTAACCCGCTCGATCAGCGCCTGGAGAATGGCCGCCGAGTCGCCGATCACCGACAGGTCGGCGCGTTTGATCATGTCGCAGGTTGGATCGAGGTTGATGGCGATCACCTTGTCGCAGGCGCCGATGCCTTGCAGGTGCTGGATCGCCCCGGAGATGCCCACCGCCAGGTAGACCCGCGCGGTGACCCAGATGCCGGACGCGCCGACCTGGCGCTCGCGGCCCATAAAGCCATCGTCCACCGCTACCCGCGAGGCGCCTTCGGTGGCGCCGAGGGCGGCGGCGGCCTGGTGGAAGTGCGCCCAGTCCTTCACGCCGTTGCCGCCGGAAAGGATGAATTCGGCCTCGGCCATGGGAATCAGCGCCGGGTCGACCGCCACCGCGCCGAGATCCTCGATGCGGGGCAGGCTGTGGGCGACTTTTTCGTGCAATGCCAGTGGCCGCACTTCATGACGGCTGTCGCTGACCGGCTCGGCGCACTCGACGGCGGCGAGGATCAGCCGCGGTGCCTGGCGTATCAGATCTTCGCGCCCGGCGCCGGCGCGGCCGCTGGCAATCCCGTTGGCCACCTGCCAGACGCGCGTGGCCGGCCGTTCGCCGAGCTTGGCGGCCAGGCGCCGGCCAAGCTCGCCGCCGCCCGTGCGGCTATCGGGCAGCAGCCAGTGGCGCGGCGCCAGCTGGCTTTCCACGGCGCTCAGGGCGAGTACCCGTTGTTCCGGGGCATAGCCATCGAAGGCCGGGCCCTCGACGTGCAGCAGGCGGTCGACGCCGGCCGTGTCGAAGGCGCTTTCCTTGTGTTCGCCGAACGCCACGGCCAGCACCGCGCCGTCACTGCCGGCGAGGGTGTGGGCCAGGCCGAACAGGTCTTTGTCGTGGCTGCTCAGGCGGCCGCCGACCAAGTCCGGCACCACGGCGATATAAAACGCCGGTTGTTCGAGCACATGCAGCGGCAGTTGCACGGTTTGCGTGGTGGTCTGGCGCTTGCCGGTAACCCCCTGCTGGGTGCCGGAGCGGTCGATGCGCTTGAGCCCGTTGGGGCCGATAAAACCCACGGCATGCGGGTTCTTGCGGATAACGCCGTTGGCGCCGATCCAGCTGCTCTGCGCTGTTTGCATCGCCGCGTGCAGCGGATGCAGGCGGTTGCGCGCAATCCACTCGGCGCGCGGGTCGCGGCGGATAAGGTCGCTCATACACAGGACTCCGTAGCGTTTGCGTTCTCTGTGGTAGGGGCCGGGCGGTGATCCGCTTTAGCCGCGATATGGCCTGTCGCGGCTAAAGCCCCTCCCACGATGAGCTGCGGCTTGTTCATAACGTGCGTCGACATCACAGCAGCTCCGCCAGCTCGGACTTTGCCGGCACAGGCTGCTTTGCCTCGACCACGCCCTCGATCAATACGTCGGCCACCAGCTCGGCAATATCCTTGACCTCCGGGCGCGGGCCGACCACGCCTTCGAGCATGGCGGTGCACTGCGGGCAACCGACGGCCACCAGCTCAGCGCCGGTTTCCTTGATATCGAGCATGCGCATATCGGGGATGCGCTGCTTGCCGGGGATATCGGTGATCGGCGCGCCGCCGCCACCGCCGCAGCAACGTGAGCGGAAACCCGAGCGCTGCATCTCTTTCACCTCGATACCGATGGCATTCAGCACCGCACGCGGCGCTTCGTACTCGCCGTTGTAGCGGCCCAGGTAGCAGGGGTCGTGATAGGTCACGCTGCCGCCCTTGTGTTGACCAAGATTGAGCTTTTGAGCACTGATCAGCCGCTCCATATAGGTGCTGTGGTGCAGCACCTGGTAGCGACCGCCCAACTCGCCGTATTCGTTTTTCAGCACGTGGAAGCTGTGTGGGTCGCAGGTGACGATAGTGCGGAACTGGTACTTGGCCAGGGTGGCGATATTGCGTTTGGCCAGCAGCTGGAAGGTCGCTTCATCGCCCAGGCGCCGGGCCACGTCGCCGCTGTCACGTTCTTCCAGGCCGAGCACGGCGAAGTCGACGTTGGCGGCTTTCAGCACTTTGACGAAGGCGCGCAGGGTGCGCTGGTTGCGCATGTCGAAGGCGCCGTCGCCGACCCAGAACAACACCTCGACCTGCTGTTTATCGCTGAGCAGCGGCAGGTTGAGGTCCGCCGCCCAGTTCAGTCGACCACCGGGGTTGAAACCGCCGGGGTTGTCGGTGGCGATCAGGTTGTCGAGCACCTCGGCGCCCTTGTTCGGCGTGGCGCCTTTTTCCAGGGTCAGGTGGCGGCGCATGTCGACGATGGCGTCGACGTGCTCGATCATCATCGGGCATTCCTCGACGCAAGCGCGGCAGGTGGTGCACGACCACAGCGTCTCGGCATCCACCAGGGCCTTGCCGTTCAGGTTGACGATCGGTAGATGGGGGCCGCCGCTGTGTTCACCCACCGGCTTACCCGGATAGGGCGAACCAGCAAACTTGGCATCCGTGCCGCCGGCCAGGCCGACCACCATGTCCTGGATCAGCTTTTTCGGATTCAGCGGCTGGCCGGCGGCGAAGGCCGGGCAGGCCGCCTCGCACTTGCCGCACTGCACGCAGGCATCGAAGCCCAGCAGCTGGTTCCAGGTGAAGTCGGTGGGTTTTTCCACGCCCAGCGGGGCGTTGCAGTCATTCAGGTCCAGGGCCTTGAGGCCGGTGGAGCGGCCGCCGCCGAAGCGCTCGCTGCGGCGGTGCCAGGCCAGGTGCAGGGCGCCGGCGAAGGCATGCTTCATCGGCCCGCCCCAGGTCATGCCGAAGAACAGCTCGGACACGCCCCAGGCCACGCCGATACTCAGCACGATGGCCAGCACCCAGCCACCGAAGTCAGCGGGCAGAATCCCGGCCACCGGCAGGGTGGCGATAAAGAAGCTGGCGGCGAACATCAGCAGGCTTTTCGGCAGGCGCATCCACGGGCCTTTCGACAGCCGCGACGGCGGATCGAGACGGCGCTTGGCGACAAACAACGCACCGCCAAACATCAGCGCGCAGGCTGCCAGCAGGGCGAAGCCGAGAATGCGGCTGTGCAGGCCGAAACCGTGCACGACGATGGCCAGCACAGCCGCCAGGACAAAGCCGCCAGCCGTGGCCACGTGGGTGTTGGCGATGTATTTGTCGCGCGCCACCACATGGTGCAGGTCGACCATATAACGCCGCGGCATGGCCAGCAGGCCGCCGAGCCAGTCGACCTGCGCCGGCCGGCCGCGACGCCACATCAGAAAGCGTTTGCCCGCGCCAATAACCGCAAGGGCCAGGGCGGCGAACAATAGAATGGGGAGCAGGGTGTGCAACATCAGTTGGTCTCCTCAGAGGGACCACATAGGGTGATCAATACGATCGTGACCTTGGGCATGGTTCCTGTGGGAGGGGCTTTAGCCGCGACGCTGTTGACCTTGTCGCGGCTAAAGCCCCTCCCACAATGGTTCAGCAGCTGCCTTAGAAGTCCTTGCACAACCGCAATGCGTCATAGATCGCCGCGTGAGTGTTGCGCTGGGCCACGCAGTCGCCGATGCGGAACAGCAAGTAACCGTCGCCGGCCTGCGACAGGCACGGCTGCGGCTTGATCGCGAACAGCGCTTCGACGTCGATCTGACCTTTGTTGCGCGAGCCTTCCTTGAGCGCGTAGTAGAGGCTTTCGTCCGGGCGTACGCCGTTCTCCACCACCACCTGGTCGACCACCCGCTCCTCCTTGGCGCCGGTGTATTCGTTCTCCAGCACCGCCACCAGCTTGTCGCCCTCGCGGTAGACCTTTTCCAGCATCAGGTCGCCGGTCATGATCACTTCCTTGGGGTACAGGCTGCGGTAATAGGTGGGGAAGCTGGTGCCGCCGATGGCCACGCCCGGCTTGATATCGTCGGTAACGATCTCCACCTTGGCGCCTTTTTCGGCGATAAAGTCGGCTACCGACATGCCGGTGAATTCGCAGATGGTGTCGTACACCAGCACGTTGTTGCCTGGCGCGACCGTGCCGTCGAGGATGTCCCAGCTGCTCACCACCAACCCTTCGGCGGCGCCCCAGTGTTCGTTCTGTTCGATGAACGGATGGCCGCCGTTGGCCAGCACCACGATATCCGGGCGCAGGTCCATGATGCTCGCGACGTCCGCGCCGGTGCCCAGGCGCAAATCGACGCCGAGGCGGGCGATCTCCAGTTGGAACCAACGGGTGATGCCGGCCATCTGGTCGCGCTGCGGCGCCTTGGCCGCCAGACTGATCTGCCCGCCGAGGCTGTCTTTCTTTTCAAACAGGGTCACGTCATGGCCACGCTCGGCCGCCACGCGCGCCGCTTCCATGCCGGCTGGGCCACCGCCAACGATCACCACCTTGCGCTTCGGCCCATTGGTTTTTTCGATGATGTGCGGCAGGCCCATGTACTCGCGGGAAGTCGCGGCGTTCTGGATGCACAGCACGTCGAGGCCCTGGTACTGGCGGTCGATGCAGTAGTTTGCGCCGACGCACTGCTTGATCTGGTCGACTTGGCCCATCTTGATCTTGGCGATCAGGTGCGGGTCGGCGATGTGCGCGCGGGTCATGCCGACCATGTCGACATAGCCGCCTTCCAAAATCCGCGTGGCCTGGTTCGGGTCCTTGATGTTCTGCGCGTGCAGCACCGGTACCTTGACCACTTCCTTGATCCCGGCGGCCAGATGCAGAAACGGCTCCGGCGGATAGCTCATGTTCGGGATGACGTTGGCCAGGGTGTTGTGGGTGTCGCAGCCCGAGCCGACCACGCCGAGAAAGTCGAGCATGCCGGTGTCGTCGTAGTACTTGGCGATCTGCTTCATGTCCTCGTGGGACAAACCGTCCGGATGGAACTCGTCGCCGCAGATGCGCATGCCCACGCAGAAGTCGTCACCGACCTCGGCGCGCACGGCTTTGAGCACTTCCAGGCCGAACTTCATGCGGCCTTCGAAACTGCCGCCCCATTCGTCGGTGCGCTTGTTCACCCGTGGCGACCAGAACTGGTCGATCATGTGCTGGTGCACGGCGGACAGTTCGACGCCGTCCAGGCCGCCTTCTTTCGCGCGGCGCGCGGCCTGGGCGTAGTTGCCAATCACCCGCCAGATTTCCTCGACCTCGATGGTCTTGCAGGTGGCGCGGTGCACCGGCTCGCGGATGCCGGACGGCGACATCAGGGTCGGCCAGTTGAAGCCGTCCCAGCGCGAGCGACGGCCCATATGGGTAATCTGGATCATGATCTTGGCGCCGTGCTTGTGCATGGCGTCGGCGAGGTTCTGGAAGTGCGGGATGATCCGGTCGGTGGACAGGTTGACCGAACTCCACCACTCCTGCGGGCTGTCGATGGCCACCACCGAGGAGCCGCCGCAGATCGCCAGGCCGATGCCGCCCTTGGCCTTCTCTTCGTAATACTGCACGTAACGCTCGGTGGTCATGCCGCCGTCGGTGGCATACACCTCGGCGTGCGCGGTGCTGAGCACACGGTTGCGGATGGTCAGCTTGCCGATCTGGATCGGCTGGAACATTGCTTCGAAAGCCATTACGGCATCCTCACGGAACTAAGGATTGTGGGAGGCGCTTTAGCGGCGATAGCGGTAGGCCAGTCGCGGCTAAAGCCCCTCCCACACAGGATTGTCTTTAGCGTGGCTTAACCACAAACAGGCCATCGTCGTGGCCTGCTTCGGAGCCGCCATAGACCTGCTCGGCCACGGTGCGCAATTGGCTGCCCTGGGCCTGGAGAATCTGGTCCATGGCGCCGGCGAACCAGCCGGTGAACATGTAGTCGACCTTGCGCCCGCACTTGCCGTAGACGTAGACAAAGGCCGAGTGCTTGAGCTTCACCGACGCAGTGCCGGCGGCCAGATCGATGGCTTCGATTTCGAACAGCCCCCAACCGCGTTGCGACAGGCGCTTCATATAGTGTTCGAACACCGCCACGCCTTGCAGACCGTGGCACTCGGCCTCTTTCTCGCACCAGTGCCAGGCGGATTTGTAGCCGGCCTTGTAGAGAATTTCGGCGTAGGCGTCGGCGCCCAGGACTTCCTCGATGCCGATGTGGTTGTTGACGAAAAAGTGCCGTGGCACGTAGAGCATCGGCAGGGCGTCGGTGGTCCAGACGCCAGTTTCGTCGTCGACCTGGATAGGCATTTCGGGTGCGTGGGTGGCCATGTGTTCAGTGCTCCAGAATTCGTTGTCTTACGTATTTGAAAGATGCCGATGAATGCCTGTGGAGCCGTAGCGAGCACGCCGAGAGCAAGGAGACCCGCAGCGACAAGCGAGAGCAGTACGCATGTACGGCGAGCTTGTCGCGAGGACGCGACGCAGTTATCGGTGGGCGCAGTAGGCTCCGGAGGTATTCATCATTCGCCCCAGACGTCCGCCAGGACGTTCACCCAGTTCTCGCCCATGATCTTGCGCACTACGCGCTCGGAATGGCCGCGCCCCAACAGGGTTTCGGTGAGGTTGGGGAATTCGCCGACGGTGCGGATGCCCAGCGGGTTGACGATCTTGCCGAAGTTGGTCAGGCGACGGGCGTAGCCCTTGTCGTGGGTCAGGTACTCGAAGAAGTCCTGGCCGTGGCCCTGGGTAAAGTCGGTGCCGATACCGATGGCGTCTTCGCCGACCAGATTCATCACGTACTCGATGGCTTCGGCGTAGTCGTCGATGGTCGAGTCGATACCCTTGGCCAGGAAGGGCGCGAACATGGTCACGCCGACGAAGCCGCCGTGGTCGGCGATAAATTTCAGCTCGGCATCGGACTTGTTGCGCGGGTGTTCTTTCAGGCCGGACGGCAGGCAGTGCGAGTAGCAGACCGGCTTTTTCGATTCGAGGATGACTTCCTCGGAGGTCTTCGAGCCAACGTGGGACAGGTCGCACATGATGCCGACGCGGTTCATCTCGGCGACGATCTCGCGGCCGAAGCCGGACAGGCCGCCGTCGCGCTCGTAGCAGCCGGTGCCGACCAGGTTCTGGGTGTTGTAGCACAGCTGCACGATGCCCACGCCGAGCTGCTTGAACACCTCGACGTAGCCCAGTTGGTCTTCGAACGCGTGGGCGTTCTGGAAGCCGAAGAGGATGCCGGTCTTGCCCTGTTCCTTGGCCTTGCGGATGTCGGCGGTGCTGCGTACCGGGATCACCAGGTCGCTGTTCTCGCGGATCAGCTTCTGGCTGGCAGCGATGTTGTTCACCGTGGCCTGGAAGCCTTCCCACACCGAGACGGTGCAGTTGGCGGCGGTCAGGCCGCCTTTGCGCATGTCTTCGAACAGTTCACGGTTCCACTTGGCGATGATCAGACCGTCGATGACGATGCTGTCGGCGTGCAATTCGGCTGGGCTCATCAGGCTGTCCCCTTTTAGGTGAAAGTCGCGCAGCGACGCCTTCCTGTTGCCCTTCCCCCGGCGGGAGAAGGTGGCGCGGAGCGCCGGATAAGGGAGGCGGGCATGCCGCGTAGGTGTCTATAAGCTGGGGTGCCTCTTACGGCATGCCCGTTAGCTGGTATCGCCAAACCCGGTGTTGGCGCTTTGGAGTGAGCATATCCCTGGGGGGCAGGGCGACCCGGTGCAAAAGCGACCGGGGTATTGCCGAAAGCGTCAAGCCTTGGTCGCGAACGGATAAGCCGTCGGCAGCGCCGGCCGCTGTAGCAGCCAGCTTGCTGGCGATGCGCTTGCAGGATGGCTGATCGCCAGCAAGCACTGGGCGTCCCCCTGGCTTCTACAGGTCAGTGCGCGCTCAGGCGCTGGCCGTCGAGTGCTCGTGGCGGTCCTGGCTGGGACAGGTGGCGAAGCGCGCGCGGTAGCAGCGGGAGAAATACGACGAGGACTCGAAACCACAGGCCACGCCGACCTCCAGCACGCTCATATCGGTCTGGCGCAGCAGCTGGCGGGCCTTGTCCAGGCGCAGTGCCAGGTAGAAGTTCGATGGCGTTTCGTTCAGGTGCTGGCGGAACAGGCGCTCCAGCTGGCGCGGTGTGACGCGGATCAGTTCGGCCAACTGCTGGGAGCTGAGCGGCTGTTCACTCTGGCGTTCCATCTCGCCGATCACCTGCACCAGTTTCTTGTTGTGCACCGCGTAGCGGCTGGCGATCTGCATGCGCTGGTGGTCCTGGCGCGAGCGGATGCGGCCGAGCACGAATTGCTCGGACACCGCGACCGCCAGAGCTTCGCCGTGGTCGCGGCCGATCAGCGTGAGCATCAGGTCGAGGCTGGCGGTGCCACCGGCGCTGGTGATGCGCCGGTCGTCGATCTCGAACAGCTCCTGGGTCGCGCCCAGGCGCGGGTAGCGTTCCTGGAAGGCCTCAATGGCTTCCCAATGCAGGGTCAGGCGTTGCCCGGCGAACAACCCGGCTTCGGCGAGGACGAAGCTGCCGGTGTCGATGGCGCCGAGCAGCACGCCTTCCCGCTCGATCCGGTGCAGCCAGTGCGCCAGGCGCGCGTCGAAACTGGCCAGCGGCTCGAAACCGGCCACCACGAACAGCGTGTCGCCCGCCGCCGGCACATCCAGGGCGCCGTCGACGTTCAGCGACATGCCGTTGCTGCCCGCCACTGCCGCGCCGTCCAGGCTGAGCAGGCGCCAGCGGTACAGTTCGCCGCGAAAGCGATTGGCCACGCGCAGCGGCTCGATGGCCGACATCAGGCCCATCATGGAAAAACCGGGGAGCAGGAGAAACCACAGGGTCTGAGGCATGGTTGCATTCCGCGGGCGCTGGGAATGGTTAATAAAGGCTATGTCCAAATTAGGTGTTGCAGGAGAAGCCGCGCTTTTGTGGGAGCGGATTTATCCGCGAAAAACTTCGGAAGCTGAAGATATTTCGTGGCTAAAGCCGCTCCCACGAGGCGGCGGACCGCATCAACAAAAGTGGTGCCTGCAATCTCGTAGGCGCTGGCCATGCCCGCGACCTAGGGTAGGCGCCGCCAATTTCGCGGCCATGGGCCGCTCCTACGAGGTGGTGCGGCAGCGCGCCACTTACCCTACTACACGGCAGGCGAGGCGCAGGTGCAAGCAAGGTGGTCGCTTCTGTTCAACAGGTAGTCGCTTTAGTTCGTTTTTTGCCCAGCTGCGCTACGTACTGTGAGCACATCGGGCGCAGTGAATCCCGAGCACGGAGGAGTCGAAAGGCTCTTGCACAACAACAGACGGGCCAGCGAAAACCAGATTTTCAAGAGGCCCGATAAACCGTACCGCTGTAGGGGAGCATCAATGAACCGTCTCAACGCACTTGCCGCTTGCTCTTTACTCACCCTGTTCAGTGCCTCACTGCTGGCCGCCGACGACGCCAGTTGCCAGAAAATCCGCATCGGCGCGGTCGGCTGGACCGATGTGGTCGCCACCACCGCCGTGGCCAGCGAGCTGCTCGGTGACCTGGGCTACACCACCAGCCAGACCCAGGCCTCGCAGCAAATCATCTTCGCCGGCATCCAGAAGCAACAGATCGACGTGTTTCTCGGCTACTGGAAGCCGATCATGGACGACAACATCAAACCGTTCCTCGCCAGCGGCGCGGTCAAGGTCGCCGCCGAGCCGTCGCTGGACGACGCCATCGCGGTGCTCGCGGTGCCGACCTATACCGCCGAGGCGGGATTGAAGACGTTCGCCGATATCGCCGCGTTCAAGGCGCAGTTGGACGGCAAGATCTACGGCATCGAATCCGGCTCCGGCGCCAATACGGCGATCCAGAAGATGATCGACAGCAACCAGTTCGGTCTCGGCGAGTTCAAGCTGATCGAGTCCAGCGAGGCGGCCATGCTCACCGCGGTCAACCGCGCGGTGAAGGCCAACAAGCCGGTGCTGTTCTTCGGCTGGAAACCGCACCCGATGAATATCCAGATGCCGATCACCTACCTGACCGGCAGCCAGAACGTGTTCGGCCCGAATGACGGCGCCGCCACCGTGTCCACCGTCACCGCGCCGGACTTCGCCCAGCGCTGCCCGAACGCCGACCGCCTGCTCACCAGCCTGCGCTTCACCAGTGCCCAGGAAGCCGAGCTGATGCAGCCGATCATGCAGCGCGAGGCGCCGGCCAAGGTCGCCCGCGCCTGGCTCAAGGCCAACCCCGCGGTGGTCAAGACCTGGCTGGCCGGAGTCACCAGCTTCGACGGCAAGCATGCCGCCGAAGGCGTTATCGCCGGCCTGGGCAACTGAGCTCCAGCCAGCCTGCGTGGAATAAATTCAATCACCCCTGCCTGCGCGGTTCGCCGCGCAGGGCTGCAGATCGCCTCGAAGAAGGATGTAAAACCGTGAACTACGAAGTCATCGTCACCTGTGCGGTGACCGGTGCCGGCGATACCGTCGGCAAGCACCCGGCCATTCCCGTCACCCCGAAACAGATCGCCGCCGCCGCCATCGAAGCGGCCAAGGCCGGCGCCACGGTCGCCCACTGCCATGTGCGCGACCCGCACACCGGCAAGCCGAGCCGCGACGTGGCGCTGTACCGCGAGCTGGTCGAACGCATCCGCGAAAGCGACACCGACGTGATCATCAACCTCACCGCCGGCATGGGCGGCGACCTGGAAATCGGCCGTGGCGAACAACCGCTGGAATTCGGCGCCGGCACCGACCTGGTTGGCCCGCTGGAGCGGCTCAAGCATGTCGAGGAGCTGCTGCCGGAAATCTGCACCCTGGATTGCGGCACGCTGAATTTCGGCGACGGCGATTTCATCTACGTCTCCACCCCGGCGCAGCTGCGTGCCGGCGCCAAGCGCATCAGCGAGTTGGGGGTGAAGGCCGAGCTGGAAATCTTCGACACCGGCCATCTGTGGTTCGCCAAGCAGATGCTCAAGGAAGGCCTGCTCGACGACCCGTTGTTCCAGATCTGCCTGGGCATCCCCTGGGGCGCGCCGGCCGACACCACCACCATGAAGGCCATGGCCGACAACCTGCCGGCCGGCGCCACCTGGGCCGGTTTCGGCATCGGCCGCGCGCAAATGCCGATGGTCGCCCAGGCCATGCTGCTCGGCGGCAACGTGCGGGTTGGCCTGGAAGACAACATCTGGCTGGACCGCGGCGTGCACGCCAGCAATGGCCAGTTGGTCGAGCGCGCCGTCGAGATCATCGAGCGCATGGGCGGTCGCGCGCTAAGCCCGGCCGAGGGCCGCGCAAAGATGGGCCTTAAGCGTCGCGGCTGAAGCCTCTCCCACATGCGTGCGCAGGACTGGATAGCCGGTCCGTGGGAGGGGCTTCAGCCGCGCCGAACCGCCCCCGGCCCCTCCCGTAGTCACCCCCCGAATTAGCACCCCCGGATTGCCTCCGGGCTCTCTCATGCAGGAGTCACCATGACCTTTGTCACCGACATCAAAACCTTCGCCGCCCTCGGCACCGGCGTGATCGGCGCCGGCTGGATCGCCCGCGCCCTGGCCCACGGCCTCGACGTGATCGCCTGGGACCCGGCGCCCGGCGCCGAAGCCGCCTTGCGTGCGCGCATCGCCAATGCCTGGCCGGCTCTGGAGCAACAAGGTCTGGCGCGCGGCGCGGCGCAGGAGCGCCTGCGCTTCGTCGTAAGCATCGAGGAATGCGTGGAGCACGCCGACTTTATCCAGGAAAGCGCGCCGGAACGCCTCGACCTGAAACTCGACCTGCACGCCAAGATCAGCGCCGCGGCGCGGCCGAATGTGCTGATCGGCTCCAGCACCTCCGGTCTGCTGCCCAGCGAGTTCTACGCCGACGCCGTGCACCCCGAGCGCTGTGTGGTCGGCCATCCGTTCAACCCGGTGTACCTGCTGCCGCTGGTGGAAGTGGTCGGCGGCGAGAAGACCGCGCCGCAAGCGGTGCAGGCGGCGATTCAGGTGTATGAAGCGCTGGGCATGCGCCCGTTGCATGTGCGCAAGGAAGTGCCGGGTTTTATCGCCGACCGCCTGCTCGAAGCGCTGTGGCGCGAGGCGCTGCACCTGGTCAACGACGGCGTGGCCACTACCGGCGAGATAGACGATGCGATCCGCTTTGGCGCCGGTCTGCGCTGGTCGTTCATGGGCACTTTCCTGACCTATACGCTGGCGGGCGGCGATGCCGGCATGCGCCACTTCATGGCGCAGTTCGGCCCGGCCCTGCAACTGCCCTGGACCTACCTGCAAGCGCCGCAACTGACCGACGCGCTGATCGATCAGGTGGTCGACGGCACCCGCGCGCAACAGGGCGAGCGCAGCATCGCCGAGCTGGAACGCTACCGCGACGACTGCCTGCTGGCGGTGCTCGGGGCGGTCAAGGCCAGCAAGGCCAAGCATGGCTTCGCCTTTGCCGAGTAAGCGCCGCGCCATCCGCGTCAAATCAAGGGAAGCCAAAACCATGCCCCTCACCACCTACCGTACCGCCATCCAGCCCGAGTGGGTGGACTACAACGGCCACCTGCGCGATGCCTTCTACCTGCTGATTTTCAGCTACGCCACCGACGCGTTGATGGCGCAGATCGGCCTCGACGAGAGCGGGCGCGCCCGCAGCGGCCACACCCTGTACACCCTGGAATGCCACTTGAACTTCCTCGACGAGGTCAAGCTCGGCAGCGCCGTGGAGGTGCGCACCCAGGTGCTCGGCCACGACCGCAAGCGCCTGCATATCCACCATGGCCTGTACCGGCCGGGCAGCAGCGCGGCCCTGGCGGAAAGCGAGCAGATGCTGATGAACATCGACACCCGCACTTCACGCTCGGCGCCATTTGATGAGTCGGTCGCACGCCAGGTGCAGGCCTTGGGCGAGGCGCACCGCGCGCTGCCGGCACCAGCCTACGTCGGCCGGGTGATCGGCCTACCGGGGTAACGCGGCACTGGGGATATCTGCCCCTACACGGATCATGCGGCGGACAAGCCTTCGGCCTGTCCGCCCTACGTTGTGCAAGGCTTGCGTAGCGTGCCCCGCACATAAAAAGCCCTCGAGCCTATCCCTGTCGCAACTTCCGCGACAGCCAGCCTACAGCTGCTGTGTAGGGTGGACATGGCGCAGCCTTGTCCACCAACGACGGATCATGCGGCGGACAAGCCTTTGGCCTGTCCGCCCTACGCTGTGTATGGCTTGCGCAGCGTGCCCCGCACATAAAAAAAGCCCCCGCCAGAGCCGACGTCCTGGCGGGGGCAAACAACCCTTGCGGGTCTCAGTGTGATCGAGCGGGTTCGCGCGTTATCAGGCACGCGGTCAAGCCATAAACCGTTAGCAGGATGACCAGCAACAGGCCAAAAGACATGGCGTCGTCTTCCGGGGTGGTCTTACTCCGCGCCAACCTGGCGCAGGTAGGGCGCCGGCGCTTCGCCGAGGTTGTTCAGCAGGCGTTCGCTGTACCAGTCGATAAAGTTGACCACGCCGAACTCGTAAGTCTTCGAGTACGGGCCTGGCTGGTAGGCGGTGGAGTTGATGCCGCGCTGGTTCTCTTCGGCCAGGCGACGATCCTGGTCGTTGGTCGCGTCCCACACCTCACGCATGCGCGCGACGTCGTAGTCCACGCCTTCCACGGCATCCTTGTGCACCAGCCATTTGGTGGTGACCATGGTTTCCTGGGCGCTGATCGGCCACACGGTGAACACGATGATGTGGTCGCCCATGCAGTGGTTCCATGAGTGCGGCAGGTGCAGGATACGCATCGAGCCGAGGTCGGGGTTCTTGATCCGGCCCATGAGTTTCTTGCAGCCCTGCTGGCCGTCCAGGGTCATCGATACGGTGCCCTTGAGCAGCGGCATGCGCACGATGCGGTTACGCAGGCCGAAGCTGGCGTGGGCGTAGGGGATCTTCTCGGCGTCCCAGGCGGCGGCAGAGGCGGCCACGTGGTCCTTGAATTCCTGGCTGGCGCGCGGGTCGGTGACGTCGTCCCATTCCAGCAGGGTCTTCAGCAATTCCGGGTGCGAGCCGCTGCAGTGGTAGCACTCGCGGTTGTTCTCCAGCACCAGCTTCCAGTTGGCCTTCTCCATCAAGGTGGTTTGCACCGCCACCTTGGTGTTCTCCATGTCGTAAGGCTCCATGTAATGGGCCAGGGTGGCGAGGAAGTCGTCGATCGCCGGCGGGTTCTGCGCCAGGGAAATGAAGATGTAACCGCCAGCGGTCTTGCACTGCACCGGTTTGAGGCCGTACTCCTGCATGTCGAAGTCGGCGCCCATTTCGGTGCCGGCGAACAGCAGGCGGCCGTCCAGCTCGTAGGTCCACTGGTGGTAGTGGCAGACCAGCTTGGCGACCTTGCCTTTTTCGCTGGTGCACAGGCGCGAACCGCGATGACGGCAGACGTTATGGAAGGCGTGCACCACGCCTTCGGCACCACGGATGACGATGATCGGGTTGGCGCCGATTTGCAGGGTCAGGTAATTGCCCTTGCTCGGGATCTCGCAGGTCATGCCGGCGATCAGCCATTCCTTGTGGAAGATCTCCTGCATGTCGATCTGGAACAGCCGCTCGTCGTTGTAGAACGGTTGCGGCAGCGAGAAGGTGCGCTCGCGGGTCTGCAACATTTCGGCGGTGGCCTTGCGTGCCGGCGCCAGCGGATCGCCCAGACTCAGGGTGGAAGTGACGTCCATCGGTAACTCCTCAATGGCCAATCGCCTGGAGCGATTGCCGCAAAAAAGTGGCTGTTTCGGTTCTTACGCAAGGCGGCGTATGTGCCCCATTCCGCGCCTGCCGATGGCGCTTGAGATGATGGGGAAATTCGCTCATGACCTTTATGGTTCGGCTGGGTCGGAGTGTGGAGTCGGGCGTGGTAATGACCTTATCCATGGGCGACATGGTTGCATCCGTTTCCGACGCGGCAAGCCACGGGCCCAGCGGCAGGTCGCGATAAGCATGTAAATGTCGCTGGTAGGTAAATGAGCGCCGTGGCCGTTGCGCACAATCCGCTGCAAGAGGCCGGCAATCTGGCCGCCGTGCGCGAGAGAACGACCATGTCGAATCATTTCCTCAATCCCGTTACCACCCAGACCTGGAGCAACGGCCGTCATCAGGTGCGTTGCGTCAAGGTGATCCAGGAAACCTGGGACGTGCGCACCTTCTGTTTCATGGCCGATCAGCCCGTGCTGTTCTTCTTCAAGCCGGGGCAGTTCGTCACCCTGGAGTTGGAGATCGACGGCCTGCCGATCATGCGCTCCTACACCATCTCCAGCTCGCCGGCGGTGCCCTACAGTTTTTCCATCACCATCAAACGCGTGCCAGGCGGCAAGGTCTCCAACTGGCTGCACGATAATTTGCAGGAAGGTCAGGAGCTGGCCGTGCACGGGCCGGTGGGGCTGTTCAATGCCATCGATTATCCGGCGGAGAAGGTGCTGTTTCTCTCCGGCGGCGTCGGCATCACCCCGGTGATGTCGATGGCGCGCTGGTTCTACGACACCAACGGCAATGTCGACATGGTCTTTGTGCACAGTGCGCGCTCGCCGAAAGACATCATCTTCCACCGCGAGCTGGAACACATGGCCGCGCGGATCAACAACTTCAGCCTGCATGTGATCTGCGAAAAACACGGCTTTGGCGAGGCCTGGGCGGGCTACCGTGGCTTCCTCAACCAGAAGATGCTGGAACTGATCGCCCCGGACTACCTGGAGCGGGAAATCTTCTGCTGCGGGCCGACGCCCTACATGGGCGCGGTCAAGCGCCTGCTCGAAGCCAACGGCTACGACATGGCGCGCTACCACGAAGAAGCCTTTGGCCCGACGCCGCCGGCGGTCCGTGCCGAGGTCAAGGAGCTGGCCGCCGAGGCCGCCGAAGCGCCGCCGGTGCCGATCGCCGATCAGCATCAGGTGGCGTTCATCGGCACCGGCAAGAGCATTCGCGTCGATCCGGGCGAAACCGTGCACGCCGCCGCCGCCAAGCTTGGCCTGCACATTCCCAAGGCATGCGGCATGGGCATCTGCGGCACCTGCAAGGTAATGAAAACCGCCGGCGAGGTGGACATGGAACACAACGGCGGGATCACCGACGAAGACGTCGCCGAGGGCTACATCCTGTCCTGCTGCAGCGTGCCCAAGGGCGACGTGGCCATCGATTATTGAGCGCAGGTCGGGCCTTTGGTGGACAAGGCTACGCCATGTCCACCCTACTAAAAGCCAAGCGCAACCGTAGGGCGGACATGGCGCAGCCTTGTCCGCCGTTTAGAGCGTTTACCCGCTAATCGCCACCCGGCACCTCGGCATCCCTATCCCCCGCCCACCCCAACGGATAAATACCTTCGCGCACGGCGCGGTGAAAGCTGGAGTAGGGCCAATCCTCTACGCGCTCGACCCAGCCGTGTTTGGCCGGGTTGAAATGCAGGTAATCGAAGTGCCGCTGAAAGTCGTCTTCGTCGCGGATCAGGTGCTCCCAGTAACGCCGTTGCCAGATCCCCGCTTCACCTCTTTTGCCGAAGCGCGCGGCTAAGGGCAGGCCGCGACAGAACAGTTGCTTGAGCACCATCCAGCGTGTGGCGTAGTCGCTGTCGCCAGGTGGTAGCGTCCACAGGCAATGCATATGTTCGGGGAGCACTACCCAGGCGTCGATCGCGAAAGGATGTCGCTCTTTGGTCAGGGCAACGACGCGGCGCAGCAGCGCAATTTGGCGAACCAGCAGGTCGCTGCGGCGATCTTGCAGATTGACGGTGAAAAAGTAGGTGCCGCCCGGCACCCAGGCGCGACGGTAGTTCGGCATGGACGCATCCGTGTGTCCGTGGGTTGATTTGGGAGTGTAGTCAGGATTTTTGGTGGACAAGGCTCTGCCATGTCCACCCTACTAAAAGCCAAGCGTAACCGTAGGGCGGACATGGCGGAGCCTTGTCCGCCGTGGTTTACCGGTGTCGTCCGCGGTTACTGCGCGGCCATCGCTGCGCGGATTGCCGCGGCCAGTTCGCGTACGCGGGCTTCTTCGGTGTCCCAGGAGCACATGAAGCGTGCGCCGCCGGCGCCGATGAAGGTGTAGAAGCGCCAGCCATTGCCGCGCAGGATCTCCAGTGCCGGCTCGGACATTTGCAGGAACACGCCGTTGGCTTCCACTGGGAACATCAGGCTGACGCCCGGCACGTCGCTGACCAGTTCGGCGAGCAGGCGCGCGCAGTGGTTGGCGTGGCGCGCGTATTTCAGCCAGGCGTCGTTTTGTAGCAGGCCGACCCAGGGCGCGGAGAGGTAGCGCATCTTCGAGGCCAGTTGGCCGGCCTGCTTGCAGCGGTAGTCGAAGTCTTCGGCCAGGTCTTTGTTGAAGAACAGGATCGCTTCACCGACCGCCATGCCGTTCTTGGTGCCGCCGAAGCACAGCACGTCGACGCCGGCTTTCCAGGTCAGCTCGGCCGGGGTGCAGCCGAGGAAGGCGCAGGCGTTGGAGAAGCGCGCGCCGTCCATGTGCAGGTTGAGGCCCAGTTCGCGGCAGGTGGCGCTGATCGCGCGGACCTCCTCGGGGCGGTATACGGTGCCCACTTCGCTGGCCTGGGTGAGGGTGACCACGCGCGGTTTGGGGAAGTGGATGTCCTGGCGCTTGAGCGCCAGTTCGCGGATCGCCTCGGGGGTCAGCTTGCCCTGCTCGGTTTTGGCCAGCAGCAGCTTGGAGCCGTTGGAGAAGAACTCCGGGGCGCCGCATTCGTCGGTCTCGACGTGCGCGGTCTCCGAGCAGATCACGCTGTGGTAGCTCTGGCACAAGGCGGCCAGGGCCAGCGAGTTGGCTGCGGTGCCGTTGAAGGCGAAGAACACTTCGCAGTCGGTCTCGAACAGTTGGCGGAAGTGATCGGCGGCGCGCGCCGTCCACTGGTCGTCGCCGTAGGCGCGTTGGTGGCCCTGGTTGGCCTCGGCCATGGCGGCCCAGGCTTCCGGGCAGATGCCCGAGTAGTTGTCGCTGGCGAACTGTTGGCTCTGCTCGGTCATCGTGCGTTCCTTATCAGTCTGGCGCCGGGATGAGGGGCCGGCGGATGCCGCTACTTTACCCCTGCGCCGCGCTACGGTGGGGCGTCTGCGGCGACATCTTGTTCATTCCAGGCGCTATTCGGCGCGGCGCCGGGCATGCCGCCACGGGTGCCCGCCGGCAAAGCAAAAGGCTCTGTCTCAGTGACGTATTGCAGGAAAAGCCGTGCTGTTGTGGGAGCGGCGGTCTGCATCAACAGTTAACGGGTGCAGAGCCAATCAAAAGGAACTCATGCGGGGCGTCGGCCTCACAACAAGGGTCCCGGCTGGTTTGCCGCTGTCATCGACCCGAACAGGAGTTCCCTATGCTTTCTCGTCATCTACTGGTCCTTTGTGCGTCCCTGGCATTTGCCCTGCCTGCCGTCGCCGCCGCCGATAAATGGCCGGCCGGCGCCAAGGCGGCATTCGTCAACGAGTGCGTGGCCGGCGCCCCGCAGGGGCATGCCGCGAGCAACCTGCAAGCCTATTGCGAGTGTGCGGCCGAGCAAGTCAGCAGCGAGTTCAGTCAGGCGGAGATGCAGGCCATGGGCGGCCAGGCGCCGGCCGATCCAACGTTGCAACAGCGTCTGGCCGCGGCGTCGAGCAGTTGCAGCAGCACCTTGCAGCCTTGATCGACACGGCGCTGCGCGCACGGGGTTGATCCCGGGCGCGCATCGGCGGCGCCGTTGGGTTACCGTCGAGCGCACCCGATGACCCACGAGCGCCGCCATGCCGATCCCCTTTGCCGCCTCCGCTAGCCGTCCACGCGATGTCGCGCTGGACCTGATCAAGTGGCTGGCGCTGCTGAGCATGTTGATCGACCACCTGCGGCATGTCTGGCCGCAGTTGTACTTTCTGTATGTTCCGGGGCGCCTGGCGTTTCCGTTGTTCTGCCTGGCGATTGCCGCCAACGTGGTGCGGCCCGTGGTGGGCGAGCGCAGGCCGCTGCCGCTGCGTTACCTCGGTCTGCTGCTGGTGTTCGCGCTGCTCTCCGAGTGGCCCTATCGGTTGTTGGTGCCGGCGCCGCAGTCGCTGAATGTGCTGCCGACTCTGTTGTTGGGCCTGTTGCTCGCCAGTGCGCTGCAACAGCCGTATGGGCAGCGCCGTTGGTTGGGCGCGGCGGCATTGCTGACGGCCGTTGTCGGCCATCCCTGGTTGATGTTCGGCGCCGCCGGCGCTCTGCTACCGGCGGCATTCGTGTATGCGTTGCAGCGCTCTGGCCCTGCGTGGGTCTGGCCCGTGTTGCTGTGCCTGCTGGCCAACTACTGGCCGCCGTTCTATATCGATGCCGCGCGCGGCGACCCGTTCGCCTGGGCGGTGATCCTGATCTGCGCCCTGGCGCCGCTGGGCGGGCTGTGGCTGCTGCGCCAGCCGCTGCAGCTGTGGGTGCCGCCAGTGCGGCGCTGGGCCTATCTGTTCTATCCCGGACACTTCCTGCTGCTGGTCGTCGTGCGCGAGTGGTTCACCTAAGAGGCGCCGCGCCTGCGGCTTGCGCTCTTGTAGGGTGGACATAGCAACGCCTTGTCCACCGCTTGCGGCCTGGGTGGCGGACAAGCCTTGCGGCCTGTCCGCCCTACGACTGCCCTGGCGGGTTGCACCCGCCCTGCGCGCATGTCGCAAACGCAACCCCCCGTGGCGTGCATAGGCATCTGACGGTTCAGGGCGAGTCATACCATCGGTTGCAAAGAGGCTAAGGCCTCTCGACCGACAGCTATGCGCCGCCCCGGTGCCGCAGGAGATCAGCAATGTTCAGCAAGCACGACCAGATTCAGGGCTACGACGACGAATTGCTCAGCGCCATCAACGCCGAAGAGCGTCGTCAGGAGCATCACATCGAGCTGATCGCCTCGGAGAACTACACCAGTCAGCGGGTGATGGAAGCCCAGGGCAGCGGCCTGACCAACAAGTACGCCGAAGGCTATCCGGGCAAGCGCTACTACGGCGGTTGCGAGCATGTCGATGTGGTCGAGCAGCTGGCCATCGACCGCGCCAAGCAGCTGTTCGGCGCCGATTACGCCAACGTCCAGCCGCACTCCGGCTCGCAGGCCAACAGCGCGGTGTACCTGGCCTTGTTACAGGCCGGAGACTGCATTCTCGGCATGAGCCTGGCGCATGGCGGTCACCTGACCCACGGCGCCAAGGTGTCGTCCTCGGGCAAGCTGTACCACGCCGTGCAGTACGGCATCGACACCGCCACCGGCTTGATCGACTACGACGAAGTCGAGCGCCTGGCCGTGGAGCACAAGCCGAAGATGATCGTCGCCGGCTTCAGCGCTTACTCGAAGACCCTGGATTTCCCGCGTTTCCGCGCCATCGCCGACAAGGTCGGGGCGCTGCTGTTCGTCGACATGGCCCACGTGGCCGGGCTGGTCGCGGCCGGTCTGTACCCCAACCCGCTGCCCTACGCCGACGTGGTCACCACCACCACCCACAAGACCCTGCGCGGCCCGCGTGGCGGCTTGATCCTGGCCAAGGCCAACCCGGAGATCGAGAAGAAGCTGCAATCCGCGGTATTCCCCGGCGCCCAAGGCGGCCCGCTGATGCACGTGATCGCGGCCAAGGCGGTGTGCTTCAAGGAAGCCCTGGAGCCGGCCTTCAAGACCTATCAACAGCAGGTGATCAACAACGCCCAGGCCATGGCCAAGGTGTTTATCGAGCGCGGTTATGACGTGGTCTCCGGCGGCACCGACAACCACCTGTTCCTGGTCAGCCTGATCGCGCAGGGCATCACCGGCAAAGACGCCGACGCCGCGCTCGGCCGCACCGGCATCACGGTGAACAAGAACGCCGTGCCGAATGACCCGCAGTCGCCGTTCGTCACCTCGGGCCTGCGCATCGGCACCCCGGCGATCACCACCCGCGGCCTCAAGGTCGAGCAGAGCGTGGCCCTGGCCGGCTGGATCTGCGACGTGCTCGATCACCTCGGCGACGCCGATGTCGAGGCGCAAGTAGCCACCCAGGTGGCCGGGCTGTGCGCCGATTACCCGGTCTACCGTTAAGTTTTGCCGCATCGCTAGGGTGGGTTAGCCGAAGGCGTAACCCACCCGCGTTTCGCGGCAGGGGGTCATCTGTCGTCACGGCGGGTTAGGCCGCTGCGCGGCTAACCCACCCTACGCACTACCTCGTTTCGACCGGTGGGCCAAGCAGTACCCAGATTTCAGGAGCATTGTTATGCAGCGTTATTCCGGCTTCGGCCTCATCAAGCACGCGTTCAGTCACCACGAAAACTGGCAGCGCATGTGGCGCAACCCGACGCCCAAGCCGGTCTATGACGTGATCATCGTCGGCGGCGGCGGCCATGGCCTGGCCACCGCCTATTACCTGGCGAAAGAGTTCGGCGTGCGCAACGTCGCGGTGGTGGAGAAGGGCTGGCTGGGCGGCGGTAACACCGCGCGCAACACCACCATCGTGCGCTCCAACTACCTGTGGGACGAGTCCGCGCACCTTTACGAGCACGCCATGAAGCTCTGGGAAGGCTTGTCCCAGGACCTCAACTACAACGTGATGTTTTCCCAGCGCGGCGTGTTCAACCTCGGCCATACCCTGCAAGACATGCGCGACATCGAGCGCCGGGTCAGCGCCAACCACCTCAACGGTATCGACGGTGAAGTGCTCAACGCCAAGCAGGTCGAGGAGCTGATCCCGTATATGGATTGCTCGAAGAACACCCGCTACCCGGTGTTGGGCGCGTCCTTGCAGCGCCGCGGCGGCGTTGCCCGTCACGATGCCGTGGCCTGGGGCTATGCGCGCGCCGCCGATGCCCTCGGCGTCGACCTGCTGCAACAGACCGAAGTGATCGGCTTTCGTAAGGAAAACGGCGTGGTCATCGGCGTCGAGACCAACCGCGGTTTTATCGGCGGCAAGCGCGTCGGTGTGGTCACCGCGGGCAACTCCGGGCACATGGCGGGGCTTGCCGGCTTCCGCCTGCCAATCGAGTCGCACCCGTTGCAGGCGCTGGTCTCCGAGCCGATCAAACCGATCATCGACAGCGTGATCATGTCCAACCAGGTGCACGGCTATATCAGCCAGTCGGACAAGGGCGACCTGGTCATCGGTGCCGGTATCGACGGCTACAACGGTTACGGCCAGCGCGGTTCCTACCCGACCATCGAGCACACCCTGCAGGCCATCGTCGAATTGTTCCCGGTGCTCTCGCGGGTACGCATGAACCGCCAGTGGGGCGGCATCGTCGACACCACGCCGGACGCCTGCCCGATCATTTCGCCGACCCCGGTGAAGAACCTGTTCTTCAACTGCGGCTGGGGCACCGGCGGCTTCAAGGCCACCCCCGGTTCCGGTCATGTGTTCGCCGCGAGCCTGGCCAAGGGCGAGATGCACGCGCTGGCCAAGCCCTTCGCGATGGACCGTTTCTACAACGGCGCGCTGATCGACGAACACGGCGCTGCCGGGGTGGCGCATTAAACATTCATCCCGCAGGGCGGGTGAGGGTTGTTCAGGTTGCGCGGACCCCTTGCCCTCACCCCCGGCCCCTCTCCCGGGGGGAGAGGGGTGAACAGCAGTTGAGTTTGTTTTGGCCCCTCTCCCGGGGGGAGAGGGGAGAACAGCGGTGACCCTCTCCAGAATGGTGGGGGACGAAAGATTTCCTGGAGGTACCGACCATGCTGCATATTTTCTGCCCTCACTGTGGCGAACTGCGTTCCGAAGAAGAGTTTCATGCCAAGGGCCAGGCGCACATCCCGCGGCCGCTGGAGCCGAACGCCTGCACCGACGAGGAGTGGGGCGAGTACCTGTTCTTCCGTGACAACCCGCGCGGCATCCACCACGAGCTGTGGATTCACGCCGCCGGTTGCCGCAAGTACTTCAACGTCACCCGTCACACGGTGAGCTACGAAATCCTCGAAACCTACAAAATCGGCGAGCGGCCCAGCGTGACGGCGGCCAGCGTTGCCGAGAAGAAGACTGCCGGCCAAGGAGTAAGCGCATGAGCCAGGTCAACCGTCTTGCCCAGGGTGGCCGCATCGACCGCAGCCAGCCTTTGAGCTTCAGCTTCAACGGCCAGACCTACCAGGGTTACGCCGGCGACACCCTGGCCGCTGCGTTGCTGGCCAACGGCGTGGATATCGTCGGGCGCAGCTTCAAGTACTCGCGGCCGCGCGGCATCGTCGCCGCCGGTAGCGAAGAGCCCAATGCGGTGTTGCAGATCGGCTCCAACGAGGCTGCGCAGATCCCCAACGTGCGCGCCACTCAGCAGGCGCTGTACCAGGGCCTCGCGGCCAGCAGCACTAACGGCTGGCCGAGCGTCAACACCGACCTGATGGGTATCCTCGGCAAGGTCGGCGGGCAGATGATGCCGCCCGGCTTCTACTACAAAACCTTCATGTACCCGCAGAACCTCTGGCTGACCTACGAGAAGTACATCCGCAAGGCCGCTGGCCTGGGCCGCGCGCCGAAGGAAAACGACCCGGACAGCTACGACTACCTGAACCAGCACTGCGACGTACTGGTGGTCGGCGCCGGCCCTGCCGGCCTGGCCGCGGCCCTGGCGGCCGGGCGCAGCGGCGCGCGGGTGATTCTCGCCGACGAGCAGGAAGAGTTCGGCGGCAGCCTGCTCGACACCCGCGAAACCCTCGACGGCAAACCGGCCAGCGAGTGGGCGGCCAAGGCCATTGCCGAGTTGCAGGGCATGGCCGACGTCACCTTGCTGGCGCGGGCCACGGTGAACGGCTACCACGACCACAACTTCCTGACCATTCACCAGCGCCTCACCGATCACCTTGGCGAGATCGCGCCCATGGGCATGGCGCGCCAGCGCATGCACCGCGTGCGCGCCAAGCGTGTGGTGCTGGCCACCGGCGCCCACGAGCGGCCGCTGGTGTATGGCAACAACGACGTGCCGGGCAATATGCTCGCCGACGCGGTGTCCACCTACGTGCGCCGTTACGGCGTGGCGCCGGGCCGCCAGCTGGTGCTGTCGACCAACAACGATTACGCCTACCGCGTGGTGCTCGACTGGCTCGACGCCGGCCAGCAGGTGGTGGCCGTCGCCGATGCGCGTGGCAATCCGCGCGGCGCCTGGGTCGAGGAAGCGCGCAAGCGTGGCGTGCGCATCCTCACCGGCAGTGCGGTGGTCGAGGCGCGTGGCAGCAAGCGGGTGACCGGCGCGCGCATCTGCGCCATCGACTTGAGGAGTCATACAGTCACCAGCCCCGGCGAAGTGCTCGACTGCGACCTGATCGTCAGCTCCGGCGGCTACAGCCCGGTGGTGCACCTGGCCTCGCACCTCGGCGGCAAACCGATCTGGCAGGAAGACATCCTCGCCTTTGTTCCCGGTGAAGGCTTTCAGAAGCGCCTCTGCGCCGGCGCGATGAATGGCGTGTTCAGCCTGGGCGATGCCTTGGCCGACGGTTTCGAGGCGGGCGCCACGCTGGCCGCCGAAAGCGGTTTCAAGGCGGTCGAAGGCACGCTGCCGAAGGTCGAGAAGCGCCATGAGGAACCCGCCGTTGCGCTGTTCCAAGTGCCGCACGACAAGCCCACGGCGCGTGCGCCGAAGCAGTTCGTCGACCTGCAGAACGACGTCACCGCTGCCGGCATCGAACTGGCCACCCGCGAGGGCTTCGAGTCGGTCGAGCACGTCAAACGCTACACCGCGCTGGGCTTCGGCACCGACCAGGGCAAGCTGGGCAATATCAACGGTCTGGCCATCGCCGCCCGTTCGCTGGGCATCAGCATCCCGCAGATGGGCACCACCATGTTCCGCCCGAACTACACCCCGGTGACCTTCGGCGCGGTCGCCGGTCGGCACTGCGGCGCGTTGTTCGAGCCCAAGCGCTACACCGCGATGCAGGCCTGGCACCTGAAGAACGGCGCCGAGTTCGAGGATGTCGGCCAGTGGAAACGCCCCTGGTATTTCCCCAAGGGCGGTGAAGACCTGCATGCCGCCGTGGCCCGCGAATGCCTGGCAGTGCGCAACGCGGTAGGCATCCTGGATGCCTCGACCCTGGGCAAGATCGACATTCAAGGCCCGGATGCCCGCGAGTTCCTCAACCGCGTGTACACCAACGCCTGGACCAAGCTCGATGTGGGCAAGGCGCGCTACGGCCTGATGTGCAAGGAAGACGGCATGGTCTTCGACGACGGCGTCACCGCCTGTCTGGCCGACAACCACTTCCTGATGACCACCACCACCGGCGGCGCCGCACGGGTGATGGAATGGCTGGAGATCTACCACCAGACCGAGTGGCCGGAGCTGAAGGTGTACTTCACCTCGGTCACCGACCACTGGGCGACCATGACCCTGTCCGGCCCCAACAGCCGCAAGCTGCTGGCCGAAGTGACCGATATCGACCTGGACAAGGACGCCTTCCCGTTCATGACCTGGCAGGAAGGCCAGGTTGGCGGCGTGCCGGCGCGGGTGTTCCGCATCTCCTTTACCGGCGAGCTGAGCTATGAAGTCAACGTACAGGCCGACTACGCCTTGGGCGTATGGGAAAAGATCATCGAGGCCGGCAAGAAGCATGGCCTGACGCCTTACGGCACCGAAACCATGCACGTACTGCGCGCCGAGAAGGGTTTCATCATCGTCGGCCAGGACACCGACGGCTCGGTGACCCCGGACGACCTCAACATGGGCTGGTGCGTCGGCCGGACCAAGCCGTTCTCGTGGATCGGCTGGCGCGGGATGAACCGCGAAGACAGCCTGCGCGAAGACCGCAAGCAGCTGGTGGGGCTCAAGCCGGTCGACCCGAACAAGGTATTGCCGGAAGGCGCGCAACTGGTGTTCGACCCGCAACAGGCCATTCCGATGACCATGGTCGGCCACGTCACCTCCAGTTACATGAGCGCCAGCCTGGGTTGCAGCATCGCCATGGCCCTGGTCAAAGGCGGCCTGAAACGCATCGGCGAGAAGGTCTTCGCCCCGTTGATGGATGGCAGCGTGATCGAGGCCGAAATCGTCAGCTCCGTGTTCTATGACCCGAAAGGGGATCGCCAGAACATCTGAAGGCACGGCACGCAACTGTAGGAGCCAGCTTGCTGGCTCCTACAGGTCAATCAGACAACACCGACAGGTTAAGAACATGACCGCGATCAATGTTTACAAACAACGCCCCGATGCCGGCCGCGCCGAGTCGCCACTGTTCCACGCCGGCCTCGACGAGCTGGCGCGCAAGGGCAAGAGCCGCGCCGGGGTGACCCTGCGCGAGAAGAAATTGCTCGGCCACCTGACCCTGCGCGGCGACGCCAAAGACCCGGCGTTTGCCGGCGGCGTGCACCAGGCCCTCGGCCTGGAGCTGCCGGTGGCGCTGACCCTGGTGGCCAACGGCGAAACCTCGCTGCAATGGCTGGCGCCGGACGAGTGGCTGCTGATCGTGCCCAGCGGCGAGGAATTCGCCACCGAGCAGAAGCTGCGCGCGGCACTGGAGGGGCTGTTCTTCGCGGTGGTCAACGTCAGCGGCGGGCAAACCGTGCTGGAACTGTCCGGCGCGAAGGCCCGCGAGGTGCTGATGAAATCCAGCAGCTACGACGTGCACCCGAGCAACTTCCCGGTGGGCAAAGCGGTCGGCACGGTGTTCGCCAAGTCGCAGTTGGTGATCCGCCACACCGCCGAAGACACCTGGGAACTGCTGGTACGCCGCAGCTTCTCCGACTACGTCTGGCTGTGGCTGCAAGACGCCAGCGCCGAGTATGGCTTGGCGATCAAGGCCTGAGCTGTAGGGTGGACGACGCTTTTTTCGTCCACCGGAGGACACCTAAGTAGGTAGGGCGGACATGGCGAAGGCTTGTCCGCCGTTGCGTCAGCCTGGTGGACAAGGCTGCGCCATGTCCACCCTACGTCATGCGCTCGGCGGACCTACCGACGGTTTGTCCGCCGCATAAACCGCCTGCCATCATCGGAGCCTGACCATGAGCCGCACCCCCGATACCTGGATCTTCACCGCGCATTGCCCGAGCGTGCTTGGCACCGTGGATGCGGTGACGCGCTTTCTGTTCGAGCAGCGCTGCTATGTCACCGAGCACCATTCGTTCGATGACCGACTGTCCTCGCGCTTTTTCATCCGCGTCGAGTTCCGCCAGCCGGACGACTTCGACGAGCAGGCCTTTCGCGCCGGCCTCGACGAGCGCCTGGCGCCCTTCGACATGCACACCGAACTGACCCCGCCGGGCTACCGGGCCAAGGTGGTGCTGATGGTCAGCAAGGCCGATCACTGCCTCAACGATTTGCTCTATCGCCAGCGCATCGGTCACCTGGCGATGGACGTGGTGGCGGTGGTCTCCAACCACCCGGACCTGGAGCCGCTGGCGCGCTGGCACGACATTCCCTATTACCACTTCCCGCTCGACCCGCACGACAAACCGGCGCAGGAGCGCAAGGTGCTGCAGGTGATCGAAGACCGCGGCGCCGAACTGGTGGTGCTCGCCCGCTATATGCAGGTGCTGTCGCCCGAGCTGTGCCGCAAGCTGGACGGCTGGGCGATCAATATCCACCACTCGCTGCTGCCTGGCTTCAAGGGCGCCAAGCCCTATCACCAGGCGTACCAGAAGGGCGTCAAGCTGGTCGGTGCCACCGCCCACTACATCAACAACGACCTCGACGAGGGGCCGATCATCGCCCAGGGCGTGGAGTCGGTGGACCACGCCCATTACCCGGAAGACCTGATCGCCAAGGGCCGCGACATCGAATGCCTGACCCTGGCCAAGGCCATCGCCTACCACATCGAACGCCGCGTGTTCCTCAACGCCAATCGCACCGTGGTGCTGCACGCATAAACCGGTAAGCAGTAGGGCGGACATGGCGAAGGCCGGTCCGCTGCGTAACCCGCCAATGGCCAATGGTGGACAAGGCTGCGCCATGTCCATCCTACGCAACGGTTGGCAACAGATGCATAACGCTCCCGTGCAAGGCCGCGTGGCCGTTGGCTGCGCCCTTGTATTCACAACAACAAAGGAGAACACGTATGTCTGGTAATCGTGGTGTGGTGTATCTCGGCGCTGGCAAGGTCGAAGTACAGAAAATCGACTATCCGAAAATGCAGGACCCGCGCGGCAAGAAGATCGAGCACGGGGTCATTCTGCGGGTGGTATCCACCAACATCTGCGGCTCCGACCAGCACATGGTGCGCGGTCGGACCACCGCGCAAACCGGCCTGGTGCTCGGCCATGAAATCACCGGCGAAGTGATCGAGAAAGGTCGCGACGTGGAAAACCTGAAGATCGGCGACCTGGTCTCGGTGCCGTTCAACGTCGCCTGCGGCCGCTGCCGTAGCTGTAAGGAACAACACACCGGGGTTTGCCTGTCGGTCAACCCGGCGCGTCCCGGCGGTGCCTACGGCTACGTCGACATGGGCGACTGGACCGGCGGCCAGGCCGAGTACGCCATGGTGCCTTACGCCGACTTCAACCTGTTGAAGTTGCCGGACCGCGACAAGGCGATGGAGAAGATCCGCGACCTGACCTGCCTGTCCGACATCCTGCCCACCGGCTACCACGGCGCGGTCACTGCCGGAGTTGGCCCGGGCAGTTCGGTGTATATCGCCGGCGCCGGCCCGGTCGGTCTGGCTGCGGCGGCCTCCGCACGGCTATTGGGCGCGGCGGTGGTGATCGTCGGCGACGTCAATCCGGTGCGGCTGGTGCATGCCAAGGCGCAGGGTTTCGAGGTCGTCGACCTGTCCCTCGACACCCCGCTGCACGAACAGATCGCCGCGCTATTGGGCGACCCTGAAGTCGATTGCGCCATCGATGCGGTGGGCTTCGAGGCCCGCGGGCATGGCCACGAAGGCGTGCAACACGAGGCGCCGGCCACCGTGCTCAACTCGCTGATGGGCGTGGTACGCGTCGCTGGCAAGATCGGCATTCCCGGCCTCTACGTCACCGATGATCCCGGCGCGGTGGATGCCGCGGCGAAGAAGGGCGCCCTGAGCATTCGCTTCGGCCTCGGCTGGGCCAAGTCGCACAGCTTCCACACCGGCCAGACCCCGGTGATGAAGTACAACCGCCAACTGATGCAGGCGATCATGTGGGACCGCATCAACATCGCCGAAGTGGTCGGCGTGCAGGTGATCAGCCTGGACCAGGCGCCGAATGGCTACCACGAGTTCGATGCCGGCGTGCCGAAGAAATTCGTCATCGACCCGCACAAGCTGTTTAGCGCGGCCTGATCGCCATCGTCCCGTAGGGCGGACATGCCAACGGCTTGTCCGCCATTACTCACCCCTGGTGGACAAGGCTTCGCCATGTCCACCCTACGTTTCAATCTCGGCACGAATCTGCGCAATCCGCGCATCCTTGTCTTGCCACAATTGGGTGACCCAATTCTGCACAAACTGGCGGAATACCGGGTCGTTCTGGTAATCGCCCTGCCACAGTGCCGGGTCGAGTTCGCGGGTTTGAATATCGACGATCACCCTTGGCACCTGGCCGCTGATCAAGTCCCAGAAACCGGGAATCCGCGTGCTCGGGTAGACCACGGTGACGTCCAGTACCGCATCCACTTGCTCGCCCAACGCGGCGAGAACGAAGGCCACGCCACCGGCCTTGGGTTTCAGCAGATAGCTATAGGGCGAACCTTGCTGGGCGTGCTTGGCCGGGGTGAAGCGGGTGCCTTCGAGGTAATTGACCACGGTCACCGGCAACGCCTTGAACTTCTCGCAGGCGCGCTTGGTGATGGCCAGGTCCTGGCCTTTGAGCTGCGGATGCTTGGCCAGAAACGCCTTGGAATAGCGCTTCATAAACGGGTAATCCAGCGCCCAGAACGCCAGGCCGAGCAACGGCACCCAGATCAGTTGCTGCTTGAGGAAGAACTTGAAGTACGGCGTCTTGCGGTTGAACGCCTGGATCAGCGCCGGGATGTCCACCCAGGACTGGTGGTTGCTGATCACCAGGTAGGAGGTGGTCTGGCGCAGTTCGGCGCTGCCACGGATGTCCCATTGGGTCGGCAGCAGGCTGGCGAAGATCAGCTTGTTCAGCTCGGCCCAGGTTTCCGCCAGCCACATCACCCCGCGCGAGCTGGCGGCTTTCAGCGCCTGACCAGGCAGGAGGAACTTGCCCAGGGCGATCAGCAGCAGCGGACCGATCAGGGTCAGGGTATTGAGCAACAGCAGCAGGGTGACGGTCAGGCCGGTCAGCAGGCGACGCATGGCAGCTCCTTGGCGTGCGCGGGCGTGGTCATCATAAGCAGCACCGTGGCGCCCTCCAAGTCATGGCGCGGCGCCGATTCTGTAATAAATGTTTGCGCGATACCAATCGGCCATCAGCGGATATGGCTTATTCTTGCAGGGTCCGTATCCCTCTCTTTTCTCTGGTCACCGCCGTGCTGAGACGCATCGTTGTCGCTGAACTCGTTCGGGGCATGTACATCCATGAGTTGTGTGGCTCGTGGATGGAGCATCCGTTCTGGAAAACCAAGTTCCTGTTGGACAGTGCCAAGGATTTGCAGCGCATTCGCGACAGCGGCATTCACGAGGTGTGGATCGACACCAGCAAGGGCCTCGACCTGCCGAGCGGGCAGACGGTCGAGCAGGTGGCGGTCGAGACGGAAGCGGTGCTGCGCGCCGCCGAGCCGCTGGCGACGGTCAAGCCGACAGGGCTGGAAGAGGAAATCGGCCGCGCGGCCAAGCTGTGCGACAGCTCCAAGGCCGCGGTGATGGCGATGTTCAGCGATGCGCGCATGGGCCGGGCAATCGACGTGGCGCATGTCGCCGAATTGGTCGAGGGTATTTCCAGCTCGGTGATGCGCAACCCGCATGCGCTGATCAGCCTGGCGCGGCTCAAGCACGCCGACGAATACACCTACATGCACTCGGTCGCGGTCTGTGCACTGATGATCGCCCTGGCGCGGCAGCTCGATCTGCCCGAGCCCCTGGTGCGCGAGGCGGGCATGGCCGGGCTGCTGCACGACATCGGCAAGATGAGCATCCCCCTGGCGCTGTTGAACAAGCCGAGCAAGCTCAGCGACAGCGAGTTCGCCACGGTGCGCGGCCACCCGCAGGCAGGCACGCAGATTCTCCTCGACAGCAAGCAGGTCAGCGCCCTGGTGCTCGACGTCTGCCTGCATCACCACGAAAAGGTCGACGGCAGTGGCTACCCGCATCGTTTGGCCGGCGAGCAGATCAGCCTGTTCGCGCGCATGGGCGCGGTCTGCGATGTGTATGACGCAATCACCTCCAATCGCCCCTACAAAGCTGGCTGGTCGCCGGCCGAGTCGATCCGCAAGATGGCCGAGTGGAGCAAGAGCCATTTCGACGAAAAGATCTTCCAGGCGTTCGTCAAAGCCGTCGGCATCTACCCGACCGGCTCCCTGGTGCGCCTGGAAAGCGGGCGCCTGGGCGTGGTGCTGGAGCAACACGGCCAATCGTTGCTCACGCCCCGGGTCAAGGTGTTCTTCTCGGCCAAGTCGAAAACCCCGATTGCCCAAGAGGTGGTCGACCTGGCCAAGCTGGTCGGGCGCGACAAGATCGTCGGCCGCGAATCCCCCGCCGACTGGGGCTTTCGCCACCTGGATGAGCTGTGGACAGGCTTGCCCGCTCGCTAGTTCGCAACATTTTCTTGCAGCCTTCCAGCGAACCATCCGCGCCTGAGTCAGTCGGAATCCGTGACGTTTTTTACGGAGGAATACCCAGCGTGAAGATTATTGTTCTGGCCTTGCTGAGCCTGATTACCTTTCCGGCGCTCGCCAATCAACCGACCCTGTACGGGCGTTACGAATACATCAAATTGCCGCAAATCGGCCAAACCCTGAAAGCCAAGATGGACACCGGCGCGATGACGGCGTCCTTGTCGGCCAAGGATATTCAGCAGTTCCAGCGCGACGGCGAAGACTGGGTGCGGTTCCGCCTGGCCACCGCGGATGCCAACGACACCCTGTTCGAGCAGCCGCTGGTGCGCATCAGCGAGATCAAGAGCCGGGCCGAAGAGCAGGGTTCGGCGAGCAGCCCGGCGGTCGCCGAGCGCCCGGTGGTGGACATGGAAATCTGCCTGGGTGGCGAGGCGCGTACCGTCGAGGTCAACCTCACCGACCGCAGCCACTTCGACTACCCGCTGCTGATCGGTGCCAGTGCCTTGCGTGATTTCGACGCGGCGATCAACCCGGCCGAGCGCTACACCGCCGCCCGCCCGCAGTGCTGAGCCCCTGTTCACGATCTGCTGCGCATCGGTGATGCTGCGTTAAAAATGGCTCTGTATCCGTTAAATGTCGATGCAGACCGCCGTCACGTGGGAGCGGCTTTAGCCGCGAAAGAT
>DELY01000054.1:54442-62159 GCA_002354655.1 Pseudomonas sp. UBA2684
GGGAGCGGCTTTAGCCGCGAAAGATGTTCAGTTTTCGAAGGTTTTCGCGGATAAATCCGCACTCACAAAAGCGCGACTTCTCCTGCAACAGGTAATTGGGACATAGCCATTAAAAACCTTCGCTCGCTTAGAGCGCGAACAGGTTCTGAGAGGCGACTGTTCTATGCTGCCAGCAGCCGCCGTGCTGCTGACAGCCGCAGGCCCGAGTAGCCCGGCGTAGTTCTTGCTTCATGTTGCTCTTTGCCGCACCGCTGTCAGGTGCGCGCGGGACTCGTTGAGGTGTCGCTATGACTGGAGTACTCAAGCCGGGTGTACGCGTATTGGAGCGTTTCAGCTTCGCGCGTAAATTTCAGCTGTTGTTCGTCTTATTCATCCTGCCGTTGGGCTACGCGCTGTGGGTGATCAGCAGTGATCATCAGGCCCGGTTGAGCCTGATCGACCGTGAGCTAGAGGGCATGCAGGGGGTTCAGGGGTTGGGCGCGGTGCAGCACGCCCTGCTCGAACAACGTACCTTGCTGGCGCGTTGGAAAGGCACCGAGACGCAGGCCGAGGCGCTGCTGCAAGGGCGTGAAGGCGCCCTTGATGAAGCGTTGCAGGCGGCCGCTGCACTGTTGCAGAGCGCGCCTTCCAGCCCGCAGGCGCGCGAGCAACTGAGCGCGCTGCAAGGCTTACGGGGGGCGCTGAGTGTGGCTGAGTTGCGCAAATTGCCGCTACCCGATGCCCTCGAACGTTACCAAAAGACCCTGTTGCAACTGATGGCCTTGCGTGAGCAGGTGGCCACCGACAGCGGCCTGATCCTCGATCCGTATCTCGACACCTACCTGATGATGGAGCAGCTGACCTTCACCCTGCCGCGCTTGCTGGAGAGCCTCGGCAGCTTCGCCAGCCAAGGTTACGGCGCGGTGGTGTCGCAGCATTTCACCTTGCAAAGCCGCGTGCTGATTCGTGACCTGCGCCGCGCGCTGGACGAGTCGCGCGGGCAGTTGAGCAAGGCCCGCTCGACCCTGGGCCTGGAAGCCCCCAAGGCGATGAAGAACCTGCAAGCACCCTTCGCCGCGGCCGAACAGGGCCTGGAGCAGTTTCTCGCCGAGATCGACCATGACATGTTCGAGGCCAGCCCGATGGCCCTGACGCCCGCGCAATTTATCCAGCGCGTCGATGCCTTGCATGCACAGCTGAGCGGCCTGCAACAGGCGCTGTACCAGCAGTTCGCCCTGAGCCTCGGCGATTACCGCCAGCAGGCGCGGCTCGAAATGCTTGAGGTGATCGCCGTGTTCGGCGTCCTCACCCTGCTGGCGTTATACATACTGCTGTGCCTCAACGCCTCGATCAGCCGCAGCACCGCCGGGATCATCCTGGCCGCCGAAGGGCTGCGCGATGGCGATCTGCGGGTGCGCATGCAGGTGCATGGCGAGGATGATCTGGCGAGCATTGCCACGGCGCTGAATGCCGCCGTCGCGCAGTTGCGCGGTTCCATGCAGGGCGTCGATCAGGAGAGCCAGAACCTCGGCGGCACCGTGCAGTTGCTCAGCACCCAGGCGCAGAACGCTCTGGTCGCGGTCGAACAACAACAGGGGCAGATGAGCCAGATCGCCACCGCCGCCACGCAAATGGCCGCCACTGCGCAAAGCGTCGCACAGAGCTGCGAACAGGCCGCCGTGGAGGCTGGGCAGACCCGTGAAATCGCCAACCAGAGCAATCAGCGCAGCGTGCGCACCAGTGCCAGCATGCGCCAACTCAGCAGCCGCCTGGGCGACAGCGCGGCGACCCTACAGCAGCTGCGCCAGCAGACCGAGCAGATCACCCGCGTGGTCGATGTGATCAAAGGCATCGCCGAACAGACCAACCTGCTGGCGCTCAACGCCGCCATCGAAGCGGCGCGCGCCGGCGAGCAGGGGCGCGGCTTTGCCGTGGTGGCCGATGAGGTGCGCTCGTTGTCGCAGCGCACGCAGAACTCCACCGCGGAAATCGCCCAGACCGTCGCCGACCTGCACAAGGTGGTCGGCCAGTCGGTCAGCCAGATGGAAGATGCGGTGCGCCAGGCCGAAGGCGATGTCGGCAGCGTGCTGGCCATGGGCGAGGACCTCGACGGCATCGTCGAGTCGGTGCAGCGGGTCAGCGACCGCCTGGCACAGATCGCCACCGCCGCCGAGCAGCAGGCGGCCACCGCCGATGAGGTCAGCGGCAATATCCAGCAGGTCGACCAGGCGGCCAGTGCCTTGCTCGATGGCGCCCAGGCGGTGAGCAGCGCCGCCGAGCAGCTGCGCCGTGGCAGTCAGGGCTTGGCGCAGAACACCGGGCGTTTCCAACTGGGCTGAAACCTAACAAAAGGCTTCGTAGGGTGGGTTAGGCGCCTGTGCGGATGTCGCAAGGCGCTGCGGATATGGGGGCGGCGTAACCCGCCAGCGGCGGGCGACAGGGCTATCGGCGGGTGGGTGACGCGGCACTCTTGCATGTGCGGTGCTGACAGGCCCCAGGTCCTGTGCCGCTAACCCACCCGCCGTCTGCCGCTTGCTGCGCGTTGCCCTTGACGCTGCGTTCGCCCTGTCGCAGGCTCCGCGGCAACCCGTTCAGGCGCAGGACGCTCATGCCGCATATTCTGATCGTCGAAGATGAAGCCGCCATCGCCGACACCCTGATCTTCGCCCTGCAGAGCGAAGGCTTCACCACCACCTGGTTGAGCCTGGCCGAGCAGGCCCTGGCCGAACAGCAGCGCAGCCCGGCCGATTTGCTGATTCTCGACGTCGGCCTGCCGGACATCAGCGGCTTCGAAGCCTGCAAACGCCTGCGGCGGTTTTCCGAGGTGCCGGTGATCTTCCTCACTGCGCGTAGCGAGGAAATCGACCGCGTGGTGGGCCTGGAAATCGGCGCCGACGATTACGTGGTCAAGCCCTTCAGCCCGCGCGAGGTCGCGGCGCGGGTCAAGGCCATCCTCAAACGCGTGCTGCCGCGCGAGCCGCTCGCGGCAACCGCCGCGGGGCCTTTTCAGCTGGACCGCGAACGGGTGCAAATCCATTACCACGGCCAGTTGCTCAATCTGACACGCCACGAATTTCGCCTGCTGCAAACCTTGCTCGCTCAGCCGCAGCGGGTGTTCAGCCGCGAGCAATTGCTCGACGGCCTGGGCGTGGCCTTGGAGGCCGGTTACGAGCGCAACATCGACAGCCATATCAAAAGCCTGCGTGCCAAGTTGCGCCTGGTCGCGGCGGCTGCCGAACCGATCCAGACCCATCGTGGCTTGGGTTACAGCTACTCGCCGAGCCACAGCTGATGCCGTTGGGCGTACGCATCTTCCTGGTGTATTTCCTCTTCGTCGGTCTGGCCGGCTGGTTTGTGCTGAGCACGGTGATGGACGAAATCCGCCCCGGCGTGCGCCAGTCCACCGAGGAAACCCTGGTCGATACCGCCAACCTGCTGGCGGAGATCCTGCGTGACGAGGTCAAGGCCGGCAGCCTGCAACAAAGCCGCCTGCCACAGGTGCTGCAAGCCTACGGCCAGCGCCAGCCGCAGGCGCAGATCTGGGGCGTGGAGAAAACCCAGGTCAACCACCGCATCTATGTCACCGACGCCCAGGGCATCGTCCTGCTCGATTCCAGTGGCGCGGCGGTGGGCCAGGACTATTCGCGCTGGAACGATGTGTTGCGCACCCTGCGCGGCGAGTACGGCGCGCGCTCAAGCCGGGAAGACCCCAACGACCCCGATTCCTCGGTGATGTACGTGGCCGCGCCGATCATCGATGGCGCGCAGATTATCGGCGTGGTTTCGGTGGCCAAACCCAATCGCACCTTGCAACCCTACATCGAGCGTTCGCAGACCCGCCTGGCCTGGCTCGGCGGCGGCCTGATCGTGCTCGGCCTGTTGATCGGTGCGCTGCTGTCCTGGTGGCTCAGCGCCGCGTTGCGCAAGCTCACCCGCTACGCCCAGGCGGTCAGCGAAGGCCGGCGCGCCGAGCTGCCGGCCCTGCGCGGCGGCGAGCTGGGGCAACTGGCCGAGGCGGTCGAGCGCATGCGCACCGAGCTGGAAGGCAAGGCCTATGTCGAACGCTATGTGCACACCCTGACCCATGAATTGAAAAGCCCGCTGGCGGCGATTCGCGGCGCCGCCGAGTTGCTCGATAGCGAGATGCCGCTGGCGCAGCGCCAGCGTTTCGTCGGCAATATCGCGCAGGAAAGCGCGCGTATGCAGCAATTGATTGAGCGCCTGCTGCACCTGGCCCAGGTCGAGCAACGCCAGGGCCTGGAAGAGCAGGTGGCGGTGCCGCTGCGCAGCGTGGTCGACACCTTATTGCAGGCGCAGATGGCGCGTATCGAAGCGGCGGGCTTGCGCATTGAAAACCTGATCGACGCCGAGCTGTGCGCCTTTGGCGAGGCCTTTCTACTGCGTCAGGCGGTGGCCAATCTGCTGGATAACGCCCTGGATTTCACACCGGACGGCGGGCTGCTCCGCTTCAGCGCCGAGGCCCATGCCGGCCAGGTCGAGCTGCGCCTGTTCAACCAGGGCGAAGCGATTCCCGACTATGCCCTGGCGCGCCTGAGCGAACGCTTCTACTCCCTGCCACGTCCTGGCAGCGGCCGCAAAAGCACCGGGCTGGGGCTGAATTTCGTCGAGGAAGTGGCGCAGTTGCATGGCGGGGTATTGCGTGTCGGCAATGTCGCAGGTGGTGTGGAAGTCGGGCTGACTTTGCCCAGCGTCTGAACATTCCCGTAGCTACCCTCTTGCCGTCTCCGCAGAAAATAAGGGGTGAACTTGTAGGAGCGAGCTTGCTCGCGAAGCGTTGCAGTTGCACCAAGCCAATTTGCCAGCAAGCTGGCTCCTACAAAAGCTCTGCCGGCACCCTTGGAAGGAACGGCACATTCGATGGGATGAATAATCCAGCCCCATGCCTGTCGCTCTGGCAAAATCGCCGCAGTATTTTCTCAAAGCAGTCTGCGCAAGGCTGCTGCATAGACAAGGTAAACCCGCATGACCAGCAACGAAGAGCAGCAATTTCTCAACGAGTTGGAGAAAAAGCTCTGGAACGCCGCCGACAGGCTGCGCTCCAGCCTGGACGCCGCGGTGTACAAGCACGCCGTGCTCGGCCTGATTTTTCTTAAGTACGTCAGCGACACCTTCGCCGAGCGCCGCACCGAACTGGCAGCGCAGTTCCGCGATCCCGCGCATGACTACTACCTGGGCGACGACGAAGCGCTGATTAAGGAAGAGCTGGAAGTCCGCGACTTCTATACCGAGAAAAACGTGTTCTGGGTGCCGGAAATCGCCCGCTGGGACACCCTGCAAAGCAACGCCAAACTGCCCATCGGCACCCACTTTATGCTCAAGAGCGGCAAAACCGAGCAAGCCGTGGAGATGCGCACCATCGGCTGGCTGATCGACACCGCCCTGGATCATGTGGAAAAGGAAAACCCCAAGCTCAAAGGCGTGCTCAACAAGACCTACACCCAGCTCAGCATCGAGGCAGACAAACTCACCGGCCTGATCGACCTGATCGGCAGCATCCCCTTCCAGCACGCCAGCCTGCATGCCAAGGACATTCTCGGCCACGTTTACGAATACTTCCTCGGCCAGTTCGCCCTGGCCGAAGGCAAGAAGGGCGGCCAGTACTACACGCCCAAGGCCATCGTCAGCCTGATGGTGGAAATGCTCCAGCCATTCAAGGGCCGCGTGTATGACCCGGCCATGGGCTCTGGCGGCTTCTTTGTGCAGAGCGAGCGCTTTATCGAGGAGCACCAGGGCACGCTGGGCAATATTTCCGTGTACGGCCAGGAGTCCAACCCCACCACCTGGCGCTTGGCAGCGATGAACATGGCCCTGCGCGGTATCGACTTCAACTTCGGTGGCCGCTGGGCCAGCACCTACAGCGAAGACCTGCACCCGGACCTGCGCGCCGACTTCGTCATGGCCAACCCACCGTTCAACATGAAGGAGTGGAAGAGCGGGGTGAAGGACGACGACCCGCGCTGGGCCTATGGCATCCCGCCGGATGGCAACGCCAACTTCGCCTGGCTGCAACATATGCTCTACCACCTGGCGCCCAACGGCAGCCTGGGCCTGTTGCTGGCCAACGGCTCCATGAGTTCCAACACCAATAACGAAGGCGAAATCCGCAAGCGCCTGCTGCTGGCCGACTGCGTGGAGTGCATGGTCGCCCTGCCAGGGCAGTTGTTTACCAACACCCAAATCCCCGCCTGCATCTGGTTCCTCAGCAAAAACAAACACCCCCGCGAAACCGCCTGCGGACGCAAGCTGCGCGAGCGCAGCGGCGAAGTGCTGTTTATCGACGCGCGCAACCTGGGCTTTATGAAGGACCGGGTGCTACGTGACTTTACCCGCGAGGATATCCAGAAGGTCGTCAGCACCTACCACGCCTGGCAATCCGGCGCAGGCTATGAAGATGTACTGGGCTTCTGCAAATCCGTCACCCTGGCGCAGATCGCCGAGCACGGCCATGTGCTAACGCCGGGCCGCTATGTCGGTGCCGAAGCGGTGGAGGAGGACGATGAAGCCTTTGCCGAGAAAATGCAGCGGCTGACCCAACAGCTTGGCGAGCAGATGGAAAAGGGCGTGGAACTTGATCAGTTGATCCAGCAGAAGCTGGGGGGGCTGGGGTATGAGTGTTGACTGGCCAGTCGTGCCGGTTGAGCAGGCTTGTGACTTGATTGTGGATTGCGTAAACAAGACGGCACCAGTTGTTCCTTATGCAACTCCTTATCGGATGATCCGAACTACGAATATCCGTGAAGGCCGTATCAGTCTTGAGAGCTGTCGTTTTGTAGACGAAGTAACTTACGAAAAGTGGACGCGGCGCGCTAAATTGGAATATGGCGACGTGTTACTCACGCGTGAAGCACCCATTGGTGAAGTTGGTTTTGTCGATTCGCCAGATGGGCTATTTCTCGGTCAGCGGGTCATGCAGTACCGCGCTAACGTGCAGGTACTACATCCGCGTTTTCTGCATTACGTATTTCAGTCACCTTCGCTTCAGCACCAGTTTGGCAGTCATGAGGGCTCCGGGTCGGTAGTTAGTCACATACGAGTCGGTGATTGTTCTAAGTTCAAAATCCCCTTGCCACCACTTGACGTTCAACAAGGAATTGCTGAATTACTAGGCGCGCTCGACGACCGCATCAGCCTGCTACGCGAAACCAACGCCACCCTGGAAGCCATCGCCCAGGCGCTGTTTAAATCCTGGTTCGTCGATTTCGACCCCGTGCGCGCTAAGGCCGAAGGCCGCCAGCCGCAAGGAATGGACGCCGCCACTGCTGCCCTGTTCCCCGATAGTTTTGAAGCGTCAGGGTTAGGCTCACTGCCTAAGGGCTGGGCATTTAAGCCAATTGGCGAGCTTGTGGAGGGGATTTACGACGGTCCTCACGCCACGCCGACAAAGTCCGCAGAGGGGCCTATTTTCCTTGGCATCAAGAATCTGACCGGCACCAGCCTTGATTTGTCTGATGTTCGCCATATCAGCGAGAGCGATTGGTCGCAGTGGACACGCCGTATTGAGCCGAGACACGGAGATATTGTGTTCAGCTACGAGGCAACTCTTGGGTTCTTTGCGGTGATTCCTCCAAGTATTCGTTGTTGCCTTGGTCGCAGGCTTGCGTTGGTGCGTCCGCATGAAGAAAACGGCGCAGGGTTGTTCTGGTTTCACCAGTTCGTCTCAGCACCATTCCAGCAGCTGCTGGTAAAACATACGATGCGGATTCCACGCCATTCGGAC
>DELY01000036.1:0-173 GCA_002354655.1 Pseudomonas sp. UBA2684
CCCCGCCGATGTGCAGTTCGCCAAGGGCCTGCATCCAGGCCAGGCCATGCAGCTGATAGGGCCGCAGCTCGGCGTGCAGGCCCTCGGGGGCGGCGCAGGTGTGCGCGGTGTGCGCCTGCAAGCGCTGGGCGAACTCGCGCAGCCGCTCGCCGCCCTGCCACTTCAGCGGCGGG
>DELY01000036.1:260-114204 GCA_002354655.1 Pseudomonas sp. UBA2684
ACCCTGCCACTTCAGCGGCGGGCCCTGCTCCAGGCCGCCGAGGCGCGCGGCATCGGCACGCGGCAGGCGCAGGCGCGGGTTGGCGTCGCTGGGGTCCTGGAAGAACAACTCGCCGAGGGTTGCCAGCAAGGGTTTCAACCGGGCAAAGGGCAGGGCGATGCGCCGGCTGCTCTGCGGCAGATTGACCAGCAACAGGTCTTCATCCGGGCGCTGGGCCAGGCTGTCGCCGGTCAGCAGCCAAGGCGTGCGGCGAATCGCCTGCAACAGAATCGGCAGCAGGCTGAGGCGCTGGCCCTCGACCTCGATGCCCAGCTCCAGGTCGAACCAGTCGCGCTCGGGCGTCTCCTCGATCTCGGCGTACCAGTCATCGACCCGCGCCAGGTTGTACTGGAACTCCGGCTGCATCTGCACCCGCCAGCCGTCCTCGCGCAGCTGCGGCACGCTGTGCTGGACGAACGCCAGCCAGGCGACTTCGTTGACCAGCTCGAAATGTTCGCCTGGGTGCTGGGCGAGTGCTTCGCTTTGCCGCAAGGCGACATACAGGCCGCTGTCTTCCAGGCGTTGGCGCAACTGCGCCTCGCTGGCCGCGTCGCGCACGATGCGCAGTTGTTCGGCCGGGTTCGGGCGCACCAGCAGATCCTTGGTGGCTTTGCCGTAGGCCAGATGGCCCTGGTAGTCGAACGCCAGCGCGGCGCGGTGCTGGGTCTGTTCGTGCATGCGCCCCTTGCGTGCGTCGAAGTGCACGCGCACATGGCTGCCGAGGGTCAGCACGGCCTGCGGCTGCACGCCCTCGATGCGCCGTTCGGCGACATCCGCGCTCGGCACGATCAGCGGGCTCAGATCGACGCCGGCCTGTTGCTGGGTTTCCAGGGTCAGCAGGGCGGCGGCCACATGCTTGCAATTGAACCCCACTGGGCAGCTGCAACGACCGCTGACGTTCCATTGGCGACCCGTGGAGTACAAGGTGATGCGCTGCTGATAGGTCTGCGCGCCCGAGCCGCGACAGCTGGCCAGCAGCGTATGGTCCTTGAGGCTGAGCAGCGTGCTGCGCCCTTGCTCGGCATAGCCGATGCCGCGCTGGAGATCCCCGGCACCGAAATCCGCGCGCCAGTGTTCCTGGCGCAGGCGCAGAATATCCAGGGTCATCGGGCGAGCCCCGCAGGCGAAAGGTCGAGTCTTGGCATGGCGCTGCCGAACGGCTGAACAGCCGATGATAGTGGCACAGCTGGCGCTGGATTAGCAGGCCGCGCGCTGGGGTGTCGGTTCGCCAAGTGGCGGGAGGGCAGCGCCAGTCAGTGGGCGAGGCTGTGCCGATATTGTCCTGGGGTGGCGCCGAAGGCCTGGCGGAAGCGGTTGTTGAAGTGGCTGGCGCTGGCGAAGCCGCAGGCCAGGGCGATCTCGCCGAGTGGGCGGGCGCTATGGCGCAGCAGTTCCTGGGCGTGTGCCAGGCGGCGGGTGAGCAGGTAGCGGTGCGGTGGCACGCCAAAGCTCAGGCTGAACATGCGCGCGAAGTGGTATTCGGACAGCGCGCAGAGGCTGGCCAGTTGGCCTAGGCTCAGAGGGTCGGCCAGGTGGCTGTCGATGAATTCGCGCAGGCGTCGGCGCTGCACCGGAGCCAGGCCACCGGTCAGGCGCAGGCCGTCACGGCGGCCGACCTGCGACAGTAACGCGTGGTCGAGCAGGGCGTGCGCCAGGCTGCTGCTGAGCAGGCGCTCGGCGGGTTCGTGCCAATTCAGCTGGCTCAACTGGCGAAACCGCTGGGCTTGCTGCGGATCGTCGAGGAAGGTGCTTTCGCGCAGTTGCAGCTCGCGCGGCTCGCGGTCGAGCAGGCTGACGGCGCCCAGGGCGAATTGCTCCTGGCTGACATACAGGTGCGCCAGGTGGATCTCGCCGTTGATTACCCAGGCCGACTGATGCCCGGCCGGCAAGATGCACAGTTTGTCCGGCGCCCCCTTGCTCTGCGGGCGTTCGCGACGAAAAGTGCCGGTGCCGCCGGTCAGGTAGCAGGACAGGGTGTGGTGGGTCGGTGCCTGGTAGTCGCGGGTGTCGTGGCTGTTGCGCCACAGGGCCGCGGCCAGGCCATCGCCCAGCTCGGCGCTGTGCAGCAGCCTGGCGTTCGGCGATTGGCCCATGGCCTGAAACACTTGGCTTTGTTCGAGTTGCGCCATCGATGTGCCCTCTCACAGGCCGTTGAAAAACTACCCGGGTTGTCGACACGGCGTTAAAACCGGCCTGCCAAGCCGATCATGCTACGCCGCCCAGGTGCGGCTGCCAGCCCCGCACGCTGAAAAAGCGCAAGTTTTGACAAGTGGCAAGAGGGCCGTAGTCCAGGCCATGCGGGCGCGCTGGTGAAGGGCGCCAGGCGTGAGGTGGCGCATTGTCAGCAGCGCACGGCGGCTGAGTGCGGATTGATCCGCGAACATCGTCCCAATCTGCCGCTGTTTTGCGGTCAAGGCCGCCCATGAGGCGCTGGAGCGCGTCGACAGTTAACAGGTCTTTAGCCTTAACATAGGCCGTTTCGCCCACCTGGACTCAGCCATGAACGCGCCCGCCCTCGCCACCCTGGATCAGCATCTACGCGTTGCCCTGAGCACCGCTCCCGCTGAGGCGCGGCGCTTGTTTCACGGGCGGGGGCGGCGCTGGGAGGGGCTTGAGCAGATTACCGTCGACTGGTTGCAGGGCGTGCTGTTGGTGTCACTGTTCAGCGCGCCGAGCGAGACGCAGTTGCTGGCGTTGCAGCGCCTGCTGATGGCTTTGACGCAGGCGCCGGTGTGGCAGCACGCCCAAGCGCAGGCGCTGTTGCTGCAACACCGTTACCTCCCGGACAGCCCCACGCAATGGCTGCTGGGCGAGCCTGTCGATGAGTGGCTGGTCACGGAGCATGGCCTGCGCTTCAAGCTGGATCTGGGCAAGAAACAAAACACCGGTTTGTTTTTGGACATGCGCTATGGCCGGCGCTGGGTTCAGGCCCAGGCTCAGGGCAAGCGGGTGCTGAATCTGTTTGCCTATACCTGCGGCTTCTCGGTGGCGGCGCTTGCCGGTGGCGCCGCGCATGTGGTGAATCTGGACATGGCCAAGGCGGCCTTGAGCCGTGGCCGCGACAACCACCGGCTTAATCAGCATGACCTCGACCGTGTGAGCTTCCTGGGGCATGAGCTGTTCAAGTCCTGGAGCAAGGTGCGCAAGTACGGCCCCTATGACCTGATCATCATCGACCCGCCGTCTTTCCAGAAGGGCAGCTTCGTGCTGACCCAGGACTATCAAAAAGTCCTCCGTCGTCTGCCGGAACTGCTGAGCGCGCAAGGCACAGTGCTGGCGTGCACCAATGACCCGGCCATCGGCCCGGACTTTCTTATCCAGGGCGTCGCCAACGAGGCGCCTAGCCTGCGCTTTCAGCAGCGCCTGGACAACCCGCCAGAGTTTGCCGATAGCCGTCCCGATGGCGGGTTGAAGGCCTTGGTGTTTACTCGACAGCCGCCGCAGGCATAAAACCCGCAACTTTATGCAAGTGGCGAGGCCCGGCGCGGTGCAGACTTCGGCCATCCACCGGGAGTCGTCTGATGAACCTGTCGTTGTACCTGTTGACCGTTTTGATCTGGGGCACCACCTGGATCGCCATCAAACTGCAGATGGGCGAGGTGGCGATTGCCGCATCGATTGCCTACCGCTTTGCTCTGGCCGCCGCCGTGCTGTTTCTCGTGCTGCTGCTCAGCGGACGCCTGCAAACGCTCGATCGCCGCGCTCAGCTGATTTGCCTGGTTCAGGGGCTGTGCCTGTTCTGCATCAATTTCATGTGTTTCTACACCGCCAGCCAATGGATACCCAGCGGGCTGATCGCGGTGATTTTTTCCACCGCGACACTGTGGAATGCGCTGAATGCGCGCGTGTTCTTCAAGCACAAGATCGCGGCGAATGTGCTGGCCGGCGGTGCCTTGGGCTTGGCCGGGCTGGGGCTGCTGTTCTGGCCCGAGTTGGCCGGCCAGGCGGCCAGCCGGGAAACCCTGTTGGGTATCGGCCTGTCGCTGCTCGGCACCCTGTGTTTTTCCGCCGGCAACCTGCTCTCCAGCTTGCAGCAGAAAGCCGGCCTCAAGCCGCTGACCACCAACGCCTGGGGCATGCTTTACGGCGCGTTGATGCTGGCGGCGATCTGCCTGGTGAATGGCACGCCGTTCGGTTTCGACTGGAGCGCGCGCTATGTCGGCTCGCTGCTGTACCTGGCGATTCCCGGTTCGGTGATCGGCTTCACCGCCTACCTGACCCTGGTCGGGCGCATGGGCCCGGAGCGCGCGGCCTATTGCACCGTGCTGTTCCCGGTGGTGGCGCTGAATATCTCGGTGTTCGCCGAGGGCTATCAGTGGACGGCGCCGGCGCTGTTCGGCCTGTTGTTGGTGATGCTCGGCAACGTGCTGGTGTTTCGCAAGCCCAAGCCGCTGCCGGTGCCGAAGGCCTGTTAAACCAGCGAGTCGCCGTTGAGGACGGTGGGCTTGGCCGCGTACATCGCTTCGTCGGCGGCCCTCAGCAGTTCGCTGGGGCTGTCGCCGTCTTGCGGTGCGATGGCCAGGCCGATGCTGATGCCGACCTGCAACGGCTGCTGAGCGAACAGGATTGGCTCGCTGAGCACCCGTTGGATTTTCTCGGCGATGTGCTCGGCGGTGCCGCGCTCGGCCCCCGGCAATAAGGCGGCGAACTCATCGCCGCCCAGGCGTGCCGGGGTATCGGTTTTGCGCAGCAGGGCGCGCAGGCGCTGCGCGGTGACCTTGAGCACCTCATCGCCGGCGGCGTGGCCGTAACGGTCGTTGATCTGCTTGAACTGGTCGAGGTCGATCATCATCACGCAGAACGGCACCCGCTTGCGCCCGAGGTCGGCCATGGCGCGGCGCAGGCATAGGTCAAAGAAGCGACGATTGGCCAGCCCGGTCAGCGGGTCCTGGTGCGCCATGGCATTCAGCGGGGCGACCATGCGCCGGGTGATGAACAGCACCGCCAGCGCCGACAACAGCAGGCTGGCGAGAATCAGGTAGCGCTGCGTCTGTTCGATCTGCTGGTAGGGCGCCATCGCCTGGTTCAGCGATTTACCCATGATCACCATGACCTCGCCGCGGGTTGCCGTGGCTTCGCGTTGCAACGGCAGCGACAGCATCAGGTAGGCATCGTGGCGGCCGTGCAGGGTCCAACTGCTCTGTGTGGTAAGCGTCTGGGGTGGCGCCAGCAATTGTTCGGCGTTGCCATCGAGGGTGCTGCCGTGCAGGCGCCAGCGCCCGTCCGCGGCTCGCGAGGCAAAGATGAACTCGGCGTCGGTGACCCGGCGCAGGTCCTGCGCGAAGTGATCGTCGATGGCAAAGCCCAGGGTCAGTTCGGCTTGCGGTCTGGGCATGTGCACGGTGCTGCGGATTAACTGGTACAGCGCGCCTTCACGGGTTTCCAGCGTTTCGATCGGGGCTGTCCGATCCTCTGCGTTGGCGCTGGCCGGGGCCTTCAGCAGTGGCGCGATATCGCTGGCTTGCACGTGCATGGGAACACTGGCGATCAGCTGTTGGTCGAGGTCACTGAGCAGGGCGATATCGGCCTGGATGCGTTTGCTGTGGTTGAGCAGCATCGACTCGATGGTCGGCCGTTCGCGGGTGGCGGTGGCTTCTTTCAAACCGTAGTCGGCGGCCAGTACTTCGGCGGTTTGCAGCAACTGGCGCTGGCGTAGTTCGAGCAGTTGGTAGAACACCTGTGCGCCGGTTTGCAGTTGCGCGTGCAGGTTGTTCTCGGCGATACGCCGGTTGGCCTCGCTGCTGATCTGGTAGGCCAGTATCTGGATCGTCAACAACGCGCTCAACAGCACATAAATGATGCGGCGCTCGTAAGCACGAAAGTGCCTGTTGCTGTGATTGCTCATCAACGCGTCCCTGACATGCTGTCGATCCGTGAGTGCGGCACGCGTGGATAACCACGCGGGGTGGGCGGCCGCGGTGACCTATGGCGAGTGTAGATTAGTGGCAACGGGCGATCATCTGGTGGGCAGCCTCTAGATAAAGGTTCTTCACGGGGTTGTGTGAAATAAGACGGTGGCAAGCGCAGCCTATGCAACTGACCTGTTAGGACAGGCGACTGAAGAAGCGCTCGGAGAAAAACACCTGCGCGAATAGCGGATAACACAGGTAGTGCACGCTGAAGATCAGCATGCCCATCGGGCTGGGTTCGTCCTGCAGCGTCATCATCGCCAGCAATCCGAGGTAGAGCAACGCCAATAGGCCGCCGTACAGCCAGACCAGGCGGCGTCGCTCGCCGCGCAGTGGTGCACGACGGGTGCGCCAGGCAAAGCACAGCGCCATTGCGGCGGCGACCAGCGCGGCAATCAGCAGGGTCGCCAGCACCCCGCCGAGTTTGACGAAGCTGCGCAGCAACAGGTTGAGCAGCACCACGGCGACTACGCCGCTCAGGGCGTAGCGGGTCATGGAGACCGGGGTTGCGCTCATGCAATGCTCCTCATCGGCAGTTCGGGCCTGTTCACAAGGCCCGGTTCAAGCCAAAACGCTTCTTCAATACAGCCTCCAGCAGGCCTTTGGGCACCAGCGCGGCGATCAGCGGCAGGGCCCGGCTGCCATTGCCCAGGCGCAGCAGGCGCGGGCGTTTGGGGCTTTGCACGGCGGCGAGCAGATTGCGTGCGAAGTGGCTGGCGGGCGTCGGGTTGTCCTGCGAGGCAGTGGCGCGGGCGCGGATGCCCTCGCGGAGCGGCCACCAGGGCGAGCCTTCGGCGATCAGTTGTTCGGCTTCGCGGCTGGCATTGGCGCCGAAGCTGGAGGCAATCGCCCCCGGCTGCACTTCCATCAATTCGATGGCGAAGGGTGCCAGCTCCAGGCGCAGCGCATCGGACAACGCATGCACGGCGGCTTTCGAGGCGCAGTAGGCGCCGGCGAACGGGGTGACCAGCACCCCGGACACGCTGCCGATATTCACCACCAGGCCTTTGCTGCGGCGCAGTAGCGGAAACAGCGCACGGGTGATCCCGACAAGCGAAAAGACATTGGTCTCGAACTGCCGGCGCATGCCCTCGACGCCGCCATCCAACAGCGGCCCCATGGCGCCGTAACCGGCATTGTTGATCAACACATCGAGGCCGCCGATCTCGTTGCTCATGCGCGTGGCCAGCTGCTCCGCCGAAGCGCCATCGTTGACATCCAGCGGCACGGCGATAAACCCGGCGGCCTGCAACGCGGCGAGGTCTTCGGCTTTACGCGCGGTGGCCCATACCTGGTAGCCGGCAGCTTTGAATACCTCGGCCAAGGCACGGCCAATACCGCTGGAACATCCGGTGATGAGGACAGTGGGCTGGGTCATGCGGGCATCCTTTTTATGGTGTTCACTGGCTGAAGCTGCCCTGCAAACGCTCGGCACGAAACTCCAGGGTACTGGCGCGGTAACCGCTACGCAGGGTCGGCAGTGGCAGGCAGTCGCGCCAGCTGGCGCCGGGCAGCAGTTCGCCGGGGCCGCTGTAGCGGGGCGATTCGTAGAGGCGTTCGGCGAGGTTGACGCTGCTACCGGGGCGGTAGGCGGCTATCTGCCAGCGCAGTTCGAGCAGGGCGGCCTGGCTGCCGTTCTTCAGGTCGAGCGCCAGCGGGCGATCCGCCGGGCAGCGCTGCGGGGCATAGCTGAGGCGCAGTTCGAGGTGCGCCAGGTGGCGTTTTTCGCGACTTTCCTGCCACAACACCCAACTGGCGAGCAGACCCAGGCCGAGCAGCGCGGCGAGGGAAATGGGCAGGGCTTTACTGGGGTAGCGGATCAGCAGGATCAGCCAGCTCAATACCAGAATTGCGCCAAATAGCATGGGCAAGGGCCTTGGTGGATAAATCAGGGCTTTATCCTACACAAGCTCGCGCGGCGATGCGCCGTGTTGGCGCTGTGCGCACGGGAAGCGCCGGCCCTCCTTGCGCGAGGGCCGGCGTGTTCTCAGCGGGCGACGACGCTGAGTGGCGTCACGTTGCTGCGCCCATAGACGTCTTCGAAGCGTTCGATGTCGTCTTCGCCGAGGTAGCTGCCGGATTGCACCTCGATGATTTCCAGGGGGATCTTGCCCGGGTTGGCCAGACGGTGCACCGAGGCGATGGGGATGTAGGTGGACTGGTTTTCGGTGAGCAGGAAGGTCTTCTCGCCGCAGGTCACCTGGGCCGTGCCGGAGACCACGATCCAGTGTTCGGCGCGGTGATGGTGCATCTGCAAGGACAGCTGCGCGCCGGGTTTGACGGTGATGTGCTTGACCTGGAACCGCCCGCCCATGTCCACCGAGTCGTACGAGCCCCACGGCCGGTAGACCTCGCAATGGTTCTGGGTTTCGTTGCGGCCCTGGGCATCGAGCTGGTTGACCACCTTCTTCACGTCCTGCACGTGGTCGCGGTGGGCGATCATCATGGCGTCCTTGGTTTCCACCACGACGATGTTGTCCAGGCCGATCACCGAAACCAGCTTGCCGTTGCCGTGTACCAGGCAGTTGTGGCTCTCGTGCACCACCACGTCGCCTTTGATCACGTTGCCGTGCTCGTCCTTGGGGTGCACGTCCCAGATCGACGACCAGCTACCGACGTCGTTCCAGCCGGCATCCAGCGGCACCACGCAGGCGCGCGTGGTTTTTTCCATCACCGTGTAGTCGATCGAGTTGTCCGGGCAGCACTCGAAGGTGGCCGCATCGATATTCACCAGGTCGCCTTCGTGTTGGCTACGTTCCAGGGCCAGCAGGCAGGTGTCGTAGATATCGGCGTCGTGTTTCTTCAGCTCTTCCAGGTAGCGGCTGGCGCGAAACAGGAACATGCCGCTGTTCCAGAAGTAGTCGCCAGCGGCAACGAATTCGCGGGCGCGGGCTTCGTCGGGTTTTTCAACGAAACGCTGCACGCGCACCACGCCCTGCGGCAGACCAGCGTCGGCCACCGATTTGATGTAGCCGTAACCGGTTTCCGCGCGAGTGGCGGGGATGCCGAACAGCACCATTTCGCCTTTGTTGGCGGCTTTGGCAGCGAGTGCCAGGGCGTTCTGGAAGGCTTGCTGGTTCTCGATCACATGGTCGGCGGGGAGAATCAGCAGCAATTCGTCGCGGCCTTCGGCCAGCAGTTTCAGCGCGGCAATCGCCACCGCCGGCGCGGTGTTGCGGCCGAAGGGTTCGAGCAGGATCGCCTGGGTAACCAACTTCTGCGCCTGCAATTGTTCCTGGACGATAAAACGGTGTTCCTGGTTGCACACCAGCACCGGTGCCTGCATGCCCTCGAAGGCCAGGCGCTTGATGGTCTGCTGGAACAGGGTGTCGACGCCGGTCAGGGCGAGGAATTGCTTGGGGTACTGCTTGCGCGAAAGGGGCCAGAGACGCGAGCCACTACCACCGGAAAGAATTACTGGAATCATGTCTGTTCTCCTGAAGCGTTGATGCTATTGGGTTGAGTGTTTCCCGCACTCGTGCGGGAAGCTTGCTGCGCTGTTGCCGAAGCACCAGTGGCGGGACTTATCCAACGCATCTCCTGCCGAAGACGCTGTATGCATGCCGGCTTTGTCGCCGGTCTGGGGTTGTTGTCTGTGACGAACATGGGCCTGAGAAACGCTCGTGCCCAGGTGCTTAGCAGTCACCTACGCTGCCGATACGGCGTTAAAAACGGCTCTGTACCCGTTAACTGTTGATGCAGACCGCCGTCACTTGGGAGCGGCTTTAGCCGCGAAAGATCTTCAGTTTGCAAAGACTTTCGCGGATAAATCCGCTTCCACAAAAGCGCTGCTTCTCTTGCAATACGTAACTGGGACATAGCCTTAAAAATGGCCTGCTAGTCGGTCTTCGCCGGGCGCTTGACCCAGACCGGCGAGAGCTGGCCGGGGGTGCCGGTGATGTACAGGCAAACCACTTCGCCGCGCGCCAGGCTCACCGGTTTCAGGTCGCTGACTTTCCGCTGGCCGTCGAACAACGCCAGGCTCACTTTCACCGGGTTGACCTCACGCTGGCCGCTGTCATTCGGGGCCACGCCATCGACCACCGCGGCCTTGCCGTCGGCGGTTTTCAGGCTGAGCGTGCTGCCGGAGAGGTTCTGTACGCGCAGCAGGGCTTTCTGTTTGTTGGTGAACGGCGCCTCTTCCACCAGCTTGGGTGCCGCGCCGGGCTGGCTGACCAGGGTGTAGTAGTGGTCGGCGTCCAGTTGCACCGGCAGGTTGGCGCTGCCGACCTGGGCGCTGTAGCTGCCGGCCGGCAGGAAGCTGAAGTCGCTGGAGGCCAGCGGCGCGATGTCGTTGAGGTCGGTGTTGCCGACGCTCATGCTCAGTTCGCTGTTGCCGGCGTTGTAAGCGCGCACGAAGGCCGAGCCTTTGGGTGCGTTCGGCGCGTACAGGCCGCCTTCGCCGGCCTGCGCATGCAGGGCGCCGATACCCAGGGCGAGGGCACAGGCGTAGGACGTCCAGCTGCATTTGGTTGTTCTGTTCATGGGTAGTGCTCCATAGGATTTAGCCAAAGGGTCTGTCGACCCGGTACGGGTGAGGCCTTTCCTGCCCAAGGGGCAGCTCCGTAGGATGGGTTGAGCGAAGCGATACCCATGCTGCTTTGTGATGGGTATCGCAAGCTCAACCCATCCTACGAAGTGGTTTTGCATTCAATGGCTGTTGCTGCTGGCCAGGCGTTGCTTGCTGCTGTTGCTTTTCAGCTCGGCGATCCAGGCCGGGTCGAAGTCGCTGAGGTCGCTGGCCATCGGCAGGTAGCGCTCCGGGAATTCCCAGATCACCAGCTGCGGTGCGGTGTTTTTCAGTTCCTCGCTCTGCAGGTACTTGAGCATCGGCAGGATCGGTCCCTGGCCGTCTTCGGCGTGGTTGCTCAGGTCGCGTTGCAGGTGCTGACGCAGCGCGCCGGCAAAATTCCAGCTGGGGTTGGCGCTGTAACTGGTACCGACCAGCGCCACCGGCATCTCGCTGGCGGCGAACAGTGCATCGGCGCCTTCTGCCGGGTTGGCGGCGCGGGTGGCGCGCTTGTGCAGCGGGTCGGGTTCGGGCATCAACGCGGCGAACAGCGGATCGAGCGGCAGGAAGCGGGTCAGGTCGCCCTGGTAACGTTCTTGTCCGCTGGCTTCGGTGATGAACTGCTGCGGCGCGCCGTCGAGGGTGATGGCGCGGCGCACGGCTGCACTCAACTGCTGCGCGGCGAGGTCGGCGCCCAGCGGTGTCCAGTGCGTGTCGGTACGCAGGAACAGCGGCCCGTTGTGCTTGGCGGCGCGCAGTGTGGCGAGCAGGTCCGGGGCGGCGATGTCGGCACGGCGCACGGCGCGGTGGAAGCGTTGGTAGAGGTCGCTGCGCAAGGCGCTGGGGCGATGCGCGCCGATGTGCTCCGGGTAGACCCGCGACTTTGCGGGCACGATCGCCAGCAGCAGCAGCACGTTGCGTTGCGCCAGTTCGTCGCGCACGCCGCGGATCAGCGCCAGGTTGTCGCGTTGCTGCTGCGGGCCATTGGCCACCGGCTTGAACTCTTCATCCGAGTACAGCCAATCGTGCTCGCCGATCACTACGCCGGGGCGGCCTGCGTCGAACAGCAGGTAGTCGATTGCGGCCCAGACATTGGTGCCGATCTCCTTGACCGGAAATTGCTTGTCGTAATGGCTCTCGAAGGTCTTCGCCAGGCCACCGTCGAGCACGCTGAACTGGTTGGGCGGCTGATAGCTCAGCACGCCGCGCATCGACCAGAGAAATAACAGAACCAGCACGCCAAGAAACAGCGCGACATAGAGTGTGCGTAATGGACGCGTCATGCTCGGCCTCACTCAGAATTGGAAGTACAGGAACGGTGAGTAGCTCTGTGCCGACAGCTTCAGCACCGAGGCGCAGAACAGCAGGAGCAACGCACCACGCACCACATAGCGCGGTAGCGCGGCGCTCCAGCTCCGCACGCCAGCGCCAGCGCCGAGCAGGCCCGGGGTCTCGCCCGCACCTGCCGTGAGCAACCGTGCTGGGCCGTCTGCGTCGCGCGCTTGTTGGCTACGGTAGAACTGGCGCAGGCCGCACCAGGCGAGCACGGCGTAGGCCAGCACCAGGGTGGCGATCTGCAAGTCGCTGATGCTGGCGCGGTTGAGCTCGCTGAGCTGCCAGCCGTTGAAGCCGAACAATGCGCTGTACATGCGCCAGGCCACGTCGAGGTTTTCGGCACGGAAGATCACCCAGCCGAGCATCACCAGGAAGAAGGTCAAGGCCCACTTCAGCGGGTTGATCACCGTGGGCGCGGCATTCACGCCACAGGCCCGCTCGATGGCCAGCCACATGCCGTGCCAGGCGCCCCAGATCAGGAAGGTCCAGTTGGCGCCGTGCCAGAAACCGCCGAGCAGCATGGTCAGAAACAGGTTGCGGTAGGTGTTGAAGGTGCCCTTGCGGTTGCCGCCCAGCGGCACGTACAGGTAGTCGCGCAGCCAGGTGGAGAGGCTGATGTGCCAGCGCCGCCAGAATTCGGTGATCGACTGGCTGATATAGGGCTGGTTGAAGTTCTCCATAAAGCGGAAGCCCATCATCAGGCCGAGGCCGATGGCCATGTCGCTGTAGCCGGAGAAGTCGAAATACAGCTGCGCGGTATAGGCGATCATGCCCAGCCAGGCATCGCCGGTACTGGGGTTGTCCAGGGCGAAGCAGTGGTCGACCAGCGGCGCCAGGCTGTCGGCGATAAACACCTTCTTGACGAAACCCTGCATAAAGCGCGTGGCGCCTTCGGAGAATTTGTCGAGGCTGTGCGTGCGGTCGGTGAACTGGTCGGCGAGGTCCTTGTAGCGCAGCACCGGCCCGGCAATCAGCTGCGGGAACAGGGCGATGAACGCGGCGAAGTTGATCAGGTTTTCCGTGGGCTTGGTGTCGCCGCGGTACACGTCGATCAGGTAGCTGAGCGACTGGAAGATGTAGAAGGAAATACCGATCGGCAGGATCACCTGAGTCAGCAGGAACGGCTCGAAGCCGGCGCCTTCCAGCACCTTGTTGAGGTTCGCCACGCCGAAGTTGGCGTACTTGAAGTAAGCCAGGGTCGCCAGGTTGCCGACCACGCCCCAAATCACCCAGCGCTGCGCCGCCTTGCTGCGTACCCCAGCGCGGTAGATGCGCAGGCCGAAGCCGTAGTTCCACAAGGTGACCGCGACGAACAGCAGGAGGAAATCCACCCGCCACCAGGCATAGAAGACATAACTGCCGATCAGGATCAGCAGGTTGCGATAGCGGTTGCTGCTCAGGTAGTACAGGCCGAGAAAGATCGGCAGGAACAAAAACAAAAACACATTGGATGAAAAAACCATCCGCCTCTCTCCGTTGAATAGCCACTCATCCAGGGCTCGCAAGCCCCCCCTTTCCCCCCCGCGAGCGGGAGGGTGTTTCAGCGTCCGTAGACGGGTGCATCCCCACGCAGTCCTGGCGAAGCCTTGTCCGCCACCTGTGAGGGTTAACGGCGGACAAGCCGTGCAGCGGCATGTCCGCCCTACGAACTACGTAAAGCGTTCCTCTCAGCCATCGCTGGGCTTCTGCGGGTCGAATACCTGGCTGACGTCGCCACCGAGGCGGAACGTCTTGAACGGCGCCATCTGCTGTTTGAACTGCTCGGTGTCGGTCGAGCAGCTGTAGAGCGTGCAGTAGGGCGCCAGCCAGGCAAATTTGGCGCGCTTCTTGAGGTCTTCCATGTCCTGTTTCTCGCCGGTTTTGCGGGTGAATGCCTGCTGGTCGTCGACGCCGTCGAGCACCCGTTCGGCCAGGCGTTGCAGCGCGCCATGGTTTTCCTCGCGCAGGTCGACGCCATTGGCCTGGGCGAAGGCGGCCACCATCGCCAGCGGTGGCAGGGCGTAGTTGTGGTAGGCCAGGGCACGCTGGCTACGCTTCAGCTCGTTGGGCAGGTAGCCGTCGTCGTCGACCTGGTTGGCGGCCACGCGAAACTGCGCCACGGCCCAGTCGAACAGGTCGCGGCGGTCGCTGGCGATGGCGCTGGCCATCACCGACCAGGCGGCCCAGTAGCTGTGGTTGTTGATCTTCTTCAGCGGCAGATCGCTCCAGTCGTGCACGGTCTGCTCGGCCAGTTTGACGAACCAGGATTCGATCAACTGGCTTTGCTGGCGATACGGCGCCAGCGGCTGCGATGCGGAAAATTTCAGCCGTAGGTAAGCCGAGGACAAACTGCCCAGCGCCCATTTGCGCACCGATTTGCCGGTGTGGTTGTACTCGCTGCTGAGCAGGGCGTTGGCCTGGGCCCAGTTGCCCAGCCATTGCAGGGTGCATTCGAGCTGTTCGCGCTGGCCGTCGCGCATGTAGTGCATGACCTGCTGGTTGATCTCGCGCTCCATCTCGGTGATGGCGGCGGTTTTCTCGCGGAAGGCGCGTTCCGACTCGCGGTTGAGGGTGGCGCGGGCCTTGCCGGAGCCTTCGTACTTGCTGCGAAACTCCAGTTTGGCGGTGTAGGGGTGCGGTGGCGTCTTGCAGGTTTGCGCCGGTTTGCCGGTGACCGGCACGGCGGCGTAATAGCCAGCCGGCGGCACTAGGCTGGCGGCGAAGGCCGGCTGGGCGAGCAGGGCGGCGGCGAGCAGGCAGGGGGCGAGCTTCATCATTACCTCCATCCTCAGCGAGCCTGGGCCGTGAGGGGTTGGTCCCCGGCGCCAGGGCGTTTGCACAGGGTCGCCTCGACACTCAGGTTGGCCGGCATGTCTTCCGGGCTGTGAATTTCCAGGGCGAGCAGGTTGAGATCGGCCCAGTCGGCGTCATTGCGCAGTTCGAAGACATAACGGCCGCCGGTGTCGACGCGGTCGCTCTGTTCGATCTTGAAGTTTTCGCGGCGGCCGTTGAGGTACCAGATGGTCGCCTGAGACGCGTGCACGCTGGGGTCGCTGAAGGTCAGGTCGACCTGGTAATCGCGGCCGCGCAGGTCGCGCAGCGCGTTGTTTGCGCCATTGACCAGCACCTCGTTGGCGCCGGGCTTGAGGGTGATCGTGTTGTTCATCACCGCCGGGCGGCCTGCGCAGCCGTTGTTCACCAGCGGCACGGCCTGGCGGTAGAAGCTTTGCTGCGCCAGGTCGTAGTGGGTGGCGAACTCCCAGATCAGGATCTTCGGCGGGTTGTCGTGGAATTCCTGGCTGCTCATGTATTGCAGCAGTGCGCTGTCGAAGCCGCCGCCGCTGACTGACATGTTGAGCACGTCGGTGCTGCTGTGCTGCTGGAGGAAACCGGCGAAGTTGTAGGCCGGGCCGCTGTTGCTGGTGCCGACCAGGGCGATCTGCGGGCTGGCCGCGTCGCCGAACAGGCTGTCGCTGTCGGCTTCGCCCACCGGCTCGGTTGCGTAGCGCTCGACGTACTGGGTGGCGTAGCTGGTGCCGCAGAAGTTGGCGGCGGTCTTGTGCAGGGTGCCGGCTTTGGGCAGCAGGCCGACCACCTTGCTCTCGAATTGCTGCTGCGGGATATCGGCGAACGCGGGGATCTGCTTTAGCGTCTCGGCCACCAGTTTGGCGGTGCGCTCGGCGCCGGCCGGGGTCCAGTGGTGGTCGGCCTTGAAGTAGTAAGCGGTGTCCGCGGCTGGCTCGTCGAACAGCGGCGAGAGGTCGGTGACCCAGATCCCGGCCTTGCGGAAATCGGCCACGGCTTGCAGGTAGTTCTGCTTGGCCAGTGCGAAGTTGAACTGGCGTTGCTCCTCGGCAGTGAGCTGCGCGCGGTTGACCAGGCCGCGAGTCGGCTGGTAGACCACCATCAGCTCGATGCCCTTGCGCTTCAAGGTATCGCGCAGGCGCTTGAACTGGCTGTAGCCGTAAGGCGTGGTGCCAAAATCGGTGCGCAGATCGTAGCGGCTGCGGAACAGCCAGTCGCCCTGGCCCTGCACCAGTGCGGTGAAGAAGCTCAGGTACTTGCTGGTGTACTGGCTGGGGTCCTGGGCGGCCGGGCACAGCGTCCCGAGGCGCTGCACCTGGTACTGCGGTGCCGCCATCGCCTGGCTGCTGGCCGCGGCGAGGAGGGCGCTGGCGAGGGCCAGCTGGCGAAACTGAAAATGACGGTTGATCACGGTGTATTCCCTCAATCCTGGAGTTCGGCCTGGCTTTCGACGGGGTCGATGAGCACCGCCAGTTGGCGGCGCACCATCAGGTCAAGGATCTCTTCCTGCTTTTCGCCGAGGATGCCGGCGAAGCTGATGCCGGTGCTCTTGCTCGGCGCGAGCATTTCCACGCGGTACAGCTCCACGGACAACGGCGAGTCGATGGACAGCGGGCTGGAGCCGTTGGCGGCGAGCTTGCCGCCGACCACGATCATCGACACCTGGGTGTCGAAGGGGTCGAGTTCGATATTGCGGTCGGTGTCGGAGAGGTCCTTGATGTGGCCGTACACGCCACTCAGGCCATTGGCTATCGCGAGGTTTTCGTACAGGCGGATATTCACGCTGTTGCGCAGGCGGATGCCGTGGCGGGCATTGCTCAGCACTTTGTTGCCCCACAGCAGGTTGTTCGAGCTTTCGTACAGGGTGATGCCGTCGGCGTGGTTCTGGTACACCTCGTTGTAGGCCACCAGATTGTTGACGCTGTTACGGTCGATGACGATGCCCGAGAGTTTGTTGTCGTAGCTTTGGTTGTTGATGATCCAGCTGTCGTCGACCTCGCGGGAGATGATGATGCCGTGCTTCTTTTTGGTCCCGTGTACGCGGTTTTCGGCAATGATCAGGCCGTGCGAACGGTCGTGCGGGTCGATGCCGTAGACGATGTTGTCGCGGTAGGTGTTGCCCTTGATCACCACGTTCTCGGCTTCGTAACAGTAGAAGCCGTACCAGTGGTCGACGAACTCCGAATCGATCAGCCAGCCGGTCGGCTCCGGGCGTTTCAGGCGGGCCTGCATGCCGGGCGTGTACTGGGTGATGGAGACGCCGTAGGACTTGCTGGTGTTGTAGCCGAGGCTGGTGAATATGCTGCCGGCGATGTACAGCTCGCTGCCGCCCCAGGACACCAGAAACGGGCGGAACTCGTCGGCTTGGCGAAAGCTCGCCGGGCCGTTGTCGGCTTCGCGCCAGGCGGTGAGCTTGGTGTCGGTGAAGAACAGCTGACCGTCGTTGACCATGAAGCTGCCGCGCTCCTGCGACAGGCGCAGTTCCTTGGTGGCCTGGTCCACATGCAGGGTCGCGCCTTGCGCCACGACAATCGGCAGGCGCGCCAGGTAGACGCCCGGCTCGACTTCGCGGAACTGCTGGTCCGGCAGGCTGCGGGCGAGGTCCGCGGGGGTCACGTAGCCGCCTTCGATAAAGATCGCATGGGGCATGCCGTTCTGCCGTTGCACCCATTCGCGCAGGCGTTCGTTGCCGCCGATGAAGTCCTTCAGGGCGTCCTGTTGCAGCATGCGCCGCACCACCACCTTACCGCCGGGGCTGCGCTGGATCTTCGCCTGCACGGCGGCGCCGGTGTAGCCGCTGAGATCCGGCAGGCTGGGTTTATCCAGGTGCAACGGGGCGATTGGCGCGCTGGTCACCGTGTAGTTCTTGGTTTCCTTGAGCTCCTGGGTCGGCTCCGCCGCAGTGGCTTCGGCCAGTTGCAGCAGGCCGAGCAGCACGCTGCCGCAGAGCAGGCGCAGGCCCAGCGTTGGGCGCTTGGCGAGCACGTTTTGTGTAGGCGCCAGCTGGCTGGCGATGCTCCGCCGGTGGGCCGGATCGCCAGCCAGCTGGCGCCTGCAGGTGTACGGGCAGGAGGGCGCGGTGGATGTCTGTGCGTGCATGGGCATGCCCTCAGAATCTCCAGATAAAGTCGACGAAGGCGCGGTGCATCAACGCGTCGGTGCCGCTGCCGTAGGCAGCGCCGGGCTTGAACACGCCGCCGCGAAAGCGCACCAGCGCCGAGCGTTCGTCGAGGTGCTCGCTCATGGCGGCGGGCAACAGGCCCTGCTTGAAGTACTTGGTAACCACCAGATCGAGCTCCTGGCCGACCTCCTTTTCACCGGCCTGTAGCGGCGCGATGATCCCGCTCTCGCCGATGTCCTGGTTGTCGTCGACGCGCCAGAAGCGGTGGTAGACCAGGCTGGCGTCGTAGTCGTCGCGCAGCTGCCAGGACGTGAACGCGGTGGCCACTTGCAGGTTGGAGAGTTCGCCGCGAAAGGCCTCGCCGAAGCGGTGCAGGCGCGCGTTGGTGCCGGTGAAGTTGGAGCGATTGCTCTCCAGGCCGGTCTGCATGAACTGCTCGGACTGGTCGTCGTCACCGCCACCGCTGCCGCGCGCATAGGCGCCGCCGACGCGCCACTGCTCGTCGATGTTCCAGCGCAGGCCGAGGTCGAGTGCCCAGGCATTCACGTCCTGGTTGCGCGAGCCGCTGGCGAAGCGCTGGTCGCCGATCAGCGTTTGCTCCAGCTGTTCGGTGTTGCCGCTCAGCCAGGTGGCTTGCGCCCAGTAGTTCAGCGGCATGCGCGAACGGTGGTTGAAGAAGTCGCCGTCGGCGTTGATGCCCAGCCAGGTGAGGTCGCCGGTGTAGCGTTTGCTCAGTTCGTCGAGCGGCTCGCCAGGGTTCGCCAGGTCGCCGTCGTCGCGGCTGTGGTGGGCCTTGAGGCCGACCCAGTGGCCGGGTTGCCACTGGGTGGCGATATCGCCGAACAGATGGCGGCGGTCCTGGTCTTCCGGGGCCAGCTCGTCGAGGTCGGTGCGGTACTCGGAGAAGCGCTCGGCGACGCCGACGTTGGCGCGCAGCAGGGTGGTGTCGAAGCTCCAGCGCAGCGCCTCGATATTGGTATCCCACCAGGTGCCTTCGTCGCTGCGCATGCGCTGGCGGCCGAAGCGCAGGTGTTCGCCGGGGTAGGCGGTGAAGCCGCTGTAGTCGACCCAGAACTCACGCAAGGCCAGGTAGCTCTTGTCCGCCACGCGGGCGTCGTTACGCTGGCTGGATTGGCTGTCGGTGTCGCTGGCTTGCAGGGTGTCGGTTTCGACGATGTCGGTGGCGGTCACCGCCTGGCCGAGGGCGAAGGCGCTCCAGTCGCCCCGCTCGCCGTACACCCAGGGGCGCAGGTCGAGGCCGATGCCGTTGATGTCGCCGCCGTCGCGGGTGCCGAGGTCGCGGTCGTCTTCCGATTGCGCGGTGATTTTGACGTCGAGGCCAAAGTTGTCGTCGCTCATCTGCACCGCCCACACCGAGCTGGCGGACAGCAGCGATACGCTCAAACCCAGGCCGGCGGCGATCCGGTTCAGTTTCATCGGGAAGTCCTTGCTCATGGCTGCTGCGCCTGCAATGGCGCCTGCTGTTGCCAGGCGTTGCCGCGCAGCTGGCGTTCTTCGCGCAGCAGTTGTTCGGCCTGGGCGCGTTGTGCGGGTGGCAGTTGCTGTTCGATGCTGCGCGCCAGTTCGCTGACCGGCGCGGTGTTCTTCGGCAGCGCCAGCTGGCTGAAGACGAAGGCGTTGACCAGGTTGGGCTGGATGCCTTTGCCCTGCGAGTACAGGTGCGCAAGGGCGAGGTCGGCGTTGATCTGGCCGCCACGCGCGGCGCTGAGCAGGTGATCCAGGGCCTGCTGCGGGTAGATGTCGCCGAGGTAGCCGCGCAGGTAGATCTGCCCTAGGAAGTAGTTGGCGCTGGGTTCGCTGGGCGCGGCCTTGCGCAGGTGCGCTTCGGCTTTTTGCGGGTCTTGCGGCACCAGTTTGCCTTCGTAATACAGGCGCCCGAGCAGCAGCTCGGCACGCGGCAGGGCGGCGGCGCGGCCGTGTTCGAGGTAGCTCATCATCTGCTCGATGTCGCCCAGGCCGGGGTAGTCGTAGAGCAGGCGGGCGAGGCTGACCCAGGCGGCCGGGTAGCTCGGGGCGATGGCTTCGAGCAGCTCCTGGGCCTGGCTTTCGTCCGGGGTGCCCAGCTCGGCATCGGCCAGCACCTGGGCCACCGCATCGACCCGCTGGGCCGGCACGGCGCCGCTGCGGTAGCCGGCCATCAGGCGCTGCACCAGGGCTTTCTGTTTCGCCTCCTGACCTTGCTTCTGGTACACGGTGGCCAGTTCGACATAACAGACATCCGCCTCGGCGAGCAGGCCTTGGCAAATGCGCTCGATTTCCGTCAGGTGCTGATCGTAGGTGCCTTGGGTGCGGTAGAAGAGGATTTGTGCCAGCTCGGCTTGGCTGTGGCCTTGCTGGCGCCAGGTAGAAATTCGTTGTTGCACGTTCATACCGGGAAAGTCCTGTGGGTATTGCAGGTAGAGCATCACCAGCGGCAACAGGCTGCTGGGCTCGCCGGCGGTGAAGGCGTCATTCAGTAATTGCGCGGCCTCGCGGCGTTCGGCAGCGCTGGCGGCGGGCTTGCGCGCCAGCAACTTGCCGAGGCGCGCCTGGGCCCGTGGCGATTGGTCGAGGGCCTGGCGGTAGGTCTGCTCGGCCTTGGCCAGGTCCGCGGGCGTACCGCTGGCCAGTTGCAGGTCAGCCAGGCCGATCTGCGCGTTGACGTAGCCGAGCTCGGCCAGTTGGCGGAAGTTCTGCTCGGCGGTGGCGCTGTCGCCGCGTTGCAGCGCTGCGGCGGCCAGGCGCTCGTCCGGCAGGCCGGCGCAACCGGCCAGGACCGTGGCCAGGGACAGCGCCAGCAGGGGCGCGGCGAGCGCGCTCGGCGGCCGCGTGGGGAAGTCGATAGTCGGCATGCCGCGTCCTCCCTAGAGACCAGCCGCCAGGGCTTTGTCGATCATCCAGTCGAACGACGGGCCACGGTCGAGGGTGACTTCCACCGGTTGCCCGGCGAGGTTGCTGGTGAGGGTTTGCTCGGGCTCGATCACCACGCGGATGTCCGCGGACAAACCGCCTTCGTGCAGGCTGCTACTGACGATCTTGCCGTAGCGCGGCGTGTCTTCGCCGGCCACCCAGAAACTGGCACGGGTGCCGGGGCGGGCCTGGGCGAAGTTGCGGTACGGGAAGCTGGCCAGCACCGTGGCGTGGGTGTCCTGCGGCACCAGCTCGAAGATCACGTCGCCCTTGTTGGCGAATTGGCCGTCGGCCACTAGTTGCCGCGCCACCTTGCAGTTGCACGGGCTGGTCAGGGTGCCCTTCATCTGTTTGCCGAACAGCTCTTCGATGTTGGCCGGGGTCAGCTGTGCATCGGTGAGGTGGCCTTTGAGCATCTCCAGCATGCTGGCGGAGAACGAGGCGATGGGGGCGCCCTTGGCCACCGTCGCATCGGGGCCGAGCAGGCTGTTAACCGTGCCTTCGCGCGGCATGGTCACTTGCAGGCTGGGCACGCTGACCAGGCCGGACTGGGCGTGGGTGACGAAGTACAGGCCGTACAGCGATTTGAAGATAAAGCCGAAGGCGGCCAGCCCCACCAGGAACACCGCGAGGCTGAAGGTCACCGCCTTGAGCCGCGCGAGCACGCCCATGCCGGCGCCCCCTGCGCCGTTCTTGCGCGCCTTGGTGAAGTTTTCCCGTTGCAGGGTGTTGAGCAGGTCGCCGACGCCAACCAGTTCGCCGCTCAGGTAAGCGCTGATCAGCTGGTGCAGGGTCGCTTGCTCGCGTGGTTTGAGGTTGTGGAACTGGCAGCCGACGCGCTGGCTGTCGGGGTCGACCGAGCGCACCTGAAACTCGATGTCGATGCCCAGGTCGAGGCTTTCCAGCTGAAATTGCAGGCGGCCCTTGTGATAGTCGCCAATCCGTACCGGCGCTTTGCCGGCGCTGAAGCTGAAGCCCCCGGCGGACAGGTCGCTGATCGGTTGTTCGACGCGCTCGCGGGCTTTCGTCAGGTAGCGCAACACTGCGGGGATTTTGACCCGCGCATGCTGGCGCTGGGCTTCGGACTCATGGACCACGTTGACGTTGACGGCTGTGTTCATACTTGCAAATTCCTCTTCGAATCGAGTTCCGGTCAGACCAACGCCAGAAGCGTGGCGATGAAGACGCTGGCGGCAGAAAAAGTCATGGCGCGTGACGACCAGGTGTTGAACCAACGCTGGAAACTCAGCAAGCCGCGATCGATCTTGGTGTTCTGGCGGGTCCAGGACTGTTGATCGAGGCGGAAGAACACGTAGATCTTCACCATCGCGCCGACGATCTGGTTGTAATAAAGAATCAGCGGATAGGCCGGGCCGATGCGGTGGCCGCCGACGCTCAGCAGCAGGGTCAACGCCAGGCGGGTCAGGCCGATCCACAGCAGGTAGGCGAGGAGGAAGCCCGCGCCGTACTTGAGGCTGGCGATAAGCGCCACGCTGAGGCCGAGCAGGCTGGTCCACATCGACACGCGCTGGTCGAACAGCACCACGCTGGTGAAGCCGCCCAGGCGCTGCATCCCCAGCCGCAGGGCGCGCGAGTTCTGCCGCAGGTTGTTGCCGTACCAGCGGAACATCAGTTTGCGGCTGGCCTTGAGGAAGCTCTTTTCCGGCGGGTGTTCGACCGTGTTGATCGCTGCGTCCGGCACGTAGAAGGTGTCGTAGCCCAGGCGCATCAGGCTGTACCAGCTGGATTTGTCGTCGCCGGTGAGGAACTGGAAGCGCCCCAGACGCCAATGGTCGAGGTGATCGCTTTCCACGTCGGCGATGAACTCGGGGTTGGTGACCACTTCGGCGCGAAACACCGACATGCGCCCGGTCATGGTCAGCACCCGCTTGCTCAGCGCCATCGAGCACATGTTCAGGTGGCGCTGGGCGAAGCGCAGCTTGTGCCACTCGCTCATGATGTAGCTGCCGCGCACCTCGCAGAACTCGTTGGTGGTGAGGCCGCCGACGTTCGCGAACAGCTTGAACCAGGGCACCGTCTTGCGCACCACGCCCTCGCCGAGCACGGTGTCGCCATCGACCACCGCGACCACCGCATGCTTATCCGGCATCTGCCGGGAGATGGCGCGAAAGCCGTAGGCCAGGCCATCGCGCTTGCCGGTGCCGGGAATGCGCACGAAGTCCAGCTTGACCTGCGGCGGCGGGTTCATCCGCGCCCAGAGGTTCTTCACCAACAGTTCATCGGACAGCTCGACGATGGAACACACCACCGTCGTCGGGTAACCGCAGTCAATCGCCTCGCGAATCACCGAGCGGTACACCTGGGCGGTGGTCAACGCGTCGATGCGAAAGCTGGTGACCAGCAGAAACACCTGAGAAGGGTCGGCGTCCTTGCCGAGTTTTTTCACCTTGCGGCGGTAATAGGGGTAAACCACATAGAGAAACAGGCTGCCGCGCAGAAAATGTATGGCGCCCATGGAATAGCGCCAGATGCCCACTGCGCCGATCAGCAGGAGGTAGTCGCGCGACTCGGGGTCGAACACGCTCCTGGGCAGCGCCAACGCGAGCAGCATCAGCAGCGATAGGTAGAACAACCAACCTGCGGCCTGGTTCAGGCCGCTCTTTAGCGTGTGCATAGACATATCCATCGTGTTCGCCGGGCCTCTCGGACGAGGACGCTGCTTTGGCGGTCGCGCGTCCAAGGGGGCACCGACTGGCTAACAGGCCATTGAAAAACTACCTACGTTGCCGATACGGCGTTAAAAACGGCCTCGAATGCGAGCCCAGTCAAAATGCTCATTTACACCAGTAAACTGCGCTTTTTCGGCCGTTTTTGCCTTGTCTCGGCTGCCTCGCCTACATTTTTCAACGGCCTGTTAAAGGCTGGGGTTACCAGCAGATTCCTTCGGAACCGGCGCGCGAGGCGGTTGGCATGAAACCGACCAGGTCGACCACGTGCTTGCCGACGAGGGCGTGCTGCGCCAGGTGCGCAAAGTGCGCATCGGCATTGCCGAGCACGATGATCTCGGCGTTATCGACGACCGCATCGAAGTCACTGTCGAGCAGTGAAGAAACGTGCGGAATCTTCGATTCGATGTAGTCCTTGTTGGCGCCGTAGACCCGCGCATATTCGACATTGCTGTCGTAGATGCTCAGCTCGAAACCCTTGCCGATGAGCAGTTCGGCCAACTCCACCAGTGGGCTTTCGCGCAGATCGTCGGTGCCGGCCTTGAAGCTCAAACCCATCAGCGCGACTTTGCGTTTGTCGTAGCCGGAGATGATGTCGAAGGCTTTCTGCACCTGATTGGCGTTGCTGCGCATCAGCGAGCCGATCAGCGGCGCATCGACGTCCAGGGAGCCGGCGCGGTAGGCGAGGGCGCGTACGTCCTTGGGTAGGCACGAGCCGCCAAAGGCGAAGCCGGGCTTCATGTAGTACTTGGACAGGTTGAGCTTGTGGTCCTGGCAGATCACGTCCATCACTTCGCGGCCATCGACGCCGACGGCTTTGGCGATGTTGCCGATCTCGTTGGCGAAGGTGACCTTGGCCGCATGCCAGACGTTGCAGGTGTACTTGATCATCTCGGCGACATCGATGGCCTTGCGGATGATCGGTGCGTCGAGCTCGCTGTAGATGCTTTCCAGCAGGTCGCCGGAGGCCGTGTCCAGTTCGCCGATCACGGTCATCGGCGGGAAATCGTAGTCCTGGATCGCGGTGCTTTCGCGGAGGAATTCCGGGTTTACCGCGACGCCGAAATCGATCCCGGCGCGTTTGCCGGAGCAGTCTTCGAGGAGCGGGATCACCACGTTCTTCACGGTGCCCGGCAGTACGGTGCTGCGCACCACCACGGTGTGGCGCTCGGCCTTGTTGCGCAGGGCGAAGCCGATTTCGCGGCACACCCCTTCGATGTAATCCAGCGCCAGGTCGCCGTTTTTCTTGCTCGGTGTACCGACGCAGATGAACGACACTTCGGTATCGCGTACCGCCGTTGCAACATCGGTGGTGCCGTACAAGTGGCCGGAACTCAGGCCCTGTTGCAACAGGGCTTGCAGACCCGGTTCGACAATTGGCGATTTGCCTTGGTTAATCAGATCAATCTTGCTCGCGGATATATCCACGCCGATCACAGTGTGGCCGCGCGCCGATAAACAACCAGCACATACTGCACCCACGTAACCCAAACCAAAGATGCTGATTCGCATCGCATTCACCTCGTCCGTTATTGCGCAATTAATAGTGGCGTATTGACCACTGGCGTTCGTTTAACTTGTCTCTCGCTGAGCGGAGTTAGTTAATTTAGGCATGACAAATATCCGGCATCCACGCGGGGCGCCTAAACGGGCTTGTAACTATCAAACGTGCCCTTTGCTGTCCTGGGCCGTGGCCTTGAAGGCTCTGGCGCTTGGGTTTTAGTCGGTCATCTGCGCAGTGGAAGTTCTCCTGTAATTTCGCGGTAACTTTCGCGTGGGCAAAACTCTCCCGCGAACGTTTGTCCGACAGTTAGGGGCAGTTTTGGCTCATGCAGAAAGTTACATGAAGAAATATGTTACGCCGGGTAAGAGTGTGGGATTTTTCCGATAGTTCCTACCGTTCGTCCTCTTTTGTGGCGACTTATAAAGTTGTCGATAGTGGCCACTAGTTGCACGTTGATGGCACTTTATCGGGCGACTTGCGCGGTAGGTAAGAACACGAAAAAGTTCTATGTGGCTGTTGCCGGGTAATTAAAATGAGGTATTGCGCGGGAGTAGGCGGGAATGTATAGGGCGCGAACGGGCCGTGTTATCGGCCCGTTATCGCGGGGCGGCGGGGTGTTATCAGTCGTGTGGATGGCCGCGCAGGAAGACCAGTTTGTCCGGTTTGGAATGCTCCGCCGAGTAGCGGTAACCCTGCTCGACGAAGTCCTTGAGGCCCTCTGGATCGTTCAGCCGCTCCTTGATCACATAACGCGCCATCAGGCCGCGGGCTTTCTTGGCGTAGAAGCTGATGATCTTGTACTGGCCGTTTTTCAGGTCCTTGAACTCGGTGTCGATAACCCGCGCCTGCAATGCCTGACGCTTTACTGCACCGAAATACTCGTTGGAGGCCAGGTTGAGCAACACGTCATCGCCCTGCGCGAGCAATGCCTGGTTGAGCCAGCCGCTGATGCGCTCACCCCAGAAGTCATAGAGGTTATTGCCGCGCGGATTGGCCAGTTTGGTGCCCATTTCCAGGCGGTAGGGTTGCATCAGGTCCAGCGGGCGCAGCACGCCGTAGAGGCCGGAAAGCATGCGCAGGTGCTGTTGGGCGAAGTCGAAATCGGCCTCCTCGAAGGTCTCGGCGTTGAGCCCAGTGTACACGTCGCCCTTGAACGCCAGCAGCGCCTGTTTGGCGTTGTGTGGGGTGAAGGTCGGCGTCCAGCTGCCGAAACGCGCGGCATTCAGGCCGGCGAGCTTGTCCGACAGGTGCATCAGCTCGGCAATCTGCGCCGGACTGAAATCGCGCAACTGGGCGATCAGGTCCTGGGCATGGTCGAGGTGTTCGGGCTGGGTATAGCGTGCGGTCACCGGCGCGGTCTCGTAGTCGAGGGTCTTGGCCGGGGAAATCACCATCAGCATAGAGATCTGCTCCTGAAAGTCTGGGCGCGATTCTAGGCCGAGCGGTGCCCATGGCTCTAGTGGCCTGTACGGTTAGTTGGTTCACTCAAGTTCGGCTGGCCGCGGTTCTGAGACACGGCGGTGGACAAGGCTTCGCCATGTCCACCCTACGCAACGCCAGCACACGTAGGGCGGACATGCCGCAGGCTTGTCCGCCGCGGGTTGGCATGAGCCGAGGCGCGGCTGGCGCGGCTCAGTGACTGTCCACGGCTACGCGCGGCGCGGAAAATGGCGAGGGAATGTACAACTGGGGCGGGATTTTTTCGGCTGGAGCGCCGGTAGGACTTCTGACTGTAACGGGGCCTGGGCAGGTCGCCAAGCGCTATTCGTCGAGGCGATAAATAAACTTGAAAAAGCTGAAAAAAACGTTCGCCTGTCACGTTTTTTGGAGTATCTAAAAGACAGACCGCCGAACCCTGCAGACAGGTGGCGACCTTTGGCCATCACCTTGCTTGCACCTTCTCAGCCCCCCGTCTGAGAGGTCGGCGGCTCTTCCCGCGGCGGAGCGCTGCTCAGGCATTCCGTCGCTTGGTTCCTACAAGAAGGTGACCGAGTATGGATGACCACGGACGCTTCAAGCCCACCGCCCCAACCCTGTACGCCCTCGACACCAATGTACTGATCCACGATCCCAACGCCTTGCTGAACTTCCAGGAACACCACGTCGCCATCCCGATGACCGTACTGGAGGAATTGGACAAGCTGAAAACCGGTAAGCAGGGTGTGGCGGCCGAATGCCGTCAGGCCATTCGTTTGATCGACAAGATTCTGGGGGGCGCAACACCTGAAGAAGTGGAGCATGGCGTCGCGATCCAGCGCGATAAAAGCGGGCCTTGTGGTTTTCTCTCGATCCTCATGAGCAAAAGCGCGGCGCCGATCACCTGGCTGCCGGAAGACCTCAACGACAACAAAATCATCAACCAACTGGTCGAGCTGAAGTCGCGGCGACCGGGCATGTCCGTGGTGCTGGTGACCAAGGACATCAACATGCGCCTGAAGGCGCGCGCCTGTGGTATCGATTCGGAGGACTACCACACCGATCAACTGGTCGACGACGTGTCCCTGCTGTCGCAGGGCTATCACAACATGAGCGGTTCGTTCTGGGATCGCGTGAGCAAGGTCGAAACCCGCCAGGACCACGGCCGCACCTGGCACCGCGTGCAACTCACCGACAACCTGCCGGCGGTGCACGTCAACGAGTTCATCCTCGACGAGCAGGGCTTTGTCGGCTGGATCAAAGGCATTCAGGAGGGCGAGCTGCTGATCCTCGACCTGCACCAGGAGCCGCTGCTGCACCAGGAAGCCTGGGGCCTGCGGCCACGCGATATCTACCAGGGCCTGGCGCTGTTCGCCTTGCTCGACCCGGATATTCACCTGGTCAACCTGTCTGGCGCGGCCGGTTCCGGCAAAACCATCCTGGCCCTGGCGGCGGCCATCGAGCAAACCATGGTCAGCAAGCGCTATCGGCGCATCATCGCCACCCGCAGCGTGCAGGGCCTGGATCAGGAGATCGGCTTTCTGCCCGGCACCGAGGCGGAGAAGATGGAGCCCTGGCTCGGTGCCATCACCGATAACCTCGAAGCCCTGCATATGGACGACGAGAACACCCACGGCAGCGTCGACTACATCCTGCAAAAGGTGCCGCTGCAGTTCAAATCCCTCAACTACATCCGTGGGCGCAGCTTCCAGCAGAGCCTGATTCTCATCGACGAATGCCAGAACCTTACGCCGCACCAGATGAAGACCATCATCACCCGCGCCGGCACCGGCTCGAAAGTGGTCTGTCTGGGTAACCTGGCGCAGATTGATACGCCCTACCTGTCGGCGCCCAGCTCGGGCCTGACCTACCTCACCGAGCGCTTCAAGGACTTCGCGCACGGTGTGCACATCACCTTGCAAGGCGTGCCGCGCTCGATCCTCGCCGAATACGCCGAAACCCACATGTAACGCCACGCTACTGGCGTCCGCCCTGCTGGCTCTCAAGCCAGCAGGGCGGCGTTGCCTTGTTTGCCGTCATTTCTCGCCGCACAGGTGCCGGAAGCTGACCCGCGGGTTTACAATCGCCGGATACCCGCCTGGAGCATGCCTGTGTTAACCCATCTCGATTCCCAAGGCCGCGCCAATATGGTCGATGTCAGCGATAAAGCCCTGACCGTCCGTGAAGCGACTGCCGAAGCCCTGGTGCGCATGCGCCCGCAAACCTTGCAGATGATCGTCGAGGGCGAGCACCCCAAGGGCGATGTATTCGCCGTGGCGCGCATTGCCGGCATCCAGGCGGCGAAAAAGACCAGCGACCTGATTCCGTTGTGCCACCCGCTGATGCTCACCAGCGTCAAAGTCGAACTGACGGCTGAAGGCAGCGACGCCGTGCGCATTCGTGCACGTTGCAAGTTGACCGGGCAGACCGGCGTGGAAATGGAGGCGTTGACCGCCGCCAGCGTCGCCGCGTTGACCATTTATGACATGTGCAAGGCCGTGGACCGTGGCATGACCATCGAAGGCGTGCGCCTGTTGGAGAAACTGGGCGGCAAGAGCGGCCACTTCACTGCCGAGGAGCAAGCATGATTCGCGTGCAGTATTTCGCCCGTTACCGCGAGGCGCTGGGGCTCGATGGCGAGCAGTTGAGCGACAGCCAGGCCTTTGCCACGCTCAACGACCTGCGCCTGCATCTGCTCGCCCGTGGCGGTGTGTGGGAGGTGCTGGCCGAGCAGAACCTGATGTGTGCACGCAATCAGGAACTCTGCAGCCTGGATGAGCCGTTGGCGGCCGGCGATGAAGTGGCGTTCTTTCCCACCGTGACCGGCGGTTGAGTCGGGTGTCGTCGCGGCTAAAGCCCTTCCCACAGAGAACTTCTGCATGAGCATTCGCGTCCAGTCGCAACCCTTCGATCCGGGCGTTGAGCTCAACGCCCTGCACGCCGCCAACCTAGGCATCGGCGCGGTGGTCAGCTTCGTCGGCTACGTGCGCGACTTCAACGAGGGCCGCGAGGTCGGCGGCATGTTCCTCGAACACTTCCCCGGCATGACCGAGAAGGCCCTGGGCAAGATCGCGGTCGAAGCCGGGCAGCGCTGGCCGTTGCTGAATATCCAGATCATCCACCGCATCGGCCGCCTGGAACCGGGCGAGCCGATCGTCTTCGTCGGCACCAGCAGCGCTCACCGCCAGGCGGCGTTCGACGCCTGCGCCTTCGTCATGGACTACCTGAAAACCCGCGCGCCGTTCTGGAAAAAAGAAGACACCCACGACGGTCCTCGCTGGGTCGAAGGCCGCAGCAGCGACCAGATGGCGGCCGAGCGCTGGGAAAAGCCCTGACCCAGTAACGTGGCACTAGCCGCGACGATTCGCGCGGTTTAAGGGCACACCGATGCTCCGTTGCAGGCGACGCATGGTCGGTTGACGATATGTACATTTAAGTCCAGTATGGATTTTAAAGTACAAAACGAGACTGGCCGATGACCCGTCCCTGCGTGTTACTCAGCAACCGCCTTTCGCTCAGGTGCACACCTGGCGCGCCTTTCTTCTGTCTTGCCGCAACCGCCCGTGTCCCGCTTGCCCACGGCGTTACGCCCGTGGCGTGGGGGATCTCACTCACCCAGCAGGAATCACTCCAATGAAGAAAATCGCCTTAGTGGGCAGCCTTGCCCTGGGCCTGATCGCCAGCAGCTTGTTCGCCGCCGAAAAACCGCTGCGCCTGGGCATCGAAGCGGCCTATCCGCCGTTCGCCTTCAAAACCGCCGACGGCCAGATCGCCGGCTTCGACTACGACATCGGCAACGCCCTGTGCGCCGAGATGAAGGTCGAGTGCCAGTGGGTCGAGCAGGAGTTCGATGGTCTGATCCCGTCGCTCAAGGTGAAGAAGGTCGATGCCATTCTGTCGTCCATGACCATCACCGACGAGCGGCGCAAATCGGTGGATTTCACCGGTAAGTACTACTACAGCCCGGCACGTCTGGTGATGAAGGCCGGCACCGAGGTCGACGCGGATTTCGCCAACCTCAAGGGCAAGCGCATCGGCGTGCAGCGTTCGACCACCACCGACCGCTTCGCCAGCGAAGTGATGGCGGCCAAGGGCGTGGAAGTGGTGCGCTACAGCTCGCAGAACGAAATCTACCTGGACATGCTGTCCGGTCGCCTCGACGGCACCCTGGCCGACGCTATCCCGGTGGACGAGGGCTTCCTGAAAACCGACAACGGTAAAGCCTTTGGCTTCGTCGGCCCGGCGTTCACCGACCCCGCCTACTTCGGCGAAGGCGCCGGTATCGCCGTGCGCAAGGGCGACAGCGAGCTGCTCGGCAAGCTCAATGCGGCGATTCAGGCGATCCGCGGTAATGGCGCGTACCAGAAGATCCAGGACAACTACTTCAGCTTCGACATCTACGGCGAGTGATCGCCCCGGGCCGACATGGCAGAGCCGCGCAATGCGCAGCTCTGCTTGTCCTGCCTCAGTCCAGCCGTACCGTTTCCACGCGATTACGCCCGTTGTGCTTGGCCTGATAGAGCGCGCGATCACTGGCCGTGTAGAGGCTTTCATAACTGCTCTGCTGGCCTCTGGCCAATGTGCTCAGGCCAATGCTGACGGTCATCCGCAGCTCGTGGCCATCGATTGTGCACAATTGCTGTTCCACCAGCTGGCGCAGCTTCTCGGCGATCTGCCGGCCCTGTTCCTGGGGGCAATCGACCAGTAACAAGACGAACTCTTCACCGCCAATCCGCGCCAGGCTGTCGATGTTGCGCACCTGGCTGCCGAGCAAGCGAGCGGTTTGTTGGATCAGCGCATCGCCTACGGGATGGCCGTATCGGTCATTGATGGTTTTGAAGTGGTCAAGGTCGAGCATCAGCAGGCACAGCGGCTGCTGGCTGCGTTGGCAGCGCAGCAGTTCGCGCTGCATGATGTCGCTGAATGCGCGACGGTTGAGCAGGCCGGTAAGTGGATCGTGGTCCGCCAGGTAGCTCAATCTGACATTCTGTTCCTCCAGCAGCAGTTGCTGATCCTCTAGGCGTTGCTTCTGCGTGCTGAACTGGACGAAGTTGCGCCACTGCAACCAGGCCAGAGCCAGGCCGATGGCGCAGGTGGACAGGCCATTGACCTGGTTACTGATCAACAGAGCCGCATCGCTTTGGGTTTGCTGAATGCCCAGAAGAAACAGCGCCAGGGTAAAGCTAAACAGCAGCAGGGCCGATAGCGGGCGATGCAGGAAAATCAGGGCCACCAGGGTGCAGCCCAGCAATAACGGGGTGATGTTGCTGGTTACCAGTTGATCGATGGCGCTGACCAAGGCGGCGAAGCTCAGGGTGCCGAGCATGCCGAGCGTGATGCAGGCCTGACTTGGCCGTGGCAATGCGTGGCGCTTGAACTGCCAGGCAGCCAGCGCCAGCAGGGTGAAAAACACCAGCATGCCGGCATGCGCCAGCAGAATGCCCTCGCGCCACAAGGCTTCGGCAGGCGACGCCGGTTGTGTGTGCCAGAACAGCCAGAGGTGCAGCAGGTTGATGGGCGGGATCAAGGGCGCGGCAAACAGCAAACGCCGCATATTCTGTTCGCGCAACTGCGGCAGGAAGGCCCGGTCGTTTTCTTTGAGTCGTTGCCAGTCAAGGTTCCATCCTTGCAATCTGTCTACTCCATGCAAGCCCGAATCGGCACCAAGGTAGCGCGGTTTTGCAGCGCATGCGACTCGCTCAATAACCGGGGCGTGCTATGCCGTGACGATTACCGCAGGCCTGCACGATGCGGTGCGCCGGTACACGCAGTTGGCTCAGCAGGTAGTCGGCAAAATCCGCTGGATAAGGTTGCAGGGCAATCGCCTGTGCCATGCAGTTGAGCCAGATTTCGCTCAAGCGCTCGTCGATAGGCCACTGGGCGTGAAAGGCAGGGATGGCGATGGCGCCATACTTCTCGCTGAACAGCCGAGGGCCGCCAAGCCAGCCGCTGAGAAAGCAGCTCAGCTTGTCGCGCGCCAGCTGCAGACTTTCACCATGCAGGCGGCGCAGGTCGGCGGCTTCAGGCTGTTCGTCCATCAACCGGTAGAAGTCGTCGACCAAACGCCGCAGGCCATCGATACCGCCAGCAGCCCGATAGGAGGCATCGCCTACACCGTAGATGGGTGGGTGACTCATGGGCCGAACTCCCGAGCAAAGCCGCAGTGTAACGGTGCGCGATAGCCGCCGGTACAGGGCTCAGGGTTGTGCGCTCAAGGCCGGCTGGAGAAACCTTGCGTGAGGCGCGGCTGGAAGGGCGTAAATCGGGTCGTCCGTCGGATTCTAACGCCAGCATGGATTGTTCGCGTCTAGTGAAGAGCTATTTCGTTTTGTGCCGGGAGGTCAGGTGGTGCGCCGCGGACTAGGCTGTATATCCGCAGCAACAACTATCCAGTGTCTGCGTTTATCTACCCTCTCCATAGGAGGTTCACCATGTCGTTCACCTACAAGCGGCTGAACAAGGACGATGCCGTCATGCTCCTGGTCGATCATCAGGCTGGCCTGCTCTCGCTGGTGCGTGACTACAGCCCGGATGAGTTCAAGAATAATGTGTTGGCGCTGGCTGATATCGGCAAGTTCTTCAACCTGCCGACCATCCTCACCACCAGCTTCGAGAGCGGCCCCAACGGGCCAATCGTGCCCGAACTCAAGGCTATGTTCCCCGATGCGCCCTATATCGCCCGCCCAGGGCAGATCAACGCCTGGGATAACGAGGACTTCGTCAACGCGATCAAGGCCACCGGTCGCAAGCAACTGATCATTGCCGGGGTGGTGACGGACGTGTGCGTGGCCTTTCCGACCCTGTCGGCGCTGGAGGCGGGTTACGAGGTGTTCGTGGTGACCGATGCTTCGGGCACCTTCAACACCAGCGTGCGTGATGCTGCCCTGATGCGCATGGCCCACGCCGGGGCGCAGCTGCTCAACTGGTTCAGTGTCGGCTGCGAATTGCACCGCGATTGGCGCAACGACATTGAGGGGTTCGGCGGCATCCTTGGCGGTCACCTGCCGGCCTATGCCAACCTGATCCAGAGCTACAGCCAGAAGTAACGGCAGCGATCCCGTTCGGGTTGCTTAGTCGGCCTTGATCTCTTTCAGGTGCTTGTACACCGTTGCGCGGCCCATGTTGAGTACGTTGGCCACGTAGTTGGCGGCGCTCTTGCCCTTGAAGGCACCTTCGGCGTGCAGGGCTTCGACCAGTTCGCGCTTGTGCTCACGGGTCAGCAGGTTGAGGCCGAGTTGGCGCTGGCGCAGCCAGCTGTGCAGGAAGGTGTTGATGCGTTCCTGCCAGTCGTCGCGAAACAGCGCGTCGGGCTGTGGCACCAGTTTGCTCGACGAGAGGAACAGGTCCAGCGCCTGCTTGGCGGTCTCGAACAGCGAGATATTCAGGTTGATGCACAGCACCGCGATGGGCGTGCCGGCCGCGTCGCGCAGCACGCTGCTGACCGAGCGGATTTTTTGGCCGTCCCAGTTGAGCTTCTCGTAGGGGCCGATGCTGCGCTCGTCGCCGTCGCCGCTGAGTAAGTCTTCCAGCGCGGCATCGTCGCCGATTTCGCGCTTGGAGATGTTGTTGGCGATGTAATCGACTTTTTGTGTGCGCAGGTCGTGCAGCACCACCTCGGCGTGGGGAAAGAACAGCGTGGCGATGGCGTCGGCGATGGCCCGGTAATTATCCAGGGCAGGGTCGTGGCGGGGCGGCGGCATGCGAGGCTCTTCGATTTGGGTGGCGCTGCGAGTGTGCCGCAAAGCGCCTGGGGCGTCATCCTCGGGGGCTTTGCGGGCGGCGTGGTCGGTTAGCCCAGGCGGGCGGGCGAGAGCATCTCGGCGCTCAGGCCGAACTGGCGCAAATGTTCGGGCAACGGTTCGCCGCGCGCCAGGGCGGCGCAGGCCTGGCCCATCGCCGCGGAGGTCTGGATGCCATAACCGCCTTGCGCGGCAACCCAGAAGAAGCCTGGCGTGCGGCTGTCGTAGCCGCCGACCAGGTCGCCGTCGGCAACGAAGGAGCGCAGCCCGGCCCAGCTGTGCTGCGGGCGGCGAATGCGCAAGGTGGTGTGTTCCTCGATCTGGTAGATGCCCATGGCGATGTCCAGCTCTTCCGGTTGTACGTCATGCGGCTCGACCGGGTCGGCATTGGCTGGCGAGCCGAGCAGCAGGCCGGCATCCGGCTTGAAGTAGAACGACTCGTCGAGGCTGACCACGCAGGGCCAGGCATGGCAGTCGATACCTTCCGGGCCAGTGAAGGTGAACGCCGCACGGCGCTTGGGAGTCAGGCCGATGGGCGCCACCCCAGCCAGTTGGGCGATTTGATCGCACCAGCCGCCGGCGGCATTGATCAGCACTTTGGCGCGGTAGTGCTCGGCTCCGCAGTCCACCCGCCAGGCGTCTCCGTCGCGCTGGATGTTCAGCACTTCACGGTTGCTGTGGATTTCCCCGCCGTGTTGGCGGATGCCGCGCAGGTAGCCCTGATGCAGGGCGTCGGTGTCGATATCGGCGGCGCTGGGGTCGAGCATGGCGGCCTGCACCTGGTCGCGGCGCAGCACCGGCACCAGGGCGCAGGCTTCGTCGGCATTCAGCAGGCGCATGTCTGGCACGCTGGCCTTGCTGCTTGCATATTGGCGCTGCAGTTCCTCGGCGTCGCCGGTGAAGTCCACCACCAGTTCGCCACGCGGGCTGAGCAGCGGGTGATCGGCGAAACCGGCTGGCGGCGCGTCGAAAAAGGCCCGACTGGCAGCGGTCAGGGCGCGCACTTGCGGCGTGCCATAGGCCACGGTGTAGAGCGCGGCGGAGCGGCTGGTGGCGTGGTAGCCGGGCAGTGGCTCGCGTTCGAGCACGATGACCCGGGCGTGCGGCGCCAGCCAGTAGCCGGTGGAGGCGCCGGCAATTCCGGCGCCGATGATCAGGTAGTCGGCCTGGTGCATGGCGGGGCTCCTAGGCGCTGTGCGCGTGTTTGAGGTGGTAGAGGGCATTGGCCAGGGCGATATCTTCCAGGCCCAGGCCGATGGAGCGGAAGAACACGTGCCGGCGATAGTCCGGCTGCGGCGCCTGGCCACTCAGCAGTTCCGGCAGGTCTCCGCGGATCTGCGCGCGGTCCCAGCCGTGTTGCTCGCTGGCCAGGCACATTTCGCCGGCGCTGCCTGGGGTGGTGGCGCGGTAGTCGCAGTACACGTCCAGCTGGGCCAGCGCCTGCGGCGGTACTTCGTGGGCGCGTGGCGCGTTGGTGCTGATCGAGGTGATCAGCGCCGGTGTGCGCAACTGGGCGGGGTCCAGTACCGGGGTAGCGGATGAGGTGCAGAGCATGATCACCTCGGCATCGGCGATGGCCTCTGCCTGGCTGGCGCAGAGCTGTACGCGCGGGTCGAGCTGTTGCAGCGCGAGCCGTTGCGCCGCAGTTTTGCCGGCCAGGCTCGGCGAGTAAAGGCGGATGCTCTGCCATTCGCGCAGGCCCTTCGCGTACTGCACATGGGCGCGCGCCACCGCGCCGCTGCCGATCACCGTCAGGCGCGTGGCCTGTGTCGGCGCCAGGGCATCCACGGCCACTGCGGTGGTGGCTGCGGTGCGCGCGGTGGTCAGGCTGCCGGCATCGCAGAGCAACAGGGGTTGGCCGGTTTGCATGGACATCAGCAGGGTCCAGGCGCTGACCAGTGGGCCTTGCTGGCGCACGATATAGGGCGAGGTCTTCACCCCGTACACGCCCGCGTCGGCCAGCACGCCGAGGTAGTTGATAAAGTCGCCGGTCGCGCCAGGGAACTCGACCAGTTGTTGCGCCGGTTGCACCGCGCTGCCGGCGGCCAGGTCGCGGAACATGGCGAGCAGCGCCTGGTGCACGTCGATCTGAGCGAGCAATTGCTCGGTTTCGGCATGCTGCAGAACATAGGGAGTGACGTTGGGCATGCGGACGCTCCAGCTGGAAATAAACTTTATAGTCCATTCTGGACTTTTAGGTATTTTCCAGCAAGCGCCGAGGCGGCAACTTGATACGCCGGTGCGACGTGCCCATCGCTAGGCTCGGCGAACGCGCGGGCAGAAAAAAGGCGAAGCGGGGCGGCTTCGCCTTGTTTCTCTCGCGCTCGGTTTAGTGCTTGCGCGGAACGGCCTTGAGCAGTTCTTCCGGCGGCATTTCGCAGTCGATCTTGCGCCCGAGCAGTGCTTCGATGCCTGGCAAGGCGTAGGCGTCGTCTTCGCCGGCGAAGCTGATCGAGGTGCCGCTGCTGCCCGCCCGGCCGGTGCGGCCAATGCGGTGGACGTAGTCGTCCGGCACTTCCGGCAGGGTGAAGTTGATCACGTGGCTGATGGCGTCGACGTGGATGCCACGGCCGGCGACATCGGTGGCGACCATCACGCGGATCTTGCCTTCGCGGAAGCCTTCCAGGGCGCGGATGCGTTTGTGTTGCGGCACATCGCCGGACATCTGGACGGCGCTGATGCCGTCACGGGTCAGGCGTTCCTCGATGCGTCGCACTTCGTCCTTGCGGTTGGCGAAGACCATCACGCGAATCCAGTCGTTCTGCGCGATCAGGTTGTACAGCAGCTTGTACTTGTCGCTGGAGGCGACCATGTAGACATGCTGCTCGACGCTATCGCTGGCGACGTTTTCCGGCTCGATCTCGACGATGGCCGGCTCGGTGGTCCATTGCTTGGCCAGGTTCATCACGTCGTCGGTGAAGGTCGCGGAGAACAACAGGGTCTGCCGTTCGCCCTTCATCGGGGTTTGCCGGATGATCTGCCGCACCTGCGGGATGAAGCCCATGTCGAGCATGCGGTCGGCTTCGTCGAGCACCATCACTTCGACCATGTCCAAGTGCACTTCGCCGCGCTGGTTGAAGTCCAGCAAACGCCCTGGAGTGGCCACCAGAATGTCGCAGAAGCACGATTCCAGGCGCTTGAGCTGTTTGTCGAAGTCCATACCGCCGACAAAGCTCATCACGTTGAGCCCGGTGTATTTGGTCAGGTCCGCGGCATCCTTGGCGATCTGCACCACCAGCTCGCGGGTCGGCGCGATGATCAGCGCACGCGGCTCGCCCATGTAGCGCTCTTTCGGCGGCGGGGTTTGCAGCAGCTGGGTGATGATCGAGATGAGGAAGGCGGCGGTCTTGCCGGTGCCGGTCTGGGCGCGGCCAATGGCGTCTTGGCCGTTCAGGGTGAAGCCGAGCACCTGGGCCTGGATGGGCGTGCAATAGGGGAAGCCGAGGTCATGGATGGCATGCATCAGCTCGGGGGCCAGTTTGAAGTCGTGGAAGCGGGTCTTGCCTTCGGCCGGTGCGACCGCGAAATCCGCCAGTTGCCAGGTGTCGACGGGCTTGGGCGCCCGTTCGCGACGGGGTTTCTCGGTTTTGCTCAGGTCGCTGCGCGCTGCACTTGGTTCTGCGCTGGCGGCTGCCGGCAGGTTGTCCGTGGCGCTGGCCGGGGCACGCGGTTTGGGCTTGCGGCTGCGTTTTTCGCTGTTGACGTCGCTGCTACGAGGCGTTGCTGGCGTAGCAGGCTGGCTTATTGGGCCGGGCTGCTCGCCGTCGGCTTTGCCGAACATTTTTTTGAGTGCTTTGAGCACGGTCATCTCGTCAATTGGTTAAGGAGTGAACGGCAGCCAGTGTAAAGCAAGAAGCCGGCGCGGCGAAGTGCCGCGGCCGGCAGGCGCGATCTGGCGTGTTTAGCGAGCGCCGCCCCAGCATTCATCAGCCTTGCGGCAAGCTGGCGAGCAGTAGTCGCTGGACATTGCCGCCCATGATTGCGGCGATTTCGGGCTGCGTGAAGCCGGCGTTGAGCAGGCCTTCGGTCAGTTGCGCCAGGCCGGTGACATCGAACGGCGTATGCACGGTGCCGTTGAAATCCGAGCCCAGGGCAACGTGTTCGACGCCGATCAGGTCGACGCTGTAGCGGATCGCCTGGACGATGGCCGTGACCGAAGTGGCGCATACCGCCGCATCCCAGTAGCCGATGCCGATCACCCCGCCAGTCGCGGCGATGGCCTTGAGGTGGCTGTCGCTGAGGTTGCGCGGGCCGGCGCAGGTGCCTTCGACTCCACTGTGCGAAACCAGCAGTGGTCGGCTGGCGATGGCCAGTACGTCGTCGATCAAGCGACGCGAGGCGTGGGCCAGATCGATCAGCATGGCTCTATCTTCCAGGCGTTTGATCACCCGCCGGCCAAACGGTGTGAGGCCGCCTTTTTCCAGGCCGTGGGCCGAGCCACCGACTTCGTTATCGAAGAAGTGGGTCAGGCCGGCAATGCGAAAGCCGGCGTCATACAGCCGGTCGACATTCTCCAGTTGGCCTTCCAGCGGGTGCAGGCCTTCGGTGGCGAGCAGCGCGGCGAGCTGTTGTGGATCTTGCTGCCAGGCCTGGATAAACGTCGCCAGGTCGCTGCGGGTTCTGATCAGCCGCAGGCGACCTGCGCCGCCGGCAGCGGCCTGCTGGAGTTTTTCAGCCTGGTACAACGCCCGTTGCAGCAGGCTGCTCCAGGTCGCGCGTGGCCAGCGCTGGGCCATTGCCAGCAGGGTGATGTTGTCGCTGTCGGCGGCGTTGCTCTGGTAGTTCAAGCCGCGCGGGGTTTTGGTCACGGTGGAGAACACCTGCAAGCCAACGCGACCTTCGAGCAGGCGCGGCAGGTCGGAGTGGCCGTAGCCATAGCGGTTGAGCAGGTCGCGCTCCCAGAGCAGCGCGTCGTCATGCAGGTCGGCGATAAACAGGTGGTTGTGAACCTGTTGCGCCGCGGGGCTGGCGGGGTAGGGCGGCGGTGTTTCGACGCTGTTCATGTAGCGGTCGAGCAGGTTGGGCAGGCTGAAGAAAAGCCCCGCGCCAATCACGATCAGGATCAGCAGGGCGAGCAGGGGCTTGCGCATACAGTGCCTACCGGGCGTTGTGGGTATGAATCGACTCTAGCAGGCTACCGATACGGCGTTAAAACCGGCCTGCTAGCAGAGGCAGTTGCGGCCTTGTTGCTTGGCTTGGTAGAGGGCACTGTCGGCGCGGGCGATCAGGCTGTGCAGGCTGTCGTTGGCGTGCAGTTGCGCTAAGCCGATGGAGACCGTCACGCCCGGCAATACGCCGAGCGGTGAATAGAAGGAGGTGATTTGCTGCAGGCTCTGGCGTAGGCGTTCGCCAATACGGCGGCCTTCCTCGTCGGCAAGCTCCGGCAGCACGATGACAAATTCTTCGCCGCCGAAACGCACCAGGCTGTCTTTGGGGCGCAGTTGGTTGCGCAGGGTGTGGGCAACCAGGCACAGCGCATAGTCGCCAGCGAGGTGGCCATGTTGGTCGTTGTAGGCTTTGAAGTGATCGACATCCAGCATCAGCATGCACAGCGGTTGTTGGTTGAACGCGCAGCGGGTGCTTTCGCGCTCGAACACGTGCTCCAGCCAGCGCCGGTTGAACGAGCCGGTAAGGGTGTCGATATTGGCGTTCTGTTCGCTGTCGAGAATCAGCCGGTTGCCTTGGCGCACCCGCTCGCAGAGCAATTCCAGCAGGTTGTGCATCAGCTGCGGCGATTGCTGGAACAGGTTGAGCAGTGACTCGCGGTGCAGGCGTAGCACGCTGCTCGGTTCGCTCGCGACCACGTAGGCGCAAGGGTGCTCGTTGTCGATGAAGCTGACTTCCCCGGCGCAGTCGCCCATTTTCAGGGTGCTGACGGGCTGGTTGTCCAGCGAGCCGAGATAGACCTTGAACTGGCCTTTGAGCAGCAGGTAGAGGTACTGGTTACGATTGAAGGGCGAGAGCAGCACTTCGCCTGCGTCCAGATCGCAGGCGCGAAATTCCTTGAGCAGTTGATTGATGCTGCTGGCGGCCACGTTATTGAACAGGCGCAGGTGGCGAATTTGTTGCAGGTCTGCCTGCCACTGTGCGCTTTTCATTGCAACCACGCGTGGCGTTGATCAGGACATGTGGGGGGCATCGCAAACGCTTCCTGTCGTGTGGGCGAACACCTGGAACGACAGTATTCCTGCGCGTTGGGGCTGGCAATCCTCGCCAAAAGTTCGGCCGACCAATGGTTGAGCGAAGTTGCTTGCCCCGTCACAAAAATCACCTGGACGGCTTGGCGATGATCCGCTTTGCCCGCCCGGCCTTTTGCTTATGTGCTTGTTACCCCGAGGGCGAGGCTAGCGGGCTAGCTGTGTGCCGAGCCACAGGCCAATGTCACGAATCTCCTGCGGCAGCACCTCATGAGCCATCGGGTATTCCTGCCACGCGACATTAACCCCACGCTCGGCCAGCCAGTCATGCGCGGCGCGGCCCATGCTCGGCAGTACCACGTCGTCTTGGCTGCCATGCAGGCAATACACCGGCAACTGCTGTTTGCTTGGGTCCAGTTGCAGCTCATCGCTGAAGGTCGGTGCGTAGGTCGACAGCGCTAGCACGCCACCGAGGGGTCCCTGCCAGCGCAGGAAGGCGCTGTGCAGAACCACGGCGCCGCCTTGCGAGAAACCGGCGAGGAAGATGCGTGCCGGGTCGATGCCGCTGTCGCGCTGCGCTTCGATCAGGCCGATGACCTGTTGGGCCGAGGCCTCCAGCTGGTCGCGGTTGATCGCCCGGGCCGGGCTCATGGCAAGAATGTCGTACCAGCTGGGCATGGCCCAGCCGCCATTAATAGTCACTGCCTGGGTCGGGGCTTGTGGCAGAACGAAACGCGTACTGCGCAACTGCGCTTGCAGCGCCTCGGCTACGGGCAGGAAGTCATAGCGATCGGCACCCAGCCCGTGCAACCAGATGACGCACGCGTCGGCGCTGAGTGTGGGCTGAAGAATCAAGGGCTCGCTCATAGGGGGCTCCAGTGTGGTGCGGGCGCGCTTATTTAGGGCGCCTGAATTTCCAGGGGGTGGCTAATCTGTGAAGAAGATGTCGCAAGGGTACAAGTTTTGCTGTTGACCTGTCCGTATGGTGCGTAAAGCGAGGTGCTGGTATGGGCTTTGCTATAACCAATCGGGACTGATGACGTGCCCGGTAGCGGTAACACTATTATCAAACCGGGTACGTAGCAGACGGGAAGCCAATTTGATGGGGGTTTCCAACAGGTTCGTCAGGCGCTGCATGCTTGGCGATTAGCAAATTGCTAACCGTCTCTAGTCCATTCGACCAATGGGCGGGCGTGAGTGAATGGCTGATAAAACGATCGGCTACTAAACTCTCGCTGAGGTCTGATCCCCGGTTGACCGCGTTGCTGCCGACGCGGTCGACGTGCCCCATAAGGGTACGGTGGTAGGGCCGAGACTCCAACACAACAAAAGCAACTGGAGGTTTTAATGAAGATGGTGAAATCCACCCTGGCTATGCTCACTACCGCAGCTGTTCTCGGTGTTAGCGGCTTCGCACAAGCGGGCGCTACCCTGGACGCGGTACAGAAGAAAGGTTTCGTTCAGTGCGGTATCAGCGATGGTCTGCCTGGCTTCTCCTACGCCGATGAAAAAGGCAACTACCTGGGTCTCGACGTCGATGTGTGCCGCGCTGTAGCCGCAGCCGTATTTGGCGACGCCACCAAGGTCAAGTACAGCCCGTTGACCGCTAAAGAGCGTTTCACCGCGCTGCAGTCCGGCGAAGTCGACATCCTCTCGCGTAACACCACCTGGACCAGCTCGCGCGATGCCGCACTGGGCCTGAACTTCACCGGTACCAACTATTACGACGGCCAAGGCTTCCTGGTTAACAAGAAGCTCGGCGTTTCCAGCGCTAAAGAACTGGATGGCGCTACCGTGTGCATCCAGGCCGGTACGACCACCGAGCTGAACCTCTCCGACTACTTCCGCGCCAATGGCCTGAAGTACACCCCCATCACTTACGATACCTCCGACGAGAGCGCCAAGTCGGTTGAAGCCGGCCGTTGCGACGTGCTGACCTCCGACCAGTCGCAGCTGTACGCTCAGCGTATCAAGTTGGCCAATCCGGACGAGTACGTGGTGCTGCCGGAAGTGATCTCGAAAGAGCCATTGGGCCCGGTCGTGCGCCAGGGTGACGAAGAGTGGTTCGACATCGTGCGCTGGTCGCTGTTCGCCATGGTCAACGCCGAAGAGCTGGGCGTCGACTCGAAGAACGTCGAAGAACAGGCTAAATCCACCAAGAACCCCGATGTCGCCCGTCTGTTGGGTGCCGAAGGCGAGTTCGGTAAGGATCTGAAACTGCCGAAAGACTGGGCCGTGCAGATCGTCAAGCAAGTGGGTAACTACGGTGAGAGCTTCGAGCGCAACGTCGGTGCCGGCAGCGAGCTGAAGATCGAACGTGGCCTCAACGCCCTGTGGAACAAAGGTGGTCTGCAATACGCACCGCCGGTGCGCTGACCGTCTTTGCTAGCGTCCCGTCCTGGGGCGCTAGCATCGTTCTGATTGATGTGAACCTCATGCCCGCCGATGCGGGCGTGAGGGTTCCAAGAGGGCTCTTATGCAAACTACTGTAAATGCCCCGCGCCCAGGTGGATCGGTCTGGACCGACCCCAAGGTGCGTGCGTGGCTATTCCAGATTCTCGCCGTTATCGCCGTCGTGGCGCTCGGCTGGTTCCTGTTCGACAACACCCAGACCAACCTCGAGAAGCGCGGCATCATTTCCGGCTTCAGCTTCCTTAATAACAGCGCCGGTTTTGGCATCGCCCAACACCTGATCGATTACAACGAGAGTCACTCCTACGGGCGGGTGTTCTTCGTCGGGTTGCTCAACACCTTGCTGGTGTCGGTGATCGGTATCGTGCTGGCGACGCTGCTGGGTTTTATCCTTGGTGTCGCACGGCTGTCGCCCAACTGGCTGATCAGCAAGCTGGCCACCATCTACATCGAAACCTTCCGCAATATCCCGCCGCTGCTGCAAATCTTCTTCTGGTACTTCGCGGTGATGCTCTCACTGCCAGGGCCACGGCAGAGCATGGGCATCGCTGACAGCTTCTTCCTCAACAGCCGCGGTCTGTATATGCCGTCGCCGATCCCCTCGGAGAACTTTGCTCCCTTCTTCGGCGCCATTGTGGTGGCGGTGATCGGTATCGTGCTGCTGTCGCGTTGGTCGAAAAAACGCTTCGAGGCGACCGGCAAGTTCTTCCCGATTTCCCTGGGCGCCATTCCCTTGCTGATCGTGCTGCCAGGGCTGGCGGTCTTGCTGACCGGCAATCCGCTGCAATGGAGCATACCGGAGCTGAGCGGTTTCAACTTCCGTGGCGGTTGGGTACTGATTCCCGAGCTGATGGCGTTGACCCTGGCGTTGACCATCTACACCGCGGCTTTCATCGCCGAGAACGTGCGCTCCGGGATCATGGCGGTCAGCCATGGCCAGACCGAGGCCGCGCGTTCGCTGGGCCTGCCGGCTGGCAAGACGCTACGCCTGGTGATCATTCCGCAGGCGCTACGGGTGATCATCCCGCCGCTGACCAGCCAGTACCTCAACCTGGCGAAGAACTCCTCGCTGGCCGCCGGTATCGGTTATCCGGACATGGTCTCGCTGTTCGCCGGCACGGTACTCAACCAGACCGGCCAGGCCATCGAGGTGATTGCCATCACCATGAGCGTGTACCTGGCGATCAGTATCAGTATTTCCATGCTGATGAACTGGTACAACAAGCGCATTGCGCTGATCGAGCGGTAAGGAGCAGCCATGCAAATTCATACGTTCAAACCCGATCTGCCGCCACCGGCGCTCAGCGTCGGGGTGATTGGTTGGCTGCGCGCCAACCTGTTTTCCAGTTGGTTTAACAGCCTGCTGACCCTGTTCGCCGCTTACCTGGTCTGGCTGATCGTACCGCCGCTGATCCAGTGGGCGCTTATCGATGCCGACTGGGTCGGTACCACCCGTGCCGACTGTACCTCCGGGGGCGCCTGCTGGGTGTTCGTGCAGCAGCGCTTCGGTCAGTTCATGTACGGTTTCTACCCGACTGAACTGCGTTGGCGCGTCGACCTGACCCTGTGGTTGGCGATCATCGGTGCTGCACCGTTGTTCGTGCCGCAGATGCCGCGCAAGGCCCTGTATGGCCTTGGCTTCCTGGTGATCTACCCGCTGCTGGCTTACTGGCTGTTGCACGGTGGCTTCTTCGGTCTGTCGACGGTATCGACCAGCCAGTGGGGCGGCTTGATGCTGACCCTGGTGATTGCCGCTGTCGGTATCGCCGGTGCGTTGCCGTTGGGCATCATGCTGGCGCTGGGTCGGCGCTCCGATCTGCCGGCGATCCGCGTGATCTGCGTGACGTTCATCGAGTTCTGGCGCGGTGTGCCGTTGATCACCGTGCTGTTTATGTCCTCGGTGATGCTGCCGCTGTTCCTCCCGGAAGGGATGAGCTTCGACAAGCTGATGCGCGCGTTGATCGGGGTGATCCTGTTCCAGTCGGCGTACATCGCCGAAGTGGTGCGCGGTGGCCTGCAAGCCATTCCCAAGGGGCAGTACGAAGCGGCCGCGGCGATGGGCCTGGGCTACTGGCGGATGATGGGCCTGGTGATTCTGCCGCAAGCCCTGAAACTGGTGATCCCCGGCATCGTCAACACCTTTATCGCGCTGTTCAAGGACACCAGCCTGGTGATCATCATCGGCCTGTTTGACCTGCTCAACAGCATCAAGCAAGCCACCACCGACCCGGCTTGGCTGGGCATGGCCACCGAAGGCTATGTGTTCGCGGCCCTGGTGTTCTGGATTTTCTGTTTTGGTATGTCCCGCTACTCCCTGCATTTGGAGCGCAAGCTGGACACTGGCCACAAGCGTTAGGAGCTAATCGATGAGCGAAGCAAACAAGCAACCTGCGCCTGCTGACGGCATGATCCAGATGCAGGGCGTGCACAAATGGTACGGCCAGTTCCACGTGTTGAAAGACATCAACCTGAACGTGCAGGCCGGCGAGCGTATCGTCCTTTGCGGTCCGTCCGGCTCCGGCAAATCGACCACCATTCGCTGCCTTAACCGTCTGGAAGAACACCAGCAGGGGCGCATTGTGGTCGACGGCACCGAGTTGACCCACGACCTCAAGCACATTGAAACCGTGCGCCGTGAAGTCGGCATGGTGTTCCAGCACTTCAACCTGTTCCCACACCTCACCGTGTTGCAGAACTGCACCCTGGCGCCGATGTGGGTACGCAAGATGCCCAAGCGTCAGGCCGAGGAAATCGCCATGCACTTTCTCGAGCGCGTGCGCATCCCGGAACAGGCGCTCAAGTACCCGGGTCAGCTCTCCGGTGGCCAGCAGCAACGCGTGGCGATTGCCCGCGCGCTGTGCATGAAGCCGAAGATCATGCTGTTCGACGAGCCGACTTCGGCCCTCGACCCGGAAATGGTCAAGGAAGTGCTGGACACCATGATCGGTCTGGCTGAGGACGGCATGACCATGCTCTGCGTAACCCACGAAATGGGCTTTGCCCGCACCGTGGCGAACCGGGTGATCTTCATGGACAAAGGTGAAATCGTCGAACAGAACGAACCGAACGCCTTCTTCACCAACCCGCAGAACGAACGCACCAAGCTGTTCCTCAGTCAGATCATCCACTGAGGTGTGCGTGCATTGAAAAAGGAGCCTTCGGGCTCCTTTTTTTATGGCTATGTGCCTATGAGGTGTTGCATGAACAGTCAGATTTTTCTGGGCGCGGCCTTGATCGCGAGCTGTCCAGGCAACGCGTCAAGGCAGGCCCGCGCGCTCGCGACCAAGGTCTCTGCTAGCCAGCTACCGCAAGGCCTTTGCATGCGGATTTAATCTGCCGCTTTATCGCGATCAAAGCCGCATGCGGCGCTGGAGCGCATCAACATTTAACGGGTATAGGCATACAAAGCGCTTGGTCGAGCGGGTTATCGGTGAGGTGACTGTTGTAGGGCGGATATGCCGTAGGCTTGTCCGCCATGCGGTGCCATGCGGTGCCATGCGGTGCCATGCGCTGGCCGGCGGCGCTCAGCGTGCGTGATCGAGCGGCTGGCGCATGCGGCGGCGGAACGCCCCGGGGGTTTCGCCGCACAGGTGCTTGAACAGTTTGGCGAAGGTGGCGCGATCCGTGTAGCCGACCTGTTCGGCTACCTGCTGCAGAGAGCGCGCCGGGTCGTGCAGGGCGGTTTGCGCGCGGCTGATGCGCAAGCGTTGCAGGTAATCGTTGGGCGTCAGTCCGGTGCTGGCCTTGAAGCGTCGCAGCAGGGTGCGCGCTGAGCAGTTGGCTTGTTCGGCCAACCGGCCGAGGTCGATCGCTTCGGCGTGATGACGCTGCATCCACAGCAGCAGCGGGGCGATTTTAGCGTCGTCCGCATGGCTGGGCAGCAGCGGGGCGAAACGCGATTGGCGGCCGCGCCGGGTATCGAACACCAGTGCATTGGCCACCTGCTGCGCCAAGCGTTCGCTGGCCTGCTGGCCGATCAGATGCAGGCACAGATCCACGCCGGCATGGGCACCACCGGAGCTGAGCAGGTTGCCGTCGTGGCACAGCAACTCGTCGATTGCCAGGTGTACTTGTGGGAAGCGCTGGCGGAACTGCTGGGCCAGCGCCCAATGCGTGGTCGCTCGGCGGCCATCGAGTATGCCTGCCGCGGCGAGCAAGCATGCGCTGCTGCACAGGCTGGCGATTTGCTGATGGGCTGGGCGTTGCGCCAGCCAGGGCAGCAGGGCGGCATTGGCCGCCAGGCTTATGTCGATGGCGCTGCCGGTGGCGGGCAGGATCAGTATGTCGGCCTGCTCGGCCAGCGCCAGGCCGCCGTCCACTTGAAACCGTGCAAAATCCAGTTCGACAGGTTGGCCATCCAAGCTGAAACGCAGCAGCCTGAACAGCGGTTGTCCGGCTATTTGGTTGGCCAGGGCAAAGGCATCGCAGGCCATGCTCAGGCTGGAGCACACCGTTTGCCGGCAGACGTAAAGTGCGAGGGTAGGCATATGGCTCGAGCGTCTGAAAGTTTGGCGATTATTGACACAAAGTTGGCGTATACGCCAATCGTCGTTCGGCGTTTTTAGCGCAATACTGGTGACTGTCTTCCCTACGGAGTTGCGCTGCCATGAGCCACCCCAATGCCGAGTTGATCACGCGTTTCTACCAGGCGTTCCAGCACCTGGATGCCGAGACGATGGCGGCGTGTTACGCCAGCGATGTACGTTTCAGCGACCCGGTGTTCCAGGACCTGCGCGGTGACGAGGCGGCGGATATGTGGCGGATGCTGGCCGCGCGTGCGCAACAATTCTCGCTGACCTTCGATGCGGTGCAGGCCGACGATCGACAAGGCCGCGCGCGCTGGGTGGCGACGTATCTGTTCAGCCAAACCGGCAACACGGTGGTCAACCACATCGAGGCCGCTTTCATCTTTCGCGAAGGCAAGATCGTCGAACACCACGACCACTTCGACCTGTGGCGCTGGGCGCGGCAAGCCCTGGGCATGAAGGGGCTGTTGCTCGGCTGGGCACCAGTGGTGCAGAACGCCATTCGCCGACAGGCGGCCAAGGGGCTGGCGCAGTTCCGGGCGGCCCGATAGCCGCAGTTTCAAGGCTTTTAGCCGCAACAGCGAACGGAGTGGTAGGCTTTCGGGTCTGAACTGTGATCGACGATGGGCACCAGGTGCGAATCTGGACTATTTGTTGAATAAGACCCGCGTCCCTCAGGGAGCCGACCGTGAGTGAAATGCTGCTAACCATGAATAAGGCTAAAGCCTGGAGCGTGCACGCCGTGACTGCCAGCGGTGTGATTCTTGCGCTGCTGGCGTTGCTCGCGGTACTCGACAATCAACCGCAGGTTTGCCTGCTTTGGCTGGGCTTGGCGCTGCTGGTGGATGGCCTGGACGGCACCCTGGCGCGCAAGTTCGACGTCAAGGGCGTGTTGCCGCAGTTCGATGGGTCGACCCTGGATCTGGTGATCGACTACCTCACCTACGTGTTCATTCCGGCCATCTTCGTTTATCGCTTTATCCCACTGCCGGAGTACACCCTGCTGCTGTCGGTCGGGTTGATTCTCCTGTCTTCGTTGTTCTGTTTCTGCAACGTCAACATGAAGAGCAAGGACAACTACTTTGTCGGCTTCCCGGCGGCGTGGAACGTGGTGGTGGTGTATTTCTACCTGCTCGATTTCGGCCCCTGGCTGACGTTTGCCACCATCCTGCTGCTGTCGGGGCTGACCCTGACGCAGATGAAGTTCCTCCACCCGTTCCGGGTCAAGGAGCTGATGCCGCTTAATATCGCAGCGACCATGGTGTGGATGCTCGCCTGTGCCGTGCTGATCCTGCAGCACCCGCTGCACCCAACCTGGTTGCTGGTGGTCTGGTTGCTGGCGTCGGCTTATTTTGTGGGCGTGTGCGTGTGGCGCACCGTCCGCGAATGGTTGGCCTGACGAGAGCTGCCGCCGATGAATGAGCCAGCGCGCAAAGCCTGGTTCGTCTACCTGGTGAGGGCACAGAACGGTGCCCTGTACTGCGGTATCAGCGACGACCCACAGCGCCGCTTCGCCCAGCACCAGAGCGGTAAAGGCGCACGCTTTTTCTACTCCAGCCCCGCAGTGGCCCTGGTCTATATCGAGGCCTGCGCGGGCAAGGGCGATGCGCTGCGCCGCGAGCGGGCGATCAAGCGCCTGGGCAAGGCCGCCAAGGAAGTCTTGGTCGCGGCTCATGACCTTATCGGTGTGGTTGATAGCGAGCTATCAAGCTGAGCGGGTAGGCCGCTGCGCCGTGCGCGGTTAAGCTGGCGGCTTCCTTCACCGTTGCGGAGCCAGTCATGCACGAGTTGATCCTGCACCATTACCCAACCTCGCCGTTTGCCGAGAAGGCGCGTCTGCTGTTGGGTTTCAAGCAACTGTCCTGGCGCTCGGTGACGATCCCGCCGATCATGCCCAAGCCGGATCTGACCGCGCTGACCGGCGGTTACCGCAAGACCCCGGTGCTGCAAGTGGGGGCCGACATCTACTGCGATACCGCGCTGATCGCCCGCCGTCTGGAGGCGGAAAAAGCCACCCCAACGCTGTTCCCCGAAGGTCAGGAGTTCAATGTCGCCTGCTTTGCCCAGTGGGCCGACTCGGTGGTGTTCCTGCATGCGGTGAGTCTGGTGTTCCAACCGGAATCCATCGCCGCGCGTTTCGGCAAGTTGCCGCCGGAGTTCCTCAAGGCGTTTGTCGCCGACCGTTCGACCCTGTTCAACGGTGGCCTGGCTACCCGTTTGCCGGCCGAGCAGGCCAAGCATCAGTGGCCGACATTGATAGCTCGTTTGCAGCAACAGCTTGAGCGTGAGCAAGGCGACTTCCTGTTCGGCGAGCCGTCGTTGGCCGACATTGCCCTGGCCCACCCGCTGTGGTTCCTGCGTGGCACGCCGGTAACCGCGCCATTGGTTGACGAGTACCCGGCTGTTGCGGCCTGGTTGGCCCGCGTGCTGGGTTTCGGCCATGGCTCGCTCAGCGAGATGAGCGGCGAAGAGGCGCTGGCGATTGCCCGCGAGGCGACGCCGGTGGCCTTGCCGAGCGAAACCTTGGTCGACCCGAATGGCTTCAAGCCAGGTCAGCAGGTGGCGATTTCGGCCATCGATTACGGTGTCGATGCAGTAGAAGGCGAGTTGCTCTTCAGCGGCAGCGAAGAACTGATCCTGCGCCGTGAAGACCCGCGCGCCGGCACTGTACATGTGCATTTCCCGCGCCTGGGCTTCCGCATCCAAGCGCGCTAAGTCGGGGTTGTAGCACCCTCGGGTGCTACGGCTTGCTGCAGGTTTCACAGCTCTGTGAGGCCGCCTGCCGCAGACGCGGCAGCTGTTCGGCGAGCATTTGGAAGTGCGCCAGGCGCTCGTAACAGAGCACCAATTCACCGCTGTTGCGGTTGTACCAGGCGTCCGGTGCGCCGCAATTGGCCAGGCGCAACGTCAGGCTGCGGGGCAGGCGGTAGGCCTGGCTGGCGCGGGCGGCGATGGCTTCCACTTCGCCGGAGCGGCGGATCTGTTCGAGTAGGCGCTGGCCATCTTCCACGCGCAGGCTGGGCGGCTCGTAGATCACCTGGATGCGGTGGCGGAGCGGCTCATGCGGCGGACGTCCGTGTTGCCGTTCGACCCAGGCCAGTGCTTCGCGCACTTGGGTGTATTCCTGATCGCAATAGAGTGCGCGCTCCACCGGCAACCCGGTGACCTTGGGCACCCATTCCAATTGATCCGGATCGCTGCCGTAGATCAGACAGGCCAGGTTGTAGAAGCGCTGGGCGTCGAGACCGTGGCTGGCCCAGGCATACACTTCTTCATAGTCGGGTTTCGGCCGTTGCCATTCCAGGCGCCAGTAATCGGCGATGTCCAACAGCTTGGCGTAGAAATCGGCGTCGCGTTGGCGCCCATAGGACAGGAACAGGCTGATGAAGCCCAACTGATCGGCGGCGTCCTCCTCGCGGCCGAGCACCGGCAGGTCCAGCTCGGCAATCAGCAGGTGGCCCATCTCGTGCAGCAGAGTGAACTCGGCGTTGGCCGCAACGAAGCGGCCACTGTCGCTGCGCAGTGCCGCCGGTGGCGGCTGATCCGAGGCCCAGGCCGCTGTGCCGAGCACCAGGCTCAGGCACAGCAGGCAGAACCGAGGCGTGGCTAGCGGGAGGCGGAGTAGGCTCATGCGCAACCCCTCGCGGTGGGCGATGGAGCGTTTCTCCTGACTCTAGCTCAGCCGTTGGCCAGGCCGATCAGCCCTTGCGGCGTTTCAGCTGATCGGTCAGTTGCGTTGGCAGGTTGCGAATCACCAGGGTGTCGCTGCTTTCGTCGTACTCGATCTTCGAACCGAGCAGGTGCGCCTCGAAGCTGATCGACAGGCCTTCGGCGCGCCCGGTGAAGCGCTGGAACTGGCTGAGGGTGCGTTTGTCCGCCGGAAATTCCGGGGCCATGCCGTAATCCTTGTTGCGGATATGCTCAAAGAAGGCCTTGGGCCGTTCTTCGTCGATCAGTCCGGATAGCTCGTCGAGGGTGATTGGCTCGCCTTGTTTAGCCTGGTTTGCGGCATAGCTGACCAGGGTCTTGGTCTTCTCGCGGGCCTGTTCTTCCGGCAGGTCTTCGCTTTCGACGAAGTCGCTGAAGGCCTTGAGCAGGGTGCGGGTCTCGCCCGGCCCGTCGACGCCTTCCTGGCAGCCGATAAAGTCGCGGAAGTATTCCGAGACCTTCTTGCCGTTCTTGCCCTTGATAAAGGAGATGTACTGCTTGGAGTGGGCGTTGTTGCGCCACTCGGAAATATTGATCCGCGCCGCCAGGTGCAGCTGGCCGAGGTCCAGGTGCTTGGCCGGGGTCACGTCGAGCGCGTCGTTCACCGCCACGCCTTCGCTGTGGTGCAGCAGGGCGATCGCCAGGTAGTCGGTCATGCCTTGCTGGTAGTGGGCGAACAGCACGTGGCCGCCGACCGACAGGTTGGACTCCTCCATGAGCTTTTGCAGGTGCTCGACCGCCTGGCGGCTGAAAGCGGCGAAATCCTGGCCGTCCTCAAGGTAGGTTTTCAGCCAGCCGCTGAACGGATAAGCGCCGGACTCCGCGTGAAACAAGCCCCAGGCCTTGCCCTGCTTGGCGTTGTAGCTCTCGTTGAGGTCGGCGAGCATGTTCTCGATGGCCTGCGAGGCGCCCAGTTCGGTGTCGCGGGCGTGCAGCACGGCGGGCGTGCCATCGGGTTTCTTGTCGATCAGGTGGACGATGCAGTGGCGGATCGGCATGGCGCGTTCTCTTGAAGATCGTGAGCAGTGAACAGACCGTGGCAAGCAACCGCGCGCTGTGGGCGTGGCAACGGGCTATGCGGTGGTGAATGCCGCGCAGTTTACCCGACAGTCTCGCCCGGGGTCGCCCGGCGCTTTTGTAGCGCCTGCAAACGCTCGATCACATAGCGCAAATGCACGTGCAATTCGTAGAGTTCGTTGGAGTACGACAACGGCACGTCAACCTTGGCCAGCTTGTCTTCCAGCTGTTCCAGGCGCTCGACTTCGGCATCCAGGCGCTCCGGCAGGGTGCCGGCGTCCAACTGCCGGTCGATCTCGCGCAGGTACTTGTACCAGCGGTAGATGCGCGCGCGAATGCGCCAGCGGTACAGCGGGCCGACGGCCTTGAACAGGGGAATCAACACCACCAGTAACGGGATCAGCAGAATGATGTAACGGTCGGCGAGGGAGGCGATGCGAAACGGCAGGTAACGTTGCAGCAGCGGCAAGCCGTTGCTGTAGTAGTGCTCGGCGTCGCTGGATAGCGTCAGGGTGCGCGGTTCGGCGCTGGGGTAGGCGCCGGCTTTGTCGAGCAGCGTGCCGCTCTTCATCACTTCGCGCGCCGCTTGCAGAATCAACGGCGCCAGGCCGGGGTGAAACGCCTGATTGACGATCAGCATCGCCACCGGCGACAGGGTGACGATGTCCTGCCGAGGGCTGTTCTGCGCCAAATTAAGCAGGCCTTCGCCGACCGCGACGCGAGTGAGAAACGGTAGGCGCGCTTCATAGGCCGCGGCGCGGCGGAAGGTCGCCAGCGCCAGCGCAGGGTGTGCCGCGAGTTGTTGTACCAGCGCATTTTCCGCCGGGCCGACGACGAAGGCGGCATCCAGTTCACCGGCCATCAATGCCGCCGCCGCTTTACTGCCGCCGCTGGTGTGCCAGTGCAGCGGATACTGCTCGGGATTGATCGCGTTGGCGCTGAGAATGGCCGCGGTGGCGGCGTGGGTGCCACTGCCGGCGCTGCCGACAGCGAGGCGCAAGGGCAGCAGGTCGGCGATGCGATCGAGGGTGATGCCCGTGCGATAAAACAGCCACAGCGGTTCCTGATACACCGCGCCGAGGCTTTGCAGGCGTGCGTTGTCAGCGGCGTTGAGCTGACGCTCCAGGCCGCTCTGCACCAGTGCGAGTTCGACGCTGGGGTCGTCCGCCAGCAGGCGTTCGAGGTTCTCGCGCGAGCCGGTGCTGGGCACCAGCTCCAGTCGGAAGCCCTGCTTGCTTAGCTCCTCTTGCAGCTTTTCGGCGAACACTCGGTACCCGCCGCCTTCCGGGCCGGTGGCCATGCGCGCATGCATGGGCGGCGGCGGAGCGACGAAATAGAACACTGCACCAATCAAGGCGGCCAGCACCGGGACGATCCACAGGTTGGCCAGGAGCATGATTTTCAGGTCGTTGAGCACGCGGCGCATGGGGCTTCCTTTCAGCGGGTTCGCCCCAAGCATAGAACCCGGCGGCGGGTTCGGTCACCCCAGCGTTGCCGACGTGTAGGCTGACGGCGCGCGTCCAGCTAATGATTACCAGCCTGCGGGCTAGCGGATTCGCCGAGCGGTTTGCGGGTGTGCAGCATGCGTGCGTAATCGAGCAACGCCATCACCGCCAGCAGGCCCAAGGCATAGCCGGCATCGCTGCCGAGCATTGACAGCACCGCGGCGCAGAGCAGCGTGCTGAGCCCGGCCAGCCAGCGCCAGATGCCGCGCAGCAGCACCCAACCGGCGGCCATGCTGAGCAGGTAGATCACCACGAAGTTGCCGTTGGCGTAGCGGATCAGGTCGTCCACCGTCAGGTCGAGCACGTTGGCCAGGCCGGCGCACAGGGCGCAGCTGAGGATCACCAGCAACAGCGCGCGGGCCGGTACGCCGTGCTGGTTGCGTTGGGCCAGAGCAGCCGGCAGTTTGCCTTCGTCGGCCAGGCTCCAGATCAGCCGGGCGAAGCCCTGCATATACACGTTCATCGAGGCGAAGCAGGCCAGATAGCCCACAGTGGCGGCGATCCAGCGCGCCTGGTCGCCCAGCAGCAGGTCGAGCATGCGCGGCAGCGATGCGGCATCTGTTGTCACATCGCCGTAGGCCTGAAAACTCAGCACCGCCACCGAGCAGGCCCAGTACACCAGGCCGGCCAGCAGCACGCCAAACAGCAGGGCCAGGGGGAAGTCGCGCTCGGGGTTTTTGAACTCCTCGCCCATATGGGTAAAGGCCTCGATGCCGACAAAGCACCAGAACATCACCCCCAGTGCCGCTGGCAGTAGGTGCCAGGAACCGCTGATCGCTGGCAGCAGCGGCTGGCTGCTGGCGGGCAGGTCGCCGACCCACCAGATTAGCGCAATGGTGGCGATAATCGCCACGGCGATAGCGCCCTGAATCATCCCGCTGGCCTTGGCCGGACGCTGGCCGAGCAACAGCATGGCGACGAGCGTAGCCAGCTGAATGACCAGGGCTTGGCCGCGGCTGAGATCGAACAACGCTTGCCAGAAACCGCTGGCGATATTCAGCGCCGCGGGCAAACCCACTGGTAGCACGGCGAGAAACAGCAGGGCGCTAAGGCGCTCCATCCGTGCACCGAAGGCGCGGCCGATCAGGTGCGGCGCGCCACCGGCATGGGGGAAGTGGCGGCCCAGTTGGGCGAAGGTAAAAGCCACCGGCAGCACCAGTGCGATCAGCAGCATCCAGGCCCACAGCGACGCCTCACCGGCAGCGGTGGCGGCCAGCGCCGGAATCACGAAAATCCCGGTGCCCAGCAGTGAGGTACTCAGCAGGCCAATCCCTTGCAGCAGGCCCAATTCCTGGTTCAGACGGCTCATGTTGTATGCTCTGGCGTTTCGTTCGCCATGTTAAATCGCCCACCTGTTGCAGGCTGCTGGCGAAGCGTCGGCTTTTACCGCCGATCTGGCGCTATTGCCCGTCAAACTGCCTTTTCCGAGAGCCCCGCGTGGACAAGTTCGATCAGCAGATACTCGCCCTGTTGCGCGCCGATGCGCGTTTACCCGTCAGCCAGATCGCCCGCGAGGTCAACCTGTCGCGTTCGGCGGTCAGCGAGCGGATTCGCCAGTTGGAACACGGCGGCGTGATCAGCGGCTATCACGCCCAAGTGGCGCTGCCGGGCGCTGCCGGGATCAAGGCCTATCTGGAGCTGTTCTACCAGGGCGGGCGCTGCGAGCACTATGTCGAGCTAATGCGCGTGTTTCCCGAGGTGCGCCGTTGCAGCGGCATCAGTGGCGAAACCGATATGCTGGTGGTTATCGAGGCCGCGTCGATGCAGCGCCTGAGCGAAATTCGCGGCGAAATCGAGAACTTCCCCGGTATGCAGAAAGTGAAGACCCATATGGTGGTCAAGGATTGGACCTTTTGACTCAGCCCATGCGTATCTTGCACAGCTCCGACTGGCATCTCGGTCAGCACTTTATGGGCAAGACCCGCCAAGCCGAGCATCAGGCCTTCTGCGCCTGGCTGATCGAGCAGGTGCGCGCGCAGGCGGTCGATGCCGTGCTGATTGCCGGCGATATCTTCGACACCGGCGCGCCGCCCAGTTACGCCCGCGAGCAGTACAACCGTTTTATTGTCGAACTGCGCGCCACCGGCTGCGAGCTGGTGGTGCTCGGCGGCAACCATGATTCGGTGGCCATGCTCGGCGAGAGCAAGACCCTGCTGGCGCAGCTCGGCACCCGGGTGATTCCGGGTGTCTGTGAAGACCTGGCTGAGCAGCTGCTGGTGCTGCATCGGCGCGATGGTTCGCCCGGTGCGATTCTCTGTGGCATCCCCTTTATCCGCCCGCGCGACGTCTTGCTTAGCCAGGCCGGGCAGAGCGCCCAGGACAAACAGCAGTCGCTGCAACAGGCGATCCAGCAGCACTACCAGGACCTCTATGCCCTGGCCGAAGCCAAGTGCGCGGAGCTGGGCGGTGACCTGCCGATTATCGCCACCGGCCATCTGACCACGGTCGGGGCCAGCGCCAGCGATTCGGTGCGCGAGATCTATGTCGGCAGCCTGGAGGCCTTTCCCACCAGCGCCTTTCCGCCGGCCGCCTATATCGCCCTGGGGCATATCCACCGACCGCAGAAGGTGGGCGGCCTGGAGCATATCCGCTACTGCGGCTCGCCCATTGCGCTGAGTTTCGATGAGGCCAAGCAGCAGAAGGAAGTGCTGCTGGTGGAACTGGATGGCTGCGGCTTGCGCCAGATCAGCGCGTTGCCGGTGCCGCGTTTTCAGCCGCTGTTATCGCTGCGCGGTTCGCTTAAAGAGCTGGAAGTCCTGATCAAGCAGGCGGCGGAGCAGGGCAGTGCCGAGCAGCCGGTGTGGCTGGAAGTGCTGGTCGGCACCGACGATTACCTGAGCGACCTGCAACTGCGTATCGCCGCGCTGTGCGAGGGCTTGCCGGTGGAGGTGCTGCGTATCCGCCGCGAGCGCGGCAATGCCAGCGCCAGCCTGCAAGGCCAGGCCAAGGAAACCCTGGATGAGCTGAGCGTGGACGATGTGTTCGCCCAACGCCTAAGCAGCGAAGCCCTGGATGACGCCGAGCAGACACGCCTGCTGGGGCTGTATCAACAGGTGGTCAGTGAACTGCGCGAGGGCGAGGCATGAAAATCCTGAGCCTGCGCCTGAAAAACCTCAATTCGCTGAAAGGCGAGTGGAAGATCGATTTCACCGCCGAGCCGTTCAAGGACAACGGCCTGTTCGCCATTACCGGGCCAACCGGCGCGGGCAAGACCACGCTGCTCGATGCCATCTGCCTGGCGCTGTATCACCGCACGCCGCGCATGAGTACGGTCTCGGCCAGCGCCAACGAGCTGATGACCCGGCACACCGCCGACTGCCTGGCCGAGGTCGAATTCGAGGTCAAGGGCATTGGCTACCGCGCCTTCTGGAGCCAGCGCCGCGCCCGCGACAAGGCCGATGGCGCGTTGCAGGCGCCCAAGGTCGAACTGGCCGCGGCAGACGGGCAGATCGTCACCGACAAGATCAACGAGAAGCTGCGCGAGACCGAGCGCCTCACCGGCCTGGATTTCGAGCGCTTTACCAAATCCATGCTGCTGGCCCAGGGCGGTTTCGCCGCTTTTCTCGAGGCCAACGCCAACCAGCGCGCCGAGCTGCTGGAAGAGCTGACCGGCACCGAGATCTACGGGCAGATTTCTCAGCGGGTGTTCGAGCAGACCCGCGAGGTGAAGGTCGGCCTTGACCAGCTGCGCGCCCGCGCCGAAGGGGTCGAGTTGCTCGGCGACGAACAGCGCGCCGAGTTGCAAGCGCAGGCCGAGCAACTGGCTATTGATGAAACCGCCCTGAGCACCCAGCAAACCGAGTTGCAGCGCCAGCGCCGCTGGTGCGAGGAACTGGGCAAGATCCAGGCTCAGTTGCACGCCAGCCAGCAGGCCGAGCAGGCGGCGCAGGATGATTTACAGCTGGCCCAGCCGCAGCTGGCGCAACTGGTCGCCAGCGAGCCGGCACTGCGTTTGCAACCGTTGCACCATGACTGGCAGCAGGCTCGCCAGAGCCTGACGCAGACCGAGCAAGGCCTACAACAGAATGCCGCCGAGCAGCGCCAGGTTGAGCAGGCTATTGCCGAGCACAGCTGGCAGGCCCGCGAAATCAGCGCCTTGCTGCTGGCCGATTGCCAGGCGCAACGTCAGCAACTGGCCGAGCGCCTGCAACAGTTGCAGCAACAACTGGCCGCGCAGCCGCAGCATGGCCGTCTGGGTGAGCAACTGGGCAGTTGGGGTGAGCAGTTGAAGGCACGCCAGCAATTGGCCGGGGAAATCGCCCAGCTGCAACTGAGCCAGCAGCAGTTGCAAGACAGCATCGCCACCTTGCAGGCGCAGCTCGGCCAGCAAATCGAGCAGCTCAGTGCCGAACAGAACCGCCTGCAGCAGGCGCGCGAACAGGAAGGTGCCGCGCAGCAGCAACAGCAGGCGTTGCTGGCCGGGCGCAGTGAAGCGGACTTGCGTGAGCGTTGGCAGCAGCTGCATATCCAGGGCGGTGTACTGACCCAGCTGGGCGAATTGGCCACGGCCGGGCAGCGCCTGACGGCCGAGCAAACCCAGTTGGCCAGTGCCTTGGTGGTGCAGCGCGAGCAGCATCAGGCCAAAGCTGCCGAGGTGGCGCAGCTGCGTCTGAGCTACAAGGACCTGCAACAACAGGTGCAGGCCCAGGAAAAACTGCTGGAGCAGGAGCAACGCATCCAGGCTCTCGAAGCCCATCGCGCCCAGCTGCAACCCGGTGAAGCCTGCCCGTTGTGCGGCTCCGAGTCGCACCCGGCGATCAGCGCCTACCAGGCCCTGGATGTGTCGGCGACCAGGGCGCTGCTCCACAGCAAACGCAACGAGCTGGAGGCCCTGACCGAACAAGGTCGGCAACTGGCCGGCGAGTTGGAAAAACTCGCCGCGCGCCTGGAGCAGCAACAGCAGCAGTTTGCGCGTGGTCAGCAGATCCAGGCCGAGCAGGGCCAACGCTGGCAAGCCCTCTGTGTGCAGCTGGAGCACCCGCTAGCCGATGCTGCTGCTTTGGCTGAACAGCAGGCGCAACAGAGCAGCGAGCTGCAACAGCTACAGCAGCAACTTGAGCAGTTGCAACAGCTCAATACCGCTCTTGAGCAGCGTCAGCAGGCACGGCTAAGTCTGCAGCAGCTGTGCAGCGAGCTGGAACAGCAGCAGGCGCTCAATCACCTGCAACTGCAGCAACGCCAAGAGCAGGTTGAGCAAGGCCAAGTGCGTCTGCAGCAGCTGCAGGGTGTTGCCGATAAGCGCACTGCTAGCCTGAGCCAAGCCCTGGCCGAGTTCGGCTATCAGCTGCCGGCCGACACCAGCGCCTGGCTGGCCGAACGTCAGGCCGAGTGGCAGCGCTGGCAGCACAATCAGCAGCAGAACCTGGATTTACAGCGCCAGCTAAGCGAGCTGGAGCATGCGCTACAAAGCGCCGTTCAGCAGGCTGACCTCTGGCAACAGCGCTGGGGTGGCCTGGACCTGGCCGAACAGCCAGCCTTGGCCAGGCCCGCCGATGCTCAGGCGGCCTTGCAACAGGCGCAGGTTCAACTGGAAGAGGCGCAGCGCCGTCAGCAGCAACTGGCCGGTAGCCGTCAGGCCCTGGCCAGCCGCTTGCAGGATGATCAGGCGCGGCTGCAACAGGCCGAGCAGCAGTGGGTGGCGGCTCTGGCCGCCAGCCCATTGAATTCCGAGGCCGATTATCTGGGCGCTCTGCTGGACGAGGCGCAGCGCGCCGCGTTGCAGCAATTGCGTCAGCGTCTGGACAAGGCCCTAAGCGATGCCCAGGCCCTGGCCAGTGCCGCCGCGCAGCAGTTGGCTGCTTTGCAGGCCAGCCCGGCCACCATGCTTAGCCTGGCGCAACTGGATGAACAGTTAATTGGGCTCAGCGCCCAGCTAAAAACCCTAAGCGAACGCCAGGGCGAAATCCGTGCGCAACTGCAAGGCGACGATGCGCGCAGGCTCGGTCAGCAAAGCCTGTTCGCCGGGATCCAAGCCAAGCAGGGCGAATACGACCTCTGGCAACAACTCAACAGCCTGATCGGCTCGGCGGACGGCGCCAAATATCGCAAATTCGCCCAGGGTTTGACCCTCGATCACTTGGTCTACCTGGCCAACCAGCAGTTGGAACGTTTGCACGGCCGCTACCAGTTGGCGCGCAAGAGCAGTGGCGAGCTGGAACTGGAAGTGATCGACACCTGGCAGGCCGATGCGGCGCGTGACACCAAGACCCTGTCCGGCGGCGAAAGCTTTCTGGTCAGCCTGGCCCTGGCCTTGGCGCTGTCCGATCTGGTCAGTCACAAGACCAGCATCGACTCGCTGTTCCTCGACGAAGGCTTCGGCACCCTCGATGGCGAAACCCTGGAAGTCGCCCTGGATGCCCTCGACAACCTCAACGCCAGTGGCAAGATGATCGGCGTGATCAGCCACGTCGAGGCGCTGAAAGAACGCATCCCGGTGCAGCTGAAAGTGCACAAGAGCGTGGGCATGGGCTATAGCGGCTTGGACAGGCGGTTTGCCGTGCAACCCTGACGATCAATCAACTGCTGGCGGGTGCGAATGTGTTAAGCGTAGTTATGCTCAACAGCCTGGTGGTGATCGTTGCGGTGATCATCCACTACGAATTCCTCTTCCGGCTGACCCTGCTTTTGCCAAAGATGAAGGTCAAACACCGCTTCAGGATTGTGCTCGGGGTCGGTGGGGCGTTGGTCGCGCATGCGGTTGAAGTGTGGATCTTCGCCTTTGCCTATTTCTTTATGCTCCGCACCCCCGGCTGGGGGCACTTGGCCGGGAGTGCCGACGGCAGCCTGATGGACTGCGTGTACTTTTCGTTTACCACCTTCACCACCATCGGCTTTGGGGACATCGAGCCGGTCGGCGATTTGCGCTACCTGACCGGAATCGAGGCATTGACCGGCCTGGTGCTGATCACCTGGACCGCGTCTTTTCTATTCGTCGAGATGCAGCGCTACTGGAACCCGCGCTAATCCGCCTGGCGCTACTGGGTCGTCGCCATGTGGCGTGTATTTCTTGGTCGGTGCCCCGTGCGGGCGCATGATCGGGGTTCGATTTGGCGAGCAGGGCAGTCATGGCTATTCCTCCGGTTCCCCCACCCTCCGCTTCTGCACTCGGGCGTTTTCTCAAGCTGGCCGGCACCGCTACGCGGATCACCGGCAGCGTGCTGGGACAAAGCCTGCGGCCGGGGCGCTCGGGCATTGACTGGCAGCCGGTCGGCGATTTGCTCGGCAGCGTATTGGGTGAGATGAAAGGCCCGGTGCTGAAACTCGGGCAGATGGCGTCGCAGTGGCAAGGAGTGCTACCAGCGCCACTGGCGGAGGCGCTGACGAAACTGCAAAACCGCGTGCCGGCGTTGCCGTTCAGCGCATTGCAGGGGCATTTGCAGCAAGTCTACGGCGCCGACCTGGGGCGTTACTTTCGGCATATCGAGGAGCAACCGTTCGCCGCCGCTTCGCTTGGTCAGGTGCACCGTGCGCAGGCGTTGGACGGCCGGGCGCTGGTGCTCAAGGTGCAGTACCCCGGTATCGCGCAGATCTGCGCGGCAGACTTACGCCAAGTGCGTCGCTTGTTACCGCTCGGGCGATTGTTCCGCGCGCCTGCCGCACAACTGGAGGCGGTGTATCGCGAGCTGGCCATGGTGATCGAGGCGGAGTTGGATTACCCGGCGGAGATGCGCCGTCTACAGCGCTTTCGCGAACACTTTGCCGGCTGGCCGGGGCTGCGTCTGCCGCAACCGCAGGAGGATTTGTGTCGGCCAGGCGTGCTGGTGCTGAGCGAGGAGGCGGGCTTGCCGTTTGCCGAGGTTGGTCAGGCCAGCCCCGAGGTACGTGAGCGCGTGGCGCTGACCCTGGTGCGTTGGCTGAGTGCGCAAGCCTTTGAATTAGGTTTGCTGCATGCCGACCCGCACCCAGGCAACTTCGCGTATACCGCCGACGGTGAGTTGCTGGTGTATGACTTCGGTTGCGTGCAGCCGCTGTCGCCGGCGCTGCTTGCCGCTTACGTGCAAACCTTTCGCGCCTTGCAGGCGCGCAATGGCGAGCAGCTGGAGCAGGCTTTCCAGGCGCTGGGCACGCGCCAGCCGCAATCCGCCACACCTTATGGCTTGTACCGGCAATTGCACGGGTTGCTCGGACCCTTGCTGCAACCGGGCGCGCACTGGGATTTCTCGGCGACACCGCTGCATGAACAGTTACAGGCGCTGCTGCCGGATGTGTTTGGTGCGCTTGGCAGCTTGCAGCCCGCCGCGGCGACCTTGCTGGTCAACCGTACGCTGGAAGGGCACTACTGGAACCTCAGCCGCCTGGCTGTGGCGCTGCCGATAGCCGATGTGCTGCACACGCAGATGGGCGACGCTTGAGGCGATCGTGCAACGGTCATGGCGTATTCGCCGCGGCCCCCGCCGCAATCTCGTACTTGCCCATCTGCAAATCGCGGAAATAGCGCGCGTAACGGCCACTGTCGCGGTAGTGCTGCAAGCGCCGGTTGAAGCGTTCGAGCAGTTCCTCGCTATCGGCGAACTGTTTGGGGAACAGCACGTAGCTGAGGTTATTGAGCAGCGGCTTGGGGTGATGGGTGATTTTCGCGATGTCGGCGGCGCTGAAGTTATTGCGCAGGGCGGCGTAGCCGACGTTGATCTCCTGCGGGTAGAGCACCACGCGCTCCTTGAGCAGTTTCTCGAAGTTCTGCATGTCGTTGGAAACGCGCTCCATCTGCACCTTGCCTGTGCCGAGAAAGGCATCGAACTTGGGGCCGTAGCTGTATTCCAGGCCGCCACCGAGGGTCATGCCGGTGAGGTCGTAGAGGCTGTTCCAGTCGAACGGAAAGCTTTTCAGGTGGAAGAACACGAACTGCTCGTCGAGTATCGGCGCGCTGTAGTGGAAGTCGCTCTCGCGTTCGCTTTTGTGCATCCAGATGGCGCTGGCGGCGAACTTGCCGTCGGCAGCCGAGGCATAGGCGCGCGGCCAAGGCAGGAACTGGAACGTAACGCGATAGCCTTCGTCGGCGAACAGGTCGCTGATCAGGTGGGCGACCACCCCGTTGTGCTTGAGCTCGGCGGACAAGTACGGCGGCCAGTCGCCAACGCTGATTTTCAATTCGCGCGGCTCCACGGCCTGGGTTGTCGAACACAGCAACAGAAGGCTGACTGCGAACAGTCTTTTCCAGTTCATCCGCATTCCTTGAGTGATCTTCGGGGGCCTGCGGCTTGGCGTGCGCGCACCGGTCATGGCCTTTCAGTAGTAACACCGAGCCGGCGTGATGAAAATGGCCGTGTGGTAAGCAGAGTGGCAAGTGTGTTGCGATTCGTTTTGTTGCCATTGAACCGTCATCAACCCGTCACCCGCTTTATGCAAGCTGCTGCGGTTTTGTTCATTCCCCCAGTCTTTGCATAAGGATGTTTGCCATGCTGCGTATTCCAGCCCTGTGCGCGTTGTTTGCTTTGGCCCCGTTGGCGTGTGCGCTTGAGTTGAAAGCGCTGGATGTGTATCAGAGCGGCTTTGCGGCCGGCACCGAGATCGTCAGTATCCAGGCATCGAGCCTGCGGGTAAGCGTTTCCAACAGCGCTGAGGGTCTGGTGGATATCCTCAAGCTCGACCCGCGCCAAGGCCTAAGCCGTATTGCGCGGCATGAGCTGGTGGCCGAGGGTGCTGGCGAGATCACCTCGGCAATCTTCCACCCCAGCGAAGATATGTTTGCCGTGTGCATCCGTAACAGCGATGGCCTGAAAAACGGCCGCGTGGAGTTTCGTGCGGCGGCCGACGGCAAGCTGCTGGGCTCCGTGGAAATCGGCGTGTGGCCGGACAGCCTGGCGTTTTCGCCGAGCGGCGATTTTGTCGTGGTGGCCAATGAAGGCGAAGGTTATGTGCGCGACGGCGCGGGCTTTCGCAGCGGCGAAGGCTCGATCAGCCTGATCGACCTGCGCGGCGGCGTGGCAGCGGCCAAGCACAGCCTGATCAAACTGCCGGACCTGGCTGGCGTCGAAGGCGCGACCCAGGCCGAGCATCAACGTCTGCTGGAGCGGGTGATCGACGGTGAAGAGTTGAAGATCCCGTTCGGCACCAGCCCCGAGCATATCGAACCGGAATACGTGACCTTCAGCCCGGACGGCGCGCGTGCTTACGTCAGCCTGCAGGAGAACAACGCGATTGCCGTGGTCGATGTGCGGCAAGGCAAGCTGGACAAGGTGTTTGGCGCCGGCACGGTGCGTCATGCCGCGGATATCGTGGAGGACGGCAAGTATCAGCCGAATGCCGAGCTGTTCGCCCTGCGCGAGCCGGATGCCCTGGCGGTGAGTGCCGATGGTCGCTACCTGATCAGCGCCGATGAGGGCGATACCGAGCCGAAAATCGCCAAGACCAAGGCCGGCCTGCCCAGCGGTGGTGGGCGCACGGTCAGCGTGTTCGATGCGCTCAGCGGCGAGCTGCTCGGCGATACCGGCAGCCAGCTCGACGACATGGCCGCCCAGGCCGGCGTTTACCCGGATGCGCGCAGCCCGAACAAGGGCAGCGAGCCGGAAGGCGTGCTGAGCTTCGATGCCTTCGGCAAGCGCCTGGCGGTGGCTACCCTGGAGCGCGCCGATGCGTTGGCCTTGATCGATCTGCAGCAACCGGCGCAACCCAAAGTGCTCCAGGTGATCGGTGCTGGCGAAGGCGCAGGCTCCGGCAAGCTGGCGCCGGAAGGCCTGGCGCATGTCGAGCATGAGGGCCGGCACTTCCTGGTCACCGGCTTGGAGAAGAGCGGCAACGTCGCGCTGTTCGAACTGCTCAAGTAAGCCGCAGCCCAGGTGCGTCCTATGGTGCGCCTGGGTTATTGGCTCTATGCCAATGACGCGTTGCATGAGCCAACGCGTGCACTGCCGGCCTACGGCGCGTCCGCGCCATCGCCCACGCCGCCTGGCGGGGATGCTCATCGACTGCCGTGAAGGGCCGGGACGGCGCTGCGCTGCTATGGTTCAACCCAGGGCTTGGGCGTTGTGACCATGCGGTGCGCGCATCGGGCGCGGCTGCCCCCCTTGTCTGTGGCAAACCAAACAAGGTGAGAAGCATGTCTTTAGTGAACAACACCATCGTTCGACTGCTGTCGCTGTTGGCGTTCTGTGTGGCCGTCAGCCTGCCGGCTCAGGCCGAGGACCGCGTGGTGGTGGCGTCGAAGATCGATACCGAGGGCGCGGTGCTGGGGCAATTGATCTACCAGGCCTTGCAGCGCGGCGGCGTACCGGTCGAGGATCGTATTCAGCTCGGCGGCACCAGCATTGTGCGCAAGGCGTTACTCGCCGGGGAGGTGGACATCTACCCGGAATACACCGGCAACGGCGCGTTCTTTTTCGAGCAGGCCGACAGCGCCCTGTGGAAAGACGCCGAGGCGGGGTATGCCGAGGTCAAGCGCCGCGACCTTGAGGCCAATCAACTGGTGTGGCTGCAACCGGCGAATGCCAACAACACCTGGGCGATGAGTGTGCGCGGCGACCTGGCACGTGCGCAGGGCCTGAAAACCCTGGATGACCTGGCGCAATACCTGAAGGCCGGCGGTGCGTTCAAATTTGCCGCCAGTGCCGAGTTCGTCGAATCGCCAAGCGCGTTGCCGGCCTTTCAACAGGCTTATGGCTTCACCTTGACGGCCGAGCAGTTGCTGATTCTGAGCGGCGGCAATACCGCGGCGACGCTACGCGCGGCGGCCTTGCAAACCAGCGGGGTCAACGCGGCGATGAGCTACGGCACCGATGGTGGCCTGAGTGCCCTGGATTTGCAGGTGCTGGAGGACACCCGTGGCGTGCAGCCGGTTTACCAGCCGGCGCCTGTGGTGCGGGCCGAGACCTTGCAGGCCTACCCGCAGATCGGCGAGTTGCTGGAGCCGATCTTCGCCGAACTGGACCTGCAAACCCTGCAACACCTGAATGCACAAGTGGCGGTCGAGGGCGCCGATGCGGCGCAGGTCGCCGCCGACTTTCTCGACAGCCTGGGCGATTGATGTGCGCCCTGGGTGGTGCTGAGTGATGCGTTTGCGGCCCGTCAATAGAGTGATTCCCGTGCTGGTCCTGATGGCGCTGGCGCTGCTCTGGAGCCTGGATTTCGTCAGCATTCAAGCCAATCGCATCGTCCCGGGCAGCAGTCTCGGGCTGGTGGCGGCAGTGGGGATGCGTTGGGCGCTGGGGTTGAGCGGGGTGTTGGCGCTGTGTGGCCTACTCGCCGCTTACGTGCGGCGTCCGCCATACGGCGTGCTGCTGGCGCTGTTGTGCCTGCTGCTGGCGCAGTTGCCGCTGAGCCTGGCCTGGGTTGGTGAGCAGCATATAACCGCCGAGCTGGCGCATGCTCGCGTCGGCATCGGGGCGGGCTTCTGGGGCCTGCTGTTTCTCCTGGGCCTGCTGTCGATCGAATTGCAGCAGCGCGTGCGCCTGCACCGCGCAGGCTTGCTGGGCATTGGTCTGGGGCTGCTCCTGCTGACGCTGGGTGTCGCTCACCTGGGTGGGTTGGAGCCGCTGGCGCTGATGCGCGAATACCAGTCGCGCCGTCAGCAGTTCAGCAGCGCGTTGTACAGCCACCTGGGCCTGGTGGCCGCGGCGGTGGGCGTCAGCCTGCTGCTGGGCGCAGGGCTGGCGCTGCTGATCAACCGTTTCCCCGCGATACAACGCAGCTGCATGGGGTTGTTGAGCGTTATCCAGACGATTCCCAGCCTGGCGCTGTTCGGCCTGCTGATCGCCCCCTTGAGTTACCTCTCCGCGCAGTTTCCGCTGTTGCAGCAGTTCGGCGTACGCGGGATTGGCTGGGCGCCGGCGCTGCTGGCGTTGATCGCCTACAGCCTGCTGCCGATCGTGCGCAATATCGGTGTGGCCTTGCAGGCGGTCGAGCCCAGCGTGATCGACGCGGCGCACGGCATGGGCATGAGCCCGCGCCAGGTGTTTTTCCAGGTGCGCCTGCCCCTGGCCCTGCCGGTGATCATCGAAGGGGTGAGAGTCACCACGCTCCAGGCGATTGGCTTGACCGCGGTGGCGGCGTTGATCGGCGCGGGCGGTTTTGGCACCTTCATCTTTCAGGGGTTGGGCCAGGCGGCGATGGACCTGATCGTTCTCGGCGCCTTGCCGATCCTGCTCATGGCCCTGCTGGCGGACAGCCTGTTCAGCCTGCTGGCCGCACATTATCGGGGTGTTCCCGCGCCATGATCGAGTTGCTCAACGTCAGTAAATCCTTTGGTCCGAGCGTGGCGGTCGATGACATCAGCCTGACGGTCAAGGCCGCTGAGTTGTGCGTGCTGGTGGGCACCTCGGGCTGCGGTAAATCCACCACCTTGCGCATGATCAACCGCTTGATCGCACACACCGCCGGGCAGATCCGCATCGACGGCCAGGCCATCGACCAGCTCGATCCGCACACCCTACGCCGGCGCATCGGTTATGCGATCCAGAGCATTGGCCTGTTTCCGCACTGGACGGTGGCGCGCAACATCGCCGTGGTGCCGCGTTTGCTGGGTTGGCCGGCACCGCGCATTGCCCAGCGGGTAGACGAGCTGTTGCACTTGCTCGACCTGCCGGCCGCCGAGTTCGCCGGCAAGTACCCCAACCAGTTGTCGGGCGGGCAGGCCCAGCGCGTCGGCGTGGCGCGCGCCCTGGCGGGCGACCCGGAGATTCTGTTGATGGACGAGCCGTTCGGCGCGCTCGACCCGATCACCCGCGATAGCCTGCAAAACGAGCTGTTGCGTATTCAGGCGCAGTTGCGCAAGACCATCGTCTTCGTCACCCATGACATGGACGAAGCCCTGAAGCTGGCCAACCGCATCGTGGTGATGGAGAAAGGCCGCATCGTCCAGCAGGACACGCCGCAGGCACTGCTGGCCAGGCCGGCCACGGCGTTTGTCGAGAACCTGCTTGGCGGCCAGGAGCGGGGCTTGAAACAGGCCGGTTTGCAGCGTGTTGCCGCGTTGATGCAGCCCCTAAACGCGCCGGGCCTGCGGGTTGTCGGCCCGGCGCTGAAAACTGCCGACAGCCTGCGTCAGGCGCTGTCGCTGATGCTCTGGCAGCGTTGCACGAGCCTGCCGGTGGTGGATGAGCAAGGCGTGCAGGTCGGCGTGCTGCATGTCGACAGCCTGCTGCGTGGCGCGCCGCAATGACCGCCAGCCACTGGCAAGGCTGGCGCTGGCCGTTGCTGTGGTTGGGCTTGCTGTTGGCCGCAACCTTTGGCTTACCACAGTTGGAAGCGGGTTTTCGGGCGATCGAGCCCGGCGCCCGCGCGGTGATCTACAGCCAGGCCTCGTTTAGCGGTTTGCTGGTCAAGCATCTGCTGTTGGTCGCAGCGGCCGCCTGCGCCGCTGTGGCGCTCGGCGTGGGCACGGCGATCATGGTGTCGCGGCCGTGGGGGCGGGACTTCCTGCCGCTGGCCAGCCAGGTTGCGTCCATCGGTCAGACCTTTCCGCCGGTGGCGGTGCTGGCGCTGGCGGTGCCGGCACTGGGTTTCGGCGTGCTGCCGACGTTGTTCGCCCTGGTGCTGTATGGCGTGCTGCCGATCCTGCGCAACAGCCTGGCGGGCCTGCATGGCATCGCCCCGGCGGTGCTGGAGGCGGCGCGCGGCATGGGCATGTCGCCGTGGCAGGTGCTTTGGCAGGTGGAGTTGCCCTTGGCCTCGGCGGTGATCGTCGCGGGTAGTCGCACCTCGGTGACCATCAATATCGCCACGGCCGCGATTGGTTCGACGATTGGCGCCAGCACCCTGGGCGACCCGATCATTTCCGGGCTGGTCAACGGCAATAGCGCCTATGTGGTGCAGGGCGCGCTGTTGATCGGCTTGTTGGCGCTGACGGTCGACAGCCTGTTCGAACGCGTGCAGAACCGGCTGCCTGGTCCGGCGGCCGTTGCATTGGGCTGATGGCTGCCTGCGGCGGTGCAGCCACGCGCCGAGTTGCCGGGTTACGCGCCTGTCGGCTTTCTCTCCACTGCGCGCGCCGCTAGAGTGCAGCGGCGCCATGGCTGGCCGCTGTCGGCGGGCGCACTTATTGAATCGTGCGAATTATCGAGGACTGAATGGCCATTACCTCTTGGCTGGTGCTGGGGCTGTTTGTATTGACCTACCTGGGGATGGCCGCCGGAGGCATCAAAGGGCTGCGCGTCGACCGCAGTTGGATTGCGGCGACGGCAGCGGTGTTGCTGCTGGTCAGCGGGGCGCTGGCGCCGAGCGAGGCGGCCAGCCACCTGGATGCCGGCGCGTTGCTGCTGCTGTTGGCGTTGATGCTGATTTCCGCACAGTTCGACTTTTCCGGCGTGTATGCCTGGCTCAACGCCCAACTCAGCCACTATGCCCAGCGTCCGGCGTTGCTGCTGGCCGGCGTGGTGCTGCTCGGCGGCGTGCTCTCGGCGGTGCTGGTCAACGATATCGTGGCTTTCGCCCTGACGCCCTTGCTCTGCCATAGTCTGCTGGCGCGTGGCCTCGATCCACGGCCGTTTCTGATTGCCTTGGCCTTGTCGTGCAACGCCGGCTCGGCGGCCAGCCTGATCGGCAACCCGCAGAACATCCTGATCGGCCAGGCCGGCGGCCTGGATTTCTGGGCGTTTACCTTTATCGCCGGGCCACCGGCGCTGGCTGCCCTGGCGATTACCTACGCCTGCATCTGGTGGCAATGGCGCGCGCGTTGGGGCGTGCCCAAGGTGCTGGTCGAGGTGCAGACGCCGGTCGAGCGGATCTATGGCGCACGCAGCTACCTCAAACCGTTACTCGCCAGCCTGGTGCTGCTCGGGCTGTTTTCCACCAGCCTGCCGCGTGAGCTGTCGGCGTTGCTGATCGCCGCTCTGGTGATGATCTCGCGGCGAGTGGACAGCCGCGACTACGTGCACAAGGTCGACTGGAACCTGTTGTTGCTGTTCGCCGGGTTGTTCGTGGTCACCGGCGCGGCGCTGGCGTTGCCGGAAGTGGCTGGCGTGGCGGCGTACCTGACCGAACAGGGGCTGTTGCCGCAGGGCGTGTGGTCGCTGGCGGCAGCGTCGTTACTGGCCAGCAACCTGATCGGTAATGTGCCGTTCGTGGTGTTGCTGCTGGGCTTTATGCCAAACGCCTCGGAGGCGGTGCTGGTCGGTCTGGCGGTGATGTCGACGCTGGCCGGCAACCTGCTGCTGATCGGCAGCGTGGTCAACCTGATCGTGGCGGAAAGCGCGCGGCGCCAGGGCGTCGCGCTGAGCTTCGTCGACTTCGCCCGTAGCGGCTTCCCGGTGACCCTGCTGAGCATGAGCGCCGCCGGGTTGTGGCTGGGCCTGGGTGGCTGGTTGCCCTGGTAACGCGCGGCTGATCGTAGGATGGGTTAGCCGCGAATAGCGCCTGAGTCGTGCTCTTATTGGGCGCGGCGTAACCCATGATGGCGGCGGAGTCATATGGGTATCGCTGCGCTCAACCCATCCTACGGCCTATTTCCAGCGTTCTTTGCGCCAGTTTTGCTGCTGCTCGGGCGTGAGGAAGGTCCAGGCGACGAAACGGCTCTGCTTCTGGCCCTGGGCCATGTCCACGGTGCGGACCTCGACCGCGCCGGCCTGTTTCAAGGCGCTGTACACGCCAGGCAGGTTGCTCGCCTTGGAGATCAGCGTGCTGAACCAGAGCACCTGCTGCGCGTGCTGCACGCTCTCTTTGATCAGGCGGCCGACGAATGCCGCTTCGCCGCCCTGGCACCACAATTCGGCCGCCTGGCCGCCAAAGTTCAGCACCGGTAATTTGCGTTTCGGGTCGAGCTTGCCGAGGTTGCGCCATTTGCGTTTGCTGCCGCTGCTGGCTTCCTCGGCGCTGGCATGGAAGGGCGGGTTGCACAGGCTCAGGTCGAAGCGTTCGTCGGCGCCCAGCAGGCCATGAAGAATGTGCTTGGCATCCGCTTGCTGGCGCAACTCGATGGCCGTAGCGAGGCCCGGGTTGGCCTGCACGATGGCGTTGGCCGACGCGATGGCGCTGGCGGCGATGTCCGAGCCGAGAAAGCGCCAGGCATATTCACAGTGGCCCAGCAGCGGGTAGATGCAGTTGGCGCCGACGCCGATATCCAGGGCGCGGACCTGGGCGCCCCGCGGAATTTTGCCGCCATTGCTGCTGGCCAACAGGTCGGCCAGGTAATGCAGGTAGTCGGCGCGGCCGGGAATCGGCGGGCACAGGTAATCGGCCGGAATGTCCCACTGGGCGATGCCATAGTGCTGTTTGAGCAGCGCACGGTTGAACACTTTGACCGCCGCCGGGTTGGCGAAGTCGATGCTTTCCTTGCCATACGGATTGATGATCACGAACGCCGCCAGCTCCGGGCTGCTGCTGATCAGCGCGGGAAAGTCATAACGGCCCTGGTGACGGTTGCGCGGGTGCAACTGGCCTTTGGCGGCATCGGGCTTGGGCGCAGCGGGGCGTGACGGTGGGCGAGGCATGGCAATCCGTTCGGGCGGCAAGGGGCCGGGGCATTATTCACACCCGGACGTTTCTGGCTAGTTGATATTCAACAGCATGGCCAGGTAATCGAAAAACAGGCAGTACAGCGCGATGGGCAGCGGCAGGCCGAGCAGGGTGCCGAGCAGGTAGGTGCGCAAGCGCACGCCGGACAGGGCCAGGGCGTAGTTCAGCGCCGGCACAGTTTGGAACAGCATGCGCAGGGCGATGATGCTGGCCAGCGGGCGGCGATCGAGCCCGGCCAGCAGGCGCTGGGCCAGGCGGTTGTCCAGCTCGCGCAAGGCATTGCCGCCGAGGGCGCGGATGGCGACAAAGGTGAAGGCGCAGGAGATGCACGCCGCCAGGTAAGTGGCGAGGCCGCCGTACACCCGCCCCAGTGCCAGCACGGCGGCGGCGAGAAATACCCAACCGGGGATCTGGATCAGGTTGCCCAGGGCGAACAGCAGGATGAACAGCAGCAGGCCGGCCACCGGGTGCATGAGGATCAGCGTTTGCAGGGCGTCGAGATTGAACTGCGCACGGATGCCCAGTGCCTCGAATACCAGGAACAGGCCGAGCAGGAACAGGATCACCAGTAACAGGCGGTGTGAGCTGCGCATGGCCGACTTCTCGCTCAGGGATAGCCCAGGGTGGCTTTGATCTGCTGCAGGTTAGCGGCGATCCAGCGTTTGTCGATGGCGCCCCAGTCGCGGATGGCATAGTGCCCGGCGTTGTTGCGTTCGCCGGTTTGTTGCACGAATACGCAGTCGATATCCAGGTCGGCCAAGGCGCTCAGGGTGTCCTGGGCGGTGCGCCGTGGCATGCCGGTGGCCGCCATCAGCGCCGGCACGCTGGCGGCGGCGCCGCTGTCGATCAGCCAGGCCACGTACAGGCGACGGTAGAAGCTGGTGCGGGTTTTACTCACGTCCATGGGGCCATGCTCCTGGCTTGATGCCGTGCGCCACTGGCGCACGATCTGATTGAGGGTCAGCTCAGTGTGGCCATCGCAATATAGGTTGCCGCACCGGAGATATAACCCAGGAACGCCAGCAGGCTGATCTTTTTCAGGTACCAGATGAAGTTGATCTTCTCCATACCCATCGCCGCTACGCCGGCAGCCGAGCCAATGATCAGGCAACTGCCGCCGGTGCCGGCGCAGTAGGCGAGCATTTCCCAGAAGGTGCCGTCGACCAGGAAATTGCCCAGCCAGGCGCTTTCGCTGCCCGCGGCGGCCACTGCATCGGGGGTGAGCAGCGGGTACATCTTCATGGCGCCGGCCACCAGTGGCACGTTATCCACCACTGACGACAGCAACCCGATCGCGATATTGATGGCGTAGACGTTGCCCAGGCTTTCCTTCAGGTAGTTCGCCACCTGGGTCAGGTGGCCGGCGGTGGCCAGGCTGGAAACGGCGAGCAGAATGCCGAGGAAGAACAGCACGCTGGTGGTGTCGATCCGGCGCAATACACCGATGACCGACAGTGGATGCTTGTCCTCGTCGTTTTTGCCGCGGTGGATCACCTCGGTCACCACCCAAAGCAGGCCGAGGCCGAAAAGGATGCCCATGTAAGGAGGCAAGTGGGTAACGGTCTTGAATATTGGCACGAACAGCAGTGAGCCAATCCCTAGACCAAACACCAGGTTGCGTTCGAACGGGGTGGTCGGGTCGCGATGACTTTCGGCCGGTTCGCTGTCGTGCGGGCGGGTCACTTCGCCCTTGAGGGTAACGCTGAGCGCCAGCAGCGGCACCAGCAGGCAGACCAGACTGGGCAGGAACAGACTGGCGACAATACCGCTGGCGCTGATCTGGTTGCCGATCCACAACATGGTGGTGGTCACGTCGCCGATCGGCGACCAGGCGCCGCCGGCGTTGGCGGCGATAACCACGATGCCGGCGAAGAACCAGCGTTCGTGCTGGTCGCCGATCAGCTTGCGCAGCAGCGAAACCATGACGATGGTGGTGGTCAGGTTATCCAGCGCCGCAGAAAGGAAAAAGGTGATAAACCCCACCAGCCAGAGTAGGTACACGCGCTTGCTGGTGCGAATTCGGTCGGTGATGACCTTGAAGCCCTCGTGGGCGTCGATTAGTTCGACGATGGTCATGGCGCCCATCAGGAAGAACAGGATTTCCGAGATTTCGCCCAGGTGATGGCGCAGCTCTTCGACCACGAAATGCGTGTTGTCGCTGCCGTCGGGCACGGCCGCTCCGATCAACGGGAAGATGCTGTCAGCGCCCAGCACCAGGGCCGTCCAGGCGAATACTGCGGTCAGCAGCGCCGATGCGGCTTTGTCGATCTTCAGCGGATGCTCTAAGGCGATGCACAGGTAACCAAGGACGAAAATCAACGCCATCAACGCATACATGATCAGAATTCCGATTTCAGGGCTTTTTTAGGGGTGTACTTTTTATTGGTAAAAAAGTGCCGGAGGCTCTTGATGCGCCGGAGAAGATGCCTGAATTGCGGCGTAATTGGGAGGGTATTTGTGCGCGGATAGGCTTTGCGGCGCAGTGAATCGGCGCTTTCTGAGCAAACGGTTAGGTTTGCTGTGCAGCGTTTGCTGTAGGTAAAACGTGCCAGCGCCTTGAGCGGGGCAAGCGCTAGGGCGGTGATGTGAAGGTTTTTTGTGGCGGCGCGCTGCTCATGTCCCCGCTGTGTGCTGCGAAGGCGATAAGCCGTAGATTGGGGCGGGGCGTGTAGCCTGAGGCGCAACGCGACGAAGCCCCGCGGCGATGGCTCGGACGCCCCGATGTGTGCCTTGTTGGGCCTCGCACCGCTCAGCCCAATCTACAATTCGGGCCAGGGTTTGCGTGCCATGCATAACGGATACAGCGCCAAAGAAAAGGCCCGCACCGGTGAGGGTTGCGGGCCTTTGCATGCCGCGAGGGGATCAGAGTGCGGCGATCTTGCCGCGCTGCTCGATCATTTTGGCCAGCGCCTGTTCGGCTTCAGCCAGCTTGGCGCGCTCTTTATCGAGCACCTCGGCTGGGGCCTTGGCGACGAAGCCTTCGTTGGCGAGCTTGCCGCCGACGCGCTGCACTTCACCGGAGAGGCGCTGGATTTCCTTGTCCAGGCGCGCCAGTTCGGCGTCCTTGTCGATCAGCCCGGCCATCGGCACCAGTACCTGCATGTCGCCGACCAGGGCGGTGGCGGACATCGGCGCTTCTTCACTGCTAGCCAGCACACGGACCGATTCCAGCTTGGCCAGCTTGCTGAGCAGCGGCTCGAAGTCGGCCAGGCGGCGCAGGTCTTCGGTACCCGCGTTCTGCACGATGATGTCGATGCGCTTGGCCATGGAGATTTTCATCTCGCCACGGATCTGGCGTACGCCGAGCATCAGCTGCTTGACCCACTCGATATCGCCTTCGGCGGCGGCGTCGATGCGGCTCTCGTTCGCCACCGGCCAGGCCTGCAGCATGATGGTGTCGCCACTGACGCCAGCTTGAGTGTTGATCCGCTGCCAGATTTCTTCGGTGATAAACGGCATAAACGGATGGGCCAGACGCAGGATCACTTCCAGTACGCGAATCAGCGTACGGCGGGTGCCGCGCTGGCGCTCGGCCGGGGCGTTTTCGTCCCACAGCACGGGCTTGACCAGTTCCAGATACCAGGCGCAGTACTCGTCCCAGATAAATTCGTAGAGCGCCTGCGCCGCCAGGTCGAAGCGGAAGGCGTCGAGCTGGCGGGTTACTTCGGCTTCGGTGCGCTGCAGGGCGGAGATGATCCAGCGGTCCACCGAGGACAGTTCGACCGGCTCGCCATTCACACCGGTGTCCTGGCCATCGGTGTTTTCCAGCACGAAATTGGCAGCGTTCCACAGCTTGTTGCAGAAGTTGCGGTAACCCTCGACGCGGCCCATGTCGAACTTGATGTCGCGACCGGTGGAAGCCAGCGCCAGGTTGGTGAAGCGCAGGGCGTCGGTGCCGTAGGCGGCGATCCCCTCGGGGAACTCGGCGCGGGTCTGCTTGGCGATCTTCTCGGCCAGCTTGGGTTGCATCATGCCGCTGGTGCGTTTCTCCAGCAGCTCATTGAGGGTGATGCCGTCAACGATGTCCAGCGGGTCGAGCACGTTGCCCTTGGACTTGGACATCTTCTGGCCCTGGCCGTCGCGCACCAGGCCGTGCACGTACACGGTCTTGAACGGAATCTGCCCGGTCAGGTGGGTCGACAGCATGATCATCCGGGCGACCCAGAAGAAGATGATATCGAAGCCCGTTACAAGAACATCCGTGGGGTGGAAGGTCTTGAGGAAATCGGTCTGCTGCGGCCAGCCGAGGGTGGAGAAGGTCCACAGGCCGGAGCTGAACCAGGTGTCGAGCACGTCTTCGTCCTGGCGCAGGTTGGCATCGCCGAGGTTGTGCGTGGCGCGTACTTCCGCCTCGTCACGGCCCACAAAGACGTTGCCGGCATCGTCGTACCAGGCCGGGATGCGGTGGCCCCACCAGAGCTGACGGCTGATGCACCAGTCCTGGATGTCGCGCATCCAGCTGAAGTACATGTTCTCGTACTGCTTGGGCACGAACTGGATCTCGCCGCTCTCGACCACGGCGATGGCTTTTTCGGCCAGCGGCTTGGTGGAGACGTACCACTGGTCGGTCAGCCACGGCTCGATCACCGTGCCGGAACGGTCGCCCTTCGGCACTTTCAACGCGTGGTCGTCGACACTGACCAACAGGCCGGCGGCGTCGAAGGCCGCGACGATCTGCTTGCGCGCGACGAAGCGGTCGAGGCCGGCGTATTCGGCCGGCAGGCTGCCGTCGAAGGTGGCGTTGACGCTGCCGTCGATATTGAACACCTGAGCGGTGGCCAGTACGGCGGCGTTCTTGTCGAAGATGTTGATCAGCGGCAGGTTGTGGCGCTTGCCAACTTCATAGTCGTTGAAATCGTGGGCCGGGGTGATCTTCACGCAGCCGGTGCCGAATTCGGGGTCGCAGTAGTCGTCGGCAATGATCGGGATACGCCGGCCGAGCAGCGGCAGGTCGATAAAGGTGCCGATCAGGGCTTTATAGCGCTCGTCTTCCGGGTGCACGGCCACGGCGCTGTCGCCGAGCATGGTTTCCGGGCGGGTGGTGGCGACGATCAGATGGTCCTTGCCGTCGGCGGTTTTATTGCCGTCGGCCAGCGGGTAGCGCAGGTTCCACAGGTGGCCTTTCTCGTCGTGGTTTTCCACTTCGAGGTCGGAGATGGCGGTGTGGAACTTGGTGTCCCAGTTGACCAGACGCTTGCCGCGGTAGATCAGACCGTCGTTGTGCAGGCGCACGAAGGCTTCTTTAACAGCTTCCGAGAGGCCTTCGTCCATGGTGAAGCGCTCGCGCGACCAGTCCACCGAGGAGCCCAGGCGACGAATCTGCCGGGTGATGGTGCCGCCGGACTGTTCCTTCCACTCCCAAACCTTCTCCAGGAACTTCTCGCGGCCCAGGTCGTGACGGCCAATGCCGTCGGCGGCCAGCTGACGCTCGACCACCATCTGCGTGGCGATGCCCGCGTGGTCGGTACCCGGCTGCCACAGGGTGTTGCGGCCCTGCATGCGGCGGAAGCGGATCAGGCAATCCATGATCGAGTTGTTGAAACCGTGGCCCATGTGCAGGCTGCCGGTGACGTTCGGCGGCGGGATCATGATGGTGTAGGGCTCGCCGGAACCTTGCGGGGCGAAATAGTTGTTCGCCTCCCAGTTCTGGTACAGGGCGGTTTCAATGGCGTTCGGCTGGTAGGTCTTGTCCATGCGCGGCGGGACCCTTATGACGGCTAGGCGGAAAAGCCGGCAAGTATAGCGGGGAAGGTGCGCGGGGCGTAAGGCTGAGCGTGGTGCGGCTGACTGGTGGAGCTGATGGGGCGGACATAGCAAAGCCTTGTCCGCCGCTGCGTTGGTTTGGTGGACAAGCCTGGCGGCATGTCCCCCCCTACGTTACAAGCGGCGCGGTGGCAGCAGGCGGGTCAGGCGCGCGTCAAGGCGGCGTTTCAGTTCGGCCTCGATCTGCGGTACGAAGTCGTCGATCACATCTTGCAGGATCAGCTGGGCGGCGGCGCGCAGTTCGCTGTCCAGGCGGTTCATTTCACTGTCGCGGCTGACGCTTTGCTGCACCGTGTTGCGCAACGCCGCCGTGGCCGCAGCCTGCGGGGTGAGCGGCGGCGCAGCGGGCGCGGTGTAGTGCGAGGCGGGGGTGACGATATCCGACAGCAGGGGGATGCTGTCCGGGTCGAGCGAGTCGAGCAGCAGCGGCGGTTCGAGCTTTTCGTCACCCAGCAGTTGGCGGATCGACTCCAGGTCGTTCAGCAGGTGGGCGGGTTTTTGCGGCGGTTTTGGGCTGTCCATGGTGTGCAACTAGAGTTCAACTCGTTTTGGATCATAGCCGCGCTGGCGATAGCTACGGAAATTCTCCCGGCAGGCGGTCAATAGGTCGGGTTCTTGATTGACGATTTCGATCACTCGGCTGAAGTGTTCGATGTGCGGCGAAAGCGTGCTGCTGAGGTTGATCAGCACGCCTTGCGCGCTGGCTGGCTCGTCGTCCAGGCCAATCACCACGGGTGCCTGGGCGTCATCCTGATACAGGTTGTGCGGTACGAAGCTTTCCGCCTTGAAACGCCACAGCCGGTCGTCCAGTTGAACGCACTGCGCCGCATCGCTGCCACGCAGGAACACCGGCAGGCCGGCGCGCCAGGCTTTCGCCGCCAATTGGCAAGCCGCGCGCAGGCGATCAGCCGGGACGGCGGAGGAGAGTACGTAGAATTCTATTCGGGGCATGGCGGCACGGTTTTGGCGTTATTTGCAGGAGCGGCTTGCTGGATCGGCGTGCAGCTTACCAGTCAATCGCGGTGAAGACCGCTCCTGCACAGGCGCCTGGGGCTCAGGCGTTGCTGCGATCCAGCAGATACTGAGTCAGTAGGGGCACGGGACGGCCAGTGGCGCCTTTGTCCTTGCCGCCGCTGATCCAGGCCGTACCGGCGATATCCAGGTGCGCCCAGTGGTAGTTCTTGGCGAAGCGCGAGAGGAAGCAGCCGGCGGTGATGGTGCCGGCTTTCGGCCCGCCGATATTGGCGATGTCGGCAAATGGACTATCAAGCTGCTCTTGGTACTCGTCGAACAGCGGCAGTTGCCAGGCGCGGTCGTCGGCGACTTGGCCGGCCGAGAGAATCTGCTGCACCAGCTCGTCGTTGTTGCCCATCAGGCCAGACGCATTGCTGCCCAGGGCAACGATGCAGGCGCCGGTGAGGGTGGCGATATCGATCACCGCCTGCGGCTTGAAGCGCTCGGCATAGGTCAGGGTGTCGCACAGCACCAGGCGGCCTTCAGCGTCGGTGTTGAGGATTTCCACGGTCTGCCCGCTCATGGTGCTGACGATGTCGCCGGGACGGGTGGCGCGGCCGCTGGGCATGTTCTCGGCGCAGGCCAGCAGGCACACCAGGTTGATCGGCAGTTGCAGTTCGAGCACGGCCTTGAGGGTGCCGAACACGCTGGCGGCACCGCACATGTCGTACTTCATCTCGTCCATGCCGGCGGCGGGCTTGATGCTGATGCCGCCGGTGTCGAAGGTAATGCCCTTGCCGACCAGGGCATAGGGTTTCTCGGTTTTCTTGCCGCCTTGGTAGGTGAGCACAATCAGCCGCGGCGGCTGGTCGCTGCCTTGGGCCACGGCCAGGAAAGCGCCCATGCCCAGTTCCTTGAGCTTCTTCTCATCGAGAATCTCGACCTTGAGGTTTTTGTAGGCCTTGCCCAGCGTCTTGGCTTCGTCAGCGAGGAAACTGGGGTGGCAGAGGTTTGGCGGCAGGTTGCCGAGGTCTTTGGTGAAAGCCATGCCGATGGCGATCGCCTGAGCATGCGTGCTGGCGCGCTGGGCATCGGCTTGGCTGGCTTTATCGCTGAGCAGGGTGAGTTTCTTCAGCGCGCCGGCTTCGGCCTTCTGACTCTTGAAGCGGTCGAAGCAGTAGCCGGCATCGGCCAGGCTTTCCACCATCAGGCGGGTCTTGCCGTAGCTGTTACGGCCTTTGACTTGCAATTCGTCGAGGGCCAATACCGCATCGCTGCCGCCGAGCGATTTCAGTGTGGCGTAAACCGCAGCGATCAATTTGCGCAATTGGCGGTCAGACAGTTCGCCGTCCTTGCCAGTACCCACCAGTAATACGCGTTCGGCTTTCAGATTCGGCAAGTTGTGAACCAGCAGGGTCTGGCCGAGTTTGCCGGCCAGGTCGCCGCGCTTGAGCAATGCGCTGACGGCTCCGGCGCTAGCAAGATCGATGGCTTTTGCCGTTTCACCGAGCTTGCGGCCTTCGCCGATGGGGACAACCAGGGTGGCGGTTTTCAGTGTTTCCGGACGAGCGCTTTTGACAATAAATTCCATGGCGTGGTGTCCCCAAGACAACGAGTCGGTATTGCAGGATAATGCCGGCTATTTTTTCAGTGGTTCGTCTATCGTGCGAACCGGCAAGCAGTGTGGCTAGTTTGATCGTAGCCGCCTGAGCCTGACAACCCTGGAGTGTCTGGTTTGATCGTCTTCCGTTATTTGTCTCGTGAAGTGCTGGTGACCTTGAGTGCGGTGAGTGCCGTGCTGCTGGTGATCATTATGAGTGGCCGTTTCATCAAGTACCTGGCGCAGGCGGCGCAGGGAGTGCTCGATCCGGGCGTGCTGTTCATGATCATGGGCTTTCGTCTGCCCGGCTTCCTGCAACTGATTCTGCCGTTGGGTTTGTTCCTCGGCATTTTGTTGGCTTACGGACGGCTTTATCTCGACAGTGAAATGACTGTGCTTTCGGCTACCGGCATGAGTCAGCAGCGTTTGCTGACCTACAGCCTGGCGCCAGCGCTGCTGGTGGCACTGCTGGTGGCCTGGTTGAGCATGGGGTTGGCGCCGCAGGGTGTGGCGCAGGTGGCGCAGATTCTCAACGAGCAGGACGCCCTGACCGAGTTCGACACGCTGGTGCCGGGACGCTTTCAGGCGATGAAAGACGGTTCGCGGGTCACCTACACCAAAGAGCTGTCAGCGGATCGCGCCGAGCTGGGCGGTATTTTTATCTCCGAGAAACGCTTGTCCCGCGAGGGTGACAAGGAGCGCGGGATTACCGTGCTGGTCGCCGAAAGCGGGCGTCAGGAAATCCAGGCCGATGGCAGTCGCTACCTGATTCTGGAAAATGGCTACCGCTACGACGGCAATCCCGGGCAGGCGGACTACCGGGCCATCCAATACGACACCTATGGGGTGTTGCTGCCTAAGCCATCGGTCAGTGGCGAGATCAGCGAACGCGAAGCCGTGCCGACCCGAGACTTGCTAGGCAGCGACAATCCACGCTTTCAGTCCGAGTTGCAGTGGCGTCTGTCGATCCCGGTATTGGTGTTCGTCGTTACCTTGCTGGCGGTGCCGCTGTCACGCGTCAATCCGCGTCAGGGGCGCTTCCTCAAACTGTTGCCGGCAATTCTCTTGTACATGACCTACCTGGCCTTGCTGATCGCGGCGCGCGGCGCCCTGGACAAGGGACAAATTCCCCAGGCACTGGGGTTGTGGTGGGTGCATGGGATATTCGTCTTGATTGGTTTTGCGTTGCTCTATTGGGAGCCGCTGCGCTTGAAGTGGGCAGGTCGTCGCGCTGCGCAGGGGGTGGCTCGTGGTTAAGTTGGATCGTTACATCGGCATCCAGGTGTTCTTTGCGATTCTCACCGTGCTGGGGATTATCGTTGGCTTGGCGTTGCTGTTCGCCTTTATCGACGAGTTGGGCGATGTCGAAGGTGGTTACGGTTTGCCGGAGGCGGCCTGGTACGTTTTCTTGACCCTGCCGCGTCGGGTCTACGAGATGCTGCCGATGGCGGCGCTGATCGGTTGCCTGATTGGTTTGGGCAGCCTGGCCAGCAACAGCGAGTTAACCATCATGCGCGCCGCCGGTGTGTCGATCGGGCGCATCGTTTGGGCGGTGATGAAGCCGATGCTGGTGCTGATGCTGGTCGGTGTGCTGATTGGTGAGTACCTGGCGCCCTGGAGCGAGAACCAGGCCCAGGCCAATCGCGCCATGGCGCAGGGCGGCGGTGAGGCGCAAAGCGCCAAGCGCGGCCTGTGGCATCGCCAGGGCGAGGAGTTCGTGCATATCAACGCGGTGCAGCCTAATGGCGTGTTGTTCGGTGTGACGCGCTATCGCTTCGACGATCAGCGTCATTTGCTGTCCTCCAGCTTTGCCCGGCGCGCGCAATACCAGGGCGACTATTGGCAGTTGGAAAGTGTGGCGACCACGCATTTTCGTGAGCGCAGCACCGAAGTCGTCAAGACCGCTACCGAGCGTTGGGATGTCGAGTTGAATCCGCAGTTGCTGGGCACCGTGGTGTTGGAACCCGAGGCGTTGTCGGTCACCGGGCTGTGGCGCTACATCCAGTACCTGGCGGAGCAGGGGCTGAATAATGGCCAGTATTGGTTGGCGTTCTGGACCAAGGTGCTGCAGCCGATAGTGACCGCGGCGCTGGTATTGATGGCGATTTCCTTCATCTTCGGGCCGCTGCGCTCGGTCACGCTGGGGCAGCGGGTGTTCACCGGTGTGTTGGTGGGCTTCGTGTTCCGTATCGCCCAGGATCTGTTGGGGCCATCCAGTCTGGTGTTCGGTTTCTCGCCGCTGTTCGCCGTACTGATCCCTGCGGCGATTTGTGCTCTTGCCGGTGTCTGGTTGTTACGCCGCGCGGGCTAGCTGCGCGCTAATAAAAAGCCGGCTAACTGCCGGCTTTTTTATGTGGCTTGGTTACTGTTTATCTTTATGGATGTTCTTGGGTAGTTGCACTGTGCAGCTGTCCGAGTAGATGTCATGCCAGCTGCGCTTGTCCTTGTTCCAGAGTATCCACAGAAAGCCAAGGCCCAGGCATAACCAAGAACCGATAGCGACGATAAACCGCAACAATGCCTGCCACAACGTGATGGCAGTTCCATCGCTGTTTTGAATGCGCACTCCCCAGACCTGCATGCCCAGTGTTTGCCCGGTGTGCGTCCAGAACTTGCCGAAGAAGCCGAACAGGCTTAGTACCAATAGCGTCGATAGCAGCGGGTCGCCATCCAGCGCACCGGCGTCGGAGAGTTGTTTAAGTTGCGCCTCGCCGTAAAAGCCCATAAGGATCAACTTATAGATAAAGGTCACGACAATCAGCAGGGCTATGCACAGTAGGATGTCGTAGAGCATGGCGGCAAGGCGGCGGCTCAAGCCCGCGGCGGGGAAGTCACCCTGCGGGCGCAGTAGGTGTTTCGACATGATGGGCTCGTTATGCAGTGGGGTGTTTAGTCTGAATGGTCCGTGTCGCTGTGTTCAGTGGCATAAAAAAACCCCTGATGTCGCCATCAGGGGTTTTTCAAGGCAGTGGCAATCAGCCCAGGACTTGAACCTGGTCGGCCTGCATGCCTTTTTGACCTTGTACCGCCACGAAAGTAACTTTCTGGCCTTCTTTCAGGCTCTTGAAGCCGTTACCTTCGATTGCGCGGAAATGTACGAACAGATCCGGACCGCTTTCTGGCGTGATAAAACCAAAACCTTTCTCATCGTTAAACCACTTGACGGTACCGCTCTGACGATTCGACATGTGCTATTTCCTTGAAACTATAGTTAATGACAGCCTCTGAATAGTAGAGGGCTGAGACTGGTTGCAAGGAGTAATAGAAGTCGAGCGGGATGTAGCGGATCTTAAGGATCTACTGCACCAGGTCACGATTCGCGGCGACCCATGCAAACACAGTGGGCCGACTCTAGCTAACTTCTGGGCAAATGCCAACCCCTGCTCAGCAGAAGCCTAGGCCGAATTAATGGCTATTTTAAGGGGGTGCAAGAGGGTGCTGAAGCGCTGCTTTAGTCGTGCGGATATGTGCAAGCTTAAAGCGGGTGTAGTGCGTTGCATCCACGGCAGATGGAAACAACAGCAAGAATTAAATGGTGCCCCGGGGGAGACTCGAACTCCCACTTCTTTCGAAAACGGATTTTGAATCCGCCGCGTCTACCGGTTCCGCCACCGGGGCACAATGGCGGCGCAGTATAGGGAGCACTTTGCGCCCGGTCAATCCACTTGCGTGGTCAAAATGCATGTTTTCCGGTAAGCTTTGCCGCCCTGCAAGACGACCTCTTCCCGCCATGCGCGTTGCCGACTTTCATTTCGAGCTTCCCGATTCTCTGATTGCCCGCCATCCCTTGGCCGAGCGCTGCGCCAGTCGCTTGCTGACGCTGGATGGGCCCAGCGGTAAGCTCGCCCACCGTCAATTCAGTGATCTGCTCGAGTACCTGCGTGCCGGCGATTTGATGGTGTTCAATAATACTCGGGTGATTCCGGCGCGCCTGTTTGGGCAGAAGGCGTCGGGCGGCAAGCTTGAAGTGTTGGTCGAGCGCGTGCTGGACAGCCATCGGGTGCTGGCGCATGTGCGTTCGAGCAAGTCGCCCAAGCCGGGCTCGACGATTCTGATCGACGGCGGTGGCGAGGCGCAGATGCTGGCGCGCCACGATGCCTTGTTCGAGTTGCGTTTTGCCGAGGAAGTCCTGCCGCTGCTTGAGCGGGTCGGTCACATGCCGTTGCCGCCTTATATCGACCGTGCGGACGACGCTGCCGACCGTGAGCGCTATCAAACGGTGTATGCCAAGCGCTCCGGCGCGGTGGCGGCGCCGACGGCGGGGTTGCATTTCGATCAGCCCTTGCTGGCGGCGATTGCCGAGATGGGCGTGGAAACGGCTTTTGTGACCTTGCATGTCGGCGCGGGTACATTCCAGCCAGTGCGGGTCGAGCGCATCGAAGATCACCACATGCACAGCGAGTGGCTGGAGGTCGGCGACGATGTGGTGGCGGCCGTGGCGGCGTGTCGTGCGCGTGGCGGGCGGGTGATCGCCGTCGGCACCACCAGTGTGCGTTCGCTAGAGAGCGCTGCGCGCGATGGCGTGCTCAAGCCGTTCAGCGGTGAGACAGATATTTTCATTTACCCTGGCCGGCCGCTGCATGTGGTTGATGCCTTGGTGACCAATTTCCATTTGCCGGAATCGACGTTGTTGATGTTGGTTTCGGCATTTGCCGGTTACCCGGAAACCATGGCCGCTTATAAAAGCGCAGTCGCAGAAGGTTATCGCTTCTTCAGCTACGGCGATGCCATGTTCATTACCCGCAACCCCGCGCCGCGCGGGCCCGAGGATCAAGTATGACGCGCACTTGTCGCATGTCTTTCGAACTGTTGGCGACCGATGGCAAAGCGCGCCGTGGCCGTCTGACCTTTCCGCGTGGCGTGGTCGAAACCCCGGCGTTCATGCCGGTCGGCACCTACGGTACGGTAAAGGGTATGTTGCCGCGCGACATCGAAGCGATTGGCGCGCAGATGATTCTCGGCAATACCTTCCATCTGTGGTTGCGTCCGGGTACTGAGGTGATCAAGCGTCACGGCGATCTGCATGATTTCATGCAATGGCAGGGGCCGATTCTCACCGACTCCGGTGGTTTCCAGGTGTTCAGTCTGGGGGCCATGCGCAAGATCAAGGAGGAAGGGGTGACCTTCGCTTCGCCGGTGGATGGCGCCAAGGTATTCATGGGCCCGGAAGAGTCGATGCAGGTGCAGCGCGACCTGGGCTCGGATGTGGTGATGATTTTCGACGAATGCACGCCGTACCCGGCGGAGTTCGATGTGGCCAAGCGCTCGATGGAGCTGTCGCTGCGCTGGGCCAGACGTTCGAAAGATGCCCACGGCGAAAACACTGCGGCACTGTTTGGCATCGTCCAAGGGGGCATGCATGAAGAGTTGCGCATGCGTTCGCTGGAGGGTTTGAGTGATATCGGATTCGACGGCTTGGCGATCGGTGGACTGTCAGTCGGTGAGCCGAAAGATGAAATGATCCGCGTGCTGGATTATCTGCCCGGCCAGATGCCTGCCGACAAGCCGCGTTACCTGATGGGCGTTGGTAAGCCGGAAGACCTGGTCGAGGGCGTGCGCCGCGGTGTGGATATGTTCGATTGTGTGATGCCGACGCGTAACGCGCGCAATGGTCACCTGTTTGTCGAAAGCGGTGTGTTGAAGATCCGTAACGCGGTGCACAAGCATGACGACTCGCCGCTCGATCCGACGTGCGACTGTTACACCTGTAAACAGTTCTCCCGCGCGTATCTGCATCATTTGGATAAGTGCGGCGAAATGCTGGGTAGCATGCTCAATACAATCCACAACTTACGTCACTATCAGCGGCTGATGGCTGGTTTGCGCGAGGCTATTCAACAGGGTACATTGGCCGCCTTTGTCGATGCCTTCTATGCCCGGCGCGGTCTGCAAACCCCGCCGCTGGACTGATTAATAACGTTTCAAAGACCTTTTCAACAGGAGTGTTACATGAGCTTTTTGATCCCTGCTGCATACGCCGATGCCGCTGCACCTGCTGCTGGTCCTGCCGGTAGCGGTTTTGAGTGGGTATTTCTGGTTGGTTTTCTGGTTATCTTCTATCTGATGATCTGGCGCCCGCAGGCCAAGCGTGCGAAAGAGCACAAAAGCCTGATCGGCAACCTGCAGAAAGGCGATGAAGTAGTGACCTCTGGCGGTATCGCCGGCAAGGTTTCCAAGGTTACCGATGACTTCGTAGTGATCGAAGTGTCCGATACCGTTGAACTGAAAATTCAGAAAGTGGCCATCGCCGCCACCCTGCCCAAGGGCACGCTGAAAGCTATCTAAGCTCCACACTTTTACCATTCGACGGGGCGCTTAATGCGCCCCGCGTCATAACGGGCGGCGTCATGCTCAATAAATTCCCCCTTTGGAAGTACCTGCTGATCGTGGCTGTATTGGCGATCGGCTTTCTCTATTCCGCGCCGAATCTCTATCCGGACGATCCGGCCATTCAGATCAGCGGCAACAGCACGGCCATGCAGGTCGAGCAGGCTGACCTGGAGCGTGCCAGTCGGGCGCTGAGCGAGGCAGGTATCGCGGTCAAGGCGGTGAGTCTGGCTGAGCAGGGCAGGGGCGGTTTGCTGCGCCTGATGAAGAAAGAAGACCAGCTGCCAGCCAAGGATGTTGTGCGCAAAGCGCTGGGCGAAGACTTCGTGGTCGCCCTGAACCTGGCGCAAACCACGCCCGATTGGCTGCGTAGCCTGGGTGCGGGGCCGATGAAGCTGGGTCTGGACTTGTCCGGTGGTGTGCACTTCCTGCTGGAAGTGGACATGGAGAAGGCTCTCGATGCGCGCCGCAAGGTGTATGAAGGGGAAGTGAAGAGCGTGCTGCGCAAGGAGCGCGTGCGCTACCGCAGCTTGCCGGTGCTCGACGGCGCTATTCAGTTGGGCTTTACCGATGAAGCAACGCTGGAAAAGGCACAGCGCCTGATCCGTAAGGACTTTACCGATTTCGAGCTGAGCGCCTCCGAGCGCAACGGCATACAGGTGCTGCGTTTGGCGCTGACTCCGGCCAAGCTCGCGGAAATTCGCGAATACTCGATCAAGCAAAACCTGACCACCGTGCGTAATCGCGTCAACGAGTTGGGTGTGGCGGAGCCACTGGTACAGCGCCAGGGTGCCAACCGCATCGTGGTCGAGTTGCCGGGCGTGCAGGACACTGCCGAAGCCAAACGTATTCTCGGCAAGACCGCTAACCTGGAGTTCCGCCTGGCGGCGAATCTGGATGCAGCGAGGGCTTCCACGGAGACGTTCGGTTTCCGCGAAGAAGGTCGCCCGCCGGTGCAGTTGGAGCGGGAACTGATCATCACGGGCGATCAGGTCACTGATGCTCAGGCCAGCTTCGATGAAAATGGCCGTCCGCAGGTCAACATCCGCCTGGATGGTCATGGTGGCGAATTGATGAACCGGGCGACCCGCAGCAATGTCGGGCGCAGCATGGCGGTGATCTTTATCGAGCAGAAGCCGACGACGCGTTATGTGCGTCAGATGGTCGATGGCGTTGAAAAAGAAGTCGCGATCCCAAGCTTCGTCGAAGAGAAAAAGATCATCAGCCTGGCGACCATTCAGTCGCCGCTCGGTAGTCAGTTCCGCATCACCGGCCTGGACGGTCAGGGCGAGTCGTCTGAGTTGGCGCTGTTGCTGCGTGCCGGCGGTCTGGCGGCACCGATGTACTTCGCGGAAGAGCGCACCATCGGCCCGAGCCTGGGTGCCGACAACATCGCCAAGGGGATTGATGCCTCCCTCTGGGGGATGCTGTTCGTTTCGCTGTTCATCATGGCCATCTACCGTTTCTTTGGCGTGTTGGCGACCATTGCCCTGGGCTTCAACATGGTGCTGTTGCTGGCGCTGATGTCGTTGCTAAGTGCCACGCTGACCCTGCCGGGTATCGCCGGTATCGTGCTGACCATGGGTATGGCGGTGGATGCCAACGTGCTGATCTTCTCGCGGATTCGCGAGGAAATCGCCAATGGTATGTCGGTGCAGCGTGCCATCCATGAAGGGTTCGATCGTGCATTTACGGCGATTCTCGATGCCAACCTGACCACCTTGCTGGTCGGCGGTATTCTCTTCGCCATGGGCACCGGGCCGGTCAAAGGCTTCGCGGTCACCATGTCGCTGGGTATTCTGACTTCGATGTTTACCGCCATTCTGGTGACGCGTGCCATGGTCAACCTGATTTATGGCGGGCGTGACTTCAAGAAGTTGTGGATTTAAGGGGCTGTGATGATTCGTACAATCGACTTCATGGGTGTGCGCAATATTGCGTTCGCCCTCACGCTGCTCCTGACCCTGTTGGCGTTGGGGAGCTGGTTTTTCAAAGGTTTGAATTTCGGTCTGGATTTTACCGGCGGTACGCAGATCGAGTTGAGTTACGAGCAGTCGGCCGATCTCGGCCAGGTGCGTGAGCAGTTGGCTGCCGCCGGCTTTGAAGATGCCGTGGTACAGAGCTTTGGTGCGACCACCGATGTGGTGGTGCGCATGCAGGGCGATGATCCGAATCTGGGGAGTAAGGTTGCCACGGCACTGCAGCAATCCGGCGCTGCGGTGCAGGTGAAGAAAGTCGAGTTTGTCGGTCCGCAGGTGGGTGAAGAGCTGCGCGATCAAGGCGGGCTGGGCATGCTTCTGGCGTTGGGCGGCATCATGCTCTACCTGGCCTTCCGCTTTCAGTGGAAGTTCGCCTTGGGTGCCATCGTTTCGTTGGTGCATGACGTGGTGGTGACGCTGGGGATTCTGTCGTTCTTCCAGATCACCTTCGACCTGACGGTGCTGGCGGCATTGCTGGCGATCATCGGTTATTCGTTGAACGACACCATTGTGGTCTTCGACCGGGTACGCGAGAACTTCCGCGTACTGCGCAAAGCCAGTCTGATCGAAAACATCAACATCTCCACCACGCAAACCCTGCTGCGGACCATGGCTACTTCGGTTTCGACCTTGCTGGCGATTGGGGCTTTGTTGATTTTCGCGGGCGATAACCTTCACGGCTTTTCCATTGCCTTGTTCATCGGTGTATTCGCCGGTACGTATTCGTCGATCTATATCGCCAACGTTGTGCTGATCTGGCTCAACCTGAGTGTCGAAGATCTGATCCCGCCGGTGGTGGCTGAAGAGGTTGATGAGCGTCCTTGACTCTGTGCGCTCTATCGCAGTTATGCCGGCGCGACATGAGTGGCTGGGGAACTTGCATCGCATCGCCTCACTCCAAGGCTGGGAGTGAGGCGTAATGCGCCGGATAGCGTAAGGTCAGGAGGTTGTTATGAACAAATCAATGCTCGTTGGTGCGGTGCTGGGTGCTGTGGGTGTAACTGCTGGCGGTGCTGTCGCAACTTACAATTTGGTAAGTGCGCCCGAGTACGCGGAAGTTCTCGCCGTAACGCCGGTAAAAGAAACCATCAAAACCCCGCGTGAGGTCTGCAAAGACGTCACCGTGACGCGTCAGAAGCCAGTCAAGGATCAGCATCAGATTGCCGGTACCGCAATTGGTGCAGTGGTCGGTGGCTTGCTCGGCAATCAGGTGGGCGGCGGCACAGGTAAGAAGATAGCCACGGTTGCCGGTGCTGTGGGCGGTGGTTATGCCGGCAATAAGGTGCAGGAAAACATGCAGGCCGGTGACACCTATACCACCACTGAGACTCGTTGCAGCACCGTGACCGATACCAGTGAAAATGTGGTCGGTTACGATGTGCAGTATCAGTTGGATGGTAAGGAAGGTCGGGTGCGCATGGAGCGTGACCCGGGCAGTAAGATTCCGGTCAAAGACGGTCAGTTGGTGCTGGCAGAATCTGCCCAGTAATTCGCTGAAGTCAAAAAAGCGCCCTGCGGGGCGCTTTTTCATGGGCAATAAAAAACCGGCGCTTGGCCGGTTTTTGTCTGCTGCGGGTGATCAGCGTTTTAGCGAGGCGGACAGGTGTGGCTGGATCGCAGTCAAAACGGCTTTGAAGCATTTGGTGTTGCCGGCGACGATCTGGCCCTTCTCGAGGAAGTCGTGACCGCCGCTGAAATCGCTGACCAGGCCGCCTGCTTCTTGGATCAGCAGGGCGCCAGCGGCCATGTCCCACTCGGACAGGCCAAACTCCCAGAAGGCGTCGAAGCGACCGGCGGCGACATAGGCCAAGTCCAGGCTGGCAGCGCCGGCCCGGCGGACGCCAGCAGTCTGGCCAACCAGGCTGCGGAACATGCCCAGGTAGTTTTCCAGGTTGTCGAGTTGGCTGTCGCGGAACGGGAAACCGGTGCCGAGCAGGGCGCCTTCCAGGCTTTTACGTGCGCTGACGCGCAGGCGGCGGCCGTTCAAGGCGGCGCCACGGCCACGGCTGGCGGTGAATTCTTCTTGGCGAACCGGGTCGATGATCACGGCGTGCTCGAGGCGGCCGCGGTATTTGCATGCCAGGCTGACGGCAAAGTGCGGAACGCCACGGACAAAGTTGGTGGTACCGTCCAGCGGGTCGATGATCCACAGGTAATCGGCGCCCTCGCCGGTGCCTGGAATCAGACCGCCTTCTTCACCGAGGAAACCGTGATTCGGGTAGGCCTTACGCAGTGCCTGGATGATCAGTTGCTCGGCGGAGCGATCAATCTCGGTCACGTAGTCTTTGGCATCTTTCTCGTCGACCGAGATGACGTCCAAGCGTTCGATAGAGCGGAAGATCATTTCACCGGCGCTACGGGCTGCGCGCAGAGCGATATTCAGCATGGGCTGCATGGACGTTTCACCTGGGTCGTTAAAGAAAGCCGGCCATTCTAGCAGAAAAGCCCAAAGGATGAAGAGTCGCCAGTGTCTTGCGTGGCATAAGTGAGGGGGCTTCTGTAAGATTTGTTCCCCCTGGCTGGCTGTGTGAGCGTCTGCGTTGCTGCAAAATATTCGAGTGGTTCTGGTCAATACCAGTCATCCCGGCAATATCGGGGGCGCTGCGCGGGCCATGAAGAACATGGGGTTGTCGCGTTTGGTGCTGGTCGATCCAATGGATTTCCCCAGTGGCGATGCCGTGGCGCGAGCGTCTGGGGCTACCGACATTCTCGAGGCGGCGCAGGTGGTTGGCACGCTTGAGGAAGCGTTGGTGGGGTGCAGTCTAGTGCTTGGCACCAGCGCCCGAGATCGGCGGATTCCCTGGCCCTTGCTTGACCCGCGCGAATGCGGTGTGACGGCCTGCGAGCAGGCGCTACAAGGTGGCGAGGTGGCCTTGGTGTTTGGGCGGGAATACGCTGGTTTGACCAATGAGGAGCTGCAGCGCTGCCAGTTTCATGTGCATATTCCGTCAGATCCTGAGTTCAGTTCGCTGAATCTGGCTGCTGCAGTGCAAGTGTTGGCGTATGAGGTGCGTATGGCATGGCTGATGGCGCAGAATCAGCCAACCAAGACGGCCAAGCTGGAAACCACGGCCATGCTCAATGCGCAGCCGGTGACTGCGGATGAGATGGAGTCTTTCTACACGCACTTGCAGGGCGCTTTGGTCGAGATTGGTTTTCTCGATCCGGCCAAGCCTCGACATTTGATGAGTCGCTTGCGGCGTCTTTACGGGCGTAGTGGTATCAGTAAGCTGGAAATGAATATCTTGCGTGGCATTCTGACGGAGACCGTCAAGGCTGCGCGTGGTGAGCACCATAAGCAGGGGAAATCTGATGTTTGAGCGCGTGCGAGAAGATATCCAGAGCGTATTTCATCGCGATCCGGCGGCGCGCAATACGCTTGAGGTGGTTACCTGCTATCCCGGTTTACATGCGGTGTGGCTGCACCGTCTGGCGCATGCGTTGTGGGTGTCCGGTTGGAAGTGGTTGGCGCGGGTGGTGTCGAATTTCGGGCGCTGGATGACCGGGATCGAGATTCATCCAGGCGCGAAGATTGGCCGGCGTTTCTTTATCGATCACGGTATGGGCATCGTCATCGGCGAGACGGCTGAGATTGGCAATGATGTCACCCTGTATCAGGGCGTGACGCTAGGTGGTACCAGCTGGAACAAGGGCAAGCGCCACCCGACTCTCGAGGACGGTGTGGTGGTCGGTGCTGGCGCCAAGGTGTTGGGGCCGTTTACCGTCGGTGCGGGTGCCAAGATTGGCTCCAATGCGGTGGTGACCAAGGCCGTGCCGGCGGGTGCCACGGCGGTCGGTATTCCGGGGCGTATCATCGTCAAGTCGGATGACGAGCAGGAGGCCAAGCGCCAGGCGATCGCCGAGAAGCTCGGTTTCGATGCTTATGGCGTTAGTCAGGACATGCCGGATCCGATCGCGCGGGCCATCGGCCAACTGCTCGATCACCTTCAGGCTGTTGATGGGCGCTTGGAGGGGATGTGCGCGGCGCTGAAAGAGTTGGGTAGCGATTACTGCGCGAAAGACCTGCCGGCATTGCGCGATGAAGACTTCGTCGGGGTGTGCAAGGAGCAGGGCGACAAGCCGGCAGCATGATGTGCGGCGCGGCGTATTTTGCTATGCTGCGCGCCCTCCTGATCAAGCTAATCCCGAGTGAATCAATAGGTCTTATAGTTGACTTAAATACTCGGGAATTGCATACTCGCGTCACATTGTGATTCCGTGGTAACCCTCCATGCGACTGACCACCAAAGGCCGTTATGCCGTCACCGCCATGCTCGATTTGGCGCTGCATGCGCAGCATGGGCCGGTGTCCCTCGCCGATATTTCCGAGCGTCAGGGCATTTCTCTGTCTTACCTGGAGCAACTGTTTGCCAAGCTGCGGCGCGGCAATCTGGTTTCCAGTGTGCGTGGTCCCGGCGGCGGTTATCAGCTGTCGCGCGACATGCAGGGCATTCAGGTGGCGGAAGTGATCGATGCGGTCAACGAATCCGTCGATGCCACGCGCTGCCAGGGGCAGGGCGATTGCCATGCGGGCGATACCTGTCTGACCCACCATTTATGGTGCGACCTCAGTCAGCAGATTCACGAATTCCTCAGTGGCATCAGCTTGGCCGATCTGGTTATGCGCCGCGAGGTGCAGGAAGTCGCTCAGCGCCAGGATCAGCGCCGCTGCAATGGCAGGATGCCGTATCTGGATAAGATTGAAGCGTCCACCGTCGATTGAACGAAAGGCGCCGGCCTGCTGGCCTGAGACCTGATAGGAGAAAATTAATGAAATTGCCGATTTATCTCGATTATTCCGCCACTACGCCGGTCGATCCGCGTGTTGCACAGAAGATGAGCGAATGCCTGCTGGTCGACGGTAACTTCGGTAATCCGGCGTCGCGCTCCCATGTGTTCGGCTGGAAGGCTGAAGAAGCTGTCGAGAATGGCCGTCGTCAGGTCGCCGAGCTGGTCAATGCCGACCCGCGTGAAATCGTCTGGACGTCTGGCGCTACCGAGTCGAACAACCTGGCCATTAAGGGCGTTGCCGACTTTTACAAGAGTAAAGGTAAGCACCTGATCACCTCGAAGATCGAGCACAAAGCGGTGCTCGATACCATGCGTCAGCTTGAGCGTGAGGGCTTCGAAGTCACCTACATCGAGCCGGGCGAAGATGGCTTGATTACTCCGGCGATGGTCGAGGCGGCGATGCGTGAGGACACCATTCTGGTGTCGATCATGCACGTCAATAATGAAATCGGCACGATCAACGACATCGCGGCGATCGGTGAGCTGACCCGTTCGCGCGGCGTGTTCTTGCATGTCGATGCGGCACAGTCCACCGGCAAGGTGGCGATCGATCTGGACGCCCTCAAGGTCGACCTGATGTCGTTTTCGGCGCATAAAACCTATGGCCCCAAGGGGGTTGGCGCGCTTTATGTTCAGCGTAAGCCGCGTGTGCGCCTGGAAGCCCAGACCCACGGTGGCGGTCATGAGCGCGGCATGCGTTCCGGTACCCTGGCGACCCACCAGATCGTCGGCATGGGTGAAGCCTTTCGCATTGCCAAGGAAGAAATGGTCCAGGAAAACCAGCGCATCCTGGCCCTGCGTGATCGCTTCTTCCAGCAGGTCGATGGTTTGGAAGAGCTGTACATCAACGGCAGCATGACTGCCCGTGTACCGCACAATCTCAACCTCAGCTTCAACTACGTTGAGGGTGAGTCGCTGATCATGGCGCTCAAGGACCTGGCGGTATCGTCCGGCTCGGCTTGTACCTCGGCGTCGCTTGAGCCGTCTTACGTCCTGCGTGCCCTGGGCCGCAACGATGAGTTGGCGCACAGCTCCATTCGTTTCACCTTCGGTCGCTTCACCACCGAAGAAGAAGTCGACTATGCCGCGCAGAAGGTTCGCGAGGCGGTCACCAAGCTGCGCGAATTGTCGCCGCTGTGGGATATGTACAAAGACGGCGTCGACATCTCCAAGATCGAGTGGGCAGCGCACTAAGTAGTCGCCGGGCAAGAGCGGCTCTCTGATGAGGAAGGAATACCAGCATGGCTTACAGTGAAAAGGTCATTGACCATTACGAAAACCCGCGCAACGTCGGCAAGATGGACGCGGAAGACCCGGACGTGGGCACCGGCATGGTCGGCGCGCCGGCGTGTGGCGATGTGATGCGTCTGCAGATCAAGGTCAACGAGCAGGGGGTCATCGAAGACGCCAAGTTCAAGACCTATGGTTGCGGTTCGGCAATCGCCTCCAGCTCCCTTGCTACCGAGTGGATGAAGGGCAAGACCCTGGCCGAAGCGGAAACCATCAAGAATACCCAGTTGGCCGAAGAGCTCGCTCTGCCGCCCGTGAAAATCCACTGCTCGGTTCTCGCCGAGGACGCCATCAAGGCGGCCGTGCGCGACTACAAGCAGAAGAAAGGCTTGCTCTAAGGAGATCTGTCGATGGCTATCAGCATGACCGAAGCTGCCGCTCAGCACGTGCGTCGCTCCCTTGATGGGCGTGGCAAGGGCGAGGGTATCCGCCTGGGTGTTCGCACCACCGGCTGCTCTGGCCTGGCTTATGTGCTGGAGTTCGTTGACGAGGCCGCTGGCGAAGATCAGGTGTTCGAGAGTCACGGGGTCAAGGTGATCATCGATCCCAAAAGCCTGGTGTATCTCGATGGCACCGAGCTGGACTTCGTCAAAGAGGGGTTGAACGAGGGGTTCAAGTTCAACAACCCGAACGTGCGCGGCGAATGTGGCTGCGGCGAGAGCTTCAATATCTGAGGCGCGTGTGGGTATTCCTTGTCATTTTGCCCTGTTTGATCTGCAGCCAGGTTTTCGCTTGGACCTTGAGCAGTTGGCTGTGCGTTATCGCGAGCTGGCGCGCAATGTCCATCCGGATCGTTTTGCCGATGCTTCCGAGCGCGAACAGCGCTTGGCGCTTGAACAGTCGGCGAGCCTCAATGAGGCCTACCGGACGTTAAAGAATGCACCGCAGCGGGCTCGCTACCTACTTGCATTGCGTGGGCCTGAATTGCCTTTGGAAGTCACGGTACAAGACCCGGGCTTCCTAATGCAGCAGATGCAGTGGCGCGAAGAGCTCGAGGATCTGCAGGACAGCGCCGATTTACCCGGCGTGGCCGCGTTCAAGCGCCGTTTGAAGATCGCTCAGGATGAGCTGAACGAAAGCTTTGCCGTTTGTTGGGACGATCCGCTGCGCCGTGAAGAGGCCGAGCGCCTAATGCGCCGCATGCAGTTTCTCGACAAGCTTTCCCACGAGGTCCGCCAATTGGAAGAGCGCCTCGACGATTAACACTCGCGCGGCTGCTAGGCTACTAGAGGGCGCGCCTGATATTCAGATAAGCATTATTAATCATGGCCTTACTGCAGATCGCTGAGCCCGGACAGAGCCCCCAGCCACACCAGCGTCGTTTGGCTGTGGGTATTGATCTGGGTACCACCAATTCGCTGGTCGCTGCGGTGCGCAGTGGTCTTTCCGAGCCGCTGGCGGATGCCCAGGGGCAGGTGATCCTGCCGTCGGCGGTGCGTTATTACGCTGATCATGTCGAAGTGGGCGAGGCGGCAAAAGCGGCCGCGTCCAGCGATCCGTTGAATACCGTGTTGTCGGTCAAGCGCCTGATGGGTCGTGGTCTAGCCGACGTCAAGCAGCTCGGCGAGCAGTTGCCGTATCACTTTGTCGATGGCGAGTCGCATATGCCATTTATCGACACTGTGCAGGGGCCGAAAAGCCCGGTTGAGGTGTCTGCCGATATTCTCAAGGTGCTGCGTCAGCGCGCCGAAACCACCTTGGGTGGTGAGTTGGTGGGGGCGGTGATTACCGTGCCGGCCTACTTCGACGATGCGCAGCGCCAGGCAACTAAAGATGCCGCGCGATTGGCCGGGCTGAATGTACTGCGTCTGCTCAATGAGCCGACCGCCGCCGCTGTTGCCTATGGGTTGGATCAGCATGCCGAAGGTGTGGTGGCGATCTATGACTTGGGCGGCGGCACCTTCGATATTTCGATTCTGCGCCTGACCGGTGGCGTGTTCGAGGTGTTGGCCACGGGGGGCGACAGCGCCCTGGGTGGTGATGACTTCGATCATGCAATTGCCGGCTGGATGGTCGAGCAGGCTGGTCTGTCCGCCGATCTCGATCCGGGTGCGCAGCGTCTGTTGCTTGAGGCCGCCTGCGCGGCCAAAGAGGCCCTGACCGATAACGCCAGTGCGATGCTCGGCTATGCCGGTTGGCAGGGGCAATTGACGCGCGAGCAGTTCGAGGCGCTGATCGAGCCGATGCTGGCGCGCAGCCTCAAGGCGTGTCGGCGTGCCGTGCGCGATGCTGGCATCGAGTTGGATGCCGTCGAGGCCGTGGTCATGGTCGGTGGTTCGACCCGTGTGCCACGTGTGCGCCAGGCCGTCGCTGAGCTGTTTGGGCGTGAGCCGCTGACCGATATTGATCCGGATCAAGTGGTGGCCATCGGTGCGGCCATTCAGGCCGATGCGTTGGCAGGTAACAAGCGTGGCGACGGCGAAGAGTTGCTGCTGCTGGATGTGATTCCGCTGTCGCTCGGTCTGGAAACCATGGGCGGGCTGATGGAGAAGGTGATTCCGCGTAACACCACGATTCCGGTGGCGCGCGCCCAGGATTTCACCACCTATAAAGATGGCCAGACGGCCATGATGATTCACGTATTGCAGGGCGAGCGCGAGCTGATCAGCGATTGTCGCTCCCTGGCGCGCTTCGAGCTGCGTGGTATTCCGCCGATGGTCGCCGGTGCCGCGAAAATTCGCGTGACCTTCCAGGTCGATGCCGATGGCTTGCTCAGTGTCGCGGCGCGTGAGTTGGCGTCTGGCGTCGAGGCGAGCATTCAGGTCAAGCCATCCTACGGGCTAACCGATGGCGAGATCGCGCGGATGCTGCAGGATTCCTTCAAGAATGCCGGCGACGACAAGGTGGCCCGCGTGCTGCGCGAGCAGCAGGTCGATGCTCAGCGTTTGCTGGAGGCGGTGCAGGCGGCGCTGGATGCCGATGGCGAGCGTTTGCTGGACGCCGAAGAGCGTCTGGCGATCGATGCGCAAATGCAGCAGTTGCGCGACTTGATGGCCGGTAGCGACGGGCCGGCCATTGAGCAGCAGACCAAACGGTTGACCCAGGTGACCGATGCCTTCGCTGCTCGTCGCCTGGATGCCACGGTCAAAGCCGCTTTGGCTGGTCGTAGTCTTAATGAGATTGAGGAATAAGCATGCCGCAGATTATTTTTCTGCCCCACGCCGCGTTCTGCCCGGATGGGTTGGTCGTAGAGGTCGAGCCCGGCGTCTCTATCCTCGAGGTGGCGCATGACCACCATATCGAAATGGAAAGCGCCTGCGGCGGTGTCTGCGCTTGCACCACGTGCCACTGCATCGTGCGCGAGGGCTTCGACTCGCTGGCCGAAGCCGACGAATTGGAAGAGGACATGCTGGACAAGGCCTGGGGGCTCGAGGCGCAATCGCGGCTGTCCTGCCAGGCGATTGTGGGCGATGAAGACCTGACTGTCGAAATACCGAAATATTCGCTCAACCATGCCGCCGAAGCGCCGCATTGACTCAAGGAGCCATCATGAGCCTGAAATGGGTTGATGTACTGGAAATCGCTATTGAACTTGCCGAAAGCAAGCCGGATGTCGATCCGCGTTTCGTCAACTTCGTCGATCTGCATCGCTGGGTCTTGGCCTTGCCGGAATTCTCCGACGACCCGCAGCGCGGCGGTGAGAAGGTGCTCGAAGCCATTCAGGCGGCTTGGATCGAAGAGGTCGACTGATCGGCGCGCCAATTGGCGCACCCTACGCATTTAACCTAAACCCGCGTATAATTCGCGGGTTTAATTTTTCGCTTTAATCCCTGTTTCTGGAGTTTCACATGGCTGTTCAACGCACTTTCTCCATCATCAAGCCGGATGCCGTCGCTAAAAACGTTATCGGCGAAATCACCTCGCGTTTCGAAAAAGCCGGCCTGCGCGTCGTTGCTTCGAAAATGCTTCAGCTGTCCGAGCGCGAAGCTGCTGGCTTCTACGCCGAGCACAGCGAGCGTGGCTTCTTCAAGGATCTGGTTGCTTTCATGACTTCCGGCCCGGTTATCGTCCAGGTTCTGGAAGGCGAAAACGCTGTTCTGGCTAACCGTGATCTGATGGGCGCTACCAACCCGAAAGAAGCGGCTGCCGGCACCATCCGTGCTGATTTCGCGGTTTCCATCGACGAAAACGCCGTACACGGTTCCGATTCCGAAGCCTCCGCTGCGCGTGAAATCGCTTACTTCTTCGCTTCGACCGAAGTTTGCGCTCGCATTCGCTAAGCGAATTTGAGTGAGGGTGAAGCCATGACTGACGCTACCGGGAAAATCAATCTGCTGGGTCTGACCCAGGCAGAGATGGAACAATTCTTCGAAAGTATCGGGGAAAAGCGTTTCCGTGCCGGTCAGATGATGAAATGGATTCACCACTTTGGCGTCGATGATTTCGATGCCATGAGCAATGTCAGCAAGGTCTTGCGCGAAAAGCTCAAGGCCTCTGCTGAAATCCGCGGCCCGGAAGTGGTCAGCGAAGATATTTCTACTGATGGCACGCGCAAGTGGGTAGTGCGGGTGGCGTCAGGCAGTTGCGTAGAAACCGTGTATATCCCCCAGGGCTCGCGTGGCACTTTGTGTGTGTCCTCGCAGGCTGGCTGTGCGCTGGATTGCAGTTTCTGCTCGACCGGCAAGCAAGGTTTCAATAGCGATCTCAGCGCCGCCGAAGTGATCGGCCAGGTGTGGATCGCCAACAAGTCGTTCGGCAGCGTGCCGGCGAAGATCGACCGTGCCATCACCAATGTGGTGATGATGGGCATGGGCGAGCCGCTGCTGAATTTCGACAACGTCGTCGCCGCCATGAAAATCATGATGGACGACCTCGGCTATGGCATCTCCAAGCGTAAGGTGACCCTGTCCACCTCCGGCGTGGTGCCAATGATCGACAAGCTCGGCGAGGTCATCGACGTATCGCTGGCGCTGTCGCTGCATGCGCCGAACGATGCGCTACGCAATCAGTTGGTGCCAATCAACAAGAAGTATCCGCTGGAAATGCTTCTGGCGGCTTGTAAGCGTTATGTCGCGCGCCTCGGCGAGAAGCGTGTGCTGACCATCGAGTACACCCTGCTCAAGGATGTCAACGATAAGACCGAGCACGCTGAGGAGATGATCGCACTTCTCAAAGATGTGCCTTGCAAGATCAATCTGATTCCGTTTAATCCCTTCCCCCACTCGGGTTACGAACGGCCAAGTAACAATGCCATTCGCCGTTTTCAGGACCTGCTGCACAAAGCCGGGCACAATGTCACCGTGCGTACTACTCGCGGTGAGGATATTGACGCTGCCTGTGGGCAGTTGGTCGGCCAGGTGATGGATCGTACCCGTCGTAGCGAGCGCTACATTGCCGTGCGTGAATTGAGTAGCGAGGCAGACACGCCGCGTTCCGCCGCCAATCGAACTTGAAGGGAGGATACCCATGACCTTGCGCCCAGCGCTGTTCTTGTTAATCGCCAGCCTGTTGGCCGGTTGTGTTTCGACCGGCGATGTCGACCCAATGAGAACAGGTAAAGGACGTAACGAGGCACGCGATGCCTACGTCCAGCTTGGCATCGGTTACTTGCAACAAGGCGCCAGCGAGCGCGCCAAGGTGCCGCTGAAGAAAGCCCTGGAACTGGATCCCTCGAGTGCCGACGCGCATGCCGCCTTGGCGCTGGTGTTCCAGATCGAGATGGAGGCGAAGCTGGCCGACGAGCATTTTCGCAAGGCCCTCTCGCAACGCCCCAGCGATGCTCGCTTGCTGAATAACTACGGCAGTTTTCTGTTCGAGCAAAAGCGCTACGAAGACGCCTTTGAGCGTTATCAGCAAGCTGCTCAAGACAATCTCTATCCTGAACGCTCGCGGGTATTCGAGAACCTGGGGATGACTGCGATGATGCTCAAGCAGCGTGAGCAGGCGCAAAGTTACTTTGAACGCTCATTGCGCCTGAACAGTCGGCAGCCGCGTGCGTTGCTGGAAATGGCAGTGATGTCCTACGAGGACAAGCAATATGTACCGGCGCGCAACTATTACGACAGCTATAGCGCGCTGTCTACGCAGAATGCCCGCAGCTTGCTCTTGGGCACGCGCCTAGCAGCGATCTTCGAGGATCGTGATAAAGCCGCCAGCCTTGGCCTGCAATTGAAACGTCTTTATCCCGGTACGCCGGAATATCAGCAATACCTGTCGGAGCAATGATGAAAGCGGCGCATCCTGAAGTTGTAGCAGCTCACCGTGTCAACCCCGGCGAGTCCTTGCGCAAGGCCCGCGAGAGTAAAAGCTGGACGATCGCCGAGGTCGCGACCCAGCTCAATCTGACGCCGCAGCGGCTGACTCAGATTGAGGCCGGGGCTTTCGATAAGTTACCGGGTCATACGTTTGCGCGGGGCTACATTCGTGCTTACGCCAAACTGCTCGACATGGACCAGGACCGTTTGGTGCTGGAGTTCGATCAGTTCACCGGTAGCGATGCCGCAGGAAGCAGCGTGCATAGCCTGGGGCGTATCGAAGAACCGGTGCGTTATTCGCAGAGTGTTCTGCGTTTTGTCAGCTTCATTCTGCTGGTGGCGCTGGCGGTGGCGGGTTTCTACTGGTGGCAGGATCAAGCGGAACGGCGCGCCGATGAATTGGCGGCCACCAGCATTGAGCATGTCGAAGTGGATGGCGCCGATGGCACCACGCAGATTCATCCGCTGGAAGAGCCTGAGGATCAAGCCGTTCTGGCGGCCCAGGACGGCACGGCGCTGAGCTTGCCAAGCGTTTCGGCCGAAGTGGCGGCGCAGCCAGAGGTGGCCGTTGACCCCGAGCAAGCGCCGGTTGCCGCTGAGCAACCCATCACGGCACCCAGCGAGCCTCCTGCGTTGGTCGCGAATGCTGCTGTCGAGCCCGCGCCAGCAGCCAGCCCGGCTCCCGTCATAGCGGCAACCGATACACCAGTGCCGACGGCCGCTGCTGGTGAGGGAGTGGTGCGAGTGACCTTCATCGCCGATTGCTGGACCCAGCTCACGGATGCCAACGGCAAAGTCCTGTTCAGCGCGCTGAAGCGCAAAGGGGATAATCTGGAGCTGGCTGGTAAGGCGCCATTGGAGTTGCGCTTGGGCTTCGCTCGCGGAGCACAGGTGAGTTACAACGGCGAAACGGTGGATGTTGCGCCGTTTATCTCCGGTGAAACTGCACGTCTGAAGTTGGGGTTGTAAGTCATGCATTGCGAATCGCCGATCAAGCGTCGTCTGTCGCGTAAAATCTGGGTTGGCTCGGTGCCGGTCGGCGGCGATGCACCGATTGCCGTGCAGAGCATGACCAATACCGACACCAACGATGTGGCTGCCACCGTCGCTCAGGTTCGCCGCCTGCAAGATGCCGGTGCCGATATCGTGCGCATCTCGGTGCCGGATATGGACGCCGCCGAGGCGTTTGGCCGGATCAAGCAGCAGGTCAGCCTGCCTCTGGTTGCCGATATTCATTTCGACTATCAGATTGCCTTGCGCGTGGCTGAGTTGGGCGTCGATTGCTTGCGCATCAATCCGGGCAATATCGGCCGCGAAGATCGGGTCAAGGCTGTGGTAGAAGCGGCTCGTGATCGTGGCATTTCCATCCGTATCGGCGTTAACGCGGGCTCGTTGGAAAAAGACCTGCAGAAAAAATACGGTGAGCCGACCCCAGAAGCCCTGGTCGAGTCGGCTCTGCGGCATGTCGAGCACCTGGACCGTTTGAACTTCCCGGATTTCAAGGTCAGCGTGAAGGCTTCCGATGTGTTCATGGCCGTTGAGGCCTACCGCTTGTTGGCTAAACAGATCGAACAACCCCTGCACTTGGGCATTACCGAAGCCGGCGGCCTGCGCTCCGGTACGGTGAAATCAGCGGTGGGGCTGGGCATGCTGCTGGCCGACGGGATTGGCGATACCATCCGTATTTCCCTGGCTGCCGACCCGGTTGAAGAGGTCAAGGTTGGCTTCGATATTCTCAAGTCGTTACGCCTGCGTTCGCGTGGCATCAACTTCATTGCCTGCCCGAGTTGCTCGCGGCAGAACTTCGATGTGGTGAAAACCATGAATGAGCTGGAGCAACGCGTCGAAGACCTGTTGGTGCCGCTGGACGTGGCGGTGATCGGTTGTGTGGTCAATGGCCCGGGCGAAGCCAAGGAGGCGCATATCGGCCTCACCGGTGGCTCGCCGAACAACCTGATCTATATCGACGGCAAACCGGCACACAAACTGAACAACGACAATCTGGTGGATCAGCTGGAAAAGCTGATTCGCCAGAAAGCGGCCGAAAAAGTCGCCGCAGATGCCGCCGTCATCGTACGTGGCTGAGCCTCTGCGAACCAAGAACAGCTAAGGAACCGAATTGAGCAAGTCCCTGCAAGCCATCCGTGGCATGAACGATATCCTGCCCGAGCAAACCCCGCTTTGGCGTTACTTTGAAGGCCGTGTGGCTGGCCTGCTGGATGGCTACGGTTATCGGCAGATTCGCATGCCGATCGTCGAGTTCACCGAGCTGTTCAAGCGCTCCATCGGTGAAGTCACCGATATCGTCGAAAAAGAGATGTACACCTTTGAGGATCGCAACGGCGACTCCTTGACCCTGCGCCCCGAGGGCACCGCAGCCTGCGTGCGCGCGGTGCTCGAGCATGGTCTGTCCGGCGGCGGGCAAACCCAGAAGCTCTGGTATATCGGCCCGATGTTCCGCCACGAGCGCCCGCAGAAAGGCCGTTATCGCCAGTTCCACCAGATCGGTGTGGAAGTCTTCAATATCGACGGCCCGGACATCGACGCCGAGCTGATCGTGCTGACCTGGCGCCTGTGGGGCCTGCTGGGTATCCGCGATGCGGTGAAGCTTGAGCTGAACAGCCTTGGCACTAGCGCCGCGCGCGCGGTGTACCGTGATGCGCTGGTCGAGTTCCTGACCGCGCATGCCGACCAGCTGGATGAAGACAGCCGCCGCCGCATGACCAGCAACCCGTTGCGTGTGCTCGACAGCAAGTCCCCGGAAACCCAGGCCTTGCTGGTCGATGCGCCGAAGCTGGCGGATTACCTGGACGACGAGTCGCGTGCGCACTTTGACGGTCTGAAAGCCCGTCTGGATGCCGCCGGCGTGCCTTACGTGATCAATCCCAAGCTGGTGCGAGGTCTGGACTACTACAGCAAGACCGTATTCGAGTGGGTCACCGACCAGCTCGGCGCGCAAGGCACGGTCTGCGCGGGTGGCCGCTACGATGGCCTGGTCGAGCAGATGGGCGGCAAGCCGACCACCGGCGTAGGTTTCGCCATGGGCATCGAACGCCTGGTGCTGCTGATCGAAACCTTGGGTAAAGTGCCGGCGGAAATTGCCCGTCAGGTCGATCTCTACCTGTGCGCCTTCGGCGAGCCGGCAGAGTTGGCGGCCCTGACCCTGGCCGAGCGCTTGCGTGATCAATTGCCGGCTTTGCGTTTGCAAGTGAATGCCGGTGCCGGCAGTTTCAAGAGCCAATTGAAGAAAGCCGACAAGAGCGGCGCGCTCTATGCCCTGGTGCTGGGTGAAGACGAACTGGCCCAGCAAGTGGTAGGTTGCAAGCCGCTGCGGGATCAGGGTGAACAACAAAGTATCGCCTGGGCTGCTCTAGCCGAGTATTTGAAGACCTGCACCGCGCAGGCCTAACAGGCTGTTAAGCGATTTAGCGAATAGGAGTATTGGGGTGGTTTCGCGTACCGATGATGAAGAGCTGGCGGTAATCAAGGACTGGTGGCAGCGCAACGGCAAGCCGTTGTTGACCGGCAGCGTACTGGCGCTGGTAGCGGTATTCGGCTGGCAGGGCTGGCAGAAGTACCAGACCAACCAATCGCAGGGCGCCTCGATGGTGTATCAGCAATTGCTGGAAACGGCGCTGAACCCGAGTGGTCAGCCCGATGCGGCCAAGGTTGCCGAACTGGCCAATACGCTGAAAAGTGATTTTGGCGGTACGCACTATGCCCAGTACGGCAGCTTGTTCGTGGCCAAAGTAGCGGTCGAAGCGGGCAAATTGGACGATGCCGCCAGCGAGCTGCGGGCGATTGTCGACAAGCCGGCGGATGACACCCTGGCGGAGTTGGCGCGTCAGCGTCTGGCTCGCGTGCTGGCTGCGCAGGACAAAGCCGAAGAAGCGCTGAAACTGCTCGAAGGTGACGCCGATCAGGCGTATCTGGCCAGCCGTGAAGAGCTTAAAGGCGATCTGCTGGTGCAACTGGGTCGTAGTGATGATGCGCATGCCGCCTATGTAAAAGCCAAGGCAGCACTTTCCGAAGAAGCTGCCGTAGGTGGTTTGCAAATGAAGCTCGACGACCTGGCGAAAGGGGATGCGTGACGTGATGCGTTGGAAAAATGCCGCACTGCTGGCCCTGGCCGTTCTGGTCGTCGGTTGCAGCAGCAATAGCAAGAAAGAACTTCCGCCAGCCGAGCTGCCTGACTTCGAAGAAGAAGTCGTGTTGCAGAAGGAGTGGAGCCGCTCGATTGGCGAAGGCCAGGGCGAGACCTTCAACATGCTGGTGCCGGCGGTCGATGGCGAGCGCATTTATGCCGCCGACGTCGAGGGCCTGGTCATGGCGCTGGACCGCATGAGCGGCGATGTGATCTGGAAAGAAGACCTCGAAGCGCCGGTTTCCGGTGCGGTCGGTGCCGGTTATGGCCTGGTCCTGCTGGGTACCCTGAAGGGCGAAGTGATCGCCCTGGATGCCAGCAGCGGTGAGGAAAAGTGGCGTTCGCGGGTGACCAGTGAAGTGTTGGCTGCGCCGGCGATCAACGGCGACATCGTGCTAGTACAGACGCAGGACGATCGTTTGATTGCCCTGGATGCCGAAACCGGTAGCCAGCGCTGGATTTTTGAAAACACTCCGGCGGTACTGACTCTGCGCGGCACCGGTAGCCCGATTCTGACTAACCGCTTGGCCGTCGCCGGTCTGTCCAGCGGCAAGGTCATCGCCCTCGATGCGCAGCGCGGTATTCCCGTGTGGGAGCAACGTGTGGCGATTCCACAAGGTCGCTCCGAGCTGGACCGGGTGGTCGATATCGACGGCGGTCTGCTGTTGTCGGGCGGCACCCTCTACGTGGTCAGCTATCAAGGCCGCGTTGCTGGGCTGGATCTGGAAAGCGGGCGGATACTCTGGCAGCGTGAAGCCTCCAGTTCGGTCGGCGTCGCGCAAGGCTTTGGTAGCGTCTACGTGAGCCTGGCCAGTGGCACTGTGGAAGGTATCGACGAGCGTTCCGCATCGGCACTCTGGAGCAACGATGCCCTGGCCCGCCGCCAGCTGTCGGCGCCGCAAGTGTTTTCCAGCTATGTGGCGTTCGGTGACTTGGAAGGTTACCTGCACCTGATCAGTCAGGTGGATGGACGTTTCGTCGGTCGCGAGCGTATCGACAGCGATGGCCTGCGCGCTCGTCCGTTGGTCGTTGGCGACTGGCTGTATGCGTTCGGCAATGGTGGCAAGCTGGTGGCGCTGACCATCAAGTAACCCTGCGCTGAGAAGCGGCCCAGTATCTGCTGCGCGTCGGCGATACTGCGTTAAAAACAGGCTCGCTCTAGCTCGCGAGATACTGAACCGCTTCAATGGCTATGCTGCATCAGGCCTTGAACCCGAATGCAGTAGTAAAAAAGATTCCGGCCGCTGCCCCCGCAGCGGCTTTTGTATTTTCTGAAATAACGAAGTGGAGAGCCTAATGGTTCCCGTAATTGCCCTGGTGGGCCGCCCGAACGTCGGCAAGTCCACCCTGTTTAACCGCTTGACCAAAAGCCGCGACGCGATTGTCGGCGACCTGTCCGGTCTGACCCGAGATCGCCAATACGGTGAGGCCAAGTGGCAGGGGCGAACCTATATCGTCATCGACACCGGTGGTATTTCCGGTGACGAAGAAGGCATCGACGCGAAGATGGCCGAGCAGTCGCTGCAGGCCATCGAAGAAGCCGATGCCGTATTGTTTCTGGTGGATGCACGCGCCGGCTTGTCCGCTTCCGATCAGATGATCGGCGAGCACCTGCGTCGGCGTAACAAGCGCAGCTTCCTGGTGATCAACAAGGTCGACAACATCGACACCGACCTGGCCCGCGCCGAGTTTTCCAGCATGGGCATGGGCGAGTCCCTGCCGATTGCCGGTGCCCATGGTCGTGGCATTACCCAGATGCTCGAAGCCGTGCTCGGTTCCTTCCCCAAGGATGCCAGCGAGCCGGAAGAGGGCGAGGAAGAGGAAGTCGTCCTCGAAGGTCAGGAAGCCAAGCGGATTCCCGGCCCGAGCGAAAAAGACGGCATCAAGCTGGCGATCATCGGCCGGCCCAACGTCGGCAAGTCGACCCTGGTCAACCGCATGCTCGGTGAAGACCGGGTGATCGTCTATGACCAGCCCGGCACCACTCGCGACAGCATCTATATCCCGTTCGAACGCGATGACGAGAAGTACACCCTGATCGACACCGCCGGCGTGCGTCGCCGCGGCAAGATCTTCGAGGCGGTGGAAAAGTTCTCGGTGGTGAAAACCCTGCAAGCGATCCAGGACTCCAACGTCGTGGTGTTTGTCATGGACGCCCGCGAAGGCGTGGTCGACCATGACCTCAACCTGCTCGGCTTCGTCCTGGAAAGCGGCCGCGCGCTGGTAATTGCCCTGAACAAATGGGACGGCATGGAGCCGAGCGAGCGCGACTATGTGAAGGTCGAGCTGCAACGCCGGTTGTTCTTCGTCGACTTTGCCGATATCCACTTTATCTCCGCGCTGCACGGCACGGGCGTGGGCAATCTGTACAAGTCGGTACAGGCTTCGTTCCAGTCGGCGATCACCCGCTGGCCGACCAACCGTCTGACCCAGATTCTCGAAGACGCGGTCGGCGATCATGCGCCGCCGATGGTCAACAACCGCCGCATCAAGCTGCGCTACGCCCACCTGGGTGGGGCCAACCCGCCGCTGATCGTGATCCACGGCAATCAGGTCGACGCGGTGCCCAAGTCGTATGTGCGTTACTTGGAAAACACCTACCGCCGGGTGCTCAAGCTGGTCGGTACGCCGATTCGCATCGAGTTCAAAGGCGGCGAGAACCCCTATGAGGGCAACAAGAACACCCTGACTGACCGCCAGGTGAACAAGAAGCGCCGCCTGATGAGCCACCACAAGAAGGCCGAGAAGAAGCGCAAAGACAAGCGTTGAGTCTCTAGTCGCGTTCTATAAAGGCACCTGCGGGTGCCTTTTGCCTTTCTGGGCGTTGGGCTATCCTGCGCCATCAACAGGGTGTAGGGCGGGGGAAACCCGCCTGCTTGGGGTTTTTGGCGGGTTGCACCCGCCCTACGGAATAGAGCGATGATTGTCAGTAAACTGCCGAATGTCGGCACCACCATCTTCACCCGTATGTCGCAGCTCGCCGTGGAAACCGGCGCGCTCAACCTGTCCCAGGGTTTCCCCGATTTCGATGGCCCGCAAGCCTTGCGTGAGGCGGTCGGCCGGCATATTGCCGCCGGGCATAATCAGTACGCGCCGATGACTGGCCTGCCGGCACTGCGCGAGCAGGTCGCGGTGAAGATCGCCCGCAGCTATGGCCGTGTGGTCAGCGCCGACAGTGAAGTGACCATCACCCCAGGTGCCACCCAGGCGATCTTCTGTGCGATCCAGGCGTTAATCCAGCCGGGCGACGAGGTGATCGTCTTCGACCCGTGCTACGACAGCTATGAGCCATCGGTCGAGCTGGCTGGCGGGCGTTGTGTGCATGTGCCGCTGGCATTGCCGAACTTCGCCATCGACTGGCAGCGCCTGGCCGATGCGCTGACGGCGAAAACCCGCCTGATCATCCTCAATAGCCCGCATAACCCCAGTGGTGCGTTGATCTCGCGGGCCGAACTGGACCAGCTGGCGGCGCTGATCCGCGAGCGCGACATTTACCTGATCAGTGACGAGGTGTACGAGCATCTGGTGTTCGATGGGTTCAAACACGCCAGCGTGCTGGCCCATGAAGAGCTGTATCAGCGCGCCTTTGTGGTCAGCTCGTTCGGCAAGACCTACCACGTCACGGGCTGGAAAACCGGCTACGTGGTGGCACCGCCGGCGCTGTCCGCCGAGCTGCGCAAGGTGCATCAGTACGTCAGTTTCTGCGGCGTCACGCCGTTGCAATGGGCGCTGGCCGACTACATGACCGAGCATCCCGAGCATGTCGAAGAGCTGCCGGCGTTCTATCAAGCCAAGCGTGACCTGTTCTGCGATCTGCTCGGCGAGTCGCGCTTTCAGTTCAGCCGTGCGGCCGGCACCTATTTCCAGCTAGCCGATTACTCGGCGATCCGCGCTGACCTCGACGACGTGGCAATGGCCGAGTGGCTAACCCGCGAACATGGCGTGGCCGCTATTCCGGTATCGGTGTTCTACCAGCAGCCACCCAAGGATTTGCGTCTGGTGCGTTTCTGCTTCGCCAAGCGCGAGGACACCCTGCGCCAAGCAGCGGAGAAACTATGCGCGATCTGAGCCGGTTGCCCAATCTCGATGTGGCGCTGATCCAGACCGAGCTGACCTGGCATGACCCGGCCGCCAATTGCGCGCATTTTCAGGCGCTGCTGCAGCAGGCTCAGGGTGCCGACCTGATCGTGCTGCCGGAGATGTTCAGCACCGGCTTCTCCATGGACTCCGCTGCCCTGGCCGAGCCCGAGGATGGCCCGACCAGCCAGTGGCTGCGCGAGCAGGCGCAGGCGTTGCAAGCGGTGATAACCGGCAGTCTGATTATCCGGGCCGCTGATGGCTCTTACCGTAATCGCCTGCTCTGGGCGCGCCCGGACGGCAGCCTGGCGCATTACGACAAGCGCCATCTGTTTCGCATGGCCGGTGAGCACAAGTACTACGCGGCGGGTGAGCAGCAGGTGCTGCTGGAAGTGAAGGGCTGGCAGGTGCGGCCGCTGATCTGCTACGACCTGCGCTTCCCGGTCTGGAGCCGCGATGCGCAGCACACCGACTTGCTGCTCTACACCGCCAACTGGCCGGCGGCGCGGCGCAATCACTGGAACCGGCTGCTGCCGGCACGGGCGATTGAAAACCTCTGTTATGTCGCGGCGGTCAATCGCATCGGCGAGGACGGCAAGGGCCATGCCTACAGCGGCGACAGCCAGGTGCTGGATTTCCAGGGTGAGCCGCTGCTGGGTGCCGGCGCGGCGGATGGTGTGTTCCGCGCCACGCTGAGTGCCACCGAACTGGCGGCTTACCGTGAACGCTTTCCGGCGTATCGGGATGCCGATCCCTTCACCTTGGCGTAATGACGGAGCGCACTGAAAAACGCCGGGTTGATCCCGGCGTTTTCATGTTCAGCCCAGTGTCGGGTAATCGGTATAACCCTGTTTGCCACCGCCGTAGAAGGTGCTGGCGTCCGCCTGGTTGAGAGCGGCGCCCGCGGCGAAGCGCTCGACCAGATCGGGGTTGGCGATATACGGCCGGCCATAGGCGAGCAGATCGGCCAGGCCTTCGCTAAGTGCCTGCTCGCCGCTCTCGACGGTTTGTCCGCCGGCCAGGATCAGGGTGCCCTGGTAGCGGTCGCGCAGGGCGCGCAGCAGCTGGTCGAAGCCGTCGAAGCTGCCACCCAGCCAGTCCGGGCGATTGACGTGCAGGTAGGCGAGCTTGCGGCTGTTCAGTTGCTCGACCAGATAGCTGAAGGTTTCCTGCGGGTTGGCGTCGTGCACATCGCCGAAGGTGCCCATCGGCGAGATGCGAATGCCCACACGGCTGCTGTCGCCGAGCGTGGCGACCACCGCGTCGACCACCTGCAACACCAGGCGTGCGCGGTTTTCCGCCGAGCCGCCGTAGGCATCGCTGCGCTGGTTGCTGTTTGAGCAGAGGAACTGGTCGAGCAGGTAACCGTTGGCGGCATGTACTTCCACGCCATCGAAACCAGCGAGCAGGGCATTGGCCGTGCCGTGGGCGTAGGCGGCGACCACCCCGGGCAATTCATTCAGGGCCAGCGCGCGCGGCATGGCGGTGGCGGCCTTGTGGTGGCTGCCGTCGGCTTCCTGCACGTAGCACTCGGCGTTGGCCTGAATCGCCGACGGCGCGACCGGGTCGGCACCGTTCGGTTGCAGCAGCGGGTGGGAAATCCGCCCGACATGCCAGAGTTGCAGGAAAATTCGTCCGTTCCGCGCATGCACGGCTTGGGTGACTTGCTTCCAGCCGGCGACCTGTTCGGCGCTGTGGATGCCTGGGGTCCAGGCGTAACCCTGGCCCTCGGCGCACACCTGCGTGGCTTCGCTGATCAGCAGGCCGGCACTGGCGCGCTGGGCGTAGTAGGTGGCGTTCAGTTCGCTGGGAATGTTGCCCGGTTGCAGGCTGCGCTGACGAGTCAGCGGCGCCATCACCAGGCGATTCGGCAGGCTGAGGCTGCCAAGCTGGAACGGGGAGAGCAGGTGTTGGGCGGGCATGAAACCTCCAGGAGGGGGACCGGAATAGGTCATGACCGACATTATGAGTGTGGCAATCAAATCGGCAAGTACGTACGATAAGCGCAGTCACTTACCTTTGGGTAACTTAAATGAGCGAAACAACCCTGCTGGCGAGCGAAGACAAGCGTTTGGTTGCCGGCGACAAGGTCTACAACACCCCGGTCGAGGTCACTCTGGAGGTGATCGGCGGCAAGTGGAAATCCCTGCTGGCCTACCACTTGATGAGCGGCCCGCAGCGCTTCTCCGCGCTCAAGCGTCTGGTGCCGAACATCACCGAAAAGATGTTGACCCAGCAACTGCGCGAGCTGGAGCGTGCCGGTGTGGTCAGCCGCAAGGTATTCGCCGAAGTACCGCCACGGGTCGAGTACCGCGTGACCGAACACGGCGCGACCCTCAAACCGGTGCTGGAAGCCATGTGTGCCTGGGGTCGCAGCCACTGGCAGCAGCAGGGCTAGACGCCCACGGTCATGCGCCTAACCCACCCTACGAATTACTGCGCTCCAGGCATTGCCTAGCCGGCTGCACGTTTCAACACATAACGTGGACATAGCCAACAAAAACCCGCCATCACGGCGGGTTTTTTTGGCGCTCCGGTTGCGTGAGCCGTCAGGCTGCTTGCGCGTCGGCCTGGCTGAGGGCGCGGTTCAGCGCGCTGAACAGCGCGCGGAAGCTCGCAGTGGTGAGGTTTTCGTCGATGCCGACGCCGTGCAGCGCCCGTCCGCCGTTGACCCGCAGTTCGATATAGGCAGCCGCCTTGGCGTTGGTGCCAGCGCCGATGGCGTGCTCGCTGTAGTCCATGATCTCCACGGCCACCGGCAGGCCGGCGACCAGGGCTTCCAGCGGGCCTTTGCCGATGCCGCGCCAGTGTTGGCTGTCGCCGTTGCTGAGAATTTCCACGTCGACCGCGCTGGTGCCGTTTTCTTCCTGCAGGCGATGGCCTTTCAGGGCGTAGGGCGCCGTGGCTTGCAGGTATTCACGGTCGAGCAGTTGGTAGATCTGCCCGGCACTCATCTCCAGGCCGAGGCGGTCGGTTTCCTTTTGCACCACCTGGCTGAACTCGATCTGCATGCGTCGCGGCAAGCAGATGCCATATTCCTGCTCCAGCAAATAGGTGATGCCGCCCTTGCCGGACTGGCTGTTGACGCGGATCACTGCCTCGTAGCTGCGGCCGATATCGGCCGGGTCGATCGGCAGGTAGGGTACTTCCCAGATGCCGTTCGGGTCCTGCTGGCTGAAGCCTTTGCGGATCGCATCCTGGTGCGAGCCGGAGAACGCGGTGTGCACCAGGTCGCCGACATAGGGATGGCGTGGGTGCACGGGAATCTGGTTGCACTCCTCGACCACCTTGCGCACGTTGTCGATGTCGGAGAAGTCCAGGCCCGGGTGGATGCCCTGGGTGTAGAGGTTCAGCGCCAGGTTGACCAGGTCGACGTTGCCGGTGCGCTCGCCGTTGCCGAACAGGCAGCCTTCGACGCGGTCGGCGCCAGCCATCAGGCCCAATTCGCTGGCGGCCACGCCGGTGCCGCGGTCGTTGTGGGTGTGCAGGCTGATCAGCACGCTGTCGCGGCGGCTGATATGGCGGCCGAACCATTCGATCTGGTCGGCGTAGATATTCGGCGTCGCCACTTCAACGGTGGCCGGCAGGTTGAGGATGACCTTGTTGGTCGGCGTCGGTTGCCAGACGTCGAGCACCGCGTCGCAGACTTCCACGGCGAACGCCAGCTCGGTGGAGGTGAAGATCTCCGGTGAATACTGGAAGGTCCACTGGGTGGCCGGTTGCTGCTCGGCGAGGTTCTTGATGATGCGCGCGGCATTGACCGCGATGTTCACCACGCCGGCCTTGTCCTGATTGAAGACGATCCGGCGGAAGCTCGGCGCGGTGGCGTTGTAGACGTGGACGATGGCCTTCTTCGCGCCGACCAGCGACTCGAAGGTGCGGGTGATCAAATCCTCGCGGGCCTGGGTGAGCACCTGAATGGTGGTGTCGTCCGGGATATGGCCGCCTTCGATCAGCTCGCGAACGAAGTCGAAATCGGTCTGCGAGGCGGAGGGGAAGCCCACTTCGATCTGCTTGATGCCGACCTGCACCAGGGTCTTGAAGAAGCGCATCTTCTTCTCGGCATCCATCGGCTCGATCAGCGATTGGTTGCCGTCGCGCAAATCCGAACTGCACCAGATCGGCACTTCAGTGATGGTCTTCGACGGCCAGCTGCGGTCAGGCAGGTCGATGGCCGGGAAGGCGCGGTATTTGCTGGACGGGTCTTTAAGCATGCTCATCGGGATGTCCTTTTAGCGGCGGCTGCAAGCGGCGGGCCGGGCTGAGTCTGAAATAGGGCGGGGCGTTGGCGTGAACTATTGGCCATGCAGTCGCTGGCTGACCAGGCAGAGGTTGGCGTGTTGGCGCAGCAGAATGAGGGTGTGGGTAGCGTTCATGGCGTCAACCGTAACCAGTGAGGTTAAAGCTGGCAAGTATCTGAAAAAAAATGGTGATAAAGCGCGCTATGGGCAAATAAGAGCAATTTTATTGCGTGAAAATCTGTGCGGCTGTGTGTCGATTGCGCGGTGAGTCGGCCCTGGCTGGGCGCAGGCACCCAGGCCAGGGCCATCCTCGCTTATACCGCGGGTAGAGCCGCGGGGCTGACCTTCAGTTCGCGCATGTCGGCACCGCTCGGGTGCTGGAACACGCGCAGGCCGAACTCCGGCAGGATCGCCAGCAGGTGGTCGAAGATGTCCGATTGAATGCTCTCGTAGCGCGCCCAGGCGGTGGTATTGGTGAAGCAGTACAGCTCCAGCGGCAAGCCGTCGGCGGTGGGGCTGAGTTGGCGCACCAGTTGGGTCATGTCCTGGTGGATGTCCGAGTGTTGGCGCAGGTAGTGCTCCACATAGGCGCGGAAGGTGCCGATGTTGGTGACGCGGCGGGTGTTGGCCGGCTCCTGGCCGTCTTCGGCCAGGCTGCTGTTCCAGCTGAGCAGCTCGCTCTGCTTGGACGTCAGATACTGGCCGAGCAGTTTGAAGCGCTGCAGCCGGGCGATTTCTTCGCCGTTGAGAAAGCCGATGCTGGTCTGGTCCAGATACAGGCTGCGTTTGATGCGCCGTCCGCCCGATTCCTGCATGCCGCGCCAGTTCTTGAACGGATCGCTGATAAAGCGCTTGGTCGGGATGCTGGTGATGGTCTTGTCCCAGTTCTGCACTTTCACGGTATGCAGGGCGATGTCGATCACATCGCCGTCGGCGTTCAGTTGCGGCATCTCGATCCAGTCGCCGACCCGCACGATATCGCTGGAAGAAATCTGCACGCTGGCCACCAGCGACAGCAGGGTGTCCTGAAAAATCAGCAGCAGGACCGCGGCCATGGCACCGAGGCCGGACAGTAGGATCAGCGGCGAGCGGTCGATCAGGGTGGCGACCATGAGGATCGCGGCAATCGCGAAGAGCAGAATCTTCACCACCTGGACGTAGCCCTTGATCGGCTTCAGGTTGGCGTCTGGGCGGCGCTGGTAGACGGTGTTTATCAGGGTCAGCGCGCCGCTGATCGCCAGGGCGATGGTCAGCACGATGAAGGCGCCGCAGACGTTGCGTGTCACCGTGATGGCGGCTTCCGGGAGGTGCGGGACCAGGGCGATGCCGGCGGAGATGATCAACGCCGGCACGATATTGGCCAGGCGGGCAATGATGTGCGAGTCGGATAGCGCGCCGTCCTGGCCGATAGGCGTGGCCTTGAGGGCGCGGTACAGGCCGCGCAGCAGGATGCGTTTGACGACCCAGTTGGCTATCCAGGCGGCAAGCGCCAGCAGACACAGGCTGATCAGGGTGTAAAATTCAGGGTAGCGCTCGAGCCATTCCAGGGTTGCGCTGACGTGCTGGTTCATAGCGGTCCTCGTGTGTTTCGGTGGATCGCCGCATCGCGAGTCATTGGCTCGGCGCACGCGGGCTCTGAAGGGTGGCGAGGGCGTACCTTAACAAAGGCTCCGGCACATCGGCTGTACGGCTTTTCCGATGCTGCCGTGTTTCCTTGCCGGAGCGTGGCCGCGCGGGGCGTGCGGGTGCGCGTTTCCGCGTGGCGCCAGGCTCTGTAGGTCAGCTGTGCTGCTGGCCAGGAGGGTGATCATGGGCAAACCGAATGTCTCGATTCTGCTGCTGGCGAGTGTGTTGCTGCTTATGGCGTGCAGCCAGCAGGCCGCGCGGAACGAGTCGCTGTCGCTGGACGAGCATCTGGCCACATTGGGTTATCGGCAGGGCGG
>DELY01000036.1:114301-177173 GCA_002354655.1 Pseudomonas sp. UBA2684
ACATTGGGTTATCGGCAGGGCGAGCCGGTAACGGCGGTGTGGTACATCGATATTGACGGTTGGCAATACCTCGACAAACGTCATCTGCTGCTGGGTACTGGGCCGGGGCGCTCGTATCTGGTCGAGTTCTCCTATCCCTGTCGCAATCTGAGCTTCAGTAACCTGATTAGCTACAGCACCACGGTCGGTTCCCTGACCACGCTCGACAGGATTGTGTCGATCGACTCCAGCGGCTTCCCCGAGTATTGCTTGATCGGCGGCCTCTACCGCTTGGAAAAACTGCCGAAGGTCAGCGCGCCGGCCAGTTGACGCGTTGTAGGCGTGGGGCTACGCGCCCGGTTCAGGGTTTGAAGGCGCCGATGAAGATCGCCGGGTCGACCCGCGCATCGTTGAGGCTGACGTTCCAGTGCAGGTGCGGGCCGGTGGCGCGCCCAGTGGCACCGACCTTGCCGAGCACGCCGCCGCGCGGCAGTTCGTCGCCGAGCTTCACGCTGATTTCCGAGAGGTGGCAGAACATGCTGATCAGGCCCTGGCCGTGGTCGACGAAGACGGTTTTGCCGTTGAAGAAGTAGTCGCCGAGCAGAATCACTGTGCCGGCGGCCGGTGCCTTGATCGGCGTGCCACGGTTGGCGGCGAAATCCAGCCCGGAGTGCGGATTGCGCTCCTCGCCATTGAAGAAGCGGCGCAGGCCGAAGGGGCTGGAGAGCGGCCCGTTGACCGGCTTGTCGAACAGCAGGTTACTTGGCTGGCGGGTGCTGAACTGCTGGTAGGCACGGGTCTGCTCAGCCAGTTCGCGCTCGATGCGCGCAAGGTTCTTGGCGTTCGGGTTGACCTGCTGCTGGTTCTTGAGGGTGATGCGCTGCTCGACGTAGGTCTTGCTGCCAATCTGGAAGCTCAGCGGCTGGCTGCCGTTGACCATGATCTGCTGGGTGCCTGGCTTGCTGGTCAGCGGCAGGCCGACGATGGCGATCCAGCGCTGCCCATCTTCATGAATGGTCAGTACCGGTTTGTCCTGGTAGCGCACCGTGGGCGCGCTGCTGGCGGGGCCGAGGTCGACCACGGCGACGCCGCCGGGGACCGGTTTATTCAGCAAGCGGCTGATAAAGCCGTCGGCATGGGCGGGCAGGGCGAGACACAGAATAGTGGCGAGAGCAAGCAGGCGCATGGGCATATCCGTAGGGTCGATGACGCGTTCGGCGTGTTAATCAATCCAGCAGCGACAAGGTCGCCGGCTGCACGTGGTTGTCCTCGACCCGTACGTGCAATTCGCCTTCGCCCAGGCGGGCCTTCAGGCGTTGGCCGGGGCGGGTGTCGGCGGCACGGCGGATGGCGCGGCCGCGTTCGTCGAGGAGAATGCTGTAGCCGCGCCCGAGGGTCGCCAGTGGGCTCACCGCGTTGAGTGTCTGCATCTGGCTGTGCAGGTGCAGGCGGCGCTCTTTCAGGCCTTCGCGCATGGCGCGGGGCAGGCGCTCGGCCAGGCTGTCGAGACGTTGGCGCAGCAGGCTCAGGTTGCGCCCCGGATGCTGCCCGGCCAGGCGTGTGTGCAGGCGTGCCAGGCGCTCGCGGCGACTGTTCAGTTGCCGTTCGAAGGCGCGCCTCAGGCGCATGTCCAGGTCATCCACGCGCTGAGCCTGCTGGCGCAGGCGTTCGCCGGGGTGACGCAAGCGCCGCTGCAAGCCGTCCAGGCGCATGCGCTCGCGCTCCAGGCGGTGTTGCATGCGCAGCTTGAGGCGTCGCTTGAGGGTGTCAAGGCGTTGCACCAGTTCGCTGCTGTCGGGGGCCAATAGTTCGGCGGCGGCCGAGGGCGTCGGTGCGCGCACGTCGGCGACGAAATCGCTGATCGATACGTCGGTCTCATGGCCCACGGCGCTGACGATCGGCGTTGTGCAGGCATCGATGGCGCGGGCCACGGCTTCTTCGTTGAAGCACCAGAGGTCTTCCAGCGAGCCACCACCACGGGCCAGGATCAACGCATCGAAACCCTGGCGGTCGGCCAGTTGCAGGGCGCGGACGATCTGTGCGGTGGCGTCGCGGCCCTGTACGGCGGTGGGGATCAGGGTCAGCTCGACCTGCGGTGCGCGGCGGCGGAATACGCTGATGATGTCGCGGATCACCGCGCCGGTCGGCGAGCTGACGATGCCGATGCGCTTGGGGTGTGCAGGCAAGGCGACTTTGCGTTCGGTCGCAAACAGCCCCTCGGCGCTGAGTTTTTCCTTCAAGGCCTCGAAGGCCAGGCGCAGCGCGCCATCGCCGGCCGGCTCGACGGCATCGAGAATCAGCTGGTAATCGCCGCGGCCCTCGAACAGCGAAACTTTGCCGCGCACCTTGACCGCCAAGCCGTCACGCAGGGCTTGGCGCACTTTCGCCGCGTTCTGCCGGAACAAGGCGCAGCGCACCTGCGCCTGACTGTCTTTGAGGGTGAAGTAGATATGCCCGGACGCCGGCTTGGCCAGGTTGGAGATTTCCCCTTCGACCCAGATACCGGAGAACACGTCCTCCAGCAGCAGGCGTGCGCGGTTGTTGAGCTGGCTGACGCTGAGCACTTCGCGGTCGAGGTTCAGGCGCTGGAACGGGTCTTTGATCATGGGGCGCTATGATAAGCCGGGTGCGTGGCGAGCGCGAAACTTCTAGCGCCCATCGAGCAGCCTTGCCAGCAGCCAGGCGGCAACCGGGCCGAGTGTGTGTTGACGCGACCAGACCACGTCAACGGGGACGCGCTTGGGCCAGCCGTTGATGGGCAATTCCTGCAATTGGCCGGCGCCGTGGGCCGCCACCAACTGGCGCGGCAGCGCGCTCCAGCCGAATCCCAGGGCCGCCATTTCCAGCAGCAGCAGGTAGTCGGGGGCCGACCAGCAGCGTCCGCCACTGCCGGGTAGATCGTCAGAGGGGGTTTCGCTGGCGGCCACGCTGCTCAGGCGTAGCACGCGCCAATGCGCCAGGTCTTCCGTGGTCACCTGTGCCAGCGCGGCCAGTGGGTGGCTGCTAGCGACGAACAGACCGAATTCGGCACTGCTGGCCACACTGGCATGGGCGATGTTGGGCGGGTAGTCGGGTTGCGCGGCGAGCAAGCCGAGCTGAGCACGATTCTGGCTTACCAGATCGAGCACATCGGCGTGCTCGGCGATCAGGCACTCGAACTCCAGGTCGGGGTAACGCTGGTCGAGTTCGACCAGGCGCGCTTGGTACTGTTTGGGCTGGTAGGCATCGGACAGCGCCAGCGTCAGCCGTGCTTCCTGCCCATCGGCCAGTTGTGCGGCGTGACGCGCCAGGCGATCACTGGCGGCCAGCACTTCATTGGCGTGGGCGAGCAGGCTGGCGCCGGCCTCGGTCAATGCGAGGCGACGTGGGCCGCGCTGAAACAGTTCTACGCCAAGGTCGACTTCAAGGCGGGCGACCGCTTCGCTGATGGTCGACTGACTCTTGCCAAGGCGCCTCGCAGCAGCACTGAGCGAACCGCAGTTGGCCGCCTGAGCGAAGGCTTGGAGTGCTTCCGGGGAAATATTCATATCGGTTTTGCCGATGGCAGCTGGTTTGTTGATGGCTAGATTACCGATGAATATAGCGCCCAGCCAACCCACGTCGATCAATGAGGTGATTTCCCATGAGTCGCACCATCAACCTGCTGCAGCGCTCCTGGCGTGAACGTATCGGGCACGCGCTCGCCTTCGAAACCATTGCCCTGGTGATTTGTGCCCCGGCCCTGGCCTTGCTGATGGACAAGCCGCTGGTGCACCTGGGGGTACTGACCCTGATGTTTGGCTCGGTGGCCATGCTCTGGAACATGTTGTTCAACGTATTGTTCGACAACGCGCAGCAGCGTCTGGGGTTCCACCGTGGCCTGCTGGCACGTATTAGCCATGCGCTGCTGTTCGAGATCGGCTTGATTGTCGTGCTGGTGCCGCTGGCCGCTTGGTGGCTGTCGATCAGCCTGTTCGAAGCACTGCTGCTGGACATCGGCCTGATCCTGTTTTTCCTGCCCTACACCATGGGCTTCAACTGGGTCTATGACGTACTGCGGGCACGCTGGCTGCGCCGTTGTGAGGCGTCTCGCGGCGAATCGTGTGAGCTGTCATCGAGCACTCGCTGAGGGCGGCCACTGTACCGGCGCCGCGTTGGCAGCCATCGATTTTCGACGAGCAGGGCGGTGTCGGGCTTGATTTGCCCGCGCCAACTCATAAGCTGCCGGCACCGCTTGCCTGCAACCCGAGTCGCCATGACCACGCAATCCATTTTCGTGCCACAGATTTCCACCTTCCCCGGCCATGAGGCCAAGGCGCGGGCGATACTGCGCTGGTTGGCCAAGCGCGAGATCGTCGAGGCACTGCCAACCACCTCTGGCCTCGGGGCGAAAGGCATGGCCTACGCAATCGGTCCAGGGGCGCGGCATGTGGTCGAGCAGCCGCAGCATCTGCCATTTGATCTGTCGGTCAATGGGCTGGAAATCATCACGCGCCGCTGCATCTATACGCCGACCGAGGGCTTTCTCGAAGAGGCGGGCTGCCCCGAATGCCGCAAGGAAGTCGGCGAGGCGCTGTTCGACAGCCTGGATGAATGGATGCCTGGGCATACCGATAACTTCATCTGCCCGGAGTGCGGGCACGAAGACGACATCAATGGCTTTCTGTTTTTGCAGCCCTGCGGTTTTTCCAACCTTGGCTTTATCTTCAATAACTGGGGCGCGGCGCGCTTCACCCGCGGTTTTCTCGAAGAGTTCGCCGAGCGCCTGGGTTACCCGGTGTCGCTGGTGAGTTGCACGGCCGAGTAGCCCAGAGGGGCTCATCCGTGAGCCTGAAACGGTTAAAAATCGACGCTGGCCGACAGCCGCAGTTCCCGCGACCCACCGACGTCGAATATTCCTTGCGCTCGTAAGCCAGGCTTATGCATAGATCCGCGCCGAAATTGCGCCAAGAGCCCTCGTGCGCCGTTCGGCGATCAGGCGCTGGGCGACGCCGCTGTCGTCCAGCGCGCCAGTGGTGTCGAGCATGACGTTGCCGCCGCCCTGGCTTCACGGGGGCGTGGGCAGCTCCAGCGGGGTGCTGGTTGCAGCGGCGAAGCTGCCGGCAGCGGGCATCAGGGCGAGGGTGAAGCGCCAGCGGGGCTGGGCGGGCGTGAAGCGCGTATGGGTCATTTGCTGCTTAGGTGCAGGTGTTCTTAATGGTCATTATCGTATGTGGCTTGGTTGTCATCTGAATAGGCCGGCGCAGACTTCGTGTCGCCGATGTCATTCTTTGCATTGAGTGGGGGGGGGCTGCTGGGTATAATGGCGCGCTTCCAATTTCCCGCTCGGGAGCCCCCGCCATGCTGCGTATCAGTCAAGAAGCTCTTACCTTCGACGACGTTCTACTTATCCCTGGTTATTCCGAAGTTCTGCCGAAGGATGTCAGCCTCAAGACTCGCCTGACCCGTGGCATCGAGCTGAATATTCCACTGCTCTCCGCCGCCATGGACACCGTGACCGAAGCCCGCCTGGCAATTGCCATGGCGCAGGAAGGCGGCATTGGCATCATCCACAAGAACATGACCGTCGAGCAGCAAGCTGCCGAAGTGCGCAAGGTCAAGCGCTACGAGGCGGGTGTGGTCAAGGACCCGATCACCATCGAAGCCGACGCCACCGTGCGTGATCTGTTCGAACTGACCCGCATGCACAACATCTCCGGCGTACCGGTGCTGAGCGATGGCGACCTGGTCGGCATCGTCACCTCCCGTGACGTGCGCTTCGAGAACCGTCTGGACGCCACCGTGCGTGAAGTGATGACGCCCAAAGAGCGTCTGGTCACGGTCAAGGAAGGTGCCGACAAGAATGTTGTGCGCGATCTGCTGCACAAGCACCGCATCGAAAAAGTCCTGATCGTCGACGATGCCTTCCATTTGAAGGGCATGATGACCGTCAAGGACATCGAGAAAGCCAAAGCCTATCCGCTGGCCAGCAAGGACGACCAGGGTCGTCTGCGCGTTGGCGCAGCCGTCGGCACCGGTGCCGATACCGCCGACCGCGTCGCCGCGCTGGCTGCTGCCGGGGTTGACGTGATCATCGTCGACACCGCCCACGGTCACTCCAAAGGCGTGATCGACCGCGTGCGTTGGGTCAAGCAGAACTTCCCGGATGTTCAGGTGATCGGCGGCAATATCGCCACCGGCGAAGCCGCCAAGGCCCTCGCCGAAGCGGGTGCCGATGCGGTCAAGGTCGGCATCGGCCCAGGCTCGATCTGCACCACGCGCATCGTCGCCGGTGTCGGCGTGCCGCAAATCTCCGCCGTGGCCAACGTCGCTGCCGCATTGGCGGGCACCGGTGTGCCGCTGATCGCCGATGGCGGTATCCGTTTCTCCGGTGACCTGTCCAAGGCCATCGTCGCCGGTGCTTCCGCCGTGATGATCGGTTCGATGCTCGCCGGTACCGAAGAGGCGCCGGGCGAAGTCGAGCTGTTCCAGGGCCGCTCCTATAAGGCCTACCGCGGCATGGGTTCGCTGGGCGCGATGGCGCAGGCGCAGGGCTCCTCGGATCGTTACTTCCAGGATTCCTCGGCCGGTGCCGAGAAGCTGGTGCCGGAAGGTATCGAAGGCCGCGTGCCATACAAGGGCGCGATGGCGGCCATCGTTCACCAACTGATGGGCGGCCTGCGTGCCTCCATGGGCTACACCGGTTGTGCGACGGTCGAAGAGATGCGCAGCAAGCCTGAGTTCGTGCGCATCACCGGCGCGGGCATGGCCGAGTCGCATGTGCACGATGTACAGATCACTAAAGAGGCCCCCAACTACCGGGTAGGCTAAAAAATCGATTTTCCGCTGCTGCGCTCGAATAGGTGGCGTTGGAAGGAGGCTCGAAATGCTCATTGGCTACAGCCAACTGCGCTTCCTCACCTCCTTCCGCCTTGCCTCTTCTTCGCTCGCGACGTGGCAAATCGATTTTTGTGAAGTTTGATAAGGCACGGGGCTGTTGCTGTTGAGAACGACGGGGCAGCCCCGAGTCATTTGTGAATTCCGCTACGAGAGACGGCCATGGCCCACCCTGATATTCACGCCCATCGCATCCTGATTCTGGACTTCGGCTCCCAATACACTCAGTTGATTGCCCGTCGCGTGCGCGAGATTGGCGTGTACTGCGAACTGCACCCGTTCGACATGAGCGACGAAGACATTCGTGCCTTCGCTCCGCGCGGCATCATCCTCGCCGGTGGCCCGGAGTCGGTGCATGAAGCCGGCAGCCCGCGCGCGCCGAAAGCCGTGTTCGACCTCGGCGTGCCGGTTTTCGGTATCTGCTACGGCATGCAGACCATGGCCGAACAACTGGGCGGCAAGGTTGAAGGCTCGGACGTGCGTGAGTTCGGTTATGCCCGCGTCGATATCGTTGGCAAGGCCCGCCTGCTCAACGGCATCGAAGACCACGTCGATGACGACGGCGTGTTCGGCCTCGATGTGTGGATGAGCCACGGCGACAAAGTCACCGCCATGCCGGCCGGCTTCCATATTCTCGCCAGCACCCCGAGCTGCCCGATCGCCGCCATGGCCGACGACAGCCGCGGTTACTACGGCGTGCAGTTCCACCCGGAAGTGACCCACACCAAGCAGGGCGGTCGCATCCTCTCGCGTTTCATCCTGGAAATCTGCGGCTGTGAAGCGCTGTGGACCGCCTCCAACATCGTTGAAGACGCCATCGCCAGCGTGCGCGCCCAGGTCGGTAGCGCCAACGTGCTGCTCGGCCTGTCCGGCGGCGTGGATTCATCGGTCGTCGCGGCGCTGCTGCACAAAGCCATCGGCGATCAGCTGACCTGCGTATTCGTCGACAACGGCCTGCTGCGCCTGCACGAAGGCGAGCAGGTGATGGCCATGTTCGCCGAGAACATGGGCGTCAAGGTGATTCGCGCCAACGCCGAGGAGCAGTTCCTCAACAACCTGGCAGGCGAGGCGGACCCGGAGAAGAAGCGCAAGATTATCGGCCGCACCTTTATCGACGTGTTCGATGCCGAGTCCTGCAAACTGGACAACATCAAATTCCTCGCCCAGGGCACCATTTACCCGGACGTGATCGAGTCGGCCGGCGCGAAAAGCGGCAAGGCCCACGTGATCAAGTCGCACCACAACGTCGGTGGTCTGCCGGAAGAGATGAACCTGAAACTGGTCGAGCCACTGCGCGAACTGTTCAAGGACGAAGTGCGTCGCCTGGGTCTCGAGCTCGGCCTGCCGTACGACATGGTTTACCGTCACCCATTCCCGGGGCCAGGCCTCGGCGTGCGCATCCTTGGTGAAGTGAAGAAGGAATACGCCGACCTGCTGCGTCGCGCCGACCATATCTTTATCGAAGAGCTGCGCAAGGCCGACTGGTACCACAAAGTCAGCCAGGCCTTCGTAGTGTTCCAGCCGGTGAAGTCGGTGGGTGTGGTCGGTGACGGTCGTCGTTACGCCTGGGTCGTCGCCCTGCGCGCCGTGGAAACCATCGACTTTATGACTGCCCGTTGGGCGCACCTGCCTTACGAGCTGCTGGAAACCGTCAGCGGCCGCATCATCAACGAGATCGAAGGCATCTCCCGCGTCACCTACGACGTGTCGAGCAAGCCGCCTGCCACCATCGAGTGGGAGTGAAATCAGGACCTTCGGGGACTATCGGTACCTATCGATAAGATGCTGTAACGTGTTGATTTAAAATAAAATACGTCGCGGTATCTATCGGTGGCTATCGCCGGGCAGCAGTACTGACTGGCGGTAAGGGTGACGGTAGGAACTGGAGGCCGGATTAAGACCCTCCCGTTTACTATCGAGACCAAACCGGCCTTTGACGGTAAATCTCTCCTTGGGAAAGCTTCTGTTATGCGGCTTTCCCGGCATCAACAGGTCTCCTGACCCTTGACGGTAAAAGCCGTCATGAACAGGAGAAAAACCTCGATGCTTACCGACACCGCACTGCGCAATCTCAAGCCCAAAGCCAAGCCCTACAAGGCTTCCGACCGTGATGGTATGTACGTGACGGTATCGTCTACCGGTACCGTCACCTTTCGCTACGATTACCGTCTCAACGGACGCCGGGAAACGCTGACCATCGGACGGTATGGCCCTGCGGGCATTTCGTTGGCCTTGGCTCGCGAAAAGCTGCTCGATGCCAAGCGCATGGTCGCTCAGGGAAACTCACCCTCCCTGGAGAAGCAGAGGGCCAAGCGACGCCTGACAGCTGCCAAAACGTTCGGCGAGATACTGAAGCGTTGGCTGACCGATGCGCGCATGGCCGACAGTACGCGGGCAATGCGCAAAAGCATCATCGACCGCGACATTCTGCCTGTCTTTGAGAACCGGCTCCTGATCGAAATCACTCCTGAGGATCTGCGGGGGCTGTGTGTCAAGGTGAAGGCTCGAGGTGCGCCGGCCACGGCCGTTCACATTCGTGACATCGTGAAGCAGGTGTATGCGTTCGCGACCCTGCATGGGGAGAAAGTCGACAATCCTGCCAACGATGTGAAGGCGGCCTCGATTGCTACCTTTGTGCCGAAAGATCGGGCGTTGACTCCGGCGGAGATACGCCTGGCCTTCCACCAGTTGGAGTCGATTGCGGCGTACCCCACCATTCGGTTGGCCTTGCGTCTGGTGCTGCTGACTCTGGTGCGCAAGAGCGAATTGATCGAGGCGACCTGGGATGAGGTGGACTTTGAAAACGCCACCTGGACGATCTCGAAGCAGCGGATGAAGGGGCGTAATCCGCACGTGGTCTACCTATCACGGCAGTCCCTGGATATTTTCGTGGCACTGCACACCTGTGCTGGTGGCTCCAAGTTCGTGCTGCCATCGCGCTATGAGATTTATCGCTGCATGTCGCACGCAACGTTGAACCGGATCACGCAACTCATCGCATCGCGTGCCAAGGAGGCGGGACTGCCGCTGGAGCCATTCACGGTTCACGACCTGCGCAGGACAGGCTCTACGTTGCTTAACGAAGTAGGCTTCAATGGCGACTGGATCGAGAAGTGCCTGGCGCACGAGGATGGTCGTTCTTCGCGCTCGGTCTACAACAAAGCCGAATACGCCGAGCAGCGGCGGCACATGCTGCAGGAATGGGCAGATATGGTCGACGCCTGGATCGATGGTCGAACCCATGTGCCAAAACTGTTGCCGGATAATGTGGTCGTGCCAGTGTTGAGTGCCGCAGTTTGAAGGAAAGATATGGTTGTCAGTTGACAACTATATAGGTCATGCCAATACTGGAGATCATTGATGACCCGTCCCTCTCATTCGAAGAAAGAGGTCGAAGAAGCGCTTAAACATGCCGAAGGGCAAGGTTGGCGCGTAGAAGTCGGCGGCAGTCACGCCTGGGGACGGATCTACTGTCCGTACAACGATGAGGAGTGTCGCTGCGGCGAGTTCTGCATCACCAGTGTGTGGAGCACACCGAAGAACCCTGGTAACCACGCACGCGCCTTGCGGCGCGTCGTGGATAACTGCACCACGCACCGTAAGCAGCAGGAAGCCACCGGCGGTGCAGAGGAGTAGCACGATGGAATACACCTTCACTCTGAAATACCAACTCGCTGACGATGACCGTGACCCGGATGTGCTGGTCGAGCGCCTTGGCGAGGCTGGTTGCGACGATGCCCTGGTCGGTATCGGCCAGCCGGGACGGCTGGCACTGGAGTTCACCCGTGAAGCGGAAAGCGCAGATGCGGCTGTGCGCAGCGCGTTGGCCGACGTGCGCAGTGCCGTACCGACGGCCAGGCTGATTGAGGTAGCCCCCGATCTGGTCGGCCTCACCGACGTGGCCGAAATGGTCGGCGTGTCGCGACAGAACATGCGCAAGCTGATGCTGGCCCATCCGGGAAGCTTTCCGGTACCGGTGCACGAAGGCAGCGCATCGATCTGGCACTTGGCGGACGTGCTGGCCTGGCTGCAGGCCAAGGGCAGCTACTCGTTGGCCAGGGACGTTCTAGAGGTGGCGCGTGTGGCCTTACAGGTCAATGTCGCCAAGGAAGGGCGACGTTTATCGCGCTCAGCCTCCGAGGAGCTGGAAGCTCTTGTTGGTTGAGGTCGCCGCCGGCCTTATCCCTGATCTGAACCCGCCCGTACAGGGCGGGTTTTCCGTAGATGGACATCCGGCTTGCTGACGTCTATACGAGGCGCTTGCTTGCGCTCCTCGATCCAAGCTTCCACCTCAGCTAAGTCCCACACTACGCAACGCGGTGTTAGGTTGAAGCGCCGAGGGAACTCGCCACGGCGCTCCATTTCGTAGATGGTCGTCTCGGACAGGGGAACGATCTGCCGCAGCTCTTGTCGCCGAATAGTGCGCCGGAAGGGCAGGGGGCTGCGCTTCGGGAACTGCGGCAGTGCCTCATAGGCTTCCGTACCAGGCATCGGAAGAGACTGGCTGGTTTTGGAGACTGGAGCATTGGATGTGGGCGATAGATATTCCATCTCGGACTCCATGAGTCTGGCTGGATGGAAACACTATGAGGTTCAGTGGCTATCGAGACAACTTGCTGTAGCGTAGTGGGGCGAAAATCGGCATTGCATCTATCTGATTGTATGTAGTGAGCGCCACATTCATTCCCAACACTATGCCATTTCACTCTCGCCAGTCCTTCCGTGCTTGTGGGATACTCCCAGCAGGCTCTGAGCAGGAGCCTGCCACCCGTCATAGCAAAGCTGTTGACAGCACTGCCGACACACTCCCTCTCTTCCTGTGCATGCCATGTTCAGGTTCGAGAAGCGGCAGACGGGTGACGTTTCGTCATGAGCCGGGAGAACTGTCATGTCGAGTGAAGCTATTCGTCCGTCCACCCTGGACGGAATCAAACGCCTTGCCAAAAAGCTCAAGGGCGAACAACACATCCACGCACGTGCCCTGGACGCTGCTGCCCAAACGGCGGGATTTCAGAACTTTCGCCACGCCAGCAATGTGCTGCGAACCGCATCCAAACCGGAGCGCCCACGCCCTGGACATTGCATCTTCCTGACCGCGTATTGGAAGGATCGCGAAGGCGGCGCGAGTGGCCGTGAGACGTTGACTATGTGGCTGTCCGCACCGTGGGAGGAGCTGATTACGCCGCTTCAGTTGCAGAATCACCGAGCGTTGGTGCACTTCCGCTCGGAAGGTTCTGATCATCTCGCACGTGGCCAGTTGCTGCACACGCAGTCCGGGGCTCGTCGTGCAGTCAGTGCCGCCGCACGTGTCTTGCATTTCATGGAAGCGACGAAGCTACGCCCTTCCAAGAGCCATAGTCGCGCCTTTCCTGGTGGTCGGTCGAGCAACGCCATACCTGGTCATGACCACTACAGCATCTGGTACAACCGCAAGACGAAGCGGTATCTGTTTGTGGATGAGCCTTACGAGAGCGCCGTCGAGAGCAAGGCCCAGGAACGTCTGGCATGGGCGAAACAGCACGGCTTCACCATCGTCAAACCAGAGTGGACCGGTATGTATGCGCCTGATGTCGGCTCGCGTCTCTACTTGGTTGCCGATGAGGCAAAGGGTATTCCGCTGGAGCCCGTCGCTGCCGCGCTGAACAAGTTGCCTGCGCCCATTATTGAAGATGCATGGAATGGCGAGTCTGTGCCGATGGCACCGCTCTTTGTGAGCCCTGGTGCCATTGCTAAGGCCGAGGCTGCGAAGAACAAACCGAAAGCGCCGCGCAACCCGAGCAGCCAGCGTAATTCGGTCGGCTATATACAGACCTTTGTCGGCCCGCAGCGCCGCCCAAAGGGCCGGATGCCGATCGAGATACATGCAGAGGTCGGTCGATTGCTGAAATCGGTTCTGGTGGTCACCTATCACCGCAAGGGTGTCTACAATCGCGTCAACGCGATTCGCAGCGAGCTCGATGAATGGGCCCCGCGTGAGTACAACCATACTGAGCTGCCCAATGAGCAGTTCTTCGAGTTGTACTACCACGAGTCCGGTTCGACGTTCTCGCGGTCGCTGGCGGAGGCCGAGCGTGAGCGCCACGCCGAGAGCCTAGCGCAGGTGAAAAAGCTCCTGGGCGAGCACTATCCCGATTGCCCGCCGCTACGGTCGTTGCTGAAGAAAGTGGATGCCGCAGCCAAGTCCCTGCAGAATTGGACGTGACAGACCAACTTGCCCACGAGCAATACTTGGGGTTTGCGTATTGGCCGGCGGAGATGATTTTTCCCCCGAAGCAGTGATCAAGCGAAGAAAAGCAGGCGGCGCGCAGGACGCGCCGCCCATCCCGACCGCGCACACAACAACTTGTTGGTGCCGGTGAGAGGAACCTTCTGAAGTGCTTAGCTTTACAGGCGGATGCCGCCGGACTTCGGCGTTGCGAATTGCTCGGGCTCTTCGCCGAGCGGGAGGCCGACCACGTACAGCACTGTGACGGGCATCGGCTCGGCATCCGCCGCATCTGAACCCCACTTCACCTGCACCTTGCGCGTGGCGTAGCACAGTGAGACACCGAGCGCCTTGAGCGCATCGATGTGTGACTGCATCTCGTCGTACACATCAAATCTCTGCCTTTCACTGTAGGCATCGGCGCAGTCCCGGTAGTCCCGGAGGTAGTCCACCAGGGCGGCGAAAGTTTCGTCTGCCTCGCGGGTCAGCTCGAAAGCTGGCTCTGACAAATCCATCGAGCAGGTTTCCGCCAGCTTGGCCAGCTGCTTACCCGTGGTCAGCGGAATCGCTGTCAAGGTGACGTGTTCTCGGTCGAACTTTTCCTTTGCCGCTTTGGCTTCTTCTTCGGACGGAATGGCGAACGGCTTGTTGAGCGCGTCGATGTCCTCGAACTCGAATGCTCGGGCAAGAGCGCGGCGGGTGTCGAGGCTGGCGGACAAACCTTGTTCGACTCGCTGGATCGTCCGCACATTGAGGCCGGAAATGGCGGCCAGTTGCTCCTGTGACCATTGCCGCATTTCGCGAAACAGCTTGATGCACATCGCCAGCTCAGTTGGTGTCAGTAGGCGGGTTTGTTCAGTGTTGTGAGTTGCGTTCATTTCGTGGCTCCATCGTTCTTATCCGATGCCTCGAAGTATGAGTAGCGGGTGGCTAGCGCAACACGACAGGAGCCCGACAGTCAGCCGACATGAGCGTGAATAATCACCAGTCCGGATAGAGGCGACATCTGGCCGTCTTTGACAAGTGCAGCTGGTTTCCGGGTGCCACAATGGTTATCGCCAACTTGATCTTTAACCAAAAATCTGCATGTTCTTGATGCCTTTGCTGCGTTCGCCCTGCATCGGACCCGTATGTCGAATGGGTATGGCTCCCGAAATTATTGGCGTCAAACGTGAGGTTCGGAGACCGCACTCTCAACTTTTGCCCCTATGTCTTCGAACCCAGTGATTAGCGCTTTGGACACCTCCGTCTTCCCCGCACCTGGGGAGCCAGCCATAAAAACCGAGACGGGCGTATCCTCTCCAGGATAAATCTTGACGTTTGCCAATTCCCTGGCGATTCGCGTTCTATTCGCTTTCGCAAAGGCAATTGCCCTCTGCTCAATAGCTACTTCTTCTTGAGTCATCGAACCGTCGCAATGGTGGAGCTTGTGGTGGTGAGGCCTAACAGCGTGGGGGGCTGCATGTCCTCAGCTCTTAGCGGCCCTCCTGAACACCCGGTCCCTTGCCATGAACGCCTCCAGCATGTGTGGGATGAGCGTCAGCGCATCGACTTCTTCGCCGTGGGTATGCGAGTGCAACGCTGCATAGCGCTCGAGATCCGTTTTCAGACTGGTAGGGCAGGTGAAGGTCAGCTTCAGGCTTTCGGTTTTCGGCAAGGGGCCGAGACGTAGCTTGGTCGTGCTCATTGCGGGCTCCTCTGCTGGATGAGCAAGGGCTGGTAGGGGCGTAACACCAGGTCGCGTTTGACTATCACGCGCAGGGGCAGACCGGGACGCTGAGTCAGCGTGGGCTGGATATCGAGATTGCGGCGGGTGACCTCCTGGCCGACCTGGTTCACCGTGTCTTGCAGGCTGTCGCGCCCGGCGATGATGATGCGGTCGCCGTCAGTGCGACTGGTCGGTGCCGCCAGTTCGGCACCGATACCCAGCAGGCTGGTCATGACTGCGCCAGAGACGATCCGATCCCAGTGCCAGTCGACGCCATCCTCCAAGCCGGCATAGCCGGCGGTATCGCTGCCGACCAGGTTGTCCAGCTGGAAGGATGAGGTGTCCGGCAGGATTACCCGCTGCCACACCACCTGCACGCGGCTCTGCCCGTAGCTCACTTGACTGTTATAGCGACCGAGCAGGCGTGAGCCCTGGGGGATCAGCACATGCTGGCCGGTGGCGCTGTCGTAGACCGGTTCGCTCACCGTGGCGATCACGTCGCCGGGTAGATCTGACTTGATACCGGTGACCAGCGCCGCCGCGATGACGGTGCCGGCCATCACCTGGTAGGGCGATTCAGGCATCTGCAGCAATCCGGAATTACGGATTTGTGCGTTTACGGATTTACTGAGAAACGCCTCGTTCCGTTCCTGCGGGGTTGGCGTTTCCGATGTTCCGACTGATGTGCCTGACGAGGCCATACCCAGGATCATGGGATCGGGTTGGGCGCCCCCAGTGGGTACGATGTTCGATTTTCTCGCGCTGCCAGTCTGGAAAAACACCGAGGACAGTGCCGCTTCCTCGGCCTCCTTGAGCCGGGCAAGGCGTTCTGCTTCAGCGGCATCCGGACCATGGCCATAACCCTGCTCCTGCTGCCCGGCCCTGAGGATCGGACCGCCCAGATCGCCGGGCAGCGGTGGGCCCAGCTGCGGGATTTCGGGCACAGGCGGTGGCGGCAACTGCGAGTAGTCTGCCGGCAGCTGCTCCAGGCCCTCGGAGCGCGCCACACGGTCGACGTTGTACAGCTCGTTTTGCTCCGGGCCGTGTCGGCGCTGCTGGGGCTGCAGCGACCACAGCATGGCGCCCAGCACTGCGGCGGCCAGCCCACCGGCGAGTACCGCCAGCATGCGCGGGTTGAGGCGAGTGACAGGACGCGGTCGTGCTCGCAGCTCCAGCGACTCCGGCGCCTCCTTGGACGGTAGCGAGGTTGCCGCGGCTTGATTGTCGTCCTTGGCCTTCATGTTCAGGGCCTCCGTGCCACGCCATCGGTGCGCTCGATCCGCACCACGTCGCCCTTGTCGGCGCCCAGGCGTAGCTCGGCCGCGCCGAACAGGCGGTCGACGATGTAGTAGGGCGAGCGGAAGCGGTAGTTGACCAGTTGTCCGTCGCCTTCAGCGCCGATCATGAACAGCGGCGGCAGCTCGCCTTGGGCGATGCCGGCGGGGAACTGGATATACACCTTGCGGCCGTCGTCGAAGGCACGCAGCGGCTTCCAGGGTGGATTGCTGCCGCTGATCGCATAGCGAAAGCGCAGCTGCTCCAGCGCCAGGCCGGTATCCACCGGTGCCGCGTCCTGGGCGACGCTGGCGTGCCGTTGCAGCGCGAGCATGCGGTCCTTGGGGTAGTCCCAGGACACCGAAGCCATCCAGGCGTGCTCGGTGGAGGTCAGCTCGATCAGGTAGGCACGCCGTGTGGTAGTGACGATCAGGTTGGTCTTGAGATCGATTCGGGTCGGTTTGATCAGCACGCTGACACGCAGCTCGTCGCCACTGCCGCTGGAGGTGTCGCCAACGATCCAGCGCACGGTGTCGCCGGCAGCCACGGTGATCAGCTCCTCACCGGCCTGCAGGTTGATCGCTGTCACCCGGCCCGGGCTGGCGTACACCTGATATAGCGCGCCATTGGAGTAGGGCCAGACCTGGATGGCGTTGATATAGCCTTCCCGGCTCGGCGCCACACGTGCCTCGCGATTGGCACGCGAGACCCGCACGCTCTCATCGGCCGGCTCCTTGGCCTGTTTGCTGGGTTGAGTTTCCGGCAGCGGTTTGAGCTGCGCCGGCAGGGCCAGGGGCTTGGGGACTTCCACCACTTCGATCGGCTTGGGCGGCTCCGGCAGACGCTGCGCTTCTACCGGTTCGTCCAGGGCGATCACCGGTGGCTGCTGACTGGCGCAGCCGGCCAGCAGGCTCAGCAGCAGAGGGCAGAAGCAGAGGTTCAGGGCGGACTTCATAGTTTCTTGGCTCCTTCCGTAGTGTCCAGCTCACGGCTCCAGGACAGGCCGTTGACGTAGATGCCGAGCGGGTTGCGGCGCAACTTTTCCTCGGTGCGCGGGGGCTGCATTACCAGCGAGGTCACTGCCGTCCAGCGCTCCAGTCCGGCCGCCGCGCCATTCACAAAGCGGCGTTCGATCCAGCGCACCTGGAACGAGCTGTCGCTGGCACGTACCACGCTGGTGACCTCGACCGACACCGACTCCTTGCCGACTCGGGTGAAAGGATCGTTGGCGCGGGCGTAGTCGTTGAGCGTGGCGGCGCCGCGGTCGGTGGTGGAGTGATAGGCCTCCAGCCAGTTCTGCCGCACCACCACCGGGTCGATGGACAGCCCGCGTACCCGCTCGATGAAGCGCGCCAGATGGTGGGCGATCTGCGCATCCTGGGGTTGGTAAGGGGTAGCGGCCTCACCGACGGCGCGTACCTGGCCGAGGTTGTCGACTTCCACCACATAGGGCGTGACGGTCGACTGAGCTGCGCGCCAGACCAGCCCGCCGGCCATCAGCAAGGCCAGGCTCAGGCAGCCGAAGGCTATCAGCCGCCAGTTGCGCGCCTGTGCCAGGCTGCTGCCCATGCGCCGGTCCCAGGCCTGTTCCGCAGCCTGGTAGGGCGTGGCCGGTTGTGGGGTGTCGCTGTAGCGCACCCGTGGACGTTTGAATCGCATCCTCGTTCTCCTTCACGAATTCGACGGGTCGCGCACTTGCGGCCCCGGTGACGAGCCACCGCCATCGCCACCGCGCAGGGTGTGTGCGACGGTGGTCGCGGCTTGGGTGAGCTGTTGCTTGCGCTGCAGGCGCTTGGCCCACGCTGGCGGCTTGGCGGGAACTGTCGATGGACCAGCTGAAGTGCTCGTCTCGCCAGCTGTTGCACCTGCTGTCGTAGACCCTGGCGACATAGGCTTGGCACCGCCTATGGCCAGACGTGCCGCGCCAGGTGCCATGCGGGCGCCGGCCAGCACGGCGCTGCCAACACCTGTGGCCACGGCGGCCGCACCCGCGGCCATTCCAGCAGCGCCAAGCGCGGTACCAGCTGCTGCGCCGGCTCCCAGTTGCGGGGCGCCGGAGATCAGGCCGGTGGCAATGCCCGGACCGAAGATGCCCAGGCCGAGCAACGCCAGCGAGGCGAGCATGACCACCAGGGCGTGGTCGATGGAGGGTTCGTCCGGCACGGCCTGGAACTCGGCGAACAGCCCGGTGCCGATACCGACGATCACCGCCAGCACCAGTACCTTGATGCCGGACGCGACCACGTTGCCTAGCACCTTCTCGGCGAGGAAGGCGGTCTTGTTCCACATGGCAAAGGGCACCAGAACGAAGCCGGCGAGGGTGGTCAGCTTGAACTCGATCAGGGTGACGAACAGTTGGATGGCCAGGAAGAAGAAACTGACCACCACTACCAGCCAGGCCAGAAATAGCACCAGAATGCTGTCGAGATTGCCGAAGACTTCAGGAAAGCCACTGAGTTTGCTGATCTGCTCAAGCAGCGGGCGTCCTGCATCGATGCCGACGGAGGCCAGCCGTCCCGGCTGGAGGAATTCGGCCTGGCTCAGCGCAGAGCCTGATGCCAGCAGACCCAGCCCGGCGAAGGAGTTGAAGATGATCTCGGCGAGCACGTTGAAGTTGCCGATGATAAAGGCGAAGGCGCCGATGTAGAGGGTCTTGCGGATCAGCTTCAAGCTGACGTCTTCGCCGCCCATGGCCCAGAACAGACCGGCCAGGGTCATGTCGATGGCCACCAGGGTCAGGGTGAGAAAAGCTACCTCGCCGCCGAGCAGGCCGAATCCCGAGTCGATGTAGAGACTGAACACCTCAAGGAAGCGGTCGATCACGCTGACGTCGTTCATTGCACGTCCTCGTCGAAGCTCGGCGGTATCGCCGGCAGGTCTGTAGGGCTGAGAAACTCGCCAGGCCGAGCGCAGCCAGAATAGAACCGCGTATTCGGATCAGTATGTCGTTCACCGGGGGCGGTATCGCTTCCGGAGCCGCAGGCAGTCAGCACCAGTACCAGTGGCAGTAGCGTCAGGACTTTCATCGCGCGGTCCTTTCTATCGGTAGAACTGCACTGGGTATGGGGTATAGGGCGTACCGCGACCCATGAAGCGCCGGTGCCGTTCGCGAGCCTCCTCGGCCGCGGCGGCCTGGCGCGCGAGTTCAAGAGCGACGGCACGGTTCTGGGTGATCTGCAGTTGTTGGGCCTGAATCGACTGCTTAGCCCGCAGGGCCAGCAATTGGTTGGTGGCCTGGGCTGCTTGCAGCGCGCCGCTGGCGGCCTGACTCTGCTGCACTAGATCGGCCAGCGCGCGCTCGTCTTGGACAAGGTTCTGCGTCACCTGCGCCTGCACGCGCATGGCGGTGTGCAGGCCGTCGAGTCCCTGCTTCCAGCGCTCGCGCGCCTCCTGCGCCAGGCGCTGGCTGCTGACGCTGTTCGCGTATTCTGCTGGATAGAGGCGGGTGAACTCCTGATCCAGACGTTGCACGTCGTAGGCCAACCCTCGGGCTTCAGCCAGAAGCCGCTCGGTGTTGGCCAGGCTCATGCGCAGCCGGTTGACCACGTTGTAGTCCAGAGTCGCCAGGTGGCGGGCCTGGTTCAGCAGCATCTGGGTTTCGTTCTGCAACTGGCCGACTTGGTTGTTAACCATTTCCAGGGTGCGTACTGCGGTCAGGGTGTTCTGCGCCAGATTGCTCGGGTCTATTACGGTGATGGCGCTGGCCGGCTGCAATGCCAGCAGGCCAAGCACCAACAGCGTGGTGCACGTGGAACGGCGGATACAGGGTTTCATGGCAGGCACTCCTTGCGTGGCGATGGATACGAGGCGAGTAGGTCGGCGGCCCAGTCGAGACCGCGGTGGCGCAGCCAGGCAGGGGCGAAATCCGCAGCGCCGGACTCCTGCTGAATCCGACCGATCTCACGCTGCTCGGCGGGACTGGCGGAGGCGGCAAAGGCCAGTGCCACCGGCCCCAGGTCGAGGTCGAACAGGCGGTTGCCCTGGCGAGACTGGTAGTAGTAGTCACGCTTTGGTGTGGCCTGGGCGATGATCTCAATCTGCCGGTCGTTGAGGCCGAAGCCCTCGTAGATGCCGCGTATCTGCGGCTCGCCGGCCTGCGGGTTGGGTAGAAAGATACGGTTGGCGCAGCTCTCGATGATCGCCGCGGAAATGCTGGAGTCCTTGATGTCGGCCAGCGACTGAGTGGCGAAGATCACCGAGACGTTCTTCTTGCGCAGGGTCTTGAGCCACTGGCGGATGCGTGCGGCGAACAGCGGGTCGTCGAGAAACAGCCATGCTTCGTCGAGGATCAGCAAGGTCGGCGCGCCGTCGAAGCGTTCCTCGAAGCGGGCGAACAGGTAGCTCAGCACTGCCGCTACCGCCGCTTTGCTGTGCATCAGTTCCTCCATCTCGAAGCATTGCACCTCGGCCGAACCGAGGCGATCCTGGTCGGCGTCCAGCAACTGACCGTGGGCGCCGCCCAGCACATAGGGCTGCAGCGCCTGGCGCAGGGAGTTGTCCTGCAGCAACACGGACAGACCGGTCAGGGTGCGTTGCGCCTCGGGCGCGCCGGCCAGGCTATCCAGCGCCGTCCACAATGCGGCCTTCTGCTCGGGGCCGACGGCCACGCCTTCTTGCATCAGGCGTGCCTCCAGCCACTCGGCGGCCCAGGCGCGGTGGCCAGCCTGGTTGATGCGTGCCAGGGGCTGGAAGGCCAGGTCGCCATCTCCGCCCAGGTCGTAGTGTTCACCGTCCAGACCCAGCACCGTTGCACGCAACGAACGGCCCATGTCGAAGAGAAACAGGCGCGAGCCCGGGTAACGACGAAACTGCAGGGCTAGGGTCGCCAGCAGCACCGATTTGCCCATGCCGGTCGGGCCAGCTACCAGAGTGTGGCCAACATCACCGACGTGAGTGACCAGGCGAAACGGCGTCGCACCATCGGTGCGGGTGATCACGAGCGGTGGACCGTCTAGGTGCTCGTTGCGCACTGGGCCGGCCCAGACTGCCGAGACCGGCATCAGGTGCGCCAGGTTGAGTGTGGAGATCAGCGGTTGGCGCACGTTGGCGTAAGCGTTGCCGGGGATCGACGACAACCAGGCCTCCACCGCGTTGAGACTCTCGGCGATGGTGATAAAGCCGCGCCCCTGGATCATCCGTTCGACCAGGCGCAGTTTCTCGTCGGCAACTTGGGCGTCACGGTCGCTCACCGTAACGGTTACGGTCACGTATCCGAAGGTGACTTGGTCGGCGCCCAGCTCTTGCAGGGCCGCGTCGGCGTCGCTGGCCTTGTTCGTCGCGTCGCTGTCGAGCAGCGGGCTTTCCTGCTGGAAGATCGCTTCGCGCAGCAATGCCAGGACACCCTTGCGCTTGGCGAACCACTGTCGTCGCAGGCGCACTAGCTCCTTCTCCGCCTCGTTCTTGTCCAGGCAGATGAAGCGGGTCGACCAGCGATAGGCAATACCCAGTCGGTTCAGGTCGTCCAGCACACCTGGCCAGGTCGAGGTCGGGAAGCCGCGTACCGAGAGCACCCGCAGGTGCTGCTCGCCCAGCCGCGGCGCCAGACCGGTGGTCAGCGGGCTATCGGCCAGTAGGACATCGAGGTGGAAGGGATTCTCGGGGACGCCGACTCGCTGGCGGTGGGTCGATACCGTGGCGTGCAGGTAGGTCAGCGTCTGGCCGTCGTCGAGCCAACCGAGCTCCGGCATTAACCCGTCTAGTAGGTCAAAGAAACGATCGCTCTCGACTATGAAGGCGGTCAGACGCTCGCGCCAGTCGACACCGCGCTGCGTCCGGTGCTCATACAGCAGGCTGGCCGCGCGAGAGCGCGATTCCTCCGGCGGCAGATAGAGCAGCGTCAGGTGGTAGGCGCTCTCGAAGTGGCTGCTCTGCGCCTCGAAGGAGGCGCGGCGCTCCTCGTCCACCAGCCAGGACAGTGGCTCGGGGAAGTCGCTGCCGGGGTAGTCGGCAGCCGCCAGGCGCTCGGCCTCGATAAACAGTGCCCAGCCCGAGCCAAGGCGACGCAGGGCGTTGTTCAGGCGTGCCGAGGCGGCCACCAGCTCACCCTGAGTGGCGCTGTCCAGGTCCTGCCCACGAAAACGCAGGGTGCGCTGGAACGAACCGTCCTTGTTCAGCACTACGTCCGAGGCGACCAGGCCGGCCCAGGGCAGCCAGTCGGCAAGCTGGGCAGATCGGCGTTGGTATTCGGTAAGGTTAAGCATGGCGGCGCTCCTCACACGTCCAGCAGCGGGTGCTGCTTAATATGCCGGGCGAACACCTGCAGGAACTGTGGATCCAGGCGGGCGCCCCAGACCGCCAGTGAATGGCCGACCAGCCATAGCACCAAACCCGGAATCCATAGTTGCAGGCCCAGGCCCACCACGGCTGCCAAGGTGCCGTTGAGGATCGCCACATTGCGCGGCGCGCCGCCGAGCAGGATCGGTTCGGCCAGCGAACGATGCAGCGGCACCTCGAAACCGGGGATGAGATCGTGCGCGCCGCTCATGCGATCACCGCCCCGCCAGCAAAGCTGAAGAAGCTGAGGAAGAACGAGGAGGCGGCGAAGGCGATGGATAGGCCGAAGACGATCTGGATCAGCTTACGGAAGCCGCCGCTGGTGTCACCGAAGGCCAACGTCAGGCCGGTGGTAATAATGATGATCACCGCCATGATGCGCGCCACCGGGCCCTGTACTGAGTCGAGGATCGATTGCAGCGGGCCTTCCCAGGGCATGCCGGAGCCTGCGGCGAGTACCGGCAGGGACGCGCCCAGACAGAGGGCGCCCAGCATCAATGCGTCGGCGACGCGTCGACAAGACACAACGGAATCTGGGAGGAGAGTCATGGCTGATTTCCTGAGGCAGAGGACGGGAAAAGGAGCGTGTCGATGGGGGCGAGTTGATAGCCACGTTCGTCGTGGCCGATGACGCGAGCGATCTGCTGGACATGGCGGGCGTGGCCGCGGCCTGCGAGGAACACCACCAAGTTCACCGCCTCGGCGATCAGCGCTCTTGGCGCGGCCAGGGCGACCTCCAGGATCAGTTGCTCTAGGCGCCGCAGCGCGCCCTGGGCGGAGCCGGCATGAATGGTGGCGATACCGCCCGGGTGGCCGGTGCCCCAGGCCTTGACCAGATCCAGTGCCTCGCCACCCCGTACCTCGCCGACCACTACCCTGTCGGGGCGCAGGCGCAGTGTGGTGCGCACTAGATCGGCCATGGACACCACGCCGGGCTTGGTGCGCAGGGCGACGTGATCGAGGGCAGGGCACTGCAGCTCAATCGTGTCTTCCAGCACCAGCACGCGGTCGCCGGTGCCGGCCACCTCGGCCAGCAGCGCATTGGCCAGAGTGGTCTTGCCGGTGCTGGTGCCGCCGGCGACGAGAATGTTCTGTTGGTCGCGCACTGCTTCCCGCAGGTATTCGGCCTGTGGGGCGGTAAGGATACCGTCGGCCACGTACTGCAGCAGTGGTATGACTCCTAAGGCCCGCTTGCGAAGGGCAAAGGTCGGCCCGGCTGCCACCGGTGGTAGTACGCCCTCGAAACGCTCGCCAGACTCTGGCAGCTCGGCGCTGAGCAGGGGCTTGCCCCGGTGGACTTCTGCGCCGATATGCGCGGCGACCAGGCGGATAATGCGCTCGCCGTCAGCGGCGGACAGCGTGCCCAAACGGGAGCGGCCGGAGGTAAGGCGGTCGAGCCAAAGCACACCGTCAGGATTGAGCATGATCTCGAGCACATCCGGATCATCCAGGGCGGCGGCGATCAGCGAACCCATCGCCGTGCGCAGCATGCGCGTGCGGCGATCCAGTGATACTGCAGCCGCGCTCAGCACCGAGGAGGCGGCAGTAGTCATGGGTGCTCTCCCGTGGTCTGAACCTCCTCGTGCACGTCCCTGACCAGGCTGCGCCCGCGCTGCAGGTGGCGACCGAGCTGCTCGACGAACTGGGTGAAGCGCAGCTTGCCCTGCGCCCGTGCTGCTTCCTGATGAGCCTCGGGCACCGGCGTGCTAACCGTAAGGTAGTAGCGCACGTAGAGCGCCATGGTCTCGATCAGGATGTTCTGGTCGCGCTCCAGGCGCTCGAACTGGCGTGACAGTCGATCCAGGCGCTTGGCGATGACCATCTCGCGCTGGTCACCGGATTCAGGTGATAGCCAGGAGGCAAGTGCTGCGGCGATGATCGACGACTTCGACACGCCTTTCTTGAGCGCCAGTTCGTTCAGGCGCTTGGCGTGCTCGGGTTGGATAAATAGGTTCAGGCGTGCTCGGCTCATAGGGCTATTCCGTCGTCAGGGTCGAGGGCAGCCAGCCGTGCCGCGCGCTGCAGGCGTGAATCCGGCTGGGGAGGGAGGGTGGCAGGTATGTCGTCCTCGTCGAGCAGCAACAGGTCGCTGGTCAGGTCGTCGTGATCCGGCAACTGGGTGATCGCCGCCAACTCGGGCTGATGGCGAAGGCCACCATCCTCGACGGTTTCGTCGTCGGCCAAGCCGGCTGGCGAAGCGTCAACGGCCGTCGGCACGACCAGGCTGCTCCAGTCGTCCGCACGTGCCGCGGGCGCATCGGCGTATCCGCCATGCCGCAGGCGCGGGGCCGGCAGCACACGACTCTGGAAATTGGCATCGGTGAAGTAACGCAGCTTCTTCGCGCGGATCGGCGCCAGGCCGGATAGCATCACCACGGACTCGTCGCTGGGCAGTTGCATCACCTCACCTGGCGTCAGCAGCGGGCGCGCGGTTTCCTGGCGCGACACCATCAGGTGGCCCAGCCAGGGCGCCAGGCGATGGCCGGCGTAGTTGCGCTGCGCGCGCAGTTCGGTGGCTGTGCCCAGAGTCTCGGAGATGCGCTTGGCGGTGCGCTCGTCGTTGGTGGCGAAGGTCACTCGCACATGGCAGTTGTCGAGGATCGAGTGGTTCTGGCCGTAGGCCTTGTCGATCTGGTTCAGCGACTGTGAGATCAGGAAGGCGCGCAGACCATAGCCGGCCATGAAGGCCAGTGCCGTTTCGAAGAAGTCCAGCCGCCCCAGCGCTGGAAACTCATCGAGCATTAGCAGCAGCTTGTGCCGGCGTTTGATACCGTCGGAGCCATCGAGCGATTCGGTCAGGCGCCGGCCGATCTGGTTGAGGATCAGGCGGATCAGCGGCTTGGTACGGCTGATATCCGAGGGCGGCACCACCAAGTACAGCGACACCGGGTGCTCGGCCGAGATGAGGTCGGCGATGCGCCAATCGCAACGTGACGTGACCTCGGCCACCGTCGGGTCGCGATAAAGACCGAGGAACGACATGGCCGTGGACAGCACGCCCGAGCGTTCGTTATCGCTCTTGTTCAGTACCTCCCGCGCGGCCGAGGCCACCACCGGATGTGGAGCGTCGCCCAGGTGCGGCGTGTTCATCATCCGGTGCAGCGTAAGCTCGAAGGTACAGGCTGGGTCCGACAGGAAGTTGGCGACGCCGCGCAGGGTCTTGTCACGCTCGGCGTACAGCACGTGCAGGATGGCGCCGACCAGCAACGCATGACTGGTCTTTTCCCAGTGGTTGCGCCGCTCCAGTGCGCCCTCCGGGTCGACCAAGATGTCGGCGATGTTCTGTACGTCGCGTACCTCGTGGGCACCGCGACGTACTTCCAGCAGCGGGTTGTAGGCCGCCGAAGCCAGATCAGTGGGGTTGAATAGCAGGCAGTGGGAAAATCGCGAGCGCCAACCTGCGGTCAGACTCCAGTTCTCGCCTTTGATGTCGTGGATGACCGTCGAGGCCGGCCAGGAGAGCAGGGTGGGCACCACCAGGCCGACGCCTTTTCCCGAGCGCGTCGGTGCGAAGGTCAGCACGTGCTCGGGGCCTTCGTGGCGCAGGTATTGCTCCTCGAACAGGCCGAGGAATACGCCAGTCGGTTGGGTCAGTCCGGCCTCGCGTACCTCATCAGCATCGGCCCAGCGCGCCGACCCGTAGGTGGTGACCTGGCGGGCCTGACGAGCACGCCAGATGGCCATGCCAATGGCTACCACCAGCGCCAGCAGGCTGCTGCCGGCTGCGATGCTGCCGCCGACGTTGAAGACCTCCGGCGCATAGGCATCGAAGACGAACCACCACTCGAATAGGCGCCAGGGGTGATAGACCGGTGTACCCAGCAGTTCGAACCAGGGCGATCCCAGGTGAACCTGATAGCCGAGCGCTGCAGCCGTCCACTGCGTGGCACCCCACACTCCGGAAAGGGTAATGGCCAACACCACCAGTACCTGGCCGTAAAGCACCGTTGTCGCTTGCATCCCCGAACCCAACCTCCCAGGTAAAACGCACGGCACGCAGATGTGCCGCAGGCGAGAGGTTCGGTATTGGCAGGGAAGGGGTCAAAGACCGTTTCGGGGAGGATTAAGAAGGATGGGACAACACAGCAGACTGTGGCGGTTGGCGGATAAGCTCAGCAGGGTATGGTGTACATGACCGGTAGGTGTCGACCCGTATGTGCCCAAGCCGATGACCTCCAGCGCCAAAGCTGATGGGCGATTCAACAATGATGCCTTCTTCTTTGACTCGGCCAAAAACGAGTACACCTGTCCGGCCGGAGAGGCGTTGATTTGGCGATTTTCCAGCGTAGAAAAGGGTTTGGTACTGCACCGTTACTGGAGTTCTAAATGCCAGAGTTGCGGGCTGAAGACGCAGTGCACGCCGAGTAAGCAGCGGCGAATCCGCCGTTGGGAACACGAAGCAGTGCTGGAAGAAATGCAGCGCCGGCTGAACCAAGCACCAGAGATGATGCGGGTTCGTAAACGGACTGTTGAACATCCCTTCGGGATGCTCAAACAATGGATGGGTTCGACGCATTTCTTGACTCGTAGGCTCGTCGGAGTCAGCGCGGAGATGAGCCTGAATGTGCTCGCCTACAACATGAAGCGGGTTATGAAAATCATCGGCACCGAAGGCTTGTTGAAGGCGATGGCAGCGTAAAAAGCCCGCCTTTCGCTGCTCCAGGAGGCGCTAAAGCGCTTTATAAACGCTCTGGCACGTTATCGGTGCTGATCGTGGCAAATGCTTGGGCAATCGCCTCGTCCAGGAGCGCAGGGCTGCGGCACCCTGGCTACGAAAGTGTTTTTACACACTCTGGGCCGGTTCCTGCCTGTTTTCACCGGCTGCTATGAGCGGATCTCAGCGGGCTGTGATTGCTTGCAGAGGAGAGTCAGGCTGTTCAGTCCACTTTCAGCTACGTGGCTAGAAGGGTTGTGATCTGATTGACACTAATAATTTGCCCGCTCCAGATCATTTCAAAATGTGCGCTCTGGATGATCGAGGTAACAGGTCGCGGCGTCATCAGCGCCCAACAGATATTGCCGGGAGATCGAACCGAGTGGTAGCGCAGGCCCATGCATCCTTCTCGTTTCACTTCGCTTCCCAATCGATTCGAGTGTGCGTAGTCGTCCGGCGCATAGATGGGGTCTGAAAGCGGCAGTGCGGTGGCGTCCCTCATCCCGCTGTCGCTGAAGCTGGCGGTCAGCCCTCTGAAGACGAAACGCTCGTAGTTCAGATCTGGCACGTTCGACCAATAGCGCTCCTGGTGATGACGCACCTCGGCAATCGCCGTGTCCATTCTGTCGGCCAGGTAGAGGACGCCAAAGCTGCCATTGCTGAAACGCGAGCCGGCTGGGTTCACATGAGTAAAGGGAGCCGTTGCGTACGAGCATCCCGGAATGCCGAACGGGATCTGGTCGCGCGAGATCAGCTCCAGCCGGCCGAGTTCGTTCTGCAATCTAGGATTGGTCATTGCCTGAAGCTGATAAAGGGCTTCGAAGTCTGCTGCGTCAGCGACGTCATCGAACAAGGCTATGGGTGGAAACTTGGAGTTGACCAGGCGATAGGCCAGCAGGCTCTCGCCTTCCAAAAGAGGAAGGCTGCTTAGCATTACCACTGAGCACCCCGAAGCACGTCGATCCGCCGGAATGTCTCATACAGCGAGATCATGTCGCCCTGCGCCATGATGTCGAGCGGCGCGCGCCCGTTAAAGAACTCGTTGTGATTCTCCATTGAGGGGAAGCCATAGACGTTTTCGGGGTTGTCGAACACTAGGCGCAGTGCAGCGTGGATATTCAGTACGAGGCTGATACGCTGCATCTGGTCAAAATCCAGACCTACTGCCCACTCCGAGTCACGTTGCTTGGCCCGGGTATAGGTGCTGCGCGAAATACGCAAGATTTGGCAGGCCTGTTCGGAGGAAGCCTTCCATTTCTCTAGGATGTTCAACGCCGCACGTAGGCCGGCTGCACATTGGCTTTTCGAAAAGTCCTGAGTTTGGATTGCTGCTGCCATGATAGGCACCTTAATTTTGTCTACAGGCTCAAAATTATCATTTGTGCGCCTGTGGATCAAATTGTTTAGTGGCTCAACCAAAGGTGCAGAAAGTCCCATTTCAAAGGGCAGCGACACGGTACTAGAACCCCTTAACGGGATGCGGGGTGTAGGGCGTGTCCTTGCCCATGAAGCGTATTCGCATGGCGTCGGCGACCGCATTGCATTGGGAATCGCCCAGCTTTGATCGATCCGCCCGACACTGGAGCCGCAGTTCTTTGAGCCTTTCCGGGTTGTCCGCAAGCGTTTTCGCCGACTCAAAGGGCATCGGTTTTTCGCAGGCGCTTAGCAACAGCGCAAGCAGCAGAAGTGGAGTTCTGTTCATCAGGCGATATCCTCTCTTTGGGTTTGGTTGATTAACAATGTCTTGTCCTCAGCCGGGTTCACCCGCCCGATAAACCGGGCCAGTTGCTCGGCCGGTTCGCCCTCGCGCTGTATTAGGTAGGTCGTCAGTATTGCCGGGCAGCCGGCTAACGGTCTGGCCACGACGTCTGGGTTGTTGAGTTCGGCGATACGTGCCAGGCTGGAGAAGCCCAGCCCGTAACCCGCCGCCACCAGCGCCATCATTAGATCTAGGGTCGGTACGCGATTGGCGATGGTCAGCCGCGTATCCACAGTGCCTAGCACCCGCTGTAGCTGTTGCCAGAAGCCCTCGCAGACCTGGGGATCACAGAGCACCAGGGGATAGCGCACCACTTCGTCGAGCGGCACGTGCCGATAGGTCAACAGGGGATGGCGGGCAGGTACCGCCACCACCAGCGGATCGAACCAGGCAGGCTCGGCAATCAGTCCTTCGCCGATTTCGTCCGCTTGAGCGAACCCGATATCGAATAGGTCGTCATTCAGCCCTCTGACCTGCTCAGAGAAAGTGACCTCCGACAGGCAGATCTCGACCTCGGGCTCTTCTTCGCGGCACTGTGCGAGCAGGGCGGCCAAACGTGCCTGCGGGATGCCGTCGGACAGCGCGACCCGGATGCGCCCCCGGTAACCGGCCGCGGCACTCTTGACGCTAGCCCTGGCCTGGTCGACCACGACGAACACCCGGCGTGCGTCCTCGAGAAGCACCTTGCCGGCCCAGGTCAGGCGCGTGCGCCGCGTCGTGCGCTCGAATAGCTTCACACCCAGGCGGTACTCCAGTTCCTTGATAATCCTGGAGAGGGGCGACTGTTCGATATGCAAACGCGCGGCCGCACGCGCAAAGTGCAGTTCCTCTGCAACGGCGATGAAACAGCGAAGATGGCGCAGTTCCACGGCCTTTCCTCCTTATGTTGATTTAGTTGTTGGGGGCGGCTTGCACGTCGCTGGTCCAGTTCGGCTGGCGACGCAGGTTGATGACTTGCAGCAGGGCACCCAGGGCGGCCACGCCGCCGGCGCTGGCCGCTAGGGTCCAGGTGGGCATCTGCAACAGCAGCACGAAACCACCTGCCGCCGCGCCGATGGCGCTACCCAGGTAGAGTGCTGACTCGTTCAGTGCGATGGCTAGGTTGCTGTCGCCTTGGGCCTGGCGCGCCAGGATCAGTTCGTTGTTCTGCGGCACTTGCAGCGCCCAACCGACTGCGCCCCAGAGGGCGATGGGCAGCATCACCAGCCAGGTACTTAGGGCGGCCGACAGCGGTAGCACGAGTAGCGATACGGCGAGGATCAGCATGATGGCGAAGGTCAAGGTCGGCCCCTTGATATGGTCAACCAGAGGGCCGATCAGAAAGCTACCCAGTACGCCGCCGATGCCCCAGACCCATAGGTAGGGCGTGACCGAACGCACTGCGCCGTAGGCTGGATCCGTCATCAGCGGAGCGATAAAGGTGTACATGCCCAGGCTGGCAATAGCCGCGAGCAGGGATACCAGCAGGACGACCAGCACATGGCCGTCTCCGAGGATCGCTAGCTTCTGGCCCAGCGAACTGGCGGTGGTGGCCGGCAGCGCTGGGAGCTTCAGCAGCAAGCCGAAAAACGCTACTAGGCCGAGCAGGGTGACCAGCCACAGGGCGGCTTGCCAGCCCATCTGTTCGGCGACGAGCAGGCTGAGAGGCACGCCCAGCACCACGCCACTGGCCATGCCACCCATGATGATGGCGATGGCTTTGCCGCGGCGTTCAGGCGTGGATACTGCGGCAGCAGCACCGATGCCCATGGCCAGGTAGATACCGGCACCGATGCCGGCGATAGCGCGCCAGATCATCAGTACGGTGAAGTTTTCAGCCAGCGCGCTGGCGGCATTGGCGATTACGAACAGGCCTAGGGCCAGCAGTAGGCCGGCGCGTTGGCGATGCGCTGGGGTTAGCGCGACGAAGATCGGCGAGCCCAGGCCGTAGGCCAGGGTGAACGCGGTAACCAGCTGGGCTGCCACCGCCACGGACACTGCGAACGAGGCCTCGATCATTGGGATCAGCCCAGCGGTGACGTAGGAAGCCATGCCGAGGGCAAAGGCTCCAAGTGCTATTAGGTAAATTGAGGATTGTTTGTGTGTGTGCATGCTCAGGCTCGCTTGCGCTCTACTGAAGGCGCGCTAGTGGTACAGCTGAGGGATGCGGCCCCGAGCGGGGCCACATCCGATGAGAGGCTAGATTTCAAGGCTGACGTCGTACTCGCTCAGCCAGGTGTTGAGGCCGACCGCCAGCTCCATGCCCATGCGTTCGTACATAGGCGAGACGCTGCCGAGCGGCTTGGCCAGGGCTTGCTGGATTCGGCCGCTGTCGAGCAACGGCGTTACCGGCGCATTGCGATCCGCCTGGATGGCGGTCAGAGCGTCACGCAGCGCCTGCTCGTAGGCTGGATCCTGGGTCGAGGGGTAGGGGCTCTTGACTCGCTCGCTGATCGACTCCGGCAGCAGGTCGCGGGTCGCCGCGCGCAAGATGCTTTTCTCCCGCCCGTCGAAGGCCTTCATCGCCCAGGGGATGTTGAAGGCGTATTCCACCAAACGGTGATCGCAAAAGGGCACCCGCACCTCAAGACCGACGGCCATGCTCATGCGGTCCTTGCGATCCAGCAGGGTCTGCACGAAACGCGTCAGGTTGACGTAGCTCATCTGCCGCATGCGCTGGTCCACCGTGCTTTCGCCTGGCAGCACCGGTGCCTCGGCGATGGCTTGGGCGTAGCTGTCGCGCAGGAAGTTCTGCATATCCAACTGGGCCAGTAGGCCTTGGTCGAATAAGGTCTTTCCGTCGAAGTACTTACCGGTGACCGAGGTCAGCCAAGGGAAGGTATCGGCCTGGATCGCCTCCGGGTCGTGGAACCAGCGGTAGCCGCCGAACACCTCGTCCGCGCTTTCTCCTGAGAGCGCTACCGTCGAGTGCTTGCGTACCTCCTGGAATAGGCGGTAGAGCGACGGCCACATGTCGCCCCAGAACGCTGGCGGTAGGTCGAGGGCGTGAACGATTTGCGCGCGCAACGCCGGATCGGCCAGTTCGCGGCTGTCGAGGATGATCTCCTGGTGGCTGGAGTGGATCTTCTCTACCAGGTCGCGGACGAATGGCGCATCCGGTGTGCCGCGCACAGCATCGCCGGTGAAGCCGCTGCCGTGGTCGAGGAAGTCGACGGAGAAGGAGCGGATGTTTTCCTTGCCGGCGGCCAGCAGCTTCTTCGAGGCCAGCGCGGTGATGATCGAGGAGTCGAGGCCTCCCGAGAGTAAGCTGCACAAGGGCACGTCGGCGACGATCTGGCGGTCGACGATATCCTCGAGCAGGTCTCGGGTATGGCGGATGGTCTCGTCCAGCGAATGGCTGTGTTCGCGCGCCTCCAGTTTCCAGTAGTGGCGGCGGCCCAGGCCCTGGCGGTTGATCCGTACGATCTCGCCCGGCATCACCTCGCGCATGCCAGCGAACACGGCATGTCCCGGTGTCTTCACCATTTCCAGGATCTCGCGCAGGCCATCGGCGCGCACCTTGCGCGGTACCAGGGGATTGGCCAACAGCGCCTTGGGCTCGGAGCCGAACACCACCCCGTCCGCCGTCGGAAAGTAATAGAGCGGCTTGACGCCCATACGGTCGCGGATCAGCAGCAGCTCCTGCGAGCGCAGATCCCAGATGGCGAAGGCATACATGCCGTTGAGGCGCTCGACGAAGGCCTCGCCCCATTCCACATAGGCGCGCAACACCACCTCGGTGTCGCTGCGGGTCTCGAACTGGTGGCCGCGTTGCTGCAGCTCGCTACGCAGCTCGCGAAAGTTGTAGACCTCGCCGCTGTAGGTGATCGCGGCGACTTCACGCAGGCTGCTGTGCATGGCCGTCATCGGTTGGCGACCACCGTCCAGGTCGATGATCGACAGGCGTCGATGGCCCAGGCCGACCGGCCCATTGATCCACAGCCCGCCGGCATCCGGCCCGCGCAGGGCCATGGTGTCGGTCATGCGCTGCAGGGTGTCGCGTTGCGCTTCCATGTTCTGGCTGTAGGACAGCCATCCAGCGATTCCACACATAATTTTCTCCTTGCGAATGGGGTTACCCGAGGCGTTCCAGGTTGTTGTCCTCAGCCAGCAGCACGCGCTTCTCGCCATGGACGTAGCGCGCCGGTGGTGGGGTTTGGGCGTGGGTGTTGAGTTCATTGAGCAGGTGCTGCAGGGCCACTGCGGTGTTGAGGTCGGCGAATGCCTGACGCGGCGGCTCCTTGAGCGCCACTGCGCGTACTACCTGTAGGCACAGCCGCGAGAGCTTGTGCAGGGTGTCCAGGCCAGGCTCGTTGGGTGCGGTGACGAACTCGTGTAGCACGCCCTCGGCGCCATTCGCATCGCGCGTCCAGATGCGTAACTGGTCGTGATCCCAACGCGGCGTGTCGAATACCAGGCGCGCATGGATCAGCCGGGCGTCGCAGTCGACGAAGCTGAAGTCCACCGTGCGCTGGCGAACGATATTGACGAAGCTGCTGTAGCCGGTGACCTGAGCCTCGCCCAAGCTGGCGGTGAGTTGCACGGTATCGAGCACCTCGGCGCCGGAGATCGAGAAGTCCGAGCGCACACCGAGTACGCCATGCAGCCTGAGCTGGCCAGAGCGAGGGCAGATCCAGCTGAGCAGATCCAGGGCATGGATCACCTCGCTGGTCACGCCGCAGGTGGGGCGATAGTCGTTGATGCGATCCTTGCCCCAATGGAAGCTGGCGCGCACCAGGTGCCAGTCGTGGCGCTCGACCCATTCGCGCAGCTGCCGGCTGGCGTCCGAGTAGCGCTCTACCAGGTCCAGTGCAAAGCCACCAACGTGCTCCAGTGCACCGAACAGCTCGTTCAGGTCGTCGCCGGGTGTGACCAGTGGCTTCTCGCAAATCACGAAGCCCCGATAGCCGGCTAACTGTCGCAACACGGGCGCATGGCTATGGTCGTTGACGCTGACCACGACGATGTTCGGTGTGAACATCTCCAAGGCCCGGCCGACGCTATCGAAGTAGGACAGCTCGATCGGCTTCTGCCGACGTCCGACATAGGCCAGCGACAGTGGTAAGCCAGTGCTCGCGGCGATGTGCTCGAAGGCGCGGCGGTAGCGGTTGCCGGCATAGCCCAGGCCGATGATCAGGATCTTCATGCCGAGGCCTCCTGACGGATCAGTAGGCGCTCGTCGCTGACGGCGAAGCCCAGGGCCTGATAGAGCGTGCCGGCGGCCTCGGTGCTCTGCAGCACCACGGAGCCGACGCCGCGGTTGGCGAACCAGCGCAGCAGTTGCTGCATCAACTGCCGAGCAATGCCGCGGTTGCGCCACTGCGGCTCCACCACCACCGACTGCACCCAGCCGGACAGGCCGTTGAGGCAGCCGGGGGCCGGTGCGCGTTGGTCGATGATGGCGGTCGCGCAGCCCAGCACCTGGCCGGACTCCTTGTGCTCGGCGGCGAGGATCTGCACGCAGTCGCTTTCGTTCAGGCGACTGCTCAGCCAGGTGCGGTAGGCCGCCCGCCAGCGTGCGGAGTCCTCCGGCGTCTTGCTCGCGTAGCTGGCGGCGGTGCCGTCCAGCAGGTGCGCGCGCAGCTCCACCAGGCGCGCCAGATCGGCCACCGTCGCCGGGCGCACGGTGAGGAAGGAATGATCCATTTCAGGCCACCTCCGCATTGAACGCCTGGGACGCCAGCGGAATGCTGAAATGCTCGAAGGTCTCGCGCAGCGACACCGCTAGGTGCTCGATCTGCGCATCGCTGTGGTTCGGCGTGGCGTTGACCCGGAAGCGCTCGGTGCCCACCGGCACCGACGGATAGTTGATCGGCTGCAGGTACACACCATGGGTCTGCAGAAGGCGTTCGGCCGCCGCCTTGCAGCGTTTCGCCTCTCCCACCAGCACCGGCAGCACGTGCGTCTGTGAGCAGGGCATGACTGGCACGTCGTAGTGCTTGAGGCGCTCGCGCAGCTTGGCCGTCTGGGCGTGCAAGCCGTCACGCTCGACGCTATTAGCTTTGAGGTGCTCGACGCTGGCCAGGCAGCCGGCGGTAATCGCCGGTGGCAGTGAGGTGGTGAAGATGAAGCCGGTGGCGAAGGAGCGCACTGTATCGACGATCACCTGGGTCGAGGTGATATAGCCGCCAATCACGCCGATGGCCTTGGCCATGGTGCCCTGGATGATGTCCACCTGATCGGCCACGCCCAGCTCGGCGGCGATACCGGCGCCGTAGGGGCCGTACATGCCTACTGCATGCACCTCGTCGAGGTAGGTGAGGGCGTTGTAGCGCTTGGCGATTGCAATGATCTCTTCGATGGGGGCGATGTCGCCGTCCATCGAGTAGACCGACTCGAACACCACTAGCTTCGGCTGACCCAGTGGGTAGCTGGCGAGGATCTGCTCCAAATGCTCGACATCGTTGTGGCGAAAGACCTTGCGTTCGTTCGGTGTCGAGCGGATGCCGTTGACGATGGAGGCGTGGTTCAGTTCGTCGCTGACCACCACGCAGTCGGGAATGCGCCGCAGCAGGCACTGGATGGTGGCATCGTTGGAGCCGAAACCGGTGGGGAACACCAGTGCCGCCTCCTTACTGTGCCAGTCGGCCAGGCTGGCCTCCAGGCGGGTGTACACCTCATACGAGCCGCCAATGTTGCGCGAGCCGCCGGAGCCTGCGCCATAAGTCTCCAGCGCGTCATGCATCTGCTCGCGGACGCTGGGGTGTTGGGACATCCCGAGGTAGTCGTTGCTGCACCAGACGACCACGGGTTTCTGATCGCAGCCGTCCAGTTTGGCCAGCGGGTACTGGCCACAGATGCGGCTGAGGGTAGTGAAGGTGCGGTACTGGTTGGAGGACTTCAATGTCTCCAGTTGTTCCCGAAGAAGTGCTTGGTACATCCGTTTATCTCCTTAGCAAGTTGATGAAACGTCTCTGTGTGCTTCCTCATCGAACAAGAGCCCGGACTCGCGCGTTTGCGGCCAGACCGGGGTATTCTTCTTTGGATTTATGAGGGTTACAATTTGACTGTTTATGCTATTACTGGAGGTAATCGGATGAGTGCTCCTCGCACCTTCGAACGCACACGTGTGGAGTTGGCTGAGTTTCTGCGCAGTCGCCGCGAGCGTCTTTCACCGGAAGACGTAGGGTTGCATGCTGGGGGCAGACGCCGTACGCCGGGACTGCGTCGAGAAGAGGTCGCCGCGTTGGCTGGGGTGGGTTTGTCCTGGTACACCTGGCTGGAGCAAGGGCGCGATATCAGCGTGTCCGCCACCTTTCTCGACAACCTTTCGCGCACACTCAGGCTGGATGCGACCGAGCGTCGCCATCTGTTTCTGCTAGCCCATCAACGCCTGCCACCAGAGCCGGGTCGCACATGGTGCGTGGTGCCGCCGCTGATCCACAGGCTGATGGATGACATTCCCACACGACCGGCCTATGTGCTCAACCTGCGCTGGGACGTACTGGCCTGGAACTCCGCGGCGGATCGGGTGTTCGGTTTATCCGTGCTGCCGGCGGATCGTCGCAACTTACTGTGGATGCTGTTCACCAGCCCGGCCATGCACGCGCTGTTCAATCCCTGGGATGAGCAGGTGCTGCAGATCCTTTCCAGCTTCCGTCGTGACTTCGTCCGGGCCACCCAGGATCCGGACATCGCCGCGCTGGTAAAGGAGTTGGAGAAGGTGTCGCCCGACTTCAGGAAGTGGTGGCGGCAGCAAGACATTCATGGTCCCTGCCAGGGCATTCGCCACCTGCACATCGAGTCGGTCGGCCAGGTAGTGTTCGAACACACCACGCTGACCATTGACGAAGATCGCCACCTGCGTCTGGTGTACTACGCGGCCAAGGAGGGGAGGCCAGAGAGCCGATCCTTCGAGCAGTGGCTGCAGCAGGTGCCGGCGCTGGTGTAAGTACCGGCGTCTGTAGCTCAACCAATCGATGGACCACGCTGGCGTCCTAACTGCCAGGAGACGTTGTTGCCCTGGATCACAGCCGAAACGCTCTGCCCGAGCTTTTGCTCGATCACCGGCTTCCAGGGCACCAGGCTGAAACCAACGCCATCGTCGAGCAGTGCGAAGCGCCCACTGGCCAGTTGCAGGCTGCGCCTGTAGACCCCGCGGACCCGTTCGCCATCAATCGCCGGGCGATACTGCATACCCGTCTGGCTCGATATCTCACGTACCGTCGCCGTCAGCTCTCGTCCGCGCAGGGTGGCCAGCAGATTACGCGCGAGCACGAGGCGCTGGCCCTGGCGCTCGGCCAGCCCCTGTTCCACCAGGAAGTCGCCACGCTGTCTCAGCGCTTCGCGCACCTCCGTGCCGAAGCCCTTGTCGGCCAGCTCCCGTCTGCCGCCGATCAATTGTTGATCCAGCCAGGTCGCGCCAACCGCCCGAACCTGTTGCTCGACGGGCAGCGGCGTGCGCAGTTCGATGGCGACGTCGCCCAGGCGGCGGGCGTCATGCTGCCGGCCTTGCTCGGGTAGGTCGGCAGGCACCCGCCAGGCGCCATCGGTAAGCCGCTCCACGATGCCTGCCTGGCGTAGGGCTTCCAGGCGCCGCACATGGCGTTCGACCAGGGCCTTGGAATCCTGCCCTTTGGCAGCCTGCGACCTGGCTAGGGCAAGGTGATGGTCGCTGCGGTAAAGGCCTTCCGCAGCCAGTGAAGCAATTGAGTGATCTACGGCGCGAGGCTCACTCATGGCTCGCGTTTCCACCACGGCACCGATGGGGTAGTCAGCCAGCTTCGCGCGGGCAGGTAGGGCTAGGTAGTGGGCCTTGCCGTCAAGGCCATCCACCACCAGATAGCCGCGGTCGTGCAGCTCATCGGCCAGCCCCTTGGTCACCACCCGGCCGACCACGTTCGGGTTGCTGCCGCCTGGCTCGAATACCGCCAGGTCCCGCTGCATGCTGCCCACGGCGCGCTGCATCGTGCGCACGATATCGCCGCGTTCGCCCATGGTACGTAAGGTCGCCTCGGTGTCTTCGCGTATAACCCACTGTCCAGGCCGATCCTCATGGGCCAAACCCAGCCGCTGCAGGTGTTGCAGGCGGCCGATCAGCAGTTGCCGGCGCGGATGGGTTGCGAGCGTCTTCAGGGGTACCACGCCCGCCTGGCGTTCGCGCAGCAGGGTGCGATCCAAGCTGGTCCAGCGCTCTTGTTGAACCTCGCGCTGCAGGCTGTGCTGGATCTCCAGCGCGGTGCGCGGGCCCAGCCACTCGGTGGCCAGCTCTGCGGCGCGGTTACGCATGCCCTGGGCTATGTAGTCGCGGGCGATCACCAGATCCTTACCGGTATCATCCTTGCCACGCAGGACGATGTGGGTGTGCGGGTTATCGGTGTTCCAGTGATCGACCGCCACCCAGTCGAGGCGAGTGCCGAGGTCGGCTTCCATGCGGCTCATCAGGTGGCGAGTGTAGGTGCGCAGGTCGTCGAGCTGCTCGGCATCCTCGGGTGAGACGATGAAACGAAACTGGTGCCGGTCTTCACTGCCTCGTTCCTCGAAGTCCCCTATGTCGGCTTGGTCGGTCAGTGGGCCGTATGCCTTGCCTGGATCGCCATCGCGACTGACACCATCGCGCTCGATATAGCGCAGGTGGCTGAGCGTCGAACGTTTGCCGGCCTTGCTTAGGTTCACCAGGCGCGTCTTGATAGTGACGCGACGGGCGTTGGGCGGCAGTTGCTGTGCGCTAAAACGGGCGGCAACATGCCCGCGGCCGAGGCGGGCGCCGGGTTGGTGACCGGCCTTGCGCGGCTTGCCGGTGCCAGCCTTGTTGGCCTGGCGCAGCACCTGGTTGACGAAGGTTTGCCCGCGTTGCTGCGGCTTGCCCGGCTGCGGGCGGAAGCGTTGCTCGTCGCCCTGATGGCTTCCCTTGCTCATACTGATGACTCCTCCAAACTGATCGCAGTGAGGCATGTCAGGCACGCGTTTTGGCCAGTGCTACCTAAGGGCAAACGCGATCCTCGGCACCTGATCGCAACGGCGCTGTGCCGCCTTAATCCCCCGTGCAGACTGCTTTTGCGCGCCACGAAGTGCCGCCCCCTTTTATCTTGCCCTCTGCTTTTTCCCTGTCTTGGCGCTCCTGGGGTGGATAATCAGGCGCGGCGGGCCAAGCATCCCCGCAGGGTGGCGGCCCTCGACCGCGCACGCCGAGCACACGCAGTAGGCCGGCGGGTCGACATGCAGACGGCCTGTTCATCGACGTGACTCCAGCCACAAGGGCTGCGCCCGGCCGATCACCGCGTCGGCGGAGACTGGGCCGAAGTAGCGGCTGTCGAACGACTCCGCGTTGGCGGTGCTGAGCAGGAACAGCTCATCGCCAACCAGGTGTCGACAGGCCTGCCAGGCTGGCAGTGCACGACCCTGTCGATCCCATCGCAACCGCTTGGCCACAAGCCGGCCGTCGACGCGCACCTGAGTTTCATGCACGCACACCTGCTGCGGCGCCACTGCCCCTACCGTCTTCAGCACTGGGACGCTCGTTGGCAGGTAGCCGCGCTGCGCCGCCAGTGCCATTGCCTCTGGCGGCAGGTGGACCAGCACTAGGTCGCCGGCCGTCAGTGAGTCCGTTGGTGTGATGCGATACCAACCTATGGGTACGCTGTCGGAGGCGTTGTAGACGAGCCGTGGTGACGACGTTGCGAGCACCGTCCAACCCAGTGCGATAAGGCTGCTGGCAGCCAGCGCCAGTGGCCACCGAACACAGCGAGTACCCATCGTCATGACGTGACCTCCGGGAACTGTCGCTCCAGCACCTCGCGCAGCATCTCCGCCATCGTCACGCCGCGGTCGAAGGCCGCCAGCTTGATGCGCGTGCGCAGTGCTGGTGTGACGTCCAGTGTCATCCGGGCGGTGTAACGATCTACCTTGCCGTTATCGAAGGCAGCGCCCTGGCGTATCCAGGACTCGGCATGCGGATCGGCCATCGGGCGTGCACCGATACCGATGCGCTTGCCGCTCATGGCGACCACCGTAATAGCTCGTCGACCAGGCTGCTGACTTCGCGCGCTGCGGCGCTATCCGGTGTCAGTTCGCGTGCCAGGCGACCTGCCGCCACGCTTTCGGCGAAGACGATGCGTTGGCGTACTTCAGCCTGCAGAGCGGGCAGCGGCTGGTCGGCCAATGCCCCGCGTGCTTCCCGGCCGATCACCGTGGTGCTGACGCGTCGGTTGATGGCGAAGGCCGCACGCAACGTGGGCCTGAACACCTGCGCCTCGCGGATCAGGCTGACCATCTCCGCGCTGGCCCACAGGTCGTAGGGGCTGGGCTGCACCGGGATCAGTACACGATCAGCCGCCAGCAACGCCGAGCGGGCGAGGGCAGCAATGCGCGGTGGGCCGTCGATGATCACGTGATCTGCACGACGAGCCAGTTCCGGGGCCTCCTGATGCAACGTTTCGCGTGCCAGACCGACAGCGCTGAACAGCCTGGGCAAGCCCTGCTGGCTGCGTCGCTGCGCCCAGTCCAGTGCAGAGCCCTGCGGGTCTGCATCGAGCAGGATGACGTTGTGGCCACGGAGGGCAAGTTCGCCGGCAATGTGGGTGGCCAGGGTGGTCTTGCCAACCCCGCCTTTCTGGTTGAGCAAGGCGACGATCATGGTCGGATCTCCCCGGCCAAACAGCCCTCGTCAACGGTTGTCCACAACTGGACGTTTTCCCAATAACAAGTTAGAGCTTTTAAGTTAGTTAAGTTAAGGGGGGCTGAAAGCCGCGCCAGTCTTGGCCAGCAGCGGCGTTCGTGCGCCTGATAGCACGAGGGTGATGCGCCTGATAGCACGTGTCCTGTTGCGCCTGATAGCACGAGTGAATTCACAGCTTGTCCGCAGGATATCCACGTGCCGTCTAAGGCACGGGCCGGAAGGCCAGCAGTTCGGTCGAAGGTGGCAGGCGGACGATGCCCAACCGATACCCCGGCAGCGACTGGCGCGCGACCAGCGCCCGCAGGTCGAGGGCGAAGTCCGAGTAGCGTGCCGTGCTCCCCGATTTGCGGTATAGGTGGCGAAAGTCGAACTGCCAACCGTCCTCCTGCTTGCCGCCATGCTTGCGCACCAGACGATACAGCCAACGTTCGATGCCGCCGGTGAGGTGGAAGTAGGCCGGATCGATGGTCAGCACCAGAGCCTGGTCGAGCACCCCGCTGTAGAACCAGTCCGGTAGGATCAGCTCGATGCCCAGTGGCCGGCCATCCGGCGCAGCCAGCTCCTTCCACTCGTTGATCCAGGAAAAACGGTGCAGGCGTCGGCCAGTGGTCTCGCGGATTGAGGTGGCTACGCTGGTCGACTGCAATCGATCCAGGGCGGCCTTGAGGCGCTGGTAGTCGCGTAGCGAAGTGCCTCGGCCGATGAAACGCAGGATCTCGTAAGGCGTCGCCTGCATCAGCCGCGAGGTAGGGATGCCCGCATCGCGCGCCTCGACGATCTGGCTGGCTGCCCAGATCAGAATGTCGGCATCCCATATCGTGGCGATGCCATGCTCCAGCGTGCCCTCCACGCGCACTGTCACCTCGCCCGAGCGAAAGTCGATGGGTACCGTGCGCCGCGACTTGGCTAGCGAGAAGAACGGATGCGCCATCAGATCCTGGGCGTCGCGCGGTGCCATGTCGCCCGGCAGGGCGCGGAACAGATCCAGTTGCTCGCTTTGCGCCGGCAGGGCGCGCACGCCGCGACTCACGGGCAAGGGGTTCACTGGTCATCACGTTGTGCTCCTGGGTGGCGGTCGAGGTACTCGGGATCGAAGGTGGTCTCGAAGCTGCGCGCACTGGCCCAGGCTTCGAGATCGACCAGCGCATACATCACCCGCCGGCCGAACTTGTGAAAACGCGGTCCGCCGCCGATCACCCGCTGTTTCTCCAATGTGCGCGGCGAAAGTCGCAGAAGGGCCGCTGCTTCGTCGTTGGTGAGGTAGCGAGGGGGCGGGTTGGTTTGCCGCGTATCCGCTGTGCTATCGCGCGCTGCCGGGCTCATGGCGTGAGCCGTCGGGCCGGCTTTGCAGTGCTGTGGGGAATCGAGATCGAGGCGACGTGGGTGAGGGGGGAGGTTGGTTGAGTACGACATGGTGTGTCCTCCGTTGATGTGGGAGGTGCACCTTGCAGGAGCCGTCATGTTCGATCATGCCGGGTTGGGTCTGGGCGAACTCGCAGGTGAGAGGGGCGTTTATTGATACCCGTAAGGTCTGGGCGCTGACCGAGTACGCCGATCTACGCGAGCGCTCACCTACAATAAGCGACTCCGCAAAGGCCTGAGCGCGCAGCGCTATGGATTTGCGGATCTACGGCTTTCTGCAAAACCTGAAAAACGCATCGGCGGATTTCCGTGAATCCGTAAAAGCGTAAATCCACTTCCTCACAAATCCGTGAATCTGTAGACGCGGATCGGCGGATTTGTGCAAAGGCGTAAGTCCGTAATGGTCTGAATGATCAGCCGTCACGGGTTCCGAGCGTTTCAGGCTGATCTGCTGGTGCTGGCACCAGTGCACCAGCTTCCAGGGTGGGGCGCGCGGGTGGCCGACAGGACAGGGGCGCAAAAAAGCAAAGGCACCGGGACTGACACGGTGCCTTCCGCTAAACCTAGCGGTTCCAGAACACATGCATCTTCTCGAAGCCGGTTTCTAGAGTGAGCACGTCGCCGCTGTACTCCATGTCGCGTGCCATGGCGTGGTAGTCGATGTACTGGGCCAGGTGCTGGGGAATGCTTGAGGTTTCCTCGGTCAGCTCCTGGGCGTAGTCGGCCAGCGAGGTGTAGCAGCCGCAGTAATCTTCCTCTGCGGCCTGCTGTGCCTGCTCCAGGTCATTGAAGTGGGTGAGCAGGGCACCGCCAAACTCGGGGTATTCCTCGATAAAGCAAGCGAGCTCGTGTGCACTCTGCAGACCTTCGTATTCACCGAGGGGGTAGCCATCAAAGCCCTCGAAGTCGTGGATGGCGTACTCCTCCGCACCCTCGACTGGCGAGGCCGCTAGCATCGCGTCGACCTGTACCTGGATATCGTCCATATCCAGGGTGGCGTCGATCCACACGCCATGCAGGTGACCGGCGTTGTAGGCGGCCAGGTCGGCAATGTAGATCCTGATGTGTTCGCTCATGGCTTTCGCTCCTCCGTCTTCAGGGTTCTGCGCTTGCGCTGCGCATGAACCCCTGCCGACTAGGGCGACTAAGGCCGTCGTGAAAAATCAAGAAAAATCGCGGAGGCTCCACCCAGCGCAGCGGCCGGGTGGAAACCGTCTATTTATCTTGATTTTGAGGGGGCAAGAACCCCTGCTCTTGAAGAAGGGAAGTATCGTCACCGGGCGGCGAAGTAAACTGTGCGGTTGCATCCTCGGTCTTTGGCCGTATAGAGCGCAGCATCGGCCTCGGCGAGCAAACGCTCGAGGAATATCTCAGCACTTTGTTCTTTTGGCGCGAGGCTAGTAGTACCGATATTCACGGTGATGCATTGGTCGGCCACTTGAATCCGCGAAGCGTGGTCATGTACTCGTCATTTTTAGCAGCAGAGGCCAGGCGTGAGTCTGTAGAACGATGCGGCAGGCCAGCGGAAAGTGGCGATCCATGGTGTCGCCGGCAATCGGCTCGCCCAGGTTATGCACGCTGATTTCAAGGCCTGATACTTCTACCTCACCTTCAACCGTTTCAGCGAGGCTTTGCTGGTCATGGCCACGTTGCCGTTCGCCTTGACTGGCGGTGTCTGGCTGCTCTAGTGCCTGGATCTCAACCTCTCGGTTGCCACTGGCGTCGGCTTTATCGCCCTGGTGGAGGGGCGGCAGAGTTCGGCATGATCATGCTGATCTACCTGCAGAACGCCAGGCATTCCCGAGTTGAAGCGGGTCGCACAGATAGCCCTGCTTTGCTTGAGTCAATTCGAGAGGGGGCGGTACTGCGCGTACGGCCGAAGGTGATGACGGTAGCGGTGATCATTGCCGGTCTATTGCTGATTCTCTGGGGCGATGGTGCCGGTTCCGAGATAATGAAGCGTATTGCCGCCCCAATGATCGGTGGGATGATCACCGCACCGTTGTTATCAATACCGGTGTTGCCGGCTGCCTGGTTGATGCGGCGCAAAGGGGGGTGAGCGTGATGTAGCAGGCCTGGGGATGACTCGGGGCAACTGGAGAGAAAGTCTGAGTCGCCCCGAGTCATTTCATATCTTCAGCTACTGAAAAGCCCCCTTAATACTACAATTACGAAGATGTAATCTTCGCTTCACTTTGATGACAGGTGCATACGTTTATATTTTCACTACAACCCAAGTGAAGGAATTAAACGTGAACATTCTTAAAGCTGTCTTGGCAATATCGGTTATCTCTGCATCGTCTCTGGTTATGGCCGAAGGTGGCGGTGACCGCGTCTATGGTCGAATGATTCAGGATCATGAAAGGGCGATGCAGGAATACGCTGCTGCTCGCGGCAAGACTCCGCCCGAGGTGACTCACTATCGGTACGGCATGAAGCTGGACATCGCTAAGGTCGTACATACAAGTCCGACAGGCTACAGTTGCGAGGTGATGCCGGCTCAAATGACCTATGAGGACTCCAACGGCGATTTGCAGACTGTTGAATATCGGGCAATGGGTACAGCCTGCCGGAATCAAAACTGAATTACATAAAAGCTTACAGGTCACTGACTTAAAAGTAATTTTCAAGTCACCCTGACGTTATTTGGCGTGTGGAAGTATGGCGTGAGCGCGCACGGGCGATGCCTAGCGCGCTACGGCAACTACTACAAGAAATCTCACCGAGATAAAACTGCCAAATAATTCAGGAGCGTCACATGAATAACCCCCTTTTTTGCTTATCGCTGATAGCTCTGAGTATCGGCACCGGACAGGCTGCAATTGCCGTCGAAGAAAAGGCCGAGGGCTTCGTCGAGGGCAGCAGCCTCACTATTCTGAACCGCAACCTCTACTTCAACCGCGACTTTCGTAAGGGGCAGTTGAGTAGCACAGGCAACGGCTACTCGGAAGAATGGGCTCATGGAATCATCGGACAGTTTGAATCTGGTTTCACCGAGGGTACCGTCGGCTTTGGAGTCGACGCTTTTGCGATGCTGGGCCTGAAACTCGACTCCGGTGATGGGCGATCCGGCGCAGGCGGCTCCGTAGATGTGATGCCTTACAACAGCGCCGGGCAACCCGAGGACGACTACTCCAAGGTGGGCGGGGCGGTTAAAGCCAGGTTCATGGATACAGTCATCAAAGCTGGCGATGTTTTTCCTGTCAGCCCCGTCGTTCAATACGGCGACTCGCGACTCCTGCCCGAAAGCTTTCGCGGTATCACCGTGGCCAATAACAGTATCGACGGCTTGGCCCTGCAAGGTGGCCGCCTGCATTCAATGAGCGAGCCAAACTCCAGCAGCATGCGCGATGGTTTCGCAACGTTTTATGCTGGCTCCGTCGATTCACCTTGGATCGCTTATGTTGGCGGCGACTATTCGGTCAACGACAACGTCGGCATCAGTCTCTATACCAGTCGTCTCAAAGATGCCTGGAACCAGTACTACGCCGGCACCACGTTGAGCTATCCGCTCTCCAACGATATTGCCTTGATCGGTGGACTCAATTACTACAAAGCTGTCGATGAAGGGAAACAACATCTGGGCAGCTTCGATAACAACATCTGGAGCGGCAAGGTCGGAGTGCAATTTGGTGCCCATACCGTCATGGTTGGCATTCAGCGTAACAGTGGCGATGACGATTTCGATTACCTGCGTCAGTCCGACTCGATCTACCTGGATAACTCCATCCAGTACAGCGACTTCAACTCACCCAAGGAAAAATCCTGGCAGGTGCGCTATGACTTGGACATGGAGCCTTTTGGTGTGCCTGGCCTGAGCTTCATGACCCGCTACGCGCAAGGCTGGGATGCGGACTACACCAACGCCAACGATGTCTACATGCGTCGCGACGGCGATGGTAATCCGCTGACCAACCAAAAGCGTTGGGAGCGCGACATCGAAGCCAAATACGTCGTGCAAGCCGGATCACTGAAAGACATGTCCTTCCGCATTCGCCAAGCAACGACCCGCGCAACCGACTTCGAGTCAGATTTGGATGAGGTTCGTCTCATCGTCGAATACCCACTCGAAGTGCTTTAAAGTGTCATCGGCGAGCGGCCTGTGCATCGCTAAGCTTGTGAAACATCATGCGGCACCAGTACCCCTCAGGTGAGCCCGCAGGGAATCCGCAAGCTCTGCCAAGGAATCAGCGATCTTCAGGGCCTTAGCCAGGAGCTACAGTACCTGCTGCTCTGTTGCCATCGATGTGTGATCGGCAACGAACCTTGGGGGCTCAGCCCCCAAGGTTCGTGGAAATGACGCTGAGATCAGAATACGTATTGCAGGCGCATCACCACACCGTCGCCGCTGTCGTCGCCTACGGTATTGCTGACCTTGTCGGTGCTAGCTTTGGTGTAGTTAGCACTTACCTTCACAGCCTCATTCGCGTACCAGTTCACTCCCATGGTATGCAGCTTGCCCTCGGCATCGCCCGCCTGGCGAGTCGCGGTGCTGACGGTTACGTTGTCATCCTCCACACTGATGGCGTCGTAGCGATAGAATATCTCCCAGGCTCCGAGCTGTTTATCGGCAGGTTTGACGGCGTCGAACTTGGCACCGTCGAGCTTGTAGACGCGCGGCTCACCAGTGAGGGTGTAGGCCACCTGAGCGTAGCCGCCGCTAGCGTCGACATCGTGCTGCGCAGCATCGGCCTTCAGCGTGCGGCGCAGGTACTCTGCCTGTATTGAAAACGCATCCATCGCCCAGGCCGCTTCCACACCCCACACCGAATCGTCTTCCCATAGACCTTCGGTTGCGGTCGCGCCACCGAATAGGCCGCGGTTGCCATTATCGCCTGCGCTGCTACCGCCATTGGTGCTCACCCCGCGCATGCCCATCCGAGATCGGATGCGCGTGTCGACTGCGCTGTTCTGCAGGTCGCGGTAGGCATACTGCACACCTAAATGCAGCACATTGCCCGGCTCGCTCATCGGCGCAAACACGCCACGCAGGTTGTAACGCTTGACGCTCTCGCCGTCGGTGTCGTTATTGTTCTCACTGAACAGGCTGCCTGAGAAGAAGGTCATATTGGCCACCACACTGCTGGCCTGCACGCCCATACCGGAGTTGTCGTTGACCCACTCTGCTAGGTCGTAGGAAAGATTGCGTTCCAGCGCTGTGGTCCACTTCGAGCTGGTAGCCTTCTCCAGGCCGAAGTCTGTGTAAATGCGACCTAGCTTAAGGTTTACCGGAGCGAAACCGGTATAGGTCACGCTGGCCTCATCGAAGTAACCGCTGCTGTCGTTGCCGGTATTGTGCGAAAGATCGTAGTTGATCTGGTACTTCCAGTCCTTGTAGGCGGTTCCGCCTAGCTCCAGGAAGGCCCGGCGTAGGTAGGCTGCATCCGCAGAGTTGCCGTTACGGGTGTAGTAATCGTCGAACATGGCGTAATCCGTCTGCAGGCGTCCGCCAATCTTGAAACTGAACTCTTTGTCGGTGGTGGCCACTTCAAGACCGCCCTTGGTCTTGATGACCAAGTCAGCACCGTCGGTGCTGACCGTACCGGCCTGGGCCGACAGGGTGCAGGCGCTCAGTAGGAGGCCAAAAGTGATGCGATTGAGCCATTGAGCATCGGGGTGGGCAATGAACATGTACTTCTCCTCGTTGCAGCGTGTTGTGGTTGACGAGGCGCAGGCTCAGGGAGGTGCATGACGTTTCTGTATATTTTTCATGGCATTTTTGTTTCGACGCTCAAGAGCCGAATAAAAGCCTTACAGGGCAAGGGTTTTCGTGTGTGGCGAGAGAGTTAGGTTTGTTTCAGTGAGATGACGATGTTGGGAGTCGTCTTACTTGCGAGTCTGTTCAGGCTTGCTCAGCGAACCAGCCGTGGCGATCATTGAATGCCTTGTGGATGAGCGATACCAACGTCTGCACTTCGGGCCGCTCTGCCGTCAGTGGGGAAGTGGAGATCCACACAACCCGCTCTAAGACAGGCTCGAATAACTCGTCAAGGGACAGCAGGTTACGATCTATACGGGAGATGTAGCCGGGTAGCAGGCCGATGCAGGAAGAGTTTCGGACCAAGTCAGCGACCCACTCCTGTGAGTACACCTGAGTGACCGAGCTCTGGCGCTGGCGGATTAGCTGATTCCATGGTTCGAAACTGTCGACCGTTGTGTTCCCCGCGTGCTGAACCAGCATGAAGTCCTTGAGGTCGGCGACTGTGCCCGGCAGGCGCTTGCCTGCATAGCGCTTGGCCATATGAGCGCGGTAGGGAATGCGCGCTAGCATCAGTGGTCGGGTCATGGCAAAACCGGGATTCGGCCTCGGCCGGTCGGGATCAGCGACCCACACCATGACCTCGGCCAACCGATCGGGCTCGCCTTCCAGTGGAATGATCTCCAGTCTCACTGCCGCATCCTTACGCAGCCAAGAGATCAAATCACGGGCCAGCAGGTCGGTGAGCAGTGCCGAAGGCACAGCCAGGCGTACCAGCGGGCGCTGGGCGCTGGCGACCTCCGGTTGTAGGTCGCCGAAGTGCTCCGTCAGTGCTTGTTGCAACTCGCGTCCTGCTGCACTGAGGCTCAGTTCGCGTCCATCGTAGAGGAATAGCGGGCTGCCGACACTTGATTCCAATTTTTTGAGCTTTTTGCGCATCGGTACGATGTGCAGATTCAGGCTACGTGCGGTCTGCCGGAAGCAGGCGCAACGCGCGCTGGTCAAGAAGATCTGTGCCAGTTGACGGTCGATGGTGAGGGGATCGAACATGAGGGAAATCGGAGCTCGTGCCAAGCAGATGGCATCGTAAACAGGAGAGGCAATGAGCTTAACGGTACGAACCTAACGCCAGGATCGCGGCCGGATTACTTATTTGTAATGTGATGGCGGGAGGCGCTTTTATGCTCTGGATCGGTTTCGCGACAGTCGCCACTTTATTACCGCAGATGGCTCCGAGCGCGGCACTCGATTACAAATGCCGCGCTGAGGGTTGGCGATTACAGCAGCGGAAGGGTGTAGCTGACGATCAAACGGTTCTCATCAACGTCGTTGCCGAAATTGCTGGAGCGCAGTGTGGCGTTGCGCCATTTCACGCCCAGATTTTTCAGCGCACCATCCTGGAAGACATAGGCGATGTCAGTATTGCGCTCCCATTCCTTGCCGTCGGCGTTGCCTGCGCCTAGATCAATATCGTCGCCGGTCAGGTAACGGGTCATGAACGTCAAGCCAGGGATGCCAACGTTGGCAAAGTTGAAGTCATAGCGAGCCTGCCATGAGGTCTCGTCTTTGTTGGCGAAGTCACCGATTTGCACATAGTTGACCAGGAACGGATCGGTGCCGTTGATATAGGCGTAACCGGTGTCTCCGCTCATGTTCTGGTAGCCAACGCCGAGTGCGTGGCCGCCAAAGGCATAGGTGAACATCGCCCCGAATGCCTTGTTGTCGACGTTGCTGTTGCCCTCGTCGGTGGAGCGAGCGTAGCGCAGATCAGTTGTTAGCGACTGTTTGTCACCCAGCGGCAAGGTGTGCAGGGCAGTGAAAATATGCTGCTTGTAGAAGTCGTTCAGCTTGCCGTAGTTGTAGCCAGTGGTCAGGTTGCTGTTCCATTTGTAGGTCGCACCGGCGAAGTTGAACTCATTGCTTGTCTGGGCTGCGCCGCCACTGATAGCGCGGGCTGCGCCGCTGGTAATGCTGAGGTCTTCGCTATCGGAGGAGTCACGCTGGCTTACCTGCTTGAGTTGGCCTGCATCGAAGGTCAGGCCGTCAATTTCCAGCGAGTTGAGGTGCCCGCCCTGAAAGGTCTGTGGCAGCAGGCGTGAGTCGTTAGCTTGGACGGTTGGCAGCCTGGGTTGCAGCGTGCCCAATTTCAGCACGCTGTTCGAGGCACGCAGCTTCGCGGTTAAACCCACCTCGCCATATTCATCCTGCGCGGCACGAGGCGCTTCTTTATCGCGCTTGAGCAGGCCTGAGCCCGAGCGGTCGGCACTGGAGTCCAGCTTGAGGCCAAGCATGCCGATGGCGTTGACGCCAACACCGACGGTTCCCTCAGTGAAGCCGGATTCGTAGCGCAACAGGAAGCCCTGGGCCCATTCCTCCTGCTTTGATTGGCTGGCTGAGTCTTGGCGGAAGTCGCGATTGAAATAGAAGTTACGCGCTTCCAAACCAGCTTTGCTGTCTGCCAAAAAGTCAGCGGCGGCTGGCTGGCTAAGGCTGAGTACCCCAGTACTCACCGCGACTGCCAAGAGGGTCTTCTTCATTGTTGTTTCTCCATGCTCAGGGGGTTGGCATATCGGGGAGCCGTCTCTGCATGCCGTGCTCCTCGAATAGGGACGGGTTCCTCTACGGCCAATCTTCGACTGGGTCGTTATGCCTGTACGCTTGCAGGGTCTAGGTCGAGGAACCATTGCGGACTTTGGGGAAGATCAAGCGGAATACGGTGAAGCTGCCTGGCAGGCTGCTGACCTCGACCGTGCCCTGATGCAGGCTCATGATCGAGCGAACAATTGCCAGGCCCAGCCCTGTCCCACCTTCGGCACGAGAGCGGCTGGTATCGACGCGGTAGAAACGTTCGAACAAATGGGGGATGTGCTGTGCGGGGATACCAATCCCCGGGTTTCCGACCGAGAACGACACGGTTTCGCTGTGCTTCTCGATCAGCAACGAGACGTTTGCGCCGATGGGGCTATGCCGAATCGCATTGGACAATAGGTTTGAAATGGCGCGCTGCACCATCAGTCGATCACCGAAGGTTCGGCCTGCTCCGGCAATGCTCAGGCTGATCTGTTTCTCTTCAGCGGAGATGCTGAATAGATCCACAACGCGTCTTGCTTCGTCTTCCAGGGCAATCTTCTCGAAGGGCACCAGAGACGCCGGATGGCTGACTTGAGCGAGAAACAGCATGTCGGACACGATCCGGGTGACGCGCTCAAGCTCTTCTGTACAGCACTCCAGTACGGCTTTGTACTCCTCTGGTGGGCGCTCTCTGGAAAGCGTTACCTGAGCCTTGCCCATCAGGTTGGTGATGGGCGAACGCAATTCATGGGCCAGGTCATCAGAGAACTGCGATAGTTGCTGAACCCCTCCATCAAGCCGATGCAGCATGAAGTTAATACCGTGTGCCAGCGTACTTAGTTCTTGCGGAAGCTTATCGACGGAAATTCGGTGGGTTAGATCCTGCGTGGAAATCTGGGAGACAACTTGGCGAAATTGCCGGAGGGGAGAAAGTCCACGCTGGACGATCCACCATGCGCCTATGCCAATCAGCGCGAGTAGAAGAGGGAGTGCGATCAGTGTTGACTTGAGGTAGGCATTGAGCAGCGCTTCGTCGGCTGAACGATCAATGGAGAGCAAGACTCTAACGTGCTCGCCGTCGTTGAGCAGCATCACTTTGGATGCGGTCAGGAAGTTGTTTCCCTTGGTATCCGACCAACTCTGGTAACTGGGCGTATCGCCTGCCGGTATGTTGGCAAGAACGGGTTCCAGGGATCTCTCACCAAGGTTCAGGAGCAATTTGGTACCTGACTTTTTTCCGTAAATTGTCAGGTGCAGGTTGTCATGCCCCATGACGAGATCCAGCAACGCGTGCGGCTGTTGAGCAATTGCGTGGGCACTCATGTCTTCGGTGAGACTGTGCTGAATCTGCTCCAATTTGCCGTCTAGGCTCTTCTTGGCCAGAGAGTCCAGTTCATGGGTAAGCGCAAAGTAGGCGAGCGCCGCCAGCAGAACCACCAACGCTGCTCCCATTACGCTGACCGAGAGGCCAAGACGCATGGATAGACTGGCAGGCTTCATGCCCGCTCCTCAAGCACGTAACCGACACCCCTGAGGGTGTGAATCAGTTTGTTATCGAATGGGTCATCGATTTTTGCGCGTAGTCTGCGAATGGAGACTTCAACGACGTTGGTGTCGCAGTCAAAATTCATGTCCCAGACAAGCGAAATGATCTGGGTGCGCGATAGTACTTCTCCAGAGCGGCGCATCAGTAGGTGCAACAACGCGAACTCTTTGGTGGTTAGATCGATACGCTGTTCGCCACGGAACGCGCGGTGCCTAGCCGGGTCAAGCTCAAGGTCGGCTACCCGCAATACTTCCGGTACCGGAATTTGCTCGCTTCGCCGCAACAGCGTACGAATTCGCGCAAGTAACTCAGGAAACTCAAAGGGTTTGACTAAATAGTCATCTGCCCCCAAATCTAGACCTTTAATTTTATCCACTAAGCGCCCGCGCGCAGTCAGCATTATCACGCGAGTGCTACTGTTCCTGCGTATATGCTCAAGCACACCCCATCCATCAATTTCAGGCAGGTTTACATCAAGCACTACTAGGTCATAAGCGTGTTGCCTAACAAGGTGGAGACCGTCCACGCCAGTGGCGGCCTTATCAACTACATAACCACTTTCGCTTAGGCCTTGGTGTAAGTACTCGGCAGTCTTGGGCTCGTCCTCAACAATAAGGATGCGCATAAAAATTCACCTTAAAATGTGCGGCCAGTATTTTTAGAGATTCTTTTGTTTGTGGCAGCAGCGTGGTTTTAATTTTTTCATCGACGGTCACAGATATGGCGACAGCGTTTTATGGTGCTCCAAGGCTAAAGCCTGTAGCGGCTTCAGGGTCAAGCCGTAATGCCCGTCTTGTAGGGCTCCAAGGGAGCAAGGCGACAATGTGTCGCAGTGTTTGTCCTTACCCCGAACACACAACTTTGGACTGGTAGGGCCGCCCTGTAACGCCGCGCGCGAGGCAACCCTTATTTGTTTGTGTTTGTTTCTAGTTGTTGCTGGGGGCTGATTTGGTTGCTCTTTTGAGTGCCGCCAATACTAATACAGGCCTGAGCGGAGCGGTGCTGGATAACATATTTGTAATTTTCCAGTCACCTTGCTGATAGGCGTCGGGAACTACATTCTGTCGGTAATTGGTTTTCTACTTATTATCTCCAGGTAAAATCTACAAAATCCTCTGGCTAAGTAAGTAATAAAGCCTTCATTTATTCCGGCAGAATTAGTGCTGCGGAGGACTTTTAAGTGTATGTAAAAACAATGGCCGATCATGGAGTGGGAATAGGTAAGTTCTGCGTATTTTCAGGTCTGCTGGCTGCATTGTTGATTGCTCCAGTTACAACAATTGCTGCCGAGTCAGCAGGGCAATCAATAACGATTGAAGAGGCGTTGGCGCAAGCGCTTACAGATAACCCTGAACTCGCGGTGGCCCAGTGGAATACAGGCATTGCCGAAGGCGCTCGTACTCAAGCCGGGTTGATCCCAAATCCTGAGTTGTCCTGGAGTGTTGAGGACACGCGCAGTGAGTCTCGCATCACCAGCATTCAGGTATCCCAATCCATTGAGTTAGGCGGCAAGCGTGGCGCGCGCATCGATGTCTCTGAGCGTGATCAGGATGCTGTAGCGATTGATCTTGAGCGTAAGAAAAATACCCTGCGTGCAGAGGTCATCCAGGCCTTTTACTCAGCACTGCATGCTCAGGAAGGGCTGCAGCTTTCCACCCATTCGCTGGACCTGGCCAGTCGCGGACTCCAGGTGGTCGAAGGGCGTGTAAAGGCCGGCAAGGTCTCTCCAATCGAAATTTCGCGTGCTCAGGTGCAGCTCTCGGAAATTCAACTGGAGCTGAACCGTGCGCGCCTCAATCGAAGCAATGCCTACCAGCAATTGGCGCTTATAACGGGCGCCACGACGCCGAACTTCGAGCATGTCGAGGGTGATCTTGAGCGCCTGCCGTACCTGCCATCGCAGGCTGAGATGCTCGCGCGCATAGCGGATACAGCGGATGTGCGGCTAGCCAGCATGCAGATCCAGCGTGCCGAGTCTTCCTTGGAACTCGAAAAATCGCAGCGCATTCCCGACCTCAACGTCAGCGTTGGCAGCCAATACGACGAAGGGCTTGGCGAGCGCGTCAATTTGCTTGGCTTGTCGATGCCTATTCCATTGTTTAACCGTAACCAGGGCAATGTGTTCGCCGCTGCTCGCGGGGCTGACCAGGCGCGCGATCTGCGTAATGCCACAGAACTTCGCCTGCGCGCGGAGGCTCAGCAGGCGTTTGAGCAATGGGAAAGCGCCAGAAGTGAAGTCGACTCTATCAGCAGCACGTTGCTTCCGACTGCGCAGCATGCGGTAGAGGGGGCAGTCCGGGGATTTGAGATGGGCAAGTTTGCCTTTATCGATGTACTCGATGCTCAGCGCACCCTTGTAAGCATGCGCTCCCAATACCTGAATACCCTGGATGAAGCTATTTCGGCCTGGGTGAGCCTGGAGAAGATTTACGGCTCTCAACTCAACGTCGAATTCAAAAAATAAGCATCCCTGCACACCTACATAACGTCCTTAGACGGTCGCCCCATGCGGCATGAAGCCTCGCCTGTTTATTGAGTGCGTTCAGTCACCGCCGGGGCATGAGTCAAGTTCAATACTTTTGATAATTTGGAGTTACCAATGGCATCAACAACTCCCAGAAAGCAGTGGCTGATGATTGCAGCTGTTGTCGCCATCGGTTTGGCCGTGGCAGGTCTGATTCTAAGTGGTAGCCCTGGTCAGTCCGGAGAGGAAGGCCATGGTGACAGTCATGAGGAAGCGTCGGCTCACGTAGATCCCGAACACCATGGGGATGCTTCGGCAGAGGCGCATGAAGAGGCCGACGAGCATGCCGATAAAGAGCACCATGAAGCCGTAGCACCCACCAAGGGTGAGCATGGCGGCAAGCTTTTCACTGAGGGTGATTACGCGCTTGAAGTGACGATTTTTGAGGAAGGCGTAGAGCCTCAGTTCCGCCTCTACACCTACCTGGACGGCAAGCTTCTAGATCCTGCGGACAGCACGGTGCAAGTGACGTTGTCGCGCCTTGGTCAATCTGCGCAAATCATCAACTTCAGCAAAGAGAATGACTATCTGCGTGGCGATGCCGTGGTTGTCGAGCCGCATTCGTTCCAGGTTTCCGTTAGCGCCAAGCACAGTGGCAAAAGCTATTCGTTCAGTTACGAGCAGGTCGAGGCCCGAGTAACCATGACGGATGCACAGCTTGAGCAGGGCGGCGTCACGCTCGCCACTGCTGGTCCCGCGAAAATTGCCTCCACGCTGCAAGTGCTGGGCGAGGTTCGCTACAACGGCGACCGCACGGTTCAGGTGACCCCGCAACTTGCCGGGCGGGTCGACTCGGTGGCGGTTAGTGCTGGCGATACGGTCCGCAAGGGCCAGGTGCTGGCCAAGATCTCCAGTCAGGCTCTTGCCGAACTGCGTGGCGAACTGCTGGCTGCCCAGCAGCGTTCGGCGCTTGCCCGCACGACCTATGCGCGTGAAAAGCAATTGTGGGAAGAGAAAATTTCCGCCGAACAGGATTTCCTGCAGGCGCAGGTTGCCATGCAGGAAGCCGCCATCACGGTGCAGCGTGTCCAGCAACAAATCGCCTCGCTGGGCGGTGCTCCGGCCAAAGGCCAGAACCTCACCGAGTTCGAGATTCGCGCCCCCATCGATGGCGTGATAACCAGCAAAAGCATCTCGGTTGGTGAAGTGCTCAAAGAGGATTCCGCAGTCTTTACCGTCTCGGATCTGTCGACGGTGTGGGTGGATTCAACCGTCGCGGCGAAGGATCTGGGCGTTATTGCCGAAGGACAAAACGTTGTCGTGAGCTCCAGCGCATTCGCCGCCACGGCCAAGGGCTCCATTGCCTATGTCAGCGCTCTGGTTGGGGCACAAACCCGCTCGGCGACTGCGCGCATCGTGCTTGCTAACCCGGACCGGGTATGGCGCCCCGGTTTGCCGGTGACGGTAGAGGTGGTTGCCGAGGAGAACGACGTGCCCGTTGCTGTGGCGGTCGAAGCGATTCAGACCATTCGCGACTGGCAGGTGGTGTTCGGCCGCTTCGATGACCAGCTGGAGGCGCGGCCTCTTGAACTGGGCAAGTCCGACGGACGCTTCGTCGAGGTTATCTCGGGTCTGAAGGTGGGTGATCGTTACGCATTGAAGAACAGCTTCCTGATCAAAGCTGAGCTTGGCAAAGCCGGCGCGAGCCATGACCACTAATTCGGAGTCGAGCCATGAAACAAGTTACTGCCATTTTTCGCCCGATCCGGCTTGAAGCCGTCGAGCAAGCGCTGCACGCACTGCCGCATCTGCCTGGATTCACCATCCTGCCGGCCCATGGTCATCCGCGTGGTCACGGTAAGGATCACAGTTTTATCGCAGACGAGTGGAACCCCGACGCCCACCAGCATCTCGTGCTGGTGGCGTTCTGTTCCGACGAGGTTGCCGATGAGATCGTCCAGACCATTGAGAAGGCCGCCCACACAGGTGTACCCGGTGACGGAATCGTCGCCGTAGCCCCTTTGACCGACGTATTGCGCATCCGTACTGGAGAGCGCGGTGATGCTGCGCTTTAGGGGAAATTGACATGTACGAACGATTAATTCGCTTCGCCATCGATCAGCGCTGGCTGGTCTTGCTGGCTGTGCTCGGCATGGCCGCATTGGGTGTTTACAGCTATCAGAAACTACCGATTGATGCAGTTCCCGACATCACCAACGTGCAGGTACAGATCAATACCGAGGCCAAGGGCTACTCGCCACTGGAGACCGAGCAGCGTGTGACGTTCCCGATTGAGACGGTCATGGCAGGGCTGCCCAACTTGCAGGAAACGCGCTCCATCTCGCGTTATGGGCTGTCACAGGTCACCGTCATCTTTGAAGACGGCACGGACATCTACTTCGCGCGCCAGTTGGTGAATGAGCGGATACAGGATGCTCGTAGCAATCTTCCCAGCGAGCTGTCGCCGAGCATGGGGCCCATCGCCTCTGGTCTGGGCGAGATCTACATGTGGACCATTGAGGCGCAAGACGGTGCGAAAAAGCCGGATGGCAGCGCCTATACGCCGATGGATCTGCGTGAAATCCAGGACTGGATCGTCAAGCCGCAACTGCGAACCGTTAAAGGTGTTACCGAGATCAACACCATTGGCGGCTATGCCAAGGAGTTCCAAGTTTCGCCCATGCCGGAGCGTCTGGTCGCCCATGGCCTTAGTTTGCAGGACATTGTTGCGTCGCTGGAAAACAACAACGCCAACGTTGGCGCGGGTTACATCGAGCGCAGCGGCGAGCAGTACCTGATCCGCGCCCCAGGTCAGGTAGGTAGTATTGCCGACATCGCCAATATCATCATCAAGAGCACCGATGGCGTTCCTGTGCGTATCGGTGATGTGGCCGAGGTTGGCCTGGGTAAAGAGTTGCGCACCGGTGCCGCCACCGAAAATGGTCAGGAGGTGGTGCTCGGCACTGCGTTCATGTTGCTTGGCGAGAACAGTCGATATGTATCGCTGGCGGTCGATCAGCGCCTGAAGGAAATCAACCGCAATCTACCGAAGGGGGTCGTGGCGAAGACGGTTTATGACCGCACCGTATTGGTCGACAAAGCCATCAGCACGGTGAAAAAGAACCTAATCGAAGGCGCTCTGCTGGTCATCGCGATTCTGTTCCTGTTCCTAGGCAACATCCGCGCAGCGCTTATCACTGCGATGGTGATCCCGCTGTCGATGCTGTTCACCTTCACGGGTATGGTCAGCAACAAGGTCAGTGCAAACCTGATGAGCCTCGGCGCGCTTGACTTCGGCATCATCATCGATGGTGCCGTGGTGATCGTTGAGAACTGCGTGCGGCGTCTGGCCCACGCTCAGGCCGCTGCGGGCCGAACGTTGACCCGCAACGAGCGGTTTCATGAAGTTTTCGCGGCCTCGAAGGAAGCGCGTCGTCCGCTGCTGTTCGGTCAACTGATCATCATGGTGGTGTACCTGCCGATCTTTGCGTTGACCGGCGTGGAAGGCAAGATGTTCCACCCGATGGCGTTCACCGTAGTGACAGCCCTGCTGGGGGCCATGATCCTCTCGGTGACGTTCGTCCCGGCGGCTGTTGCGCTGTTCCTCAATGGCAAGGTCAGCGAGAAAGAAAACCGCTTAATGGTCTGGGTCAAGCAGGGCTACGCGCCGCTGCTGGATTGGGTCATGGTCAGCAAGCCGCTGGTGCTGACCATTGTGGCGGTCATCATGGTGCTTTCCGGCTTGGCTGCTTCGCGGATGGGCAGCGAGTTCGTACCGAGCCTGGACGAAGGCGATATCGCCTTGCATGCCCTGCGCATCCCAGGCACCAGCCTTTCCCAAGCGATTGACATGCAGGTGCAGCTCGAACAGCGGATCAAATCCTTTGCTGAGGTTGATACGGTGTTCGCCAAGCTGGGAACCGCCGAAATCGCGACCGACCCGATGCCGCCAAACGTGGCGGACAACTTTGTCATGCTCAAGCCGCGCGACCAGTGGCCCGACCCTGATCGCAGCAAAGCCGATCTGGTTGCTGCGATGCAGGAAGCGGTCGAGCAGGTTTCCGGCAACAACTACGAATTTACTCAACCCATTCAGATGCGCTTCAACGAGCTGATCTCCGGCGTGCGCAGTGACGTCGCAGTGAAAGTGTTTGGCGACGACATGGACGTGATGAATGAGACCGCCGAGCAAATCGCCGAGGTGCTGGAGGGTATTCCGGGTGCCGCCGATGTGAAGGTTGAACAGACCACGGGGCTGCCGATGCTCAGCGTACAAATCGACCGTGAGAAAGCCGCACGATTCGGTTTGAATGTCTCGGAAATTCAGGACGCCATTTCCACCGCCATCGGTGGACGTGAAGCAGGAGCGTTGTTTGAAGGTGATCGGCGCTTCGATATCCAGGTTCGTCTGGCGGATGAGTGGCGCAATGACGTCGACAAAATCCAGCAATTGCCTATTCGCCTAGCCAATGGCGATGGTCTGGATGGCCCTGGGTTTGTGCGTTTGGCTGATGTGGCGACTGTGGTTTCTGCACCAGGTCCGAACCAGATCAGCCGCGAAAGTGGCAAGCGTCGCGTGGTGGTCACCGCCAACGTTCGTGGTCGCGATATCGGCTCTTTTGTCGCCGAGGCCGAGAGCAAGATCGCCCAGGCGGTGAATGTTCCTACAGGTTACTGGACGACTTGGGGGGGAACCTTCGAGCAGCTTCAGTCGGCGGCCAAGCGCCTGCAGATTGTCGTGCCGGTATCGCTGCTGCTGGTGTTCACGCTGCTCTTCGTGATGTTCGGCAATGTCAAAGATGGCCTGCTGGTATTCACCGGCGTGCCCTTCGCGCTGACAGGCGGGATCATGGCCTTGTGGCTGCGTGATATTCCGCTCTCGATCTCTGCGGGGGTGGGCTTCATTGCGTTATCGGGCGTGGCGGTACTCAACGGCCTGGTCATGATTTCCTTCATTCGCAGCTTGCGTGAGAACGGTATGGGGCTTGACGAAGCCATTCGCGAAGGCGCATTGACGCGCCTGCGGCCTGTGTTGATGACTGCCTTGGTGGCGTCCTTGGGCTTTATTCCAATGGCTACGGCTATTGGCACGGGTGCGGAGGTTCAGCGACCTCTGGCCACTGTGGTAATTGGTGGAATCCTGTCCTCAACGGCGCTGACGCTGCTAGTCCTGCCATTGCTCTACCGCTTGGCCCATCGCATGCGTTAAGTTCACAACGCTATTCGTGTGCAAGCAGAAAGCCCCGCTCAAAACGGGGCTTTCTGCTTGCAGGCATTGCTGCTTAAGTCGCGTCAGGCAAACTTTGCTTGTTATCTGTTTGTGAGTGTTCGGCCAACTCGTCTTGAGTCAGGTTACATACCTACGACATGGTCGATGCAACCCGCGGTTTTTCTCGCCAAACGAGTGCCGGTATTGCGCGAATGTAGATCAGCTCACCTACCAACTCGACCAAAGTCTGTGTGATCACCGCTGCGGCAGCGAGCCCTCGAATATCTTCAGGCAATGCCAGCGCCAGAGGCAGAACTACCAGGGAATTGCGAGTCGATGAGCTAAAGGTTACTGCTCGTGCAGTAGTGGCTGGCAGTTTGCACGCTCTCGACGCCAAAGCCCCAACCACAGGTGCCAGAATCATGAAGCCAATGTACGTGAGGATAACCGGAGCAAGCTGATCAATGTCGCGAACCACTGAAGATATCTGAGGTCCGACCACCACGATCAGTACTGCAGCCATTGCTGGAACAGGCAGCCATGCCCAAGCTGTGTTCCAACCGGCAACGATTTTCGACCCTTTGGCTGTGGCAGCAGTAGCTATTGCCAAAAAAAGCGGTACGACGATCAGAAGAAAAAATGCTTCAACGAACGGACCAATGGAGATCACAACTTCGGACTGCCCACCCAGCATTAAGGCCAAGTAAACGGGCAGCAGAATAAGTTGAAGTAGCAATAGAACTGGGGTTGCCGAAAGAATCGCGCGTGAGTCGCCTTTGCCAAGGTGAGTGAAAACCACTACATAGTCGATACAGGGTGTCAGCAACACCAATAGAGCCCCAACAAGTATGGCCGGGTGATCTAAAAGGCCTCTGGTGATAACCCAAACCAATAGTGGAATCAGTACGAAGTTGGCGATGAGCAAGGCCGATATAAAGCGTCTGTTGCTTAGTCCTTCACGCAGATCAAGGAAGGGAATTTGCAGAAACATCGCGTACATCAGTACTGCGATAGTAGGGGTTACCAACGTACTTAGGCCTTGGGCGGCTGAGGGTATCAACAACCCACCGATTACTGCGGCTATAACCGCAACGAAATAAATCGCTATCTGATTCTGTTCAAGCGTATCTCTATTCATAGCTCCCCCGAGCACGAAAAAGGGCATCAGCCTAACAGGCCTTGCTTGGAAAGGGGGGGCGTCTATGCGACAGCAGCTCAATCAGGTGCTGACTTTCTGCGTCGGCAGGTGCGTGAGCATGCCCTTCAGGTAGAGTTTAGACCTCTACCGTGGTGTCGTTTTATATTCACAGCGAAGCTATGGGATATAAAATATTTTGAATAAAAAAAGCGCCCCGAAGGGCGCTTAGGGTACACCTCTTTCCAAAGGAGCTCGGGAGCTTCTAGAGGTGAACATCGTTCGGAAGTGAGCGGTTAATCAGCTTGGGTTTCGTTTTTAATATCGGTATTGGCCCGATCCTGGCTGGTGGTCTTAACCTTCAACTCGTCTGCCGGTTTAACAGCAGGCTCAGTTCCATGAATTCGCTTTTGATCTGCTCGAAATTTTTCCTGCGCTTTTATTGAGCGGTCGTAACCATCTTCTGCATAACTCAGTGTGGAGCCGAAAAGTACCGTTCCGATAATCAGAGCTTTCAATACCTTCATAAGGCAGACCTCGTAAATTCAATTAGTAGCTTGTCGAGATTTATGGACAATTTCTGCAAGTTCGAGTGAATTTTACGGGGGGGAAGCTAACAGCAGCGTGAGCTCAACATTACATTCTTGAAATCTAATCACTGCCTCTCTTGTGCTGCGGTACGTAGTGCTCAGCATTGGTATGCATAAGCGGGCAGGGCTTTTAGAGCCCGCCCGCCCATCCATTATTTAGAGCACGCTCAGTGGGTACTCGACAATCAGACGAACCTCATCCAGATCCGACTCGTAATCCGTCGCACGTGTCGTCATCTGGCGAACACGGAAAGACATGTCTTTCAGCGAGCCAGTTTGGACGACGTACTTGGCTTCGATGTTGCGCTCCCAGCGCTTCTGGTCGGTCAGCGGGTTACCATCGGCATCACGACGCATATACACACTGTTGGCGTCGGAGTAATCAGCATCTGTACCCAATGCATAGCGAGTCATGAAGGTCAAGCCAGGAACGCCATAGCTGGCCATATCCAAGTCGTAGCGCAGCATCCAGGAGCGTTCTTTGGGCGAGTTGAAGTCGCTGTACTGAATGGAGTTGTCGAGGAAGATGGAGTCAGACTGGCGCAGGTAGTCGAAGTCATCGTCACCGTTGTTGCGCTGGTGCGACAGAGCAACGCTGTGTGCACCGAACTGCACGCCCACTTTGCCGCTGTAGATGTCGTTGTCGAACTCACCCAGTAGTTGTTGGCCTTCGTCGACAGCTTTGTAGTAGTTCAAACCACCAAACAAGGAAACGCTGTCAGTTAGCGGGTAGGTGAACGCTGTGCCAGCATAGTGCTGGTTCCACGCATCCTTGAGTTTGCTGCTGTACAGGCTAAAGCTGAGGTTGTCGTTCAGTGAATAGTCACCACCGAAATAGGCAACCCATGGCGACGCGACGGAGCCTGCGTAGAAAGTCGCAAACTCATCACGCATGGTGCTGACTTGCGGCTGGCTCATTGCATGCAGGCGGCCGCCCTGAACGGTCAAACCATCAAAGCTGGTGTTCTCAACCGTAACGCCGCGAAAGCTTTCTGGCAGCAGCCGAGAGTCACCGTAGTGAACTACCGGCGTCATGGGGAACACATCACCCACTTTGACAACGGTATCCAGTAGTCGTGCTTTTACTGCACCGCCTACTTTCGAATAATTATCTTCGGCTTCACCGTCGCTATTTATGGGAAGCATATTGACGGAGCCGCCTGGCCCGTGGCGACCATCACCGGTATCCAGCTTGAGACCGAGCATGGCGAAGGCATCAATACCAAAACCGACAGTGCCTTGGGTAAAGCCCGACTCGAACTTGCCAATGATTCCGTGAGCCCAGACTTCGCTATAGCCATTGTCCGTGTTGCTGGACTGGCCTTTGCGGAAGTCACGGTTCATGTAGAAGTTACGGTTGAGAATATTGAAACTGCTGCCTTCTACAAAACCGTCGGCCTGTTCTTCTGCGGCCGCCATGAGAGGGGCTGCACTGACAATCGCCGAAAATACTGCAAGGGATAGCTTGGTTTTATTAAGCATTTATTGCTCCTTTATAGTTGGCAGTTATTGGTCTAATTCTTTCGCCATTGCGTTCTTATAGGTTTTGCACCCTCAGGCGCTCTGCGTCTTGGGGCTGAGTCCTATCCTTGCAAGGCGAAGATAACTTGAAGATGGTTGAAATATTACAATTCTGTAATCTTCACGGGCCGGCAACAGAATTTGTCTTAAAGCGACATTTCAATGCGAATTTTTAACAAAATACGACGAATAGGTCGTGAGAGTTTCGGTCTTGGTCAGACCAGATTATTAGCGAGAAGGGCTGCCAGCTCATGGGACAGCGCATGCAGGTAGATGGATAGCGCTCGGTTGGCGCTGAACCGATTCTACAAACCGGCTGGGATGAAGACGGTTAAACCTGCTTCATTATTCTTCTTTTTGAAGAAGTCGCTGCAACTCCTGAGAGATGGGCATGGGCCTGAAAGCACTGATTCTGGAGCGGCCTGTATTGCCAATCGGGACCCAAATCTTAGGGATGGTCTGAAGTAGTCAT
>DELY01000027.1 GCA_002354655.1 Pseudomonas sp. UBA2684
GCTGTCGCCTTCTGAAAGTGACAGCGCGGCACGGGAATCAAGGCATTGCGATTCTCGAAAATAGTTCTTGAAATTCTATTCTTGATTGCATATCATCTCAACGAGTTTCGATAAGAAAGGATGCCCATGCGACCGTCTGTTGTGCTTGACATGAAGCGAAGCGCAGTGCGTGAAGCGGTAGGCCGCTTTCGCGCCGCGAACCCGCGCGTCTTCGGCTCGGTGCTGCATGGCACCGACCGGGATGGCAGCGACCTCGACCTGTTGGTCGATGCGCTGCCCGGTGCCACGTTGTTGGACTTGGGCGATTTGGAAGAAGAACTGAAATCGCTGCTCGGCGTTGACGTCGATCTGCTGACTCCCGGCGACCTGCCGCCGAAGTTCCGGGCCAAGGTGCTCGCGGAGGCGCAACCGATATGAGCGAGAACCGCCTGCCCGATTACCTCGACCACATTCAGCAGGCCGCAACCGATGCGCGCAGCTTCGTGGAAGGGATGGCCAAGGACGACTTCTTGGCCGACAAGCGCACCCAGCAGGCCGTCATCATGAGCCTGATCGTCATCGGCGAGGCGGCCACAAAGGTGATGGATGGCTACGTCGAGTTCACCCAGGCGCATGCCGACGTGCCGTGGCGCAGCATGCGCAATATGCGTAATCGCATGGCTCACGGCTATTTCGACATCAACCTCGATGTGGTGTGGGAGACGGTACAGGAATGGCTGCCGGCGTTGCTCCAGCAATTGCCCGCCGTGCGTCAGGATGCCGACGATGAAGACCGTAACGACAAAGGCATGGAGCCATGACCAATCAAGCCGCCGATGTTCGGCCCCTCTGGCGTGTTCGATCCCGCGACCTATGAGCCGCGCTCGGGCAAGACCTTCTGGATGGCCGCAACGGACGTGAGTTCGCTGGTGGGCAAGGAGGCAGCAGCCGACACGCTCATCGGCAACTGCACGACCGCACGACCAGCCTCCCGTTCAAATTCGAGTTAGAACTCATATCCAGCCTGTCTGGGGGCACTGTGAAAGAGGGATCTCCGATGACTGTTGAATCGAGAATATTTTCTGTAGCCGAGTATGTTCAGCCGTCCGAAGGCGAGCCTATTCGTTCCGTTGTGCTTGAAACCCGAGACTCAATTATCGTGGTTTGGCATGTCCATCCCGGGCAGGAAATTGCGGCTCACATTCATCCTCACGGCCAAGACACGTGGACTGTTTTGTCGGGAATGGCTGATTACTTTCAGGGCAATGGGATTGTTCGTGCCCTCAGGGAAGGTGAGATAGCCGTGGCAAGACCGGGCCAAGTGCACGGGGCGCGAAATACAGGTACCGAGCCATTTGTGTTCGTCTCGGTTGTGGCATCAGCCAATGCCGGTTTCGTATTGGCTGAGCGATAGAGCCCAATCTCTGGAGTTGGTCCAATGAGCGGTCGGGGAGATAGGTAACAGACATGCAGCGGACACGGCTGCTAAACCAGGTCGCAAACCTCCTTGCGTCGCAGCGTGCCGCAAGCGACGCGATCAATCGAATGGGGTCGGCATGAGACTGAACACCATCCAGTTCCCGACCGCGTAGCCGCCTGTCCTGCCGATCAGGTCTTGACCATCGACGCCTGGGATCAGTCCTGAATGTTCTTGGAGACCACTACGTTATGAGCCGCAGCCGCCGCAAAACACCCATCGTCGGGCACACGACCTGCGGCAGCGAGCGCGAGGACAAGAAGCTCTGGCATCAGCGCTGGCGCACCCGTGAGCGCACGGCGCTGACCAGCGCGTCGCCCGAAGCCCTGAGCGCCCATCTGCCCCTGCTGGAAAACCAGGCCAGCAGCGTCTGGTCGATGGGCAAGGATGGCCGCTCCTACTGGCCCGTCAAGCGCCAGGCCGCCACGGCGGATCGCATCGCCAATCACAAGGGACGCAACCCGCAAGAACGCGCCTCCCTGAAAAAGCGCCTGCTGCGCAAGTGGATGAGCAAATGAAGCTCTCCTTCCATCAGCACATTGCGCTGTTCTGGATGATCGGTGCTCCGGGCGTCTTCGCGCCCGTGATCGAGAACGCCAAGCGGCCCGATGCCGGCGCCGTCATGGCGTGGGGTGTCGCGATCGTGGCGGTGATGATCCTCTTCACCCCTTTGCTGCTGCGCTGTCCACCATTCCGGCGCTGGTATGGCCGGACGGATGCGCTGTCGGAGCGGCAGCGCCAGGCGCTTGCCGAGCGCGGCCTGCGCCGCTACTACCAGACCGCTTTCGATGACGGCTACGTGCCCCGCGTGATGCCCTACGTGTGGCGCATCATCTGGACGGTCGGCGGGTTGATGGCTGTGACCGCCGTACTGCCTACCAACACCGGACGGCCAGCCTTCGATGCCTTGGTGGTCTTCTCGACCTGGTATCCGATAGGCGTGATGCTGCTGGTTTTCGCGTCGAGGCCCCTTGGCCGGTTGATTCGCCAAAGAGCACAGGAGCGGCGGAAATGAGCACGTCAACCATCGAGGCGCTGGCCAGCGCCTGGGCAAGGATTGCCGAGGAAGCGGAATTCCCCGCTGACTACGAGGGGACTGCCACACCACAAGCGCATCGGGCTAGCGAAGCTATTCAGGAGCAGATTCGGGAGCGCATCGTCGCCACCAACGACATGCGGCTGTTCAGCCTGCTGCACCTGCTGGGTCAGGCGTCGCTGCGCATGGAGCAAGCGCTGTGGCCGGAGGATTACGAGCGGATGACGCGCGAGGTTGAGGAAGCCCTGCGGCAAGCCACCGACGCCAACGCCAGATCGTACACCCACGAAGAAGTGATGCAGGCGATGCAGGAACGCATCGACCGGGCGCGAGACAAGCCATGTTGATTGGCTATGCGCGCGTCTCGACGCAGGATCAGAACCTGGAGCTGCAACGCGAAGCCTTGAGCAAGGCCGGATGTAAAAAGGTCTTCGAGGACAAGGTGAGTGGCACGCGGGCAGACCGGCCTGGCTTGGCCAAGACGCTCGAAATGCTGCGCGAAGGCGATACTTTGGTCGTCTGGAAGCTCGACCGGCTGGGCCGGTCGGTCAAGCAACTGGTCGATCTGGTCGGCGATCTGCACAAGCACGGTGTCCAGTTCAGGAGCCTCACCGACTCCATCGACACCGGCACACCATCCGGGCGGTTCTTCTTCCACGTCATGGCGAGCCTTGCCGAAATGGAGCGCGAGCTGACCGTCGAGCGCACCCGCGCCGGGCTGGAAGTCGCCAAGCAGCTCGGCCGCAAAGGCGGCCGCAAGCCGAAGATGACCGACAGCAAGATCGAGTCGGCCAAGAAGCTGCTGGCCAGCGGGGTGCCGCCCAAGGACGTGGCCAAGAACCTCGGCGTGTCCATTCCGACGCTGTACCGCTGGGTGCCAGCCTCCACGCACGCTTAGCGTGCTTTATTTTCCGTTTTCTGAGACGACCCCTCATTGTGCGGGCCGCCGACGTCCAGCGTGCCGGTGTAGTCGTCCCAACTGCCGGCACTGCCCGTGAGCGTGCCCTGGAATTGATGAGTCGGGCGCTTGCGCACCAGGTTGATGGCGCCACCGGGGTTGCCGGCACCCTGGGTCAGTCCGGTCGCACCGCGAACGATCTCCACCCGGTCATACATGGCCAGGTTGGCTTCGCCGCTGGGCAGGTAGGTCAGGAAACTGGTGGGAAAACCGTCGTACATGATGTTGTCGACGTCGAAACCGCGCGAGCTGAAGGAAGGTCGCCCCACCCCGCTGGAATTACTGAGAAAAAGTCCCGGTGCACTTTTGACCACGTCACTGATGCTGGTCATGGCCTTGTCGTCCATGCGCTTGCGCGTGACCACGCTGACCGACTGCGGGGTTTCGCGCAGGCTCAAGGGCAGCTTGGTGGCAGTCTGCATGCTCCCGGTGGTGTAGGAACCGCTGTTCTCGGTGGTCGCCGCCAGTCCCTGGCCGGTGATGCTGGTGACGCCCAGTTCCAGGCCTTTGCCTGCTTCCTGCGGAGTCAGCAGGTAAAGACCATTACCCTGGGGCGTAGCTTGCAGACCCGTACCCTGCAACAGTTGATGCAGGCCACCTTCCACGCTGGTGGCGCCATTCAGGCCAGGGCTGCGTAGACCTTCCACCAGACCGGGTTCGATGGGCAGCGTAATACCCGCCTGGTTGGCGAAGTCAGACAGCGCATTGCTCAGGTTACCGGCTGGCACATGATAGGCCCTGCCCTGCCCTGCTGCGCCCCTTGCTCGGCCGCCTGAAGCGTAGTGGCGGTCAGGCTGGTGCCCGCAATGATCAGACCCAGCGCGGCAGCCAGTTTCGGCGCCGCCATGGGGCTGGCGTTCGGTGTGGCGCTGTTTCCGCTGGCAGCGCAGTACATGGTGCCGGCCAACGCGTTCATCATGGCCATGCTCTGCGCCCTGCTGATCCACTTCTTGAGCCTGCGCCGTGGCGTCACCGCCGAAACCATCGTGCTGCTCGGCATTGCCCTGGTGTTCACGTTCAACGCGTTGCTCGCACTCGTGCAGTTTTTTGCCACCGAGCAAGCCGTGGCCGCCGTCGTGTTCTGGACCATGGGCAGCCTGACCAAGGCGACCTGGCCCAAGCTGGGCGTGATCTGTGTGGTGATCCTGATCACCCTGCCGATTTTCGCCAGGCGCACCTGGGCGCTCACCGCCCTGCGGCTGGGGGATGACAAGGCGGCCAGCTTCGGTATCAACGTGCGCAGCCTGCGTTTCCAGACGCTGATCATGGTCAGCCTGCTCGCTGCGTTTCCCGTGGCCTTCGTCGGCACCATCGGCTTTATCGGGCTGGTCGGCCCGCACATCGCGCGGATGCTGATTGGCGAAGACCAACGTTTCTTCCTGCCGGCCTCGTTGCTCACCGGCGCACTGATCCTGTCGGCGAGTTCGGTGGTCAGCAAAACCCTGATCCCCGGCGCGATTTTCCCCATCGGCGTGGTCACGTCCCTGATCGGCGTACCGTTCTTTATCTCTCTGATTCTCGGCGCAAAGAAAAACTCATGGTAACGATCCAGCTGCAAGACCTCGGCGCCAGCTATGGCCAGCGCACGATCATCAGCGGTGTGACCACCACCGAGTTTGTCGGCGGCCAGGTGGTCGCCGTGGTCGGGCCCAATGCCGCAGGTAAATCGACCCTGTTCAAACGCATGGCAGGGCTGATCGACGGGCCCGGCGAGGTAAAGCTGCAAGGCGCGGAAAAAGGCATGAAAGGCATCAGCTACATGCCCCAGGGCCTCAACGCCAGCGCCCGTTTGACCGTGTACGAATCGGTGCTGCTGGCGCGCAAGCAACTGACACCGGGTTGGGTGGTCCACGATGACGAACTGAAACTGGTCGATGAGATCCTCGACGCCCTGGGCATTACGCCGCTGTCATTCCGCAACCTGGGTGAACTCAGCGGCGGCCAGCAACAACTGGTCTCAATCGCCCAGACGCTGGTGCGCGAACCGCAGATCCTGCTGATGGACGAGCCCACCAGCGCCCTCGACATGCACCGCCAGGTCCAGGTGCTGAACTTCATGCGCGACCTGGCGCGAAAGCGCGAAGTCATCGTGTTCATCGCCATCCATGACCTGAACCAGGCCTTGCGCTTCGCCGATCAGGTGCTGGTCATCGCCGATGGCACCGCTCAGGGCAGCGGCCCGAGCCATGAAGTGATCAACGAGCAGATGCTGCGCGCGGTGTACAAGGTCGAGGCGCGCATCGAACGCTGCAGCCGTGGGCAGCACCATATCCTGATCGACGATATCGTCTGAACCGCTACGGCTGCAGCCCTTCCAGCGCCGTGCCGACCGCTTCCAGTAGCAAGTGCGCATGCTCCTGTTCGAAGGCCAGCAGCGGGCGAATCTTCAGCACGTTTTCCAGCGGCCCGGCAGCACTGATCAATACGCCCTGCTCGCGCATCGCGTTGACCACCTGACGGGTCTGCGTGGCGGCAGGCGCTTTTGTGGCGCGATCGGTCACCAGCTCGACCCCCAGAAACATCCCGGCACCGCGCACATCGCCGATGATCGGGTAACGCTCGGCCAGCTCCCGCAACCCCGTCAACAGACATTCACCCAGGGTGTGCGAGCGCTGCTGCAACTGTTCGTCACGGATGACGTCCAGCACGGCCTGCCCCGCTGCGCAGGACACCGGGTTGCCGCCAAAGGTGTTGAAGTAGCGCATGTTCTGGCCAAAGTGATCGACCACTTGCGCTCGACCGACCAGGCCGGCGATGGGGTGGCCGTTGCCCATCGGCTTGCCCAGGGTCAGGAGGTCGGGGCGCACGTCGTGCCGCTGGAAACCCCACATGTTCAGGCCAGTGCGGGCGAAGCCGGACTGGACTTCATCGGCGATGTACAACAGGCCTTCGGCCTGGGCCAATGCGATCCCTTCGGCGATGCAGCCGGTTGGGCCCGCAAAGACGCCATCGCTGGCGAAAATGCCGTCGAGCAGGATCGCCGCCGGACGAATGCCGTGTTTGCGCAGGTCATCGATGGCCGCACGGACGTCAGCCACGAAGGTCGAGGCCACTTGATCCGCACCCAGCCGATAAGCATCGGGGGCGCGAACGGTGCGCACGTGGGGTGGCAGAACCATGCTCGGGCCGAGCGACGGAGAAAGCTCGGCGATATCACCCGTGACGCCATGATACGCGAAGCGGGTGATGATCACGCCGGTGCCGCCGGTAAACTGTTTGGCGATGCGCAACGCCAGATCGTTGGCCTCGCTGCCGGTGCACGTAAACATGACCCGCTCGAGGTACTCGGGAAAGGTGCCCAGCAGTTGCTCGGCGTAATCGAGCATGCCCTCCTGCAAGTAGCGAGTGTGGGTGTTGAGTTGCCCGGCCTGCCGGCTGATCGCCTCGACCACCCGGGGATGACAATGCCCCACCGACGCCACGTTATTGTAGGCATCCAGATACCGCCGGCCTTGTTCGTCGTACAGCCACACGCCCTCGCCGCGCACCGTGTGCAAGGGGTGTTCGTAGAACAGTCGATAGGCCGGGCCGAGCAACCGTGCCCGGCGTTCGACAAGGCGTTTTTCCTTGTCTGACAGGCGATCGGCATCTTCAGAAGTGAAACCGTTGATCATGCTCATGCGCCAACCTCCTGGGTGCAAGCGGCAAGGATTCTGTCGTGGATCTCGGCGGGTGCCATTGCGGACAATCCCGCCAGGGCATCCTGGGCGCGGTATGAGTTGCGCAGGATGTACTCGCGATTGTCCGGGTGCAGGTCGGCCCGCCAATAATTGATGCACAACGACAACGCCAGGCGTGTGGAGATCAGCACCGGCAGCAGTTGCAATTCTTCGCCGGTGAGGGGATTGACCTGGTGATAGGCGCGGATCATGTCCAGCGCCGGGGCCAGGACGTCGCCCGCCACCCCCAATTGGTACGATGCCGCGACCGCGACCTCGTTGACCAACGGCGCGTGGACCATGTCGCCAAAATCCAGGATGTTGCGCAACACATCGGGCTGATCCGGATCGACGATGATGTTGTGCGGGTTCATGTCGTTATGGATCACCTGGTGGCGCAGCGTGGCGCACTTGCCCAGTACCTGGGATTCGAAGCGGTCCAGGCTGTGTTCGATCCGGTCGCGACGAACGCCCGGCTCGATGTGTTTCAGCCGGGGCCTGAGGCGCTGGGCGTGTTGCATGTCCCACAGCAGGACGTGCCCGGCAGCGGGATGGCTGAAGCCGTCCAGGGCCAGGTCGAACCGGGCGAGCGCTTGGCCCAGGTTCTGCCTGAAATTCACCGATGTGTGGGCGACGCGGTGCAGCGGCAAGCCGTCAACGAAGGACAGGAGACGGACCAACATGCGCTGGCCTTCGATTTCGACCGGCTCCACGAATCGCCCGCCGAGTGATGCAAAGACACGCTGCACCGGCAACGCCGGATCGTTACGCTCGATCTGGAGCATGGCCTGGTTATGGAAGTCCACGACCTGCGGGTTTTCCAATGGATGCGACAACTTGAACAGACGCGACGTACCGTCCGCGAGCATGACCCGGAAATTGAGGTCGCGCTCGCCGCCCAGTTGCTCGAGTTTTCCGCTGATCGCGTAGTGCTGCGCAAGGACCCCAAGGACCTGCCCGTCACTGACACGGGCAGGGGCCGCCTCCAGCAGACAGGGTTGCGCCGATACTTTCTCAAGCGGCATTGTTCATGACTCCTCGCTTCGGTGATGTGGCCTGCTCGCGCAGGCCCCTTGCATTACTTGTTGGCCCAAGCGATGAAACGCTCTTCCAGGTCTTCGCCGTGGTCGATCCAGAACTCGGCATCCGTGGCCCGGGCGTTCTTCAGGTTATCCGGTGAAGTCGGCAGTTTGCTGCCCACCGCCTCATCGACCAGTGCCACGGTTTTGGTGTTGCTTGGCCCATAAGGAATGGCCTCGACAAAGTGCTTCTGCTGAACCGGTGCACTGGCAAACGCGATGAAGTTTTCCGCCAGGGCCTTCTTCGGCGAGCCTTTGACGATGGCCCAGTGATCCAGGTCGTACAGGCTGCCATTCCACTGCATTTCAAACGATTGTCCCTCCGCCTGCGCCGAGGTGACACGCCCGTTATAGGCCGAAGTCATCACCACGTCGCCTGCCGCCAGCCATTGCAACGGCTGCGCGCCGGATTCCCACCACTGGATGTCGGGCTTGATCTGATCCAGTTTGCGGAAGGCCCGCTGCACGCCCTCCTCGGTGCCGAGCAAGGTGTAGACATCTTCCTTGGCCACGCCATCGGCCAACAGGGCGAACTCCAGGGTGAACTTGGCGCCACGGCGCAGGCCGCGCTTGCCGGGGTATTTCTTCACGTCCCAGAAATCCGCCCAGCCCTGTGGCGCGCTGGCGAGTTTTTTCGGGTCGTATGTCAGAACGGTAGACCAGATGAAGATACCCACCCCGCAATCGCTGACGGCGGCCGGGATGAAATCTTCTTTCTTGCCGATGCGCGACCAGTCCAATGGCTCGAACAGGCCTTCGCTACAACCGCGCAACAGCTCGGGGGATTCGACCTCGACCACGTCCCAGCTGGTTTTCCCGGTGTCGGCCATGACCCGGATCTTGGCCATTTCGCCGTTGTAGTCATCGGCCGTGATCGCCACTTTCTTTTCCGAGGTGAAGGGTTTGTAGAAGGCTTTTTCCTGGGCCTGGCGGTTGTTGCCGCCGAAGGACACCACGGTCAGTTTTTCAGCGGCGCTCAAAGGGCCGGCAAGCATTCCAAGCATCAGTACAGTTGCGATTTTGCTGTTCATGCGTCTCTCCGAATTCGCTACGTGCGTGAGCGGCAGCTAAGGGATGGCAGGTGGTTTTTTTGTTTTTGGCAGCAATATTTCGGTCAGCGCCGGGTGTCTTGCACCTGGTGGCCGGCGCACGGCGATGATTCCGAGGCGCAGCTCATTAGTAACATATTTAGAATATGATGCATCATAATTTTTACTGGTATAGTCTCACCACTCCACCCCTTCCTCAGGAGCGCCTGCATGACCGAGCAACGAACCCTCCTCCTCACCGGTGCGAGCCGTGGCATCGGCCATGCCACGGTGAAGCACTTCAACGCTGCGGGCTGGCGCGTGTTTACGGCCTCGCGACAGAACTGGACCGAAGGCTGCCCCTGGGCTGAAGGCGAGTTGAACCACATCCACCTGGACCTGGAAGACATCGACGAAGTGCGCCGCAGCCTGCCATTGATCCGGGAGAAACTCGGCGGACGCCTCGATGCCCTGGTGAACAACGCCGGCATTTCACCCAAAGGCGAAGCCGGCGCACGATTGGGCGTGCTGGAATCCGATTACGCCACCTGGCTCAGCGTGTTCAACGTCAACCTGTTTTCCACGGCGTTACTGGCCCAAGGGCTGTTCGATGAGCTCAAGGCGGCGCAAGGCTCGGTGATCAACGTCACCTCGATTGCAGGTTCCAGGGTGCACCCGTTTGCCGGGGTCGCCTACGCCTGCTCGAAAGCTGCACTGGCCGCACTGACGCGGGAAATGGCCCATGATTTCGGGCCACACGGTGTGCGGGTCAATGCGATTGCACCGGGTGAGATCGAGACGTCGATCCTGTCTGCCGGGACCGAACTGATCGTCGATCAGCAGATCCCCATGCACCGCTTGGGCAAGCCGGAAGAAGTCGCATCCCTGGTGCATTTCCTCTGCACCCGAGGCGCGTCGTACATCAACGGTTCGGAGATTCATGTCAACGGTGGTCAGCACGTCTGAAATAATCTGGAAATCCCGGCCGGAAACTTCCATCATTCGGGCCGGGCATCCGCCGCAGATGAGCGATCAATGAGCAACCCCTACCCTATTCAAACCCTCAATCACTCTTACCTGGGCAGTGGCATCTACGAGTTGCTGCGCGAGGCACTGATCACCGGGCGTTTCCAGCCCGATGACCGCCTGCGCATCCGCGACCTGGCCGAACAACTGGGCACCAGCGTCACACCGGTGCGCGACGCGATCCTGCAACTGGCCAAGGAACAGGCGCTGATCCTCAAGACCCCGCGTGACATCCGCGTACCCATCCTCACCGCCGCGCAATACGGCGAGATCCGCAGCATCCGCCTGGCGCTTGAAGGCCTGGCTGCGGAGACGGCCGCCGCGCTGGTGACCGACAGCGAACTCGCAGACCTGCAAGCCTGCATCGAAAACAACATCGCCGCGATCAACGCCCAGGACTTGCAAGCCGCTCTCAAGTGCAATCAGCAATTTCACTACGCGCTGACCACCATCGCGCGCATGCCGGTGCTGGCGGGTTTGCTCGATAGCCTGTGGATGCGCACCGGCCCACTGATCGCCCGTGCCTATGGCAACTTCAACGAGCGCATGGCCATCGACCATCACTGGGAAGTGCTCGACGCACTCAAGCGCCGCGATGGCGCGGCGGCACGGGCGGCCATCTGCCGTGACATTCTCGATGGCAACGAGAAGATGCTCGAGTACATCGAGATGGCGCAGGCGGACTGATTGGCAGTCAATTCGACTGTTGACGAAACATAGATGACCAGTTAGTTTATTAAAACTTTCTCATCACTGGCTGTCTCTGTCATGGCTCGCCCGGTCAACCTCGAAGTCAGATCCCGTTTGCTGTCGATTGGCCGCCAGGTGGTTCACAACCGTGGCTTCAACGGCTGCGGCGTCCAGGACATCACCGCCGCTGCCGAGATTCCCAAGGGCTCTTTCTACAACTACTTCGCCAGCAAGGAAGACTTCGCGGCAGAGATCCTCGAGGAATACTGGACCTCGATCGAAACCCGCCACGGGCCGATCTTCTACGACGCCCGGGTCAAGCCGCTGGAGCGCATCGGCCAGTTCTTCCAGGCCCTGGTGCTCGAGCACGGCGAGCATGAATACAGCCTGGGTTGCCTGATTGGCAACCTGTCCCTGGAAATGTCCAATGGCAGCGAACAAACCCGCAAGCGTCTGGCCGATGTGCTGGCGCGCTGGGAAGGTTTGCTCGCGAGCTGCCTGCGTGAAGCGCAGCAGCGCCGCGAACTCTCTGAAACTCACGACGCCGAAGCGCTGGCCAGTGTCATCGTCGAAGGCTGGGAAGGTGCGGTCATGCGCGGCAAGGTCCTGCGCGACGGTGCACCTCTGCAGCGTTTCGTATCGATGGTCTTGCCTCGGCTATTGGAGTGAGTTTTTTTTCCTCATTAATAAGACGACTGGTCATTTATATAAAGCAACATTCACGTCTCATCCACGCAAGCACCCAAGAGGTAAATCGTCATGAGCCATCTGTACGCCGACCCCGCCGAACCCGCACTGCCTGCCACTGGTTTCAAGCTCGACCTGAGCAAAGCCGCCCTGGTGGTCATCGACCCACAGAACGACTTCCTCAGCCCTGCCGGCGCCAGTTGGGCGGTGTTCGGTGAGAGCATCGTCGAGAACAACACCGTCGAAAACCTGGAAAAACTGTTCAAGGCCTTCAAGGCTCACGACCTGCCCGTGGCCGTGTCGCCACACTATTACTACCCGCACGACCACGACTGGCATTTTGGCGGTCCGCTGGAAAAGGTCATGCACAGCATCTGCATGTTCGATCGCAAGGGACCGAACACCCTGGAAAACTTCGAAGGCTCCGGCGCCGATTTCCTCGAGATCTACAAGCCGTACATTCTCGACGGCGAGACCATCATCGCCTCGCCGCACAAGGTCTACGGCCCGGAAACCAACGACCTGGCGCTGCAATTGCGCAAGAAAGGCGTGTCGCAGATCATCCTCGCCGGCATGGCGGCCAACCTTTGCGTGGAATCACACCTGCGCGAACTGCTCGAACAGGGCTTTGAAATAGTCGTGGTACGCGACGCCACCGCCGGCCCGCGCCTGCCGGATGGCGACGGCTACCTGGCGGCCATCATCAATTACCGCTTCCTCGCCCACGGGCTGTGGACCACCGAAGAGACTATCGCGCAACTGCAACCGGCTTGATCGTGCCCGAGCGGCCGGGCATCGCGCCCCCCCGCTCTTTCTCGAGAACCCCCGATGAAAATCCCCGCCCGTTATGAGCATTTCGTTTTCGGCGTCGTTCAATCCGGCCTGACCTGCGCGGTCGCGGCCGCCATCGCCACCACACCCCATGCGCTCGACCTGGCCTTTGCCGGCCGCTGGTTGAACGCGTGGGCGCTGTCGTGGGTATCGATGTTGCCGGTGGTGGTGCTGGCGGCGCCGATGATTCGGCGCGTGGTGAGGCGGATGACGGTGGGCTGAATGACTTGGCTATGACTCACCCAACACACCGCCATCGCGAGCATGCTCGCTCCTACCGGGGGCTTCGGGGCTGCTCGCGACAGGCGCGCAAGCCCGCACCCGACGCACGAAATACTGTGCCCGTTCGCATTTTCGCAATAAACCACTTTTCATCCGCGCATTTGTAGCCGCTTCGTTCACGGACAAGCCGGTACATTAGACCTCCATGGTCCCGCAGAGCGACCGACAACAAAACCTACAGCTCGCCCAAGAAAATCTGCCAACCATTCGGAGTCTTTCCATGAGCACATTGCGCACTACAGCTTTCCAACTCGCGAGTCTGGCCCTGTTCATCGGTAGCGCCACCCAGGCCATGGCCGAGGACATCACGTTCGTATCCCAGGGCGGTGCTTATCAGGAAGCCCAGAGCAAGGCGATCCTGGAGCCTGCGGCGAAAAAGCTCGGTCTGACGCTCAAACAGGACAGCTCGCCCAAGGCCTACCCGATCATCAAGACCCAGGTCGAGAGCGGCAAGGTCACCTGGGACGTGGTGGACCTGCCCACTGGCGACTGCATCCGTGGCGAAGCCGAAGGGCTGTTCGAGAAGCTCGACCTTGCGCTGATTCCCAATGCCGCGCAAATACCCGACAGCCTCAAGGACGAATACAGCGTCGGCTACATCAGCTACTCCACGGTGCTGGCGTATCGCACGGACGCGTTCAAAGGCGCGGACGTACCCAAGACCTGGGCCGACTTCTGGGACACCAAAAAATACCCGGGCCAGCGCTCCCTACGTAACCTGCCACGTCCAACCCTGGAAATCGCGCTGCTGGCCGATGGCGTGCCGATGGACAAGCTCTATCCGCTGGACGTCGATCGCGCCTTCCGCAAGCTTGAGCAGATCAAGCCCGACATCGCCACCTGGTGGACGTCCGGCGGGCAGTCGGCGCAGCTGATCAGCGACGGCGAAGTGGACATGATCCAGGCCTGGAACGGCCGTATCACCGCCGTACAGGCCGCCGGCGCACCCGTGGCATTCGACTACAACCAGGGTGTGCTGGAAACCAACTCGTTGTGCGTCCTCAAAGGCTCGCCGCACAAGGTGGCCGCCATGAAATTCGTCAACGAGGCCATCGATGCCAAACTGCAAGCGGCGTTGCCGATGATCATCGACTACGGCCCGCTCAACCCCGAAGCCTTCAAGACCGGGGTAATCCCGGCCGAGCGCGAGGCCAAGCTGCCTTCCGCACCCGGCAACATCTCGCGCCAGGCCCTGCTCTCGGCGCAATGGTGGGCCTCCGAAGCCGGGGTCAAGGCCGAAGAACGCTGGTTGTCCTTCGTCCAGAAAAAATAGCCATCGGCCGTTGCTGCGCCGCAGGCCAGAGGCCTCGGCGCAGGACATGCCGTCTGCCCCCGCGATTTCGACATAAAGCGCTTGCGCACCGGTCAATTGCGTCCACTTCATTCGTTGGCATCCCGGTACATTAGGCCTGAGGGTCCCGCAGAGTGACCTGTGCAGACAACTCGCGCTCGCCTCAAGTACCTGCCCACCATTGGGAGTTCTTCACATGACATTACCCGAGCACCGCACCCTGCTGTCCGCCAGGACGACTGCCACCGCCAGCGCTACCCGTCAGTGCTGGATACCCTCCAGCACTGCGCAGTGACGAGAGGTCATCATGTCCAACGCCTATCTCGCCAAATCCATGCCCGACTCCAGCGACCAGCAGCACCAGCCGCCCATGACCAGCGAAGACGCCCTGGCCCGTGAAGAACGCAAGGAGCACACCTCCATGCTGTTGCTGCTCACCCCGGCGCTGGTCATGGTCGTGGTGCTGTTGATCATGCCGCTGTGCTGGCTGGCCTTTCAGTCGGTCCAGACCGAGGAAGGGTTTTCCCTGGCCAACTACATCCGGATTTTCCAGGAAAGCATTTACTGGGACACCTTCGCCCTGACCTTCAAGATCAGTTTCCTGGTGACGATCCTGTCGATCGTCATGGGCTTCCCCATTGCCTACGCCGCTTCGCGCCTGCAGGGTTTCTGGGCCAACCTGATTCTGATCTGCGTGATCCTGCCGTTCTGGACCAGCGTGCTGGTGCGGGCCTATGCCTGGCTGGTGCTCCTGCAACGCCGCGGACTGGTCAATCAGACGCTGATGGACCTTGGCATCATCGACCAACCCCTGACGCTGATGCACAACACCACTGGCACGGTAATCGGCACCCTGCACGTCATGCTGCCCTTTATGGTCCTGCCGCTGTATTCGGTGATGAAAAAAATCCCCCAGGACCTCATGCAAGCGTCCGAGAGCCTTGGCGCCAAACCCTTCTACACCTTCCGCCGGGTCTTCCTGCCGATGGCAGCGCCGGGGGTCATGGCCGGTTCCATCCTGGTGTTCGTCATCTGCCTAGGCTTCTTCATCACCCCGGAACTGCTCGGCGGTGGCCGCACGATCCTGGTGTCGATGCTGGTGCAACGCAACGTCGAGCTCTATCACGCCTGGGGCGCAGCCAGCGCAGTCGGCCTGGTGCTGCTGTTTGTGGTGTTCCTGATCTTCTGGGGCATCAATCGCTTCATCCCCATCGAACGCATCCTGGGAGCGCGCTAAATGAACCTGCTTGCCAACCTGCGTCACCTTCGCCTGTCCCACGTGCTGTTCACGGTGCTGGTCGCGGCGATCCTGCTGTACCTGATCATCCCGGTGCTGATCGTGGTACCCATGTCGTTCTCCGAGGCGCGCTTCCTGCAATTCCCTCCCAAGCAATGGTCCTTCCACTGGTACGAGGCGTTCTTCAACAGCGTGGAGTGGATGTCGGCGGCGCGGGTCAGTCTGATCACGGCATTTTTCACCATGGCCATCAGCCTGCCGATTGGTATGGCGGCCGCCTACGCCATCAACAACTCCAGCCTGAAGGTGGTGCGTACGCTGCAGATCATCCTGCTGCTGCCGATGATGGTGCCCATCATCCTGATCGCCGCCGGCGTGTTCTTCGTTTACGCCCGGGTCGGCCTGATCAGCACGCTGACCGGCCTGGTGCTGGCGCACATCATGCTCGCCTTGCCCTACGTGATCATCGCGCTGCTGGCCGGTCTGCGTAACTTCGACATGTCCCAGGAAATGGTGGCGCGCAGCCTGGGCATGAACCGCTTTCGCGCCTTCATGGCCGTGACCCTGCCGCAGATCAAGCCCAGTGTGGTCTCGGCGACACTGTTCGCCTTCATCACCTCGCTGGATGAAACTGTGGTGGCGCTGTTCATCTCCGGCGGCGACAACCAGACTCTGACCAAGCGCATGTTCACGGCGCTGCGCGACGAGATCGATCCGACCATTGCCGCTATCAGTTCGATCCTGATCCTGGCGTCGCTGATCCTGGTGGTGATTGCCGGTCGCAACAAACAATAACCAACAACGCACTCCCCCTCTGCAAACACACTTGCCCGCCATTGCGGGCAAGTGTGTTTTTGCGTCCTGACCACGCACGCCCATGCCGACGTGCAGCCCAGCACAGCCTGCCGTCACACGGCTTAATTCAGCATCTATCACCCGTGTCCAGGCCCATCTCGGGGGAACCGCAGAATTCGGAAA
>DELY01000019.1 GCA_002354655.1 Pseudomonas sp. UBA2684
CGCTCCCACAAAAGCGCGGCTTCTCCTGCGACACGTCACTGGGACAGAGCCTTTTTTATGGCTATGCACCCGTTAACTGCGTGTACACAGATTCGCTAGGGTGGGTTACGCGGCGCACCCATTGCGCCGTCGCTTGCCAGCCCACCTCAGCGCCACTAACCCACCCTACGCATTACCGCGCGCCAGGCATCGCCTAGCCGGCGCCACGCTTCAACAGTTAACGGGTACAGCGTGATGTCCCAGTTACCCGTTGGCGCATTGAGCGTTAGTCGCAACCAGCCGCTTGCGGCTGAATGCCTGCCCGATGCGGCCGATGGCCGGCGAACGAGCCGTGCGCGCCGTGCTGTGAACGGCCTGTCGCTTAGCGAACGTGTTGCCGCAGCCCAATAGCCCAGCGGCAGCACTAAATCGCAGGCAAGAAAAAGCCCGCCAGAAGCGGGCTTTTTCGGCAAGGTGCCAGATCAATTACTTGATCTTGCCTTCCTTGTAGATCACGTGCTTACGCACAACCGGATCGAATTTTTTAATTTCGATTTTGTCCGGAGTGGTGCGCTTGTTCTTGTCGGTAGTGTAGAAATGACCAGTACCGGCACTCGAGATCAAACGGATCAATTCACGCATGACTTTCTCCTTAAACCTTTTCGCCGCGAGCGCGCAGCTCGGACAACACAACGTCAATACCACGCTTGTCGATGCAGCGCATGCCTTTGGCAGAAACGCGCAGACGCACGAAGCGCTTCTCGGATTCGACCCAGAAGCGATGATGCTGCAGGTTCGGCAGGAAACGACGACGGGTTTTGTTGTTTGCGTGGGAAATGTTATTCCCGGTTACCGGACCCTTACCGGTAACTTGACAGACTCTCGACATGCCTCAGCCCTCTAAAACCACATGCCCAACCCGGCATGGGTTGGCCGCTTAAACTCAATGTCATTGGCGCTCAGCGCCGCGTTTCTCGAGGGTCTTACCGGCCACACCTGAAAGCGCAAGAACCGGGCCCCTACAAAAGAGCGCTGCTTTATACCAGAAAGCCCCCCGCGCAACAAGGCAAACCGCACTATTAGTCAGCAACCGGCAGCGCCTGAATGCAGTGCCAAGGCCCGCCATACGGGCGGCACTCGCAATCGACCGCTCGTCGCCAAGGTGCAGTGTTCTGCCGCAGCCGTGATTGCCTAGGCCGGTTGCCGCCGCATCACGAACCACGCCGGAGCCTGACGAGAGTTTGCGCAACAACGTGGCTTGCGCTGAAACGACAACAACCCCTAGGGTAACGCTCTTGTCGGCGCGCCCCTGGATGCGCGCTGCATTGTTGAGGAATTTGCCATGCGTCTCGCCGCCCTTGCGCTGCTATTTGCCCCCCTGCTGAGCCCGTTACTGGCCCAGGCGGCCACGCTCAGCGTGTGCACCGAGGCCAGCCCGGATGGCTTCGACGTGGTGCAGTACAACTCGCTGACCACCACCAACGCCTCGGCCGATGTACTGATGAACCGCCTGGTGGAGTTCGATGCGGCCAGCGGCAAGCTGCTGCCGAGCCTGGCACAGAGCTGGGAGATCGCCGAAGACGGTCTGAGTTACAGCTTTACCCTGCGCCAGGGTGTCGACTTCCACAGCACCGATTACTTCACCCCGAGCCGCCCGCTCACTACCGACGATGTGCTGTTCAGCTTCCAGCGCATGCTCGACCCTGCGCACCCCTGGCATAAGGTCGCGCCAAGCGGCTATCCGCATGCACAGTCGATGCAGCTGCCCAGCCTGATCCAGCACATCGACAAACTCGACGAGCACCGCCTGCGCTTCACCCTCAACCGTCCCGACGCGACGTTTCTCGCCACCCTGAGCATGGGCTTCGCCTCCATTTACTCGGCCGAATACGCCGCGCAACTGCTCGCGGCCGGCACCCCGGAGCAGCTCAACAAGCAGCCGATCGGCACCGGGCCGTTCGTCTTCAAGCGCTTCCAGAAAGACGCCATGGTGCGCTACAGCGCCAACCCGACGTATTTCGCCGGCACGCCGGCAGTGGATGACCTGCTGTTCGCCATCACCCCAGACGCCAACGTGCGCTTGCAGAAACTCCGCCGTGGCGAATGCCATATCGCGCTGTCGCCCAAACCACTGGACGTACAGGCCATCAGCGCCGATGACCAACTCAAGAGCGTGCACACCGCCGCCTTTATGACCGCCTTCGTCGGCCTCAACAGCCAGCACCCGCCACTGGACAACCCCCTGGTACGCCAAGCGATCAACCTGGCGTTCGACAAGGCCAGCTACCTGAAAGCGGTGTTCGACAACAGCGCCGAAGCGGCCAACGGCCCTTACCCGCCCACTACTTGGAGCTACGCCACGGAATTGCCGGGCTACGCCCACGACCCGCAGAAAGCCCGCACCCTGCTCGCCGAGGCAGGCCTGGCCGATGGTTTCCGGACCACCATCTGGACGCGGCCCTCCGGCAGCCTGCTCAACCCCAACCCAAGCCTGGGCGCCCAGTTACTCCAGGCAGACCTGGCCGCGATTGGCATTCAAGCTGAAATTCGCGTGATCGAATGGGGCGAGCTGATTCGCCGTGCCAAGGCCGGCGAGCATGACCTGCTGTTTATGGGCTGGGCCGGCGACAACGGCGATCCGGACAACTTCCTCACCCCGCAATTTGCCTGCGCCTCGCTGGAGTCCGGGCTGAACTTCGCCCGCTACTGCGACCCAACGCTGGACAAGCTGATCGCCGCGGGCAAGACCACCAGCGACCAGGCACAACGCAGCCAGCTCTACAGGGCAGCGCAGAAAATCATCCACGAGCAGGCGCTGTGGCTGCCACTGGCGCACCCCACCGCTTACGCCCTGACGCGTAAAGAGGTCGAGGGTTATCAGGTCAGCCCGTTCGGCCGCCAGGACTTTGCCAAGGTGCGCTTGAATCCCTGACCCGGCGTCAAACCGTAGGTTGGGGTCGGGCCGCGCAGGCTGAGGAGCGAAGCGACGACGCCCAACGCGCGCTGGATCAAAAGCGTCACCGCCAGCCCAAGCTACAACCAGCCGTACTCGGCCATCGACAGCGGCTCGCCGTCGCCAACGATAAAGTGATCGAGTACCCGCACATCGACCAGCTCCAGGGCCTCTTTCAGGCGCCGGGTCAGTACCCGGTCCGCCTGGCTCGGCTCGGCCACGCCGGAGGGATGGTTATGGGTCAGGATCAACGCCGCCGCATTATGCGCCAGGGCGCGCTTGACCACCTGACGCGGGTAGACGCTGGCGCTGTCGATGGAGCCATGGAACAGCGCCTCGAACGCCAGCACGCGGTGTTTGGCATCGAGAAACAGGCAACCGAACACCTCATGCGGCTCATGCCGCAGCAAGGCTTTCAGGTAATCGCGCACCGCCTGCGGGCTTTCCAACGCCGAATCGCGGCGCAGTTGCTCGGCCAAATGCCGCCGGGCCATTTCCAGCACGGCCTGCAACTGGGCGAACTTCGCCGGGCCCAGGCCTAGCCGCTCGCAGAAGGACGGCAAGTCCGCCTGCATCAGCGCGCGCAAGCTGCCAAAGTCGCCTAGCAGATGGCGCGCCAAATCCACCGCGCTTTGCCCGGCCACACCGGTACGCAGGAAAATCGCCAGCAGTTCGGCGTCGGTCAGGGTAGCGGCCCCTTGGGCCAGTAGTTTTTCCCGCGGACGTTCCGCCGCGGGCCAATCGCGAATGCTCATAGCACCTCCGTGTCGAGCCAGGCAGGCCGCTGCTCCCATGCGGCGGCTGTGCTATCGTAGCCCAGTTTTTTGCGCGGCGACGGGCCTGGGGAGGCGTCACCGCCGTGGCGCACATCCACCTTAATAAAAAGGCAGGCCTATGCAGCGGCTGTATCGGAAACGCATCGTTCTCGGCGTAGGTGGCGGCATTGCCGCCTATAAGAGTGCAGAACTGGTTCGCCGCTTGCGCGATCAGGGTGCGGAGGTCCACGTGGTGATGACCAAGGGCGGCCGAGAATTCATCACCCCGCTGACCCTGCAAGCGCTGTCCGGCAACCCGGTGCACCTGGATTTGCTCGACCCTGCCGCCGAAGCCGCCATGGGCCATATCGAGCTGGCGCGCTGGGCCGATCTGGTGCTGATCGCGCCGGCCACCGCCGACCTGATGGCGCGCCTGGCCCAGGGCGTGGCCGACGACCTGCTGACCACCCTGGTGCTGGCCACCGACGCCCCCGTCGCCCTGGCGCCGGCGATGAACCAGGCCATGTGGCGCGACCCGGCCACCCAGGCCAACGCGCAATTGCTCGCCGAGCGCGGCCTGCGTCTGTTCGGCCCGGCCGCCGGCAGCCAGGCCTGCGGCGATGTCGGCCTGGGCCGTATGCTCGAAGCCGACGAGCTGGCGCAATGCGCCGCCGACTGTTTCGAGCACCGCGCGCTGACCGGCAAGCACGTGCTGATTACCGCCGGGCCGACCCAGGAAAACATCGACCCGGTGCGCTACATCACCAACCACAGCTCCGGCAAGATGGGCTTCGCCCTGGCCGAAGCGGCCGCCGAAGCCGGCGCCAAGGTCACCCTGATCAGCGGCCCGGTGCACCTGCCCACGCCCGAGCGGGTCACGCGCATCAACGTCACCAGCGCCCGCGACATGCTCGCCGCCTGTGAAGCGTCGATGCCCTGCGACCTGCTGATCGCCGCTGCTGCGGTCGCCGATTACCGCCCGGAAGTGGTCGCCCAGCACAAGTTGAAGAAAGACCCGAGCAGCGGCGACGGCCTGCTCCTGCAAATGGTGCGCAACCCGGATATTCTCGCCACCCTCGCCGGGCGCGCCGACCGGCCCTTCAGCGTCGGCTTCGCCGCCGAAACCGAGAACCTGCTGGAGTACGCCTCGCGCAAGCTCAAGGACAAGAACCTCGACCTGATCGTCGCCAACGACGTGGCCAATCCGAGCATCGGCTTCAACAGCGAAGAGAACGCCATCACCATCATCGACCGCGAATTGCAGCAGAACAGCTTCGCGCAGACCAGCAAGGGCAAGATCGCCCGCCAGCTGGTGGCCTTTATCGCCGACCGTTTGCATCGCGCCTGAGGCGCTCACCCTCCGACTACAGAGCCTGACATGCACGCTTTACAAGCCAAGATCCTCGACCCGCGCCTGGGCACTGAATTTCCCTTGCCGCAGTACGCCACGCCCGGCTCCGCCGGCCTCGACCTGCGCGCCATGCTCAAGCAAGACCTGACCCTGGAGCCGGGACAAACCGTACTGATTCCTACCGGCCTGTCGATCTACATCGGCGATCCGGGCCTGGCGGCGCTGATCCTGCCACGCTCGGGCCTGGGCCATAAACACGGCATCGTCCTCGGCAACCTGGTCGGCCTGATCGACTCGGATTATCAGGGCGAGCTGATGGTCTCCTGCTGGAACCGCGGGCAGAACGCCTTCACCATCGCCATTGGCGAGCGCATCGCCCAGCTGATTCTGGTGCCGGTGGTGCAGGCGCATTTCGAGCTGGTCGAGCAATTCGACGAGAGTCAACGCGGTGCGGGCGGCTTCGGACACTCCGGCAGCCACTGATTGCCCTTAACCATTCCAGGAAGAATTGCCGAGGAGACGTTCGATGAAACTCTTCAAGCGCAGCGCCACGGATGTCGTGCCCAGCGAGCCAAACAAGCACGCCCCACAGGGCGCGGCAAGCACTGACAAACTGACCGCCAACGCCCTGCTGCCTGGGCTGCTGGCGGCTGCGGCGGGCCTTGGCCTGGCCGTCGCACTGCTCTGGTTCGGCGCTTTCAACAGCGCGCAGCAGCAACACCGGCAGCAACTCACCCAGGCCTGGGGTGGCGGGCAAGCCGCCGCCCTGCAACAAGCCTTGCGGCAACTGGCAGCCGACACCCACGCCGCCGGACGCAACCCGCAACTGCTGGAAGCCCTGCAAAGCCAGGACATCAGCCAAGTGCGCGCCGCGGAGCGCAACCTCAGCTACTGGGATGGCGTGGTCGACGCTCACCTCAACGCCCGCGGCCAAGCGGTTCAGGACATGGGCCGTACTGCGCCGATGAATTTTGCCGCCCTGGACATGCTGCGCCGTGTGGAAAACGGCCAAACGCCCGCCGTCGAAGCCTATAAGGTCGGCCAGCGCTGGTTGGTCTACAGCGCCGCTGCGCTGCGCCTGAGCGATGACCAACCGCTGCAAGGCACCTTGCTGCTGGCCGTCGACCTCGATCGCCTGCTGGCCAGCCTGCCGCCGTTGCCGGCCGACGTCGGGCAATTGCAACTGACCCAGCAGTTCGGCAATGCCGCGGCCCAGGTTCTGGCGCAACGCGGCCAGGCACAAGGCAACGCGCATAGCTTCGACAGCGGCAACCCGAACTGGAAACTCAACTTTATCCCCGGCCCGGCACTCGACCAGGCCAGCGCCTCGCCGCTGCTGCTCGGATTGGCTGCGCTACTGGCACTGGGCGGTGCCCTGCTCGGTCTGGCTCTGGTGCACAGCGGCCTGCAACGCCGCCTGCACAAGGATGTACTGCAACTTGGCCAACTGGTTAAAGAACTCTCGGCCGGTAAAGCCGTCAAAGCCTTCAGCCTCAGTCTACCGGCGCTCGACAGCCTGGCGCAGACCCTGGCCCGCCTGCCGCGCCGCGCCGCTGAAACCGTAGCCACGGGCAACCGCAGCGATACCCCCGACCCGGCCAACAGCGGCGCCGCCCACAAACCGGCCGACCTGAGCGACCCACTGTTTCAAGACACCGATATCCTCGATATCGACATTCTCGATGAAGACCAGGACCTCCTGGGATTGGAGCAAACACCCGTTATGAATACCCCGCACCGCGCCCCCCAACTGCCTGCCGATATCTTCCGCGCCTACGACATCCGTGGCGTGGTCGGCAGCAGCCTGACCGCCGAAACCGCTTACTGGGTCGGCCGTGCGGTTGGTTCCGAAAGCTTGGCGCAGGGTGAGCCGAACGTCGCCGTCGGCCGTGACGGCCGCCTGTCCGGCCCGGAGCTGGTGCAACAACTGATTCAGGGCCTGCTCGATTGTGGCTGCAACGTCAGCGACGTCGGCATGGTGCCGACCCCGGTGGTCTATTACGCCGGGCACATTCTCAGCGGCAAGTCCGCGGTGATGCTCACTGGCAGCCACAACCCGCCGGATTACAACGGCTTCAAGATCGTCATCGCAGGCGACACCCTGGCCAACGAGCAGATCCAGGCGCTGAAAACCCGCATCGACAACAACGACCTGGCCAGCGGCGTCGGCAGCGTCGAACAGGTCGACGTGCTGGAGCGCTATTTCCAGCAGATCCGTGACGACATCGCCCTGGCCAAGCCCATGCGCGTGGTGGTCGACTGCGGCAACGGCGCCGCCGGGGTGATTGCCCCCCAACTGATCGAAGCACTCGGCTGCACGGTGATTCCACTGTTCTGCGACGTCGACGGCAACTTCCCCAACCACCACCCGGACCCGGGTAAACCGGAAAACCTGGTCGACCTGATTGCCAAGGTCAAATCGGAAAAGGCCGACCTCGGCCTGGCCTTCGACGGCGACGGCGACCGCGTCGGCGTAGTGACCAACACCGGCACCATCGTCTTCCCCGACCGCCTGCTGATGCTGTTCGCCAAGGACGTGGTGTCGCGCAACCCTGGGGCCGACATCATCTTCGACGTCAAATGCACACGCCGCCTGACCCCGCTGATCAGCGGCTACGGCGGTCGTCCAGTGATGTGGAAAACCGGCCACTCGCTGATCAAGAAGAAAATGAAGGAAACCGGTGCCCTGCTGGCCGGCGAAATGAGCGGGCACATCTTCTTCAAGGAACGCTGGTTCGGCTTCGACGACGGCATCTACAGCGCCGCCCGCCTGCTGGAAATCCTCAGCCAGGACAAGCGCGACGCCGAGCACGTGTTCTCCGCCTTCCCCAGCGATATTTCCACGCCGGAGATCAATATCCAGGTCACCGAGCAAAGCAAGTTCAGCATCATCGAGCGCCTGCAAAGCGACGGCGTGTGGGGCGACGGCAACATCACCACCCTGGACGGCGTACGCGTCGATTACCCCAAGGGCTGGGGCCTGGTACGCGCCTCCAACACCACCCCGGTGCTGGTACTGCGCTTCGAGGCCGAAAGCGAAGCGGAGCTTGAACGCATCAAGGAAGTGTTCCGCGCGCAGCTGTACAGCGCCGCGCCCGACATCACCCTACCGTTTTGATTGACCGAATTAGCCCTGGAGCCCCGCATGACCCTCGAACGTGATGCCGCCACCAACGTCGCCAAAGTCCTCTCCGAGGCGCTGCCGTACATTCGCCGCTTCGTCGGCAAGACCCTGGTGATCAAATACGGCGGCAACGCCATGGAAAGCGACGAGCTGAAAACCGGCTTCGCCCGCGACATCGTGCTGATGAAAGCCGTCGGCATCAACCCGGTGGTGGTGCACGGCGGCGGCCCGCAGATCGGCGACCTGCTCAAGCGCCTGAGCATCGAAAGCCACTTCATCGACGGCATGCGCGTCACCGACGCGCAGACCATGGACGTGGTGGAAATGGTCCTCGGCGGCCAGGTCAACAAGGACATCGTCAACCTGATCAACCGCCACGGCGGCAGCGCCATCGGCCTGACCGGCAAGGACGCCGAGCTGATCCGCGCGAAGAAGCTCACCGTGACCCGCCAGACCCCGGAGATGACCCAGCCGGAAATCATCGACATCGGCCACGTCGGCGAAGTCACCGGGGTCAACACCGACCTGCTGAACATGCTGGTCAAGGGCGACTTCATCCCGGTGATCGCACCGATTGGCGTTGGCCCGAACGGTGAGTCCTACAACATCAACGCCGACCTGGTCGCCGGCAAGGTCGCCGAAGCGCTGAAAGCCGAAAAGCTGATGCTGCTGACCAATATCGCCGGCCTGATGGACAAGCAGGGCCAGGTGCTCACCGGCCTGACCACCGAGCAGGTCGACGACCTGATCGCCGACGGCACCATTTACGGCGGCATGTTGCCGAAGATCCGCTGCGCCCTGGAAGCGGTGCAAGGCGGGGTGATCAGCGCGCACATCATCGACGGCCGCGTGCCGAACGCCGTGCTGCTGGAGATCTTCACCGACAGCGGCGTCGGCACCCTGATCTGCAACCGCAAGCGTCACTGAGCAGCACCCTGAATCAGCCCGGGCAATCGGGCTGATTCGCCACTTGAATAAGCCCCACTGTCACTTGCCCTTCCGCGCGCTCGCGTCGAAGCTCTAGACACTCATCACCGGGGCTTTGTCATGACCACCCGCCTTTCCCGCGACGCCTTCACCTTCTTCCACCCGCTGCGGGTGCGCTGGGCTGAGGTCGACCCGCAGAATATCGTGTTCAACGGCCATTACCTGACCTACGCCGATGTCGCCATCACCGAGTATTTCCGCGCCCTGGGCGTGGTCTATCCGGGCGATCTGAGCCGTGAAGGCGGCGACTTTTTCGCGATCAAAAGCGTACTGGAATACCTGGCCCCGGCACACTTCGACGACCAGTTGCAGATTGGCGTGCGGGTTGCGCGGCTAGGCCGCTCAAGCCTGAGTTTTAATCTGGGAATCTGGCGCGCGGACGAGGCGCTGACCCAAGGCGAGTTGATCTACGTGCATGCCGACAGCGCCAGCCGGCGCAGCCGCGCACTGCCTGAATGGTTACGCGAGAAGGTACGCGGCTACGAACGCTACGCCGCGCAGGAATGATGCCTAGCGACGCCGTTCGAGCAGCTCGCTGAGCCGCGTGCGATCGGCCAGGAAACTGGCGTCGGCATGTTTGCGCGCGTCCTGGTAACGGCTGATATCCTTTTGCAGGCGCTGCTGCTCGTCTTTCTGGTTGTCGATCTGCGCCAGCAGGTGTTCGGGCACCGTACGGCCGGCGCGCTCGTGGTCGGCGGCCTGGCTCTGCAAATTGGCCTGCTGGGTACGCGCCGACTGCAAATTGCCACGCGCCACACTGATCAAGCCATCCAGCTCGGCCAGCTTGCGTCCGCGCGCACGGTCGACATCTTCCGGCACGCTGTAAAGGCGCAGCAGTTGCGCATCGGAGCTGGCGCGGGCTTTATCGGCGAGCAACCGCTGCATCTCCTCGGCGCTCGGCGCCGGCGGAATCACCTTGATCACCCGGCCTTGCTCGTTGAGCACCTCGTACCCCTTGGCGATGAACTCCGGCGGCACGCCCTGACGACTGAGCACGGTGACACCTTTGTTATCGGTATAGCGATACAGCTCGGTGGCACCCGCCACAACCGGCAGCAGTAAGCCGAGCAACAGCGAACAGCAGAGCGAAGCCGGTTTACGCATCAAGGCGGCACCTTATTTTTAGAGGGATTAGATTCCGTACTCGGCGCGATACGCTTGCACCGCGGGCAAATACTGCTTGAGTTCGGCATCGCCCGCCAGGTATTCCAGCACCTGCTCGAGTGACACAATGCTCACCACCGGCATACCGAAGTCCCGCTCGACCTCCTGAATCGCCGACAACTCGCCCTGGCCGCGCTCCTGGCGGTTCAGCGCGATCAGCACGCCGGCGGCTTGCGCGCCTTGCGCCTGGATGATCTGCATGACTTCGCGAATCGCCGTGCCGGCGGTAATCACGTCATCAATGATCAGCACCTGGCCGGCCAGCGGCGCGCCGACCAGGGTGCCGCCCTCGCCATGGTCCTTGGCTTCCTTGCGGTTAAAGCACCAGGGCACATCGCGCTGATGGTGCTCGGCCAGGGCCACAGCGGTGGTCGCTGCCAGGGGAATGCCTTTATAAGCCGGGCCAAACAGCACATCGAAGGTAATCCCGCTGTCGACCACCGCCGCCGCATAGAAGCGCCCCAATTGGGCCAGCGCCAAACCACTGTTGAATAACCCGGCATTGAAGAAATACGGGCTGGTACGCCCGGACTTGAGGGTGAACTGGCCGAAGCGCAGAACGCCGCGCTCAATGGCAAAACGAATGAATTCGCGCTGGTACGCTTGCATGAAAAGTCCCGGACGGCACGGATTTGGCTAGGAATTTAGCTAATAGAGACGAGCTCGGGTATCATACACGCACGTGTTTTTGGGGGCCATTTATGCGGATCATCAGTGTGAACGTGAATGGTATTCATGCGGCAGTCGAGCGCGGTTTGCTCAGTTGGCTGCAAGCACAGAATGCCGACGTCATCTGCCTGCAGGACACCCGCGCCTCCGCCTTTGAACTGGACGACCAAGCCCTCCAACTGGATGGCTATTTCCTCTATGCCTGCGATGCAGAAGTACCAAGCCAAGGTGGCGTGGCGCTGTATTCGCGGTTGCAACCCAAGGCGGTAATCAGCGGCCTCGGCTTTGAAATGGCCGATCGCTATGGGCGCTACCTGCAGGCCGATTTCGACAAAGTAAGTATCGCCACAATGCTCATGCCATCCGGGCTGGGCGGCGATGAGAGCTTGAACCAGAAGTTCAAGTTCATGGACGACTTCACCCATTATTTGGACAAGCAGCGCCGCAAGCGCCGCGAGTACATCTATTGCGGCTCGTTCTACGTGGCGCACCAGAAGCTCGACGTGAAGAATTGGCGCGACTGCCAGCAATCCACGGGGTTCCTCGCACCGGAGCGCGCTTGGCTGGATGAAGTGATCGGCACCATGGGCTACGTCGACGCGCTGCGCGAAGTCAGCCGCGAAGGCGAGCAGTTCAGCTGGTGGCCGGACAGCGAGCAGGCGGAAATGCTCAACCTGGGCTATCGCTTCGACTACCAATTGCTCACGCCGGGCATGCGTCGCAGCGTGCGTACCGCGCGCTTGCCGCGCCAGCCGCGCTTCTCCCAGCATGCGCCGCTGATCGTCGACTACGACTGGATTCTCAGCGTGTAGCACCCGCAGCAGACACAAAAAAGCCGGCGCAAGCCGGCTTTTTTGTGTGCGCCGGTTACTTCACCAGGCGCCAGCAGAACGGGTAACGGTACGCGCGGCCTTCGTTGGCCTTGATCCCGGCGATGATGGTCAGAACGATGGCGCCGATGGCCACCAGGCTGGCCAGCAAAAAACCGACCACCACCAACATCAGCAGCACGCTGACCATAAAGGCGATGGCCACGCTGATCTGGAAGTTCAGCGCCTCCTTGCCTTGCGCGTCGACAAACGGATCCGAATCTTTCTTGATCTGCCAGACAATCAACGGCCCGATCAAATTGCCGAAGGGAAACACGAAGCCGAGAAACGCGGCGAAGTGACAGAACATCGCCCACTGCCGAGCCTCTTGGCTGGGCACGGGCAGCGGAGTTTGCGGGTTCTCGTCCATCGTCACGCTCCTTGGGTCAGGCGTTTCAGTCGGCCAGGGCCGCTTGCTGCAGCTCGAACAGCTCAGTCATGCCTTTCTGCGCCAACGCCAGCATGGCGTTCAACTCGGCCGGCTGGAATGGTGCACCTTCAGCGGTGCCCTGCACCTCGATGAAACCACCGCTGCTGGTCATCACCACATTCAGATCGGTCTCGGCGGCGGAGTCTTCCAAGTAGTCCAGATCGAGCACCGGCTCACCCTGGTACATGCCCACCGATACCGCGGCGATCATCTGTTTGAGCGGGTCGCCACCTTTCAGGCCGCCGCGCTTCTTGATCACTTTCAGCGCATCGACCAGCGCCACCATGGCCCCGGTGATCGACGCGGTACGGGTGCCGCCGTCGGCCTGGATCACGTCACAATCGACGTACAGGGTGTTCTCGCCCAGCTTGGACATGTCCAGCGCCGCACGCAGCGAACGACCGATCAGCCGCTGGATTTCCAGGGTCCGCCCGCCTTGCTTGCCACGGCTGGCTTCGCGCTGGTTACGCTCACCGGTGGCGCGCGGCAGCATGCCGTATTCGGCGGTCAACCAACCCTGGCCCTGACCCTTGAGGAATCGCGGTACGCCGGACTCGACGCTGACCGTGCAGATCACCTTGGTGTCGCCGAATTCCACCAATACCGAGCCCTCGGCGTGCTTGGTGTAGTTGCGGGTGATGCGAATCGAGCGCAACTGATCGGCGGCGCGGCCACTGGGACGTTTCATCAAGGAATACCTACTCTGGAATAAAATCTGCCCGGCATTATAGGGCGCACACGACGGCGACGACATGCCGAATTGGGAGCGACCGACGCACTGCGCTACAATCGCGCGCCTTTAACCCATGAAAGTTGCGCCGCGCCGCCCTCCTGGCAGCCGCCTCCCACAGGGTAAGCGTGGCGCGTAACGACCGTGCAGTGCCAACTTTCATGCTTCTGCGTGCCCTGCGCCCGCTCTGACTTTCCGAGAGGTTCGCCCCATGATCCACAGCATGACGGCTTTCGCCCGCGCCGAGCAGGCTGGCGCCAATGGCACCCTGAGCTGGGAGCTGCGCTCGGTCAATCACCGCTACCTGGAGCCGCACCTGCGCCTGCCGGAAGCCTTCCGCGACCTCGAAGGCGCGGTGCGCGAAGCGTTGCGTCAGGGCCTGTCGCGCGGCAAGGTCGAATGCACCCTGCGCTTCGCCGAAGACACTACCGGCAAGCCGCTGCAGGTGGATCGCGAGCGCGCCGCGCAGTTGGTCGCGGCTGCACAAAGCGTGGCCGACCTGATCAAACAGCCGGCACCGCTCAACCCATTGGAAGTGCTGGGCTGGCCGGGCGTGCTGGTCGCCGATGCCGCCGACCCGCAGGCACTCAACCAGACGGCGCTGGCGCTGTTCAAACAAGCCCTGAACGAGCTGAAGAACGGCCGCTCGCGCGAAGGCGGCGAACTGGCCAAGCTGCTCAACGAACGGCTCGACAGCATCGTCGAAGAGGTCGCCGCCCTGCGTGAGCTGGTGCCGCAGATGCTCGCCAGCCAGCGCCAGAAGCTCCTCGATCGCTGCGCCGAAATGCAAGCCGAACTCGATCCGCAGCGCCTGGAACAGGAGCTGGTGATGCTCGCGCAGAAAAGCGATGTGGCCGAAGAACTGGATCGCCTGAGCACGCATGTCAGCGAAGTGCGCCGCGTACTCAAGAGCGGTGGCGCGGCGGGCCGGCGTCTGGATTTCCTCATGCAGGAACTCAACCGCGAGGCCAACACCCTGGGTTCCAAGGCCTTCGATACGCGCAGCACCAATGCCGCGGTGAACCTCAAGGTGCTGATCGAGCAGATGCGCGAACAGGTACAAAACATCGAGTAAGAACGTTTGCGCTAGGCTATGCCGCTACCCAGTAGGGAACGAGTGCGGCCCTAGCGCTACGTTTTTAAGACTTTAAGCAAGAAAAGACCGTCTCGGGAAACGCTTATGACCCTCACCACCGGCACCCTCTACATCATTTCCGCACCATCAGGCGCCGGCAAAACCAGCCTGGTCAAAGCGCTGATCGACAGCGAAGCGCTGATCCGCGTCTCGGTATCGCACACCACCCGCGCGATGCGCCCGGGGGAAACCGACGGGGTGAACTACCACTTCGCCAGCCGCGAGCAGTTCCACGCCATGCTCGACAATAACGAGTTCCTCGAGCATGCCGAGGTGTTCGGCAACCTCTACGGCACCTCGCAGCGCTGGGTGGAGCAGACCCTGGCCGACGGCTACGACCTGATTCTGGAAATCGACTGGCAAGGTGCGCAGCAGGTGCGCCGCCTGATGCCGCAGTCCAAATCGATTTTCATCCTGCCGCCGACCCAGGAAGCGCTGCGTCATCGCCTGACCAATCGCGGCCAGGACAGCGGCGAAATCATCGAGCGGCGCATGCGCGAAGCCGTCAGCGAGATGAGTCATTACGTCGAATACGATTACCTGGTGATCAACGATGACTTCGCCCACGCCCTGAGCGACCTCAAGGCGATCTTCCGCGCCAACCAACTGCTGCAGAGTTCGCAACAGCAGCGCCACGCCGGCCTGCTCAGCGAGCTGTTGGCGTAGCGTAGGCTGAGGGGTCCCAAAGCGCACAGCGCGGCGATCATGGGCCTCACGAAATCAGCGCTTCCATTATCGCTGGTGATTTTTTAGACTATTCAGTCCGCTCGCCCATTCGGGCCCAGCTTTATTGTGCATTTGCTACGAGGAACACCATGGCCCGCGTTACCGTCGAAGATTGCCTGGACAACGTTGATAACCGCTTCGAGCTGGTCATGCTCGCCACCAAGCGTTCGCGTCAACTCGCCACCGGCGGCAAAGAGCCGAAGGTCGCTTGGGAAAATGACAAACCGACCGTAGTCGCCCTGCGCGAGATCGCTGCCGGTCTGGTCAACTATGACGTCATCGCGCAAGACGAGATCGTCGAAGAAGAACCACTGTTTGCCGCATTCGAGGAAGAGGCTAACGAGCCTCTGTAAGCCTATGCCTGGTCGACGTCGCACGGCGCAGGGTCACCCAGCTCGGTATGGAGTTCAACCATGCCGAGCATAGACGCCCTCGCCGATCGACTTTCGTCCTACCTCGGCCACGACCAAGTCAACTTGGTTCGCCGTGCTTATTTCTACGCCGAACAAGCCCACGACGGCCAACGCCGCCGCAGCGGCGAAGCCTACGTCACCCATCCGCTCGCGGTGGCGAATATCCTGGCTGACATGCACATGGACCATCAGAGCCTGATGGCGGCCATGCTGCATGACGTGATCGAAGACACCGGTATCGCCAAGGAAGCCCTGCATGCGCAGTTCGGCGAATCCGTGGCCGAGCTGGTCGATGGCGTCAGCAAGCTGACCCAGATGAACTTCGAGACCAAGGCCGAGGCGCAGGCCGAGAACTTCCAGAAGATGGCCATGGCTATGGCCCGCGACATCCGCGTGATCCTGGTCAAGTTGGCCGACCGCCTGCACAACATGCGCACCCTGGAAGTATTGTCCGGTGAGAAACGCCGACGCATCGCCAAGGAAACCCTGGAGATCTACGCCCCGATCGCCAACCGCCTGGGCATGCACAGCATGCGCGTGGAGTTCGAGGACCTGGGGTTCAAGGCGATGCACCCGATGCGCTCCGAGCGTATCCGCGCCGCCGTGCGCCGCGCGCGCGGCAACCGCAAGGAAATCGTCAACAAGATCGAAGAATCGCTGACCCACTGCCTGAGCCGCGAAGGCCTGGAAGGCGAAGTGCTGGGCCGCGAGAAACACCTCTACGGCATCTACCAGAAGATGCGCGGCAAGCGCCGGGCGTTCAACGAAATCATGGACGTCTACGCCTTCCGCATCATCGTCGACAAGGTCGACACCTGCTACCGCGTGCTCGGCGCCGTGCACAACCTGTACAAACCCTTGCCCGGGCGCTTCAAGGATTACATCGCAATCCCCAAGGCCAACGGCTACCAGTCGCTGCACACCACGCTATTCGGCATGCACGGCGTACCCATCGAGATCCAGATCCGCACCCGCGAAATGGAAGAGATGGCCAACAACGGTATCGCCGCGCACTGGCTGTACAAGTCCAACGAAGAAGACCAGCCCAAAGGCACCCACGCCCGCGCCCGCCAGTGGGTCAAGGGCGTGCTGGAAATGCAGCAACGCGCCGGCAATTCGCTGGAATTCATCGAAAGCGTGAAGATCGACCTGTTCCCCGACGAGGTCTACGTGTTCACGCCCAAAGGTCGCATCATGGAGCTGCCGAAAGGCTCCACGGCGGTCGACTTCGCCTATGCGGTGCATACCGATGTCGGCAACACCTGCATCGCCTGCCGCATCAATCGCCGCCTGGCGCCGCTGTCGCAGGCCCTGGAAAGCGGCTCGACGGTGGAAATCGTCAGCGCTCCGGGCGCGCGGCCGAATCCGGCCTGGCTGAACTTCGTGGTCACCGGCAAGGCGCGCACGCACATTCGCCACGCGCTCAAGCTGCAACGTCGCTCTGAGTCGATCAGCCTCGGCGAGCGCCTGCTGAACAAGGTGCTGGCCGGCTTCAACAGCCACATCGAAAAACTGCTGCCGGAGCGCGTGCACGCCGTGCTCGCCGAATACCGCCTGGAATTCATCGAGGACCTGCTCGAAGACATCGGCCTGGGCAATCGCATGGCCTACGTGGTGGCGCGCCGCCTGCTGGCCCGCGACGGCGAGGAGTTGCCGAGCAGCGAAGGCCCGTTGGCGATTCGCGGTACCGAAGGCCTGGTGCTGAGCTACGCGAAATGCTGTACGCCGATTCCCGGCGACCCGATTGTCGGCCATTTATCCGCCGGCAAAGGCATGGTGGTGCACCTGGAAAGCTGCCGGAACATCGGCGAAATTCGGCATAACCCGGAAAAATGCATCCAACTGTCCTGGGCCAAGGACGTGGCCGGCGAGTTCAATGTCGAACTGCGTGTCGAGCTGGAGCACCAGCGCGGCCTGATCGCCCTGTTGGCCGGCAGCGTGAATGCCGCCGACGGCAATATCGAGAAGATCAGCATGGACGAGCGCGACGGCCGCATCAGCGTGGTCCAGCTGGTGGTCAGCGTGCACGACCGCGTGCACCTGGCACGGGTGATCAAGAAGCTGCGTGCGCTGACTGGGGTCATCCGCATCACCCGCGTTCGCGCCTGACAACCGGCCAGTTGGCCCACTTATCTGGCCCAGCGCGCCCTTGCAATCCGCTGTCGGGCTGAAGCCCACCCTACAACCCTCGCAACGTCAGGAGTTCCCATGAGCAAGAGCGTAATCACCAGCGATAAAGCCCCAGCCGCCATCGGCACCTACTCCCAGGCGATCAAGGCCGGCAACACCGTGTACATGTCCGGGCAAATCCCCCTGGACCCGCAAACCATGGAGCTGGTGGAAGGCTTCGAAGCGCAGACGGTACAGGTCTTCGAGAACCTCAAGGCGGTGGCCGAAGCCGCTGGCGGCTCGTTCAAGGATATCGTCAAGCTGAACATCTTCCTCACCGATCTGTCGCACTTCGCCAAGGTCAACGAAGTCATGGGCCGTTATTTCCAGCAGCCTTACCCAGCCCGCGCCGCCATCGGCGTGGCCGCGCTGCCGCGTGGTTCGCAGGTGGAAATGGACGCCATTCTGGTTCTCGAGTAAGCCTGCTGGCGGGGCATCTGCCCCGCCATCTGCATTCGCGCAAGGAATCGCCCATGCACCCAGTCTTCGTTGTGCTACTCAGTGCCTGGCTACTGGGTGGCTGTACCAGCAGCCCCAGCGACCCCAGCGGCATCTGGATCAATCAAGCGGCGATCGATGCGGCAACCGAGGGCGGCAACCTGCGTGAAGCCCTGCTCGCCTATGGGCCCAACCTGGAATGGCAGATCGACAGCCAGCGCCGGCTCGCCAGCGTCAGCAATGGCTTTGAATTGGGCGAGGGGCAACTGCAGGGAACGGATGCCGGACACTTTCGGGTCGACTTCTACGGCGACTATCAGGAATACCTGGACCTCGAGGCCGCCGAACTGGTGCAGGTCGCCAGTGCCAATTGGCCTGAACAACGCTTTGTCCAGCCAACCGAGGCGGTCGCCGCCGGAGCCCCGCCAGGCAGCAGTTTCGAACAAGCGCTCTACCGCGCGTACCTGGGCGGCACCTGGACGATCCTCCAGGGCGTCGGCGAAGGTGGCCTGGTGCGCTTCAAGCCCGATGGCCAGCTCCAAGGTCTACCCGGCGCCGAGCGTTACGCGCTGTGCCTGGCCGGCGACTGCGCGGCCATGGGCGGCGAGTCCGACAGCCTCTGGCTGCAACTCGGCGAGCAGGGCAACGTCTGGCTATTCGAGCGCGACGGCGAGCAGTTGCGCATCTTCGCGGCGCGAAATACCGCGCAGGTCGACGAAATGCCCAACTACCGCAAAGGCCCACAACGCTGGTTGCTGGAGCGCGACTAGCAGGTCGTTGCAAAAAGCGCCGTACCAATTACCTGCTGCATGAGACGTCACGCATTTGTGCGCGCAGTCTCGACCGCGAGTGGTTCCGGCAACGCGCCGCACTGGCGCAAAGGGCTCGCGGTTAAAGCCGCTTGAGGCGCTGGAGCGCAGCCGGCGAGTTCGGCGGCGGCCAGATCAGCCGTCGCCAGGTGGGTCACGCTGCAAGATCGCCGCATACCCCTCGCGGTAGCTCGGGTACTGCGGCGCCCAACCCAACGCGCGGGCGCGGGCGTTGCTGCAGCGCTTGCTGCCGGCGCGGCGCACGGTCGACTGCTCGGCCCAGTGATGGACACCCAATTGCTCACGCAACCAGGCCACCACCTCATGCAATGGCGCGGGGGCGTCATCGACACCGATATAACAGCTTTCCAGCGCCTGACCGCGGGCATCGGCCTGCAACAGGAACGCCAGCAGCCCGGCAGCATCGTCGACATGGATGCGGTTGCCGTATAACGGCGGCTCGGTTGCCACGCGATAGCCCTGGCGCACCTGGTTGAGCAGCCACTGCCGCCCCGGTCCGTATATCCCGGTCAGGCGCACCACGCTGGTTGGCAGACCACTGGCCAATGCCAACTGCTCGGCCTCCAGCATGACCCGCCCGGAATAGCCCTCGGCCTCGGCCAGCGAACGCTCGTCGACCCACTCGCCCTGCTGCTGGCCATACACGCCGCTGCTGGAGACGAACAGCACGCGTTTGGGTACTTGGCCGTGCAGCGCCAGCCAGGCCAGCACATGGCGCAGGCCGTCAACATAAGCGGCTCGGTAACCGGCTTCGTCGTGCTCGGTGGCCGCCGCGCAATACACCACATAATCCAGCTCGCCACGTGGCCAAGCGGCGGGACACGCCTCGCGCTGCAAGTCGCCCGCAACCGGCGCAATCGCCGCCGGCAGGGCTTCCACCGAGCGGCGCAGGCCATATACCGCCCACCCCGCCGCGCTCAGGCGCAACCCCAGGCGGGTGCCGACATCACCGCAACCGGCAATCAACAGACTCGCTGAACCCGACATACATGCCTCCACAAATTCGCAGGCAAGCAGTGTAGCCCGGTTGGTTCGTTGCAATGCAAAGGCTATGCTTAGCGGCAACTTAATGGATAAACACTATGACCCTGACCGAACTGCGCTACATCGTCACCCTCGCCCAGGAGCAACACTTCGGCCGTGCCGCGGAGCGCTGCCATGTCAGCCAGCCGACCTTGTCGGTGGGCGTGAAGAAGCTCGAGGACGAGCTGGGTGTGCTGATCTTCGAGCGCAGTAAAAGCGCGGTGCGCCTGACCCCGGTTGGCGAAGGCATCGTGACCCAGGCGCAAAAGGTCCTCGAGCAGGCCCAAGGCATCCGCGAGCTGGCCCAGGCCGGCAAGAATCAGCTGACCGCACCGCTGAAGATCGGCGCCATCTACACCGTCGGGCCGTACCTGTTCCCGCACCTGATTCCGCAGTTGCACCGCGTCGCCAACCAGATGCCGTTGTACATCGAGGAAAACTTCACCCACGTGCTGCGCGACAAGCTGCGCACCGGCGAGCTGGACGCGATCATCATCGCCCTGCCGTTCCAGGAAGCCGATGTGCTGACCCTGCCGCTGTACGACGAACCCTTCTACGCCCTGCTGCCGTTTGGCCACCCATGGGCGGCGATGGAAACCATCGACACCAAGCTGCTCAACGACAAGAGCCTGCTGCTGCTCGGCGAGGGCCATTGCTTCCGCGACCAGGTGCTGGAAGCCTGCCCAACCCTGCGCAAGGGCGGCGAAGAGCACGCCAAACACACCACGGTCGAGTCCAGCTCGCTGGAAACCATCCGCCACATGGTCGCCTCGGGGCTTGGCGTGTCGATCCTGCCGTTCTCTGCGGTGGACAGCCACCACTACGCCCCCGGCGTGATCGAAGTACGCCCGCTCAGCGCACCGGTGCCGTTCCGCACCGTGGCCATCGCCTGGCGCGCCAGCTTCCCACGGCCGAAAGCCATCGAAATCCTGGCCGACTCGATCCGCCTGTGTTCGGTGGCCCGCCCGCAAGCGCAAAACAGCTAAGGCCAGGGCATGAGCGAACTGGCAGCGATTTCCGTTACCGCGCTGAAAGGCGTCGGCGCCGCCCTGGCCGAAAAACTCGCCAAGGTCGGCCTGGAAACCCTGCAGGACCTATTGTTCCACCTGCCGCTGCGCTACCAGGACCGCACCCGCATCGTGCCGATCGGCGCGCTGCGCCCCGGTCAGGATGCGGTGGTCGAGGGCATCGTCGCCGGCGCCGACGTAGTCATGGGCCGCCGACGCAGCCTGCTGGTGCGCCTGCAAGATGGCAGCGGCACGCTCAGCCTGCGCTTCTACCACTTCAGCCAGGCGCAGAAGGAAGGCCTCAAACGCGGCACCCAGGTGCGCTGCTATGGCGAAGTGCGGCCGGGCTCCTCGGGGCTGGAGATCTACCATCCGGAATACCGCGCGCTGTCGGGCAGCGAGCCGATTGCCGTGGAACAGACCCTGACGCCGATCTACCCGACCACCGAAGGCCTGACCCAGCAACGCCTGCGCCAGCTCAGTGAACAGGCCCTGGCGCGCCTCGGCCCGCACAGCCTGCCGGACTGGCTACCCAGTGAGTTGGCCCGCGACTACCAGCTCAGCCCGCTGGATCAGGCGATTCGCTATTTGCATCGGCCGCCGCCGGACGCCGACCTGGAAGAACTCGCCGAAGGCCGCCACTGGGCGCAGCATCGCCTGGCATTCGAAGAATTGCTGACCCATCAGCTGTCCTTGCAGCGCCTGCGCGAGAGCGTACGCGCCCAGCAGGCGCCACAGTTGCCCATCGCCACACGCCTGCCGCAACAGTTCCTGCAAGGCCTGGGCTTTCAGCCGACCGGCGCGCAACAGCGCGTGGGCGCCGAGATCGCCTACGACCTCAGCCAGGACGAACCGATGCTGCGCCTGATTCAGGGCGACGTCGGCGCCGGCAAAACCGTGGTCGCCGCCTTTGCCGCCTTGCAAGCGCTGGAGGCCGGCTATCAAGTGGCGCTGATGGCCCCGACCGAGATTCTCGCCGAGCAGCACTTCATCAATTTCAGCAAATGGCTGGCGCCGCTCGGTATCGAGGTCGCCTGGCTGGCCGGCAAACTCAAGGGCAAGGCGCGCGCCACAGCGCTGGAGCAGATCGCCGGCGGCACCCCGATGGTGGTCGGCACCCACGCCTTGTTCCAGGACGAGGTGCAATTCAAACGCCTGGCGCTGGTGATTATCGACGAACAACACCGCTTCGGCGTGCAACAACGCCTGGCGCTGCGGCAAAAAGGCGTGGGCGGACGCATGTGCCCGCATCAGTTGATCATGACCGCCACGCCGATTCCGCGGACCCTGGCGATGAGCGCCTATGCCGACCTCGACACCTCGATTCTCGACGAGCTGCCACCGGGGCGTACGCCGGTGAATACCCTGGTGATCGCCGACAGTCGCCGCCTGGAAGTGGTCGAACGGGTGCGCTCGGCGTGCAACGAAGGGCGTCAGGCGTATTGGGTGTGCACGCTGATCGAAGAGTCCGAAGAGCTCACCTGCCAGGCCGCCGAGACCACCTTCGAAGACCTGGTGGCGGCGCTCGGCGGTCTGCATGTCGGGCTGATCCACGGGCGCATGAAACCGGCGGAAAAAGCCGCGGTGATGGACCGGTTCAAGCAGGGCCAGCTGCAACTGCTGGTCGCCACCACGGTGATCGAAGTCGGCGTCGACGTGCCCAACGCCAGCCTGATGATCATCGAAAATCCCGAGCGCCTGGGCCTGGCGCAGCTGCACCAGCTGCGCGGCCGGGTCGGGCGCGGTAGCGCGGCCAGCCATTGCTTGTTGCTCTACCACCCGCCGCTGTCGCAACTCGGCCGTGAGCGCCTGGGCATCATGCGCGAGACCTGCGACGGCTTCGTCATCGCCGAGAAAGACCTGGAATTACGCGGCCCCGGAGAAATGCTCGGCACCCGCCAGACCGGCCTGCTGCAGTTCAAGGTCGCCGATCTGATGCGCGACGCCGACCTCTTGCCGGCAGTGCGCGATGCCGCGCAAGCCCTGCTGGCGCACTGGCCGCAGCATGTCAGCCCGCTGCTGGAGCGCTGGCTGCGGCACGGCCAACAATACGGGCAAGTGTGACCCAGCGCACAGGCCAATTTGTTACCTGAACCGTCGACAGCGGCCTCAGCTGTTTATACTTCGGGGACTTGCTCCCCCAAAGCCGGATTTCGTTATGACTGAAGTAGCCCTCGCCACTGACACCGCGCCGCGCCCGCCGGCCGTGATCCTGCAGCTGCTGGAGAAACTCGGCCTGGCTTATCAGGTGCGTAGCGAGCACGCCAACCTGCCCGCCGCACAACGCCTGCAAGCAGTGCTACTCGACGATGCGGTCGGCGCCCTGCTGGTGCTCTATCCGCAAAGCCAGTTGCTCGATCTCAATCGCCTGGCCGAACTGACCGGGCGCAAACTCATTGCGGTGAAACCGGAACGCCTGGAGCGCATGCTCGGCAAACATCAACTCAGCGTGCTGCCGGGCCTGCCACCGCTGACCAGCTCGCCGTGCCTGTACGACGAGCGCCTGTTGCAAGTGCCGAGTCTGTTCGTTGAATCCGGCCAGCCCGGGGTGCTTCTGGAGCTGTCCACCGAGGCCTTCAAAAGCCTGCTGAGCAAGGCCAGCGCCGCACGCTTCGGCGAGCCGCTGAGCAATATCCGCCCGAACCTCGACCGTCCCGACGATGACCGCGCCGAAATCACCCAGGCGGTGCAGGCCTTCACCGCCCGGCGTATTCAGCAGCGCCTGGAAGAAACCATCGAGATTCCGCCGCTGCCGGAAACCGCGCAGAAGATCATCAAGTTGCGCGTTGACCCGGATGCCACGGTCGACGATATCACCGGCGTGGTCGAGACCGATCCGGCACTGGCTGCTCAGGTGGTCAGTTGGGCGGCGTCGCCCTACTACGCCGCCCCCGGCAAGATCCGCTCGGTGGAAGACGCCATCGTCCGCGTGCTGGGCTTCGACCTGGTGATCAACCTGGCCCTCGGCCTGGCCCTGGGCAAAACCCTGAGCCTGCCCAAGGATCACCCACAGCACGCCACCCCCTATTGGCAACAGGCGATCTACAGCGCCGCAGTGATCGAAGGCCTGACCCGTGCCATGCCGCGCGCGCAGCGCCCGGAAGCCGGGCTGACCTACCTCGCCGGCCTGCTGCACAACTTCGGCTACCTAGTGCTGGCCCACGTCTTCCCGCCACACTTTTCGCTGATCTGCCGGCACCTGGAAGTCAACCCGCACCTGCCGCACAGCTACGTCGAGCAACACCTGCTGGGCATCAGCCGTGAGCAGATCGGCGCCTGGCTGATGCGTTACTGGGATATGCCGGAAGAGCTGGCCAGCGCGTTGCGCTTCCAGCACGACCCGGACTATGCCGGGGCCTATGCGGCCTACCCAAACCTGGTGTGCCTGGCGGTCAGCCTGCTGCGCAACCGCGGCATCGGTGCCGGACCGCAGCGCGAGATCCCACAAAGCCTGTTCGATGGCCTGGGCATCAGCCGCGAGAAAGCCGAAGACGCCGTGAGCAAAGTGCTCGCCGCCGAAGTGGCGTTGCGCGAACTGGCGGCGCAGTTCCACCCGCCGCATTAAGGCAGGACGCAACCCCGGGGCTAGCAGGCCGTTGAACGCCGTAGGCGAGGCAGCCGAGGCTAGTGTCGCGACACCATAATCTGTCGCATTCCGTGGGAGGTGCTTTAACCGCGACGCTTTCAGCGCCGCCAAGGTCAATCGCGGCTAAAGCCCCTCCCACGCAAGCCTGGCGTCGAACCGACACCTCAGGATTGACGCAACACCCGCTTTAGTTGCCCTGGCCGAGCAGTGCGCGGCGTTCAGCAAACAACTGCGGGAGTGCCTGTACGCTGCTTTCCAGCAGCAAAGCCACCGGCGCTTGCTCATACAACGCGGCGTATTCGGCGAGCTGCTCACTGGGCATTTGTCGGTAGGCGTAGAGCATGAACGACTCGACCGCCTCGGCACTGGAAAGCCGCAAGGCTTTGGCCTGGGCGGCGGTCTGGCTGCTCAGCGCGTGTTCGTCGAGGGTTTCGCCACGCGCCTTGAGTGCCAACAATGCCTGGGTCTTGCCCACCTCATAACGCAGCAACGCCGCCAGCGCAGTGGTGTGCGCCGCCGCATCCAGACGCCGCACCAGCGCCAGGCGCTCCTGCCGTGGCGGGCGCTCGGCAAGTTGCGCGCGGTACGCCGCCAAGCCATCGGCACCGCCCGCGCCGACAGCCCGCTCGGCAGCGGTGAAACGTCGCGCCAACGGGCTGTCGAGTAACTGCTGGGCCTGCTGCAACTGCGCCTGATCGAGTGTGCCGGCAAGCTGTTGAGCCAAATCCAGGCACAGGGCATCGGCGGCAAAGGCCTTGCCCAATTGCGCGTGTTGCGGGGCGCTCAGGCCGCGTTGCAGCAGCGGGGCGCTTTGCTCGCAGAGCAAACGAATGCCGGCCAGTTCGAACAGCGGGGCAAAGGCTTCGGCCTTGGGTGGCGCGGCCTGCGCCAGGCTGGCGGCGAAGAACAGCGGTAGGACGATCGAAAAACGCATAGCTGGGCTTCCCAAATAACTCCGCCCAGCCTAACCAATGAGGCGCGCGCCGGCCAGCGGCGACACCCGACAATGGGCGTCAGGCCGCTTTTTTCTCGGGGCTGTTTTTCTTCGGCATCAGGTACTTGGTCAACCCCTGGAACCACAGCACCAACGCCGGGTTGCCCTGAATCTGGATGTCCTTGTTCTGGATGCCCTGCATAAAGGCCAACTGCTTGTTCTTCGCGCTCATGGTGGCGAAGCCGTAGGCGCCGTCCTTGAAACCCAAGGCGAACGCCGGCTCGCTAGCCGGGCCACGCTTGCTGCTGATGCGCTGGTCTTTGACGATAAAATGGCGGGCGATCTTGCCATCCAGAGTGTGCAGTTGGAACACCATGTCGCGGTCGACCAGTTGCTGCTGAAAAGCGGGGTTTTCACGGCTGGCCTTGGCCATCAGGCGACCCAGCATCCACAGGAGAAAACGAAATTTCATGCGCACGGCCTCGGCGGGGGAAGGGAAACGGCGGCGCATTGTAGCGGTTTGCCGCAGAGACTACAGCCGACCTAAAGCCTGGCCTGCACACTCTTCGGCGGAACACCCGGAGCCGAGCGGCTCCGGGCTGGCGAGGCTCAGTTGACCGCGTCTTTCAAGGACTTGCCCGGCTTGAAGGCGACGGTGTTGCTGGCTTTGATCTTTACCGGCTGACCGGTTTGTGGGTTTTTACCAGTGCGCGCACCACGGTGGCGCTGCACAAAAGTGCCGAAACCTACCAGGGTCACACTGTCCTTGCGGTTCAGTGCGCCGGTGATTTCTTCAAGCACGGCGTTGAGTACACGATTGGCCTGATCTTTACTCAGATCCGCTTTTTCAGCGATGGCCGCGGCGAGTTCCGGTTTACGCATAAATGCCCCTTTGACGGTTTGTTGTTGTTGTGTCCGTGCTGCTCTTCCAGAACAGCGCCCAAGGCGCCGCAACAGCTCTGCGCTGCGGCAGACTGACGGAGGATGGCATGTGATTTAGGCCTGCGCCAGTGTTGCCCGACAGTTTAAGCGGGCAATTTTGTGGCGTATCCGACAGAACGCCCGGCATTCACGCCAATAGCGCGGGAAGCTGCTTATTCAGGGCCAATTTCTCCTGCACAGCGGTACCCGTGAGGGCGTAGCCAAGCAGCGCGCCAGAGGCATCGTGGCACAGCGCCTTGATGTTGCCGGCGCTGCCTTCGACGCTCCATTCGCCCTGCATGCCGCGCGGCGGCGGCGAGACCACCAGAGGGCAGACCGGGGTTTTCACGGTGACCGGCATGGCCCCGTAGCTGACTGCGGTCGGCGTGCCGGCCAGGGTCTGTGCCAGCGCGCGCGCGCAGTTCATCAGCGGCATGACGTACAGCAGGTTGAGGCCATCGACTTCGGCGCAATCGCCCAGGGCATAGATATGCGCGTGGGAGGTGCGCAGCTGGCGGTCGACCATCACCCCGCGGTTGACCGCCAAGCCAGCGGCGGCGGCCAACTCGATCCGTGGCCGCAGACCGACTGCCGACAACACCAGGTCGCACGTGATCGACGTGCCGTCGGACAGCCGCGCCTGGAGGCCGTCGGTGGCATGATTGAGGCTGGCCAACAGCGGCCCGAGGTGGAAGCGCGCACCAAGGCTTTCCAGCCCGGCCTGCACCGCCGCGGCCGCCGCCGGGTGCAGCAGGCCGGGCATCACCTGCTCGCAGGGCGCGACCAGTTCGACCTGATAGCCACCGAGCGTCAGGTCGTTGGCGAACTCGCAGCCGATCAGGCCGGCACCGAGCAGCAGCACGCGTGTTTTTCCGGCCGAGGCGCAGCGAAAGCGCGCGTAGTCTTCCAGATCGTTGATCGGGAAGATCGCGTCCTGCGCATCGCCTTCCACCGGCACCCGAATCACTTCGGCGCCCCACGCCAGCACCAAGTCGCGATAGGCGACGGCTTCCTCGCCGAGCCACAGTTGCCGGTGCCCGGCATCGATACCGCTGATGCGCGTATGGGTGCGAATTTCAGCGTTGAGCTGCTCGGCCATGGCGCCCGGCTCGGCCATGCTCAGGCCATCGGCGTCCTTGTTTTTGGCGAAGCCGGTGGAGAGCATCGGCTTGGAGTACGAGCGCCCGTCATCGGCGGTGATCAACAGCAACGGGGTGACGCTGTCCAGCTTGCGAAATTCCCGCGCCAGGTTGTAGCCGGCCAAGCCGGTCCCGACGATCACCACGGGTGCACTCATGTTCCACTCCTTGCTCATCAACTCGACGCGCCAGTCGGCTGGCCGCCTCATACAGTAGGGGGTTGCGTATAGGGTCGCCGACCACGCGTTGGGCGGGCGATTCAGGTGATTTCGATCATCTCGAAATCGATTTTGCCGACACCACAATCCGGACACAGCCAATCGCCGGGAATATCTTCCCAGGCGGTACCGGGCGCGATGCCCTCCTCGGGAAGGCCTGCGGCTTCGTCATAGATAAAGCCGCAGACCACGCATTGCCACTTGCGCATGTTGGCCTCCGCACGGCGGAAATTCTTACTGAACCTACTCCAATTAGCGGCCCTGCGCCAAGCTTGGCCAGGCCTACCCCGGCAGCGGATCGGCCGACCCGCGCGGTCGATCAGAGCCAATAAAAAGACTTTGTCCCCATTACGTGCTGTATGAGCAGTCAGGCTTTTGTGGGAGCGATCTTGACCGCGAGCAGCACTGCTGAAGCCCAAAGAGCTCGCGGCCAAGGCCCCTCCTACCCAGCCGCCGCACGGCTCCTGGGTGCGGAGTTATCCGCGAAATGCTGCCAAACCTGGCGCTTTTCCGCGGTTAAAGCCGCTGAGGGGTTGGTCCGCAGCAACAGTTAACGGGTACAGAGCCAATAAAAACGGCGGCCAGGGCCGCCGTTTTCAATTCTGGGGATCAGGCGATTTCGATCATCTCGAAATCCATCTTGCCCACGCCGCAGTCCGGACAAAGCCAGTCGGCCGGTACGTCTTCCCAGCGGGTGCCGGCGACGATGCCTTCATCGGGCCAGCCCTGGCGCTCGTCGTAAATCAGCCCACAGACCACACATTGCCACTTCTTCATAACTACCTCTGGCGAATCTCACGGTATTGCGCGGGGCACGCTACCGCAAATGTGCAGGTGCGCCAAGCCGCCGGGCGACGAATGCCGCCCGCTGGCGGGCCAACCAAAGTCGGGTGCTGCCCGCCGAACGGCGGGCAGCTACAGGTATCCAGGCAGCAACAATTGCATGCCCCGGCGAGCGCAGCCCGCAGGGGCAGTGCATTAGCGCTTAAGGCGTGACCACCAGAGGATCGGTGATGCCCATGCCATACATGGCAATCATGGTCAGGCTGCCGGCGGCCAGGAGATAGTAGAGCGTCGGCAACATGGTTTTGCGCAAGGTGATGCCTTCACGGCCGAGCAGGCCCACGGTGGCCGACGCGGCAACCACGTTGTGAATGGCGATCATATTGCCCGCTGCCGCACCCACCGATTGCGCGGCCACCATCATTGCCCCGGAGACCCCGAGCAGGCCGGCGGCGTTGAACTGGAACTGCGAGAGCATCAGGTTGGACACGGTGTTGGAGCCGGCGATAAAGGCGCCCAGGGCACCGACTGCGGGGGCGAAGAACGGATACACGCCGCCCACGCTGTCCGCCACCAACTGCGCCATGGCCACCGGCATCGACATCAGATCGGAGGCGTTGACCCCCGAGTTGATCAGGATGCGCACCATCGGAATGGTGAAGATCAGCACGAAGCCAGCCCCCAGCAGGGTCTTGCTCGACTCGCTGACCGCCGCTTTCAGCTCGGCGAATTGCATGCGGTGCAGGAAGAAGGTCACCAGCACCACCATGCACAGGATGCCGCCCGGTAGGTACAGCGGTTCCAGGGTGCCGGACACGCCGGTTTCACCGAGGATGTCTTTCCAGCCGAAGCTGACCGACAACATCGCCGCTTTGAGTTCCGGGAAAATCCGCGACACCACCAGGAAAGCGGCGAGCAGCAGGTACGGCGCCCAAGCCATGGCCACCGAGATCGGCTTCTTGCCGACGGCCATTTCGTCGAGTTTCATCTCGATCGAACCCATCCACTCGATCGGCCAGTCTTTCGCCTCGGCGAAATCCCAGGTGTCTTTCGGCAACAGGAAGCCGGCTTTGGCCGCCGGGATTACGATGGCCAGACCCACCAGAGCACCGATCATCGACGGGAATTCCGGGCCGAGGAACACGCCCGCCGCCATGTACGGCACGACGAAGCTGATGCCGGTAAAGATGGCGAACGGCGCCATCACCAGGCCTTCTTTCCAGGACTGATTCTTGCCGAAGAAGCGGGTCATGATCATCAGCATGATCAGCGGCATGAGAATGCCGATCAGGCCGTGGGTGATCGCCACACGCGAGAAGATCAGGTGGAAGAAGGTTTCCCAGTCGCTACCGACCGCCAGCAGTTGTGCGCTGAGGCCAGTCTTGTCCAGACCGGAACCCACCCCTACCAGAATCGGCGTACCGACGGCGCCGAAGGACACCGGCGTGGATTGCACCATCATGCCCAGGACCACCGCGGCCAGTGCCGGGAAGCCGAGCGCGACCAACAGCGGCGCGGCCACGGCAGCCGGCGTACCGAAGCCCGAAGCCCCTTCGATGAAGCAGCCGAACAGCCAGGCGACGATCAGCGCCTGCACCCGACGGTCCGGGCTGATATTGGAAAAACCTCGGCGAATCGCGCTGATGCCGCCGGAATGCTTGAGGGTGTTGAGCAGCAGGATTGCGCCGAAGATGATCCAGAGGATCGCTGCGGTGAGGATCAGCCCTTGCAAACTGGAGGCGATGACCCGGTTGAGGGACATGTCCCAGGCCGTCAGGCCAATGATTGCCGTAAGCAGGAAGACCACCGGCATGGCGTACTTGGCTGGCCAGCGAAAGCCGATCAGCAGCACACCCGCCAGCACCAGCGGCACAAAGGCCAGGATGGACAGCAGTGTTTGACTCATGGGTTGGTTCCTTTTTCTTTTTGTGAACCACAGTTTTCCGGGGGTACCCGGCGCCACGCATCGGGAGCGCATCGACACCTGCGCTCCGCGAGGCGCGTCGGCAGGGATTGCCCGCCGCCGCGCTCATGCTCGATAGCCCCGACAGCCATGGGCTGTCGGGGCCGGTTGTACTGCGCCCCCACCAACACAGGGGCTCTACACGTGTGGGGAAGGCTTTAGCCGCCAGTCGCGGCGCAAGCCCCTCGTACAGTTCGGGCGTGCTCAGGCCTGCTGCTTGAAGCGCAAACGCCAGGCGTGCAGCAGCGGCTCGGTGTAGCCACTGGGCTGCTCGCGGCCCTTGAACACCAAGTCGCAGGCAGCCTGGAACGCCGCCGAAGCGCTGTAATTCGCCGCCATCGGCCGGTACAACGGGTCGCCGGCGTTTTGCTGATCGACCACCTTGGCCATGCGTTGCAGGCTGGCCTCGACCAGTTCGCGGCTGACCACGCCGTGGTGCAGCCAGTTGGCGATGTGTTGGCTGGAAATACGCAGGGTGGCGCGGTCTTCCATCAGGCCGACGTTGTGGATGTCCGGCACCTTGGAGCAGCCGACGCCCTGCTCGACCCAACGCACCACATAACCGAGGATGCCCTGGCAGTTGTTGTCCAGTTCCTGCTGGATATCCGCCGCGCTCCAATTACGCTCGGCGGCCACCGGCACGTTCAGCAGGTCATTCAGCAGGCTGTCGCGCTGGGCGTTCAGATCGATCAGTTCCAGCTCGCGCTGCACGGCCTGCACGTCTACCTGGTGGTAATGCAGGGCATGCAGGGCTGCGGCGGTCGGCGACGGCACCCAGGCGGTGTTGGCACCGGCTTTCGGGTGACCGATCTTCTGCACCAGCATGTCGGCCATCAGGTCGGGCATGGCCCACATGCCCTTGCCGATCTGTGCCTTGCCGCGCAGGCCACAGGCCAGGCCGACCAGCACGTTGTTGCGCTCGTAGGCCTGAATCCATTTGCTGGTTTTCATGTCGCCCTTGCGCAGCATCGCGCCGGCTTCCATGGCCGTGTGCATCTCGTCGCCGGTGCGGTCGAGGAAGCCGGTGTTGATGAACGCCACCCGCGCGCGCGCGGCGGCGATGCAGGCCTTGAGGTTGGCGCTGGTACGCCGCTCCTCGTCCATGATGCCCATCTTCAGGGTGTGGCGCGGCACGCCGAGAAGGTCTTCGATGCGGCTGAACAACAGGTCGGCGAAGGCCACTTCGGCCGGGCCGTGCATCTTCGGTTTGACGATGTAGACGCTGCCAGTGCGCGAATTGCCGCGGCGCTGGAGATCGTGCAGGGCGATCAGGCTGGTCATCACGCCGTCGAGAATACCTTCGGGGATCTCGTGGCCTTCGCCGTCGAGGATCGCCGGGTTACTCATCAGGTGACCGACGTTGCGCACGAACAGCAGCGAACGGCCGTGCAGGCTCAGGCTGGAGCCATCGGCGGCGGTGTATTCGCGGTCCGGGTTGAGCCGACGGGTGATGCGCTTGCCGCCCTTGTCCAGCTCTTCGCTCAGGTCGCCCTTCATCAGGCCGAGCCAGTTGCGGTAGATCACCACCTTGTCGTCGGCATCCACGGCGGCGACCGAATCTTCGCAATCGAGAATGGTCGACAGCGCCGCTTCCATCAGCAGGTCTTTGACCCCGGCGGCGTCGGTGCGGCCGATCGGGCTGTGCGGGTCGATCTGGATTTCCACGTGCAGGCCGTGGTTCTTCAGCAGTACGGCTTGCGGTTGCAGCGCGTCGCCCTGATGGCCGACGAATTTTTCCGGCTGCTTGAGCGCGCTCTGCTTGCCATTCGCCAGGCTCACCTGCAACTGGCCGTCGATCACCTGATAACGCTGGGCGTCGACGTGCGAACCGCTGGCCAGCGGCGCGGCCTGGTCGAGGAAGGCGCGCGCGAAGGCGATCACCTTGTCGCCGCGGACCTGGTTGTAGCCCGCGCCCTTTGCCGCGCCGCCGTCTTCACTGATCGCATCGGTGCCGTACAGCGCGTCGTACAGCGAGCCCCAGCGGGCGTTGGCGGCGTTCAGCGCGTAGCGCGCGTTCATCACCGGCACCACCAGCTGCGGGCCGGCCTGGCTGCTGATCTCACTGTCGACGTTGACGGTGCTGGCCTGCACCACCGCCGGTTGCGGCAGCAGGTAGCCGATGGTTTCGAGGAAGGCGCGGTAGGCCGGCATGTCGGTCACCGGCCCCGGATGGGCGCGGTGCCAGGTGTCCAGTTCGACCTGCAGGCGATCGCGCTCGGCCAGCAACGCGCGGTTCTGCGGCGCCAGCTCGTGGACCAGGGCGTCGAACCCGGCCCAGAACGCTTCGCGCACCAGCCCCGTGCCCGGCAGCACTTCTTCATCGACGAAACGCTGCAGGTTAGTGGCCACTTGCAGGCGCTGGATAGTCACGCGATCGCTCATCTTCGGTTCTCCAAATTAGTTCGCCCCTCGCCCTCTGCGAGAGCGGCGGGGATGAGGCGCTGTCCACGCCACCGACACCCACGGTGCCGGCTCAGGGTTCAATTCAGGCCAGGCTCTGCGCGCCGGCGTTGGCCACTTGCGCATCCTGATCGGCTTTCACGCCGGACACGCCAATGGCGCCCACCACCTGACCGTCGACCAGTACCGGCACACCGCCTTCCAGCGAGGTCAGCAGCGGGGCGGACAAGAAGGCGCTGCGGCCGCCGTTGACCATGTCTTCGTAGCCTTTCGACTCGCGGCGGCCGAGGGCCGAGGTGCGTGCTTTTTCGCTGGCGATGTAGGCGCCGATCGGCGCGCAACCGTCGAGACGTTCGAGGGCCAAGGGGTGGCCGCCGTCGTCGACCACGGCAATCGATACCGCCCAGTTGTTGCGCTGCGCTTCGGCGCGGGCGGCGCTGAGGATGCGGGTGACTTCGGTCTGGCTGAGTACGGCTTTGCTGTGCATACGTTATGTCTCCGATTAATTCAGGGCTTCTTCGACCAGCTCGATCCAGTGCCGCACGGGGGTGCGGCCGGCGCCATCGAGGTGGGTTTGGCAGCCGATGTTGGCGGTGACGATCACCTCCGGCTTGCCGCTTTCCAGGGCGTTCATCTTGTTGTCGCGCAGCTGCATGGACAGCTCCGGCTGGGTCAGCGAATAGGTGCCGGCCGAGCCGCAGCACAGGTGGCTGTCGGGCACGGCGGTGAGGTGGAAGCCGAGACGCGAGAGCACGTCCTCGACCGCGCCACCGAGCTTCTGTGCGTGCTGCAAGGTGCACGGGCAATGGAAGGCCAGGCGCAGGTCGCTGCGCACGCCGAGCTGTTCGACCGGCTCGGCGCGCAGCACTTCCACCAGGTCCTTGGCCAGAGCGCTGACGCGCTCGGCTTTCGCCGCGTAGGCCGGGTCATCCTTGAGCATGTGCGCGTAATCCTTGACGAAGGCGCCACAGCCGCTGGCGGTCTGCACGATGGCTTCGGCGCCCACTTCGATGGCCGGCCACCAGGCGTCGATGTTGCGCCGCGCCCGTTGCAAACCTTGCTCCTGGGCATTCAGGTGGTAGTCCACGGCGCCGCAGCAACCGGCCTCGCGCACCGCGGTAACGCTGATACCCAGGCGATCGAGCACCCGCGCGGTGGCCGCGTTGGTATTCGGCGACAGCCCCGGCTGCACGCAGCCTTCGAGCATCAGCACACGCCGACCGTGTTGCGGCAACGGCCGCGCTTTGGCCACACGGATGTCGCGCGGCAGTTTGTTTTTCAGGCTGGCCGGCAACAGCGGGCGGAACACCTGGCCCACCTGGGTCAGCGCGCTGAACAGCGCCGGGCGCGGCACCAGCGCACGCAGGCTTTCGCGCAGCACCCGTTCGCCGAGCGGCCGCGGCACGGCGGCATCGACCACCGCGCGGCCGATATCCAGCAGGTTGTGGTACTGCACGCCGGACGGGCAGGTGGTTTCGCAGTTGCGGCAGGTCAGGCAACGGTCCAGGTGCAATTGGGTCTTGGCGGTGACTTGATTGCCTTCGAGCACCTGTTTGATCAGGTAGATGCGCCCACGCGGACCGTCCAGCTCGTCGCCGAGCAGTTGATAGGTCGGGCAGGTGGCGTTGCAGAAGCCGCAATGCACGCACGAGCGCAGGATGCTTTCGGCCTCTTCGCCGCGCGGCAGTTGCTTGGCCTGTTCACTCAAGTTGGTTTGCATGGCTTAAATCTCTGCGTACAGGCGGCCGGAGTTGAAGATCCCTTGTGGGTCGAGCTGGGCTTTCAACTGGCGGTGATAACGCAGCAGCGGCGCGCTCAGCGGCTGGAACGGGGTGTCGCAGTGGCCGGCGCTGAAGCAGGTGGCATGCCCGCCGACCGCACCGACAACCGCGCGGATCAGCGCGGCATCGGCGTCCGATTTCAGCCAGCGCTGGGCACCGCCCCAGTCGATCAGTTGCTCGCCCGGCAGCTCCAGCAGGCCGCTGTTGTTCGGCAGCGACAGGCGCCACAGCGGCCGCGCGTCGGCGAAGAAATCCAGGCGCTGTTCGTTCAGATCGCTCCAGTAGCGGTCGTCCAGCACGTCCCCGCCGAGGCGTTCGCGGGCTGCGGCTACCGAGCCTTCGCCGCCTTCCAGGCGCAGGTGCAGGGCCCGCCCGTCATGGCTGGCGGCGCTCAGCGGCAGCGGTTGCTGACCCCATTTGGCCAGCCTCTGCAGGGCCAGGGCGGCGTCCATTTCCACGCGCAGGCTGATGCACTGGCGCGGTTTGGGCAGCACCTTGAGCGATACTTCGGTGAGCACCCCGAGGCAGCCAAAGCTGCCGCTGAGCAAACGCGAGAGGTCGTAACCGGCAACGTTTTTCATCACCTCGCCGCCAAAACGCAGGTGCTTGCCAAACCCGGTGATCAGCCGTGTGCCGAGTACCATGTCGCGCACCGCGCCGGACCACGGCCGACGCGGCCCGGACAGCCCGGTCGCGAGCATGCCGCCAACCGTGGCGCCGGCACCGAAGTGCGGCGGCTCGCAGGTAAGCATTTGCCCGGCCTCATTCAGCACCGCCTCCAACTCGCTCAACGGTGTGCCGGTGCGGGCGGTAATCACCAGCTCGGTCGGGTCGTAGCTGACGATGCCGCGGTGGGCGCGGGTGTCGAGCACCTCGCCCTCGACCTTGCGGCCGAGGAATGCCTTGCTGTTGCCACCCTGGATGCGCAACGGCACGGCATTGTTGAGGGCGTGGTTGACCTGTTCCAGCAGCGCCGCGCTGGCATCGAAGTCGTGACGCATAAGCATTAGAAACGCTCCAGTTCGGGGAACGGCAGCTGGCCGTGGTGCACGTGCATGGCGCCGAACTCGGCGCAGCGGTGCAGAGTCGGGATGTTCTTGCCGGGGTTGAGCAGGCCGCTCGGATCGAAGGCCGCTTTTACCGCGTGGAACAGGGTCAGCTCGTCGCTGTTGAACTGGGCGCACATCTGGTTGATTTTCTCGCGGCCCACGCCGTGCTCGCCGGTGATGCTGCCGCCGACCTTGACGCAGAGTTCGAGAATCTTGCCGCCGATGGCTTCGGCGCGTTCCAGCTCACCCGGCTGGTTGGCGTCGAAGAGGATCAGCGGGTGCATGTTGCCGTCGCCGGCGTGGAACACGTTGGCCACGCGCAGGCCGTATTCCGCGGACAGCTCGGCGATGCCTTTGAGCACGCCCGGCAGCTCGCGACGCGGAATGGTGCCGTCCATGCAGTAGTAGTCCGGCGAGATGCGCCCGACCGCCGGGAAGGCGTTCTTGCGTCCGGCCCAGAATTTCACCCGCTCGGCTTCGTCGCGGGCCAGGCGCACTTCGGTGGCACCGGCTTTTTCCAGCACCGCGCGCACCCGCTCGCACTCGTCGTGCACATCGGCTTCGACGCCGTCCAACTCACACAGCAGGATGGCCTCGGCTTCCACCGGGTAACCGGCGCGAATAAAGTCTTCGGCGGCGCGAATCGCCAGGTTGTCCATCATCTCCAGGCCACCGGGAATGATCCCCGCGGCGATGATGTCGCCCACCGCACGCCCGGCTTTTTCCACCGAGTTGAAACTGGCCAGCAGCACTTTGGCCACCTGCGGCTTGGGCAGCAGCTTGACCGTGACCTCGGTGACGATGCCGAGCATGCCTTCCGAGCCGGTGAACAGCGCCAGCAGGTCGAAGCCCGGCGAATCCAGGGCATCGGAGCCGAGGGTCATGCGCTCGCCTTCGACCGTGAGGATGTCGACCTTGAGCAGGTTGTGCACGGTCAGGCCGTATTTCAGGCAATGCACGCCACCGGCGTTCTCGGCGACGTTGCCGCCGATCGAGCAGGCAATCTGCGAGGACGGGTCCGGCGCGTAGTACAAGCCGTAGGGCGCCGCAGCCTGGGAAATCGCCAAGTTGCGCACCCCGGGCTGAACGCGGGCGAAGCGCCCGGCCGGATCGATTTCAAGAATCTTGTTGAAGCGCGCCAGCACCAGCAGGATGCCCTGCTCCAGCGGCAGCGCGCCGCCGGACAAACCGGTACCGGCACCACGCGCCACCACCGGCACCTGGCGCTGGTGGCAAATCTTCAGCAGGGTCTCGACTTGTTCCAGGCGCTCGGGCAGCACCACCAGCATCGGTGTGGTGCGATAGGCCGAGAGGCCATCGCATTCGTAGGGTTTGAGGTCTTCCTGGGTGTGCAGCACATCCAGGTCGGGCAGGCGCGCTTGCAGTTCGGCCAGCAGGGCTGGCTTATCGACTTTGGGCAGCGCACCGTCGACACGCTCGTCGTACAGAATGCTCATGGCAGGCTCAATCAGGCAGCGTTGTTATTGTTTGCGGCCTGGGTACTGGGCGCCCAGGCTGCTTATGTGGCCTGCATGTTTAGACCTCGTAGCCTGGAGCGTCCATTGTAAAAAGCACTGGTAGTACCAGTTTCTTTCTACAACCTTTCAGCGCTTTTCCCCTGAAAGCCTTATTTGACCTGGATAAAGCGCCTATATTGGCAAGCGTTCGTCGATGCCGTAAAAATTGGTACTACCAGTGCTAGCGAGGTGTGGTTATGACGGAAACAGCGGGGGCAGTACGCCGCCAAGTCAGCGATGTGGTGTCCGAGCGCATTGAGCGCCTGATCGTCGATGGCGTACTCAAAGTCGGCCAAGCGCTGCCGTCGGAACGCCGCCTGTGCGAAAAGCTGGGGATTTCCCGCTCGGCGCTGCGCGAGGGCCTCAAGGTGCTGCGCGGCCGCGGCATTATCGAAACCGCCCAGGGCCGCGACTCGCGCGTGGCCAACCTCAACGGCCCGCGCGATGCCAGCCCGTTGATGCACCTGTTCAGCTCGCAACCGCGCACCTTGTTCGACCTGCTGGAAGTGCGCGCGCTGCTAGAAGCCGAGTCGGCGCGCCTGGCCGCGTTACGCGGCACCGAGGCGGACTTCGTGCTGCTGACCCGGCGCTACGAGGAAATGCTCGCCGCCCACGCGCAGCCGAGCGGCTTCGAGCCACGCGAGCATGCGCGCCTCGACCACGCCTTCCACCTGGCGATCTGCGAGGCCTCGCACAACCCGGTGCTGTTGCACACCCTGCAATCGCTGACCGATCTGATGCTCAACTCGGTGTTCGCCTCGGTCAACAACCTCTACCACCGGCCGTTGCAGAAGCGCCAGATCGACCGCCAGCATGCGCGCCTCTACCACGCGGTGATCGAACGCCTGCCGGAGCAGGCGCAACGCGCCGCGCGCGAACATATCCACAGCATCCGCGACAACCTCAAGGACATCGAACAGGAAGAACAGCGCCTGGTCCGCGCGACCATGCGCCTGGAGGGCTGGTCGTAGGCAATGGTGTAGAGCGGACATGCCACCAGGCTTGTCCGCCTGTTCAACCGCAGGCGGACAAGGCTTCGCCATGTCCGCCCTACGCAGCAGCCGTAGTCTGGTCCCCGCGAACGTCCGTGCTAGACTCGCGCGCTTCCAATCCGTGATGAATTCGCGCCGTGCCCCACGCTGCCCTTGCCCATCCGCCGCGCTGGCTGACCGCCAGCCAGTTGCACCCGCAGCCCGCTGCCGTGGTGCGCGATTGGCTGTTCAACGAAGACTCGCTGACCCGCCGCCTGACTGCGTTGTCCCACGACGGTTTCAGCGTCACCCCCCTGCTCGAAGGCTGGCAGCGCCTGCGCACCGACGAATGTGCGGCCCTTGGCGTGCCCGACGGCAGCCAGGGCTGGGTGCGCGAGGTGTATCTGCGCGGCCATGGCCAACCGTGGGTATTCGCCCGCAGCGTGGCGGCGCGCAGCGCCCTGGAAGGCTCAGGCCTGGCCCTGGATCAACTCGGCAGCCGTTCGCTTGGCGAGTTGCTGTTCAGCGACCGCGCCTTCGACCGTGGCCTGCTGCAAGCCTGCCGTTACCCCGCCGCCTGGCTGCCCGCCGCAGTGCACGGTGAACGCCTGTGGGCACGGCGCTCGTGCTTCAGCCGTGGCGCCCTGGGCGTGCTGGTCGCCGAGGTGTTTCTACCAGCCTTCTGGAGCGCGGCGGATATCGAAATCTGAACGCTATTGTGGGAGGGGCTTTAGCCGCGACAGTCGCCGCTAAAGCGCCTCCCACAATTGCCGACAGCACCATAAAGTCCGTAACGGTGAATGACATCAGCACCATCCACTCTCTACAGCCATCGCCCGTATAATCCGCCGCACTTCGCCCGGAGACGCGTTCGATGTATACCCGCCTGCTGAAATCGCTCAATCGCCTGCACCCCCGCGCCTGGGACTTTATCCAGCTGATGCGTCTGGAAAAGCCCATCGGCATGTACCTGCTGCTGTGGCCGACCTTGTGGGCGCTGTGGGTGGCGGCGGAAGGCGTACCGAGCGCGAAAAACCTGTTTATCTTCGTGGTCGGGGTGATCCTCATGCGCGCCGCCGGCTGTGTGATCAACGATTACGCCGATCGCCACTTCGACGGCCACGTCAAACGCACCCAGGCGCGCCCGCTGGCCAGCGGCAAGGTGCAGCCGCGCGAGGCACTGCTGCTGTTCGCGCTACTGGTGGCCGCCAGCTTCGTGCTCGTGCTGTTCACCAACGCCACCACCCTCTGGCTGTCGTTCGGCGGCCTGGCCCTGGCCGCCTGCTACCCCTTTATGAAGCGCTACACCTTCTACCCGCAGGTGGTGCTGGGCGCGGCGTTCTCCTGGGGCATACCGATGGCCTTCACCGCCGAGACCGGCAGCCTGCCGCCCGAAGCCTGGCTGCTGTACCTCGCCAACCTGCTATGGACCGTGGCCTACGACACCTACTACGCCATGGCCGACCGCGACGACGACCTGAAGATCGGGGTGAAATCCACCGCCATCCTGTTTGGCGACGCCGACCGCCTGATCATCGCCATCCTGCAAGGCCTGGCGCTGCTGTGCCTGCTGTTGGCCGGCGCGCGTTTCGAGCTGGGCGTGTATTTCCACCTCGGCCTGCTGGTGGCGCTCGCATGCTTCGCCTGGGAATACCAGCAGACACGCAACCGCAAGCCGATGGCCTGCTTCAACGCCTTTCTGCACAACCACTGGGCCGGGTTGGCGATTTTCATCGGCCTGGTGCTTGATTACGCCCTGCGCGCGTAGCGGTGCAACCCACCGAGCGCTTGATGGGTATCGCGGCACTCAACCCTCGCCGCCGCGGCGTCTTCTGTTGTCATGCCGCGCACTTGTCATATCGCTGCAATAATTCCGTTATCTAATGCAGCCCATTACAGCGAGATGACCCGAGGCTTGACCCATGGTTGGCAAGAACATTCTGATCGTCGACGACGAAGCACCGATCCGCGAAATGATCGCGGTGGCGCTGGAAATGGCCGGGTACGAGTGCCTGGAGGCGGAGAATACCCAGCAGGCCCACGCGCTCATCGTCGACCGCAAGCCCGACTTGATCCTGCTCGACTGGATGCTCCCCGGCACCTCGGGCATCGAGCTGGCCCGCCGCTTGAAGCGCGACGAGCTGACCGGCGACATCCCGATCATCATGCTTACCGCCAAGGGCGAAGAGGACAACAAGATCCAGGGCCTGGAAGTCGGCGCCGACGACTACATCACCAAACCGTTCTCGCCGCGCGAACTGGTCGCCCGTCTGAAAGCCGTACTGCGTCGCGCCGGCCCGGCCGATAGCGAAGGGCCGATCGAAGTCGGCGGGCTGCTGCTCGACCCGATCAGCCACCGTGTGACCATCGACGGCAAACCGGCCGAGATGGGCCCCACCGAATACCGCCTGCTGCAATTCTTCATGACCCACCAGGAACGCGCCTACACCCGTGGCCAGTTGCTCGATCAGGTCTGGGGCGGCAACGTCTACGTCGAAGAACGCACCGTCGACGTGCATATCCGCCGCCTGCGCAAGGCCCTCGGCGAGGTCTACGAAAACCTGGTGCAGACCGTACGCGGCACCGGCTATCGTTTCTCCACGAAAAGTTAGCGTCTGCTGAGTAGCCCCGCGCTGCGGCAACGCGGGTTAGGATTGCCGCCTGGAACGGGCGGCAGAACGGATTGATTGGCGGATGACTTCCAAGTGAATCAGAACTGGCGTGGCGCCGTGGTGCGCCGCTTGCTGTTGCTCGTCGGCGCCTGCCTGCTGCTCGGCTTGATCACCGGCGAATACGCCTGGGTATTGGCCGGCGGCTTGGCCATCTACCTCGGCTGGACGCTCAGCCAACTGCTGCGCCTGCACAAATGGCTGAAAGAGCATCAGCCGGACGAAGCGCCGCCCGACGGCTACGGGCTGTGGGGCGAAGTATTCGACAGCATCTACCACCTGCAACGCCGCGACCAGCGCGTGCGCGGGCGCCTGCAAGCGGTGATCGACCGCGTGCAGGAATCCACGGCGGCGCTGAAAGACGCGGTGATCATGCTCGACAGCGACGGCAACCTGGAATGGTGGAACCGCGCGGCGGAAACCCTGCTCGGCCTGAAAACCCCGCAGGACAGCGGTCAGTCGATCACCAACCTGGTGCGCGACCCGCGCTTCATCGAGTATTTCGAGCGCAACAACTACCTCGAACCGCTGGACATTCCCTCGCCACTGAGCAACCGCCGCCACCTGCAATTCCACATCACCCAATACGGCAACCGCGAACACCTGATGCTGGTGCGCGACGTCACCCGCCTGCACCAGCTGGAACAGATGCGTAAGGATTTCGTCGCCAACGTCTCCCACGAACTGCGCACGCCGCTGACGGTGATCTCCGGCTACCTGGAAACCCTGCTGGACAACGTCGACGAGGTGAACCCGCGCTGGCTGCGCGCGTTGCAACAGATGCAACAGCAAGGCGCACGCATGCAAAGCCTGCTCAATGACCTGCTGTTGCTGGCCAAGCTGGAAGCCACCGACTACCCCTCGGACAACCAGCCGGTGGCGGTCGACCTGCTGCTGCTGAGCATCAAGAACGACGCCCAGGCGCTGTCGGCCGAACGCCATCACCGCATCCACCTGGAGGCCGATCCGCACCTCAAGCTCAAGGGCAGCGAAACGGAATTGCGCAGCGCCTTCTCCAACCTGGTGTTCAACGCGGTGAAATACACCCCGGACGCCGGCGAAATTCACATCCGCTGGTGGGGCGACGAGCACGGCGCGCACCTGACGGTGCAGGACACCGGCCTGGGCATCGAAGCCAAACACCTGCCGCGCCTGACCGAGCGTTTCTACCGGGTCGATTCCAGCCGCGCCAGCAATACCGGCGGTACCGGTCTCGGCCTGGCCATCGTCAAGCACGTGCTGCTGCGTCACCGCGCACGCCTGGACATCGCCAGCAGCCTGGGCCAAGGCAGCACCTTCACCTGCCACTTCCCCAGCATTCAGGTGGTGCGGCGCGGCCAGTAGCCACGGCACCGCCAAGGCCCACTTGCAAAGCCCGAGATCTGCCGCCACCCTTTAGCGGTCATTGGCTTACCGAACCGATTAATGGACCCCTCGCCGAGTTACACCATCGCCACCTATTTCGCCGACTTCGGCCTCGTGCTCTTCGCCTTGTTCCTGGTGCTGCTCAACGGCTTTTTCGTCGCCGCCGAGTTCGCCATCGTCAGGCTGCGCGCCACCAAGGTCGATGCCATTGCCGCCCAGAACGGCTGGCGCGGGCATATCCTGCGCACTGTGCACAACCAAATGGATGCCTACCTGTCGGCCTGCCAGCTGGGCATCACCCTGGCCTCACTCGGCCTCGGCTGGGTCGGCGAGCCGGCCTTCGCCCACCTGCTGGAGCCGTTGCTGGGCGCCATCGGTATCGAATCGCCGAAGCTGATCAGCGGCATCGCCTTCTTCACCGCCTTCGCCATCATTTCCTACCTGCACATCGTGATCGGCGAGCTGGCCCCCAAATCCTGGGCGATCCGCAAACCCGAGTTGCTCTCGCTGTGGACCGCCGCGCCGCTGTACCTGTTCTACTGGGCCATGTACCCGGCGATTTTCCTGCTCAACGCCAGCGCCAACGCCATCCTGCGCATCGCCGGCCAAGGCGAGCCGGGGCCGCACCATGAGCACCACTACAGCCGCGACGAGCTCAAGCTGATCCTGCACTCCAGCCGCGCCAGCGACCCCAGCGACCAGGACATGCGCGTGCTGGCCTCGGCGGTGGAGATGGGCGAACTGGAAGTGGTGGACTGGGCCAACTCCCGTGAAGACTTGATCGCCCTGGAACTGAACGCCGCGCTCGACGAAGTGTTCAGCGTGTTTCGCCGGCACAAATACAGCCGCTACCCGGTGTACGACGACAACAGCGGCGAATTTGTCGGCGTGCTGCACATCAAAGACCTGCTGCTGCACCTGTCGCTGCTGGAAATGCTGCCCTCGGCGCTGAAGATCGGCGAACTGATGCACCCCATCGAGCGGGTGACCCGGCATATGCCGCTGTCCAGCCTGCTGGAGCAGTTCCGCAAGGGCGGCTCGCACTTCGCCCTGGTCGAAGAAGCCGACGGCAAGGTGATCGGCTACCTGACCATGGAAGACGTGCTGGAAGCCCTGGTCGGCGACATTCAGGACGAACACCGCAAGGCCGAACGCGGCATCCTCGCCTACCAGCCGGGCAAACTGCTGGTGCGCGGCGACACGCCGCTGTTCAAGGTCGAACGCCTACTCGGCGTCGACCTCGACCACATCGACGCGGAAACCCTCGCCGGGCTGATCTACGAAACCCTCAAGCGCGTGCCCGAGGAAGAAGAAGTGCTGGAGGTCGACGGCCTGCGCATCATCGTCAAGAAGATGAAAGGCCCAAAGATCGTCCTGGCCAAGGTGCTCAAGCTGGATTGAAGTGGCTGAGCAGTCGCTGCCGAAGATGATGGGTATCGCTTCGCGCAACCCATCCTACGCGCGTAGGCTGGGCTGAAGAGCTGCGCGACGAAGCCCAACGATGCATCCAGCCAGCTGTTGGGCTGCACCGACCTATTCGCCGCCGACGGCAAAGTTGGGCAGGCTGTTGACCGGCTGGCTGAAGTCGAACGGAATCGACTCCAGCGCCAACCCGACATTGCGCTGTACCACGAAGTGCAAGTGTGGCCCCGTGCTGTTGCCGGTGTTGCCGGAGCGCGCGATGAACGTGCCGGCCGCAACGCGCTGCCCCTCACGTGCGCTCACTGAACCCTGCATCAAGTGCAGGTAGACGCCCATGGTGCCGTCGTCGTGGAGGATGCGCACGTAGTTGCCGGACGGGTTGTTGCCGCGCCCGCTCTGACGGTTTTCGGTTTTCACCACCATGCCGCCACGCGCCGCGACAATCGGCGTGCCCTCGGGCATGGCGATGTCCATCGCGTAACGGCCTTTCGCGGTGAAGTGGCTGTATTTGCCGTTGGCGCCCTGGGTCAGGCGGAACGGACCGCCGCGCCAGGGCAGCGGATAACGCTGCGCGGTGGGCTGCAAGCGCGGGTCGCCGAGCGCGTAACGCAGTTTCGGCGTATAGCGCAGCGGCTTGCTGGCATCGAGCGGAGCGAGAGTGGCCAGGCGGATCTTGCTGCGCGGCGGCAACACCCAGCTGATCGGCTTATCCGGCACACCAATGGCGTTGTCGACCTGCTCCAGGCGCAGCTCGATCTGCACCGGGGCGTACAGGTCGTTACGGATCAGCAGGGTTTCGCCGGCTTCGTGCTTCTTGGTTTCCAGCTTCACCGCGTTGTCCAGGCGCTCGACCATACGGTCGCGAAAGACGAACACCTGCGCACCGGGCGCCGCTTTATCGGTATAGGTCACCACACCGTTGGCATCGGTGTACTTGTAGATGGTCAGGGCCATGACCGCAGGGGTGATGGCCAGCAGACTGCAGAGAACTATCAGACGCCCTAGCATAACGACTCGGATCTTATGGCTTTTTTGGTATCCGGGATAAGCAGACTAGCAGCCGCCCGAGCACTCTGCGAACGCCTATGCGCCGGGTTGTGAAGCATCTCGCAGGCCAGCGCTGCGCAGTAGCAGCGCGCCATGCTCGCTAAGCGCCCGGGCTGAAGTGCTTCTGCACGGTGCCGCGGGCGATCAGGCGCGACAGGTAATCGAGCTTCTGCGGATCACGGTCGACGAAGCGAAAGGTCAGCTGCAACCATTCGCTGTCGGGTTTCGGCTCGAAGGCGGCAACCGCATGCAGGTAGCCGTTGAGCCGCGCCACCTCGCCGCCCTCGCCCTGCTCCAGGTCAAGCACCGCGCTTTCCAGCACCTGCGGCAAGGGTTCGCCGCGTTTGACCACCAGCAAGGCTTCCTTGAGGCTCAGGGCCTTGATCACACACGCCATATTGCCGGCCGGCAGGCGCAGCTGGCCTTGCCCGCGCCCGGCCGGTGCCTTAGCCGGCGCGGCGGCCGCTGCCGGTTTCGCTGCAAAGGCCGCAGGCACTGTCGCAGCGGGCGCACTGGGCTTGACAACGGCGGTCTTGCCGCCGGTGAGTGCCGACAACGAGTCATTGGCGAAGGCGCCGCTGCTGAGCATCTTGGGGGGCGCGCTGGCGGCCAGGGCTTGCAACTTGCCGGCGCGGCTCAAGGCTTTTTTCACCTTGGTCACCAATTGCTCGTTGGAAAACGGCTTGCCGATAAAGTCGGAGACGCCAGCCTGAATCGCCTGCACCACGTTGTCTTTGTCACCACGGCTGGTGACCATGATGAACGGCACGCTTTTCAGGTTGTCCTGCTCGCGGCACCAACTGAGCAGTTCGAGCCCGGACATTTCCGGCATTTCCCAGTCGCAGAGAATCAGGTCGATGGTTTGCCGGCCAAGCAGCTGCTGGGCCTTGCGCCCGTTGATGGCTTCCTCGATTTGCACGCCGGGGAAATGATCGCGCAGGCCCTTTTTTACCAGGTCTCGGATAAAGGTTGCGTCGTCCACCACCAACACGCTGACTTTGCTCATCGGCCACTCCCATTCGAATGGCCCTAAGCATAGTCGCGGCTGCTGGCCAAAGGCCAACCCTAAACGGCGAACGGCCCGACAAGGTGGGCCGAAGTAGCCTGGGGCTTAGCGGTCTTTGCCGGTGCCCTGCACTTCTTCCTGCATGCGGGTCAGGCCGATGTGCTTCACGTCGGTGCCGCGTACCAGGTAGATCACCAGCTCGGCGATGTTGCGCGCGTGGTCGCCGATGCGCTCCAGCGAACGCAAAGCCCAGATGATGTTGAGCACGCGTGCGATCGAGCGCGGGTCTTCCATCATGTAGGTGACCAGCTCGCGCAGCGCGGTTTTGTATTCGCGGTCGACGGTCTTGTCGTACTGCGCCACCGACAGCGCCAGGTCGGCATCGAAACGGGCGAAGGCATCCAGCGCCTGCTGCACCATTTTGCGTACCTGATCGCCGATATGCCGCACTTCGACGTAGCCACGCGGCGCTTCGCCTTCCTCGCACAGGAGGATCGCGCGCTTGGCGATCTTGGTCGCTTCGTCGCCGATGCGCTCAAGGTCGATCACCGACTTGGAGATGCTGATGATCAGGCGCAGATCGGACGCCGCCGGCTGGCGCCGGGCGAGGATGCGCACGCACTCCTCGTCGATATTGCGCTCCATCTGGTTGATCTGGTCGTCGATCTCGCGCACCTGCTGGGCCAGACCGGAGTCGGCCTCGATCAGCGAAGTGACCGCGTCGTTGACCTGCTTCTCGACCAGGCCGCCCATCGCCAGGAGGTGGCTGCGCACTTCCTCCAGCTCGGCGTTGAACTGCTGAGAGATGTGATGGGTGAGGCTGTCTTTGTTGATCATGTGCAAACCCTTGATTTAACCGGATACGTGTCGACAGTGGAGGGGTTCTGCCAGAGCGTGTCGGGCAAGGCGGCGAAGCGCAGGCAGCACGCTTGGCCAACGCCGCCCGGCGCGTTCTGGCATGGCCATCAACCGTAGCGGCCGGTGATGTAGTCCTCTGTCTGCTTTTTCGCCGGGTTGGTGAACAGCGCGTCGGTATCGCCGAACTCGATCAGTTTGCCCATGTACATGAACGCCGTGTAGTCCGACACCCGCGCGGCTTGCTGCATGTTGTGGGTGACGATGACGATGGTGTACTTGGATTTCAACTCGTAGATCAGCTCTTCGACCTTCAGCGTGGAGATCGGGTCGAGGGCCGAGCAGGGTTCATCGAGCAGCAGCACTTCCGGCTGCACCGCCACGGTGCGGGCGATCACCAGACGTTGCTGCTGACCACCGGACAAACCGAGCGCCGATTCGTGCAGACGGTCCTTGACCTCATCCCACAGCGCCGCGCTCTTCAGGCCCCATTCCACGGCTTCGTCGAGCACGCGCTTCTGGTTGATGCCCTGGATGCGCAGGCCATAGACCACGTTCTCGTAGATGCTCTTGGGGAACGGGTTGGGCTTCTGGAACACCATGCCGACGCGGCGACGCAATTCGGCGACGTCTTCGCCCTTGCGGTAGATGTTCTTGCCGTCGATGTTGATTTCGCCTTCCACGCGGCAACCGTCGACCAGGTCGTTCATCCGGTTGAAGGTGCGCAGCAGGGTCGACTTACCGCAACCGGACGGGCCGATGAAGGCGGTCACGCGTTGCTTGGGAATGTTCAGGCTGACGTCGAACAGCGCCTGCTTGTCGCCGTAGAACAGGTTCAGGCTCGGCACCTGGATGGCCACGGTTTCCGAGGCCAGGTTGAGGCTCTGCTTGTCGCGGCCGAGGGCCGAGATGTCGATGCCGTGAGTGTGTGCTTCGTGCTGCATGGGATGCTCCCTACGCTAACAATTCGTTTATCACGCCGGCTGCCACAGTAGCAGCCGACGCCAAGGATTTAGTGATCCAGCGCCTTGTACTTCTCGCGCAAGCGGTTACGCATGTAGACCGCGGTGAGGTTCAAAATCGCGATCACCAGCACCAGCAGCAGCGCTGTGGCGTACACCAGCGGCCGCGCGGCCTCGACGTTGGGGCTCTGGAAGCCGACGTCGTAGATATGGAAGCCCAGGTGCATGATCTTCTGATCGAGGTGCAGGTACGGGTAGTTGCCGTCCACCGGCAAGCTCGGCGCCAACTTGACCACGCCGACCAGCATCAGCGGCGCCACTTCGCCGGCGGCACGCGCCACGGCGAGGATCAGGCCGGTCATCATCGCCGGGCTGGCCATCGGCAGCACCACGCGCCAGAGCGTTTCGATCTTGGTCGCACCGAGCGCCAGGGAACCTTCGCGCAGCGCCCGGGGAATCCGCGCCAGGCCTTCTTCGGTGGCGACGATCACCACCGGCACCGCGAGGATCGCCAGGGTCAGCGAGGCCCAGAGCAGGCCCGGCGTACCGAAGGTCGGTGCCGGCGCGGCCTCGGGGAAGAACAACCGGTCGATCGAGCCGCCCAGCACATAGACGAAGAAGCCCAAGCCGAACACCCCGTAAACAATGGCCGGGACGCCAGCCAGGTTGTTCACCGCGATGCGGATCACCCGGGTCAACGGCCCTTGTTTGGCGTATTCGCGCAGGTAGATCGCAGCGATCACGCCGAACGGGGTAACGATCACGGCCATGATCAGGGTCATCATCACGGTGCCGAAAATCGCTGGGAAGATCCCGCCTTCGGTGTTGGCTTCACGCGGGTCGTCGCTGACGAACTCCCACAATTTGGCAAAGTAGAAGCCGAGCTTGTCGAACGTGCCCATGGCATTGGGCTGGAAGGCGCGCACCACCTTGCCCAGGCTCAGCTCAACCTCGCGGCCGTCGGCGGTCTTGACCGTGGCGCTGTCGCGGTTGAAGGCCTCGTAGAGCGCCACCAACTGGGTTTCCAGCACCTTGTACTCGGCATCCCACTGGGCGCGATCGGCGTCCAGATCGGCTTGCGCCTGCGCACTCAGCGTACCCTGCAGCTCCAGGCTGCGGGTTTGCAGACGAATGCGCTCAAGCCCGGCGTTGATCCGGCCAATGTCCTTCTTCTCCAGGCGCACGACCTGGGCATGCAGCTCGTCGACCCGCGCCAGACGCTCCTGCAAGGCATCCCATGCGGCATCGCCCTCGGCGACCAGCTGGCCGTTTTCCTTGACGTTGATCAGGTAGCCATAGAGGTTGCCCCACTCGCGGCGCTCGAATGCGCTGAGCGTTTCCGGCGTGCGCTGGTTGCTCAACCACTCGCCGACCACCCAGGTGAAGTCAGCGCCGTAGAGGTCGCGGTTACCCACTTTGAACAGCTCGCGGGTCATGAACTCGCCGCCCTCGGCGCTCACCGGCAAGCCGGACGCCGCCAGGCGCGCACGCGGGATCTCTTCGATCTGGGTGATCTCGCCCGCCATCACCTTGGCTTCCTGACCAGGCACCCGGTAGTCGGCTTCGATGATATCGGCGGGCCAGAAGTGACCGAGACCGCGGGTGGCGATCACCGCCAGCAGACCGAGGGTCATGATCACCGCGATGGACACCGCACCGGCGTTCATCCAGATCCACGGCGAACCGCTTTTGAACCAGGCTTTTACGGAATTCTTTTTCACGGACATATACCTTCCAAAGCCTTAGAGCGACGCGTACTTGACGCGCAGACGCTGGCGCACCAGCTCCGCGAGCGTGTTCATGACGAAGGTGAAGGACAGCAGAACCAGCGCCGAGAGGAACAGCACGCGGTAGTGAGTACCGCCGACCGCCGACTCGGGCATTTCCACCGCCACGTTGGCGGCCAGGGTGCGCAGACCTTCAAAGATGTTCATGTCCATGATCGCGGTGTTGCCGGTGGCCATCAGCACGATCATGGTTTCGCCCACGGCGCGGCCCATGCCGATCATCACGGCCGAGAAGATGCCTGGGCTGGCGGTGAGGATGACCACCCGAGTCAGGGTCTGCCAAGGCGTTGCCCCGAGAGCCAGGGAACCGAAGGTCAGGCTTTTCGGCACGCTGAACACGGCATCTTCGGCAATCGAGTAGATGTTCGGAATCACCGCGAAACCCATGGCCAGACCGACCACCAGGGCGTTGCGCTGGTCGAACGGGATGCCCAGGTCGTTGCTCAACCAGGCCCGCATGTTGCCGTCGAACAACCAGACTTCCAGGTGGCCGCTCATGCTCAGGGAGACGAAACCGACCAGCAGGATCACCGGGATCAGCAACGCAGCTTCCCAGCCGTCCGGCACCCGCAGGCGAATCGCTTCCGGCAGGCGGCTCCAGGCGAAGCCGGCCAGCAGAATGCCGATCGGGGTGAAGATCAGCAGGCTGAAGATGCCCGGCAGATGCCCTTCGACATAGGGCGCGAGGAACAGGCCGGCAAAGAAGCCGAGGATCACCGTCGGCAAAGCCTCCATCAGCTCGATCACCGGTTTGATCTTGCCGCGCATGGCCGGCGCCATGAAGTAGGCGGTGTAGATGGCCGCGGCAATCGCCAACGGCGCCGCCAGCAGCATGGCGTAGAACGCCGCTTTCAGGGTGCCGAAGGCCAGCGGCGCGAGACTCAGCTTGGGCTCGGCATCGGTGTTGGCGGACGTCGACTGCCAGATGTAGTCCGGCTGGTCGTAGTTTTCATACCAGACCTTGCCCCACAGCGAACTCCAGGACACTTCCGGGTGCGGGTTGTCGACCAACAGACGCTGCAGCTGCCCTTGCGATTCGACCAGCACGCGGTTGGCGCGCGGCGACAGGCCCGCCAACGCAGCCCCATCGGCAATCGGCTCGACCAACAAGGTGCGGTGTGCGGTGCTGTGGAAAATCCCCAGGTTACCTTGTGCATCCAAGGCCATGAAGCCTTTGCGACGTTCTTCGGGGATGATCTGGGTAATCGCGTTGCCGGCCATCTGGAAGCTGCGGATGGACTTCAGGTACTGCTTGCCATCGTCGTCGCGCACCATGAACCACTGCGCGATGCCGCCCTTGCTGTCGCCGATCATCAAGGAGATGCCGCCGAGCAACGCAGTGGCGCTGCTGACTTCGCTGGCGCCGTCGTTGAGCAGCTTGTAGCGCCCATTCAGCTCTTTGGTGCGCAGGCTGAACACATCCGCCGTGGCACGCCCGTTGATCACGTACAACCACTGCTGACGCGGATCGACGATCAAGGCCTTGATCGGTTCGGCGATCTGCGGCAAGGCGATGCGCTCTTCGTTGAGCGTGACCTCGCCGGTCATCATGTTCTCTTCGCGGCCGAGGCTCAGCACGTGCAGGTCGGTACCGCTGGAGGCGCTCAGCAGCAGCGTGCCGCTGTTCAGGTTGATGCCGACATGGTCCAGCGCCCGACCCTGCGGATCCAGGCTGATCGGCGCCTCGCCAAACGGATAATTAATGCGCGGGGTAATGGTTTTGACGTCGTTCGGGTAACTGACCGGATAAGCATGCTCGAACACCAGCACCTGGCCGGTGGACAAGCCCAAGGCCACCCGATTGCTGCCCGGCTGATCGAGCCCGACGGAAGCCACCTGGGCATTCGCCGGCAGCGGCAGAGTGACCGCGCTCAGCAGCGCCATGCTCTTGGCATCGAAGAACTGCACCTGCCCGCGCGCGTCGAGGCGCATGGCCACTTGGTTCTGCTCTTCCACCGCCATCAACAGCGGCTTGCCGGCCTCTGCCAGCCAGGCCGGCTGCACCGGATCGCGGCTGTCGAGACCGGCGCCCTGGAACATCGGGAACACGATGTAGGCCAGGTAGAAGAAGATCAGCGTGATGGCGCCCAGCACCGTCATGCCGCCGATGGACACACACCAGCGTGCCAGTCGGTCTTTCAGCGCACGTATGCGCCGCTTGCGCTGCAAGGCCGGAGTATTGAAGTCCAGCCCGAGGGATTTGGGAGTGGCGGTCATGGTTTCACTTGCCAGGTCATTCATAGTAAGAGCGTCTCTGCGCGGCCATGAGCGCGCCGTGTTTTCGTTCGTTGCACAGGCTGTGTACTGTAGTCAGCTTGTGTGACAGAAAAGTTACAGCACGTTGACAAAGCAACGCCCACCTCTAAAAAGAGGCGGGCGTGGCGGCTTACTGTGGCGTCCCTGCCGGTATTACCAGAGGCTTACAGGCCCAGTTCCTTCATGGTTTTCTCAACCACTTTGCTCGGCAGCGGGATGTAACCGTCTTTAACGACCACTTCCTGGCCTTGCTTGGACAGCACCAGCTTGATGAACTCGGCATCCAGCGGGCTCAGGGCTTTGTTCGGCGCCTTGTTCACGTAGACGTAGAAGAAACGTGCCAGCGGGAACTTGCCAGCCAGGGCGTTTTCTTCGTTGGCTTCAAACGCTTCGCCGCCTTTCTTCGACAGCGGCACAGCCTTCACGCTGGAGGTCTTGTAGCCGATACCCGAGTAACCGATAGCATTCAGGGTGCTGGAGATCGACTGCACCACGGAAGCCGAACCCGGCTGCTCGTTGACGTTGGATTTGAAGTCGCCTTTGCACAGGGCTTCTTCCTTGAAGTAACCGTAGGTGCCGGAAACCGAGTTACGGCCGAACAGCTGCAACGGCTTGGCCGCCCACTCGCCGGTCAGACCAACGTCACCCCAGGTTTTCATGTCGCTGGCGCCACCGCACAGGCGGGTGCTGGAGAAGATCGCATCCACTTGCTCGATCGACAGGCTCTTGATCGGGTTGTCCTTGTGCACGAATACCGCCAGGGCATCGATGGCCACCGGAACGGCCGTCGGCTTGTAACCGTATTTCTGTTCGAACGCCTGAATCTCGCTGTCCTTCATGGCGCGGCTCATCGGGCCCATGTTGGCAGTGCCTTCGGTCATTGCCGGTGGCGCGGTGGAGGAACCGGCAGCCTGGATCTGGATATTGACGTTCGGGTAGCTGCGCTTGAATTCTTCAGCCCACAGGGTCATCAGGTTGGCCAGCGAGTCGGAACCGACGCTGGACAGGTTGCCCGAAACGCCCGAGGTCTTTTCATAGGTCGGCAGAGCCGGATCGATCGCGGCGACCGCAGTGGCGGTGGCCACGCCAGCGGCGACAAAAGTCATGGCCGCCATCAAACGCTTAAGTTTCATGCCTTGCTCCTAGCAGAATTAGTGTTGGATAGAACGGGGCCAAGTATCTGTAGGCCACGTGACCAATCTATGAAATCAATGTGACAGTTACATGACCGCCGGCGACTTTGTGCGCGCCGCGGCAACAATGCCTACGCAGCGCTAGCGGCAAAGCGCCATGGTCGCCCAGCGACCGTTCAGTCGGTATACTCGCGAAACCCGCACCCTTGCGGGCCCGCAGGCCACTGAAAAACTACTGTGCTCGGCTATGCCGCGTTGAAATCAGACCCAGACGGCTCATGTACAACTCGTACACTCCGCGTCCTCGCCTGATCTCGCCTTGCCTCGCCTTTGCTCGTTACCTTTTTCAACGGTCTGCGCCGCGCCTACAACAACAACCGCGCCGCGAGCCGTAATCAGATGAACGACTTCGAACAGGATGACCCGATTCCCCAAGGCGACTTAGCCCTGCAGATCACCGCGCTGCCGCGTGAAACCAATGGTTTCGGCGATATTTTTGGCGGCTGGCTGGTCGCGCAAATGGACCTCGCCGGCACCGCTATGGCCAGCAAAGTGGCCGGCGGACGCGTCGCGACGGTCGCGATCGATCGCATGGCCTTCCTGGTGCCTGTCGCCGTCGGCGCGCAATTGTCCTTCTACACCCAGGCACTGGAAGTCGGTCGCAGCTCGATCCAGATGCTGGTCGAGGTGTGGAGCGACGACCCGCTGTCCAGCGAATGGCGCAAGGTCACCGAAGCAGTGTTCGTCTTCGTCGCCATCGACGGCAGCGGTCGCACTCGCCCGGTTCCTGCGCGGCGGTAGGACGGGGTTTCAGCTGGATACTGAAACGCAGAGACAAAAACGCCGGCCCTAGGGCCGGCGTTTTGCTGTGCGCTAAGAATCAGCCGCGGATGTTGTAGATGTCTTTCTCGTTCATCTCGGCATAGTCGTACAGGCGCTGCATGTAAGCCTTCTGCTGTGCCCACACCTTGGTTGCCACCGGATCGGCCGCCGCGCTGGCGTCGACCACTTCGGCAGCCACTTCCTTGAGCTTGGTCAGCACGTCGTCCGGCAGACGGCGCACGTCGACACCTTCACCCTTGAGCTGCTCCAGGGCTTCCATGTTGCGCGCGTTGTAATCGTCGAGCATGTCGCCGTTGACGTCGCGAGCGGCGGCACGAACGATGGCCTGCAAGTCGGCTGGCAGGGTTTCCCAAGCCTTGATGTTGACGTCCAGTTCGAAGGTCACGTTCGGCTCTTGCCAGCCTGGGGTGTAGTAGTACTTGGCCGCTTTGTGCAGGCCCAGCGCCTGGTCGTTGTACGGACCGATCCACTCGGTGGCGTCGATCGCACCGGTTTGCAGCGCGGTGAAGATTTCACCGGCCGGCATGTTGACCACAGTACCGCCCATCTTGGTCAGCACTTCGCCGCCCAGACCCGGGGTACGCATCTTCAGGCCCTTGAAGTCGTCGACCCCGTTGATTTCCTTGTTGAACCAGCCAGCGGTCTGCACGCCCGTCGCGCCGCAGGCCATCGGCAGCACGCCGAACGGCTTGTAGACTTCTTCCCACAGCTGCATACCGCCCCCACGGTGCAGCCAGGCGTTCATTTCCTGAGCATTCGGGCCGAATGGCAGCGCGCAGAAGAACTGTGCGGCCGGCACTTTGCCTTTCCAGTAGTACGGCGCGCCATGACCCATTTCGGCGGTGCCGCGGGAGACTGCATCGAACACTTCCAGCGCCGGCACCAGCTCGCCAGCGGCATAGACCTTGACCTTCAGACGGCCATTGCTCATCTCATTGACCAGCGTGGCGAAGCGCTCGGCCCCTACGCCTACACCAGGGAAGTTCTTCGGCCAGGAGGTGACCATCTTCCAGTTAAAGGTCTCCCCACCCGCACCCTCTTGAGGCTTGGCGGCGGTTTCAGCCTCTTTGTTGCAGCCGGCCAATGCGGTGGCGGCAAGACCTACGCCCGCTGCTGCGAGAATTTGACGACGTTTCATGCAATGCTCCTTCTTGTTGTATTGGTCTGACCACAGGATCGCTGTAGGCAAACTATGCCTGAGTAACATAGGGGGAAGTGACCCTCAAGCCTAGTAGATACGACTAAAGTTGTAGTGGCATTGCTGCGACAACCCTGGCCTGCCTAAAATCGCCGGCTTGCCTGCCATCCTCACCCATAACGATAAGGACTCGACATGTCCGACAAGTCTCCACTTCCATTAAGCATTGCGCATTTCATCGATGCGCTGAATACCCGCTTCGGTCAGGCCTGCGCCTGGCTGACCCTGTTCCTGGTGCTCGGCACCGCACTAGTGGTCGTGCTGCGCTACGGCTTCGGCATCGGCGCTACCGCCCTGCAAGAAGCCGTACTGTACGCCCACGCCCTGGTATTCATGGGCGCCGCGGCCTGGACCCTGCAACGTAACGCGCATGTGCGCGTGGACATCTTCTACCAGAAGTTCAGCGGGCGCCGCCAAGCCCTGGTGGATAGCCTCGGCACCCTGCTGTTTCTCTTGCCACTGTGCCTGTTCCTCGGCTGGAGCAGCTGGGATTACGTCGGGAACTCCTGGGCAACCTTCGAAGGTTCCAGCGAATCCGGTGGCCTGAAGTTTGTCTACCTGCAAAAAAGCATCATCTTGGTGCTGGTGATCAGCCTGGTACTGCAAGGCATTTCCGACCTAATTAAATCCGCATATATGCTCGCCGGTCGCCTGCCCGAGCCTGAGGTGAAACATGGCTGAGTTAATGGCAATTCTGTTGTTCGCCAGCATTTGCTTGGCGCTGATGGCCGGCTACCCGGTGGCCTTCACCCTCGGTGGCGTATCCCTGCTGTTCGCCGGTATCGGCATTCTCACCAACACCTTCGATGCCGGTTACCTGAGCGCTCTGCCCAACCGGTTATTCGGCATCATGAACAACCAGACCATGCTGGCGGTGCCTCTGTTCGTGTTTATGGGCGTGATGCTGGAGAAATCCAGGGTCGCCGAAGACCTGCTGGAATCCATGTCGCGGCTGTTCGGCACCCTGCGCGGCGGTCTGGCGATTTCCGTATGCGTGGTCGGCGCGCTGCTCGCCGCCAGCACCGGTATCGTCGGCGCCACCGTGGTGACCATGGGTCTGCTGGCCCTGCCCACCATGCTCCGGCGTGGTTACGACCCGGCCATCGCCACCGGCACCCTGGCGGCCACCGGCACCCTCGGGCAGATCATTCCGCCATCGATCGTGCTGGTGCTGTTGGGCGACGTGATGTCCAGCGCCTATCAGCAAGCGCAACTGAAGATGGGCATCTTCTCGCCAAAGACCGTCTCGGTCGGCGACCTGTTCGTCGGCGCGCTGATCCCCGGCCTGATGCTGGTTGGCATGTATATCCTTTACATCATCGGCGTGGCGATCTTCCAGCCGAAGAAATTGCCGGCACTGCCGCAGGAGGAGCTCGGCCCGATCGAATGGGACAAACTGATCAACGCGCTGGTGCCACCACTGCTGCTGATCGGCGCAGTACTCGGTTCGATCCTCGCCGGTTACGCCACACCGACCGAAGCCGCCGCTCTCGGCGCGCTGGGCGCCATGCTGCTGGCCTTCTACAAGGGCAAGCTGAACTTCGGCCAACTGCGTCAAGTGGCCTACGGCACCACCGAAATCACCGCCATGGTCTTCATGATCCTGATCGGTGCCTCGCTGTTTTCCCTGGTGTTCCGCGGCTTCGGCGGCGAAGCGATGATCGAGGACGTATTCGCACAATTGCCTGGCGGCGTACTCGGTGCGTTCTTCCTGGTGATGCTGGTGATCTTCCTGCTCGGCTTTATCCTCGACTTCATCGAGATCACCTTCGTGGTGGTACCGATTGTCGGCCCGGTATTGCTGGCCATGGGTCTGGACCCGGTGTGGCTGGGCGTGATGATCGCGCTGAACCTGCAAACATCCTTCCTCACCCCACCGTTCGGCTTCGCGCTGTTCTATTTGCGCGGGGTCACGCCCGCGTCGGTACCCACCAGCACCATCTATAAGGGCGTGGTGCCGTTTATCCTGATCCAGCTGTTGCTGCTGGTCATCGCCTACCAGTTCCCAGGGCTGATCACCTGGCTACCGGAGCAGGTGTACGGCAAGTAACACCGCCGCACCTCAGCAAAACGCCCGTCCTGGTGACGGGCGTTTTGCTATCTGCCCCTTGGACTGCCGGCCAAGCTGCGGTCCAATGGTGAGTACCCTCACCCGCAATAGAGCACGCCGATGGCCACTTCCCATGTTGAACGCATCGAGCTGGACGGGCTCACCTGTTGGCGCGTCCGCCATGCCGATGCCGAACTGCTGATTGCCCAGCAAGGCGCTCAGCTACTCAGCTACCAACGCGATAACCAACCGCCACTGATCTGGCTGAGCGAGCAGGCGGCGTACCAGCGCGGGCAAAGCGTACGCGGCGGTGTGCCGGTGTGCTGGCCCTGGTTCGGCGACCTGCAACGCAATCCAGCCGCGGTACAAGCCATGCATCGACAACCCACGCAGGCGCCGGCACATGGCCTGGTGCGCGGCATCGATTGGCAGTTGCGCGGCATCGACAGCCAGGACGACGGGGTCAACCTCGAATTCACCTACAACAGCACCGAGCAAGCGCTGCCCGACTGGCCGCATGCGGCCGAACTGAGCCTGCGCATCCGCCTGGATAGCCACCTCAACCTTGACCTGTGCAGCCGCAACCTTGGCACCACGGCGCTAGCCATCAGTCAGGCGCTGCACAGCTATTTCGCCGTCAGCGACATCCGCCAGGTGCACGTCGAAGGCCTGGAGGGCTGCCGCTACATCGAAACCCTGGAAAACTGGCAGACCCGCCAGCAGAGTGGCCCGCTGGGTTTTCAGGGCGAAACCGACCGCATTTACCTGGAAACGCCGGCACACATGAGCATCCTTGATCCTGCCTGGCAGCGCCGCATCCTGCTGCGCAGCAGCGGCTCAGGCTCGGCCGTGCTGTGGAACCCATGGATCGCCAAGGCCCAACGCCTCTCGCAATTCGCCGACACGGCCTGGCAGCGCATGCTGTGCATCGAACACGCCAACGTGCTCGATGACACACTGTTGCTGGCACCCGGCAGCCAGCACACCCTCAGCGTCAGCCTGTGGTCGGAACCGGTATTGAACTGAACGAGCACTATCGATGTACGTCTGGCGGCCTACTCCTGGACCCGCCGGACGCTCCGCCGCCCAACCATTCGCTTGCCACAATCAAACACCGTAAAACCGGGCGTCGATCACATAAAACGACCAATACCTCCACACTTATGTGATGCGCCACTAGTTTGCCAGTAAGTTATCTCTTACACGTCAGCAATAAAACTTCCTACATCTTTTAAGCACACTAAGACTTGCGAAATAGTCCGCAAAATTAATGGGAACCATCGTCCCATTAATGCGTCGACAAATATTCCCTGCTGTTACACATTTCACACTTTCAATGGTTGCCCACTACCAACCATGGGACTAGGATGCCCACCTCATAAGGATTTTGCGCAACTTGTTGCACATTGATGTGCGCAACAAGTTGCGCAACTCAGACAATTTAAAGTGCCTGCTTATATAGCGCCACTTACTCTCGAATTGTCGGATTCAACAATTGAGTCATGGAATGACCTACGCCAACAAACTCACTGCTCATTATTTAGCGCTGGCCAAACTCCCTATTAACGAAGGGGACTTTGCCGGCAGCGACATGCGTTACTCCAGCGAATATGAAGTCCTGGAAAACGAGCTGGGCAAGGCCACCGCGCTGCATGAAACCGCCGCGATCGACTGGCAGAAAGTCCGCGAAAACAGCGAAACCCTGCTCAGCGCCCACTCCAAGGATTTACGCGTTGCCGCCTGGCTGATCTGGGGCCTGTATCAACGCGAATCCTTCGCTGGCCTGCAAGCCGGCTTGAGCCTGCTGCACTACCTCTGCCTCAACCACTGGAACGAACTGCACCCACGCAAGTCGCGCACCCGCGCCGCTGCCATCAGCTGGTTGCTGCCACGCCTGGAACAGGCACTGGCCGAGCATGTGCCGATTGGCGAGCAACTGGCGCTGTTCCGCAGTCTGGCCGAACAACTGCGCGCCCTGGAAACCTGCCTGTCGGCCCACCTGGGCACCGATGCCCCGCTGCTGCTGCCGTTGTGCCGGCGCCTGGACGAACTGGTCAAACGCGCCAGCCAAGGCCAGCCGGAGCCAGGCTCGGTCGGCGCGGCGATTGCCCAGGTCAAGCAGGCTGCCAGCCAGATGCTCACCCCCGGCGCCCCGGTAGAAAGCGAAAAAGAAGCGCACAAGAGCCTGCGCAGCCTGCAAGACCAGGCGCGGCCGCTGTGCGCCTATTGGCTCAAGCAGAAAGCCAGCGACCTGCGCGCGCTGCGCCTGGCCCGCACCTTGTTGTGGCTACCCATCGACAGCCTGCCGGAACGCAACGCCGAACAGATCACCGCCCTGCGCGGCCTGCCCGCCGACAAGCTGGCCAGCTATCAGGAACGCTACCAGAACGGCCAGTACGCCGACCTGCTGGTCGACCTGGAGGCCAGCATCGCCCGTGCGCCCTTCTGGCTCGACGGCCAGCACTTGGTCTGGCAATGCCTGCAAGGCCTGGAAGCAGAACAGGCAATGCGCGAAGTGGAAATCCAACTCACCCTGTTCCTGCAACGCATGCACGGCCTGGAGGAACTGCGCTACCACGACGGCAGCGCCTTCGCCGATGCGCAGACCCGCGCCTGGCTGAGCGCCCACGTGATGCCACACCTGCACGCGCCGGTCAGCGAAAACACCCCAGTGGCCAATGAAAGCGGCAGCCAGCCAGCCTGGGACATCGCCTTGCAGGAAGTCCTGCCGAAACTGCGCAAGGACGGCCTGAAAGCCGCCGTGCAACAACTCAAGCAAGGCCTGGGCAAGGCACGCGGCGGCCGCGAACGTTTCTTCTGGCAACTGACCCTGGCGCGCCTGTGCTTCAGCGCCAAGAAATACGAACTGGCCAAGACCCAGCTCGACTCGCTCGACCAGACGCTGCAAGCCACCGGCCTAAGCGACTGGGAACCCGATCTCGCCCTGGATGTACTGCGCATGCTGCACAGCTGCTGCGAGCTGTTGCCGCAGAACCACGCCGTACGTGAAAGCAAGGAAGAGATCTACCGCAGGTTGTGCCACCTCGATCTTGAAGTGGTACTGGAGTAAGGCGCGACCGCGCAACTAGGCCCTCGGGCCATAACCGTAACGGAGAAAGACCATGGCCAAAGAAGGCTCGGTAGCCCCCAAGGAACGCATCAACGTCACCTTCAAACCTGCCACCGGTGGTGCTCAGGAAGAGATCGAACTGCCGCTGAAACTGATGGTTCTGGGTGATTTCACCCAGCGCGCCGATGATCGCAAGATCGAAGACCGCAAGCCGATCAGCATCGACAAGAACAGCTTCGACGAAGTGCTGGCCAAGCAGGAACTCAACCTGACGTTCGCCGTCCCTAATCGTCTGCAGGACGACGCCGAAGGCGACGACATGGCGGTGCAGCTGCGCATCAACTCGATGAAGGACTTCAACCCGGCCAACCTGGTCGAGCAAGTGCCCGAGCTGCAGAAGCTGATGGAACTGCGCGACGCCCTGGTAGCCCTCAAAGGCCCACTGGGCAACGCCCCAGCCTTCCGCAAGGCGATCGAAAGCGTGCTGGCCGACGACGACTCGCGGGACCGCGTACTCGGCGAACTCGGCCTGGCTGCCCAAGCCAAGCTGGACTCCTGATCTCAATTAACAAGGAAGCTAATTCATGAGCACTAGCGCAGCAGTGGAAGGCGGCCGTAGCGCCGCCGAACTCGGCATTCTCGACCGCATCATCGCCGAGACCAAACTGACTCCGGACGACGAAGCCTATGACATCGCCAAGCGTGGCGTGTCGGCCTTTATCGAAGAGTTGCTGAAGCCGCAGAACGAAAATGAGCCGGTGAAAAAGGCCATGGTCGACCGCATGATCGCGGAGATCGACGCCAAGCTCAGCCGGCAGATGGACGAAATCCTCCACAACCCGGAATTCCAGGCCCTGGAATCCTCCTGGCGCGGCCTCAAGCTGCTGGTGGACCGCACCAACTTCCGCGAAAACATCAAGCTGGAGATCATCAACGCCTCCAAGCAGGACCTGCTCGATGACTTCGAAGACAGCCCGGAAATCACCCAGTCCGGCCTGTACAAGCACATCTACACCGCCGAATACGGCCAGTTCGGTGGCCAGCCGGTCGGCGCGCTGATCGCCAACTACTTCTTCGACCCGAGCGCGCCGGACGTCAAGACCCTGCAATACGTGGCCAGTGTCGCCACCATGTCCCACGCGCCATTTATCGCCGCTGCCGGTCCGAAATTCTTCGGCCTGGAAAGCTTCACCGGCCTGCCGGACCTGAAGGATCTGAAAGATCACTTCGAAGGCCCGCAATTCGCCAAGTGGCAGAGCTTCCGCGAGCAGGAAGACGCCCGCTACGTCGGCCTCACCGTACCGCGCTTCCTGTTGCGCAACCCCTACGATCCGGAAGACAACCCGGTAAAGACCTTCGTCTACAAAGAGAACGTCGCCAACAGCCACGAGCACTACCTGTGGGGCAACACTGCCTACACCTTCGCCAGCAAACTGACCGACAGCTTCGCCAAGTTCCGCTGGTGCCCGAACATCATCGGCCCGCAAAGCGGTGGCGCGGTGGAAGACCTGCCGCTGCACCACTTCGAAAGCATGGGCGAGATCGAAACCAAGATCCCCACCGAAGTGCTGGTCTCCGACCGTCGTGAATACGAGCTGGCCGAAGAAGGCTTTATCGCCCTGACCATGCGCAAAGGCAGCGACAACGCCGCGTTCTTCTCCGCCAACTCGGCGCAGAAGCCGAAGTTCTTCGGCATCAGCGAAGAAGGCAAGACCGCCGAACTGAACTACAAGCTCGGCACCCAGCTGCCCTACCTGTTCATCGTCAACCGCCTGGCCCACTACCTGAAAGTGCTGCAGCGCGAGCAGATCGGCGCGTGGAAAGAGCGCACCGACCTCGAACAGGAGCTCAACAAGTGGATTCGCCAGTTCGTTGCCGACCAGGAAAACCCCAGCTCCGAAGTACGTAGCCGTCGTCCGCTGCGCGCCGCTCAAGTGATCGTCAGCGATGTGGATGGTGAGCCGGGCTGGTACCGCGTCAGCCTCAACGTGCGCCCGCACTTCAAGTACATGGGTGCCGATTTCACCCTGTCCTTGGTCGGCAAGCTGGACAAGGAATAAGCATCCTTATGTCAGGTTACGGAAGCCTATTCGAACGCCTCGGCGGTGAAGCCAGCCAGCGCGCTGGCTGGAGCCGCGAGGTCGCCGCCATGGCGTCGGTGGCTACCCACCTGGCGAAAATGCTCAGCACCCGGGCGGGTAGCGTGCAAACGCTGCCCGACTACGGGTTGCCCGATCTCAACGATATGCGCCTGTCGCTGCACGATTCGCTGCAGCAGGCGCGTATCGCCATCGAACGCTTTATCGAAGCGTACGAACCACGCTTGACCGAAGTGCGGGTGATTTCCCTGCCTCGCGACCACGACCCGCTGAGCCTGGCCTTTGCCATCGAAGGCCTGCTGCAAGTCGAAGGTTTCAAGCGCCAAGTGAGTTTCTCCGCAAGCCTGGATGGCAGCGGACAAGTGAAAGTTCATTGAGGAGCGATAAGGATGTCCGGTAAACCCGCCGCCCGCGTCAGTGACCCCACCGCCTGCCCGATCCCCGGCCACGGCAGTAACCCGATTGTCGCCGGCTCCCCCGACGTGCTGTTCGACAACCTGCCGGCCGCGCGCATGGGCGACCCTTCCGCCTGCGGCGGCGCCATGGCCGGCGCGGTGATTCCCACCGTGCTGATCAACGGCAAGCCAGCCACCGTGCTCGGCACCGTGGGTAGTCATGGCAATCCGGTAACTGCGGGTTCGGGGACAGTATTGATTGGGACCGCTCACTCGCCTGCGCCATTTATTGAGCCTCTTGGTCTTCCGGGCTTCTTCGACGAGTTTTTTGTTATTCAGGACGATAGCGGGAACCCTATAGCCAACTATGGCTACCGCATTGTCACTGCATCTGGCGAAGTGCATGAGGGCATCACAGATAGCGAAGGCAAGACAACTGTCATCAACACGGGCAAACAGCGTCAGGAGCTGACCATTTCACTGCTACAGCCAAACGGTGTCGCTCATGCCTGATGCAGCCCTGAAACGTGCCAACTCCACACCGTCAACCCAGCGTACTGGGCAGGTCGTTAACCTGAAGCTGGCAAAGCTTGCTCGCTATGAGCTAAACATTCGCTCATTTCATCCAGGCAAGACTTTTGGCTGGAGCGGTTTAAATTTTGAAGGTGATGCCCGTGGTTTTTCTCTGAGAGCAAGTGGTGTCTCTGGAGAAGTTGGGGCAGAGGTCACGTCACGAATCTGGCATCGTTTCAAGGTGGATGCTCTCTCCGGTAAAGCACTTGACGTAGGAACCGAATCGAATGATTCCGGAAAAATTAGCGGCAATCACACTCGATATGATGGAGTTCTAAAGCCCAAGGGCGATGCTTGGCCAGTTTTAAGAAAGGAAGACGGCCCAGTTACGACACTGCATATCGACGGAGGATATGCAGGTGAGAACCATGCATTTTTTCCGTCTGCTGAATTGAAGGAAAATCTAGGCGTGACATTTGTCCCCAGTCTAGACGTTAGTTACAAGTTCGTTATCACTATTGATCGCGTATCCAAACATATGGATATCGTCACCTATGTGAGTGGTGACGGCTTCCCGAATTGTGAAGCTTTTATTGTCGACCCAGCAGGCACTGCGATTTTTCTGGGTATACATGTACGCAAAGGTGCGGCTTTATTCTCCCTCTGGGGAGATAAAAAGTATCCGATGATAGCTTCTGCCATACGAATCGGCCTCGACGACAATGGTAACTTTAACGGCCTTATTGCAAACGAACTGAAGCGCAGACAACAAAATAAAGAAAAGCTCGAATTCCATACAATTGCCGTGTGGAACGAATTCTTCCTAACTCTCGACCCCAGTGCCGAGCGATGGATGTGGCCATGGCAAGAGCCTATGCCCAATAAGTCGAGAGCAAATCAATGAGCCTAACTGTTTACAGGTTTTTCCAGATTGCCATTTGGACGCCTGCCGTTTTTCTTGTGTCGCTACCATTGCTGGAGTCTATGCTCCGTGGCCCACAAAGCCTTGATGACATTCTCCTGACTTATGGACTTTCATTCGGAATTATCGCTTATCCAGCTTTCGCAATATGGGCTACTAGGTATATCAAGAAAAAATCAGAGGCAGCTACAGCGCGTCTTATTTGGTGGGCACCTATTATTTTTATTCCATTCTACGGTGTGCCATGGGTGATCTATGGATTGGCTCATGTTGTGATGGGTGATATGTCTGGCATTGCCATGGCCTTGTTATGGGTTGCCTTCTCACCATATATATTTTTAGTTGGCTACATATTTTCAATGGCTGTCTTTGTTATTTACGCAATGTTTTTTCAGACTGCCAGCTCAGAGCATTAATTTATGTACATAACAGCATCACCCATCCAACGCACAAAATATTCAGGAGACAGTCAAGAACTGCCAGGGGTCATATCAAAGAAAATAATGACCCGCACTTACTTACTTAGAAAACATAAAAAGTAGGCCGACATGACAGAGCAGAGCGTCCCATTTCTTGAATTTGTATTTTTCATATGCACAGCCAACCTGCCAATTCTATCTCTGGCACTTTTTCTTGTTGTTATCGCTCTCAGAAGAGTTACAAAATCCTGGCTACGCGTAGTTACCTTTTCTATATGCTGGGCATTAACGAGTACGTTGACGACTTTAGTTTTTACTTTTTGGGGACGCTTCAATTCAATCATTAGCAACGGTTTATTAGCTTTTTACACGCCAGCATTAATTGCGACTTTTATAACGACAGCACCGCTTTTCCTATTGCGGCGCAAAGAAGTGCCAATTTCACACTCAAGGAATGAGGCCTGATGTCTTTTAACCACTACTACCAAAGCGAACTCACCGCCCTGCGCCACTTGGGCAAGCGCTTCGCCGAGCGCAGCCCGGCGTTGGCGCCGTTTCTTGGGCAGAGCGGGCGCGACCCGGATGTCGAGCGTCTGCTGGAAGGCTTCGCCTTTCTCACCGGCCGCCTGCGGCAGAAGCTCGACGACGAGCTGCCGGAGCTGACCCACTCGCTGATGCACCTGCTGTGGCCGAACTATATGCGCCCGCTGCCGGCGTTCAGCATGTTGCAGTTCGATCCGCTGAAACGCCCTGGCCCAGCGCTGTCGGTGCCACGCAATACGCCGGTGGAGTCCAAACCGATCCAGGGCGTCACCTGCCGCTTCCGCACCGCGTTTGCCACCGAGGTGTTGCCACTGGCGTTGAGCGGTCTGGAGTATTCGGTCAAGGGCGACGGCGCATTGCTCAGCCTGCGCCTGGCGATGAGCGCCGATGGCCACCTCGGCGAGCTGAACCTCAAGCAGCTGCGGCTGCACCTGGCGGGCGAGCGCTATATCAGCCAGCTGCTCTACCTTGGCCTGCTGCGCCACCTGGACAGCCTCCAACTGGTGCTCCTGGGCGACGACGGCACGCCGCTGAAAGATGCCCAGGGAGAAGCGCTTCGACCGCTGCAACTGGGCACCGAGCAGGTGCAGCCGGTCGGCTTTGCCGAAGACGAAGCCTTGATCCCCTATCCGCTGAACACCTTCCGCGGTTATCGCTACCTACAGGAATACTTCGCCTTCCAGGACAAGTTCCTGTTCGTCGACATCAAGGGCCTGGAGGCGCTCAAACGCCTACCCGAAGAGTTGCTCAAGCAGGCCCGCGGCCTGGAGCTGCGCTTCGAGATCCAGAAAGCCGGGGTGCAGCGCATCCGTCCGAGCTTGGACAACGTGCGCCTGTACTGCACGCCGGTGGTCAACCTGTTCGCCCACGACGCCATCCCGATTCGCCTGGACGGCAAGCAGGACCAGTACCTGTTGCTGCCGTCCGAGCTCGATTCGCAGCATTGTGGGGTGTTTTCGGTGGACCGCGTTACCGGCTGGAAACCCGGCGGCAAAGGCTATGAGGAGTACGTGCCGTTCGAATCCTTCGAGCACGACCCGAGCTTCGACGTGCCCCTGGCGCGCCCGCACTACAGCGTACGCCAGCAGCCTTCGTTGCTTGGCGACGGCCTGGAAACCTACCTGAGTTTCGGCCTGCGCAACCTCGACCAGCACGAGACGCTGTCGATCGAGCTGACCTGCACCAACCAGAACCTGCCGCGCCAACTGGGCCTCGGCGATATCTGCATGCCCAGCGAAGACACCCCGGAGTTCCTCACCTTCCGCAATATCAGCGCGGTGACGCCGAGCTATGCACCGCCGCTGCACCGCGACTTCCTCTGGAAGCTGATCAGCAACATGTCGCTGAACTACCTGTCGCTGGCCAACGTCGAGGCGCTCAAGGTGATCCTGGAAACCTACGACCTGCCGCGCTACTACGACCAGCATCAGGAGAAGGTCAGCAAACGCCTGCTCGACGGCCTGAAAAGCATCGGTCACCAGCACGTCGACCGCCTGCACCGCGGCCTGCCGGTGCGCGGGGTGCGCACCCAATTGACGATCAACCCCGAAGGCTATGTCGGCGAGGGCGACCTGTTCCTCTTCGCCTCGGTACTCAATGAATTTTTCGCCCTGTACGCCAGCCTCAACTCGTACCACGAGCTGCGCGTGCAGAGCACACAGGGAGAGGTATATCAATGGACGCCGCGCATGGGGCAACAACCCCTGCTATGAGACCCGGCGCAACGGCATGCGAGCAAGAGACGGCAACGCCGCCTGAGCGCCGCACCGCAGACTTTGAGCTGGGTCTTACCCGGCTTAGCCGGGGCATCCGCGAGTACAGCCTGTTCCAGGGTGTGCAGCTGGTGCTGGAACGCTTGCGCATCGCCCACCCTGGGCTGGATGAGGAGGCGCTGTATCAGCGGCTGGAGCTGCAGGCCAACCCGAGCATGGGTTTCCCCGGCAGCGATATCGATCGCGTGCAGTTCTTCGAAGAACACGGCGAGCTGCGTGCGCGCCTGCGCATCAACCTGGTCAGCCTGTTCGGGGCCGGCTCGCCACTGCCGGCCTTCTATGGCGAGCAGGCGCTGGGCGACAGCGAAGACGGCAACCCGACCCGTGACTTCCTCGATCTGTTCAACAACCGCCTGCAACGCCTGCTGTTGCCGATCTGGCAGAAATACCGCTACCACTCGCGCTTCCACAGCGGGGCGCTGGACCCCTTCTCCGAGCAGCTGTTTGCGCTGATCGGTCTCGGCGGCAAAACCATCCGCAGCGCCTCCGAGCTGAACTGGAAACGCCTGCTGCCCTACCTCGGCCTGCTCAGTCTGCGCGCCCACTCGGCGGCGCTGATCGAGTCGGTGCTGCGCTACTACTTCAAGCACGCCGAGCTGTTTATCGAACAATGCCTGGAGCGTCAGGTGGAAATTCTCGGTGAGCAGCGCAACCGCCTCGGTTTGGCCAACAGCCGCCTCGGCGAGGACCTGGTGCTCGGCGAATGGGTACGCGATCGTGGCGGCAAGTTCCGCATCCATGTGCGCCAGCTCAGTTGGACGCGCTTCCACGAATTCTTGCCGATCGGCACCGGCTACCAGCCGCTCTGCGCGCTGGTGCGCTTCACCCTGCGCGACCCGCTGGACTATGACATCCGCCTCGAACTGCGCCAGGACGAGATCCGCGAACTGCGTATCGGCGCCGACAACCCCTGCCGCCTTGGCTGGACCAGCTGGCTCGGTCGTGACCACGCCGACGGCGTGGTCACCCTCGGCAGCAAAGCTCATTAAGGATTGATGAAGATGATCAACGTCGATTTACAACAGCTGGTCCAGGCCCTGGATGGCGAAACCAAGCGTGACCTGGAAAACGCCGCCGAGCGCTGTGTGGTGCGTGGCGGCAGCAAAATTCTGGTCGAAGACCTGCTGCTCGGCCTGCTGGAGCGCCCCGACGGCCTGCTCAGTCGCGCTCTGCAAGATGCCGACGTCGATGCCGGCGAGCTGGCCCGGGCCCTGCAACCGCGTGGCGAACATAACGAATCGCGCAACCCGGTGTTCGCCACCGAACTGGTGCAGTGGCTGCAAGACGCCCTGCTGGTGGCCAGCCTCGAACTCGGCCAGAGCCAGGTCGAGCAGGCCGCGCTGATCCTCGCCCTGCTGCGCAACCCGATGCGCTATGCCGGCAGCCACTACCAGCCCTTGCTGGCCAAACTGAATGCCGAACGCCTGCGCGAATTCGCCATGGCCCAGCAGCCGCAAGCGGCCACGGGTAAACCCGCAGGCGGCGAATCGAACCTGTCGCGCTTTACCCACAACTTCACCCAACAGGCGCGCGACGGCAAGCTCGACCCGGTGCTGTGCCGCGACGGCGCGATCCGCCAGATGATCGATATCCTCGCGCGGCGGCGCAAGAACAACCCGATCGTGGTCGGCGAGGCCGGCGTCGGCAAAACCGCCATCGTCGAAGGCTTGGCCCTGCGCATTGCCAACGGTGAAGTGCCGGCTGTGCTCAAGGGCGTCGAGCTGCTCTGTCTGGACCTCGGCCTGCTGCAAGCGGGCGCCAGCGTCAAAGGCGAGTTCGAGCGCCGCCTGCAAGGGGTGATCGACGAAGTCAAAGCCGCGCCGAAACCAATCATCCTGTTTATCGACGAAGCCCACACCCTGATCGGCGCGGGCGGCCAGGCCGGCAGTGGCGATGCCGCCAACCTGCTCAAGCCGGCTCTGGCGCGCGGCGAACTGCGCACCATCGCCGCCACCACCTGGAGCGAATACAAGAAGTACTTCGAGAAAGACCCGGCCCTTGCTCGACGCTTCCAGCCGGTGCAGCTACATGAGCCGACGGTCGAGGAAGCGGTGACCATCCTCCGTGGCCTGGCGCCGGTGTATGAAAAGAGCCATGGCATCTACCTGCGCGACGATGCGGTGGTCGCCGCCGCCGAACTGTCCGCCCGTTACCTGGCCGGCCGGCAACTGCCGGATAAAGCGGTGGATGTGCTGGACACCGCCTGCGCCCGCGTACGCATCAGCCTGGCCGCCGCACCGGACGCACTGGAGCGTCTGCGCGGCGAAATCGCCGAGGGCGAGCGGCAGGACGAAGCCCTGCGCCGCGATCTGGATGCCGGCCTGAATATCGACACCGCCGCCCTGACCCAGCTGGAGAGTCGCCTGGGCGAGGCGCGCGCCGAACTGGAGCAGGTCGAGACCCGCTGGGCCGTGCAGCGTGCGCTGGCCGAGCGCCTGCTCGACCTGCGCAAGCAATGCGCCAGCGCTCGCCAATCTGCCGGTGAGAACGACGACGAAGAGCAACTGGCCCTGGAGCAACTGGAAGCCGAGCTGCGCGAAATACAGATCGAACTGGCCAGCGCCCAAGCCGCCGAGCGCCTGGTCAGCTTCGAAGTCTGCCCGCGCCTGGTCGCCGAGGTGATCAGCCACTGGACCGGCGTGCCGCTGAGCCAACTGGCCCGTGAGCACAACAGCAAGGTGCTGACCTTCGCCCGCGACCTCGGCCAGCGCGTGCGCGGTCAGGAGCAAGCCATCGTCGCCCTCGACCGCTCGATGCGCGCCAGCGCCGCCGGCCTCAATCGCGCCGATACGCCGGTGGGCGTGTTTCTGCTGGTCGGCCCCAGCGGGGTCGGCAAAACCGAAACCACCCTGGCCCTAGCCGATCTGCTGTACGGCGGCGAGCGCTTCCTCACCACCATCAACATGTCCGAATTCCAGGAGAAGCACACGGTTTCGCGGCTGATCGGCGCGCCGCCCGGCTACGTCGGTTACGGCGAGGGCGGCATGCTCACCGAAGCCGTGCGGCAGAAACCCTACTCGGTGGTGCTGCTCGATGAAGTGGAAAAAGCCGATCCAGACGTGATGAACGTCTTCTATCAGATCTTCGACAAGGGCGTGGCCAACGACGGCGAAGGGCGCGAGATCAACTTCCGCAACACGCTGATCCTGATGACCAGCAACCTCGCCAGCGAACGCATCGCCAGCCTCTGCCAGGATGGCCAGCGGCCGACGGCGGAAGACCTGGAACAGGCGATTCGCCCGACCCTCAGCCAGCACTTCAAACCCGCGCTGCTCGGCCGGATGCGCGTGGTGCCGTACTACCCGATCGATGGCGCGGTGCTCAACCAACTGGTCGGCCTCAAGCTGGCGCGCTTTGGCGAGCGCCTGCAACGCCGCCAGTTGCAGTTCAGCCACTGTCCGGCGCTACTGGCCAACCTCGCCGAGCGCTGTAGCCACAGCGACAGCGGCGCGCGCCTGATCGATCACCTGATCGACCAGCACCTGCAACCGCTGGTGGTCGATCGCCTGCTCGCGGCCATGGCCAGCGGCGACACCCTACAGCGCGTGCACGCCACCCTGGACGGCGAAGGAGCGGTGGTCTGTGAGTTCGCTTAAGGTCCCGCCGATGTTCAACCAGGTGCCGCAGCCGCTGCGCTATGCCGAGGCACTGCTGCAACGCTTCGCCAGCCTGGCGCGCGCGGCGAATAGCGACAGCCTGCTCGGCGGCCTGGTCGAAGCCGCGGCGCAACTCTCTGGTTGCGAGCTGAGCCAGCTGTACCTGCTGGACAACACACATACCCGCCTGACCCTCTCCGCCGAGTGGCAGAACGGCCTGCTGCAACCACGCGAAAGCACCAGCCTGCCAAGCGACTACGACGGCGAACAACTGCTGCAATATTGCCTGTGCCAGAACCAGGTGCTCAGCCTCAATGAACTGGACAGCACCCTGCACCAGACCAGCTTCCTGCCGGATGCCGCGCAGCCCTGGCGCAGCCTGCTGTGCCTGCCGCTGCTCGACGAGCAGAAACGCGTGTGCGGCCTGCTGCTCAGTGCCAGTCAGCTGTCGCGCGACCTACAGGGCTTCGCCGGTTCCTTCGGCCACCTTGGTGGCTTCGTCATCGCCCAGCTGCACCTGTTGCAGCGCCTGCGGGCGCCACACAGCGAAAAGCTCGTGGCCAGCATCCCCACACCGTGCGCCAGCGGTTATGGCCTGATTGGCGACAGCCCGCGCATGCGCAGCGTCTACCAATTGATCGGCAAGGTGCTGCACAACCCGGTGAGCGTGCTGCTGACCGGCGAAACCGGCACCGGCAAGGAACTGGTGGCGCGCGCCATCCATGATTGCGGCTTTCGCCGCAGCAGTGCCTTTATCGTGCAGAACTGCGCCTCGCTGCCGGAAAATCTGCTGGAAAGCGAGCTGTTCGGCTACCGCAAAGGCGCCTTCACCGGCGCCGACCGCGACCGCAAAGGCCTGTTCGATGCGGCCGATGGCGGCACCCTGTTCCTCGACGAAATCGGCGACATGCCGCTGGCCCTGCAAGCCAAGCTGCTCCGCGTGTTGCAGGAGGGCGAAGTACGCCCGCTGGGTAGCACCGACACGCACACCGTCGACGTGCGCATCGTCGCCGCCACCCACCGCGACCTGCGCAGCCTGGTCGAGGAGGGACGCTTTCGCGAAGACCTGTTCTATCGCCTGTCGCACTTTCCCATCGAGCTGCCGCCGCTGCGCGAGCGCGCCGAAGACATCCTGCGCCTGGCGCGGCATTTCGCCGACAAGGCCAGCACCTTCCTCCAGCGCGATGCCTGCCGCTGGGCCGACACCACCCTGGAACACCTGGCCAGTTATGCCTTTCCCGGCAACGTGCGCGAGCTCAAGGGGCTGGTCGAGCGCGCCGTGCTGCTCTGCGAAGGCGGCGAGCTGCTGCCCGAGCACTTCAACCTGCGCCGCGACAGCAGCAGCGCAGACAACACCCTGAACCTGCGCGAACGCATGGAGCGGGTCGAGCGCAACCTGCTGCTCGACTGCCTGCGCAAGAACCGCGGCAACCAGAGCCAGGCCGCGCGCGAGCTGGGCTTGCCGCGGCGCACCCTGCTGTACCGCATGGAACGGCTGAGCATCAGCCCGGCTGACGTATAAGGCTTAAGGAGAAGAGCATGTTCAATGCAGCCAACCAGACCCATTTCAGCCT
>DELY01000052.1 GCA_002354655.1 Pseudomonas sp. UBA2684
CGAGTCAGCGTGGAATCCGCAAAATATTTCAAATCATGCCATCTCCTATGTATCACGGCGGGACAGGCAAGGATCAAGAACGCGACTTCGAGATCGAGCGCGCCACTTGGAACGGCGCATACCGCAGTTTCAACTCAGATCACCTGCTCCAGCGGCACATGCAGTTTGCGGTACAGCGCCTCCACCGCCTCGCGCGCCTGCGGGGCGATATAGCCGCCTTCCAGCGCCAGCACCTGGTAGATGCCGCGCCGCAGCATTTCTTCGCTGAGGTCGCCGGGCGTGCCACGGGTGGTGCAGAGAAAGCGCACCCAGGAGGTCATGATGATCCAGCTGTTGAGGGTCAGCGCCTCGATCTGCGCGGGGTTCATCAGCAGAATCTCGGCGTCGACAAAGCCCTGGTAGATGCTTTGCGCGCCCTGTAGGCAGCGTTGGGCGAACAGCCGGTAGCGCTCGGCCAGTTCGCCATCGCTGTCGAGCAGATGCTCCAAGTCGCGGTGCAGGAAGCGGAAGTGCCACATCGCCGCCAGCAGCGCTTCCAGGTAGAAGGTCTTGTCGTCAATGGTCAGGCCACGGCCGTCGGGCAGGCGCAGAAAACTATCGACATGGCGTTCGTATTGGCCGAACAGCTCGGCGATGATCGCCTGCTTGTTACGGAAGTGGTAGTACAGGTTGCCCGGCGAAATACCCAGGTGCGCGGCGATGTGGTTGGTGGTGACGCTACGCTCGCCCTGGGCGTTGAACAGCTCCAGGCTGGCTTGGATGATGCGCTCGCGGGTTTTCAGGGGAGGCGCCATAACGCAGTTCGATCTCGGCTCGATAAAGAAGGCTATGTACCAGTTACGTACTGCAGGAGCAGTCGCGCTTTTGTGGGAGCGGATTTATCCGCGAAAAACTTTGAAACCGAAGACCTTTCGCGGCTAAAGCCGCTCCCACGTGACGGCGGCCTGCATCGACACTTAACGGGTACAGAGCCATGAATAAACGCCACACGCGGCCCGGCAAAGGTACACGGGGAAACAGGGCAAGTGTTACCCGACTGTGGACCACAGCCACAAGCTAACTTTTCGTTGGGCTGCGCCAGCCCGCTTAGCGCGCCATGCTATTTGACAGATTAGAGCAATTGCTCTAAAAATCCAGCACACCCTTGAAACCCTGATCGCCTGCTGTGCGGCCCATCGGGTTTCCCCGCTGGACTGCCGAGGAGCCACACATGGTCGCCGACATCGCGTATCTCGAACAAAGCCTGCAACACAGCCAGCAGCAGAGCAGCCAGCTGGACACCGCGTTCACCCGTCAACGCCAGGCGTTCCAGGCCAACCCCATGCCGTCGGCCGAACAGCGCCTGCAGTGGTTGAAAGCCCTGCGCGAGTTGCTCAGCAGCGAACGGGACGCCTTGATCCAGGCGATTTCCCAGGATTTCAGCAACCGCAGCGCCGACGAAACCCTGCTCGCAGAGCTGATGCCCAGCCTGCACGGCATCCACTACGCGAGCAAACGCCTCAAGCAGTGGATGAGGCCCTCGCGGCGCAGCGTCGGCATGCAGTTCATGCCGGCCGCCGCCAAGGTGATCTACCAGCCGCTCGGCGTGGTCGGGGTGATCGTGCCGTGGAACTACCCGCTGTTCCTCGCCATCGGCCCGCTGGTCGGCGCGCTGTCGGCCGGTAACCGGGTGATGATCAAGATGAGCGAGTCGACCCCGGCCACCTCGCAACTGATCAAGAATCTGCTGGCCAAGGTGTTCCCCGAGGACCTGGTGACCGTGGTGCTGGGCGAAGCCGAAGTCGGCATGGCCTTCTCCAAGCTGCCGTTCGACCACCTGCTGTTCACTGGTGCCACCAGCATCGGCAAGCACGTGATGCGCGCCGCCGCCGAGAACCTGACCCCGGTCACCCTGGAGCTGGGCGGCAAGTCGCCGGCCATCGTTTCGGCTTCCGTACCGCTGAGCGACGCCGCCGAGCGCATCGCCTTCGGCAAGACCATGAACGCCGGGCAGACCTGCGTGGCCCCGGATTACGTGCTGGTGCCGAAAGACCGCGTGGAGGGTTTTGTCGAGGCCTACCGCAATGCGGTACAGGGCTTCTACCCGACGCTGGCGGATAACCCGGATTACACCGCGATCATCAACGAGCGTCAGCAGCAGCGCCTCAATGGCTACCTGCAGGACGCCGAGAGCAAGGGCGCGACCATTATCCCGCTGTACCCCGAAGCCCAGGGCCGGCGCATGCCGCAGGCCGTGCTGCTGAACGTGACGGATGAGATGAAGGTGATGCAGGACGAGATCTTCGGCCCACTGCTGCCGATCATCCCCTACGACAAGCTGGACGACGCCTTCGCCTTTATCAACCAGCGCGACCGCCCGCTGGCGCTGTACTACTTCGGCTACGACAAGGGCGAGCAGCAACGCGTGCTGCATGAGACCCACTCAGGCGGTGTGTGCCTCAACGACACCCTGCTGCATGTGGCCCAGGACGACATGCCGTTCGGTGGCATCGGCCCGTCCGGCATGGGTCATTACCACGGCCATGAAGGCTTCCTGACCTTCAGCAAGGCCAAGGGCGTGCTGATCAAACAACGCCTGAACGCCGCCAAGCTGATCTACCCGCCTTACGGCAAGTCGATCCAGAAGCTGATCTACAAGCTGTTCGTGCGCTAACCCTTTCCGTGTCGGCGCGGGCAGGGCCCACGCCGACGAAAGCTTGCCCTGGTGATAATAAAAATGATCGACACCACGCTTGAACCCAGCGGCCTGTCACGGCGCAGCCTGCTCAAGGTCAGCCTGCTCGGCTCGGCCTTCCTGGCCACCGCCGGCCTCACCGCCACGCTCAGCGGCTGCTCGGCGAGTATGCCTTCTGCCGGCTTGGCGGTGATTCGCGAATCCGACCTGCCATTCCTGCGCGCCCTGATCCCGGTGATGCTCGACGGTGCGGTGGCACCGGCCAACCTGCCGCAGGCCGTCGCCGGCACCATCGAGAGCCTCGACTACAGCCTCAACCACCTGTCGCCGGCAATGCTCAAGCTCACCGTGCAGTTGTTCGACGTGCTCGCCCTGCCGATCACTCGTGGCCCGCTGACCGGCGTCTGGGGCAGCTGGGAAAACGCCGCACCGGCCGATGTGCAGGCGTTCCTCACGCGCTGGCAGAACAGCTCGATCGGCCTGCTGAAGATGGGCCACGCCTCGCTGCTGCAACTGGTGATGATGAGCTGGTACAGCCGCGCCGAATCTTGGGGACACTGCGGCTACCCCGGCCCACCGACTATATAAGGCACATACACGGAACCTGTAGGAGCGGGCTTGCCCGCGATGCTCTTGCCTTGCCTGCTTTCGCGGACAAGCCCGCTCCCACAGAAGCCTCCAACACAAGAACCATAAGAGAAGCGCCTGAGATGCCCGTACCCGACATGTTCAAGCAAGGCCTGGCCCGCGGCTGGAAGACCTACAACGGTTCGCGCCTGGACAGTGATCTGACCCTCGAAGCCGATGTCGCCATCGTCGGCAGCGGCGCCGGTGGCGGCACCACCGCGGAAATTCTCAGCGCCGCCGGCTTCAAGGTGCTGCTGATCGAGGAAGGCCCGCTGAAAACCAGCGACGACTTCAAGATGCTCGAAGACGAGGCCTACGCCAGCCTCTACCAGGAAGGCATCGGCCGCATGAGCAAGGACGGCGCGATCACCATCATGCAAGGCCGCGCGGTCGGCGGCACCACGCTGATCAACTGGACCTCGAGCTTCCGCACGCCCGATCAGACCCTGGCGCACTGGGCCAAGGAACACAGCGTCAAGGGCCACAGCCCCGAGGACATGGCGCCCTGGTTCGAGCGCATGGAACAGCGCCTGGGCGTCGCCCCCTGGGCGATTCCGCCAAACCCCAACAACGACGTGATCCGCGCCGGTTGCGACCAGCTCGGCTACGAGTGGAAGGTCATCCCGCGCAACGTGCGCGGCTGCTGGAACCTCGGCTATTGCGGCATGGGCTGCCCGACCAACGCCAAGCAGTCGATGCTGGTCACCACCATCCCGGCGACCCTGGAGAAAGGCGGCGAGCTGCTCTACCTGGCGCGCGCCGAGCGCCTGCTGCTCGACGGCGAGCGTGTCACCGGCATCGAATGTCTGGGCATGGACGAACGCAGCGTGGCCCCCAGTGGCCGCAAAATCACGGTACGGGCCAAGCATTACGTGCTCGCCGGCGGCGGCATCAACACTCCCGGCCTGCTGCTGCGCTCCAACGCCCCCGACCCACACGGGCGCACCGGCAAGCGCACCTTCCTGCATCTGGTGAACTTCTCTGCCGCGCAGTTCGAGCAGGTGATCAACCCCTTCTACGGCGCGCCACAGTCGATCTATTCCGACCACTTCCAGTGGCGCGACGGCGCGGCCGGACAGCTGTCCTACAAGCTCGAAGTGCCGCCGCTGCAACCGGCGCTGACCGCCACCCTGCTCGGCCGCTTCGGCCTCGACAACGCCCTGCGCATGGAGCAACTGCCGCACACCAACGTCATGCTCGCCCTGCTGCGCGACGGCTTCCATCCGCAGAGCGCCGAAGGCTCGGTGGAACTGCGTGACGATGGCAGCCCGGTACTCGACTACCCGATGACCGACTACACCTGGGACGGCGTGCGCCGCGCGTTCCACAGCATGGCCGAGATCCAGTTCGCCGCCGGCGCCCAGGCGGTGCTGCCGCTGCACGCCGACGCCGGCTACGTGAAAACCCTGGGCGAGGCGAAAACCCTGATCGACAGCCTCAGCCTGGAGATCTACCGCACCCGCCTGGGCAGCGCGCATGTGATGGGTGGCTGCGCCATGGGCGAAGACCCGCAGCAGGCCGTGACTGACAGCCTCGGCCGCCATCACCAGCTGGAAAACCTGTCGATCCACGACGGCTCGCTGTTCCCCACCAGCATCGGCGCCAACCCGCAGCTGTCGGTCTACGGCCTCACCGCGAAACTGGCGACGCTACTGGCCGAACGGCTCGGCACGGCCTAAACACCAAGGAGGGCGCAGTCGATGCTCGGCAAACTCATCTCGGCGCTGCTGATCATCGCCGGCATCATTCACCTGCTGCCGCTCAGCGGCGTACTCGGGGCGCAGCAGCTGGCCACGCTCTACGGCTTGTCCTTCCAAGAGCCCAACCTGCTCCTGTTGATGCGCAGCCGCGCCGTGCTGTTCGGCTTGCTCGGCGCCCTGCTGGTGTGCGCCGCATTCCGCCCAGCCTTGCAACCGCTCGCCCTGATCGGCGGTCTGGTTAGCGTGCTGAGCTTTCTCTACCTCGCCTGGAGCACCCCCGGCTACAACGACGCGCTGCGCCGGGTGGTGATAGCCGACTGGGTGGCACTGGCCTGTCTGGCGCTCGCCCTCATCCTGTACGGCATCGTCCGCACCAAAACCTAAGTCGCTCGCCGCGACTTGGCCGCGGGGAATCGCTGCGCTACCATCCGACTCCCCAACGGACCCCGCCAGGACGTCACGATGAATCGAGTGTTATACCCAGGCACCTTCGACCCCATCACCAAAGGGCATGGTGATCTGGTCGAGCGCGCTGCGCGCCTGTTCGACAGCGTGATCATTGCGGTGGCCGCCAGCCCGAAGAAAAACCCCTTGTTCCCACTGGAACAGCGGGTCGCGCTGGCCCAGGAAGTGACCAAGCACCTGCCGAACGTCGAAGTGGTCGGGTTCTCCACGTTGCTCGCGCACTTCGCCAAGGAGCAGGGCGCCAACGTCTTTCTGCGCGGCCTGCGTGCGGTATCGGACTTCGAGTACGAATTCCAACTGGCCAACATGAACCGCCAGCTGGCCCCGGATGTGGAAAGCCTGTTCCTCACCCCGTCGGAGAAATACTCGTTCATTTCCTCGACCCTGGTGCGTGAAATCGCCGCCTTGGGCGGAGATATCTCCAAGTTCGTCCACCCTGCCGTGGCCGACGCCCTGAACGAACGTTTCAAGCGCTGAACGAGACTCGCGGCGCGGGCGGCACCGCCGCTCGCGCATGGCGCCTGCTCCGACAATCCGGCACAATTCGTTCACCGTTGTCTGAAAGTGTCGTGGCCGCCCGCCTCGGCAGGAGCGTTTAGTTCATGTCCCTGATCATCACCGACGACTGCATCAACTGCGACGTCTGCGAACCCGAGTGCCCGAATGCCGCGATCTCCCAAGGCGAGGAGATCTACGTGATCGACCCCAACCTGTGCACCGAATGCGTCGGCCACTACGACGAGCCGCAGTGCCAGCAAGTCTGCCCGGTGGACTGCATCCCGCTCGACGAAAGCCATGTCGAAAGCAAGGACGAATTGATGCAGAAGTACCTGATCATCACCGGTAAAGCATAACGATGCGCCGCCCCAACCGCGGCTTCCTCGACTGGCGCACCCTAGCGGGAGCGTTACTCCTACTGCTCGCGCTCAGCCTGCACGCCGCCGAGCAACCCGGACGCGCCGCCATTGCCAGCGCCCATCCCGCCGCCACCGTGGCCGGCCAGGAAACCCTGGCCCTGGGCGGCAACGCCTTCGACGCCGCCGTGGCCATCAGCGCCGCCCTGGCGGTGGTCGAACCCTACGGTTCGGGCCTCGGCGGCGGCGGTTTCTTCCTGTTGCGCGAAGCCGGCGAACAGCCCAGCTACCGTTTTCTCGACGCCCGCGAACGCGCACCGCTGGCCGCGCATGCCGATCTCTACCGACGCGATGGCGAGGTACAAAAACACCTGTCGCTGAACGGCCCACTGGCCGCGGCGATTCCCGGCCTGCCCGCGGCGCTGGTCGAGCTGGCACAACGCTTCGGTCGCCTGCCGCTGCGCGACTCCCTGGCCCCGGCCATTCGCCTGGCCCGCGACGGCGTCGGCATCGACCGGGTCTACCGCGAGCGCGCCCGCTGGCGCCTGGATGCCCTGCGCGACGACGCGGAAAGCGCGCGGCTGTTTCTCGACAAGGGCGAGATTCCCGAAGAATTCGGCCTGCTGCGTCAACCGGAGCTGGCCCAGACCCTGGAGCACCTGGCGCGCGATGGGCATGCCGGCTTCTACGGCGGCGTCACCGCCGAGCAACTGGTGCGCGGAGTACAGGCCGCCGGCGGTATTTGGACGTTACGCGACCTGCGCGACTACCGCGTGGTAGAACGCCAACCGCTGCGTGTGAAGCTCGCCGAAGGCCGCGAACTGATCAGCGCGCCACCGCCCTCGGCAGGCGGGCTGGCCCTGGGGCAGAGCCTGCTGATATTGCAACAGCTGCCCTGGCGCCAGGCCGAGCCGGTGCAACGCACGCACTACGTGGTGGAAACCCTGCGCCGCGCCTACCGCGACCGCGGCCTGCTGGGCGACCCGGATTTCGTCGCCAACCCAACCGGCAAGTTGCTCGCGCCCGATTATGTGCAACAACTGGCCGACAGCATCGACGCGCACCGCGCCACACCCAGCGACAGCCTGCCGCCTACCGGTAGCTGGCAGGAAGGCGACCACACCACACACTTCTCCGTGCTCGATGCCGACGGCAACGCGGTGGCCGCTACCCTGTCGATCAACCTGCCGTTCGGCGCAGCCTTTACCGTGCCCGGCACCGGCGTGTTGCTCAACGACGAGATGGACGACTTCGCCGCCGATGTGCAGGGCGCCAACGCCTATGGCCTGAGCGGCAGCCACGCCAACGCCATCGCCGCCGGCAAACGCCCGCTGTCGAGCATGAGCCCGACCTTCATCGACAGCCCCAGCGAGTTCGCCAGCTTCGGCACCCCCGGCGGCAGCCGCATCCCGAGCATGGTGCTGCTGGCGATACTCGACTACCTCGACGGTCAACCGATCACCCATTGGCCGACGGTGGCGCGCTACCACCACCAGTTCATGCCCGACCTGATCGAGCACGAACCGAACACCTTCAGCCCAGCGCAGATCGCCGACCTGCAAAGCCGTGGCCACCAGCTCAAAGCCCTTGAGCGCAGTTACGGCAATCAGCAGGTGCTGTTCTGGGACAAACAGAAACAGCACGTCGACGCCGCCAGCGACCCGCGTGGCATCGGCACCAGCGTGAGTGCTCCTTAGCCAATAATGGCCAATAGCCATCCAGCATGTTAGCCTGCGCGCCCGCGCCGCCATTGGCCTGTACGGCTAGTGGGTTAATTCACGTTCGAATGGCCAGGGTACTGAGACAAGGCGCTGCGAAGAGTCATAGTGGGTTATGACGAAGAGCAGCGACGCAGTATCGGAGCCGCGGACAGCGTAATTGACTGCTTCAACTAGCCACACAGGCCACTGGGCGCGGCAGGAAACTATGGATAGCCGTTAAGGAACGCTGATGTCTTACTTGCGTATGTTGTTTGCTGTAACCCTGATCGCCCTCACCACAGGTTGCGCCACCGGCCTGAACTCCTACCAGAAAGCCGAATTCGATCATTTCGAAGCCAAAGGCATGGTCATTGAAGAGAAAAAGCCAGGCTTGGGCGCTGCGCTCGGTCTGTTGCCGGGCGGCGGTTCGTTCTACGGCCGCTCCTATGGCTTTGGTGTAGTCAACCTGCTGTTCTGGCCACTCTCTATTCTCTGGGACCCGGTCAGCGGCTACGACGCCTCGACAGCGATCAACTACCACGCCACCAAGGCCCACATCAGCCGCTTGCAATCGCAAGAGCTGGACAAGCTGGACAGCGAACTCGCCAGCGGCCAGATCGACCTGACCCAATACACCCTGCAAAAGCGCAAGGTTGACGAGAAATACAAGTACAACTGAGCCAAACGCCCACAAAAAAGCCGGCTTCGTAGCCGGCTTTTTAGTTTCTGCTGAACGATCAGTTCTGCTTGTAGCCGCTGCTGGTGCAGCCCAGGCAGCGCACGAAGGCTTCTTTGCCTGGCTCGACGACCAGCGCCTGCCCCGCTTCGCCGACGTTACCGCCCAAGGCGGTGAACGGTAGGCTGACGACAAAGGCAACCACGCCGATGGCGGTGGCGCCGATCAGCAACGGCCGGGCAACCAGCAGGTCGCCGATCATGGCGTAGCCTTTGGGTGCATTGGCGGTGTACATCGGGTCGCCGCTGGCATTCTGCTGCACCACTTCCGCCTGTGCCGGCAGCGCCAGCAGGCCAGTGGTCAGCGCCAGGACAACAGCGGTTGAGCGAAACAGTTTCATGGGGCGATCCTTCAGCTATTAGGAAGCGGTGCGAGTAACTATAACAGCGGTCTGGCAATTGTCAGCGTGACGGCCGTCAATCGCCATAAAAGGCGTATGCAGGCTTTTTCGGGATAAATGGCCGGTAGAACGCGAGAATTTCCTTGAGATCGGCACGCTCATCGCCTGTTGGCCAGAAGGTCGGGCCGATCAACACCCGTTTGTTCTGGTAATCCAGCGCGCCCAACACAATCGGCACCTTGGCACCCTGGGCGATGTGGTAGAAGCCCATCTTCCAGCGCTCGACCTTCTTGCGAGTGCCCTCCGGCGAGAGGATCAGCACGAACTGCGGGTGCTCGCGAAACGCCTGCACGGCTTGCTCCACCGTGTTGCCCTGGCGCTCGCGGCGAATCGGGATGCCGCCCCACAGACGCATCAGGCCGCCGAAGGGCGGGCGGAAGATCGTGTGTTTGCCGAACCAGCGGGCGTTCAGGCGCAGCACGAACTTCACCGCGATAAAGATCACGAAGTCCCAGTTGGAGGTGTGGTGCGCGCCGATAACGATGAATTTGTCGAGCTTCGGCAGCTGGCCGTCGATACGCCAGCCCATCAGTTTCAGCGCCACGCGGCCAACCCACTCGGCCAGCGGATTGCGGGGCAGATAGTTACCGGACATCAATACCTCGACCGTTCTTATTGTTGTCTTATCCGTTCAGACGCGCGTGCCGGGAGGCCCGCGCAACGTGCTTAGCGTTGGCAGCGCGGGCAATACACGCTGGCGCGCTGACCGAGTTTGACGTCGCGCAAGGTGCTGCCACAGACCTTGCAGAACTCGCCGCCGCGCCCGTAGACGAACAGCTCCTGCTGGAAATACCCCGGCAGGCCATCGCCACCGACGAAATCGCGCAGGGTGGTGCCGCCGCGTTCGATGGCATGAGCGAGGATGCGTTTGATCTCGTCCGCCAGCTTCACATAGCGCGCCCGCGATACCGAGCCGGCTTCGCGCCGCGGATCGATGCCGGCGGCGAACAATGCTTCGCTCGCATAGATATTGCCGACCCCGACCACCACGGCGTTATCCATGATGAACGGCTTGACCGCCATCGCCCGGCCGCGTGACAGCTGATACAGGCGCTCACCGCCGAACAAGTCGGTCAACGGTTCCGGGCCGAGCTTGCTGAGCAGCACGTGCTGCAAGGGATCGCTGCTCCAGAGCAGCGCGCCGAAACGCCGCGGGTCGGTGTAGCGCAGCGCCAGGCCGGACTCCAGTTCGATGTCCACATGCTCGTGCTTGGCCGCTGGCAGGCCGCACTCGACCAGGCGCAGGCTGCCGGACATGCCCAGGTGGCTGATCAGACTGCCGGTCTCGGCCTTGATCAGCAGGTACTTGGCGCGCCGCTCGACGCACTCGATGCGCTGGCCGGACAGACGCACGTCGAGGTCTTCCGGGATCGGCCAGCGCAAGCGCCGCTCGCGCACGATCACCCGGCTGACCCGTTGGCCTTCCAGATAGGGGGCGATACCGCGGCGGGTGGTTTCGACTTCGGGCAGTTCGGGCATGGACGGACAATCGGCTGAAAACGGCGGGCAGCCACAGTAGCAGGATTGCCCCGGAGCGACGAGCCACCCGCTGGCAACAGGCCCTATCCAGCGCACAACGGTTGCTGCACTTGCCGGCCGAGCACGGCCTTGCGCGAAGAACCGCTGGCGAGGCGAGGCGCCGTTTAGCGGGTTGCCTAGGCTATAATCCCGCTCTTTTTCCGGAGAGCCCCCATGTCCCTGCCCAGCCTGCGCCTGAAAGCCAACGCCGATCGACGCCTGCGCGCCGGCCATCTGTGGGTCTACAGCAACGAAATCGACGTCGCCGCCACTCCGCTCAGCGGTTTCCAGGCCGGCGACCAGGCCATCCTCGAGGCGACCGGCGGCAAGCCGCTGGGCATCGTCGCGATGAGCCCGAACAATCTGATCTGCGCCCGCCTGCTGTCGCGTGACGTCAAGCACGTGCTGGACAAATCGCTGCTGGTACACCGCCTCAACGTCGCCCTGAGCCTGCGCGAGCGGCTGTTCGACAAGCCCTGCTACCGCCTGGTGTACGGCGATTCCGACCTGCTGCCGGGGCTGGTGGTCGACCGCTTCTTCGACATCCTGGTGGTGCAGCTGGCCTCCGCCACCATGGAACGGCACAAGGACGACGTGCTGGCCGCACTGATCCAGGTGTGCAAGCCCAGCGGCATCCTGCTCAAGAACGACTCCGCCGCCCGCGACGCCGAAGGCTTGGCGCGCTATGTGGAGACCCCGTTCGGCGTGGTTCCGGAGTGGGTGGCGCTGGAAGAGAACGGCGTCAAGTTCGAAGCCCCGGTGATTGAGGGGCAGAAGACCGGCTGGTTCTACGACCACCGCATGAACCGCGCGCGCCTCGCGCCTTACGTCAAAGGCAAGCGCGTACTCGACCTGTTCAGCTATATCGGCGGCTGGGGCGTACAGGCGGCGGCCTTCGGTGCCAGCGACGTGATGTGCGTCGATGCCTCGGGCTTCGCCCTCGACGGCGTGGAGCGCAACGCCGCACTGAACGGCCTGACTGATCAGGTCGCCTGCGTCGAGGGCGACGTGTTCGAAGCGCTCAAGCAGCTGAAAGCCTCGGAAGAGCGCTTCGACGTGATCGTCGCCGACCCGCCCGCCTTTATCAAACGCAAGAAAGACCTGAAGAACGGCGAAGGCGCTTATCGCCGCCTCAACGAACAGGCCATGCGCCTGCTCAACAAGGACGGCATCCTGATCAGCGCCAGCTGCTCCATGCACCTGCCGGAAGACGACCTACAGAACATCCTGCTGACCAGCGCGCGCCATCTGGATCGCAATATCCAGCTGCTCGAACGCGGCGCCCAGGGCCCGGATCATCCGGTGCACCCGGCCATCGCCGAGACCCGCTATATCAAGAGCCTGACCGTGCGCTTACTGCCCAACAGCTGATGCCGCGCCCGGCCGCCTGTCTGTTGCGACAGCCAGGCGGCCGGCACGCTTTCCACCGCGAAGGCGCGAGGGGTAGAATCCAGGCATTCCTCGCCCATCATCCCCAGGCGAGCAAGTGAGCACAGGCCCGGCATGCGGCGATCCCGCAACGCTTCTCGGCCATGACCGAACACCCGGCGACTGCCGTTTGCCTCCGGTCGAAACAACGCTCACGACACGCCCATAACCTGATACCGATTTAGCCGCAGGAATCACCATGCCTGACTATCGCTCGAAAACCTCCACCCACGGTCGCAATATGGCCGGTGCCCGCGCGTTGTGGCGCGCCACCGGGATGAAGGACGAAGATTTCAAGAAGCCGATCATTGCCGTCGCCAACTCCTTCACCCAGTTCGTGCCTGGCCACGTGCACCTGAAGGACATGGGCCAGCTGGTTGCCCGCGAAATCGAAAAAGCCGGCGGCGTGGCCAAGGAATTCAACACCATCGCGGTCGACGACGGCATCGCCATGGGCCACGACGGCATGCTCTATTCACTGCCGAGCCGCGAGATCATCGCCGACTCCGTCGAATATATGGTCAACGCCCACTGCGCCGACGCCATCGTCTGCATCAGCAACTGCGACAAGATCACCCCCGGCATGCTGATGGCCGCACTGCGCCTGAACATCCCGGCGATCTTTGTTTCCGGCGGGCCGATGGAAGCCGGTAAAACCAAGCTGGCCAGCCACGGCCTGGACCTGGTCGACGCCATGGTGATCGCCGCCGACGACACGGCCAGTGACGAGAAGGTCGCCGAATACGAGCGCAGCGCCTGCCCGACCTGCGGCAGCTGCTCTGGCATGTTCACCGCCAACTCGATGAACTGCCTGATGGAAGCCTTAGGACTGGCCCTGCCGGGCAACGGTTCGACCCTGGCCACCCACAGCGACCGCGAGCAGCTGTTCCTGCAGGCCGGGCGCACCGCGGTGGAGCTGTGCAAACGCTACTACGGCGAGAACGACGAGTCGGTGTTGCCGCGCAATATCGCCAACTTCAAGGCGTTCGAGAACGCCATGAGTCTGGACATCGCCATGGGTGGCTCGACCAACACCATCCTCCACCTGCTGGCCGCAGCGCAGGAAGCCGAGATCGATTTCGACCTGCGCGACATCGACCGCCTGTCACGCAAGGTGCCGCAGCTGTGCAAAGTCGCGCCGAACATCCAGAAGTACCATATGGAAGACGTGCACCGCGCCGGTGGCATCTTCTCCATCCTCGGTTCGCTGGCCCGTGGCGGCCTGCTGCACACCGACCTGCCGACCGTGCACAGCAAGAGCATGGCCGAGGCCATCGCCCAGTGGGACATCACCCAGACCGACGATGAAGCCGTGCACACCTTCTTCCGTGCAGGCCCGGCCGGTATCCCGACGCAGACCGCGTTCAGCCAGAGCACCCGCTGGGACACGGTGGATGACGACCGTGAAAACGGCTGTATTCGCAGCGTCGAGCATGCCTACTCGCAAGAAGGCGGCCTCGCGGTGCTCTACGGCAACATCGCCCTCGACGGCTGCGTGGTGAAAACCGCCGGCGTGGATGAATCCATCCATGTGTTCGAAGGCCGCGCGAAGATCTTCGAAAGCCAGGACAGCGCCGTGCGCGGCATCCTCGCCGACGAAGTGCAGGCTGGCGACATCGTGATCATTCGTTACGAAGGCCCGAAAGGTGGCCCAGGCATGCAGGAGATGCTGTATCCGACTTCGTACCTGAAATCCAAAGGCCTGGGCAAAGCCTGCGCCCTGCTCACCGACGGCCGCTTCTCCGGCGGCACCTCGGGCCTGTCGATCGGCCACGCCTCGCCGGAAGCCGCCGCTGGCGGCGCCATCGGCCTGGTACGCGAAGGCGACAAGATACTCATCGACATCCACGAACGCTCGATCAACCTGCTGCTCAGCGACGAGGAAATTGCTCACCGCCGCCACGAGCAGGACAAGAAAGGCTGGAAGCCGGTGGAACAGCGTCCACGCAAAGTCACCACGGCACTGAAGGCCTACGCCCTGCTCGCCACCAGCGCCGACAAGGGCGCGGTGCGCGACAAGGCGCTGCTCGACAAGCTGGTGTCGTAAGCCATTACGCCCCTCCAGAAGCCCGGCCCTGTGCCGGGCTTTTGCTTTCCGGGCATGACGCCGCAGCGGGAGATCGCGAATGCAGCACAGCCTGAAAATCGCCCTGATCGCCGACACCCATGGCCTGCTGCGCCCCGCGGCGTTGGCCGCATTGGCCGGCTGCACGGCGATCATCCACGCCGGCGATATCGGCACGCCGCAGATTCTCGACGCCTTGCGTCAACAGGCGCCGCTGCACGCGGTGCGCGGCAATAACGACCACGGCGACTGGGCCGAGCAGCTGCCGCACAGCCTGGAACTGGAGTTTGCAGGGACGCGTCTATTCGTCGTGCACGAACCGGCGCATGTGCCGACGGACCTCGCCGAGCGCGGCTTTCAGGTGGCGATCTGTGGCCATTCGCACAAACCGCTGATCGAGACACGCAACGGTCTGCTGCTGATCAACCCCGGCAGCGCCGGGCCGCGGCGTTTCACGCTGCCGCTCAGTGTCGCGCTGTTACACCTGGGTGGCGAAACGCCACGCGCCGAGTTGATCGCGCTGTAGGAGCGGGGCCGGCGCGCCCCACCGCAGGCATGCCCCCGCTTTTAGATACGCTCCCACACCTCGAAGGCATAGGCCGGCACAGGCTCGGCCGCCAGGTGCTCGATGCTCGACGCCAGGCGCCAGTCGGCGGCGTTGACCTCGGGAAACCAGGCATCGCCCTCGGGGCTCAGTTCGACACGGGTCAGGTACAGCCGGTCGGCCTGGGCCAGGCCTTGCTCGTAGAGCTGCGCGCCGCCGATCAGCATCAGCTCCTCGGCATCTTCCGCGCGGGCCCAGGCATTGGCACGTTCAAGTGCGGCGTCGAGGCTGGCGAAGACTTCCGCGCCGTCGAGCTGCAAACCCGGCTGGCGACTGACCACCAGATTGAGCCGACCCGGCAACGGCCGACCGAGCGAGTCCCAGGTCTTGCGGCCCATGATGATCGGCTTGCCCAGGGTCAGCGCCTTGAAGTGTTTGAGATCCGCCGGCAGATGCCAGGGCAGTTGGTTGTCGCGGCCGATCACGCGGTTCTGCGCGAGGGCGGCGATCAGGCAGAGAGGCAGAGTATTTTTCATGGCGGCGAGCATAGCAGAGGGTCGGCGGCGGTCGCAGCCCACCTTTGGCCTTGCGCAGGCGCGCACAACCCGAGGCATTGTCATCCGACGGTTGCCAGGCTGTCGTCGAACCGTCACCGTTGCCCGTGCAGGCTTGTATCCCCCACCCCGCGCAAGGAAAAGCCGTCATGTTCCGCACCGTCCGTACCCTGCTACGCACCAGCCTGCTGGCCCCGCTGCTGGCCGTGAGCGCGCCGGCCCAGGCCGACAGCGTGCAAGCCGCCATCGACTGGGCCAGGCAGCAGCCGCAGACGCACACCGACGTGCCCAAGGGCGAAGCCCGGCCGCTGATCATCGCCCACCGTGGCGCCAGCGGTTATGTGCCCGAACACACCCTGGCTGCTTATGCCCTGGCGATCCTGCAAGGTGCCGACTACATCGAACCGGACCTGGTGATGAGCCAGGACGGCCAGTTGGTCGCCCGCCACGACAACCAGCTGGGCCTGACCACCGACGTCGCCCAGCGCCCGGAATTCGCCGAGCGCCAGCGCAGCCAGACGGTCGACGGTATCAGCCTCAACGGCTGGTTCAGCGAAGACTTCAGCCTCGCCGAACTGAAGACCCTGCGCGCCATCGAGCGCATCCCGCAGATCCGCCCGGGCAACGCACGCCTGGACGGCAGTTTCGCGATACCCACCCTGCAAGAAATCATCGACCTGGTGAAAAGCCTGCAACTGAGCCAGCAACGGGTGATCGGCCTGTACCCGGAAACCAAGCACCCGACGCACTTCCAGCAGCTCGGCCTGGGCCTGGAGCAACCGCTGGTCAACCTGCTGAAGAAGAACGGCTACCACAGCGCCAAGGCGCCGGTGTATATCCAATCCTTCGAAGTGAACAACCTCAAGAGCCTCAGTCGCCTGACCCCGGTGCGCCTGGTGCAGCTGTTCGGCGCTGGCCAGCCGTTCGACCAGCAACGGCTCGGCAGCGGCCTGACCTACGCGCACATGGCCAGCCCGGCCGGGCTCAAGGCCATCGCCCGCTACGCCGCCGGTGTCGGCCCGGAAAAGAGCTACATCATCCCCCGCGACGCCAGCGGCAACCTCGACGCGGCCAACACCACCGCCTTCGTGGCCAATGCCCATGCCCAAGGCCTGAAGGTGCACCCGTACACCTTCCGCGCCGAAAACAGCTTTCTTCCGGCCAACCTGCGCACAGGCAACGACCCGCAGGCACGCGGCGACAGCGCGGCGGAAATTCAGCTGTTCCTCGATGCCGGGATCGACGGCCTGTTCATCGACCAGCCGGACATCGCCGTGCGCCTGCGCGCAAAGCCCTGAAGCAGAGCGGATTTAGCCCAACACGGCGGCAGCGGTTATGCTCAACCCCTGACCCGATCGACGAGACGCCGTGTGACTGCCGCCACCCACCCGCTGCACCGCCTTTGGCTAACGGAAACCATCCGCCTGCGCGAAGAACACGCCGGCCCGCTGGAAGACAGCGAAGCCAACCGCCGCGCCCAGGCGAGCGGGGGCGGCCTGGCCGAGCGCATCCAACAACGCGCCCTGCTGCTCGCCGAACGCGATGGCCAGAGGCTGGCGCTGCGCCACTGGCTGCAAGGCGCCCGTCTGGCCGGGCTGCTCCTGCTGCTGCTCGCGGGGCTCAGCGGCGCGGGGCTGGCCATGGCCGCACTGGGCGACGGCCAGCGCCCGGTCAATGTGTTCTGGGCCTTGGGCAGCCTGCTCGGCCTCAACCTGATCCTGCTGCTCGGCTGGGCGCTGGGGTTGCTGCTCAGCCGCGACAGTGCCGGCGCACTCGGCCGCCTGTGGCTATGGCTCAGTGAAAAACTCGCCCGCGACGCCCAGGCCGCGCAACTGGCGCCGGCCCTGCTGCTTCTGCTGCAACGCCAGCGTCTCAGCCGCTGGGGCCTGGGCGTGCTGGTGCATGGCCTGTGGCTGCTGGCCCTGCTCTCGGCATTGCTGAGCCTGTTGATCCTGCTCGCCACGCGCCGCTATGGCTTCGTTTGGGAGAGCACCATCCTCGGCGGTGAAACCTTTATCGCGATGACCCAAGCCCTTGGCGCGCTACCGGCGCTGCTCGGTTTCAGCCTGCCGGATGCCGACTTGATCCGCGCCAGCGGCGACAGTGCCCTGGCCAGCGAAGCCGCGCGCCTGAGCTGGGCCGGCTGGCTGGTCGGCGTGCTGCTGGTCTACGGCCTGCTGCCGCGCTTGCTGCTGCTGTTGCTGTGCCTGTGGCGTTGGCGCCAAGGCTGCGCGGCCTTGCAATTGGATCTCGGCTTACCCGGCTACAGCCTGCTGCGCGAACGTCTGCAACCGAGCAGCGAACGCCTGGGGGTGTGCGATGCCGCGCCCAAGCAGCTACACCCGCCACAGGCCGGCCACCACGCGCAAGGCAGCCAGGGCGCGCTGCTGGTGGCCATCGAACTGGACGAGCGGCGCCCCTGGCCACCCGCATTGCCCAAGGGCGTGGTCGACGCGGGGGTGATCGACAGCCGCGAGCAGCGCAAGCAGTTGCTCGACCAGCTCAGCCGCTTTCCGCCCGCGCGCCTGGCGGTGGCCTGCGACCCGCGCCGCTCGCCGGATCGCGGCAGCCTGGCGCTGCTCGGCGAATTGGCCCGCAGCGCCGGCGCCATGCGCATTTGGCTGCTGCAACCGCCGCCCGGCGAAGTGCTCGACAGCGCGCGCCTGAGTGACTGGCACCAGGCGCTGGATCAGTTGCAACTGCGCCACAGCGACAGCGCACCGCTGAGCTGGCTGGAGACTGGCCATGATTGAACCTCAACGCTTGCTGCGTAGGGCGAACATGGCAGAGCCTTGCCCGCCGCTTTCTACTTACCTGACGGACAAGCCGTGCAGCGGCATGGCCGCCCTACAAAAGACCAAGGCTGAACCATGAGCACGCCACTGAAACTCGCCGTGGTCGGCCACACCAATGTCGGCAAAACCTCGCTGCTACGCACCCTGACCCGCGATGTCGGCTTCGGCGAGGTGTCGCATCGCCCCAGCACCACCCGGCATGTCGAGGGCGCGCGGCTGTCGGTGGACGGCCAGGCCCTGTTGGAGCTGTACGACACGCCCGGCCTGGAAGACGCGATCGCCCTGCTCGACTACCTGGAGCGTCTCGATCGCCCCGGCGAACGCCTGGACGGCCCGGCGCGGCTGGCGCGCTTTCTCGATGGCAGCGAGGCGCGCCAGCGCTTCGAGCAGGAAGCCAAGGTGCTGCGCCAACTGCTCGCCTCGGACGCCGGCCTGTACGTGATCGATGCGCGCGAGCCGGTGCTGGCCAAGTACCGGGATGAGCTGGCGGTGCTGAGCATGTGCGGTCGACCGCTGTTGCCGGTACTGAACTTCGTCAGCAGCAGCCAGCACCGCGAGCAGGACTGGCGCGACGCCCTGGCCCGCCTCGGCCTGCATGCCCTGGTGTGCTTCGACAGCGTGGCGCCGCCGCTGGATGGCGAGCGACGGTTGTACGAAAGCCTGGCGCTGCTGCAAGAAAAGTCTCGTGCGCAACTGCAACGCCTGATCGACGACCACCACGCCCAGCGCCTGGCACGCCGGCACAGCGGTGCGCGGTTGATTGCCGAACTGCTGCTCGACTGCGCCGCCTGCCGGCGCAGCGTCGCGGCCCAGTCGATACTGGAGCAAGGGGCGATCCGCGAACTGCGCGAGGCCATCCGCCAGCGCGAGCAACGCTGCGTCGACGCCTTGCTGCGGCTGTACGCCTTCCGCCCGCAAGACGCCACAGCCGAGGCGTTACCGTTGCTCGACGGGCGCTGGGGCGATGACCTGTTCAACCCGGAAACCCTCAAGCAACTCGGGGTCAAGGTCGGCGGCGGTATGGCGGCGGGAGCGGCGACCGGGGTGGGCGTCGATCTGCTGGTCGGCGGTATCACCCTCGGCGCGGCGGCGCTTATCGGCGCCGTGCTCGGCGGCGGCGCACAGACCCTGCGCGGCTATGGCGCGCGTCTGAAAGGCAAACTCAAGGGCCAGCGCGAGCTGAGCGTCGACGACGCCGTGCTGCGCCTGCTCGCCCTGCGCCAGCAGCTGTTGCTGCAAACCCTGGACCTGCGCGGCCATGCCGCCGTCGACGCGATCAAACTGGCCGCCCCGCAAGACAACACCTGGCGTGAAGGCAAACTGCCGGACGCGCTGCACAAGGCCCGCGCCCACCCCGAATGGTCGTCACTCAATCCTGGCGCAACGCTGGAAGACGGCGAACGCCAGGAGCAGGTGCAGCGGTTGGCAGCCGAGCTGCTCTAACCGCTCAACGCGTCGCGGCTAAAGCCCCTCCCACATGGACAGCATCTATCCGTGGGAGGGGCCGGGCGGCGTTCCGCTTTAGCCGCGAATCAAACAGCGCAGGTCAGACCGCCACTGGCGCCGGAATATGCGGATGGGCCTGATAGCCGACCAGCTCGAAGTCCTCGAACGTGAACGCCAGCAGGTCCTTCACCTCGGGGTTGAGCTTCATCACCGGCAGCGGCAGCGGCTCGCGGGTCAGTTGCAGGTCGGCCTGTTCGAGGTGGTTGGCGTACAGGTGGCAGTCGCCGCCGGTCCAGATGAACTCGCCCGGTTGCAGGTCGCAGACCTGGGCGACCATCAGCGTCAGCAAGGCGTAGCTGGCGATATTGAACGGCACGCCGAGGAAGATATCCGCCGAACGCTGGTACAGCTGGCAGCTCAGCTTGCCGTCGGCGACGTAGAACTGGAACAGCGCATGGCACGGCGGCAACGCCATTTCATCGACCAACGCCGGGTTCCAGGCGGAGACGATCAGCCGGCGCGAGTCCGGGTTGCGCTTGATCATCGCCACCAACTTGCTGATCTGATCGATCGACTCGCCATTGGGCGCCGGCCAACTGCGCCACTGGTAGCCGTACACCGGGCCGAGGTCGCCGTTCTCGTCGGCCCACTCGTCCCAGATGCGCACGCCGTTGTCCTTCAGGTACTGGATGTTGGTGTCGCCCTGGAGGAACCACAGCAGCTCGTGAATGATCGATTTCAGGTGGCACTTCTTGGTGGTCACCAGGGGAAAACCGGCGGCCAGGTCGAAGCGCATCTGGTGCGCGAACACGCTGTAAGTGCCGGTGCCGGTGCGGTCGCTCTTGAAGGTGCCGTTCTCGCGCACGTGGCGCATCAGCTCGAGGTACTGTTTCATCACGCGGCTCCCGGCGCAGGTTGGCGTTTGTAGGCGTAGACGATCAGGCCCACGCCGCCGAGGATCATCGGCAGGCAGAGCACCTGGCCCATGGTCAGCCAGCCGCCGGCCAGGTAACCGAGCTGGACGTCCGGCACGCGAACGAACTCGACGATAAAGCGGAACACCCCGTAACAGGCGGCGAACATGCCCGATACCGCCATGGTCGGCCGGGGCTTACGCGAATAGAACCAGAGGATGGTGAACAGCGCCACGCCTTCCAGGGCGAACTGGTAGAGCTGCGACGGATGGCGCGCCAGCTGCTCGGGGTCGGTGGGGAAGACCATCGCCCACGGCACGTCGGTGGCCTTGCCCCACAGCTCGGCGTTGATGAAGTTGCCGATGCGCCCGGCGCCCAGGCCGATCGGCACCAGCGGGGCGATAAAGTCCATCAGTTCGAAGAAACTCTTGCCGTTGCGCTTGCCGAACCACCAGGTGGCCAGCATCACGCCGAGCAACCCGCCGTGGAACGACATGCCGCCTTCCCAGATACGCAGCATTTTGACCGGCTCAGCGATATAGGCCGCCAGGTCGTAGAACAGCACGTAGCCGAGTCGCCCACCGAGAATCACGCCCATGGCCACCCAGAACACCAGGTCCGAGAGTTTTTCCTTGTTCCAGGTCGGCGCGAAGGCGTTGACCCGGCGCGAGGCCAGCCACCAGGCGCCGCCGATGCCGATCAGGTACATCAGGCCGTACCAGTGAATTTTCAGCGGGCCGAGGGCGATGGCCACCGGGTCGATCTGCGGGTAAGGCAGCATGTACAACTCCTTAGATCAGGAAACTCAGGCCCACGCTGAACAGCAGCAGGGCGAACAGGCGCTTGAGCACGCGCGGCGACAAGCGATGCGCCAAACGAGCGCCCAGACGGGCGAAAAACATACTGCTGACGGCGATCCCGGCCAACGCCGGCAGGTAGACGAAGCCCAGGCTCCACGCCGGCAACTGCGGATTATCCCAACCCAACCAAATGAAACTCAGCGCACCGGCCATGGCAATCGGCAGGCCGCAGGCCGCCGAGGTGGCCACCGCCTGCTGCATCGGCACGCTGCGCCAGGTCAGGAACGGCACACTGAGCGAGCCGCCGCCGATGCCGAAAATCGCCGAGGCCCAGCCAATCACTGCGCCGGCTACGGTCAAACCAGGCTTGCCTGGGACCGCAAGGCTGGCCTTGGGTTTCAGGTCCAGGGCCATTTGCAGGGCGATGACGATGGCGAACACGCCGATGATCTTCTGCAACACCTCGCCCTGGAGGGTCGCCGCAGTCGCCGCGCCAAGCGCGGCGCCGAGCAGAATCCCCAACGCCATCCAGGCGAAGATCGACCAGCGCACCGCGCCTTTGCGCTGATGCTCCAGCACCGAATTGATCGAGGTGAAGATGATGGTGGCCAACGACGTGCCCACGGCCAGGTGGGTGAGTACCTCGGGGGCAACGCCCTGGGCGGCAAAGCTCATGACCAGTACCGGCACGATGATCAACCCGCCGCCGACGCCGAACAAGCCGGCCAACACCCCGGCCGCCGCGCCTAGCAGCACATACAGCAGCAGTTCCATCGGCACCCCCGAAACAAAGCGGCATGTTACCGGAAGCAGCCTTCTTCCCTCCACTGAGCGAATGCGATAGTGCTTCCGGTTTTGCCTCGCCCGTGACGCCACACCGCGCCTGATGCGGTGCCGCGCGTCGCCAGCGAGCGCTAAATGGCGAAGACTAGGCGAAAATATTTCCGACTTTTCGGCGGGCGCCTAAGCTGTGAAAGCGACCACTGGCGCGGGGACAACACACTTGTCGCCTGGACTAAAACACCATTGCACTGGAACCGGGCGCTGCCCTGTAACGGCAACACCGAGTAGATGACGTCACTGCTGCGTCCCTCAAGGAGCCTTTATGTGTCTGATCGTTTTCGCCTGGCGCCCAAACCATCAACTGCCCTTGGTGTTGGCGGCCAACCGCGACGAGTTCTATGCCCGCCCGAGCCTGCCGCTGGCCGCCTGGGAAGACGCGCCGGAGCTGTACGGCGGGCGCGATCTTGAAGCCGGTGGCACCTGGTTAGGCGTGGGACCGGGTGGCCGCTTCGCCGCCCTGACCAATATCCGCGATCCACGCCAGCCACCGCATGGCCGCTCACGGGGCGAGCTGCCGGTGCAGTTCCTGCGCAGCGCGCTTGAGCCCGCAGCCTTCCTCGCAGAGTTGGCGACGCGCAGCAGCGACTATTCGGCGTTCAACCTGTTGCTCGGCAACACCCAGCAGCTGTGGCTGCTGAACTCGCGCCATGGCACCCCGCAGCAGTTGCCGGAAGGGCTCTACGGCCTGTCGAATGCGGCGCTGGATACGCCTTGGCCCAAGCTACAGAAAGGCAAGGCGCTGCTCGGCGAGTGCCTGATCGAACCGCAGACAGAGGCGCTTCTGGACTTGTTGCACGATGCACAGCAGCCCGCGGACGCGAGCCTGCCCGATACCGGCGTGGGCCTGAACACCGAACGCCTGCTCTCCAGCATTTTTATTGCCACCCGCAGTTACGGCACCCTCGCCAGCACCGTGCTGCTGGCGCGCGCCGACGGTTCGCGGCAGTTGGTCGAGCGCCGCTATGGACCTCACGGCGTGCCCCTGGGCGATACCCGCATCGAGTGCTAGTGGCGTGCGCCGCTACCGGCCGGAGCGGCTCAGGACTGGATATTCGACGCCGGGTTGATCATCCGCCCCAGGCCCAGGTTACGCAGGGCCAATTGCAGGGTGCTGTGAATCACCTGCGGGTTGTCGATGGTCATCAGCTGCGCGAGCAATTCCTTGGCCTTGTTCAGGCTGATCTGGCGTAGCAACCACTTCACCTTGGGCAGGTTGGTGGCGTTCATCGACAGGCTGTCGAAGCCCATGGCCATCAGCAGCACGGCGGCAGCCGGATCGCCGGCCATCTCGCCGCAGATGCTCACCGGCTTGCCTTCGGCATGCGCATCGTCGACCACCTTGCGCAGCGCTTGCAGCACCGCCGGGTGGAGGAAGTCGTAGAGATCGGCAACCCGTGGGTTGTTGCGATCCACCGCCAATAGGTATTGCGTCAGGTCATTCGAACCGACCGAGAGGAAGTCCACCTGGCGCGCCAATTCGCGGGTCTGGTAGACCGCCGCGGGAATCTCGATCATCACCCCGACCGGCGGCAGCGGCACGTCGGTACCTTCGTCGCGCACCTCGCCCCAGGCACGGTGGATCAGGTGCAGGGCTTCTTCCAGCTCCTGAATGCCGGAAATCATCGGCAGCAAAATGCGCAGGTTGTTCAGGCCTTCGCTGGCCTTGAGCATGGCGCGGGTCTGCACCAGGAAGATTTCTGGGTGGTCGAGGGTGACGCGAATGCCGCGCCAGCCGAGAAAGGGGTTTTCTTCCTTGATCGGGAAGTAGGACAACGCCTTGTCGCCGCCGATATCCAAACTGCGCATGGTCACCGGCAACGGATGGAAGGCGGCCAACTGCTCGCGGTAGATCGCCAGCTGTTCCTTCTCGCTGGGGAAGCGTTCCTTGATCATGAACGGCACTTCGGTGCGGTACAGGCCAACGCCCTCGGCACCGCGCTCCTGGGCGCGCACCACATCGGCGAGCAGGCCGGTGTTGACCCACAGCGGCATGCGATGGCCATCCAGGGTTTCGCACGGCAAGGCGCGCAGGGCATCCAGACCCTGGGTCAGTTGGCGCTCTTCCTCGACCACATCGGCGTACTGCTTGCGCAGAATTTCGCTGGGGTTGGTGAACACCTCGCCGTGGTAGCCATCGACGATCAGTTGAATGCCATCGATCTTCGAATAAGGCAGGTCGACCGCGCCCATCACCGTGGGAATACCCATGGCACGGGCAAAGATCGCCACATGCGAGTTGCCCGAACCGAGCACCGAAACCAGGCCGACCAGCTTGCCTTCCGGCACCTCGCCGAGCATCGCCGGCGACAGTTCCTCGCTGACCAGAATGGTGTTGTCCGGGTAGGTCAGGGTTTGCTGGCGGGCCTGCTGCAAGTAGGCGAGCAGGCGCCGGCCGAGGTCTTTGACATCCGACGCGCGCTCACGCAGGTAGGCGTCGTCCATCAATTCGAAGCGGTTGACGTGCTCGCTGACCACTTGGCGCAGCGCGCCCTGGGCCCATTGGCCGGTCTTGATGACCTTGACCACTTCGTTACCCAGGGCTGCGTCTTCGAGCATCATCAGGTAGACGTCGAACAGCGCGCGCTCTTCCGGGCGCAACTGGCTGGCCATCTTCGCCGACAGCGCGCGCATGTCCGTGCGCACGCCCTCCAGCGCGGTATTGAACAACAGCAACTCGGCGTCGATGTCACTGATGGCTTTATCCGGCACCACGTCCAGGTCGGCCGGCGGTAAAACCACCACCGCGGTGCCCACCGCAGCGCCCGGCGAGCCCGGCACGCCAACGAACTTGGCTTCCTGGATACCCTTGCCCTGCTTGCCCAGGCCACGGATCGAGCCAGTCGCCTCGGCATGCGCGATCACCCCAGCCAACTGCGCGCTCATGGTCACCAGGAAGGCTTCTTCGCCCTCGTCGAACTGGCGCCGCTCCTTTTGCTGGACGACCAACACGCCCATCACCCGGCGATGGTGAATGATCGGTGAGCCGAGGAAGGAGGCATAACGCTCCTCGCCGGTTTCGGCGAAGTAGCGGTAGCGCGGGTGATCCGCCGCGTGTTCCAGGTTCAGCGGCTCCTCGCGGGTACCAACCAGGCCGACCAGACCCTCGTTGGGCGCCATGCTGACCTTGCCGATGGAGCGTTTGTTCAAGCCCTCGGTGGCCATCAGCACAAAGCGATTGGTCTCCGGATCGAGCAAGTAGACCGAGCAGACCTGGCTACCCATGGCCTCCCTGACGCGCAGCACGATGATGCCCAACGCCGCCTTGAGGTCCTTGGCGGCATTTACTTCCTGGACAATCTTGCGCAGCGTATTGAGCATGGCTCGGCTCTAAGTCAGTGTCAGTCTCGCGCCAACAGGCGCGGAGCGAGTTCCTTGAGGGCGCGACGGTAAACCTCGCGCTTGAATGTGACCACCTGACCCAATGGATACCAGTAACTGACCCAGCGCCAGCCGTCGAATTCCGGCTTGCCGGTCAGGTCCATGCGCACCCGTTGCTCATCCGAGGTCAGGCGTAGCAGAAACCACTTTTGTTTCTGGCCGATGCACAGCGGTTGGCTGTGGGTACGCACCAGACGTTGCGGCAGACGATACCTCAACCAGCCACGGGTGCAGGCGAGAATTTTCACGTCCTGCTCTTCCAGCCCGACTTCTTCGTTCAATTCGCGATAAAGCGCTTCTTCCGGCGACTCATGGTCATTGATCCCGCCTTGCGGGAACTGCCAGGCGTCCTGGTTAATCCGACGCGCCCAAAGCACCTGGCCGACGTCATTGGTCAGAATGATGCCGACGTTGGGGCGAAAACCATCAGGATCGATCACGGCGCACAACCTCGTAAACGCATGTTTCGGCATTGTTCCACAAAGGTCGCGGCAGCGGCAACGCGGCCGCCCCGCGTAATGGGAATGGCGTATAAAAGCCGTTATTCTGGCCACCCTTCGATGTTGGCAATGAAAGGTGCTCCTGTGCGTTTGGCTTTATTCGATCTCGACAACACCCTGCTCGGCGGCGACAGCGACCACGCCTGGGGCGACTACCTGTGTGAGCGCGGCATCCTCGACGGGATTGCCTACAAGGCGCGCAACGATGCGTTCTACCAGGACTACCTGGCCGGGCACCTGAACATCACCGACTACCTGAACTTCAGCCTGGAGATTCTCGGACGCAGCGAGATGGCTCAGCTCGACCAGTGGCACCGCGAGTTCATGCGCGACTGCGTCGAGCCGATCATCCTGGCCAAGGGCGAAGCGCTGCTCGCCGAACACCGCGCAGCCGGCGACCAGCTGCTGATCATCACCGCCACCAACCGCTTCGTCACCGCGCCGATTGCCGCGCGCCTGGGCGTCGACACCCTGCTGGCCACCGAATGCGAAATGCACGACGGCCGCTACACCGGGCGCACCACCGACGTGCCGTGCTTTAAAGAAGGCAAGGTCACCCGACTCAATCGCTGGCTCGGCGAAACCGGGTTCAATCTGAATGACAGCTGTTTCTACAGCGATTCGATGAACGACCTGCCGCTGCTGGAGCAGGTGACCCGCCCGGTGGCGGTCGACCCGGACCCGAACCTGCGCGCCGAAGCCGAAAAGCGTGGCTGGCCGGTAATTTCGCTGCGCTAAACAATCCCCAGCGCAGGCTTATCCGCTGGGGTATTTCAGATGATGGACAAGGCTGCGCCATGTCCATCCAACCGGAGCTGTAAAACAAAAACGCCGCCTGATCAGGCGGCGTTTTCATGCGCGGCTAGATCAAGCCGGCTTGGCGCCCATCAGGCCCATGATCACCAGCAACAGCAGCACGATCAGCCCAGCATAGACGGCGGCGAAGCGCAGCAGACGCGACGGCGCCGGGCTGTCGCCGAGTGCCTGCCAGGCCGAGAGGCGGCCGGCCAGCAACAGGCCGCACAACGCCAGCACGGCGAACAGGATGCTGCCGGCCAGCAGCCAGGTTTGCCCCAGCGGCCAGCCGACCATATCGACCAACCACCAGCCACTGATCGGCAGGCTCAGCGCCAGCACGCCCAGCACCGGCAGGCTGATCAGCCGGGTGCGCCGCAGTTTGCGCTGCAACACCGCGGCATCGCCGCCGCGCCAGGCCTTCCACAGCATGAAGGCGTGGGCCAATACGCCCAGCAACAGCAGAATGCCGGGGGCGCTGTGGACGATTCTCAGCAGCAGATAGTGCTCCATGACGTTATTCCCTGTTCGATGCCGCGTTTAACCAAGAAAGAGTGTGTATGCCGGGTTGTCGCTTTCGTCCCAGTAGGGGTAACCGATCTCGTCCAGCGCCGCCGGCACCAGATGACGCTCGTTTTCCGGCACTTGCAGGCCGGCGACCACCCGGCCATCGGCCGCGCCGTGGTTGCGGTAGTGGAACATCGAGATGTTCCAGCGACCACCCAATTTCTGTAAGAAATTGAACAACGCGCCCGGCCGCTCTGGGAACTCGAAGCGCAGCACCACCTCATCGCTGACCCGCGCCGCATGGCCGCCGACCATATGGCGGATATGCAGCTTGGCCAGTTCGTTATCGGTCAGGTCGATCACCGGGAAACCCTGGCTGCGCAGGCCTTCGACCAGCGCCGCGCGCGGGTCGCTGTCCGGGTGCGTCTGCACGCCGACGAAGATGTGCGCCTCGCGGTCGGTGTGGTAGCGGTAGTTGAATTCGGTGATCTGGCGCTTGCCGATCGCTTCGCAGAACGCCTTGAAGCTGCCCGGCTGCTCGGGAATGGTCACGGCGATGATCGCCTCGCGTTTCTCGCCCAGCTCGGCACGCTCGGCGACATGCCGCAGGCGGTCGAAGTTGACGTTGGCACCGGAGTCGATGCCGACCAGCACCCGGCCGCTGCAACCTTCGCGTTCCACGTATTTCTTGATTCCGGCCACGCTGAGCGCGCCGGCCGGCTCGGTGATCGAGCGGGTGTCGTCGTAGATGTCCTTGATCGCCGCACAGATCTCGTCGGTGCTGACGGTGATCACCTCGTCGACATGGTCTTTGCAGATGTCGAAGGTGTGCTGGCCGATCTGCGCCACCGCCACGCCGTCGGCGAACAGCCCGACCTGGCTCAGCACCACGCGCTCGCCAGCGGCCATGGCGGCTTGCAGGCAGTTGGAATCGTCCGGCTCGACGCCGATGATCTTGATTTCCGGGCGCAGGTATTTCACATAGGCCGCGATCCCTGCGATCAGCCCACCGCCGCCGACCGGGACGAAGATCGCGTCGAGCTGGCCCGGGTGCTGCCGGAGGATCTCCATGGCCACGGTGCCCTGGCCGGCAATGGTGTGCGGGTCGTCGTAAGGATGGATATAGATGTAGCCCTTCTCATCCACCAGCTTCAGCGAATAGGCCAGCGCCTCGGGGAAGCTGTCGCCATGCAGCATCACCTTGCCGCCGCGCGAACGCACGCCCTGCACCTTGATCTCCGGGGTGGTCTTGGGCATCACGATGGTCGCCTTGACCCCGAGCACCTTGGCCGCCAGCGCCAGGCCCTGGGCATGGTTGCCGGCCGAGGCGGTGACCACGCCACGCGCCTGCTCGTCGGCGGAAAGCTGGGCCAGCTTGTTGTAGGCGCCACGAATCTTGAACGAGTACACCGGCTGCAAATCTTCGCGCTTGAGCAGAATCTGGTTGCCCAGGCGCTCGGAGAGTTGATTGGCGGTTTGCAGCGGGGTTTCCACCGCGACGTCGTAAACGCGCGAGGTGAGGATCTTCTTCACGTACTGTTCGAGCATGGCGGTATCGCAGGCGGCTTTTCGGGGAGTCCGCGAGTCTACCCCAGGCCTGCGCCGAACGACCATATGATCGCTGGGCTTTGCTCGCGGCGGTGCACTGGCCCTGGCGGTGTAGGGTGCGACATGGCGAAGCCTTGTCCACCGCTGCCAACCTGACGGCGGACCCGCCTTCGGCATGTGCGCCCTGCGCGATTGCGCGCCGTGCCGCGTTTCGTCGCCGCACCACAGCGCGTTGACACCCGGCGAGGTTTTGTCGCCTTCCCGCGCTATAATTCGCGCCCTCTCCTCACTCCCACGCCAGGCCCCATGATGAATCAGGATCAACTCAAGCAAGCCGTTGCCCAGGCTGCCGTCGACTTTATTCTCCCCAAACTCGACGCCAAGAGTGTGATCGGAGTCGGTACCGGCTCCACCGCCAACTGCTTTATCGACGCCCTGGCCCAGCACAAGATGGAGTTCGACGGCGCCGTCGCCAGTTCCGAAGCCACCGCCGCACGCCTCAAGGGCCATGGCATTCCGGTGTACGAGCTGAATACGGTCAGCGACCTGGAGTTCTATGTCGACGGCGCCGACGAGAGCGACGAGCACCTCAACCTGATCAAGGGCGGCGGCGCCGCGCTGACCCGCGAAAAAATCGTCGCCGCCGTGGCGCAGACCTTTATCTGCATCGCCGACGCCAGCAAGCTGGTGCCGGTACTCGGCGCCTTCCCGCTGCCGGTGGAAGTGATCCCGATGGCGCGCAGCCATGTCGCCCGCCAGTTGGTCAAACTCGGCGGCGACCCGGTGTACCGCGAGGGCGTGCTGACCGACAACGGCAACGTGATTCTCGACGTGTACAACCTGTCCATCGTCAACCCGGTGGAGCTGGAAGCGCAGATCAATGCCATCGTCGGCGTGGTCACCAACGGCCTGTTTGCCGCGCGCCCGGCGGATCTGCTGCTGCTCGGCACGGCGCAAGGCGTGAAGCGTCTCACACGCTAACAGGCGGGCTGGCCAGCGCTGAGAAGGCCGTTTTTAACGCCGTATCGGCAACGCAGGTAGTTCTTCAACGGCCTGCTAGGCTTGGGTAGTTCCCCCACGACCAAGGAGGTCGCCATGGCCAGCAAATTCCACCTGAAAACAGCCAAAGATGGGCAGTTCCACTTCAACCTGCTCGCCGGCAACGGCGAGATCATCCTCACCAGCGAGCTGTACAAGGCCAAAGCCTCGGCGCTCAACGGCATCGAGTCGGTGAAGAAGAATGTCGCCCGCGAAGGCGCCTTCGAAGTCAAAGCCAGCACCAGCGACAAGCACTACTTCGTACTCAAGGCGAGCAACGGCCAGGTCATCGGTCAGAGTCAGATGTACGCCAGCGCCGCCAGTTGCGTGAGCGGTATGCAATCGGTGGTGAAAAACGCACCGACTGCCACCTTGCAGGACGACAGCTGACAGCCTGCGGGCCAGCAAAAGCCGACTTAATCGTCGGCTTTTTTCTGGAACAGATAAAACAGATTCGGCTCGCTGATCAGGTACAGGCCGCCATCGTTGTCCATCGCCACGCCTTCCGCCTGCGGCACCGAGGCCTTGAGCCCCTGCTGGCCACCGAGTAGCGACAGGCTGCTGATCGGCTGCCCTTCGACATTCAACTCCAACACCAGACGCGACTCGTCGGACAGCGCCAGCAGATGCCCGGTGCGCTCATCGAACTGCAAACTGGAGAGATCACGCACGAACAACCCGGCATCGCGCTCCCGGTCATCCACCACATGCACGGCGAACGGCTGCTGCGGATTGCGGTGCGGGAAGCCATGAATCTCGTAGATGCGCAGCGGATCGCGCTCTTTGGCGACAAACAGGCGCTGCCCGACCGAATCGTAGGCCAACCCCTCGAAGCCCTTGTTGCCGCTCAGGCCAATACCCAGGGACAGCTGCTGGGCGTTGGCGGCGTCGACTTCGCGAGTGTCGTCATCCAGGCGCACCTTGATCAGACGCTGGCGACGCTCGTCGGTGATCACGTAGAGATTGCGGCTGATGTACTCGACCGCCTCGGGATCGCCAAAGCCGACCAGCTTGACCCGCCGCAGGATGCGCCCATCGAGCGAGAGTTCGATCAATTCCGAGTTCTGGTTGGTGACGGTGAACAGGCTGTTGCGGTCCGGGTCGTAGGTCAGCGCCGAGACATCGTCGTCCAGTCCGGCAATCGGTTGCGCCTCCAGCACCACTTGGTAATCCGCCAACCAGATCGAATTGGCCTGCCATTGCGCCGCATGCCGCCACTGCTGGGCATTGAACCAGGCGCGCTCGAACAACCGGTACTCCTGGGCCAGCAGCCCAAGCAGCAGCAAAACACTCAACAACAGGCCCCACGACACACGCTTGAGGGTGAAGAAACCACGCATAGGGCTGACTCATCGGAGAAAACATCGCCTAACAACGGCGCCAGCCCGAAGCAGGGCTTCGGGCTGGCGATTCAAGCACGCTCACGCGAGCGCTGAGGGATCGGCGCGGCGCCGACCGCCTCACTTAACCAATTCGACGAACTCGACGTCGATTTCACGGCTGGTCAGGTCACGGTCGACTTCACCGGTCAGCTTGACCGTGGCGTTTTCCGAGATGGCTTGTGGCGGCCAGTCTTCATCGTCGATCTCGACCTGGATGGTGCCGCTGGCATCCTTGAATTCATACAGTTCGTCTTGCAGACGCTTGACGATCCGCCCTTGCAACACCACCGGGGTATCGTCGGCGGCATCCAGTGCAGCGGCCACGGTGGTGACCTGGGTAACGGCGCCAGGGCCGGTGTAACCCTCGGCCAATACGGCAGCGGAGAACAGCGGGGCAAGCAGCAGAACAAGTGTGGAACGCTTCATGGCGTAAGCCTCTAATCGGTAAGTGACGGGGTCAGATTAGAGCGTGCAGCTGAAGCCAGGCTTAATCGGCGCTTAAGCCAAGCTTAATAATGCAGCGATCAGCCGGCATCGGGCTGGATCGCCGGTCGATCCTTGCTGAACACATAGAGCAGATTGGGTTCGCCGACGATGTAGATATTGCCTACCGCGTCCATGGTCACGCCTTCAGCCTGCTTGATGCCATGCAACAAACCATGCAGCCCGCCACTCAAGCTGATAAAGCTCAGCGGCTCGCCAGCGGCGTCCAGCTCCAGCAACAACCGCGACTCGTCGGAGAGCACCAAGGAGTGGCCGGTGTGCGCGTCGTAGCTCAAGGAGGAGATGTCGCGGACGAACAAATTCCCGGCGGGCATGGCCTGCAAGGTGCCGGCCGCGCCATCCTCGCCGGGGAACGGCAGGCTGAACAACCCCAGCGGGCCACGCTCCTTGCCCAGCAACACGCGCTGGTTGAGCGAATCCCAAGCAATGCCCTCGAAGCCTTTATTGCCCGCGTCGGCAAAGCCCAGGTCGAACGAGGGGTAATCGCGTGCATCGAGGCTGAGCGTATCGCCAGCCAGATTGACGGCCGTCAGCGTGTGCTGGCGCTCGTCGATGATCGCCAGGCGCCCGCCAGCCACCACCTCAACGCCCTCGGGATTGGAGAAGCCGGTGAGCGCGATACGCCGCAGCACCTCACCGTCGAGGGACAGTTCGACCAACTGCGGATTGCGCCCAGTGACGGTGAACAGCGTGTCGGTCGTGGGGTTGTAGGTCAGCCCGGAGGTTTCATCGTCCTCCAAGCCGGCCAGCGACTTGCCTTGCACCACGGCGCGATAACCCGGCAACCAGATGCTCGCCTGCTGTTCGGCCACACTCAGGCGCTGCTCCTTGAACCAGAAATAGGCGCGGTCGTCCCAATGCTGGTAATCGACCAACAGCGTTGCAGCAACGCCCAGGCACGCCAGCAGCAACCAGCGCGGACGCATCAGACGGGACAATAATGCAGGCATCGGGCACGCCTCGGCAGAACGATGGCCGGCAAACTAGCGGGCAACGCTTAAGGTTCGATGACCGACAAGAGGCGCCTCCAGGCTCCCCGCAGGGTTTTACAACGCGCGACTGGCGAAGCGCGAGTGACCGACCAGCTCCAGCACCAGCTCATCGCCCTTGTGCAGGGGGCCGACGCCGACCGGCGTACCGGTGAGGATCACATCGCCCGGTTGCAGGCTGAAGTGCCCACAGATGTGCTGGATCATCGGCACAATCGGGTTGAGCATGTCGCGACTGTTGCCGTCCTGGCGCACGTCGCCGTTGATCGTCAGGCGGATGCCGATATCGCTCAGGTCGGCCAGCGCATCGCCCGGCACGAACGGCGCCAGTACACAGGCGCCATCGAAGGACTTGGCGGTTTCCCAGGGGTAGCCCTTTTCCTTGAGCCTGGCTTGCAGGTCGCGCAGGGTCAGGTCGAGAGCCGGGGCAAAGCCGGAGATCGCATCGAGGACTTCTTCCGTGTTCGGCGTGCGCGACAGCGGCTTGCCGATCAACACGGCGATTTCCGCCTCGTAATGCACCGCGCCACGGTCGTCGGGCAGGGTAAATCCATCATCCAGCGCCACCACGCAGCTGCCGGCCTTGATAAACAGCAGCGGCTCGGTCGGCACCGGGTTGTTCAGTTCCTTGGCATGTTCGGCGTAGTTGCGCCCGATACAGACCACTTTGCCCAACGGAAAGTGGATATGGGTGCCATCGACGTACTGGTGCTGGTAACTCATGGACGACTCCTGCGTCTGCTTAATCTTTAATCGCCCATAGTGGACGAACCCTACCGAGCTGTCGCCTCGACTAAAGACTCACGCGTTGGGTATCGCTGCGCTCAACCCAACTTACAACACCGCCAATTGCCGCCGGGCAAGTGTGGCAGCGGATGTATCCGCGAAAGGCACGCCGCTCGATTCGCAGATAAATCCGCACACCAGCCGTTACAGCGGGAAAATCTTGCCGGGGTTCATGATGCCGTTGGGATCGAATACCGCCTTGATCGCCTTCATGTAGCCGATTTCCGCCTCACCGCGGCTGTAGTGCAGGTAATCGCGTTTGGTCATGCCCACACCGTGTTCGGCGCTGATCGAGCCGTTGTATTTCTGCACGGTCTCGAACACCCACTTGTTCACCGTCGCGCACTTGGCGAAGAACTCGTCCTTGCTCAGGTTCTCCGGCTTCAAGATATTCAGGTGCAGGTTGCCGTCGCCGATGTGGCCGAACCAGACGATTTCGAATTCTGGATAGTGCTGAGTGACGATGGCGTCGATATCGTGCAGGAACGCCGGCACTTTCGACACGGTGACCGAAATGTCGTTCTTGTACGGCGTCCAGTGGCTGATGGTCTCGGAGATGTATTCGCGCAGCTTCCACAGGTTGTGCAACTGCTGCTCACTCTGGCTCATCACGCCGTCAAGCACCCAACCCTGCTCGACGCAATGCTCGAAGGTGGCCAGGGCCGCTTCGGCCACCTGCTCGCTGCTCGCCTCGAACTCCAGCAATGCATAGAACGGGCAATCGGTGGCGAACGGCGCCGGCACGTCGCCACGGCCCATGACCTTGGCCAGGGCCTTGTCGGAGAAGAACTCGAAGGCGGTCAGGTCGAGCTTGTTCTGGAAAGCGTGCAGCACCGGCATGATCGAATCGAAGTCGGCGGCGCCGAGCACCATGGCGGTGAGGTTCTGTGGTGCTCGGTCGAGACGCATGGTGGCTTCGACGACGAAGCCCAGGGTGCCTTCGGCGCCGATAAACAGCTGGCGCAGGTCATAGCCGGTGGCGTTCTTGATCAGGTCTTTGTTCAGCTCCAGCAGCTCGCCGGTGCCGGTGACCACTTTCAGACCGGCCACCCAGTTGCGGGTCATGCCGTAGCGAATGACCTTGATCCCGCCGGCATTGGTGCCGATATTGCCGCCAATCTGGCTGGAACCGGCCGAGGCGAAGTCCACCGGGTAATACAGGCCCTGCTCTTCGGCGAAGGTTTGCAGCTGTTCGGTGATCACCCCTGGCTGACAGACCACGGTGCGGTCGAATTCGTTGAAGCCGAGAACCTGGTTCATGTAATCGAACGCCACCACCACTTCGCCATTGGCCGCGACCGCAGCGGCCGACAAGCCGGTACGCCCGCCGGACGGCACCAGGGCGACCTGGTGCTGGTTGGCCCAACGGACGATGGCCTGCACCTGCTCGATGCTCTTGGGGAAGACGATGGCACTGGGCGCCGGGGCGAAATGCTTGGTCCAATCCTTACCGTAGGCGTTGAGGGAATCGGCGTCGGTCAGCAGCTTGCCGGGCTCAACCAGGGTCTTCAGCTCTTCGATCAGGGCAGGGTTGGTCATCTACGGAACTCTCAAACGATTCATGGTCACCCTGAGCACGCTTCATCTGCCAGGGATGGGTGTTTCGCGGGGCTCGTATGCTAGCATACGCCCCCCGTGAATCGTGCCCCCGCGCCGATTTGCCGGGCACAGCCGGCCGCGCGGCCGGCGCTTTCCCTGACACTATTTTGTGGGACAACAGGTACTCCGATGAGCAAGACCTCTCTCGACAAGAGCAAGATCAAGTTCCTTCTGCTGGAAGGCGTGCACCAGAACGCCGTCGACACCCTGAAGGCCGCCGGTTACAGCAACATCGAGTACCTCAAAGGCGCGCTGTCCGACGACGAGCTGAAAGACAAGATCGCCGATGCCCACTTCATCGGCATCCGCTCGCGCACCCAGCTGACCGCCGAGGTCTTCGACTGCGCGAAGAAGCTGGTCGCGGTCGGCTGCTTCTGCATCGGTACCAACCAGGTTGACCTCAACGCGGCCCGCGAGCGCGGCATCGCGGTGTTCAACGCGCCGTATTCGAACACCCGCTCGGTGGCCGAACTGGTGCTGGCCCAGGCCATCCTGCTGCTGCGCGGCATCCCCGAGAAGAACGCCTCCTGCCACCGTGGCGGCTGGATCAAGAGCGCGGCCAACTCCTTCGAGATTCGCGGCAAGAAGCTCGGCATCGTCGGCTACGGCTCGATCGGCACCCAGCTCTCGGTACTCGCCGAAGCCCTCGGCATGCAGGTGTTCTTCTACGACGTGGTGACCAAGCTGCCGCTGGGCAACGCCACCCAGATCGCCAAGCTGCACGACCTACTCGGCATGTGCGACATCGTTTCCCTGCACGTACCGGAACTGACGTCCACCCAGTGGATGATCGGCGAGCAGGAAATCCGTGCGATGAAGAAGGGCGGCATCCTGATCAACGCCGCGCGCGGCACCGTGGTCGAACTGGACCACCTGGCTGCCGCGATCAAGGACGAACACCTGATCGGCGCCGCCATCGACGTGTTCCCGGTCGAGCCGAAATCCAACGACGAAGAGTTCGAAAGCCCGCTGCGTGGCCTGGACCGCGTGATCCTCACCCCGCACATCGGTGGTTCCACCGCCGAAGCGCAGGCCAACATCGGCCTGGAAGTGGCGGAAAAACTGGTCAAGTACAGCGACAACGGCACCTCGGTGTCCTCGGTCAACTTCCCCGAAGTCGCCCTGCCGGCGCACACGGGCAAGCACCGCCTGCTGCACATCCACGAGAACGTGCCGGGCGTGATGAGCGAGATCAACAAGGTGTTCGCCGACAACGGCATCAACATCTCCGGTCAGTTCCTGCAGACCAACGACAAGGTTGGCTACGTGGTGATCGACGTCGATGCCGATTACTCCGACCTGGCGCTGGAGAAGCTGCAACACGTGCACGGCACCATCCGCAGCCGCGTACTGTTCTAAGCGCTGCCGTGATGCACAAAGGGAAGCTTCGGCTTCCCTTTTTTATGGCAATTTCCAGCGCTCCGCAGCCAATGTGGGAGGCGCTTTAGCGGCGAGCTTCGACGACGGTTGTCGCGGCTAAAGCCCCTCCCACGCCCGCGACTAGTCCTCCAACTCGCGCAGCGCGGCCTCGGCGGCGGCCAGTTCGTCCTCGTTGAATACCTGCACGCCCGCACGGCGCAAGGCGGCGGCGGTCACGCCTTCACCCGCGACCTTGGTGCCGCTGAAGCTACCGTCGTAATTCTCCCGGTTGCCGCACGACGGGCTGCGCGCTTTGAGCAGCGCCAGGCGGATGCCATGCCGCTGGACCAGCGCCAAGGCCTGCTCGGCGCCGGCGACGAAAGCCGCCGTAACGTCCTCGCCGTCGCTGCCGAGCACCGGCAACAGACCATCGAGCACCTGCGCGCCCTGGCCACCGGGAATTTCCGCCGGCGGCCGGGGCGTCGACAAGCCGCCGGCCACTTCCGGGCATAACGCAACGATGCGCCCCTCGGCCTGCCAGCGTTGCAACAGGGTATAGGGGCCATGCGCGCCACCGTCGTAGCGCACGCGGTGACCGAGCAGGCAACGGCTGACCAGAACTTTCTGCATCGACACCCTCCAGGCCATTAGCAGGCCGTTGAAAAATGTAGGCGAGGCAGCCAGTGCAAGGCAAGGCAGGCGAGGACGCGGAGTCTACGAGCTGTAAATGAGCACTTTGACGGGGCACCTAGCCTGGCGCTCGCATTCGAGGCCGTTTTTAACGCCGTATCGGCAACGTAGGTAGTTTTCAACGGCCTGTTAGCCCATGTAGTGAGTAACCCGCCGTAACACCGCCAACCCAGCAACCTGTCGCGCCACCGCCCAAAGGGCTGGGGCGCCAGGCGAATTGCCGACTGGATCACCCCTAGTCAGCACTCGCCGGCCCACGCCGGCCTATCCTTCGGCGGGAAGCCGTAGCGCTCGATAGCCAACCCCGCAATGCCCACCCAGACTCGCCGGGCCAACTGCCGAGGACACCCACCATGCACCGCCCACTGCGTACCCTAGCCCTGTCGCTCGCCTGTAGCCTTGCCGCGCTGTGCCTGCCCAGCCAAGCGGCGCTGCTGCCGCTGGACAACCAGAGCCTCAGCGACGTCAGCGGCCAGGCCGGAATCAATATCCGCGTCGACCTGCTCGCGCGCATCGAGCAGGTGCGCTGGAGCGACGATGGCGGCCACGTTTCGCTGCGCAATGTGAAAATCGACAACGGCTGCATCACCCCCGGCGCCTGTCCCAACGGCGCCGGCGGCAGCTTCGCCTTCGGCGCCGCGCAACTGGGCCTGACCCTGCCGATTTTCGGCGTCAACCTGCCGACCCTCAAGGTCGACATCGTCACCAATGGCAGCGGCCAACAACAGCTGCAGCTGACCTTGCCCGACCTCACCACCATCAACGAACAACTGGTGGCCAGCGGCATCCCCGCGCAACGTATCCGCATGCGCGTGGCCGGCGACATGTACATCGGCGACAACCGCCTGGGCACCCTCGAAATGCGCGACATCGTCGACCTGCGCGGCAACTTCAAAGTCTGGGGCCACTGAGCCTCGCACACGGGCGTGCAGCTGGCCCAGCGGCGGACAAGCCTATGCCATGTCCGCCCTACGGCGTGCGGTGTTGGTACTGGCGTGTAGGGTGGACATGGCGAAGCCTTGTCCACCAACGCAGCTGGCCCAGTGGCGAACAAGCCTATGGCATGTCCGCCCTACGCTGTGCGGTGTTGGTGCTGACTGTAGGGTGGACATGGCGAAGCCTTGTCCACCAACGCAGCTGGCCCGGTGGCGGACAAGCCTGCGGCATGTCCGCCCTACGACGTGTAGCGGTCACCCACTTACCACACCCCAGCGCCCCGCCGCCTGAACCAGCCGGTCAACGACAAGCGCTCACGCGTCGCCGGCAACACCTCGTGCGGCATCTCGGCGGAAAGAAACACCGCCAGGCAGCCTGCCTGCGGCAGCACATCGCGCGTCTCGCCATCCGCCAGGTACAAGCGCAGCGCGCCACCCTGCTCGGCCTGCCAATCCGCATTGAGGTAGAGCACCACCGACACCGCGCGGCGGTCGTCATCTTGAAAACGGTCGACATGCTTACGGTAGAACGCCCCCGGCGGGTAGAGGGCGAAATGGCTTTCGTAATCCTCCAGCCCCAGGTACAGCCCTCGATTGAGCGCCACACGCAGCTCGTCCAGCAGCCTCAGGTAACGCTCGCACGCGGCTGACTGCCCAGCCTCCAGCCACTCGATGTGATCGCCGCGAATGCCTTCGCGCAGCGTTTGCGCGCGGCCGCGGCCAACACTGGCGGGCGCCAACGCCCCCTGCGCAGCGCGCGTACGGCACTCATCGGCCAGTTGCAGGGTCAGAGCTTGTGGAGCGAACAGCGGCTGCACCGACCAGCCGTGTTCGGCCACGTCGTCGACGATGCGTGATAACAGTGCGTTGGGGGTTTCGGTAGACATGTCGACGATTCTACCAGCGCGCTGACGATGCCTCGACAAGCTCGAACAGGCCATTGAAAATAGCTGCCCGCTAGACAGGAGTCTGTATGCGCGCCTTATCCATTGTTATGTTGTTGTTCCTCAGCCTGCCAAGCCTGGCGGATGCCCATATCCAGCTGTATCAAGCGGCTGGCTGGCCGCAGCAACGCGTGCATTTCAGCGATGCCTTGAGCGCCGCGCAGGAGCGTTACCGCAGCAGTTTGCCGCCGGCGGTCTACCAGGCCCTGGTGGACAACAGCAACCAGCGTTTTGCCGCGCAAGCCATGGACCAGCGGGCGCAACAGGGGCTGCGCGAAAACCTGGCCGACCCGGCGCCAGCGCTGCAATTTTTCCAGTCGCCGCTGGGCCGCAAGATCGTCGAGGCCGAACTGCTCGCCACCCGCCGCGACCAACTGGCGCAGCATGCCAATGGCTTGCCGCGGAGCGACGCCAGCGCCACCCGCCGCTTGCTGATCCGCCACCTGGCCCAGGCGCTGCCGGCCAAGGAAGCCGGTGCCGAAGTCAGCCTGGCGCTGGCCGGTGTCGCCGCCGACAGCCTCAGCCAGATGCTCCCCGGCCTGCTCGGTGGCGATGCCGCGCATACGCTGCTCAACAGCCAGCGCCAGCGGTTGATGGAGCAGATCGCCGCGGACCTGGACAACACCTTGCTGCACGTTTACCGCGAGCTGTCCGACCCGGAGCTGGAGGAATTCGTCAGCTTCGCCCAATCGGCGCCGGGCAAAGCCTATTACCAGGCCGCCCTGGCCGCGATGCGCGCCGGGCTGGCGGTTGGCCAAAGCACCTCCAGCCTGACGCCGGCACAGCAAGGCATCTAAACCCGAATGCCCGCAGGACGGCGCACGCCCTGCCGGGCTTCGCTACGCTCGGCGCCAACCTACGCCAAACACTGACTGAGAAACTCAAAATAGCGCTGGCGCAAGGCCGGCGCTTCATTGGCCAGATGGTGGCGCGCCTCCGCCAGGCGAAAGATCCTCGGCGCGGCGAACTTGTCTTCCAGCACCGCCAGGTTGTGTGACCAGGCCACCGTCATGTCCGCCTCGCCCTGCACGATCAGTGGGCTGCGCGTGCTGCGCGGCGCCCGCTCGATGCGCGGCACCCAGCGGCTCAGGGCGCCGACCCAGGCGGTGGGCAGGCTGCGCGGCTGCAACGGGTCGCGGTTCTGTAGAAAATCGATAAATTCAAGGTCGTGAGAGTTCTCGCTGAAACGCCGCGGAATCTCCTTCACAAAGTTGCGCAGCACGCGGTAACTGAGCTGCGACCAGGCCCAGGCGCGCGGCCGGATCAACGGCGCCAGCAGAATCGTCTCACCCAGCTCAGGACTCGGCGCGCCCGTCGATGGCGGCCCCGTCAGCAGGTAATCGATAAGAATCGCCCCACCGGTGCTTTGCCCGCACAGGTGCCACGGCTGCGGCAACTCAAGCGCGGCGGCCTGGGCCAGCGCCCCGTGCAGCACCGCCTGGTACTCGGCGAAATCCGCGATGCTGGCGCGTGCGCCGCTGGACAACCCATGCCCCGGCAAATCCACCGCCAGCACCACAAAGCCCTGGCCCAGCGCCCACTCGATCACATGCCGATACAGGCCGCTGTGGTCGTAATAGCCGTGCAGCAAGACCAAGGTCGCGCGCGGCGCCTGCGGCCACCAGGTCTGGGCGGCGATGCGGTAGCCGGCGACCGCGAATACCCCCAGGCAACTGCGCAGCGCCGCGACGTGGTCGAAGCCATAGAACGTGCGATAGGCCTGCTCGGCCGGGGTTAGCGCCATCGCTGCGGCTAAGGGTCGCAGGTTGGCGACCACGGCTTCGGGCTGAAAACGCTCTGGCATAAGGCTTTCCATCAATCGGGCGGACTCCCCGCAGGGCATTCGGGGCACTGCGGCCGGCTGCCGATATTCTGCTGCCGGGCGGGCCGTGGCAAGCTACACGGCCCGCCATCGACTGATTCGCCATGCCTCGACCACGCTACAAAACCCTGCTCGCCGGCCTGCTCGCGCTGCTCTGGCTTGGCGCCATGCTCGCGGCGTTCTGGTGGTTCGAGGCGCGCTACATCCGCTCGTTCAGCGAGCAGACCGCCTTGTTCTCCGGCGCCGAATTGCGCCTGCCGGCCGAGTTGGCGGGGCCGGGACCGATCCGCCTGGTGCATTTCTGGGACCCGGCCTGCCCGTGCAACGTCGGCAACCAGCAACACCTGGCCGAGCTGATCGAACATTTCGGGCCACAGGGCGTGGCCTTCTATGCCGTGCAAAAACCCGGCAGCAGCGGGCAATTACCCGCCACCCTCGACGCCCTGCAACCGCTCGCGCAACTGGCGGGCGCCGCGCAGCTACCGGCCAGCCCTGCGGTGGCGATCTGGGACAAGCACGGTGAACTGGCGTACTTCGGGCCTTACAGCGAAGGCGTGACCTGCAACTCCAGCAACAGCTTTATCGAGCCGATTCTGCAAGCCCTGGCGGCCGGGCGACACGTCAACGCCAGCAACACCCTGGCCGTGGGCTGTTTCTGCGAATGGCCGGCGCCTCCGAGCGACTGATCGAGCAGGTGCTGCGGTATCGCTGGCGCAGCGGCCGAACGCGCCGCATCGCTAGCCAACGGTTGGCCGCGTACATGCTTGCAGCCGCAAAGCTGTACAAATACCTATACAAAAATCATATTTTGCATAGTATTTTCTGTACACTGCGCTCCCGCCCAGCAGCAAACCGCCGTGCCGCCCTAGCGACTTCAGGCTCGCTGTGCACTCCCAGAGATTGCCCGTATGAGCAGCGCCAGCTACACCCTCGACGCCCATTACCGCAAAGCCGACCGCATCATGCTGGGGGTCTTGTGGTTGATGTTTCTCTATGCCCTGGGCCTAGCCGCCTGGCACGGCACCTGGGCCCAGGCGTTGTTGGTGGGCGGCGGCACGGTGCTAGCGATGAGCCTGCTGCACCAACTGATTCCTGGTAGGCGCCTGCTGCGCTGCACGATTGGTGCGGCCTTCATGGTCATGTCGGCGCTGCATATCAACCAGAGCGCTGGCCTGCTGGAAATGCACTTCGGCATCTTCGTGCTGTTGGCCTTCCTGGTTTACTACCGCGACTGGCTGCCAATCGTGGTCGCTGCCACCCTGATTGCCGTACACCATCTGAGCTTCTTCGCCTTACAACAGCAAGGCACCGGGGTCTTCGTCATTGCGAACGGCAGCTGGCCGGTGATCTTTCTGCATGCCTTTTATGTGGTGCTGGAAAGCGCAATCCTGATCTACCTGGCCCAGCAGACCTACGCCGAGGCACGGGAAAGCGAAGCGCTGATGCAAACGGCCGCGCGCCTGACCCAGCACGACGATGCCATCGACCTGCGCCACCGCAGCATGGCTCATGGCGAAGTGGCAAGGCGCTTCAATCACTTCCTCGACCTGCTCGACGAATTGGTCAGTGAAGTGATTCGCGACACCCAAGGCCTGGGCGGTATGGGCCAAGATCTCGACCACGCCACCCGTCAGCTGCGCGAAGGCGCCGACCGCCAGCAAGGCGAAGTGCATTACATGGGCAATGCCATGCAGCAGATGAGCAGCGCCATCGACGAAGTTGCACGGCATGCCGATCAGGCCGCACGCTCAGCCCAGGCGGCCAACCGGCAGGCCGCCGAAGGCAGTCGCTCGGTGAATCACACCCGCGGTGAAATCGCCACACTGGCCGCACACATAGACGGCACCGACCGCGAGGTGCAATCACTGGCGGCGCAATCCGAACAGATCGGCAAGGTGCTCGACGTGATCCGCAGTATCGCCGAGCAGACCAACCTGCTCGCCCTCAACGCCGCAATCGAGGCGGCGCGTGCCGGCGAACAAGGCCGCGGCTTTGCCGTGGTCGCCGATGAAGTGCGCAACCTGGCGCGCAAGACCGCCGCCTCCATCGCGGAAATCCAGGACATCATCAGCCGCCTGCAACACAGCAGTCGCCTGGCCGCCAGCGCCATGCAGGAAAGCCGGGATAGTGTGCAACGCTGCGTCACCGACAGCCAGAACACCGCCGTCCTGCTGGGCGCGGTGGCCCAGGATATCGGTGCGATCACCGAGATGAACGAGCTGATTGCCAGCGCCACCCACCAGCAGGCCGCGGTCAGCAGCGAGGTCAGTCAGCACCTGAACAATGTGCAGCAGGTGGCCGAGCAGAATGTCCGTGATGCCGCTGCCCTTGAAAGCAGCAGCGAGAAACTCAGTTCACTGGCCAAGCGTTTGGGCCGCATGAGCCAGCGCTTCACCGTCAGCGGCTGAGCGAAAGGCCTGCGGCGTGGCGCCCTGCCAGCGGCGGAAGGCGCGGTAGAACGGCGACAACTCGGCAAAGCCGCACGCCCGCGCCACCTCTCGGATCGCCTGGCCATTTTCCAGCAGCTGCACCGCGCGGCTGCGGCGCACCTCATCGTGCAGCGCGCGAAAGCTGCTGCCCTGCTCGGCCAAGGCGCGTTGCAGGCCCCCGGCCTTGAGATTGAGCGCCTGGGCGCAACGCGCCAGGCTGCACGGCTGCCCGCCAAGGTTTACCCCCAACCAATAGCGCACGCGGTTGAGTAACTGGTTTTCCGCCAACTCGGCCAGCTCCTGCTCGGCTTGCCCGCTGAGCAGGGCGAACAGCCGTGGATTGGCGCTGCGCGACGGTCGGTTGAGCAGCGCACAGGGGAAGATCAAGGCATCGTGCGCCTGGGAAAATTGCGGCAGCAGGCCGTACAGACGTCGATGCTCGCTGAGCCGGCGCGGCGCCGGGTGACGGAAGTCGATGGCGGAGAGGCAAAAACCTTCGTCGGTGACACTGGCGAGCATCTTGTACAGCAGCAAGGCCAGGCACTCCATCTGCTGGCGCAGCGAACCGACGCCGCGGTAATTGAGGTCGATGATCAGCCGCGCGGTGTCGCCCTGCTGCTCCAGACGCGCGACAAAACCGCCGGAAAGGATGTGCTGGAAACGCACGAAAGCCTCCAGCGCCTGGCGCAGGTCGCGGCTGGCCAGCAGCAGATAGCCGACCACGTCCTGCGGTCGCGGCTTCATCACCTCGCCCAGGTGCAGGCCAATATCGACATCGCCGCTGATGCCCTCCAGCGCCTGCCAGAAACGCGGCGCGTTGTCGTGGCCCTCGCGGGCGTCGAGCAGCGGCGGCGCCAGTGGCAGCCCCTGGTAGGCGCGACGGTAGGTATCGGTGGGGTCCAGCCCCAGCGCAGCCAGGGCTTCGTAGAGCAAGCGGCGCAGGGTCGAGGAATGGGTCAACGCGGCGGCTATGCCGGGGGGCGGATCGAGGTGCATGACGCCTCCAGATAATTGACCAAAGACTTGCAGCCTTGCTGCATTCGGTCAATGTCAGCCTGCGCGGCGCTGCGCAGAATGCCTGCGCGCCCCACCGCCACGGCGCGATAACAACAAGGATAAGCCGATGAAACGCACCCTGACCGCCCTTGCCGTGCTCGTTGCCGCCGCTGCGGCCGGCGGCGCCTGGTACGTCGACAGCAAGCAACCGCTGCGCGACAGCACACTGGCCCTCGACCACCTGCAAGCCCCGGTCGCGGTGCGTTACGACGAACGCGGCGTGCCGCATATCCAGGCGCAGCATGAGGCCGACCTGTACCGTGCCCTGGGCTTCGTGCATGCCCAGGACCGCTTGTTCCAGATGGAAATGCTGCGGCGCCTGGCGCGGGGCGAGCTGGCCGAAGTGCTCGGCGCCAAGCTGGTCGACACCGACCGCCTGTTCCGCACCCTGGGCATCCGCGCCCATGCCGACGCCTACGCGCAGAAGATCGACCCCGCCAGCCCCGCGACCCAGGCCCTGCTGGCCTACCTGGATGGCATCAACCAATACCAGGCCCGCCGCCCGGTGCCGCTGGAGTTCGACCTGCTGGGCATCGACAAGCGCCCGTTCACCGTCGCCGACACCCTCAGCGTGGCCGGCTACATGGCCTACAGCTTTGCCGCGGCGTTCCGCACCGAGCCGGTGCTCAGCTACGTGCGCGAACAACTCGGCGCCGACTACCTCAAGGCCTTCGACCTCGACTGGCACCCACACGGCGTGGTTGGCCAGCCGCTGGCCGCCAGCGACTGGCAGGACCTCGGCGCCATCGCCCGCCTCAGCCACGCAGCGCTGCTCGACGCCGGCCTGCCGCAGTTCGAGGGTAGCAATGCCTGGGCGGTGTCCGGCAGCCGCACCGCCAGCGGCAAGCCGCTGCTGGCCGGCGACCCGCACATCCGCTTCGCCGTGCCGGCGGTGTGGTACGAAGCGCACCTGAGCTACCCCGGTTTCGAGCTGTACGGCCACCACCAGGCGCTCAACCCGGTGGCATCGCTGGGGCACAACCGCGACTTCGCCTGGAGCCTGACCATGTTCCAGAACGACGACGTCGACCTGATCGCCGAAAAACTCAACCCGGACAACCCCAACCAGGTCTGGTACCGCGGCCAGTGGGTCGAGCTGCGCAGCCGCGAGGAGACCATCCAGGTCAAAGATGCCGAGCCGATCCAGCTGACCCTGCGCCGCTCGCCCCACGGCCCACTGATCAACGACGCCCTCGGCAACAGCGCCGGCGAGACGCCCATCGCCCTGTGGTGGGCGTTTCTGGAAACCGACAACCCGATCCTCGACGGCTTCTACCAACTCAACCGCGCCGACAGCCTGGACAAGGCCCGCCGCGCGGTGGAAAACATCGAGGCCCCCGGCCTCAACGTGGTCTGGGCCAACGCCGGCGGCGACATTGGCTGGTGGGCCGCGGCCAAACTGCCGCGCCGGCCGGCCGGGATCAACCCGAGCTTCATCCTCGACGGCAGCAGTGGCGAGGCGGAGAAAGCCGGCTTCCACCCGTTCAGCGCCAACCCGCAGGAAGAGAACCCGGCGCGCGGCTATATCGTCTCGGCCAACTACCAGCCGCTGGCGCCGACCGGCATCGAGATTCCCGGTTACTACAACCTGCCCGATCGCGGCGAGCGCCTGAACCAGCGTCTAGCCGACAGTTCGGTGAAGTGGGATCTGCACAACAGCCAAGCGCTGCAACTCGACCCTGGCACCGGCTATGCCCCGCGCCTGCTGGCGCCGATCATTGACGAGCTGCGCGCGGCGGCCAGCGATGCGCCGCAGCGCGCGCTGGTCGAACAACTGGCCAGCTGGAACGGCGACCATCAACTCGACTCGACCGCCGCTACCCTGTTCAACCAGCTGCTCTACCAACTGACCGAGCGAGCCATGCGTGACGAACTGGGCGAGGCCTTCTTCGACAACCTGCTGTTCACCCGCGTACTCGACAGCGCCCTGCCGCGCCTCACCGCCGACGCCGCCTCGCCGTGGTGGGACGACCGCCACAGCGCGGCCGTGGAACGCCGCGCGGACATCGTCAAGGCCGCCTGGCAGGCCAGCCTGGCGCACCTGCGCAAGACCCTCGGCGACGACTCGAGCAACTGGCAATGGGGCACCGCGCACACGCTCACCCACAACCACCCGCTGGGCCAGCAGAAGCCGCTGGACCGGCTATTCAACGTCGGCCCATTCGCCGCACCCGGCGGCCACGAAACACCGAACAACCTCTCGCACAAGGTCGGCCCGGCGCCCTGGTCGGTGGTCTACGGCCCCTCGACCCGCCGCCTGATCGACCTCGCCGACGCCAACACCGCCCTGGGCAGCAACCCGGTCGGCCAGAGCGGCGTACTGTTCGACAGGCACTACAGCGACCAAGCCGAGGCCTACATCGCCGGCCAGTACCAGCCGCAACACCTCAGCGAAGCGGACGTGGCGGCCAACACCCGCAGTACCTTGACGCTGTTGCCGACGCGCTAGGCCAAAGCGCAGCGCCTCGGCGAAAGTTGAGGCGCTACACAAGCAACCGCGCTGACAACAGTGGCAGAGGAAAAGCTTTACTCACTGCTTGTAGGGAGAGTCCATATACGCATTGTTAGGGTTGAGCACGGACAAACTCAACACCATTTGCAGCAAGCTGCTGCTCAATGACCCATGAAAGATGAATGTCTCTATTTGTTCCGCAATGGCGAACTTTAAGAAGAGCGCTTTTCCCTGACAGTGATGCCGAAAGGAAATAGGGAACAAACCCCTCCATAATGTGCGCCCTGAACCTTACCTCACCTGAGAAAACCTCAGAAGCCAGTGCTGCTGTTTCGCTTATGCCCGCGATGCCAAAGTCTAGCCTTCCGTCAGCGGCTAACTCGAAAAGCGCAGATTCGATTGGGCGATTTGGTGAGGAAATGATCCAGGCTGACATGAAGACCCTAACGTTTGGTTAAGGGGCCGGCTTTAGCCGGTCCCGAGTGAGCGAAGCGAGCGACTTGAACCACTAGTTAGGTGTGCGTTTGCGCAGAGCAACCCCAACCGTCGTACTCCAAACCATATAGCTCGGCAATGCACTGCATGAAGCCAGAGACGGAGAGAATCACGTTTTGCTCTACTGGCATAGTTATGATGACCTGTATGCTGTGACCACTTTCGTCTTCATTGGCTTTTGCAGTGCCAAATTGATAGTCATTGATAAACCCGGCTACCAAGGCTGCCTTTTCTCGTGATTCAGCTCTAAGAAGAAAATCCACTGGTCTGGCGATAGAGAACCTATCTCCTTGTCTGTCTAGGGCATGCAGAACGTCTATGTCAGCTTCTGCTGACTTCATGAGTTTCTCAATGACAGCCATAAGTGCACCTAACGTTAAGTGAAGGGGCGGGCTTTAGCCCGTCCCAGTGAGCGCAGCGAACGATTTGAACCACTAGTTAGGCGCAGGCTACGGACCAAAACCATTTAACCACCATGCTGACCAAGTCATTACAGACTCTGCAGTTGGCCATAGAAAACCCCAAGTACAAACGGATACGGCTACGGGCCAAAACCAATTTTTGCGAACTAAGCATAGAGTTATGAGCGAACAAAACAGCGCTAACCAAAAAAGAACAACAAGCAACCGTACGTTGATACTCAGTGACTCAATAGATAAGTAGCTAGCTAGGCACAGCCCAGAAAGTAAAACTGTAAATATGAAAAACCATTTACTAAATTTACGCATTGACTTCCCTTGCGTACGTACTTCTAAAAAAGTGCCTAACGATTAAGCTAAGGGGCCGGCTGCGCCGGTCCCAACGAACGAAGTGAGCGATTTGAGTGCTGTAATGGACTCTCCCCGCGCCACAGTTCTATACCCAAAGCAGTGGTGACTGATTATTGGGAGAGGCGTTATGAAGCGAATTGCGGTTGATCTGGCCAAGTCCGTATACCAAGTTGCCGAGAGCGTCCGTTCCGGCCAGGTGGTGCA
>DELY01000037.1 GCA_002354655.1 Pseudomonas sp. UBA2684
TTTGCACTGCAAAAATAATCGCCAACGCAGCGGGGCACCATAAGCGTTTGTGCCCGTCTCACCTGTTGCAGCAAGTGCTCGTCTAGAATATGCCCATCTTTCCGAGAGCTTGTTTATGTCTGATTCAGCTGACCTTCAGCCTCTATCGGAGCTACCTCTAGAGGCGCTGATTGCTTGTCACGAGTGTGATTTGTTGATGCGCAAGCCGGAAGTTGCGCATGGCGAACGCGCCGAGTGCCCGCGCTGCGGATATGAGTTGTACACCCACCGTGATCAAGTGGTGCGACGTAGCTTGGCGTTGGTAATTGCGGCGCTGCTGCTTTACGTCCCAGCTAATTTCCTGCCGATTATGCAACTCAATCTCTTAGGGCAGAGCACTGACGATACGGTGTGGAGTGGTGTGCTGGGCTTGTACAGCAGTGGTATGCAAGGCATCGCGGTGGTGGTTTTCCTCTGCAGTATGGCTGTGCCTTTGCTCAAACTGCTTTGTCAGTTCGCGGTGCTATTGAGTATTCGTCTGGATCTGGGGCGCAGTTATGGCTTGTTGCTCTATCGCATTTATCATCATCTGCGCGAGTGGGGCATGCTTGAGGTCTACCTGATGGGGATTCTGGTTGCCATCGTCAAACTGGTGGATCTGGCTGACGTGAACCTGGGGCTCGGCTTGCTGTGTTTTATTGCCTTGCTTCTTGTGCAGATTTGGCTTGAGGTCACCATGTCGCCTCATCAGATCTGGGAAGCGCTGTCGGGAGAGGACATGCATGCGGGCGATTGATGCGGGACTGCTGATCTGTCATGAGTGCCATCAGTTGAATCGGCAGGAAATCTCCGCGGATAAACAGTTTTGTTCACGCTGCGGTGGCCAATTGCATGTGCGGCGGCCGAACAGCCTGGTGCGCACGTGGGCGTTGCTGCTGACTGCGGCGATTCTGTATATACCGGCCAATTTGCTGCCGATCATGACGGTCAATTCGTTGGGTAAGGGGCAATCCGACACCATCATGTCGGGCGTCATCGAACTGGTGAATTACGGCATGTTGCCGATTGCCGCCGTGGTGTTTATTGCCAGTATTTTAGTGCCGACGTTCAAGCTGGTCGGTATCGCGCTTCTGCTCTACTCGGTGCAGCGTCATCAGCGCATGTCGGCGCGTCAGCGTATTCTCATGTTCCGCTTTATCGAGTGGATCGGGCGTTGGTCGATGTTGGATATTTTCGTCATTGCCATTCTGGTGGCCGTAGTCAATTTCGGCAGCCTGGCGAGCATTGAGCCGGGTATTGGGGCCGTAGCTTTCGCCAGCGTGGTGATTCTGACCATGCTGGCCGCTTTAACTTTTGACCCTCGCTTGCTTTGGGATAACACGGAATCGGATGACGACCATGAATGACCTGCCACTGGCTAAAGTCCGCCCTGCTTCCAACTGGTCGGCCATTTGGGTCCTACCGCTGATTGCCCTGCTGATTGGAGGCTGGCTGGCGTGGCGCGCCTACAGTCAGGCGGGCATTGAAATTCAGGTGATTTTCGAGAGTGGCGAAGGCATCCAGGCAGGTAAAACGGAGATTATCTATAAAGGCATGTCGATTGGTAAGGTCAAAGCCTTGGCCTTGGACGACAGCAAAGAGAGCCCTGGTGTAATTGCCACGGTGGAGATGGAGCAGGATGTTGCGGAACACCTGCGTGAAAACACGCGCTTTTGGCTGGTAAAGCCGAGCGTGAGCCTGGCGGGTATCACCGGGCTGGAAACCTTGGTCTCTGGTAATTACATTGCGATCAGCCCAGGTGCCGGTGAGCGAAGTCTGACGTTCAAGGCGCTCTCCGAGGCGCCGCCGCTGTCGGATGACCGACCAGGCTTGCACCTGATGCTCAAAGCTGAGCGGTTGGGCTCGTTGAACCGCGACAGCCCGGTGTTTTATAAGCAAATTCAGGTAGGCCGGGTGAAGAGCTACGCACTGGCTGCCGATCAGAGCCTGGTTGAGGTGAAGATTTATATCGAGCCGGCCTATGCCAGTTTGGTGCGTAAACATACGCGTTTCTGGAATGCCAGCGGCATCAGCATCGACGCCGACCTGTCGGGCGTCAAACTGCGCAGTGAGTCGTTGGCCAGTATCGTCGCTGGCGGTATCGCCTTCGCGACGCCGGAGCATCGCAGCGACAGCCCGCCGACTGATTCCAGTATTCCGTTCCGCCTCTACGAAGACTTCGATGCGGCGCAGGCCGGGATCAAAGTGCTGGTGAAAATGACCGACTTTGAAGGTTTGCAAGCTGGGCGCACGCCGGTTTTGTATAACGGCATACAAGCCGGCACCTTGAAGACACTGAAGGTCAATGAAAACCTTACGGGCGCTCTGGCAGAGCTGACGCTTGACCCGCGTACCGAAGATTATTTGGTCGAAGGTACGGAGTTCTGGGTGGTTAAGCCGTCGATCTCCCTGGCTGGGATCACCGGTTTGGAAGCGCTGGTGAAAGGTAACTACATTGCCGTACGCCCAGGCGAGAAGGGGGCGGCGGCGAAGCGTGATTTCGAGGCGCGGCCCAAGGCGCCGCCTTTGAACCTCGGAGCGCCTGGTCTGCACTTGGTGTTGTTCAGTGACAACCGCGGTTCCTTGGAGGTGGGTAGCCCGATTCTCTATCGGCAGGTCAAGGTCGGCTCGGTGCAGAGTGTGCAGTTATCGCGCAACGACCAGCAGGTGGCGCTGGGTGTGCACATCGAACCGGAATACGCTCATCTGGTGAACAGTACTACGCGGTTTTGGAATGCCAGTGGCGTGACCTTGAAAGGCAGCTTGTCTGGTGTCGAGGTGAAGAGCGAGTCGCTACAAACCCTGTTGTCCGGTGGTATTGCCTTTGAAACCGTCGACTTGAAAGCCTCTGTCGCAGCCAAGCGAGTACAGCGTTTCAACCTGCATGAAAGTCGCGACATGGCTCTGCAGAGCGGGGTGGAAATCACCATTCAGTTGGAGCGCGGCGATGGCCTGACGCCTGGCACGTCGATTCGCTACAAAGGCCTGGAGGTCGGCAAGGTCGAACGCATCGAGCTGAGTGATGACCTGCAAGCGGTCATTCTGCATGCACGGGTGAACCTGGCGACCCAGCAAATTGCCCGTATCGGTACGCAATTCTGGGTGGTTAAACCGGAGTTGAGCCTGACGCGTGCGGCCAATCTGGAAACCTTGGTCAGTGGTCAATACCTGGAGGTGCTGCCAGCGGATAAGGCCGGCGCCAAACAAACCCATTTCCTCGCTTTGCCCGAGCCGCCGAACCAGGCTGTGCGTGAGCTCGGCTTGCGTTTGGTACTCAGTGCGGCACGCCGTAGTTCGTTGAAGGCTGGTGTGCCGGTGACTTACCGTGAGGTGCCGGTGGGTAAAGTGACGCGCTACGAGCTTGGACCAACTGCGGATCGGGTGCTGATCCATGTCCTGATCGAGCCGCGCTATACCAGTTTGGTGCGCACCGGTAGCCGTTTTTGGAATACCTCCGGCATTGGTGTCGAGGCGGGGTTGTTCAAGGGCGTGAAGGTCCGTAGCGAGTCCCTGGAGACCTTGATCGAGGGCGGAGTAGCCTTCGCTACACCGGAACTGCAGCAGATGGGGTCGCAGGCCCGTCCCGGGCAGACCTTTGCCTTGTTCGACGAGCCGCAGGAAGAGTGGCTGGGGTGGGCGCCGAAGATTGCCCTGCCGTAATCGGTGGATAAAATCAGGGCCGCATTAGCGGCCCTGATTGTTTTAGCGCAGCATCACGCCGGCTCGCTGTCGGCGACTCGGGTGGTGCTACTGGTCTTGGCACTGTCGCGGCGCTGGATATATTTCCAATCCGCTTCGTCGATGTAGATGCCGTTCGGCCCGCTGCCTCCTTCCAGGTCGATGGCCACATGGGCCGAGACCTGCGGTTTCACCGACGCAAGAATCGGCACGAAACCGAGCTGCAGGCTGGTTTCGATCAGCGCCTGCTGGTTCTTCTCGTCGATATCCGCGGCTTCGTCCAGGTAGTAGGGCAGGCGCACCTTGCCGGCCTGGTCGCGGTCCATCAGGTGCAGCAACAGGTACATGTTGGTCAGCGCCTTGATGGTCATGGTGGTGCCGTTCGATGCAGCACCATCGATATCGGTGTGAATCACCGGCTGGCCATGCACCTTGGTGATCTCGAAGGCCAGTTCGAACAGGTCCTTCAAGCCCAGCTGGTTATGGTTGGCCGCCACCAGGCGCGCCAGGTATTCCTTGGCTTCCTCGTTTCGGCTGTCCTGCTCGCTGCTTTGCTGCAGGTCGAACACCGAGAGGGTTTCGCCTTCTTCGTACTGGCCGGCGCTGTGGATGATCTGATCGATATGCTTGAGCGCGTCCTTGTTTGGCGCGAGGACGATGCGGAAGCTCTCTAGGTTGGACACCTGACGCTTGTTGATCTCGCGGTTGAACAGCGCCAGCTGGTGTTCCAGGTTGTCGTAGTCGCTGCGGATATTGCGCAGGGTGCGGGCGATATCGGTGACCGCGGCGCGGCGCGCCTTGGCCAGGGTGATGGCTTCGTCCTGGCGGTGCGCGTAAGCGTTGACCAACAGGTGCAGGCGACGCTCGACGTCGTCTTCGCTGTCGAACTTGGCCACGCCTTTCAGGCGCACCTGGGCATAGAGCGCCTCGATCTGCCCATCGACCCGTTGCAGGCCTTGCCAGGCGTCCTGATAGTCGTTGAGCAGCGGCAGCAGGTTGTCCAGCGAGTCGTCCACCGGGTCGGTAAACGGCGTGCCGAACGGCAGGTTGGCCGGTAACAGTTGGCGGCGGCGCAGGGCGTCTTCCAGGGTGCGCTGCTTGGCTTCCAGATCGGCGAGCTGGCGGCCGACCAGTTGCAGCTTGGCGGACAGCTGCTGCACGCGCTCGGTAAAGGCATCGGAGGCGCGCTTGAGTTCGTCCTGAGCGGCTTCCAGCTGCGCAAGTTGCTCCAGCTTGTCGCTCTCCTCGACGGCCAGGGTTTGACTGCGACGGAAATCTTCCAGGGCTTTCTGCGCATCCAGCACGGCCTGGTAGAACTGCTCGGCCTGGGCCTTGCTCGCGGCGCGGTCGGAGGCGACCGCCTGTTGGGTTTTCAGCTGTTTGTATTCGCGATCCAGACGGTCTTTCTGGTCGCGCAGGGCGGCGCGGTCTGCCAGGGCTTGCAGAGCCGGTGGCTCGATATGGCTGAGGTCGATGGTCAGGCCCGGCACTTCGAAGTGCTCGCCTTTAAAACCATCGAGAATGGCCTCCAGGGATTTGACCCAGGCATCGCCGTCGGCAACCTGAATGCCTTTCTCACCGAGCGGCAGGCTGAACAGCTGGCCGTTAAACAGACGCATCAGGCGGTCGACATCGGCCTGGCTGAACTCTTCGCGCAGGCGCGAGTAGCTGTTGTTGTCGGCGTGCTCGAGTTGCTGCTTCACCGATTTCAGGCGTTTTTCCAGGTCGCGTAGACGCTCATCGAGGTCTTCGGCGGAGAACTGCCGCGACTGTGCTAGGGCCCCGGCCAGTTCGTCGTGGGCATCCTTGGCAGCCAGCAGTTGTTCTTCCAGCACCTTGGCGTCGTTGACCAGGGCGAAGCGGTTTTTCAGAACGGACAGTTCGCCGAGCCAGCGCTGGATCTCGCTGATTTCGCGCTCCATGCGCATCAGCTCCTGGGTGCCGCCGCGTTGTTCGTGCTGCAGGCCGTCCTGCTCGCCGCGGTAGTGCTCGGCCTGGATCACCAGTTCCTCGCGGCGCGCGCCGGCGTAGTCCTGCCAGGTGCCGAGCAGCGAATCGAGCAGGGGCGAGAGGCGATGCAGTTTGCCGCGCAGCAGTTCGCGCTGGGCCACGCCTGCAGCTAAGGCTTCGATCAGTGGGCCGGCGGTAACCAGGGCCTGATAGTCCTGCTCCATGCGCCGCACGTCGCGGAAGGCCTCTTCGGTGGCAGCGATATAGTCGACGCTGCCCGAGCGCAGGCTGTGCTCGAAGGCGTCGAGGAACAGCTGCTTAAGTTTGGCCGCAGTGATCTCACGCATATGCAACAGGTTGATAAACAGCGCGCGGAAGGTCTTCAGGCTCTGTTCGCTGGTGGAACGCAGCGGAATCAGGGTCAGGTCCAGCGGAATCGAGGTATGCCCGCCGACCAGCAGACGGCGCAGTTCCTCGGGTTTCAGCTCGTAGGCCTTGATGCCTTCGCGCTCCAGCGCGTTGAACAGCTCGCGTTGACGCAGGCAGGTACCGTTCTTCTGGTAGTGCTCAAGGTCCAGGGTGCCCTGGTAAGCGAAGAACTGGTGGCCGAAGCCACCACCCGGGCCACGCCCGGCCACGCCAATCACATGGGGGCCGTGGGGCAGCACGACTTCGACCAGGATATAGCTGGTGTCGCTGGCGAAGTAGAACTTGCGCGACTGCTCCAGGCTGTACTTGCCGAAGCTCATGTCGGACATACGCGCCAGAATCGGGAACTGCAAGGCGTTGATCGACGCCGATTTACCGAGGTTGTTGGCCCCGTATACCGACAGCGGGTTTTCCAGGGGAAACAGGCCGAGGCTGTAGCCAGCGGTATTCAGCAGGGCAAAGCGGCGGATGCCGTAGCGTTCCTGGCTCATGCGTCGATCTCCTGGGCTTCACGTTCTTCGGCCATGGCGCGGGCCAGGGCGTCTTCTTCGGATTCGTCCGACTCAACCTCGGCGAGGCTGATAATCTCGTCTTCGGCCTCATCATCCAGCAGCACCGGAGTCGGCAGTGGCAGGGCGCTGTGCAGGGTGGCCGCCAGGTCGCGGTCTTGCTGCACGGAGAGGCAGACGTCGAGGAAGCGGTGCATGGGGGCGAGGAAGCGGTAGATGCCGTTGTCTTCGCTGGCAAAACCGAGCTGGGTCAGGCGACGCATCACCTTTTCCTCCAACTCGTCTTGGGTGGTGACTTCGGCCTGCAGGAACAGGTCCTTGTATTTCTCCAGCAGCGCCGGCAGTTCGTCACGGCCGAGGCTGCCGCCGTCGAGTACGGCCAGCGGGTCACGGCCCTGGTCGGCCAGGTGTTCGACCAAGATGAAGGTGAACAGCGCCAGGCGCTGGGCGGTCTTGTTGACCTGCGCGCCCATCTGTTCCGGCACGAAATAGTAGAAGCCGCGGCTGTCGCAGGTCAGTTCATAGCCCAGCGCCTTGAACAGGCTGCGGTACTGGTCCTGCTGGCTGGCCAGCTGGCTGTAGAGCTCCGGGTTGCTGCGGCTGATGTGGTAGCCCTTGAACAGCTCGCGGAAGATCGGGGCGAGCTGGGTCAGTTCTTTCAGGTCGATATTCATAGGGCGGTGGTCCCGGCCGGCTTGATCAGGGCATAGGAGCTCAGGCTGACCTGATGCTCGCGGGTGAGGTAGTCGCGGCGCTCGAGGCGCTCACGCTGGAAACGGCCATCGCGGGACAGGCGCGAGAACCAGTAGAGCAATTCGTCGGTAGCGCCTTCTGGCTCCTGCTCCAGCAGCCAGACCATCAGGTCCGGCAGCGGTAGGGCCTGTTCGCAGCGCTCGATCATTTCGCGGGCCGTGCGTGGCGCGCGGGGTGCTTCGCCTTTGCGGCTGCTGTGGGCCTTGGGGAACTGCGCCGGCTTGGGTTCGAAACGGGCCAGGGCGTAGACATAAGCCTCGACCTGCGAAGCGGTGCCGAGGAAGGTGCTTTGCGGGCGACTGAACAGCGGCAGGGAAGCCTGCGGCACGGCGTCCAGGCCCTTCTTGCGAATCGCCGCCAGGGCCAACGCCGCGCCACGGGTCACGGCGTTGTGCCGGCGCGCTTCCTCGCGTAGCGGCAGCAGCAGTTCGCGGGCGCGGCGCAGGGTCAACTGGGCGGTGGTCTGCATTTCCAGGATGCGCGCGTGGGTGCGCAGCAGCAGGTCGTCATCCACCAGTTGGCCGAGGCGCTGCTGTTCACCGAGCAGGCGCAGCAGCACGTGTTCGACGCGGTACACACCCTGTTCGAAGGCGCCGTCGGCGGCGACCAGCTGGATCATCGGCTCGACGTATTCGTCCCAGGTGGCCAGCACCTCGGCGTAACGCTGACGCAGCGGGATTTGCCGATCCGAGGTCTTGGCCCGATCGGCCACGGCGACCAGGGCCTGTTCGTCGTTGGCCAGCTTCTTCAGCACGTCGCGCACGCGCATATCCAGCAAGCGCAGCTGGCGCGCCAGATCGGCGGCGTCACGTACCTCGAAGGCGTCCTTGATATAGCCGGCCAGGCGTTCCAGATGGCGCAGGTAGGCTTCGATTTCCAGGCACAGGCCCAGGCGGTGTTCGCGGCGCAGGTAGGCGAGGAAGTCGTGAATCTGCGCGTTCAGCTCGAAGCGATTGGGGCTCTTGGCTACCGGCACCAGGATATCCAGGCGGATCCACTGGTCGAGCAGGGCGGTGATGTCCACCGGCGTGCTGTCCGGCAGCTGCGCGGTGAGCTGGTGGCGCAGCTCCACCAGGCTCAGGGTGCCGGCATCGAAGCGCTCGCACAGCGGCTCGAGCAACGTCCAGTGTTCGGCAAGGGCGCGTAGTACGCGCTTGGGGTCAATCATCGGGGCATCCGCTCCGCGAGCTTTTCGCAAAAAACGCCGATTGTACTGCATCGACCGGCATTCGCCTGAGCCCGAACCGATCAGAGGCGGCAGCGTTCGCGCATTTGCCGCAAGGCGGCAGTTCACGGCTGTGACACGGCGCGCGGCTGGGCCTCAAGGCTTTTGACGGAACACTTGCCGAGCATCCGCCCAGGTTGTTTCGTCAGGGCCGGGCAGTGGGGTGACGGATGTGGCGATGGGTAACAGGCGTTTGCGCCGGGTGTCGCGTCGGGCAAGTATTTGCCGTGGTTTTCTCGACTATGGGTCGGCCCGTTCTGTGCGCGAGCTTTTTATAGTGGCTAGCAAGGGCCGGAGTCTGCAGGACTGCGCCGCCACAAAAATAAGGAACTCGCCATGCGCCCGATCTGTCGCCCTGCCCAACGCCTTCTGTCCCTGCTGTGCGGCGGTTTGTTCGCGTGTACGACGCAGGCCGCCTTGCAGCCGATGGATGACCGTGAACTGGCCGAGGTCACCGGACAGGCGTTGATCACCATGGATGGCCTGACCTATGGCGGCTTCGAGTACACCCGCGTGAACCTGGGCTCCGATATCGATTTGTTGACCAATATCGATGAGCTCCGCCTCGGCAATTACTCGCGCACCGGAGGCGGCACCGCGTCGACGCAGCCTGCGGATATCAGGATCGACAACTTCGCCCTGGGCCGGGTGGACAATGCCAATTCGCCGAATGCCGCCATCGTGCCTTTTCAGATACGCGACCCTTACCTGGAATTCGCCTTCAAGGTGAATGGCCAAGGCGTACGCGAGGTGGCCGGTGTGCGGGTCGGTTTCGGCCGTGCGCGTGGCGACCTGTCCGGCGATATCCGTTCGCTGACCGGGGTGATGCAGGGCAAGATTTACGGGCCGGCCTCGATTGCTTACCAGTATTACCGCGACACCAATGGTTGTGGCTTCCTGGGGCTGGACCCGAACTGTATCGCTTTGAGTTTGGCCGGCGATACCGAGGTGTATGCCGAGGTGGAACTGCTGCAACAGGGCACAGGTGTCACTACCCTCAATGGCCAGCCGATCAACCGCGCGACCCATATCGGTATTCCCAATGGGCAGTCGCTGCAGACCGACGAGACGGGCCTGATCGCCGCGTTGCTACCGACCTTGTCGACCACCAGCGACTGCCAGGCACTGGGCCTGACCACCTGCTTCGCGCTGCTCAACTACAAGAGCATTTTTGTCGGCGACCCGACCAAGCCCGACATCACCCAAGGCGGCGCCCAGGGCATTTTCTTCTCGATGCAGAACCAGAATGTGCCCTGGCAGGACCTGGCCAATACCGGCAAGTTCGTCGATACCCAATCCGGCGCTTTCGCCAACTTCGCCAAGACCGGAGAGGGCGCCAACGCGCTCTACCCGTTCATGATCAACCTGTATGACGCCCTGCGCGGCACCGCCCGTGTGCCGACGTGCATCGGCGGCCAGACCTCGGGGTGCTGAACATGAGCCTGCGCGCGGTGCTGGGGCTGAGCCTGAGCCTGTGGTGCGTCAACGCTGCGGCCATGCAGGTGCTCAGTGACGAGCAGATGGGCGAGGTCAGCGGCGCGGGCGTGGGCTTTTTCATCGATCAATTCTATTACGACCAGGGTACGGCTAGCGCCCGCGTGACCGGCGTCAAGGACAGCCAGGGCAGCCCGCTGCAAATCGATTTCGAGCGCGCCTATATCAAGGGCGAAGGCAGCCAGCGCGGCGCCGTGGATACCGAGGCCACTCTCGGTACGCCGCTGCATCCCTTTACCCTGGGGGTGGTCAGCGGTGCCGCGGCGCCCACTTTGCCGGTCGGCAAGCAAGCGCTTCAGCTCAAGACGCCGACCTACAGCGACCCGCTCAACGATACCCATCAATACGGCATGTGGGCCTATTACCAGGGCTGCCTCTACGGCGAGCCCGGGTGCACCGACCCGAATAAGGCGGTCGGTGTGGTGCAGGCCCAACTGGACCTACTACAAGGCACACGCTCGGCATTACTGGCGAAGTATCAAACGGTCGGCTTCCTGACGCTGAAGCAGGACATCGATGCGGATATGGTGCTGGTGAACCAGCGCAAACAGGTGGTCGAGGCGCGCACGGTCACGTTTCAAGCGGCAAGAGACACCTTCAATTCGACCTATGACGCAGCGCCTGGCAGCTATCGGGGTGGGTTGATCACGTACAACAAACCGGCCAAAGGCGAGACCTATTTTTGCTCGGTCTTCGGCTGCCCCCAGGCCGTCAGGGCTTACAACAACTCGATCGATCCGTTCAACACGTCCAGCACAGCGCTGTTCGAGGCCCAGAAGCAGTTGGGCGAGGCTTGGAACGTCGAGCGTTATGGTGGGTTGACCTTGACCCAGCGGCTCGGCGATTACACCGAATTCAGCATCTTGTGCGGCGCGCCCAGCGCCCAGTCGCCGACCTGCGTGGGTGGCAGCATCAAAAGTACCGAGGATGGCAAGCAGGTGGTGACGGTGGTCGCGGCAACCCTGCAAGCTGGCGGCACTCGGGTCAAAGGCTTGGATGTCGGTATCGAGGCCACTTTCAGCCTGCCCAGCGTCGCCTACAGCAAGGATGGCAACGGCAATATCGTTAAAGGCGCCACCACTACCCGCAGCGATTTTTTCTCGATCAACCTGGAAGGCTTCACCCTCAATGGCGCCTACCTCAACCTGTGGGGCGACAGCGCCGGGTTGCAAGGTGAGGCCAGCTTGCAGGCATATGCCGACAAACTGGTCATCGGTGGCTGTCGCAATTGCACTGACGGCAATCGCGCGGTGGCCAAGAATCTCTACTTCGACATCAATCTCGGTCATGCCAGCTTGCAGCCCTTGAGCTTCTCGGTGCTGGCCGATGGCGAGCTGCGGTTGTTCCTGCCCGGTGTTACCTGGGCCAACCACCAGGCGTTTTACCAGCAGGTACCGAAAAGCAATATCAGCGTCGGCAACCTGAATATCGGTGGCGTCGACCTTGGCTCGCAAGTCGTCCGCGGCATACGGGTGGATTACCTGAATATGCGCACGGTGAACCTGCCGCGATGAGGAGACCCAAGATGCTCGCTAAAGTGACGGTCGTGGTCCTGGCTGCCTGGACCTCGCTGGTATCTGCCGAACTGCGCCCGTTGGGCGAAGAGGAGCTGCAAGGCGTGAGCGGGCAGGCAGGGCTGAGCCTGAGCGCCAGCTTGAATTTTGCCGCGACCCCCAGCCAGACCCGCTGCCCCGGCGGTTGCGGCACGCGGCTGGCGATAAAACCGGCCAACAGCGCCGGTTTTATCGTGTTGGACAATATCCAGGGCACCTTCAGTTTCGAGGGCTTGAGTTTCGACATCGTCACCATCGACAGCGGCTACGGCGGCGATGGCGCGGCCTTCAACGCACCCGCCATGCGCGTGGGGTTGACCAATGCGAGTTTCAGCAATGCACAGTTCACCCTGGCCGGCTCCAACAGCGCCGCGTCAGGTGGGGCGGGCTTCAAACAGACCGATCTGCTGACCTACCAGACCAATGGCGATGTCCGTTTGCAGGGCAATATCTACATTTTCCCTGCTCCCTGAGTCTTCCCGCGGCTTCTGAGCGTGCCGCGCGTGTTGCCGGAAAACCGCGGTAGGCTTTCCGTATGCCCGGTTTCACGCCACAATTCCTCAATTGAGTGCTCCGTCAGCGGGCACTTACTGCCTGAGCCCCGCGGCATGCATGCCGGGGCCGTGAGGAGCCGAGCATGAGCAGCAACGACCGCGTCATTATTTTCGATACCACCCTGCGCGACGGCGAACAGAGCCCCGGCGCGTCGATGACCGGTGAAGAAAAGCTGCGCATCGCCAAGGCCCTGGAGCGCCTGCGTGTCGATGTGATCGAAGCCGGCTTCGCCATCGCCAGCCCCGGCGACTTCGCGGCGGTCAAGGCGATTGCCGACAATATCAAGGACAGCACCGTGTGCAGCCTGTCGCGGGCGCTGGACGCCGATATCGACCGCGCCGCCGAAGCCCTCAAGGGGGCCAACTCTGGGCGTATCCATACCTTTATTGCTACCAGCCCGATTCATATGCAGTACAAGCTGCGCATGCAGCCGGACCAGGTGGTGGCGCAGGCGGTGCATGCGGTCAAGCGTGCGCGCAACCTGTGCAGCGATGTGGAGTTTTCCTGCGAGGATGCCGGCCGTTCGGAAATCGATTTCCTCTGCCGCATCATCGAAGCCGCCATCGATGCCGGGGCGCGCACCATCAATATTCCCGACACCGTTGGCTACGCGATTCCGCATCAGTACGCCGAGACCATTCGCCAGCTGCTCAACCGCGTACCCAATGCCGACAAGGCGGTGTTCTCAGTGCATTGCCACAACGATCTGGGCCTGGCCGTGGCCAACTCCCTGGCGGCGGTGGTGGCTGGTGCACGTCAGGTCGAGTGCACCATCAACGGTCTCGGCGAGCGTGCCGGCAACGCCGCGCTGGAAGAGATCGTCATGGCGATCAAGACCCGCGAAGACCTGCTCGGTGTGCACACGCGCATCGACACCCCGCATATTCTCAGCACCTCGCGCATGGTCTCCGGCATCACCGGTTTCCCGGTGCAGCCGAACAAGGCCATAGTCGGGGCCAACGCCTTCGCCCACGAGTCGGGCATCCACCAGGATGGAGTGCTCAAGCACCGCGAAACCTACGAAATCATGTCGGCGCAGTCGGTTGGCTGGCACACCAACAAGATGGTCATGGGCAAGCACTCCGGGCGCGCCGCGTTTCGCTCGCGTCTGGACGAGCTGGGTATCGTGCTGGCCGGTGAGGCGGAGCTGAACGCCGCGTTCGCCCGCTTCAAGGAGCTGGCCGACAAGAAGCACGAGATCTTTGACGAAGACTTGCAGGCGCTGGTCTCCGACACCCTGGCCGAGGAAGCTCCGGAGCACTTCAAGCTGGTCACCCTGGAAGTGGCGAGCAAGACCGGCGAAGTGCCGCAGGCCAAGTTGGTGGTGAGTGTCGATGGTGTCGAGCAGCATGCCGAGGCCCAGGGCTCCGGCCCGGTGGATGCGACCTTCAAGGCCATCGAATCGATTGCCAGCTCCGATTCCAGCCTGCAGCTGTACTCGGTGAATGCCATCACCCAGGGCACTGACTCCCAGGGCGAGGTCACCGTGCGCCTGGAGAAGGCCGGGCGCATCGTCAATGGCAATGGCGCCGACACCGATATCCTGGTGGCATCCGCCAAGGCCTATATCAACGCGCTGAACCTGATGCAGGCCGGGCAAAAGGCGCATCCACAGGTGGCTGACGTTTGATGGCAGAACTGCGTCGCCGTGCGTATTTAAGTGCCATGCAGGTGGCCAGTTGGCTGCCGCGTGTGGAGTTGCCGTTCGCGGCGCCTTCGCGCCCGGAATTGCTGGCGCCGCCTGAGCTGCCCGAGCCCGCTGTCTCGGTATCGCCGGCTGTGGCACCGCCCGCTGCCGCCGAGAGCCGCGTAGTGCCGCCGCCCGCACCGCCCAGCGAGCGTCCGCGAATCGACGTGCCACGGCCCACGGGCGTTGTGCGCAATGCCAAGGTCGCAGACGGCGAAGCGCTAGCCGAGACGCTAACGCCGAAAGAAACGCCGGTGGCGCCGCCGCGTTTTTCCCTGCAATTGTTGCGGGCCGGTCACTGCATGCTGTTGGTCGAGTTGCCCACCGGCGAGCCCATGCAACGGCGCGATCCGGCTTATCTGCTGTTGAAGGACCTACTGCGCGCCGCCGGTTTGCCAGACAGCCCGCAATTGATCGGCGAACCGGTGCGCTGGCCGCTGCTGGTACGCGGCAGCATGGATCAGGGCCCGCAGGCGGCCCTGGAGTTCGTACAGAGCTTCATCGGTGCGCGCCTGGAGGAGCAGGACCCTTGTAGTTGTCTGTGGTTGGTCGGTTTGCCGGCGATTCGCTTTGCCGGCGATGCCGACGCCGAGGCTTACAACCGCGAGTTGCAGATCGACGGCTTGGGCGCCGCCTGGGCGCTACCGGGGCTGGAGTTGTTGATGGACGAGCCGGCACGCAAGGCCGAGTTGTGGCAAGCCATGCGCCGCGTGCGCCAGCGTTGGATGAGTCAGCCTGAATGAGTGATGCGATTTCCTTTCGCCCGATGACCGAGGCGGATATCGATACGGTGGTGAAGATCGAATACGCGGCGTTCAGCCATCCCTGGACACGCGGCATCTTCCTCGACAGCCTCAAGTCGTACGACTGCTGGCTGATGTTCGAGGGCAACCAGCAGGTTGGCCATGGGGTGATCAATGTGATCATCGACGAGGCGCATCTGCTGAATATCACCGTCAAGCCGGAAAGCCAGGGCCGCGGTCTGGGCCTGCGTCTGCTGGAATACCTGATGCAGCGTGCGATGCAGCTCAAGGCTGGCGAGTGCTTCCTTGAAGTGCGTGCCAGCAATCAATCGGCTTATCGCCTGTATGAGCGCTACGGCTTCAATGAAGTCGGTCGCCGGCGCGACTATTACCCCGCCGTCGGCGGCCGTGAAGATGCCTTGGTCATGGCCTGCACCCTGATCGATTGATGCTTGATCCGCAGGCGGCCCCTGGCGGGTAGACCTGCGTTTAACCGTGCAAGCGCCCGCGTCCGGCGCCGCCTCGCCACCGCGCGGTCTGACACCATCGGCTACCGTCTGCGGCGTCATTCGCCGCTGTGCTGCCCGCAGGCGTAGCGCATACTGCGCGGCTCGACCCCAGCGGTTGCCCCGCCTCTTGCTCAAGGATGTGCCATGCGTGCGTTTCACCTCGCGCTTACCCTGTTCTGTCTGCTCGCCGCGTGCCAGGTTATGAGCGCCGAGCGCAGTTTCACCATCCTGCACACCAACGATTGGCAGTCGCGCCTGCTTGGGTTCGGCCCGAACAACGAATACAGCCCGGCCACGCTGAACGACGACGACACGGTCGGCGGCGTGGCACGCCTGGCCACCCTGCTCCAGGCCCGTCGCGCGGCGGCGGGCGAGCAGCCGGTATTGTTGCTCGACGGTGGCGACTTCAGCATGGGCACGCTGTTCCATACCGTCACCCGGGAGATCGGCGGCGAGCTGCGCTTGCTCAGCGAGCTGGGTTACGACGCCGCGACGCTCGGCAACCATGAATTCGATTTCCGCCCGGCCGGCCTCGCGGCGATGATCAGCGCCGCGCACCGCGCCAAAGGCGATGCCCTGCTGCCGCTGCTGTCGAGCAACCTGCGCTTCGACCCCGCGCACCAGGCTGACGACAGCCTACAGGCGCACGCCGACGCCGGACGCATCCTGCCGTACAAGGTGATCGACAAGGGCGGCATCCGTTTCGGCCTGTTTGGCTTGCTCGGTAACAACGCCGTGGCGGTCAGCCCGATGATCAAACCGCTGACCTTTGCCGACCCGGTCGCCACCGCCCAGGCCATGGTGAAAACCCTGCGCGAGGTGGAGAAGGTCGATGTGGTGATCCTGCTCTCGCACATGGGCGTGGTGCAGCAGGAGGATGGCAGCTGGCGCGGCGAGGAAGTCGAGTTGGTCGAGCAGGTGCCGGGCATCGACATCGTCGTCGGTGGCCATTCGCACACCGCTTTGCCGCAGCCGGTGCTGGTCAACGGCCGCACCCCGGTGATGCAGGCCGGTTCAGAAATCCAATACCTGGGCGAGCTGCGCATGCGGCTGGATGCTGACAGCAGGCCGCAGCTGCTCGACTACCATTTGCACCCGCTGAATGATCAGACCCTCGGCGATACCGCGATCACCGCCCAGGTCGAGGATTTCAAGAGGGTGGTCAGTGAGCGCATGCTGGCGCCCAAGGGCTATCAATTCGACCAACCGCTGGCCAAGGTGAACAAAACCCTGACCCGGGAGTTCGACGATCCAGTCCTCGCCAACCTGGTCACCGATGCCCTGCGCCACGCCACGGGCAGCGACCTGTCGTTCACCGGCAACGGCACCATTCGCGACAACCTGATGCGCGGTCGCCATGGCGTGCAGAACGTCTCCGATCTGTTCCGCATTGCCCCGTTGGGCATTGGCGAGTTCGACCAGGCGCCGGGGTATCCGCTGATCAAGGTGTACGTCACTGGCCAGGAGTTGAAAAATATTCTGGAAGTGCTGCTGCTCGCTTATCAACTGCGCGAAAGCCGCAGTTATTACCCGCGCGTTTCCGGCCTGCGCTTTAGCTATAACCCTTACCGCGTGCCGTTCGACCGGATCAGCCGCATCGAAATCGGCGACGCCCAGCGCGGTTATCAGGCGCTCGATTTGCAGGACCCGCGGTTGTACAGCATCGGCGCCACCAGCTACGTCGGCAGTTTTACCTGGCTGATTGCCGACCTGAGCAAAGGCCTGCTCAGCGTGCAGCCCAAGGATGCTCAGGGGCGGCCGCTGGCCGAGATCAAGGCGGCGATCATCGACACCGATCCGCAGCAGCCTGGGGTACAGGAATACAAGGAATGGCAGGGCCTGCTCGATCATATTGGTAGCCTGCCGGATACAGATGCTGACGGTTTGGCCGATATCCCGACCGACGGTGCGGCGGCCGAACAGCGTATGCTGCGTGAGCCGAGCCTGCACCCTGGCGATTTGTATCGCTACGCCGGGCCTTTGCAGTGGGGCGTCAGCCTGGTGTTGTTGGCCGGGTTGTTGTTGATCGCCTGGTTGCTCCGCCGCGCGGCGCGGCAGTGGGCTCAGCGGCGGAGCACTCAATAAGGAAGAGCGTCCAATGTGCGACACCTTGGTTCTACGCAGTCACGGACAGACATGGTTCGCCAAGAACAGTGACCGCGAAGCCGCCGAGCCGCAGCGTCTGATTCGCTTGCCCGAGGTGCGTGGCGACCGCGCGCCGCTGCTGCTCACCAGTTACCTGCAAATCCCGCAGACCGCCGACCGGCATGCATTGATCCTCAGCCAGCCAAGTTGGCTGTGGGGCGGCGAGATGGGCGTCAACGAGCACGGCGTGGCCATCGGCAACGAGGCGGTGTTCACCAAGTTGACGCAGAAGAAGGGCGCGGCGCTGCTCGGCATGGACCTGCTGCGCCTGGGGCTGGAGCGCGGTGCCACGGCGCGCGAAGCCCTCGAAGTGATCATCGAGCACCTGCAAGCCTACGGCCAGGGCGGTGCGGCGGGTTACCGCAACAAGGCCTACCGCTATGACAACAGCTTCCTGATTGCCGACCCCACCGAAGCCTGGGTGTTGGAAACCGCCGGCCACCTGTGGGCCGCCAAGCGCGTCGAACGCTGGGCGATTTCCAATGCACTGAGCCTCGCTCATGAGTTCGACCTGCACAGCCCGCGTCTGCATGACCAAGCGCGGCGCCTGGAGTGCTGGGACGGCAAGGGCGACTTCCATTTTGCCCGCGCCTTCGACACGCGCTGGCTACCCTGGATCGGTGGCGCCCATCGGCGTCAGGCGCAAAACCAGCAGTTTCTCAGCGCCTGTGCGAGCAGTGCGGATGCCGCCAGTTTGATCCAGGCCTTGCGTCATCACGGCGAGCAAGGCGAAGACTTCGCCCGTCACAACAACCGCCAGGTGTGCATGCATGCCGGGCGCTTCTGGCGGCCTGCGCAAACCACCGCGAGTTTGTTGGCACATCTGCAACCGGAGGCGCTGGCGATTGCCGCAACTGGCACGTCCGCACCTTGCCTGAGCCTGTTCCAGCCGCTGAATTTTACCGCCAGTGCCGGCGCCGCCCTGCTGAGCGACCCGCTGGCGCCGATCGAAGACAGCCTGTGGTGGCGTTTCGAGGCCGTGCATCGGCGCAGCCTGGGCGATGCGGATTTTCGTCAGGCGCTGCACGCCAGCCGCGACCAACTGGAGCCGAGCCTGTTGCAGGCATTGCAGCAGCCGCAACCGGATTGGGCGCAATTGAGCGAGCGTGCCGCCCACTGGCATCGGCATTGGCAAGCCGAGGCACACGCCGCGCGACCGCGCTTGAGTCGCTGGTGGCAGCATCGCGCACGGCTGTGACCAGGGCGAAAAGTGGCTTGTCAAAAGTCACACGCGCTCCGTATGGTGCGCATCGGCATTTTTCGGAGCGAACCGCATGAGCGATCTACAACACCTCTTCGACAATAACGCGCGCTGGGCCGAAGCGATCAAGGAAGAAGACCCGGAATTCTTCGCCAAACTGGCCAAGCAGCAAGTCCCGGAATACCTGTGGATTGGCTGCTCCGATGCGCGGGTGCCGGCCAACGAAATTGTCGGCCTGCTGCCGGGCGATCTGTTCGTGCACCGCAACGTCGCCAACGTCGTGCTGCACACCGACCTCAACTGCCTGTCGGTGATCCAGTACGCGGTCGATGTGCTCAAGGTCAAACACATCCTGGTCACTGGCCACTATGGCTGCGGCGGCGTGCGCGCCTCGATGCAGAACACCCAGTACGGCCTGATCGACGGCTGGCTGCGCTCGATCCGCGACCTCTACTACGAACACCGCGACCACCTGGCGCAATTGCCGAGCGAGGAAGAGCGGGTCGACCGTCTATGTGAGTTGAACGTGATCCAGCAGGTGGCCAACGTCAGCCACACCACCATCGTGCAGAACGCCTGGCACCGTGGGCAGGAGCTGTCGGTGCACGGCTGCATCTACGGCATTCAGGACGGCCGCTGGAAGAACCTCAACGTCACGGTCAGCGGCATGGAACAACTGCCGCCGCAATACCGCCTGCGTCCGCTTGGGCAGAACTAAGGGTTACCGATGACCGATCGCTCCCGCCAATTGGCCATCGCCGGTGTGTTGCTGGCCGTACTCTGCTGGGCCGGCAACGCTCTGGTGGCGCGGGCCTTTGTCGGCGAGATCCCGCCGTTCGCGCTGGCCTTCTGGCGCTGGAGCCTGGCCCTGCTGCTGGTGCTGCCCTTTGTCGCCCGCCCATTGTGGCGCCACCGCGCGGACCTGCTGCGCGCCGGTTGGCGCCTGCCGCTGATCGCCGGGCTGGGTATCGCCGGTTACAACTCACTGCTCTACAGCGCGGCGCAAACCACCGCAGCGATCAACATTACTCTGGTCAACACCTGCATCCCGTTGATGACTTTCATCGGCGCCGGCCTGCTGCTCGGCGAATGGCCGGCGCGCCGCACTTGGTGGGGCATGGCCCTGGCCGTGCTGGGCTTGCTGGTGCTGATCACCCAGGGGCAGTGGAGCACCCTGGCTAACCTATCGTTTAATCGCGGCGACCTGATCATGCTGCTCGCCGTCACCGATTGGGCGCTGTACACCGTGCTCCTGCGTCGCTGGGCCAGCTACCTGATGCCCATCCCGCCGCTGGCCATGCTCGGCATCTTCATGCTACTCGGCGTACCGCTGATCCTGCCGTTGTACCTGTTTGAACTGGCCGCTGGCGCGCAACTCGTCGTCACCCCCGCCACCCTCGGCGCCATCGCCTACACCGCGGTATTCGCCTCGCTGGTGGCCTACCTCGGTTGGAATCACGGGGTCAAAATCCTCGGTGCTGCCAAGGCCTCCATGGCCAACTACCTGATGCCGGTATTCACCGCCATCCTCGGCTGGTTACTGCTCGATGAAGGTCTGCAACTGTTCCACTGGCTGGGCGGGGCATTGATCTTTGCCGGCTTGTTGCTGGCGACGCAGCGTGGGCCGACGCGTACGTGAGCGGAGAAGGGCTGCCGTTTGCCGGCGCCACCCCCCTTTGCCGCACAGGGCCGATGTGCTAGCTGGGGAGCGCCAGTGCTGTGATGCGGCGATAGCAAGCCGCGGGAGCGCGTGCGCCCCCGTGCGCCCAGCAGTGGCCTTGAACCTGGCCGCTCGTCAGGATTTCAGCGCACCGGAGGCTTTCGCGATGTGCGTCGCGATCATGTCCATCAACTCCGGCGACAGGCAGTCATAAGGTTCCAGACCGAGTGCTTTCAACCGTGCACGGACAGCGCCCATCATGGCTGGGTCGGCACCGGACTCGATAACCGATGACACGAACGCGGCGAATTGTGGCGCTGACCACCCCTTCTCCGACGACAGCTCGGTGTGGATGAAATCGAATCCGTAAAGGGGGTGTGCGGTGTTCTCGATGCGCCCATACATGTGCACGCCGCATTGGCTGCAGGCATGCCGCTGGATGGTGGCTTTGGGGTCGATCACCGTCAGCTTTTCGGCATGCTCGATGACCCTGAGCTTCGTGCGCGGCACCACCGCGGCGATGGAAAACATTGCACCTTTGGGCTTCCAGCATTTGGTGCAACCACAGGCATGGTTGTAAGCCGATTGCGAGTCGACCTTTACCTTGATCGGGTTCTGAGCACAGTGACAGGCGAGAGTGCCGCCTGAAAAGCCATCGGCTCCCGCTTGGATACCGTTGTCGATCGACGGATGAAGCGAAAATGCGCTAGTCATACCCACCTCCCTAGCAGTCAATACGAGGAGAAGGGCCCGGGTAGCTGCAAGAATTCTCGGGTCGGAATATAAGCGTAGCAGCGGGCGTTCAGCCTGCGCTGTTCGCCGCGCGGATCTGCTCGGTGGTGTCAATAATTGCGTTGATTTCAGCTGGCGGGGTCATGGCCGGCTCAATCCTTGGGAGGTCTGAAAGCGCTCAGTCGCCACTCTGTAGTCACTGGCGCAAACAAAAAAGGGCTTAGCTTTCGCTAAACCCTTGTTTTGTTTGGTGGTACGCAGTCATTTGAACTGGTTAGTTAAGTAACTGTTTTTTATTGATTAAGTTCTTTGTTTTTTTTAGGCATACATCAGGGCATACACGGCGCTGCTTGCTGGAGTGTTTTCGCATGTTTTCCAGCGCCGGAAACGCCTCACGAAATCACCGGCAAGTACCCGCTGGTCTTCGCCTGCCGGCACGACACCAGCCACCCCATGAGCGAGAACACGGTCAACCTGGCGCTGCAGTCGCTTGGCTACAAGGATCGCCAGACCGGCCATGGCTTCCGCCACCTACTGAGCACCGAACTGAACGGCCGTGGCTACAACCGCGACTGGATCGAGCGCCAACTCGCCCATGGCGATCAGGACGAGATCCGCGACACCTACAACCACGCCACCTACCTGCCGCAGCGAGAAGTCATGATGCAAGAGTGGGCCGACTTGATCGACGCACTGTGCGCGGGGGCTAATGTGGTAGACATCAGGCGCAAGGCATAACCACCGGTAAACACGGAGGCCACCCTATAGAGGGGTGCTTTATCCGTGACAACGCGACAAGCCACGCCATTGCTGGGCTGTAGCGTTTTTCTATCCGCGACATCCACCACCCTGTCGCGGATAGAAAAACGCCAAAGGCCGCATGGCCTCTGGCTTGTCACGCTGTCGCGGATGAATCAGGCTGGTAAAACCCTGGAGAATCGGTAGCACGGCACTTCAGGCTCACCCGGCAGGTAACCAGCCAGGCGATACTCCCAGACCTCAGTTGACGGCAAGCGTCCTATCAGGCTCACCATAGGCAACCCGGACGAAGGCTCGTAGTCACGCCCCACCGCAATGCGAATTGTCTCCTCAGGGCTGTTCATCGGGTAGTCTCGATCCACCTCGGCAAGGCGACCAGGGGTGTAGCGGATGCGGATTTTCATGCTGCGTACTCCAGTCAACGCGCTCAACTGCGCGTTACGGAAGCTATTCCAGAATGCAAGCCGGGGCTATTCAGCCAGGGTTGAGCTGCTATTCACGCCCCAGCCCTGAGCCTGTCCAAATGAGGCTGAGAGGTCGCCGTTGTTGGTGCCGCGGTACTGACGCAGCAGCCCCAGCAGAACTTTCAGTGCACCGCCGGATAGCGCCCGGAAGTCTTCGCTGTCCATCACCAGATGAGGCAAGGCTGCAAAGCTTCCAGACGGATTTCGTCCCTTTGATTTTCTAAGGCTGCGTGCCACGGCCATTCCCCGTAGCTTTATTCGGGCCGGCCGATCCCATCGGTGCAAAGGCACCGTTTTCAATTCGCATGGGGTTACTCCCTGGGCTTGGCGGCTAAGGCCAGTCGTCGTGGTTCCGATGCCAGGGCGTCATACTGAATAGCCCCGGATTCCCTA
>DELY01000013.1 GCA_002354655.1 Pseudomonas sp. UBA2684
CAACACGTCAAGGCTTTATTCAGTAGCACCCAGGATTAGCCATAAAACACCGTTACCAATCCACATAGAGGCACCGCAAACGGAAGACCACCTTTCATATATAAGGAGGGCTACTTACCTGCCCACCGAAGCCATCCACCAAACAACCGCAGCCACCTACCAGCCAGAATGGCCGCGACAGACCCAACCTGACGCCTGCGCAAACCCTTCAGAGCACGCCGACAACCCGTAGCTCAGCTATACGCTCGGCACTCAAACCTAGCCACTGCTGCAATACCTGCTCGGTGTGCTCGCCCAACAAGGGCGGTGCGTTGCGGTATTGCACAGGCGTCTCTGACAGGCGAATCGGGCTGGCCACCTGCGGCACCGTGCCAGCCAGCGGATGTGGCAGCTCGATACGTAGACCACGGGCTTGCACCTGCAGGTCAGCAAACACTTGCTGCAGGTCATTGATCGGTCCACAGGGCACGCCGGCCTGCCCCAGGACTGCCACCCATTGCGCAGTGGTCTTGAATACCGTGGCCTGACGGATCAACGGGATCAGCTCTGCGCGATGCGCAACACGCGCTTGATTGCTGGCAAACCGCGGGTCATCTGCCCACTCGGCATGTCCAGCGACCTCACAGAACTTACGGAACTGACCATCATTACCCACGGTGAGGATGAAGTCACCATCGGCCGTGGGGAAATCCTGGTACGGCACAATATTCGGGTGGGCGTTGCCCAGGCGCCGCGGCGGCTGCCCGGTAGTCAGGTAGTTCATCGCCTGATTGGCCAGGCATGCAACCTGCACATCCAGCAATGCCATATCGATGTGCTGCCCGCTACCCGTCTGCTCACGACTGGCTAGGGCCGCAAGGATTGCCGCTGTCGAATACAAGCCAGTGAGAATATCGGTCAAGGCCACGCCAACCTTGACCGGCCCGGCGCCCTCTTCACCATCGGCGCGCCCAGTCAGGCTCATTAGCCCGCCGAGGCCCTGGATCATGAAGTCGTAACCGGCGCGCTTGGCGTAGGGACCATCCTGGCCGAAACCGGTGATCGAGCAATAGATCAGGCGCGGATTGAGCGCCTTCAGCGTGGCATAGTCGAGACCATAGGCCGCCAAGCCGCCCACTTTGAAGTTCTCGATGAGGATATCGGCTTTCCCCGCCAACTCACGCACGATGCGCTGCCCCTCGGCCTGCGTAAAGTCGACGGTGATCGATTGCTTGTTGCGGTTGGCTGCCAGGAAGTAGGACGCCTCGCACGTGTCGTCACCACGCGCATCCTTAAGGAACGGCGGCCCCCAAGCCCGGGTGTCGTCGCCAACGCCCGGGCGCTCGACCTTAATAACCTCGGCGCCGAGGTCCGCCAATATCTGCCCGGCCCACGGCCCGGCAAGCACACGCGAAAGATCGAGGACACGAAGGTGCGAGAGGGCGCCAGCCATAAGATCACCTAGAAGTAGAAAGCGGAGCGGACACGTCCTCTCTATATAGATAGAAAGGAACGTGCGGCGAGAGTCAGAAGAACGCCTGGAGGCCTGTCTGTGCGCGACCCAGAATCAGCGCATGGACGTCGTGGGTACCTTCATAGGTGTTGACCACTTCCAAGTTGACCAGATGGCGGGCCACGCCGAACTCGTCGCTGATGCCGTTGCCGCCGAGCATGTCGCGGGCCATGCGGGCGATATCCAGGGATTTGCCGCAGCTGTTGCGTTTCATCATCGAGGTGATTTCCACCGCAGCGGTGCCTTCGTCCTTCATCCGACCAAGACGCAGGCAGCCTTGCAGGGCCATGGTGATTTCGGTCTGCATGTCGGCGAGCTTCTTCTGGATCAGTTGGGTCTGTGCCAGCGGACGGCCGAACTGGGTGCGGTCGAGGGTGTATTGGCGCGCGGTGTGCCAGCAGAACTCGGCCGCGCCCAGCGCGCCCCAGCTGATGCCGTAGCGGGCGGAGTTGAGGCAGGTGAACGGGCCTTTCAGGCCGCGTACGTCGGGGAAGGCGTTCTCTTCCGGGCAGAACACGTTGTCCATAACGATCTCGCCGGTGATCGAGGCCCGCAGGCCGACCTTGCCGTGGATCGCCGGGGTGCTCAGGCCCTGCCAGCCTTTTTCCAGGACGAAGCCACGGATCTCGCCGGCGTCATCCTTGGCCCAGACCACAAACACATCGGCGATCGGGCTGTTGGTGATCCACATCTTGCTGCCGCTGAGGCGGTAGCCGCCGTCGACCTTCTTCGCCCGGGTGATCATCGAGCCCGGGTCCGAGCCGTGGTTCGGCTCGGTCAGGCCGAAGCAGCCGATATATTCGCCGCTGGCCAGTTTCGGCAGGTACTTCTGCTTGGTCGCTTCGTTGCCGAACTCGAAGATCGGCACCATCACCAGGGACGACTGCACGCTCATCATCGAGCGGTAGCCGGAATCGATACGCTCGACTTCGCGGGCGATCAGGCCGTAGCACACGTAGTTGAGGCCACTGCCGCCGTATTCGGCGGGAATGGTCGCGCCGAGCAGGCCGGTGTCACCCATCTCACGGAAGATTTTCGGGTCGGTCTGCTCGTGGCGGAAGGCTTCCAGCACGCGCGGGGCCAGCTTGTCGGCGGCGAACTGCTGGGCGCTGTCGCGTACCATGCGTTCTTCTTCGGTCAGTTGCTGGTCGAGCAGCAGCGGGTCGATCCAGTTGAAGCTTGCCTTGGCCATCGCGAAAACCTCTAGATTAAAGATGGAAGGGCCGCCTGAGCGCTACGCACGATTGCAGCGTAACCAAGCCCGCCATCACGGGGAGATGACATTGATCCTAGGCGCCGTGCAGGCGCAGGGCAAACGAGTATTTCGCACGTAGTTGTGCGGTTAGCGCACTTCGAGATAGCTTTAATTGGCATTAACTGCCCAACAAAGTGAGAGTGCCGCACAGATGCGCCGTAAGATCCCCAGCACCACCGCACTGGTCGCCTTCGAGTCGGCAGCGCGCCACCAGAGCTTCACCAAAGCCGCAGAGGAACTGGCGCTGACGCAGAGCGCCATCTGTCGACAAATCGCCAGCCTGGAAGAATTCCTCAACGTCGAACTGTTTCGTCGCTCACGCCGCGGAGTGAAGCTGACCGAAGCCGGGTTGTCCTATGCGCGCCGAGTGGCGACGCAACTTGACGCAGTGGAGCGCGACACCCTCGCCGTAATGGGCCAGCAGGGTGCGATGAGCATCGAGCTGGCGGTGGTACCGACTTTCGGCACACAGTGGTTGCTGCCACGGCTGAAAGACTTCCAGCGTTTGCACCCGGAGATCACGGTCAATCTGACCAACCGCACACGACCCTTTCTGTTTGCCGACACCGAATTCGATGCGGCGGTGTATTTCGGCGATGGCGACTGGTCAGGCACCTCATCGCACCTGCTAATGCGCGAAAATCCGATGCCGGTGTGCAGCCCAGCCCTGCTCGATGGGTGCGCACAGTTGAGCGCAACGCAACTGGCCACGCTGCCGTTGCTGCAGCAAACGACCCGCCCCTACGCTTGGCGCCAGTGGTTCAACTCGCTTGGCGTGACCATTGCTCGGGATATGAGCGGGCCACGCTACGAACTGTTCTCCATGCTCGCCCAAGCGGCCATGCATGAGATGGGCATTGCACTGATTCCGCCCTTCCTGATTCAGCGCGAGCTGGCCGAAGGCCGTCTGGTGATTGCCCTGGAGCACGCCTACCGCAACGACAAGGCGTATTACCTGATCATCCCCGAACGCAAGGTGGAGTCCGTCGCACTGCTCGCCCTGCGGGATTGGCTGGTACATGAGGCGCGCGCCTATGCCGTGACCAGTGGCCTGGAATAAACAACAGCAACCGAAGCATTGCCCGCCGAAACTGCCAGCACGCGCCAGCGTGCATGCCCGCGCCACCCCCACATCAACACGACCACCTGGAGTGCCAGCACACTGAGCAAGCTGACCCCGTAGTCAACTACGCCAGACGCTACACTTCGCCTCGCCAACATCACCGCCAAGTGTTTTATTTACTGCACAGTAAAACCGCCACAGGACCTGCAAACACAGGCGTAGGCGGTTTAATGGCGAGGTAAAACATTGACCTGATGCACTGCCATTCATGGCGAGGATGTTATTTCCGCCAATTGGCCCCTATCGCAAGGCTACACACCACGCCTGGCAAGGGCTTACAGCAAAAGCATGGATAGCAAGTCATGCTATGACTTGTAGTTATCGCAAGGTTTTACTTCAGAAATTCTTGAAGGCCTCACGCTTCGCCTGCAAAATGCCGCGCCCCGCCTTCATCGCAGCGATTACTTAGGCGGGTTTGTGCTGATCCTCCACTCGCCAGCGCGCCACCCGTAGTGCGCCGGTTCACTAAAAAGATCACGCAGGAGATTTGAAGTGCACATCGGTGTTCCCCTCGAAACCCATGCCGGCGAGACGCGCGTTGCCGCGACGCCCGAGACCATCAAGAAGCTGATCGGCCAAGGCCATCAGGTGACTGTACAGAGCGGAGCAGGCGTCAACGCCAGCATCCCGGACAGTGCCTATGAGGCTGTTGGCGCGGCTATCGGCAACGATGCTGCAGCCTTCGGTGCCGATCTGGTGCTGAAAGTGGTCGCCCCAACCGACGCCGAACTGGCCCACATGAAAACCGGCGCTGTGCTGGTGGGCATGCTCAACCCGTTCAGCAACGAGACCATCGCGCGCATCAATGCCCGTGGCGTCACCGCCTTCGCCCTGGAGGCCGCACCGCGTACCTCCCGCGCGCAGAGCCTGGACGTGCTGTCGTCGCAAGCCAACATCGCCGGCTATAAGGCTGTGCTGCTGGCCGCGCACCACTACCCGCGCTTTATGCCGATGCTGATGACTGCCGCCGGTACCGTTAAGGCCGCGCGCATCCTCATCCTCGGTGCTGGCGTTGCCGGCCTGCAGGCCATCGCCACGGCCAAGCGCCTGGGTGCGGTGATCGAGGCTTCGGACGTGCGTCCGGCGGTTAAAGAGCAGATCGAATCCCTCGGTGCCAAGTTCGTCGACGTGCCGTTCGAGACCGATGAAGAGCGCGAATGCGCCCAGGGCGTGGGCGGCTATGCCCGGCCGATGCCGGCTTCGTGGATGGAGCGTCAGGCCAAGGCAGTGCACGAGCGCGCCAAGCAGGCTGACATCGTCATCACCACCGCGCTGATTCCGGGCCGCAAGGCACCGACCCTGCTGCATGCCGCCACCGTGGCGGAAATGAAGCCAGGCTCGGTGATCATCGACCTCGCTGCAGCGCAAGGCGGCAACTGCCCGCTGACCGTCGCCGAGCAGGTGGTGGTGCAGCATGGCGTGACCATCGTCGGCCACAGCAACCTGGCGGCCCTGGTGCCGGCCGATGCTTCGGCGCTGTACGCACGCAACCTGTTGGACTTCCTCAAGCTGGTCATCGACGGCGAAGGCAAGTTCCACCTCAACCTTGAAGACGACATCGTCGCCGCGTGCCTGATGTGCCGTGACGGCAACGTCGTGCGCACTAACGGCTAAGGGGAGCACCGCTCATGGATATGATTTCCGACGGCATCTACAACCTGATCATCTTCGCGCTGGCCATCTACGTGGGCTACCACGTGGTATGGAACGTGACTCCGGCCCTGCATACCCCGCTGATGGCGGTGACCAACGCGATTTCCGCGATCGTTATCGTCGGTGCCATGTTGGCCGCCGCGCTGACCGTGACTCCGCTGGGCAAGACCATGGGCACCCTGGCCGTGGCTCTGGCCGCGGTCAACGTGTTCGGTGGTTTCCTGGTCACCCGGCGCATGCTGGAAATGTTTAAGAAGAAAGCGCCGAAAGCGCAGGTGGAGAAGCACTGATGAGCATGAATCTGATCACTGTTCTCTACCTCGTTGCCTCGATCTGCTTTATTCAGGCACTCAAAGGCCTGTCGCACCCGACTACCTCGCGGCGCGGCAACCTGTTCGGCATGATCGGTATGGGCATCGCCGTGCTCACCACCGTCGGCCTGATCTACAAGCTCGGGGCCGAAATCGCCACCCAGGGCATCGGCTACGTGATTGTCGGCCTGCTGGTCGGCGGTACCGCCGGTTCGGTGATGGCCAAGCGCGTGGAAATGACCAAGATGCCGGAACTGGTCGCCTTCATGCACAGCATGATCGGCCTGGCTGCGGTGTTTATCGCCATCGCCGCGGTGGTTGAGCCGCAGTCCCTGGGCATTGTTGCCGCCCTGGGCGATGCGATTCCGGCGGGTAACCGTCTGGAACTGTTCCTCGGTGCAGCCATCGGTGCCATCACCTTCTCCGGTTCGGTAATCGCCTTCGGCAAGCTCTCGGGCAAGTACAAGTTCCGCCTGTTCCAGGGCGCACCGGTACAGTTCAAGGGCCAACACTGGGTCAACCTGGCCATCGGCCTGGCGATTCTCGGTCTGGGCCTGGTGTACACCTTCACCGGTGACATCACCGCCTTCGCCATCCTGCTGGCCCTGGCCTTCGTCATCGGCGTGCTGATCATCATCCCGATCGGCGGCGCGGACATGCCGGTGGTGGTGTCGATGCTCAACAGCTACTCGGGCTGGGCGGCGGCCGGTATCGGCTTCTCGCTGAACAACTCGATGCTGATCATCGCCGGTTCGCTGGTAGGTTCTTCGGGCGCGATCCTCTCGTACATCATGTGCAAGGCGATGAACCGTTCGTTCTTCAACGTGATCCTCGGTGGTTTCGGTGGCGCGACTGAAGCCGCTGGCCCAGCTGGTGCTCAGGAAGCTCGTCCGGTTAAGTCCGGCTCGAGCGACGACGCCGCCTTCCTGCTGACCAACGCCGACACCGTGATCATCGTTCCAGGCTACGGCCTGGCCGTGGCCCGTGCCCAGCACGCGCTGATGGAACTGGCGGAGAAGCTGACTCACCGCGGCGTTACCGTGAAGTACGCGATCCACCCGGTTGCCGGTCGTATGCCTGGCCACATGAACGTGCTGCTGGCCGAGGCCGAAGTGCCTTACGAGCAGGTGTTCGAGATGGACGACATCAACTCCGAGTTCGGCCAGGCCGACGTGGTGCTGGTGCTCGGCGCCAACGACGTGGTCAACCCGGCCGCGAAGAACGACCCGAAGTCGCCGATCGCCGGCATGCCGATCCTCGAGGCCTACAAAGCCAAGACCGTGATCGTCAACAAGCGCTCGATGGCCAGCGGCTACGCCGGCCTGGACAACGAACTGTTCTACCTGGACAAGACCATGATGGTCTTCGGCGACGCCAAGAAAGTGATTGAAGACATGGTCAAAGCTGTCGACTGACGGCACGGCCTGGTCACGCAAAAGCCCGGCCTTGTGCCGGGCTTTTTGTTATCCAAGGGATTCCTGAGCGCAGACGCCGACAGGTACAGATCACCTAAAATGGCGGCAAACCTCGTTGAAAAGCTGAACAACAAGTCAGCCCATTCAACCAATCAATTTATAACTGTACCTATAGGTAAACACTGCAAGAGAAATTATTCTCAGATAAAAACACTGCCGATAAAGCAAAAACGCGTCAACTCACTTATTACCGATACAGTTACTGCGAAAAATAGCACAACAGTTACAAAGCAACCTATCTAATAGGACAACAATTTCATTCAGCTGTGGCTATTGCCTAGGCCGGCGAAGGAGGATTATTCACGTCAGCAAAACACTCTCTAGACCCGCCACGAGCGGAAGGATGTACACCATGGAACGTACCCTCAGTTCCGACCTGTTCTTCGACCACACTGCACCGCACAACCAAACCGCATGGCCTTTGCGCCTGATTGCCGCCCTGACCCTGTGGCAGCGCCGCATCATCAGCCGTCGCCAACTGGCCCGCCTCGACAGTCGCCTACTGGCCGACGCCGGAATCAGCGAAGTTCAGCGCCAAACCGAGCTGCGCAAGCCGTTCTGGCGCTAAGGGCTGCGGTACAAACCGCCCGCCATGCAGTGCTGACAAAAGCCGCCCACGCCCCGCGTTGGCGGCTTTTTTGTTGTACCTGTCCCGTCCTGAATAAGGTTTACACCTTCTGACCTATTTTCAGGAGGATGCAATGGATTCGAGGAAAAGGCGCAGTCAGCGCGATTACACGCTGGCTTTTAAATTGTCGGTCGTCGACCAAGTCGAAAAAGGCGAGCTGAGTTATAA
>DELY01000041.1:0-12653 GCA_002354655.1 Pseudomonas sp. UBA2684
CCGAATGGCGTGGAATCCGCAAGCAGTCAGGAAATTGCTAGTATCAGTCCTGTGTCGAGGGACAGACACAGGTTGCAAAGGATGGCAGCCAGGACAATCGCGGGATGCGATTTCATCAGGATGATGAGTTTGGAAATAAAGGGAGTAGGGACAAAAGAGTGGGCGGGTAACACCGCCCCTTTTTTTGCCTGCAGAAAAGCAAAAGACCCGCGCAAGGCGGGTCTTTTAGTGAGCGCCGAGTGAAACTCAGCGTTCCAGATGTTGCAGCTTGTCTTTGATGCCATCCCACTCTTCGGCATCAACCAGCGCTTCTTTCTTCTCGGTGATGTTTGGCCACACTTCAGCCAGGTCGGCGTTCAGCTCGATAAATTCCTGCATGTCCTCGGGCACCTCGTCTTCGGAGAAGATCGCCTGGGCCGGGCATTCCGGCTCGCAGAGTGCGCAGTCAATGCACTCGTCCGGGTGAATCACCAGGAAGTTCGGGCCTTCGTAGAAGCAGTCCACCGGACAGACTTCCACGCAGTCGGTGTACTTGCACTTGATGCAGTTGTCGGTGACGACGAAGGTCATTTCTAATTCTCTCCTCAGGCTACGGCAGGGGAACTGTTCTCATAAGCAGCTCCTCGGCTCGGGAAACTATGGCTACGGCGCCAGGCTAATAGGCCGCAGCATCCCAAAGCGCGCGCGATTCTATCAGCTTGTGCGGGCTGACGTCAGACTCGTGCTTTCCATGTATATAACAGTTCCAGTGCTTTACGCGGCGTCAGATCATCCGGATTGATCTTCAATAATTCCTCCAGTACCGGGTGCGGCAGGCTGGCGAACAGGTCGCTTTGTAACGGTGCGGCCGCTTGGCCAGGCTCGTGTCGTGGCAAATCATGCGGCAGGCTGGTGGTTTCCAGGCGGGCCAGATGTTCGCGGGCACGTAGAATCACTTCGTTGGGTACGCCGGCCAACTGCGCCACAGCTAAACCATAGCTCTGGCTTGCCGGGCCGGGCAGCACGTGATGCAAAAAGACGATGCGTTCGTTGTGTTCAGTGGCATTGAGGTGCACGTTGGCGACGATTGACTCGCTCTCGGGCAGCACCGTGAGTTCGAAGTAGTGAGTGGCGAACAACGTGTAGGCACGCAGTTTGGCCAGTTGCTCGGCGGCGGCCCAGGCCAGCGACAGGCCGTCGAAGGTGCTGGTGCCGCGGCCGACTTCGTCCATCAGCACCAAGCTGTGTTCGCTGGCATTGTGCAGGATGTTGGCGGTTTCGCTCATCTCCACCATGAATGTCGAACGCCCCCCGGCCAAGTCATCGCTGGAGCCGATACGGGTGAAGATGCGGTCGACCAGCGACAGTTCGCAGCGGGCCGCGGGGACGAAACTGCCGATGTGCGCGAGTAGCACGATCAGCGCAGTCTGGCGCATATAGGTGGATTTACCGCCCATGTTCGGCCCGGTGATGATCAGCATGCGCGTGGCGTCGTCGAGGCTCAGATCGTTAGCCACGAATGGTGTGGTCAGCACTTGCTCGACCACCGGGTGGCGACCCTGTTCGATGCGCATGCACGGCTCTTCGACAAAGCGCGGCCGGTTGAGATCGAGATTCAGCGCGCGCTCTGCCAGGTTGCTCAGCACATCCAGTTCGGCCAGCGCGGCAGCGCTGTCTTGTAGCGGTCCCAGATGGCCGATCAGGCGCTCCAGTAACTCGTCGTAAAGCATCTTCTCGCGCGCCAGTGCGCGGCTTTTGGCCGATAACGCCTTGTCCTCGAACTCTTTGAGTTCGGGGGTGATAAAGCGCTCGGCCCCTTTCAGAGTCTGTCGGCGGATGTAGTCGGCCGGCGCGGACTCGGCTTGTTTACTGGGTAGCTCGATAAAGTAGCCGTGCACGCGGTTGTAGCCGACCTTGAGATTGGCCAAGCCGGTGCGAGCCTTCTCGCGGGTTTCCAGGTCCATCAGGTACTGACCGGCGTTCTCACTGAGCGATTGCAACTCGTCCAGTTCGGCGTCGTAACCGGTTTTCAGTACGCCGCCATCACGGATTACCGCCGGCGGGTTGTCGATGACCGCGCGGGCCAGCAGCTCGGCCAGCTCCGGGTAAGTACTGACGGTATCCGCCAGGGTTTGCAGATGCGCTGAGTCCAGGTCGCTCATTGCCTGTTGCAGCTCGGGCAACGCCGCCAAGGCGTCGCGCAGGCGCGCCAGATCTCGCGGGCGCGCATTGCGCAGGCCGATACGGGCGAGGATGCGTTCCAGGTCGCCGATTTCCTTGAGATGTGGCTGCAAGGTTTCGAAGCGGTAGCGTTCCAGCAGGCAGGCAATCGATTCTTGGCGCGCTTCCAGGATGGTTCGGTCACGCAGCGGGCGGTTCAGCCAGCGACTGAGCAGGCGGCTACCCATGGCGGTTTGGCAGCGGTCGACTACCGATTGCAGGGTGTTGTCACGCCCGCCCGCGAGGTTCACGTCCAGCTCTAGGTTGCGCCGGCTGGCACCGTCGAGAATTACCGTATCGTCGAGGCGCTCATGACGCAGGCTGCGCAGATGGGGTAAGGCGGTGCGCTGGGTTTCCTTGGCATAGGCCAGCAGGCAGCCGGCGGCACCAATGGCCAGGGTCAGGTTTTCGCAGCCGAAGCCCTTGAGGTCCTGGGTAGAGAATTGCTGGCACAGGCTCTTGTGCGCAGTATCGTGCTCGAAGTCCCAGGGCGCGCGGCGGCGAGCGCCGCGGCGTTTTTCCGCGGGCAAACCTTGCGGCCAATCATCGGGGATCAGCAGTTCGACCGGATTAAGGCGTTCCAGCTCGGCCAGCAGATTTTCCCAGCCGTTGATTTCCAGCACGCTGAAACGGCCGCTGGTGATATCCAGCACGGCCAGGCCGAACAGGCGCTCGTCACCCAGCACCGCGGCCAGCAGGTTGTCGCGACGCTCATCGAGAAGCGCTTCATCGCTGACCGTGCCGGGGGTGATGATGCGTACTACCTGGCGTTCCACCGGGCCTTTGCTGGTGGCGGGATCGCCGATCTGCTCGCAGATCACTACCGATTCGCCGAGCTTGACCAGTTTGGCCAGGTAACCCTCCAGTGAGTGGTAGGGAATACCGCACATTGGGATAGCCTGGCCGGCGGATTGGCCGCGGGCAGTCAGGGTGATGTCGAGCAACTTGGCCGCTTTTTTTGCGTCCTCGTAAAAGATCTCGTAGAAGTCGCCCATGCGATAAAACATCAGCTGATCCGGGTGCTGATTTTTCAGTCGCCAATATTGCTGCATCATCGGCGTGTGAGAACTGAGGTCGCTTTGGCTCATCGTTTTGACTGTCCGGCTGAATCGCAAAAGCGCCTAGTGTACGGTATCCCTTTGGCTGGCTTTAACCCCGGAGTGCAGAAGGTGGTGAATGAGCAACGCTTGACGCGCCTGGCTGCCGAGTTAGGTGGAGAATTATTCAAGGTGCAGGCTCAGGTGAGCACCGCCGAATCCTGCACCGGCGGCGGCATTGCCGAGGCGATTACGCGAATTTCTGGGAGCTCGGCCTGGTTCGAGGCGGGTTATGTCACCTATTCCAATGCGCAGAAAAGCAAGCAATTGGCCGTGCCCGAAGCGCTGTTCAGCTCGGTAGGCGCGGTCAGTCGCGAGGTGGTCGAGGCCATGGTGCGTGGTGCGCAGGCTCAAAGTGGTGCGCGTTATGCGGTGGCGGTCAGCGGTGTTGCGGGGCCCGATGGCGGTTCTGCGCAGAAACCGGTGGGCACGGTGTGGTTGGCCTGGGGCGACGGCGAGCAGCTCTTCAGTGTGCGTCGCCAGTTTGCCGGGGATCGCAGCGAAGTTCGCCGACAAACGGTCGAGGCCGCACTGGCGGGGCTGCTGCGGCTGGTTGCGCAAGAAAATCCAAGCGCGGGGTAGGCGTGCGACTTGCCCTATGGAATAATACTGGCTACTTATACAGTTGTTGGTGGCCGTCAGGCCCTTCTTGATTACGTGAGGATTTCAATGGACGAGAATAAGAAGCGTGCTTTGGCTGCTGCCCTGGGCCAGATCGAAAAACAGTTTGGTAAAGGCGCGGTCATGCGCATGGGCGATCATGATCGCCAAGCGATTCCAGCTATCTCCACCGGCTCCTTGGGTCTGGATATCGCACTGGGCATTGGTGGTTTGCCAAAAGGTCGGATCGTCGAGATTTACGGCCCCGAATCTTCCGGTAAAACCACTCTGACGCTGTCGGTGATCGCCGAGGCGCAAAAGCTCGGCGCTACCTGTGCTTTCGTCGATGCCGAACATGCGCTCGACCCAGAATACGCCGGTAAGCTCGGCGTGAATGTCGACGACCTGCTGGTGTCGCAGCCGGATACCGGCGAGCAGGCCTTGGAAATCACCGACATGCTGGTGCGTTCCAATGCCATCGACGTGATCGTCATCGACTCCGTGGCGGCCCTGGTGCCAAAGGCGGAAATCGAAGGTGAGATGGGCGACATGCATGTTGGTCTGCAAGCTCGTTTGATGTCTCAGGCACTGCGCAAAATCACCGGCAACATCAAAAACGCCAACTGCCTGGTGATCTTTATCAACCAGATCCGTATGAAGATCGGCGTGATGTTCGGCAGCCCGGAAACCACCACCGGTGGTAACGCCCTGAAGTTTTATGCCTCGGTGCGTCTGGATATCCGCCGTACCGGCGCGGTGAAGGAAGGCGACGAAGTGGTCGGCAGCGAAACCCGCGTCAAAGTGGTGAAGAACAAGGTGGCGCCGCCGTTCCGTCAGGCTGAATTCCAGATCCTTTACGGCAAGGGCATCTACCGCAACGGCGAGATCATCGACCTGGGCGTGCAACTCGGCCTGTTGGAAAAATCCGGTGCCTGGTACAGCTACCAAGGCAACAAGATCGGTCAGGGTAAGGCCAACTCGGCCAAGTATCTGGAAGACAACCCGGAAGTGGCGCGCACTGTTGAAGGCCTGATCCGCGAGAAGTTGCTGGTCACCAGTGCTCCGGTCAAGACCAATTCGAATGCCACGGCCAATGATCTGGCTGACGCCGAAGTCGACGCCTGATTTGGTAGCGCATGTCCGTCGTATTGGATAACCCCGTCGCGGTGCGCCGGGCGGCCATGGATCTACTGGCGCGGCGTGAGCACGGGCGTGTCGAACTGATGCGCAAGTTGCGCAAGCGCGGTGCTCCCGACGATCTGATCGAAGCAGCCCTCGACCGCTTGGCGGACGAGGGTTTGTTGTCTGAGGCGCGTTATCTGGAAAGCTTTGTCAGCTATCGCGCGCGCGCCGGTTATGGACCGTTGCGCATTCGCGAAGAGTTGACGCAACGCGGTTTGGCGCGTGCGGATGTCGAGCAGGCGTTGCGCGATAGCGGCATTGATTGGCGCGAGCAATTGGCAGATACCTGGCGTCGCAAGTTCGCCGGTGAATTGCCGCGGGACGCCCGCGAGCGTGCCCAGCAGGGGCGCTTCCTCAGTTACCGTGGTTATCCACTGGATCTTATTGGCCGGTTGTTGCGCGGCGCATTAGACGATTGACTCAGTAAAAAACCTACTGGCCATGCGCGCTGCGCATGGCCAGTAGGGTGTGGGCGAGCGTTCGCTAATGTCAGCCGGGTGGCGTCGCCCAGTGTTGCGGTTGGTTGATCAGGTTCAATAGCTCGCGTAGACGTCCGTGGTCGCGACCGTTGAATACGAAGGCCAGACGCGTCAGCGGGGCCAGTTCGGGTTCGTCTTGCTCGGACTCGCAATACGGTTGTTGTTGAAAGTCGCCGTTCTTGCACAGGCCAATAAAGTCACGATTGAGCTGCCGCATCGTTGCCTCACTGAGCCGGTGATTAAGGCGGATCACGAAGCGATCCTTGAGCCAGCGGCTGGAGTGGAAGTTACGGTAGAACTGGGCAATTTCCTCGGCTGCTTCATCGGCGCTGTAGACCAGGCGCATAAGGTTCATGTCGCTGGGGAGGATGTAGCCGTTGCCCTGCAACTGCTGCTCGATGAATGCCAGCGCATCTTTCCAAAAGCTGCCACCCGGCTGGTCGAGCAATACCACTGGTACCAAAGGGCTTTTACCCGTCTGGATCAGCGTAAGTACTTCCAGGGCTTCATCCAGGGTGCCAAAACCGCCCGGGCAGAGCACCAGCGCATCGGCTTCCTTGACGAAGAACAGTTTGCGCAGGAAGAAGAAGTGGAACGACAGCAGGTTGCCACTGCCTTGCACCGTGGCGTTGGCGCCTTGCTCGAAGGGCAGGGTGATGTTGAAGCCTAGGCTGTTTTCCAGGCCCGCACCTTCATGCGCGGCAGCCATGATGCCGCCCCCCGCACCGGTGATCACCATCAGGTCGTAACGCGCCAAGGTGGCACCCAGCTCGCAGGCGAGGGCATACACCGGGTGACTGGGTGGAGTACGTGCCGAGCCGAATACGGTGACTTTACGCCGTCGCTTGAACTGTTCCAGCGCGCTGAAGGCGTGTTCCATCTCGCGCAGGGTTTGCAGCATGATTTTGGCATCCCAGCGATTACGATCAGCTTGAGCCATACGGATTACGGTGGTGATCATTTCCCGATACAGCGGTAGGTTAGGGCTGTTCGGGGGGGTAACGAGTGCGGTGAGTTCCTCCACTTTGCTGGTCAGGTCAATGTCACTGGTTTGAAAATGCCGGGACAGATAATCGTCCGATTCATAAGGCATACGACTTCTCCTTTTTCGACGCGAGCGAGTCTTTTCCACTCCCTAAAAAGCTCGACCCTGTGCTCAGTATGGCTGGGTCGTTGTGCTTTGCGGGGCAAAAATTGGTGTGGACGGTCGGTGTTCACCGTCTGTTTTGAGCGCAAGCGCAGCGGTATCGCTCAGCGTACGACCTGTCCGGCTACCCAGTTGAGGCGTTCACGTAATACCGATTGCAGAGCCGGGATCTTCTGCCGATCGCCATGTGCCGGAGCCGCTCTGGGCGGTATTCAGTCGTGGTGGCATTGAGGCGGGAGCGGCTTATAGGGCCGCCCACGCGCCGTTCGTCTGAGCGCCGTAGCTTCTGCTTAGACTCTGATTTACTTGCAGGAGTGTCAGGAAAGGGAGGGGCAGGTATGCCTAAGGTGACGTTGGAGATCGATTTGGATTTGTACCGCCTGTTGCAACACGCGGCGCGTACCAACCAACTGAGCATGGAGGAGGAGTGCTTGCGGCGCTTGGAGGGTGGCGCGCGGCGTTCGCGTTATATGGAAGCGCTACTCGCGGACTTGCGCGCGGACGATGAGCAGCGTCGCGCGCAAAAAAACTAAGATCTGGCTACAGGCCGCAATCGGCCTTGCCAAAGCGCTCGGTGGTCACCGGGCGGTTGCTCTTGTATTCGCTGAATTGGTAGCGCAGCACCGCACCGCGGGCCAGCAACTGGCGATAGCCGGTATTGCGGCACACACTATTGGCCAGTTGTGCGCGAACTGAGTCCGGGTTGCCACGCATTTGCGCGGCATGTCCGGCGCGCACGCTGAGGTGGTTGACCAATTCATTGCCTTCAACGGTATAGCCCTGGTCGAGAATGTCCTCGTTGATCGCTCGTGGCGTACCTACGCTACTTTCCTGCGCGACTTTTTCCAGCATTTTGCTCAGCTCCAGCTCTTTGAGCGATGCGGCATGGGCAAGAGCGGGCAGGCTCAGGGCAAGCGTAAGGGTAATGAGGCGCAGCATGGGGTTCTCCATAGTCGGTTCGATCCTTCGACAGGCCAGTGCCGGCAGAGGTTCAGTGGCCGCTATCTTACTTGGCGGCACCTTCAGTCGCACGCAATGCAGCAGCATGCAGCGGCTTTGTTAGACTGCCGCGCTTATCGAACCGGGATCAACCATGCCTTCCTTTCTTTGTCACGCGGCGCTCTTGCGATGAGCCACGCCGTTGCTCGTTTGCGTGCCGCGCGTCTGGCGCGTAGTGAAAAGCCCTTCATCGCTCGTGGCTCCAGGGCTGTGCGTTGCCAGGCGTGCCGTCTGGCCCTGAGCCACTGCCTGTGCGCGTGGCGGCCTCGGGTACCGGCACAGTCGGCCATGTGCTTGTTGATGCACGATGTCGAGGCGCTGAAACCCAGCAATACTGGTTGGCTGATTGCCGATGTAGTGGCCGATACCTCGGCGTTTGGTTGGTCCCGCACGGCGGTCGAGGCTGAGTTGCCGGCGTTGTTGAGCGACCCGCAGTGGCAGCCGTTTCTGGTGTTTCCCGGCGAATATGCGGCGCCCGAGCGCGTGGTGGATGCGGTACGCGTGACGGATGGCAAGCGGCCGCTGTTTGTCTTGCTCGATGCCACCTGGACCGAGGCGCGCAAGATGTTTCGCAAAAGCCCCTACCTCGACAGCTTGCCGGTGCTTGGTTTACAGCCGGAGCAGTTGTCACGCTATCGACTGCGGCGCTCTACGCGCGATGACCACCTGTGCACGGCCGAAGTGGCTGCGTTGTGTCTGGAATTGGCTGGCGATCAACGTGCGGCCGATGCGCTGAATGCTTACCTGGACGTATTCAGCCAGCACTACCTGGCGGCTAAAGCGCCGCGTGCAGTCGACCTGAATGATGAGCTGCACCAGCACTTGCAGGCGTTTCTCTGAGGTGTCAGTGGGCGAGCGGCGCTGGTTTTTTCGGCCACAGTTGCGCCAGCAGCATGCCGCTGAACATCAGCGCGCAGCCAAAGTAGCCGCGCAACGCCAGCGATTCGCCGAGTAACCAGGCGCCGGCGATGGCGGCAAATACCGCCTCCAGAGAAAGGATGATGGCGGCATGGGAGGCGATGGCATCCTTTTGCGCCACCACCTGCAAGGTGAAGCCGATGGCCACGCCAAACAGGCCGCCATAAAGAATCGCCGGGCCGGCGGCAATGATCGCGTCGAGCTGGATTTCTTCGAAGATCACCGCCAGTAGCAGGCTGATCACTGCGCAGGTGACGAACTGCACCGCCGCTAAACGCAGCGGATCATGGCGGCCAGCAAAAAAGCCCACGAGTAGTACGTGCACGCCCCAGACGAACGCACCGGCCAATTGCAGCCAGTCGCCGGAGGCAACCTGGAAACCTTCGCCGACGCTCAGCAGAAACATCCCGAGCACCGCCAGCGAGGCACCGAGCCAGATGCCCAGGCCAGTCTTTTGACCGATTAACAGGCCGAGCAATGGCACGATGATCACTTACAGGCCGGTGATGAACCCGGAGTTGGTCACGCTGGTGAACAGCAGGCCGACCTGTTGCAGGTTGATCCCCAACGCCAGTGCCAGGCCCATCAGGCCGCCGCCCAGCAGCAACTGGCGATTCAGTGCAGGCGTTGGTGCGCCGCGTGAGCGGTGTTGCAGTAACGGCAGCAGCGGCAGGAGAATCAAGGCTGCCAGAGCAAAGCGCAGGCCGCTGTATAAAAACGGTCCGATCGAGTCCATGCCTAGGCGTTGCGCGACAAACGACGAGCCCCAGATCATCGCAGTCAGCAGCATCAACAGATCGGCGCGCAAGGCATGGCTTCGCATAAAAGGCTCTCGGTTGGCAAAGTCGCGAACTGTGCCGCAAAGTATCGCGCTTGACCACCTCGTCATCGCTCGGCATGCTGGGCGCCGCCTCAGGCGCATTTGCGGCTGTGCCGTACGTTTTGATTGCGCACGAGTTCGCTCGGTGTGCCGCGGGAAGTGCCGCCATACGGTGCTCACATAACAAGAACAGGATCTGCCATGGCTGCTTACGAAATCCTGATTGCCGATGATCATCCATTGTTTCGCAGCGCGCTTCAGCAGGCGTTGACCCTGGGCTTGGGCCCCGATGTGCGACTGGTTGAAGCGGCCAGCATCGCTGAGCTGGAAACCTGTCTGGCGGCAAAGGCGGACTGGGATCTGGTCTTGCTTGATCTGAATATGCCCGGCGCCTATGGCTTCTCCGGTCTGGTGCTGCTGCGTGGGCAATACCCGCAAATTCCCGTGGTGATGATCTCCGCCCAGGAAGATGTCGCGGTGGTCGCGCGCTCCCGCGAATTTGGGGCGAGCGGTTTTATTCCCAAATCCAGCCCGCTGGAGACCATTCAACAAGCGGTGCGCCAGGTGCTCGATGGCGATGCCTGGTGGCCACTGCAAACCCAGGAAGCGGCCAGCGTATCGGCCGAGGCGAAAGCCGCCAGCGCCGGTCTCGCCAGTCTTACGCCGCAGCAGTTTCGCGTATTGACCATGGTTTGCGAGGGATTGCTGAACAAGCAGATCGCTTACGAGCTGAGTGTTTCCGAGGCCACGGTAAAAGCGCATGTCACAGCGATTTTCCGCAAGCTCGGTGTGCGCACGCGCACCCAGGCCGCGCTACTGTTGCAGCAGCTGGAATCGATTCCCACCAGCTAGCCGCGAATCCCCCGGACTTTTACCTGGCAATGGCGTAGCCTGCCGGCCTTTTATTGTTGTGGTCAGCTGCCCCTATGTCGCCATTCAAAGGCCAGACCGGCCTCAAACGTATCCTCAATGCCACCGGCTACTCGCTGGACGGTTTGCGCGTGGCTTTCACCGGCGAGGCCGCATTTCGTCAGTTGGTGTTGCTCAATGCGCTGTTGATTCCGCTGGCCTTGGTTGTCGATGTCAGCCGCGGCGAGCGCGCGCTGATGATCGGCGTCTGCCTGCTGGCGTTGATCGTCGAGTTGCTCAACTCGGCGGTGGAGGCGGCGATTGACCGCATTTCCCTGGATCTGCACCCGCTGTCGAAGAATGCCAAGGATATGGGCAGCGCCGCACAATTCGTCTCGCTGGCCTTGATCGGCAGTGTCTGGCTGCTGATCCTGCTGGGTTGAACCGCGGTCAGCGCCTTTACGCGATGGTTGGCAAGACGATTTCGTCGCTGCGCCTGACCCCAGCGGTCAGAGCCCGGCACAGCTCGAGGAATTCGCGCATGGCGGCGGTCTGGTACTTCTGTTTGTGCCAGATGAAGTAGAACTGTCGACGCAGGTCCAGCTCGGGTGTTTCCAGCGGCATCAGGCTGCCCCGGCGAAAAGCGTCGCGTAGCGCCAGGCGCGAGATGCAGCCGATGCCCAGGCCCGACTCCACGGCGCGTTTGATCGCCTCGGTATGCTCAAGCTCCAGGCGGATATTCAGTGAGCTGGGGTGATGGCGCATGGCTTGGTCGAAGGTCAGCCGGGTGCCGGAGCCTTGCTCGCGGAGAATCCACGCTTCACGGCTCAGCTCCCCCAGGCTCGCCTCGCCTCGCTTGGCCAGAGCGTGGCTGGGGGCGCAGAACACCACCAGCTCGTCCTCGACCCAGGGTTGCACCTCGATATCCGGGTGTTGGCAATCGCCTTCGATCAGCCCGAGGTCCAGCTCGTAATGAGCGATTTGCTGCACCACATGCGCAGTGTTGTGCACCTGCAGCTTGACCCGGCACTCCGGGTGGCGCTGCATGAAACTGCCGATCAATAGGGTTGCCAGGTAGTTGCCGACAGTCAGCGTGGCGCCAACATTCAGCGAGCCGAAGCCGCTCTTGCCATTGAGCAGGCGTTCGATTTCCTTGGCCTGGTCGAGCAAAGCCACTGCTTGCGGCAGCAGCTGCCGGCCGAGGGCGTTGAGGTTGAGGCGCTTGCCGGCGCGGTCGAACAATTGGCAGTCGGTCTGGCGCTCCAGCTCGGTCAGCGAGGTGCTGGTGGCCGATTGCGACAGTGCCAGTGATTCGGCGGCGCGCGAGACGCTTTCCTGTTGGGCGACGGCGACGAACACCTGAAGTTGTCTGAGAGTAAATCGCATATCTATATAACCGATAACCTATATCTTAATAATCCACTTAACAGATATTCTGCGCGCCTCTAGAATGCCGCGCAATCACCCGGTCGGGTGTCCGTGACTTTCTGAGGAAGCCTGCATGAGCAATCTGAACGTAGAGCGTGTGCTTAGCGTCCACCATTGGAACGACACCCTGTTCAGTTTCAAGACCACCCGTGACCCAGGTCTGCGTTTCGAGAATGGCCAGTTCGTGATGATCGGCTTGCAGCAGGGTAACGGTCGGCCGTTGATGCGTGCCTACTCCATCGCCAGCCCGAACTACGAAGAGCATTTGGAGTTCTTCAGCATCAAGGTGCAAGACGGCCCGCTGACCTCGCAATTGCAGCACCTCAAGCCAGGCGATGAGTTGATGATCAGCCGCAAACCGACCGGCACTCTGGTGCTCGACGATTTGCTGCCCGGCAAGCACCTCTACCTGCTGAGCACCGGCACTGGCCTGGCGCCGTTCATGAGCGTGATTCAGGACCCGGAAACCTATGAGCGCTATGAGAAAGTGGTGCTGGTGCATGGTGTGCGTTACGTCAACGAAGTGGCTTACCGCGAGTTCATCACCGAGCACTTGCCGCAGAACGAGTACTTCGGCGATGCGCTGAAGAGCAAGCTGATCTATTACCCGACCGTGACCCGCGAAGAGTTCGAGAATCAGGGCCGGCTGACCGACCTGATGCGTAGCGGCAAGCTGTTCCGTGATATCGGTCTGCCGCCGATCAACCCGCAGGACGACCGCGCGATGATTTGCGGAAGCCCGAGCATGCTCGACGAAACCAGCGAGGTGTTGGACAGCTTCGGTCTGAAAATCTCGGCGCGCATGGGCGAGCCAGGCGATTACCTGATCGAGCGCGCTTTCGTCGAGAAGTAAACGCCAGCGTGATGAGAAAAGCCCGGCCAAGTGCCGGGCTTTTTTATGGCTCTGTACCCGTTAACTGTTGATACAGACCGCC
>DELY01000041.1:12733-103761 GCA_002354655.1 Pseudomonas sp. UBA2684
GGCTTTAGCCGCGAAAGATCTTCAGTTTTCAAAGATTTTCGCGGATAAATCTGCTCCCACAAAAGCACGGCTTCTCCTGCAACACGTCACTGGGACATAGCCTTTTTTATGTGGCGTCGCCGTTAACTGTCGTGGCAGCCCGTCAGCGTGCGCGGGCGGTTGCGCGGCTTCTGTCTGTTTAGCCGCAAAAACTGTCCGGCCGCTCCGATAACCGCCCGGCTTGCACGCGGCGTTACTCGATCTGCGGTTGCGCGTGCTTTTCCCCGTGCGCTTGCGGGGTGTCCTCATGCGCCGGGCGAGGCTCCTGGGCGAGCTGGAAACGGTTGCCGCCGCTTTTCTTCGCCAGGTACATGGCATTGTCAGCGTGGCTGAGTAACTGCTGCGCCTCGCTGCCATGCTGCGGATACAGCGCGATTCCGATGCTTGGCACAATTTGCGGTGTATGGCCTGCGAGGGCGAAGGGCTGATTGAGTGCCAGACGAATTTTTTCGGCGACGGCAATGGCGTGTTCCGGGTTATGAATGTTCTCCAGCAGCACGACGAACTCGTCGCCACTCAGGCGCGCGACCGTGTCGACCTCGCGCACGCAGGCGACGAGACGCTGCGCCACGCGTTGCAGCAGCATGTCGCCAATGGCGTGGCCGCAGGTGTCGTTGACCTGCTTGAACTTGTCCAGGTCGAGAAACAGCAGCGATAGAAGCGTTTGCTCGCGGTGCGCTCGGGCGAGTGCGGTGTGCAGGCGGTCATTGAACAGCGCGCGATTGGGCAGTTGGGTCAGCTGGTCGTATTGCGCCATGAACTGCAAGCGGATGAGCAACTGCTTGCGTTCGATGGCGGACGCCACCTGGGTCGAGACGAATTGCAGCAATTCTTTGTCTTGCTCGCAGTAGCGCTCGTGCTGCGAGTAACTCTTGAGAATCAAGGCCCCGCTGGTGCCCTGTTGTGACTGCAGCGGCACGCCGAGCCAATACAGCGGCTGCGCCTCGGCCGCCAGCACGGGTGCAGGTAGGCCAGCGCGCGATTCGGGGGTCAGCAGCAGGGTTTGGCCGCTGCGAATGATCTGTGTGCTGAGCGTGTCGGCCTTCAGGCTCAGCGGTGGCGGTACCGGCAGGCGCTGATCGACATGGTAAGGGAAGCTCAGTTCGTCCTTGCGCTCGTCGTAGAGGGCAATGGCGAAATTATCCGCCGGCAGCAGTTCGCCGATTATCTGGTGAATGCGTTGGTACAGTGTCGGCAGGTCTTCGGCGGCGTGCGCGGCTTCGGAAATCGCGTAGATCGCTGCCTGCATCGACTCGTTGCGTTTGCGCTCGGTGATGTCGTGCGCGACCGCGACCCGCAGTTGGTCGCCCTCGGACCAGCGTGCCGACCACATGATGTGGACAATTTGGCCGTCCTTGCGGACGTAGCGATTCTCGAAATGTGGCTTGAAATTGCCGAGCATGATGTCACGAGCTGCTTGCAGCGTTCGTTCGCGATCTTCCGGGAAAACCAGCTCGATCATCGGCTTGCCGAGCATTTCCTCGAGGCTGTAGCCGAAGATCCGTTCGCCGGCGGCACTGACAAATACAAAACGTCCCTCTTTGTCGACCACGCAAACGGCATCGAGTAGGAGATCCATGACGTTGCTTGCTGGGACGTAAGCGGGTGTCTTCATCGGATAACGCTACGTGGCTCGACAGCTAAACATGCCGGTAAAGGTGTATGGCGATGTGCTAGTAAGCGTGGCGCCTGCAACAACCTTAGCCGTTGCCCAGGGGCAGGCAAACAATACTTCACTTGCGTTACACCCACGTTCGCGCCGACGCAGTGAGAGGGTTCAGGCCACGACCACTTCCAGTACGCAAATCTTTGCCGGCTCAGGGTAATGCCAGCGTACATCAACGTCCCAGAAGCGCGCACCGTAGTGACGTTCGGGCAGCGGTTGCTGATAGGCCGGGCGCGGGTCTTGCGCCAGGCATTGTTCGATCAGCTCGACGAGGGGTTCTGCCAGGCGCAACCCATGGCTGTGAGCCTGGTTCAGCGCCTGCGCCTGCCATTCGACGGTAATCAGTTCCGGTGCACTGTCGGCGATGCGGTTGTAAGCGCCCGCCACGCTGTCGGCATAAGGCACGTAGGGTTTGATATCCAGCACTGGCGTGCCGTCCAGCAGGTCGATACCGGAGAGCCAGAGTTTGCCGGGTTCGAGCTTGTCCAGCTTGACCACCGATTGGCCGATGCCATTGGGCCGGTGAGTGGCGCGGGTGCTGAAGACGCCGACCAATTGATTGCCGCCCAGACGCGGCGGCCGTACCTTCAGCCGGGGTTTGTCTTCCAGGGCCTGATGAAACAGGAATAGCAGCCAGACGTGGCTGACCTGCTCCAGGCCATGCACCGCCTCGCCGTTATCGAACGGCGCGAGCAGTTCCAGTACGCCACGCGCGGCCGGCGCCAGCTGCGGCTGTCGGGGAATGGCGAATTTCTCCTTGAAACAGGAGCGAACGAAGCCGATAGGGGATACGGAGTAGGGCATGAGAGGGGGGATCGAGAGCGGCGAGGCAGCCATCTTACCCGCATCCGGCAGCAGCCTTAAGCGGCCTGTTAGGCCAGCAGCATGGCCAGGCCCGCGGCGATCAAGAGGAGACCGGTGATACGGCCGAGCCAGGGCCCTTGGGGCAGGATCTTCTCCAGCAGCACGTAGCCGCCGATCAGCGCCACCCACAGCAGGTTCATCACCCCGCCAACGAATAGCAGGCCCATCAACAGCCAGCAGCAGCCCAGGCAATACCGGCCGTGGGCCAGGCCCATGCGCCAGCCGCCGATAATTCCCGGGCGCCAGTGGCTCATAAGAAACTGCACCGGCCCGTGGCAATAGGCCAAACAGGCCGCCTTGCTCGGTAACCACTGGTAGACGCCGGCGCTCAGCAGCAGGGCCGCGCCGAGCCAGCGACTTTCGCTGCGCATCTGCGGGTTGAGCAGGGCCAGATGGTCCAGGCCCCATTGCAGGCCAGTGGCGAGCAGGCTGAAGCCGCTCCACACCAGCAGGTAGGCCAGACAGAACAGCAACAGCGCCAGGTGCCGCCGCGCGCCAGCGCTGTAGCGATGCAGCATATGTTGGTAGAGCAGGATCATCGGCAGGGCGCTGGGCAGCATCATGCCGACCATCATCACCGCCCACATGGCCAGCATCAGCAGGGCATCGCTGGCCGTCCAGGGCATCGGCATGCCGGCCATGGCGAGATCGGCCATGCCGCCGGGTAGCGCCATGGTCGCGGCCATGCGCAGCAATAGCCACCAGGCCAGCCCCGTCAGCGTCAGCAGGCAGAGCAGCAGTAACCACTGTTCGGCGCTGAGTGGCCAGTGTGGCAGGCGTTGGCGCGCCGGTTCGGCGGGTAGCTCGGGCACGCTCAGCGCACCACCCCTTGGCCGGTGAAGTGCAGGCGGGCGAAGTGGCCGTGACCCTGTTGTGAGGCGATCTTGATCGCGCCCTGGGTCTGGAAGTTGCCATTGCCCATCTGCGCCTCAGTGAACTCGAATCCGTTAGGCAATACCAGGCGCACTTCCTGGGGCGCACCGTCGACCGGGCTGCGGATCGGTTCACCGCTGGCCTCAAGCACGCCTGCGATATGCACGTGGGCCTCGCGCTTATCCACGTCCACGCGAAACGCTATGGGCACGAACTGCGGTTCGTGCATCTCGCTGATGGTGCTGGCGAATACCGAAAATACCGTGGCGCCGGGTTCAGTGTCCTCGCCCGAGAGGATGCGCAGCAGGGCCGCACGCTGCTCAGCGGTGGCTTTGTCCTCGATAAATACCTGGCAACGGCCGTTGCCTTGGTGGATCGCCTTGGGCCAGGCGAAGGTGGCGACCCAGCACAGGTCATCCAGGTTGACGGCCAGATGGTGGCCTTGCTCGATGCGCATCGCCACCACGGCTTCGCACTTGCCGTAGCTGGGCAGGGCGCTGAATTGGCAGGGGCAGCCCCAGTTGCAGTTGCAGGTAGCAAATTCGACGCCCTGCATGCGCCAGTCCGCCATGCTCATGGCTATCCTCCCCGCCGTGATTGCGGCCGAGGTGTGGTGGCCCCCACTCAATAACGCTAGCAGAGCAGGGGGTGCCGAGCGTGGCGCCAGACCAGCGGTGGCCGGTGCGCGCGGGGATTTAGAGGCTAAAGCCGCCGTCGATGGGAATAATGGTGCCGGTCATATATGCCCCTGCGGTGCTCGCCAGGCTGATCGCCAGGGCGGCCATTTCCTCGTCGCGGCCCCAGCGCTGCATCGGAATCAGCGCGGTATCCTCGGCCATCGCCGCGTCATCCTTGGAGATGTGCTGGGTCATCTTGCTTGGGAAGCGTCCCGGGGCGATGACGTTGACGTTGATGTGCTGGCTGACCAGTTCGCGCGCCAGCATGCGCGACAACTGGTGCAGGGCGGCTTTACTCGGGCCGTAGGCATAGGCGTCTTCGCCGTGGGACGTGATGCCGGCCACCGAGCCGATATTGATCACCCGTGCCGGGTTGGCGGCCGAGCCGGCCTTGCGCAGCAGCGGCAGCAACTGCTGGATGCAGCTGAACACTGCAGTCACGTTGAGCTGCATGACCTTTTCCCAGCCCTTGACCGGGTAACTTTCCAGCGGTGCGCCCCAGGTGGTGCCGGCATTGTTGACCAGGATATCCAGCTGGCCGATCTCGCCGGCCAACTGCTCGGCCAGCACCTGTACGCTTGCTTCGCTGGACAGGTTGGCGGCAATGCCGTGGCAAGTGCCGAAGGCCGACAGCTCTGCAGCGGTCTGTGCGCAGGCCTCGCCAGCGCGGGCACATACGTAGACCGTGGCGCCGGCTTCGACAAAGCCTTTGGCAATCATCTTGCCGATACCGCGCGTGCCGCCGGTGATCAGGGCGGTGCGGCCTTGCAGGGAGAAGTAAGGGTGCATGGCAAATCCTTTTCACGGGAGAGTGCCGCTACCCTAAACGTGCCTCTGGCTGATGGCAGGCATTATTGCAGTTGAGAATGCAGCGCCATGCGACGTCATGCTGCATTCTCAGGCGCGACTCAGCCGCGCACGCGCAGGGTCAGGCCCTTGAGGAAGTTGCGCAGGAATTGATCGCCGCAGGTGCGGTAGTTGCTGTGGCCGAACTTGCGGAACAGTGCGCTCATCTCGGGTTTGGACACCGGGCAGTCGACGCTTTGCATGATCGTGTGCATGTCGTCTTCTTTCAGTTCGAAGGCCACGCGCAGCTTCTTCAGCACCATGTTGTTGGTCACGGGCAGTTCGAAGGGTTGCGCCGGGCGGCTGTCGTCCTTGCCGCGCTTGAAGTACACCAGGCCGTCGAGAACGTGCGCCATCAGCTCGTCGTCACAGTCGACAAAGCCTTCCTCGTCGTCTTTCTTCAGCACTGCGCTGATTTCTGCTTCCGTGGTTGGTTTGCCGCTCAGTTGGACGATTTCGGCCATTTGCGCGTCGCTGACATCGAGCATGTAGCGCAGGCTGCGCAGAACATCGTTATTGAGCATGAGCGTATTCCTAAGAAAAATAGTGGTCGCTGCCGCGCGGGCGGCGATCAAAGAGAGTAAGGCGCGGTGTTTTAGAAGCGTTCTTTTGCGGCAAGAAAGCGCCATTGGCCCGGTTGTACTTTCGACATCGGCACACCGCCGATGCGGATACGCTTCATGCCGAGCACCTTGAGGCCGACACTGTTGCACATGAAGACGATCTGCCCTGGCTGCGGGTTCTTCAGGGCAAAGCGCAAGCGGGTTTCGTTCTGCCAACTGACTTTGCACGGTGGCAGCGCCGAGCCATTGAAGCTCAGGCCGTGGTTCAGGCGTTTCAGCTCGTTGCTGGACAGTTCGCCGATGACCTCGACCACATATTCCTGCTCCAGCTTGCTCAGGTCTTCCTTGAGTTTGCGTTCGATGCGCCAGTCCTGGGTCAGCACATGCAGGCCGTCGGCCCCAGCCTGCAAGGGGATGCAGGGCGTCAGGCGGTCGAAATGGCTCTTCAATGGGCGAATGCCGCTGCTGTCGTCCGGCCACTGGCTGGCGGCGGCAATGGCTTCGGCAACGCGATCCGCTGCGCGCCCGGAGGGCACGTGCAAGAGCAGGGTGACGGGTTCCGCCGGAGTGAGTACGGCCTCGGGGTGAAGCGTGACACGCTGATCCTGCACTTTGAATTGCGGCTCTTCCACCACCTCGCCATCCACCGATACCCAGCCGCCTTCGATATACAGCTCGGCCTCGCGGCGCGAGCAGCCGACCAGTTCGATCAGGCGTTTGGACAGGCGGATGGGGTCGGTCATAAAAACGGTCATCGGCAAAAAAAGGGCGACCATTGTAACTGGCCAGGGCGTGCGTGCACGGATCATCGGGCGAACGGTGAAGATAAAAAACGCTATCCCCGTTATGTGTCGAGGCCAGCGGCGCGTTAATTAGGCGCATCGCCACCCCGGCTATCTGCTGGCGCAAAGTCAGTTGCGTCGTAACCCACCGATTTCCACGTGGTGGGTTACGTGGCGCACAAGTTCCGCCGGTGATTTATCCGCTCGGCTCGGCGCCCGCAACCCACTCAAGAAAGCCGGCGTGCACGGCGAATAGCCACATGTAAAAGGCTCTGTACCCGTTAACTGTTGATGCAGACCGCCGTCACGTGGGAGCGGCTTTAGCCGCGAAAGATCTTCAGTTTTCAAAGATTTTCGCGGATAAATCCGCTCCCACAACAGCGCGGATTCTCCTGCAACACGTCACTGGGACATAGCCATAAAAAAACCGCTCCGAAGAGCGGTTTCAGGACGGCCTTGCCGGTTAGCCGCCGAGGTAGGCGTCGCGTACCTTCGGGTCGCTCAGCAGCTCTTGCCCGCTGCCTTGCATGACGATCCGACCGTTCTCCAGTACATAGCCACGATCCGCCAGCTTGAGCGCCTGGTTGGCGTTCTGCTCGACCAGGAACACGGTCACGCCATCCTTGCGCAGCTGTTCGATGATGTCGAAGATCTGCTGGATGATGATCGGTGCCAGGCCCAGCGACGGCTCGTCGAGCAACAGCAGTTTGGGTTTGCTCATCAGCGCGCGGCCGATGGCGAGCATCTGCTGCTCGCCGCCCGACATGGTGCCGGCGCGTTGGGCGAAGCGTTCCTTCAGCCGTGGGAACAGGTGCAGGACCTTGTCCATCTGTTCCTGCATATCGGCCTTGGCGGTGAAGAAGCCGCCCATCACCAGGTTTTCTTCCACGGTCAGGCGTGAGAACACGCGGCGGCCCTCCGGCACCACGGCAATGCTCTTGCGCATGATGTCCGGGGTGTCCAGGCCGATCAGCTCTTCACCCTGGTAGCGGATGCTGCCGCTGGCCGCCTGCGGGTTGCCGCAGAGGGTCATCAACAGCGTCGACTTGCCGGCACCGTTGGCGCCGATCAGGGTGACGATTTCGCCTTGGCGCACTTCGACGTTGACGTCATGCAGCGCCTGGATCTTGCCGTAGAAGGTGGAAACGTTCTCGAAATACAGCATCACGCTTCCCCCAGGTAGGCTTTGATCACGTCCGGGTTTTCCCGGATCTGCGCCGGCGCACCGTCGGCCAGGGGCGTGCCCTGGTTGATCACATAGATATGGTCGGAGATGCTCATCACCAGCTTCATGTCATGCTCGATCAGCAACACGGTGACGCTGTGTTCGTCACGCAGCACGCGGATCAGCGCTTTCAGGTCGTCGGTTTCGCGTGGGTTGAGACCGGCCGCCGGTTCGTCGAGCATGAGAATGCGCGGACGGGTCATCATGCAGCGGGCGATTTCCAGGCGCCGCTGCTGGCCGTAGGCGAGGGTGCCGGCGGTGCGGTTGGCGAATTCGGTCAGGTTGACCTGGTCCAGCCAATGCGCGGCGTAATCCATCGCCTCGCGCTCGCTCCTGCGGAAGGCCGGGGTCTTCAGCAGGCCGGCGAGGAAGTTGGTGTTGAGGTGGCGATGCTGGGCGACCAGCAGGTTTTCCACCGCGGTCATTTCCTTGAACAGACGCACGTTCTGGAAGGTGCGCACCACGCCCTTGCGCGCGATCTTGTGGCCCGGCAGGCCCTCGATCTGCTCGCCGTCGAGGCGGATGCTGCCAGCGGTCGGCTGGTAGAACCCGGTCAGGCAGTTGAACACCGTGGTCTTGCCGGCGCCGTTCGGGCCGATCATCGACACCACCTGTTTCTCGTTAACCGTGAGGCCCACCCCGTTGACGGCCAGCAGGCCGCCGAAGCGCATGGACAGGCCGCTTACTTCTAGAATCGGGCGGCTCATCGTTTCAGCTCCAGGTGCGGACGCTGCATGGGCAACAGGCCCTGCGGACGCCAGATCATCATCAGCACCATCAAGGCACCGAACATCAGCATGCGGTACTCACTGAACTCACGCATCAGTTCCGGCAACAGGATCATCACCATCGCCGCGAGGATGATCCCCAGCTGCGAACCCATGCCACCCAGCACGACGATGGCGAGGATGATCGCCGACTCGATAAAGGTGAACGATTGCGGACTGACCAGGCCTTGTCGTGCGGCGAAGAAGCTGCCGGCGAACCCGGCGAAGGTGGCGCCCAGGGTGAAGGCCGAGAGTTTGATCACGGTGGGGTTCATGCCCAGCGCGCGGCAGGCGATTTCGTCTTCGCGCAGCGCTTCCCAGGCGCGGCCGATTGGCATGCGCAGCAGGCGGTTGATCACGAACAGGGTCAGCAGCACCAGCAGCAGGGCGATCAGGTAGAGGAAGATCACCTTGTTGATCGAGGCGTAGGCGACGCCGAAGTACTCGTGGAAGGTCTGCATGCCCTCGGCGGCCTTGCGGTCGAAGGACAGGCCGAACAGCGTCGGCTTGGGAATCGAGCCGATGCCGTTGGGTCCGCCGGTCAGCCAGGTCATGTTGTTCAGCAGGATGCGAATGATCTCGCCGAAACCCAACGTGACGATGGCCAGGTAGTCGCCGCGCAGGCGCAGCACCGGGAAGCCGAGGATAAAGCCGAAGAACGCCGCCATCAGGCCGGCAATCGGCAGGCAGATCCAGAAGCTCAGGCCGAAGTAGAACGACAGCAGCGCATAGCTGTAGGCGCCGACGGCATAGAACGCCACGTAGCCGAGGTCGAGCAGGCCCGCCAGGCCGACCACGATGTTCAGGCCGAGGCCGAGCATCACGTAGATCAGGACCAACGTGGCGATGTCCACTGCACCACGGCTGCCGAAGAACGGCCAGGCCAATGCGACGATGATCAGGCCAAGGATGATCCAGCGCTGGGTCGAAGGCAGGGTGAGGAAATTGCTCGCCTTGCTCGGTACGCTGGGCAGCTTGGGCGCATGGCTCCAGGCTGCGCCCAACTGGCTGCGCAACAGTTGCCAGAAGAACATGGCGATGGCGCAGCCGGCGATGGTCCACAGAACGGCTGGGCTGGCGCCTTGCACTTCCAGCTTGATGCCCACGGTGGACAGCTTCAGGCCGAGCACCGGGTAGGCCACTGCCATCACCAGCAGGGCGCTGAAGACCGCAGTCTTGAGGTTTTTAGTGATTGCGAAACTCATACTTTCTCAACCTCCGGTCGGCCCAGAATGCCAGTCGGCCGGAACAGCAGCACCAGCACCAGCAGGGTGAATGCCACCACGTCTTTGTATTGGTCGCCGAAGATGTCGGCGCCGAAGGCTTCCGCCACACCCAGGACCAGACCGCCGAGTACGGCGCCGGGGATGCTGCCGATGCCGCCAAGCACCGCTGCGGTAAAGGCCTTGATGCCGGCGAGGAAACCCAGGTGGGGGTTGATCACGCCGTATTGCATGCCCAGCAGCACCGCAGCCACGGCGGCCAGGGTGGCGCCGATGACGAAAGTCAGGGCGATGATGTTGTTGGTGTTGATGCCCAGCAGGTTGGCCATCTTCAGGTCTTCGGCGCAGGCGCGGCAGGCACGGCCAAGACGCGAACGGGAGATGAAGAAGGTCAGGCCGATCATCACCAGGATGGTGACGATGAAGATCAGCACCTGCATGTAGGAGATCACCACGCCATTCATGGTGCTTTCACCGAACACGAAGTTGCCTGGCAGTGGATTGGGGATGGCCTTGTCCTTGGAGTCTTGAGACAGCAATACAAGGTTCTGTAGAAAGATCGACATACCGATTGCCGAGATCAGCGGAATCAAGCGGTTGCCGCCACGCAAGGGGCGATAAGCGACCCGTTCGATGCTGTAACCGAAGGCGCTGGCGACGATGATGCTGGCGGCGAAGGCCGCGACCATCATGAGCGGCAGGCTGTCCAGGCCGAACATGGCCAGGCCGGCGATGACGATGAAGGCTACGTACGAGCCAATCATGTAGACCTCGCCGTGGGCGAAGTTGATCATGCCAATGATGCCGTAGACCATGGTGTAGCCGATGGCGATCAGGGCATAGGTGCTGCCAACGGTCAGACCGTTAACCAGCTGTTGCAGGTAGTGATAAAGATCAGGCATTGCCTAACTCCTGGGTTGTCACGCAAGGCAGCGCTTGTGGCGCAGCGTGAAACCGGAATTCTTCTAATAAACAAAGCCCACTGCTGAGCAGTGGGCTTTGGGTTCAGGCGGGACGTACGCTTTTTAGTGCGTAGCGGCTTCGGTTTTGGTGCCGTCCTGGTGCCATTCGTAAACCACGAAGCTGAAGTCCTTCAGGTCACCTTTCTCGTCGAAGGCGAGGGGGCCGGTCGGGGTGTCGAAGGTGTTGGCGCGCAGGGCGCTGGCTACCTTGGCGGTATCGGTGTCGCCGGCTTTTTTGATGCCTTCGGCGATCACTTGCACGGCCGCGTAAGCCGGGAACACGAACGGACCGCTCGGGTCTTCGTTCTTGGCTTTGAACGCTTCGACCAGTGCCTGGTTCTTCGGATCTTGGTCGAAGGAGCGCGGCAGGGTGACCAGCAGGCCTTCGGAGGCTGGGCCGGCGATGGCCGAGATTTCCTTGTTGCCCACACCTTCTGGGCCCATGAACTTGACCTTCAGGCCTTTCTCCGCCGACTGACGCAGCAGCAGGCCGAGTTCCGGGTGGTAGCCGCCGTAGTAGACGAAGTCGACACCGGCTTGCTTGAGCTTGGCGATCATCGCGGAGAAGTCCTTGTCGCCGGCGTTGATGCCTTCGAACAGGGAGACTTTCACGCCTTTGCCTTCCAGGGTCTGCTTGACCGCGGTGGCGATGCCTTCACCGTACTGCTGCTTGTCGTGGATAACGGCGACGTTGCTCGGTTTGATGTGGTCGGCGATGTAGTTGCCGGCGGTCGGGCCTTGCAGGCTGTCCAGGCCGATGGTGCGGAACACCAGTTCGTAACCGCGTGCAGTGATGTCCGGGCTGGTGGACGCCGCGGTAACCATCAGGATGCCTTCGTCTTCGTAGATGTCGGACGCTGGCTGAGTGGAGCTGGAGCAGAGGTGGCCGACGACGAATTGCACTTCGTCGTTGACGATTTTGTTGGCTACGGCCACGGCTTGTTTCGGATCGCAGGCGTCGTCATAGACCACGCCTTCGAGCATCGCACCGTTGACCCCACCGGCTTTGTTGATTTGCTCGATGGCCATCTTGGCGCCGATGAATTGCATTTCACCGTACTGCGCGACAGCGCCGGTTACGGGGCCTGCCAGGCCGATCTTGATGGTGTCAGCCGCTACCGAGTAGCTGGCAACGCCGGCCATGGCCATGGCGGCAAACAGTTTGGAAATCTGCTTAGTAGCCTTGTTCATAGTGCTCCACTCTTATGTTTTTCGTTGTTGTAGTTCTGGCGGCCAAAGCTGCAGAACCGGGTTGAGTGCCCCGGTCATACCCCCGGCAATTGTACCGGTACAGTGTAGAGCGCTGGTTTGCGCCTTGAAAAGCCGGCTACTGGGGGCAAAACACCTGGGTGTCGCTTAATTGCAAGAAACGTATAGAAAAACGGCGTGCCTTAAAACTGTCCGGCAACGTCAGGCGAGCTTGTCTGCTAATTGCTCGGCGCTATCATGGTTGCCGCTGGAAAATCGGCTCATCCACAACAGGGCACACCATGACTGAACAACCTAGCACCCTCTATGCCAAGCTGCTTGGTGAAACGGCACCAATCAGTTGGCAAGAGCTGCAACCTTTCTTTGCCCGTGGCGCGTTGCTGTGGGTGGCGGGTGACCAGGACTTGATCGCGGTGGCGCAAGCCGTGGCTGAAAACGATCGGGACCAGGTGGCGACGTGGCTGACTCACGGGCAATTGAGTAAGGTCGACGATGCGCACGCCGAAGATCTGCTAGCCCGCGACCCGTCGTTATGGGCGGTGGTGGTGGCGCCTTGGGTGCTGGTGCAAGAGCGTGTGGCGGCGCCGGCAATGCACTGATCTGGCGCGTGCCTGGCTCGGCGAAGGGGCAGGCTAGACGGTTTGCGCTATGCTCGGAGGTGTCCTGCACAGGGGAGTACCATTATGTTCGAACCCGGCCATTTGCATCTCGGCAATCCCATTGCCAGCGCCGCGCAACCTGCCTTCAGCATCGATCTCTATTACGAGGTGCGCCACGATCCGGCCGAAGGCGCAATGTTGCACATGCGCATGGTCGGTGAGCTGGCCGGCAAGGCGTTTGAGGAATCTTTCGAGCTGCACCGCGATACGGCTTTCAACTTTGCCAGCGTCGCCACACGCATTGCGATGAAGCATGGGTTGCCGACCAACACCAGCCTGATCATGCGCAACCACCAGCAATACGACCAGATGTTCGAGGACATTCGCCGCAAGCTCGGCGCGCATGCCGGCGATCCGGTTGACCTCGATCACCTGGAGAAAGATGGTCTGTAGGCTGTGATTCGGCATGCCTGGTACGGCGGGTCGGCAGGCGCCATGGCGGCGTAGGGTGGACATGGCGAAGCTTTGTCCACCGAGCTTTGCGGCGGACAAGCCGCACTGCGGCATGTCCGCCCTAGGCGCTGACCCAGCGCTGACGCGCCCAACTGCTCAAGGCGTCGACCGCCACCACCAATAGCAGCATCGCCAGAATCACCGTCGCCGCCTGGGCTTCCTGGAACAGGCTGAGGTTGACGTAGAGCATCTGCCCCAAGCCGCCTGCGCCGACGAAACCCAGCACGCTGGCCATGCGGATATTGTTTTCCCAGCGGTACAGCGAATAGGCGACCAACTGTGGCCAGACCGCTGGCAGGGTGCCGTAGCAAAACGCAGTAAGGCGTCCGCCGCCGTTGAGACGAATCGCCTCGGCTGGCGCGGTTGGCGTGTTCTCCAGGGCTTCGGCAAACAGGCGGCCGAGCACGCCCGCCGTGTGCAGGGCAAGGGCCAGGGTGCCGGCATTCGGGCCGAGGCCGGCGGCCAGCACCACCAGCGCCGCCCACACCAACTCCGGTATGGCGCGCAGGGCATTGAGCAGCAAGCGTGAACCACTCAGCGCCAGCCAGCCGAAGCGTCCGGCGGCTGGCAACGCCAAGGCCAGGCCGAGCAGCGCCGCGAGCAGGGTGCCGATGGCCGACATGGCCAGGGTTTCCAGCGCGCCGCGGTAGATAGCATGCAGGTGAGGCGTGGAGACATCCGGGTTGAAGAAGCTGCTGGCGTAACCGCCCATTTGGCTCAGGCTGTCGCCGCCGACCAAGGCCGCCAAATCGATGCCCAGGTAGCTGAACGAGGCAATCACTGCCGCCAGTAACGCGAGCAGCAGCGCGTAGTTAAGCGCGCGGCTCATAGCAGGCGTGCCCGCAGTAAGCGGCTGAGCTGGTCGGCCAGTAGCACCAGGGCGAGGAAGGTCAGCAGCATGCTCGCCACTTCACCGCCGGCGAACATGCGCATCGACAGGTCGATCTGCTGACCCAGGCCGCCGGCGCCGACGAAGCCCATTACCACTGAGGCGCGGATTGCGCATTCCCAGCGATACACCGTGTAGGAGAGCATTTCCGCAGCGGCATTCGGCAGCACGCCGTAGGCGAAAGCGCTCAGGCGTGGGCTGCCGGCAACCAGCAAGGCGCGGCTCGGGCGTGGGTCGACCGATTCGAAGATTTCCGCATAAACCTTGCCGAGCATGCCGCTGTAGGTGATGGCGATGGCCAGTACCCCGGCGGTTGGGCCGAGGCCGACGGCGCGCACGAACAGCAGCGCCCAGACGATCTCCGGCACGCTGCGTAACACGATCAACAGGCCGCGCACCGGCCAGCGTAACGCTTGCGCCCACCAGGCCGGGCGGCCGGCAAGGTGCACCGCAGACAGCGACAGGGCGCGACTGGCCAGCAGCGCGCCGGGAATGGCGATCAGCAACGCCAACGCCATGCCGGCGGTAGCGATGGCCAGGGTTTCCAGGGTGGCACGGCCAAGCAGCCGGAGAAACTCGCGGTCATGCGCCAAGGGCCAGAAGTCGGCGAGGAAGCGCCCCATATTGGCCGCGTTGTCGGCGTCGGCCAGCACCGCCAGATCCAGCTCGCTGAGCGACAAGCCTGGCCACAACAGCAGCAGCGCCAGCGCGGTCAGTAGCAGGCGTGGCAGAGCGGCTGGGTCGCGTAATACCGGGTTCAGCATCGTGGGATGTGTACGCTGACAGGCGCCGCCGGCAGCGAAGCCGGCAAGGCTTGCAGCTGTTCATTGGCATACAGGCTGTCCAGCGCGCTGGGGCTGATCGCCGATGGCGGCAGGTCGAAGACGATACGGCCTTCACGCACGCCGATGATCCGTGGAAAGTGCGCGAGGGCCAGTTCCACTGCATGCAGGCTGGCCAGCAAGGTAATGCCGCGCGCGCTGGCTTCCTGGTTGAGCACGCTTAAGGTATGCCCGGCCAGCACCGGGTCCATGGCGGAGACCGGTTCGTCGGCGAGGATCAGCTCGGGCGCTTGATAGAGCACGCGGGCGATGCCGACGCGTTGTAACTGACCACCAGACAATTGATCGCAGCACTCGAAGAGTTTTTCCGCCAGGTCAAGGCGCGCCAAAGCGGCCTGGGCACCCGGCATATCGACCGGATGCAGCAAGTTGAGCAGGCTTTTGCCCAGCGACCACTGGCCGAGTTTGCCGGCCAGCACCGCCGTGATTACCCGTTGCCGAGGTGGCAACGGCGGCGCTTGGTGAATCAGGCCGATATGCGCGCGCAGCTGCTGGCGTTTGCGCGCACTGAGCTGCCAGGGCTGTTGTCCCAGTAGGCTCAGCTCACCGACGCTGGGCGCCAGGCTGGTGGCGAGCAGGCGCAGCAGGCTGGTCTTGCCGGCGCCCGACGGGCCGATGATGGCCACCCGCTCGCCGCGCTGGATAGTCAGGTCGATTTCGCTGAGCGCCACCTGGCCATTGGCGTGGGTCAGACCCACGCCATGCAGCCGCAGGCTCACTTCAACAGGCCGGCTGCGCGGGCTGCTTGCTCGATGCCTTGGTAGTTTTCCGGCTTGGTCTCGATGAAGCGAGTGGCCGCTTGCAGGTCGAGGATCGCCTTGTGTTGCGGGTTGGCCGGGTCGAGGGCGAGGAAGGCGGCCTTGATCTTGTCCCGCACGACCGGGTCGAGGTTGCCGCGCACGGTCCAGTTGTAATCGAAGTACGGCGCGGTGGTGGCGATCACCTTGACCTTGTCGGGGTCGACCTTGCCAGCGGCAACCAGCTTGTCCCACACCGAGGCGTTGAGCACGCCGCCGTCGGCTTTGCCGGCCTGCACCCAGGCGGCGGTGGCGTCATGCGCGCCGGAGTAGGCGATACGGCTGAAGAACTCTTCCGGCTTGATGCCGTCTTGCAGCATGAAATAACGCGGCATCAGGCTGCCGGAAGTAGACGATACCGAGCCGAAGGCGAAGGTCTTGCCTTTCAGGTCTTGCAGCGACTGCACGGCCGGGTCGGCGCTGATGATCTTGCTGGTGAACTTTTCGTCTTCGGCGCGCTGCACCAGGGGAATCGCGTTGCCGGTTTTCAGGCGCGTCTGGACGAAGGTGAAACCGCCCAGCCAGGCCATGTCGAGGCGGTCGGCGGCCAGCGATTCGACCACTGCGGCGTAATCGGCCACCGGGACGAATTCGACTTTCATGCCCAGTTGTTGTTCGAGGTAGGCCCCCAGCGGTTTGAACTTGCGCAGCAATTCGGTCGGCGCTTCATCGGGAATGGCCGAGACCCGCAGAACATCGGCGGCGTGGGCAAAGACGGCGGAAAAAGACAGGGCAAAGCCGGCGACGAGCGCCAGAGTGGGCTTGAGCATTTCGGGTTCTCCGGTTCAATAGCGGGGAAAGCCGGCGGAGTATAGTGAGGCGCTGGGTTCTTCGCAGCTTTCATTTTCAGCGGCCACAGCGCTGACACTGCGATTAAAATTGTCGTCTTTTGAGCCTTCTGGAGCTGCCGCATGACCGCCTCGCTGCCCGCAATCGCTTTCGCCGGTATCGGCCTGATGGGCCTGCCGATGACCCGCCGGCTGTTGGCCGCCGGCTATCCCCTAAGCATCTGGAACCGCTCGCCGGATAAGTGCCTGGCGTTGCTGGAGCAGGGCGCGCAACGCGTGCTGACGCCAGCCGAATTGTGCGCCGAGGCGGGCATCGTGATGCTTTGTCTGGCCAACACCGAGGTGGTGCGCGAGGTGGTCTTTGGCCCCGGCGGTATCGTCGAGGGCGGCAAGCCGGGGCAGCTGCTGGTGGACTTTTCCAGCCTGGAACCGGCGGCCACCCGCGAGATGGCCGCCGAACTGGAGCGCCGTACCGGCATGCGCTGGGTGGATGCGCCCGTGTCCGGCGGCACGCCCGGCGCCGAGGCGGGCACCCTGGCGATCATGGCCGGTGGCCGTGAGGAGGATGTCGAGCGGGCGCGGCCAATCCTCGCTCACCTTGGCCAGCGGCTGACGCGCATGGGCGAGGTCGGTGCCGGCCAGGTGACCAAGGTGTGCAACCAGATGATCGTCGCCTGCAACGCCCTGGTGATTGCCGAAGTTGTGGCCCTGGCGGAGCAGGCCGGTGTTGATGCCCGCCTGATCGCCCCAGCTTTGGCAGGCGGCTTCGCCGACTCGAAACCCTTGCAGATTCTCGCCCCGCAGATGGCCGCCAGTCAGTTCGAACCGATCAAGTGGCATGTGCGCACCCTGCTCAAGGATCTGGATACGGCGGCCAAGCTGTCCCGCGAGATCGGTTCGGCTACGCCGATCAGCGGCTTGGCGGCGCAGCTGATGCGCCTGCACGGCAGCCAGGGCAACCTCGAACGCGACCCGGCGACCCTGGTCGAGCTGTACCGCGAGGTCGAGCGATGAAGATCGCCGCCAACCTGTCGCTGCTGTTCACCGAGCAGCCACTGCACGCGCGCGTCGTCGCCGCGGCGGCCGCGGGTTTCGATGGTGTGGAAATCCAATTCCCCTATGAGCTGCCGGCGCTGCAATTGCAGGAGGCTTTGCAGCGCGCCGGTTTGCCGCTGGTGCTGATCAACCTGCCGGCCGGCGACCTGATGAGCGGCGGCGCCGGGCTGGCCGCGGTGCCGGCACGCCAGGCGGCATTCGACGCGGCGTTGCAGGAGGCGCTGACCTACGCCGCCATGGTGCGTCCGGCCTGCGTCAATGTATTGCCGGGGCGGCTGGCTGAGGGCGTGAGCCGTGAGCAGGCCCTCGCCACCCTGGTTGGCAATCTGCGCAAGACCGCCGAGGCGTTCGAATTACTCGGCATCCGCGTGCTGGTGGAGGCGATCAATCCGCTGGATATGCCGGGTTTTCTGATCAACACCCCGGCGCAGCTGGACGCTTTGCTGCGCGCGGTCGACCAGCGCAACTGCCTGGCCCAGTACGACCTGTACCACATGGCGCGGCAAGGCCTCGATCTGGTGACGGGGATTGAATTACTGCGCGGGCGTATTGGCCATGTGCAGGTTGCCGATTGCCCTGGCCGCGGTGCGCCAGGCAGCGGCCAGCTGGACTTTGCCGCGCCGTTGGCGGCTTTGCAACGCAGCGGTTATCGCGGTTGGCTGGGCGCCGAATACCGGCCGGGCGAGGCGGGAACGCTGGCTAGCCTGAGCTGGCTGGCCGACTGGCGCCAAGCTGGTGGCAGTTCGTAAAGTGGGGTTAGGCGCCCATTCGCCATGCGGATTATTTGTTCCATCCCGAGCGGCGTTGTAACCCACCCTACGCCTGCGGCAGGTGCTTGCCGGGGGTAAAACACTCGACGCGGTTGCGCCCCAGTTGCTTGGCGCGGTAGAGCATTTGGTCGGCCCGGTGCACCAGTTCGCGTAGGCTCTGGCCGGCCTGCCATTGCGCGACGCCAAAGCTGGCGCTGACGTCGATGCCCTCGGCCACGGGAGTCGCGGCGAGCAGGGCGCGCAGTTTTTCCGCGATAGCGCAGGCGTGATCGAGGTCGGTATGCGGCATGAGGATGATGAATTCCTCGCCGCCCCAGCGGCACAGGCTGTCCGAGTCGCGCAATTGTGCTTTGAGGCGGTGCGCCACTCCGCTCAAGACGGCGTCGCCAACCTCGTGGCCATGCTGGTCGTTGATCAGTTTGAAACGGTCGATGTCGAGGAATATCAGCGACAGCGGCAGGTCATAGCGTCCGGCGCGGTTGATTTCGTTGTTGGCCACCTCTTCGAATTTAAGCCGGGTCCATTGCCCGGTCAGGCGGTCGGTGTTGGCCAGGCGCTCCAGTTGCAGGTTGCTGCCGAGCAGTTCCTGCTCGGCTTGACGGCGGCGACCGATCTCCAGGCGCAGGCGTTGGCTCAGGTGGGCGAAGCGCAGGGCCACGGTGCCAACCAGCAGCAGGGCCAGGGCGGCACCGGCAAGTACCCGATAGAGCAGGCGGTGGTCGGTGCGGGCCTGGTGCCGGTAAATAAAACCGTCGAGGTTTACCGGCCCTTCGGCCATGCCCAGTTGTACGTAATTGCGCGCGATGGTCTGCCAGCGCCCCGGGTTCATGTGCCCGAGTTGCACCAGCTCGGGCATGATCAGTTTCTTCAGCTCTTCGGCCTCGAAGCGCAAATGCTCCAGGCTCTTGTTGGGTGCGTAACGCCGGTGTATCAGCTGCACGCTTTCCTCGATGTTATCCAGGGCGTACTGCCAGCCAACCAGGCTGGCCTGGATAAACGCCTCGACCTGCTCGGGGCGTTGTTGCAGCAGGGCTTCACGGGTGGTCAGCACGTCGTTGTAAAAGTTCACGCCGTATTCGCGCGGGTTGATCAGCCGGTAAGCAACCCGTTGCTGCTTCAGCCAGAACGGCTCGTTGGAGATATAGCCGTCGAAGGCATCGACTTTGCCGTCGACCAGGTCCTGCGGATTGAAGCTGGTTTGGCGCACATCCAGGCGATTGGGGTCAATGCCTTCGAGGGCCAGAGTGATGCGCAGCTCGGCGCTTTCCGGCGGCGGCATCAACATCACCCGTTTGCCGGCCAGGTCGAGCGGGGTGTAGATGTCCGAGTCGGCGCGCACGATCCACACGATCGGCGAGCTCTGCATGATCGCCGCCAACGCCACCACCGGTTTGCCGGCCATGCGCGCGATGACCACGCCGCTGTTGGCAATGGCGAAGTCGGCATCGCCAGCGAGCATGCTATCGATGGGTTTGGGGGTTCCCGGGCCACCTTCCAGGATCTGTATCTCCAGCCCGGCCTGCTGGTAATAGCCTTTTTCCAGGGCCATGTAGTAGCCGGCGAACTGGAACTGATGCAGCCAGCGCAATTGCAGGCGCAGCGTGTCGGCCGCCACGGCCTCGGCCAGACACAGCCACTGCACAATTAATAACCAGCCAAGGCCCAGCCATTTCTGGCTGCTGCCGGGTCTGCGTGAGGAGTGGTGGGGTGATGGTATTGGCATGACAACCTGCCAGCGACGCTGGCGCTTAACAGCCCGTTTAAACCATGGACGGCGATTGCTGTTGCGTCAATGATCGCCAGCGGTGCGCTGGCAAGCAGCGCGCTACTGGCCACGCCTGCTTCGGTCAGCGGCGCGCGTCGTAGTCGTTGAGCGAGATCACCCGGGTCTTGCCGATGCGGTGGCGGTAGATTTCGCGCAGGTACTTGATGGTTTTCTTCACGCTGTCACGGCTCAGGCGAATGTCGTTGATCGAGACGAACTTGTCCTTGTCGTGGATCAACTCGCGGTATTTCTTCTCGTACATCGGCTTGATTGCATACCAGTTGGTGTCGAGGATTTTCGCCGGGTTTTCGTGTTCGTTGAGCATGGCGTCGACCCGCGCCTCGTCGAATTCGTCGGCGACGATGAAGTCGAGGATGGCGGTGTCCAGGCTGTCGTCGAAACGGTGCTGTTCGCGGGCGAAGCAGCGCTTGATAAAGGCCACTATCAGGGTCAGGAAATCGTCCGACAGGCACGGGCTCTTGACGATCAGGGTGGTCAACGAGAGGTTGGCCGAGGCGCCGATGACCAGGGCGTAGCGTTTCAGCGTGGTGTTGGGGAACAGGCTGTTGAGGTGGGTCTTGAGCCGGTTCAGGTCCATGTAGGAGAGTTTGTAGTCCTTCGGCAGGGAGACGATCGAGACCACCGAGGAGCAGTTCTTGAAGAAGTGCAGGTCGCTGAGTTCGGCGGCGTCGAAGCCGGATTTCTTGTAGTGCGACAGGGCCTCGCGGTAACGCTTGGATTCGATCGGCAGCAGGCTGATGCCTTCGATGGCCTGGGTGACCTTGTTGAAGTGCGGCAGGTCGATGGAGCGGAAGAACAGGTCGTCGATGTTCAAACGGGGCGGCTCTTTATCCAGCACGCGGAATTTGTCGGTGCTGGCGGACGCCTGCTCGGGCACCACCGATTCGGCATAGGCGATCGCCACCGGGCCTGCCAGGCTCATAAACAGGTCGTTGGCATCCAGGCGAATGGTTTCGCCGATGTCGATACCGGCGCGGCGGAAGTAGTTCTGGTCGTAGTCGGTGGTCACCGCCTGGGCGGTGAGGATGTTGAAGATCTGCTGCGAGATGTACTGGTTGGCGTGGCGCTCCATGGCGTTGACGTCGATGTTCTGGATGTTGCCGTCGTCGCTCTCTTCGGCGTAACGCATGATGTCGTTGGAGATCAGCATCATCGCATTCCACGGACGGATGCGGCGCATCACGCTGGCTTCGCTGTTTTCCTCGTTGTCGAAGTTGTAGGAGAAGTCCCATTCCTCGGCGAGGTACTTGCACAGCAGGCGCCCAGCATTGATGTGCAGGGCTTCGGACATCTCGCTGCGCTGGTCGGAAATGTTCGGCAGGATGCAGATACCGCTGGTGAAAATCGGTTCGAAAACGAAGCTGTGATCGCGGTTTTCCGGGTTTTCATCCTGGGTTTTGCTGTCGAAGGTCTTGCTCATGTAGGCGAACTGCTGGGCCAGGCCAAATTCCGAGGCCATGCCCGAGCCCGTGCCGCCACCGGCGCTGAAGATGTAGAAGTACAGGCGCGACTGGTTGGCCTTGATCCCGCAGGAGTCGATCAAGTAGCTGTGGATAAACTTCCAGTCGGCGTTGCTGAAGCGCTGGGTGTCCTTGTTGAGGATGATCTTGGCCAGGTACTGGCCGAGGATCGGCGCGTTACCGGCGCCGCCCGCATGCACCTCGGACAGGTCCATGATCTTCATCTTGCTGTAGTCGCTGAGAAAGCCGCTGGTTTCGCCTTTGCGCGAAAAGCGGATGCGCCCTTCGATGTCCTTGTCCAGGTCGCCGAGCATCACCAGCGGCTCGATCAGGAACACCGGTTTGCTGTCCTTGCTCGGAGCGCGCAGCAGGTTGCTGCGAATCCAGCGGGTGGGGCGGAAATCCTGCTCGGCGACGGCTTTTTCTTCGTTGTTGAATTCGCTGAGGTAGAACTGCCGGGCGTTGTAGACCAGGGAGGCGACATCCAGGGCGATATTCGAGCCGCAGCGGCCCAGGCCGATCAGGCACACCGACGGGAAATGCTGGACGCGGCGCATGTCGGCGTCGTCATCCAGGTTGGCCGGCGGGAACACCAGGCTGCGCAAGCCGTCGAGGTTGTCGAGGATGCGATCGATGTCGCGCTCGGTGAAATACATGTACTGCTCGCTGTTCTCGTCGAGCCGGCGCAGCGGCGCAGCGGGGATAAGCAAGTCGTCAGCCAGTTTGGCCAGGGTGGCTTCGGTCGCAGCGGCGGAAACAGCGTCTTTTTTTATTTTCATGATCGACAATCCGGCGAGTGGTGAAAGGCACTACGGCCAGTGGCCACAGTGCGCGCAACACGCTTGGTTGTAGCATGAAAAAATGCAATTCGCGTTATTCGGCCGGTTGTCGGTGGCGTGCAATGCAGGCGTTGCCGGGGGCGTCGAGCGCGGCGAATCGCCGTCATCGGCGTGCATAAATCCGGCGAATAGTCGCAGACAGATCAGGCCGAACGCTCTAGATTGCACCCTGCAAAAGGTCTGACAGGCGTTGCCAAGGTTGGCGGCGCGCTTCAATAACAACAAATAGAGATGGATTCCATGCAACACACCCAGCCAGCGACGAATGCGTGGCGCATTTTGTTCCTGCTTTTTCTCGCCAACCTGTTCAACTTCTTCGACCGCACCATCCCGGCCATCATCATCGAACCCATCCGTATGGAGTGGAGCCTCAGCGACTTTCAGCTGGGCTTGATCGGCACGGCATTCACCCTCGTTTATGCAATCGCCGGTGTACCGCTGGGACGCATGGCCGACACCGGCTCACGACGCAAGATCATGGGCTGGGGCTTGGCGGTGTGGAGTGGCTTGACCGCAGTGAATGGTCTGGCCTGGAACTTCTGGAGTTTCCTGCTGATTCGCATGGGGGTCGGGATTGGCGAAGCCAGTTATGCACCGGCGGCCAATTCGCTGATCGGCGACCTGTTCCCGGCGCACAAGCGGGCGCGGGCCATGGGTATTTTCATGCTCGGCCTACCGATTGGCCTGTTGCTGGCGTTCTTCACCATTGGTGCGATGGTCGAGGCGTTCGACAGCTGGCGTGCGCCGTTCTTCATCGCCGCCGTGCCGGGGCTGATCCTTGCGCTGTTCATGTTCTTCATCAAGGAGCCCAAGCGCGGCGCCGCCGAAGCCGTACAGGTGGCGGCCGCACCGGTGGACAAGCCGCTGCGCAAGGTGCTGGCGATTCGCACCTTCTGGTGGCTGGTGGTGGCGGGGCTGACCTTCAACTTCGCCACCTATGCCTGCAATTCGTTCATGGTGCCGATGCTGCAGCGCTACTTTCTGTTGCCGCTGGAGCAGGCGGCCATGGCCACCGGCATGATTGTCGGGGTGACCGGTTTGCTGGGACTGACCCTCGGCGGTTGGTTGGCGGATCGGATTCACCAGCGCTGGGAGTCCGGGCGCCTGTTGTTCGCGGCGTTCAGCATGTTGATCGCGGCGCTGGCCACCGCTTATGCGCTGTTGTCCGGGCGTATCGACATCGCCATCTTCGTCGGCGTGTTCAGCCTGGGCTGGTTGTTCTCCTACAACTTCTACACCTGCGTCTACACGGCGATTCAGGACGTTATCGAGCCGCGCCTGCGCGCCACGGCCATGGCATTGTTCTTCGCCGGTCTGTATTTGCTGGGCGGCGGGCTGGGGCCGATTGCCGTGGGCTTGCTCTCCGACCACTTCGCCCAGGCGGCGATGCTTGCGGCAGGTGCCAGCGAGATGAGCGAGGCGTTCAAGGCGGTAGGGCTGCACGACGCCATGTACCTGATCCCGGCGGCGCTGTTGCTGACCATGCTGGCGCTGGTGCAGGCCTCGCGCTGTTTCGCCGCCGATGCCCGGCGGATGCGCGTCGGCATGAGCGAGGCGGTGCCGGCGTGATGTGGGAGGGGCTTTGGCCGCGACAAGCCAGAGGCGCGTCGAATCGCGGCTGAAACCCTCCCACAGCCCGTCACCCTGAACAAACAAGGCCCGCAATTGCGGGCCTTGTTTGTTCAGCGGGTCGAGTTAGCCGGCGACCAGTACGCGAATCGCCTCCAGGCGCAGGGCGGCCTTGTCGAGCAGGGCCAGGCCTTGCTCGCGTTGCTGGCGCAAGGCGTCCAGCTCGCTGTCGCGTACGCTCGGGTTGACCGCTTGCAGAGCGGTCAGGCGGGCCAGTTCTTCTTCGGTGTCGGCCGCCAGACGGCGCTTGGCTTCCGCGACCCGGGTGATGTGGTGCGGGGCGATTTTGCCTTCGCCGGCATTGATCAGCGGGTTGAGGCTGTCGCGCTGGGCCTGCACGAACTTGTTGGCACTGGCGCGCGGCACGCTTTCCAGCTGGTCATTCAGGGTTTCGAAGGCCACCTTGTGTGCCAGGTCGTTGCCGTTGGCATCGAGCAGGCAGCGCAGGGCAATCGGCGGCAGGTAGCGACCCAGTTGCAGGGCGCGCGGGGCCACCACTTCACTGACATACAGCAGTTCGAGCAGCACGGTGCCGGGTTTCAGCGCCTTGTTCTTGATCAGCGCCACGCCGGTGTTGCCCATCGAACCGGAGCGCACCAGGTCCATGCCGCCTTGCACCATCGGATGTTCCCAGGTGAGGAACTGCATGTCCTCGCGAGCCAGGGCCAGGTTGCGGTCGTAGGTGATGGTCACGCCTTCGTCGTCGCCCAGCGGGAAGCTGGCGTCGAGCATCTTTTCGCTGGGGCGCAGGATCAGGGCGTTGTCCGAGTGGTCTTCGCTGTCGATGCCGAAGGCGTCGAACAGCTGCTCCATATAGATCGGCAGGGCGAATTGGTCGTCCTGTTCGAGAATCGCCTCGACCAGCGCCTCGCCTTCGCCGGCACCGCCGGAGTTGAGTTCCAGTAGACGGTCGCGGCCGGCATGCAGCTCGCTTTCCAGGCGCAGGCGTTCGGCCTTGGCCTCGTCGACCAGGGTTTGCCATTCGCCGTCGTCGCCGCTTTCCAGCAGCGGCAGCAGGCGGCCGCCGAACTGGTGTTGCAGGGCGTTGCCGGTCGGGCAGGTGGCGAGGAAGGCGTTCAGCGCTTGGTGGTACCACTGGAACAGACGCTCTTGCGGACTGTTTTCCAGGTACGGCACATGCAACTGGATGCGGTGCTGCTGACCGATGCGGTCGAGGCGGCCGATACGCTGTTCGAGCAGGTCCGGGTGGGCCGGCAGGTCGAACAGCACCAGGTGGTGGGCGAACTGGAAGTTGCGGCCTTCGCTGCCGATTTCCGAGCAGATCAACACCTGGGCACCGAACTCTTCGTCGGCGAAGTAGGCGGCGGCGCGGTCGCGCTCGAGGATGTTCATGCCTTCATGGAACACCGTGGCCGGGATGCCGGAGCGCACGCGCAGGGCGTCCTCCAGGTCCATGGCGGTCTCGGCGTGGGCGCAGATCACCAGTACCTTGAATTTCTTGAGCATCTTCAGGGCATCGATCAGCCATTCGACGCGCGGGTCGAAACGCCACCAACGCTGCTCGTCGTCGATCTCGCTCTGCGCCTGATAACTGACTTCCGGGTACAGATCCGGGTGCTCGCCGATCGGCAGCTCCATGTACAGATCCGGGCTCGGCAGCGGGTAGGGGTGCAAATCGCGCTCGGGGAAACCCTGCACCGCGGCGCGGGTGTTGCGAAACAGCAGGCGGCCGGTGCCGTGCCGGTCGAGCAGTTCGCGCACCAGGCGCGCTGCAGCTTCGCTGTCGCCATCGTTGACCGCGGCGAGCAGGCCTTCACCCTCGGCGCCGAGGAAATCGTGGATGGTCGTGTGCGCGGCACTCGACAGGCGACCCTGATCGAGCAACTCCTGCACGGCTTCGGCGACCGGGCGGTAATTGGCGCTCTCGGCGCGGAATGCTTCGAGGTCGTGGAAGCGGTGCGGATCGAGCAGGCGCAGACGGGCGAAGTGGCTGTCCTGGCCGAGCTGTTCCGGGGTGGCGGTGAGCAGCAGTACGCCGGGAATCACTTCGGCGAGCTGCTCGACCAGGGCGTATTCCCGGCTGGCGTGTTCCGGGTGCCAGACCAGGTGATGGGCTTCGTCGACCACCATCAGGTCCCAGCCGGCGGCAAACAGCGCGTCCTGGGCTTTTTCGTCCTCGCACAGCCATTCCAGCGCGACCAGGGCAAGCTGGCAGTCCTCGAACGGGTTGCTGGCGTCGCTTTCGATAAAGCGCTCGGCGTCGAACAGGGCCACATCCAGGTTGAAGCGCCGGCGCATTTCCACCAGCCACTGGTGCTGGAGGTTTTCCGGGACCAGGATCAGCACGCGGTTGGCGCGCCCGGAGAGCAGCTGGCGGTGAATCACCAGGCCGGCTTCGATGGTCTTGCCCAGGCCCACTTCATCGGCCAGCAGGACGCGCGGGGCGATGCGGTCGGCGACTTCGCGGGCGATGTGCAGCTGGTGCGCAATCGGTTGCGCACGCACGCCGCCCAGGCCCCACAGCGAGGATTGCAGCTGGCGGCTGGTGAATTCCAGGGTGCGGTAGCGCAGGGCGAACCAGGGCAGCGGGTCGATCTGCCCGGCGAACAGGCGGTCGCTGGCCAGGCGGAACTGGATGAAATTCGACAGTTGGGTTTCCGGCAGGGTGACGCTCTGGTTCTGCCCATCGAGGCCGTGGTAAACCAGCAGGCCATCGACATCGTCGACTTGCTGCACGGTCAGCTTCCAGCCCTCGAAGTGGGTGATTTCGTCGCCCGGGGAGAAGCGCACGCGGGTCAGCGGTGCATTGCGGGTGGCGTATTGGCGGGTTTCGCCGGTAGCCGGGTAGAGCACGGTGAGCATGCGGCCATCCTGCATGAGGACGGTCCCTAAACCCAGTTCAGCCTCGCTGTCACTGATCCAGCGTTGCCCCGGTTCGTATTGCGCCATGCCTGTCTGTCTCCCGCGTGAAAAAGCCGGCTATGGTAACGGAACGCCGAGCCCAGGCCAAAGGCGCATTCACTGCAAACGGGCACTTAGCGGCGTAACCTGAGTCGAAAGTGTAGCGAGGCTGCTCTCAAGTCGGCGTTCGCCTGGCCGACAGTCTGACCAAAGGAGGGCGATAACGTGCTACCACCGATTCCCCACAGCATGGCGCCAGTCACCGTGCAGCAGGACGTGATCAAGCCACGCCCCGACATTCCGCCGGTGACGCCGGCTGCCGAAGGCGCCAAGGAAAGTGGCGTGGGCCTGGACAAACGCCATCCCCAGGAGGCCGCCGAGCTGCTGCGCGAAGAGCAGCGCCGACGTCAGCGGCGGGGCTACACCCCGGAAGAGTTGGCCGAAGGCGAGGTGGCCAAGGCCGACGAGGCGGTGATCGAGGCGCTGCCGCGACAAGGGCTGTGGGTGGATGTGGAAGTCTGAGCCGCGCACAATGCGCTTCTGTCCCGCATAGCGCCGAGCCCGACGTGAACCTGTTCGCCGACACCGACTTGCAGTTGCCCGATGCCGAACTCCAGCTGCAAGCGCAGTGGCTGGACGCCGCCACTGCGGATCGCTGGTTGCAGCAACTGATCGCGCAGACGCCTTGGGAGCAGCCGCAAGTGCGCCTGTACGGGCGCGCCTACCCGGTGCCGCGTCTGGTGGCTTGGTACGGCGATGCCGAGGCCAGCTACCGTTACTCCGGGCTGACCCACCAACCGCTGCCCTGGACGCCACTGCTGGCCGAGATTCGCCGCCGTGTAGCGGCAGCGGCAGGACAGGCGCTCAACGGCGTGCTGCTCAACTACTACCGCGATGGCAACGACTCGATGGGCTGGCACAGCGATGATGAAGCGGAGTTGGGCCGCAACCCGCTGGTTGCCTCGCTCAACCTCGGCGGTACCCGGCGTTTCGACCTGCGCCGCAAGGGGCAGAGTCGTATCGAGCACTCGCTGGCGCTGGAGCACGGTTCGCTACTGGTCATGCGCGGGCCGACGCAGCATTATTGGCAGCATCAAGTGGCGAAGACGCGCACGCCGTGCGCGCCCCGCCTGAACCTGACATTTCGCCTAATCCGGTCGCCCTCATGAGCAACGACGACAACCTGATCGATTTCACCGCCGAGCGCGGCAAGCGTATCCACGACGTACACGACAAGAAGCTCGACGACATGCGCCAGGCCTTCGAGCAGGCGTTGCCGCTGGCCCAGGCCAAGAAAAAATCAAAAACCAAGCCGAAAAAACGCTGATTCCCGCCTGCCGCACCGATCCATTGATTTGGATCAGGTCTTTCCCGCGCCCGCCAATCGCGCCCCCAGTCGCATTGATCCAGATCAATGTGTGCCTGCGCTGCCCTGAGTAATGTGGAGCCATCCCAGACAGGACTCACGCAGGAGGCAACCATGTTTATCGATGTCGTAGTGCTCGCCGGTGTTGGCACCGTCGGCCTGATGTGCGCCTTCTTCGCAGGCGTCGGTTACTTCATCTGGAAGGATTCGCACAAGCGCAAGGCGCGCTGAATCCCTCCACAAGAGGCACGCAAGGCAATTCGGGCGACTTCGGTCGCCCTTTTTTTGTCCGTTTTTTGCCTGCGGCTTGGGCGTGGGCGGCGGTACGGCTGCGGAGGTTGGCGCTAGCCCGTGGACTTGCCCGGCGCGCCTGGCTATCAGTCCAGGCGCTTGGTCACCCGCGCCACCGCGATGCTCAGCATCAGCACGGCGAACACCAGCAGCGCGAGCATTTCCGGCCACAAGTCGAGCAGCCCGGCGCTGCGCAGCATGATGCCGCGCGCCAGGCGCAGGAAGTGGGTGAGCGGCAACAGCTCGGCGATCCACTGCGCGGCCCGGGGCATGCCGGCGAACGGGAACATAAAACCGGACAGCAGGATTTGCGGGAGGAAGGTGAAGAAGGCCATTTGCATGGCTTGGAACTGCGTCCGCGCCAGGGTCGAGATGAACACCCCGAGGGCCAGGCTGGCGACGATAAATAGCAAGGCGGCGCCGTACAGCTCCAGCAGCGAGCCGCGGATCGGTACCTGGAACAGCAGGCGGCCGGCCAGCAGGATCACCGTTACCTGAATCAGACCGATGCCGATGAACGGCAGTACCTTGCCGAGGGTCAGCTCCCAGGGCGACAGCGGCGTAGCAATAAGCATCTCCAGGTTGCCGCGTTCGCGCTCGCGAACCAGGGCGATGGCGGTGAATAGCACCATGGTCATGGTCAGGATCACCCCGATCAACCCAGGCACGGTGTTCAGCGGCGCCAGGCGCTGCGGGTTGTACAGGTTGATCAGCGCCACGCCCTGGCGACTCTCCCAGCCGGGCAGCGGATAGGCCGCCAGCTGCCGCGCCGAGGCTTGCACGCTCTGGTCGGAGCCATCCACCACCAGTTGCAGTGGCGGGCGATCATGGCGTTGCAGGCGCGCCTCAAAATTCGCCGGCACCACCAGGGCGGCGCTGATCTTGCCCTGGCGCAGCAGGCTGTCCAGTTGTTGCGGCGTGCTCAGCCGGTAGCGCAGGTTGAGCACCTGGCTGACGCCGATTTCCGCCACCACCTCACGTGAGCGCGCGGTGTTGGCCTGGTCCAGCACGGCGGCGTCGATACCGCGTACATCCATGTTGATCGCGTAGCCGAACAGCACCAGTTGCAGCAGCGGGATGCCGACGATCATGGCGACGGTCAGCCGGTCGCGGTGCAACTGGCGCAGTTCCTTGACCACGATGGCGGCCAGGCGATGCAGGTTCATGGCGCGACCTGCAATGGTGTGCGGGTGACGGTGACGAATACGTCTTCCAGGTTCGCTTCGGTGTCCTCGATTCGCGCCTCGAGGTGGGTGGCGCGCAGGCGCTGTGCTATGCGCTGGCGCGCATCGGCGGTGGCGACCAGCACGCGCAGGCTGGCCCCGATCTGCGCCAGCGCCAGCACCTCCGGGAAGCCTTGCAGAGCACGTTGCGCCTGGCGCGGCTGGGCGCATTCGATCAACAGTGGGTGGCCGGGCAGGGCGTCCATCAGCTGGCGCGGGCTGCCATCTGCCACCAGACGGCCGGCATCGAGGATACCCAGACGCGTGCAGCGCTCGGCCTCGTCCATGTAGTGGGTGGAGACCAGTAGGGTGGTGCCGGCGTCGGCCAGCTCGAACAGCGAGTCCCAGAACTCGCGGCGCGATTGCGGATCGACGGCGCTGGTCGGTTCGTCGAGCAACAGTAGGTCCGGCTTGTGCAGCACCGCACCGGCCAGGGCCAGGCGCTGTTTCTGCCCGCCGCTGAGGCTGCCGGCCATCTGCCGGCGACGGTCGGCCAGCCAGTAACGCTCCAGCAGCTCCTCGATGCGCTGGCGCGCCGCGTGTTTAGCAAGGCCCTGTACGGTGGCGAGAAATTCCAGGTTCTCGGCGACGCTGAGGTCTTCGTACAGCGAGAACTTCTGCGTCATGTAACCGATGCGCCGTTTCAGCGCCTCGGCATCGCGGGGGATCTGGCAGCCAAGCACCTCGATCTCACCGGCGCTGGGCAGCAACAGGCCACACAGCATGCGGATGGTGGTGGATTTGCCGCAGCCGTTGGGGCCGAGAAAGCCGAACACCTCGGCGCGGCGCACGCTGAGGTTGAGTTGGTCGACCGCGGTAAGCGTGCCAAAACGCTTGCTCAGGCCGCGCGCCTGGATTACCGACTCATGGCTGTTCATCGTCGTGCTCGGCTTGCAGGGGCAAACCGGCCGGTAGTTGGCGCGCGGCAGCGCCGTGCAGGCGCAGCTCGGCACGGTACATCAGCCGGCTGGCATCGTCGCCGCTGAGGGCGAAATACGGGGTGAAGCTGGCCTCGCTGCGGATGCTGCTGACGGTGGCGGCGAAGGGCTGTTCTATGCCTTCGACCTGCACGCGCATGGCGTCGCCCAGGGCGGTGTGCGGCCGCTGGCTAGCGGGGATGTAGACCCGCGCATAGGGCATCTCGCCGACCAGCAGGCTGGCCACTTCGGCGCCGCTTGGCGGTTGGTCGCCGGCCTTGAAGGGCAGGGCATCGACCCGGCCGGCCCGTGGCGCACGCACGTTCAGGTGTTCGCGGTCGAGCATAACCTGGGCGAGCTTGCCACGTGCGGCGTCCAGCGCAGCGGCAGCCTGCTCGAGCTGTTCGGGGCGGGTGCCGTTGCTCAGTTCGCGCAGTTGGGCATCGGCGTTACGCGTGGCGGCCTGACTCTGGTCGCGGCCGGCGCGGGCGCGGTCCAGCTCGGCAATGGCCACCTGGCCACGTTGGTAGAGCGCGGCAATACGCTGGAAATTGTGCTCGGCATTACGCTGCTCGGCACGCTGGCGCGCCAGCGTGGCCTGTGCCGCGTCAAGGGTTTCACGGCGGGCGCCGTTGCTCAGCTCGTTGAGGCGGGCCTCGGCCTGGGCCACTTCGCCGCGCGCCTGGGCGATGCGCGCATCCTGGCGGCGTGGGTCGAGCGCCAACAGCAATTGTCCGGCCTCGACATACTGGCCCTCGGCGACGTGCCAACTGAGGATGGTTTCCGAGGCCTCGGCAGGCACGCCGATGCGGTCCCATTCCAGGCTGCCGAGTAGCGCATCGTCGCCCGGCTGCTCGCAGCCGGCGAGCAGGGTGACGCACAACAGGCCGGGCAGTAGTCTGGTCATTTCAGGCCTCCATCCCCTGTTCGAGCAGGGCGAGGGTGTGGCAGATCAGTGCTTCGTCGCCGATCTGCGGGTTGGCGAATATCCCGCGCCAGAGCGGCGCGGCGGCGTGCGGCAGCATGGTCAGGCCGATCAGCGAGACCACCAGTAAGCGTGGGTCGAGCGCGGGGTTGAGGTCGCCGCGCGCCTGGGCGGCGGCGAAGCGCTGGGCCAGCAGCAGAGGGATCAGTGGAGCGACGCGGGTGGTCAGCAGGTCACGTAGTGCACCGCCTTCGCAGAGGATTTCGCGCACCCACAACGGTGGAATCCACGGATGCCGGGTCACCATCTCGCTCATCCCGCGGACGAACTGGCTAACCAGTTCGCGTGGGCTGTCGCCGGCCTGTTGCAGGCGTGCGGCAACGCCTTGGATCAGCGGCAGCAAGCGCTCCTCCACCATGGCTTCGACCAGGCACGGCTTGTTGCCGAAGTAGTAATTGACCAGTGCCGGGGTGACACCGGCCTGCTGGGCGATGCCGCGCAGGCTGGATGCGTGGATGCCGGTATGAGCGAAGGCGTTCACGGCGGCGTCCAGCAGGCGTTCGCGCTGCGGGGCAGCGTCGGCAGTGGGGCGCCCTGGCGTACGGGCGGTTTTGTCTGGAGCGGGGGCTGATCTGTTCATGTGCCATTAATTAAATACTTATTTAATTAATGGCAAGCCCGGCGCCGAGGATTAAGCCGAGCGGTATATGACGCGCCGGCTACCGGCCTTGACATCGCCACGGCGCTGGGCGCCGCAGCTACTTTCAGCATAGAGCCACCTGTAGCCGTCAACCCCAGGTTGCCCGCTGGTCTGGCGCGGTGGGCGCGGGTGCCCTGACAGCACAAGACCGGCCTGAGCCGGTCTTGTGCTGTCGCGCGGCGGCGCCTCAGCGGGTGCCGAGGAAGTCGCGCTTGCCGATCTCGACGCCGTTGTGGCGCAGGATGGCGTAGGCGGTGGTCAGGTGGAAATAGAAGTTCGGCAGCACGTGGTCGAGCAGGAAGGCCTGGCCCTGGAAGTGGGTTTCCTTGTCGCGACGCTTGAGGGTCACGGTGCGCTCTTCGCTGCCGTCGATCTGCTCGGCGCTGATGCCTTGCAGGAAGGCCAGGGTCTTGGCGATGCGTGCTTGCAGCTCGGCGAAGCTGGTTTCGTCGTCGGCATAGCTCGGTGCTTCGCTGCCGGCCAGCAGGGCGGCGCCGGCTTTCACGCCGTCGCAGGCGATCTGTACCTGACGGCTGAGCGGGAACATGTCCGGCGCCAGGCGCGCGTTGAGGAAGACGCTCTGCTCGATTTTCTTGCTCTCGGCGTGGGCGGCGGCGATGCCAAGGATGGTCGACAGGTTGCTCAGTTGACGGGTGAAGACCGCAACGGACACGTGGTACATGGACAGGGACATGGAATTCTCCAGTAAGGCGGTTGGTAGTGCGTAATCCGGCGCAAGGGCAGGAATAGCGTAGGGAAGCTGGTGGGTTATGGCGTTCGTAATCGGTGTAACTCGTAATTTTTAACGCATGCGCCAACCCACCCTACGGATTGGCTGCTCAGCCGATGGTGATCGGCGGCAGTTCGGCCAGTTCGACGGTTAGCTGTTTACGCGGCGCGAGAATTTCCGCTTCGCCGTCCACCACCAGCTCGTCGCGCTGATTGAACACGCGAGTGGCCACACGCACGCGGAACTTCGGCAGTTTTTCGAGGATTTCCAGACGCACGGTGAGGGTATCGCCGAGCTTGACCGGCGCGGTGAAGCGCATGGTCTGGCCGATATAAATAGTGCCCGGGCCGGGCAACTCGCAGGCCACCGCCGCGCTGATCAGCGCACCGCTGAACATGCCGTGGGCGATGCGCTCTTTGAACATGCTGCTGGCGGCGTAGTCGGCATCCAGGTGCACCGGGTTGCGGTCGCCGGAAACTTCGGCGAACAGCTGGATATCGCGTTCTCCGACGGTGCGGCTGTAACTGGCGGTCTGGCCGACTTCGAGGGCGTCGTAAGGCGTGTTGCTGCTTTGGCTCATGGCTGAATCTCCTGGAGCTGTGAGTGGCGTTGGCGGGGCAAGCGCAGGGCTTGCTCGAGCCAATCGATCAGGTAGGCGGTGACTTCGTCGCGATTGCTCTCGTTGAGCAGTTCGTGGCGGGCGTCCGGGTAAATCTTCAGGTGCACCTGCTTATTGCCGGCCTGGCGCAGGGCGTTGGCCAGCGCCTCCAGGCGTTTGCCGTTGCTGACTGGGTCGCAGGCGCCGCCGATGACCAGCAGCGGCAGGCTGCTGTCGATCTGCGCGAGGTTTTTCACTGGGGTGATCTGTTGCAGGCCACCGAGCAAGTCGATCCACAGTTGATTGCCGCAGCGGAAGCCGCACAGCGGATCGTTGACGTACTTGTCGACCTCGGCCGGATCGCGGCTCAACCAGTCGAACGCGGTGCGCGTGGGCTTGAAGGCCTGGTTGAACGAGCCGAAGGAGAGGAACTCGATCAGCGCACTGCGTCCGGTCGGGCCTTGGCGCCAGCGTTCGAGGTGAGCGAGCCGCTGTGCCACACGGTACAGCGCCACCGGCTGGTAGTTGGAGCCAGACAGAATCGCCCCTTGCAGACTGCAACTGTGCTGCATCAGGTAGGCTTGGCCGATATAGCTGCCCATGCTGTGGCCGAGCAGGAAGATCGGGGCTTGCGGGTGGGTTTGGCGAATCTGGTGATTGAGGCAGGCGAGGTCGCCTACCACTTGTTGCCAGCCATTGTCGTCGGCGTAATGGCCGAGCATGCCGTGTTCGGCGGTCTTGCCATGGCCGCGCTGGTCGTGGGCATAGAGCTCATAACCTGCGGCCACCAACGCTGCGCCCAACCGCGCATAGCGACCGCTGTGTTCCGCCATGCCGTGCGCCACCATGACCACCGCTTTGGGCGGCTGCTCGGCGAACCAGCGGTTCACATAAAGAGGGGCGGCATCGCTGCTACTGAGCCAAAACGCATCGTGGAGCATGGCGAATCCTTAGGCCTGCAAGAGTGCGGCATTGTAGAGCCAGGCGATGGGCTTTTCCCAGCTGAACGGCGTGGACGAAGATTCACGCGGTCAATGACGCTGCCGCAAGTATTTGCGCCTTGCGGCATAGCTGCTAAGTTCGCCACAGGCTCTTACGCGCGGCTGCATGAGGTGATGCAAGGCGTGCCGATCAGGGCAGACACTTTCAGGGGAAGAGGATAAAAATAATGCAGCCTGATTTTTGGAGCGACAAACGCCCGGCCGGCGTACCCAACGACATCGACCTGGAGGCCTACAAGTCGGTCATCGAGGTGTTCGAGCGCTCGTGCAAGAAATTCGCCGACCGCCCGGCATTCAGCAACCTGGGCGTGACCCTGACCTACGCCGAGCTGGATCGCCTGTCCGCGGCCTTCGCCGGCTACCTGCAAAAGCACACCGATCTGCAACCCGGCGACCGTATCGCCGTGCAGATGCCCAACGTCCTGCAATACCCGATTGCGGTGTTTGGCGCCATGCGCGCCGGGCTGATCGTGGTCAACACCAACCCGCTGTACACCGCCCGCGAAATGCGCCACCAGTTCAAGGATGCCGGCGTGCGGGCGCTGGTCTACCTGAACATGTTCGGCAAGTTGGTGCAGGACGTGCTGCCGGACACCGACATCGACTACCTGATCGAAGCCAAGATGGGCGACCTGCTGCCGAGCCTGAAAGGCTGGCTGGTCAATACCGTGGTGAAAAAGGTCAAGAAAATGGTCCCCGACTACCACCTGCCGCAGGCGGTATCGTTCAAGGACGCGCTCAAGCAAGGGCAGGGCCACGGCCTCAAGCCGGTCAAGGTCGGCCACAGCGACATCGCCGTGCTGCAATACACCGGCGGCACCACCGGCGTGGCCAAGGGCGCGATGCTGACCCACGGCAACCTGGTGGCCAACATGCTGCAAGTGGATGCCTGCCTGTCGCAGCTCGGTGCCGATGGCAGCCCGCTGATGAAGCAGGGCCAGGAAATCATGATCGCGCCGCTGCCGCTGTACCACATCTATGCCTTCACCGCGAACTGCATGTGCATGATGGTCAACGGCAACCACAACGTGCTGATCACCAACCCGCGCGACATTGCAGGCTTCGTCAAGGAACTGGGCAAGTGGAAGTTTTCCGCGTTGCTGGGCCTCAATACGCTGTTCGTCGCGCTGATGGATCACCCTGAGTTCAAGCACCTGGATTTCTCCAACCTCAAGGTCACCAATTCCGGCGGCACCGCCTTGGTCAAAGCCACCGCCGAGCGTTGGCAGGCGATGACCGGCTGCACCGTGGTCGAAGGCTACGGCCTCACCGAAACCTCGCCGGTGGCCAGCACCAATCCGTATGGCGACAAGGCGCGCCTGGGCACGGTGGGCATTCCGGTGCCGGGCACCGCATTCAAGGTCATCGATGACGACGGCAACGCGCTGGCCCTGGGCGAACGCGGCGAGCTGTGCATCAAAGGCCCGCAGGTGATGAAGGGCTACTGGAACCGCGAAGAGGCCACGGCCGAGGTGCTGGACGCCGACGGCTGGTTCAAGAGCGGTGACGTGGCGGTGATCGACCCGGACGGCTTCGTGCGTATCGTCGACCGCAAGAAGGACATGATCATCGTCTCCGGCTTCAACGTGTACCCCAACGAGATCGAAGATGTGGTCATGGCCCACCCGAAAGTCGCCAGCTGCGCGGCCATCGGCGTGCCGGACGAGAAGTCTGGGGAAGTGGTCAAACTGTTCGTGGTCGCCCGCGACGGTGGCCTCAGCGCCGAGGAACTGAAAGCCTACTGCAAGGAAAACTTCACCGGCTATAAGGTGCCCAAGCACATCGTCTTCCGCGATTCGCTGCCGATGACCCCGGTCGGCAAGATTTTGCGCCGCGAGTTACGTGATATCGCCTGAAACCCTGAAGTACCGCCGTCTATCGGCTGATCGAAAGGGCTGCTCTAAAAATGACCGAAAGCTGGGCTTTCGGTCATTTTTTTGACTGACGAGGCCTGGTTTGGTGCTAGGCGGTCCCTGGCAAAGCTGCTACTCTCGGCCCGCTTTTTTGCCGTCTAGTCGGCAAAAAAACGAGCAAACATACAACAAACAACCGCCTTCGCGCGGTGAAGATTAGCTGTTGCTTAGGAGTGGGCTTCCATGACCGAAAACTTTTGGAAGGATAAGTATCCCGTTGGGATTGCTGCCGAAATCGATCCCGACCAGTACCCGAATATTCAGGCGGTACTGAAACAGTCCTGCCAACGCTTCGCTGACAAGCCTGCCTTCAGCAACCTCGGTAAGACCCTGACCTACGGCGAGCTGTATGAGCTCTCCGGGGCGTTCGCCGCCTACTTGCAGCAGCACACCGACTTGCAGCCCGGCGACCGTATCGCCGTGCAACTGCCCAACGTCCTGCAATACCCGGTCGCGGTATTCGGCGCCCTGCGCGCCGGCCTGGTGGTGGTCAACACCAACCCGCTGTACACCGCGCGGGAAATGGAACACCAATTCAACGATTCCGGCGCCAAGGCGCTGATCAGCCTGGCCAACATGGCACACCTGGCTGAGCAAGTGCTGCCGAAGACCGGGATCAAGACCGTCATCATCACCGAAGTCGGCGACATGCTGCCGCCGCTCAAGCGCCTGCTGGTCAACAGCGTGGTCAAGTACGTGAAGAAGATGGTGCCGGCGTACAACCTGCCGCACGCCGTCAAATTCACCGAGGCCCTGGGCAAAGGCCGCGGCAAGCCGGTCAACGAAGCCAACCCGAACAACGGCGACATCGCCGTGCTGCAATACACCGGCGGCACCACCGGCGTGGCCAAGGGCGCGATGCTGACCCACCGCAACCTGATCGCCAACATGTTGCAGTGCAAGGCGCTGATGGGCTCCAACCTCAACGAAGGCTGCGAGATTCTGATCGCGCCGCTGCCGCTGTACCACATCTACGCCTTCACCTTTCACTGCATGGCGATGATGCTGATCGGTAACCACAACGTGCTGATCACCAACCCGCGCGACCTGCCGGGGATGATCAAGGACCTGGCGCAGCACAAGTTCAGCGGCTTCGTTGGTCTCAACACGCTGTTCGTCGCGCTGTGCAACAACGAAGAGTTCCAGAAGCTCGACTTCTCCGCGTTGAAGGTCACCCTGTCCGGCGGCATGGCCCTGCAACTGGCCACCGCCGAGCGCTGGAAGCAAGTCACCGGTTGCGCCATCTGCGAAGGCTTCGGCATGACCGAAACCAGCCCGGTGGCCTCGGTCAACCCGATCCAGCACATTCAGATCGGCACCATCGGCATTCCGGTGCCGTCGACCCTGTGCAAGGTCATCGACGACGAAGGCAACGAGCTGCCGCTTGGCTCGATCGGCGAGCTGTGCGTCAAAGGCCCGCAAGTGATGAAGGGCTACTGGCAGCGCCAGGAAGCCACCGACGAAATCCTCGACGCCGACGGCTGGTTGAAGACCGGCGACATCGCGGTGATCCAGGAAGACGGCTACATGCGCATCGTCGACCGCAAGAAGGACATGATTCTGGTGTCCGGCTTCAACGTCTACCCGAACGAGCTGGAAGACGTACTGGCGACCCTGCCGGGCGTATTGCAGTGCGCGGCCATCGGCATCCCGGACGAGAAATCCGGCGAAGCGATCAAAATCTTTGTGGTCGCCAAACCGGGCGTGACCCTGACCAAGGAACAGGTCATGGAGCACATGCGCGCCAACCTCACCGGCTACAAGGTGCCGAAAAGCGTCGAGTTCCGCGACGTGCTGCCGACCACCAACGTCGGCAAGATCCTGCGCCGCGAGCTGCGCGACGAAGAGCTGAAGAAGCTGGGCAAGAAGTGATTCGCCCGAGCTGACCCGAAAAACCCGCTGCGGCGGGTTTTTTGTTGCCCACCATCCCTGGCGGCCACCCCTGCGGGGCCGTCGCAGGCGACGTCAAAAATTGCTCCGGGCAATTTTTTATTGCCCCCGATAACGGCCATTTGAGGTGCGGTCACGCCGCGATGGCCTGAATCTTCCCCGACGATTTTACGGCTGGTCCGACCAGTTTTTGTGTTTCTCTATTTTTATGACGCCAGGATATCGGCAATATGCCATTCCTTTAATTCCCTCATGTTGCAGGTGCCGTGACCATGTTCGCCCGACTGCGTTTGCGCTCCAAAGTCTTGCTGTTGGCCCTCGGCCCTATCTGCCTGCTGACCCTGCTGCTCTCCAGCATCGCCATGGTGGTGCTCGACAACCTGGCCGCCCAGCAGGAGGCGCAGACCCGCGCCAAGCTGGTGGAGGATCGCAAGAGCGAGATCAAGCAGTACGTCGAGCTGGCGCTGAACGCCATCGCCCCGCTGTACCAGGCCTCGGCCGACGGCGACCTGGCGGCGCGCGACGAGGCGGTGCAGGTGCTCAAGCGCCTGTCCTACGGCGTCGACGGCTACTTCTGGGGCTATGACACCGGCATCCGCCGGGTGCTGCAGGGCAACACCGACGACAAGATCGGCGAGGACTTCAGCGGCTACCGCGACCCCAACGGCGTCTACGCCATCCGCGAGCTGGTGCGGGCCGGCATGGATAACAGCCACTACGTCGACTACAGCTTCGTGCTCGGCGACGGCCAGGAACTGGTGGCCAAGGTGGGCTATGCCCACTACCTGCCGAAGTGGAAGCTGGTGTTCGGCACCTCGGTCAACCTCGATGGCGTCGAGCGCGACGTGCAACTGGCCCGCGACGAGTTCCAGCGCAGCACCGACCACCTGTTGCTGGTGATGATCGGTTCGGCCGTCGGCCTGCTGTTGGTGCTGACGCTGCTGGCCCTGCCGCTGGCGGCGTCGATCACCCGGCCGGTGCAGCTGATCAAGGCCAACCTCGACGACATGGCCGCTGGCGACGGCAACCTGACCCATCGCCTGCCGGTCACCAGCCGTGACGAGTTGGGCGAGCTGTCCGCCTCGTTCAACCGCTTCGTCGAGAAGATTCACCTGCTGGTGCAGCAGGTGGCCGGCACCACCGGCAGCCTGTCCGGGCTGGTCGGTGCCGTGGCCAGCCAGGCGCAGCGCTCCGAGCAGGCCATGGAGCGGCAACGCCACGAGACCGATCAGGTCGCCACGGCGATCAACGAGATGTCCGCCGCCGCCCAGGAAGTGGCGCAGAGCGCCCAGCGCGCGGCCGAGGCGGCGCGCGATACCGACGCCGAAGGCCAGTCGGCCAAGCGCGTGGTCGATCAGAGCGTGCAGTCCATCCACCACCTGGTGGGCGAGGTGCGTGCCAGCAGCGAATCGCTGGAAACCCTGCGCCAGGACGTACAGGGCATCGTCAGCGTGCTCGAAGTGATCCGCGCCATCGCCGACCAGACCAACCTGCTGGCGCTCAATGCCGCCATCGAAGCTGCCCGCGCCGGGGAGGCGGGGCGCGGTTTCGCCGTGGTCGCCGACGAGGTGCGCGCCCTGGCCAGCCGCACCCAGCAGAGCACCGGCGAGATCCAGGGCATGATCGACCGCCTGCAGAACACCACCGGCGAGGCCGTGACCACCATGCAGCGCGCCAGCCAGATGGGCGATAGCACCCGCGAGCAGGCCAATCGCGCCGGCGCCTCGCTGGATGCCATCGCCCAGTTGATCGGCACCATCAACTCGATGAACGCGCAGATCGCCAGCGCCGCCGAGGAGCAGACCGCGGTGGCCGAGGAGATCAACCGCAGCGTGCACCAGATCGCCGTGGCTGTAGACGGCGTGGCCAACGACGCCGTTGAGGGCGCGCAGACCTCCCGCGACCTCAACGGCCTGGGCGAACGCCTGCAGCGCCTGGTGGGGCAGTTCCAGATCTGACGCGGCTGGCTGCGGCGTCGACGGCGGTCGTCTTGGCTGGGGCAAATCTGCGACAATTGCGCCCTTTGCCGCCATCGCCAAAGCCCTCTGATGATCGATTCGCCTGCCTCGTTCGACCAACTGCTGAAAAACCTCGACCAGACCCTGCTGGGCGACCGGCATCGCCTGCGCCGGCAGTTGCATGAATTGCGCAAGCAGAGCCCGGTGGACGAGGCCAAGCTCACGCAGTGGCTGCAGCGCTTCGAGGCGTCCCGGGCCAAGGTCGAGGCGCGCCGGCTGAGTGTGCCTGTTATGCGTTACGACGATGCGCTGCCGATTGCCGCCAAGCGCGACGAGATCAAGGCCGCCATCAGCCAGCATCAGGTAGTGGTGATCGCCGGGGAAACCGGTTCGGGCAAGACCACCCAGTTGCCGAAGATCTGCCTGGAGCTGGGGCGTGGCGTGCATGGTTTGATCGGCCACACCCAGCCGCGCCGCCTGGCTGCGCGCAGCGTGGCGACTCGGGTTGCCGAGGAAATCGGTACGCCCCTGGGCGAACTGGTCGGCTATCAGGTGCGCTTCGAGGATCAGAGCAACGAGCGCAGCCTGATCAAGCTGATGACCGACGGCATCCTGCTGGCGGAAACCCAGCACGACCGCTACCTGGAAAAGTACGACACGATCATCGTCGACGAGGCTCACGAACGCAGCCTGAATATCGACTTCCTCCTGGGTTTCCTGAAGACCCTGCTGGTGCGTCGCCCCGATCTCAAGCTGATCATCACCTCGGCGACCATCGACCTGCAGCGTTTCTCCAAGCATTTCGGTGGGGGCGGCCTTCCCGATGCACCTATTGTCGAGGTGTCCGGCCGTACCTTCCCGGTGGACACCTGGTACCGACCGCTGACGGCCGAGCAGGACGAAGACGGCAATCGCGTCGAAGAAGATTTGTCCGTCGACCAGGCGCTGCTCGCCAGCCTGGATGAAATCAGCGCCTTTGAGAAAGCCGAGGGCAAGCGCCCCGGCGATGTGCTGGTGTTTCTGCCTGGCGAACGCGAGATTCGTGACGCCGCCGAGGTGCTGCGCAAGGCCAACCTGCGCCTAACCGAGGTGCTGCCGCTGTATGCGCGGCTGACCCCGGCCGAGCAGCAGAAGATTTTCGCGCCCATGGGCGCACGCAAGATCGTCCTGGCCACCAACGTCGCCGAGACCTCGCTGACCGTGCCCGGTATCCGCTATGTGATCGACAGCGGCACCGCACGGATCAGCCGCTACAGCTACCGCGCCAAGGTGCAGCGCCTGCCCATCGAGGCCGTGTCCCAGGCCAGCGCCAATCAGCGCAAGGGCCGTTGCGGGCGGGTCGAGCCGGGCATCTGCATTCGCCTGTACAGCGAGGAAGACTTCAACGGCCGCCCGGCCTTTACCGACCCGGAGATTCTGCGCACCAACCTGGCCGCGGTGATTCTGCAGATGCTCCATCTGCGCCTCGGCGAGATCGAGGCTTTTCCCTTTATCGAACCGCCGGATGGCAAGGCCATCAGCGATGGTTTCAACCTGCTGCAGGAGCTTTCGGCGGTTAATCGCGAGGGCCAACTGACGCCGTTGGGTCGCCAGCTGGCGCGCCTGCCGGTGGACCCGCGCCTGGGGCGCATGGTGCTGGAAGGCGCCAAGCAGGGCAGCCTGGAAGAAATCCTGATCATTGCCAGTGCGCTGTCGGTGCAGGATGTGCGCGAGCGGCCGTCTGACCGCCAGCAGGCCGCCGACCAGGCTCACGCGCAGTGGAAGGACGTCGATTCTGACTTCGCTGCGCTGATCAACCTGTGGCGCGGTTTCGAGGAACAGCGCCAGGCCCTGGGCAGCAGTGCGCTGCGCAGCTGGTGCCGGAAGAATTTCCTGAATTACCTCAGGCTGCGTGAGTGGCGCGACGCGCACCGCCAGCTGGTACTGATTACCCGTGATTTGCAGCTAGGCAAACCGGCGAGCGATGCGGGTAGGGGCGAGCCGCGCGCTAAAGAGCAGACGCCGACTACCCAGGACCGCCGGAATGCCGGACCACAGCTATCGGCGGCCCAGAAAGAAAAAGAGCTGGCCGAGAAGGACCAGGCCGCCCAGCGCGCCAAAGGTTACGCCGCCGTGCATAAGGCAATTCTCGCCGGTCTGCTCAGCCAGATCGGCCAGAAGACTGAAGACGGCGACTACCTCGGCGCGCGTCAGCGGCGTTTCTGGGTGCATCCATCATCGGGCCTAGGTAGAAAGCGGCCCACCTGGCTGATGGCCGCCGAGCTGGTGGAAACCACCAAGCTGTTCGCGCGCATGGTGGCCAAGATCGAGCCGGACTGGATCGAGCCGCTGGCCGGCCACCTGATCAAGAAAAACCACTTGGAGCCGCACTGGGAGAAGAAGCGCGGCCAGGTGGTGGCCTTCGAGCAGATCAGCCTCTACGGCCTGATCGTGGTCGGCCGCCGTCCGGTGCATTTCGGCCCCATCGAACCGGTGATCTGTCGCGAGCTGTTTATCCGCGAGGGCCTGGTGGGTGGCGAGATCAATTCGCGGGCCAAGTGCCTGACCGCCAATCGCCAGTTGCTGGAAAAGCTCGACGAGCTGGAAGCCAAGGCGCGCCGCCGCGACATTCTCGCCGATGATGAAACCCTGTTTGCCTACTACGAGGCGCGCCTGCCGGCGAACATCTACCAGAGCGCCACCTTCGATAGTTGGTACAAGACGGAAAGCGCGAAGAATCCGCAGCTGCTGCTGATGCGCGAAGAGGATGTGCTCGCCCGCTCGGCCTCCGAAGTCACCGCTGCGCAGTACCCGGACACCCTGCGCCTGGGCGAGCTGACCCTGCCGCTTACCTATCACTTCGAGCCCAACCACCCGCGTGACGGCGTGACCCTGCGCGTGCCCGCGCCGTTGTTGCCGCAACTGCCGCCTGAGCGCCTGGAATGGTTGGTGCCGGGGCTGTTGGAGGCCAAGTGCATGGCCCTGGTGCGCGGCCTGCCGAAGGCGCTGCGCAAAAACTTTGTACCGGTGCCGGATTTTGTCGGCGCGGCGCTGAGCAAGATCAGCTTTGCCGACGGCAGCCTTCCGGAAGCACTCGGCCGCGAGCTGACGCGTATGACCGGCACGCGGGTCAGCGACGAGGCCTGGGCTGAATCCGCTTCCCAGATCGAAAGCCATCTGCGGATGAATATCGAAGTGGTCGATAACCAGGGCAAACCCCTGGGTGAAGGTCGCGACCTGGCTGAGCTGACCGCGCGCTTTAGCGAAGCCACCCAGGCCGGCCTGGCCCTGCCGAAAACCGCCAAGAGCCAGCAACCGGTAGAGGCCAAGGCCTTTAGCGAAGTGGCGGCGAAGACCCAGCAACAGGTCGCTGGCCTGTCCATGACCGTCTACCCGGCACTGGTGGAAGAAGCGGGTGTGGTCAAGGAAGGGCGCTTCCCGACCCTGGCCGAAGCCGAGTTCCAGCATCGCCGTGCCTTGCAGCGTTTTCTGTTGCAGCAGTTGGCTGAGCAGGCGAAGTTTCTGCGCGGCAAACTGCCGGGGCTGACTGAGCTGGCGTTGCTCTACCGCGAGTTGGGCCGGGTCGACGCGCTGGTCGAAGACATTCTGCTGGCCAGCCTCGACAGCTGCATCCTCGAGGGCTGCGAGCCGCTACCGCGCGACGGCGCGGGTCTGGCTGCTCTGGCCGAACGCAAGCGCGGTGACTGGACCGGCGAAGCCGAACGCCTGGCCAAGCTGACGTTGGAGATTCTCAAGCTGTGGCATGGCTTGCAGAAGCGCTTCAAGGGCAAGATCGACCTGGCCCAGGCCATGGCGCTCAACGACATCAAGCTGCAACTGAGCAATCTGGTCTATCCCGGCTTCGTCCGCGAAACCCCGGCCGAATGGCTCAAGGAAGTGCCGCGTTATCTCAAGGCCATCGAACAACGCCTGGACAAAATCGCCGGCCAGCTGCAGCGCGACCGCGTCTGGGCCGGCGAGTTGGCCGGTTACTGGGAGCAGTATCAGGCGCGCCTGGGCAAACACGGCCAGGAAGGCAAGCGCGACCCGCAGCTCACCCTGTACCGCTGGATGCTTGAGGAATACCGGGTGTCACTGTTCGCCCAGCAGCTGGGCACCAAGCTAGCGGTGTCGGATAAACGCCTAAGCAAGCAGTGGGGCGCGGTGGAAGCCTGAGCATCGGTGTGTGAGCTGATGCGCGTTGTCTACCCGACTGCTGAGCCTGCCTCAATAACCCTTCTGGAGCGTGACCGCCTTGATGTTCGAAATCGAAGCCTGCAATGCCGAAAACTACCGCAAGCAAACGCGGCGGATCACCCTGGTCATCGCGGCGATCTTCGTGGTGCTCGCTCTGCTGCTGTCCAGCCTGGCGGTGACGTTGTTCGGCGCGGCCGGCGGCGACAATTTTCGCTGGAACCTGGCCGGCGTGCTGCTCGCTCTGGTGCTGACCATCGCCCTGGTGCGGTTCAAGTTGTGGTCGCTGCCCTGGATGGCGCCAGCGGTCTACGGCTGGCGGCTCAAGCGCAGTCTGATGCGCGTGACCAATGTCATGCACCATGTCAAAGCCGGCGTCGCCGCTGGCGATCCCACGGCGATGAAGCTGCTGCGCTTCTACCACCTGGGGGTGACGCAGATGTACCAGTTGGACGGTAATTCCAGCGATCTCAGCCAGATGCTGCGGGAAATCGACCAGCACCAGGCAAGCATGCAGGCGCAGGGACTGGAGGTGAGCCAGCCGCGCCTGGACCCGGCCTGGTTGGCGGCGGTAAAGCAGGCCGATAATTAGGGTCTGCGATTAGCCAATCTCGGCTGCTCGGCGTCCGCCGCCGTGGGTATGACCTTGGGCTGGACAGTCCGGAAGAGGGCCGAGGCGCCGGCGGATGCCACGCCGTTGAAGGCCGGCAGAGGCTCTTAACGCAGAAGCCGCCGCTGCACTGTCGCGGCGCCGGTATTGCTAAGCGCGACCCATGGCCGCGCAGCGATACAGGTCACCCTGTGGCATGCCGGCTAATCAGCCATGTTGTCGCGATATCGACACCGCTCAATCGTCGTCATCGTCATTATCGCGCTCGCACTTGACCTCTTTCTTGAACTCGTCGTACTTGGCTTCGATTTTCACCTTGCAGCCACGATCCCAGTACTCGTCCTTCCACTCGCCACGACGCCAGTGCGCGCCACGGCCATTTGGACATTTGATCTCTTCCTTGTAATCGTCGCCGTCGGATTCACGCTTGACCTTGCATGGCCCATCGCGGAATTCCTCTTCCCACTCGTCATCGTCGTCGCGATGGTCAGCCAGCGCCGGGGCCAGCAGGCCGCAGGACATCGCCACTACCATCGACAAACCCAGTACGGTGTTCACCGTCATCTCACCACCTCGTTATGGAAAACGCCGTCAGGGCGGCCGCCGGATTGCCTGGCGTTATGACCTCGCACGAGGTTGTTTTATCCCTGGGCAGGGCGAGCTCAGCGAAATTGTCCGGGGATTATCTGCCGGTTGGCCGGGCGGGTTGCGCCGCTGCTAGCGAGCCGGCTCCAGCTCGCCGAGTTGCGGCTCGTCCGCGGCGATCACGCGGTTGCGGCCGGTGTGTTTGGCTGCGTAGGTACGCCGGTCGGCGGCTTTCATCAGTTGATCGAGGCTTGTGCCGTCCGCGCCGAGGCAGGCCACGCCGGCGCTGAGGGTCATATTCAAGGCTGTCTCGCCTAGCATCAGGGGCGATGCGGCGAGACGCAGGCGCAGGTTTTCGGCAATCTCGGTCGCCTGGGTCATGTCGGCATGCGGCAACAAGACGGCGAACTCTTCGCCGCCAAGCCGGCAGAACAGGTCGGTGTTGCGCAGGCGTTCACGCAGGACCCTGACCAGGTGGCAAAGCGCCTGATCGCCGCTGTCATGGCCGTGCTGGTCATTGATTTGCTTGAAGTGGTCGATATCGAGAAACACCAGTGCCAGGGGTGAGCCCGCACGTTGTGCATGGGCGCTTTCGCGCTGGAAGACTTCGCTCAGTTTGGTGCGATTGGCCAGGCCGGTCAGGCTGTCGGTACTGGCCAGTTGCAGCAGGCGCTGTTCGTTGTCCAGGCGGCTGCGCTCATAGATGTGCGAGAACAGCAGCATGGCCAGGCTCGCCAGGGATATGTTGGCGATGACCGTGATGTTGGTCAGGTAGTCGTCGCTGATGTAGCGGTAATTGAATGCCAGCAGACCGATGCCGATAAACAGTATCGCTACCCGGAAGCCCAGGTGCAGGCCAAGCAGCAGGTAACAGATGATCGGAATGGTCTGAATCCAGGCGAAAACCGCGAAGCTGGTCTTGGGCAGCAGCAGCGACACCATCATGATGCTGAAGAAGGGCAGCAGGTAAACCAGGGTCCAGGTGCGCAGATGTGGTGTGCGATCGATGATGCACAGCAAAAACAGCGAGAAGCAGGCGTACCCGCCTTCCAGAACGACCAGCAGCCAAATCTCGCGCAGGGTATTCAGGATGCTGAAAAATACCCCGCCGACCAGGGTGGTCCACAGCAATGCCTTGAGCACCATGCGTCGATGGCGCTCATTGGTTTCCAATCGTTCAGGCATGCCAGATCCTTGTCTTACCCTGAAGGCAGCAATCAAGGCATAACGCTATTGCGCTTACCCGGCGATGTCCAGCGCCAGCGCGCGGCAGATGCTGTGCAAGGCCAGACCGCTGGCCAATATTGAGGGCATACAACGGCCTGCGTGTTCTCTAGACTCTGGTCAGTGATTTTGGTGAAGGCGAGCGCTGAACATGGGGCGTATGGGTAATGGCGTAGCGGCGCGGCTGTTTCACCCCTTCTCGTTGTTGATCTGGCTGCTGGCGATTGTGCTGCCGGGCAGTGTCCTGGGTTGTGAAAAAACCTTGCGTTGGGAGGATGATCCACCGTTCAGCATGCAGCTCGCCAACGGTGAAATCGGCGGCATCTACGTCGACAGCAACCGCCTGGTGCTCAAGCGTCTGGGTTGCCAGGTGCGTTTGGTCAAGTTGCCCTGGGCGCGGGCGCTCAAGGAGCTGGAACTGGGGCGCCTGGACGTCCTGCCCGGTGCGTTCAGAAAGCCGGAGCGCGAGCAATATGCTTACTTCTCTGGGCCGTTCGGTAAACCGTCACGCAATATCCTGTTCATGCACAAGGACGCCCTGGCGCGTTATCCGATCCGCCATCTGCCGGAACTGCGCGACAGCGATTTGCGCCTTGGTGCGCAGATCGGTGTGTCCTACGGTGAGGCCTACCAGCAACTGATGGGCCACCAGAACTTCGCCGCGCGCGTGAGTTTCAGCGCCAACCGCAACAACCTCTGGCAGATGATTGCGCACCGGCGCATCGACGGCGTAATTGCCGACGAGCTCACCGGGATCTACGAAATCCGTCAGCTGGGTTTGGACCAGGCGATCAGCGCCACGCAGGTGGTGGTGGCCAACGAGGCCTCGGAGGTCGCGCTCAGCAAGCGCAGCAACACCCAGGCCTTTGTCACGCAGTATCGCCTGGGCCTCGAACGCTTGGTCGAGGACGGCAGTCACGCGCACATCGTGCAGCACTATCTCGACAATTGAGCCTCAGTTCAGCCTGAAACGGGCCAGCTCCTGAGCCGACAACACACGCATCTTGTGCGGCTCGATGCGTTGCATCTCGCCCGCCAGTTGGCTCGCGACGTTCATTTCGCGAAAGTAGGCCTGCGCGTTGTAACGCATGCGGCTCTGTTGCGACTGCGCCAGGGCCGAGTCGCCGCTGGGGAAGTACGGGCGATGGAGGCCGACATGGCCGTTGACGGTCTTTTTGTGGCCCGCGGCCAGCAAGTAAACACAGCTGCCCTGGCAGACGCCGGTGGCAGGCACCAGTGCATCGAAGCCCAGTTCGCGCAGCAGGCGGCCCATGCGGATCGCTTCGGGTGCGCTGCCGCCAATATTGTCGAGCAGCACAAGCTTGCGGGAGAACGTGCCTGGGTTGGCTTTGATGCCTTGTAGCAGGGCTTCGTAGTCGCCCGGGGCGATGTCTTCGGAGACCTTGACGGCGAGTACCGATCCGAGGGCGTGGTGTTGTGCGGCCTCAACCTCGACCTTGGCGAGCGTGGCAAGCGAACAAAGCGCCAAGGCGCAGAAGAGGGTGGCCTGAGTGAGGGGGTTGCGCATGAAACCGACTCGTTCTGAATTGAAGGTGATCAGGCCGCGACGATAACGGCTGCCGAGGTTTTGCGCACGCAGTCCGTCTTCGCTGATTGCTCTGCGCTGGTTCAGTCGCGCAGGGGGATCGCCAAGCCGCGTATCACCGCTGGCCGGGCCACGAACTGTGCCAGCACCCGCTGCACATTGCCGAAGCGCTCGAACTGCACCAGCTCGCCGGCGTCATAGAAGCCAATCAGATTGCGCACCCAGGGGAAGGTGGCGATGTCGGCGATGCTGTAGGTGTCGCCCATGAGCTACTGGCGGCCTTGCAGGCGCTGGTCGAGGACGCCGAGCAGGCGTTTGCACTCGTCGACATAGCGGTCGCGCGGGCGTTTGTCCGGGTAGTCCTTGCCGGCGAATTTATGGAAGAAGCCGAGCTGACCGAACATCGGGCCAATGCCGCCCATCTGGAACATCAGCCACTGCAGGGTTTCGTAGCGCGCGGCGGGATCGATGGGGAGGAGCTGGCCGGTTTTCTCGGCGAGGTAGAGCAGGATCGCCCCGGATTCGAACAGCGCCAGCGGTTGCCCGCCGGGGCCGTTGGGGTCGAGGATCGCGGGGATCTTGTTATTGGGATTGAGCGAGAGAAATTCCGCCGAGAGCTGCTCGTTGCGTTCGAAACTCACCAGATGCGGCTCGTAAGGCAGGCCGGTTTCTTCCAGCATGATCGACACCTTGACGCCGTTGGGCGTCGGTAGCGAGTAGAGCTGTAAGCGCTCGGGCTGGCTGGCGGGCCATTTGGCGGTGATGGGGAACGCGGCGAGGGTTGGCATACGGGCTCCAGTCGAATTGGCGAAAACGCCAGAATAGCCGGCGTTGCCCGCCGGGTCATGTGCCGGCTATGGTGCGCCATCGACCACTGGTAATGGAGACCCTAGATGAGCCTGTACGGCGATTACGATGCGCAGAACGTGTTTGCCCAGATCATTCGCGGCGAGGCGCCGTGCTTCAAACTGTACGAGGACGACGATGTGCTCGCCTTCCTCGACCTGTTTCCGCAGTCCTACGGGCATACCCTGGTGATCCCCAAGCGCGCGGCGGCGCGTAATCTTCTGGAGATCGATGCGGACAACCTGGGCAGGCTGATGCGTGTGGTGCAGCGGCTCACCCAAGTGTTGGTGGACGAGCTGCAACCGGACGGCGTGCAGGTGGCGCAATTCAACGGCGCACCGGCCGGGCAGACGGTGTTTCACATTCATGTGCACATCGTCCCGCGCTTTGCCGGCCAGGGCCTGGGCATGCACGCCAGCAGCAAGGCCGATCCGGCCGAGCTTGAGCGGTTGCAAGCACGCTTGCTGCAGCGTATTCGCGCCTGAGACAACGTGCGCAGGCTGGCAAAGCGAAAGCCAGACGGGTTTGTTTGCCGCTATCACTTGAGCCAATGCCCGCCTGCGCCAATACTCAGTCGGCATTCTTTGCGCCCATGGAGGGCCCCATGCGATTGATCTTTGCCGTTCTGCCCCTGCTGGCGCTGGCTGGCTGCTCGTCCTATCAGGCTGATCCCGACAAAGTGACCCAGGTGCCCAGCGACCGTGTGCTGGCCTACCAGCAGCCGGCACAGAACACCGGACAGATTGTGGTCAACCGCGATCTCGGCATGCTCGGTGGCGGCTGTTACGTGGCCGTATTGGTCGATCGCCAGGTTGCTGCGCGCATCGCTATTGGCGAGGCGGTCAGCCTGCATGTGCCGCCGGGTAACCGGGTGCTGGGGATTGGCATCGACAAGCAGGACGATACGCTCTGCGGCATGGGCCGCTTGCGCCGCGAAGTGGCGGTACGGGTGACGGAGGGCGAGAGCCAGCAGTTCCGCATCGTCAGTCAGAACAAGGGCGGGTTCGATATCAAACCGGTTACGCCCTGATCGCTCGGCGAGGCCTCGTCTGAGGTCTCGCCATCACTTGGCCTGCGTGGCATGGCGTTTTAGCCGTCGCCGCGCTGCCGTCTCGACGGTGTTCGCGGATCAATCCGCGCTGTTTTATTCGCCGTCTAGGCGGTAGATAGCCGTGAAAAGCCTGGCAACCGCTAGGGTTTTTATCGCGGTTGAGCAGCAGTCGATGCGCTTTACAGCGGTGCGCTCAACAGCGGCAAGCGGCAGCGATCCACCTGCCACCAGGTCGGCAGCAGGCGGCGAATGGCCGGCTGGTTGAAGCGGTCGTCGATCAGGTAGACCACGCCCTGGTCCTGCTGGGTGCGAATCACCCGGCCGGCGGCCTGTACGACTTTTTGCAGGCCGGGGTAGAGGTAGGTGTAGTCATAGCCGCTGCCGAACATGACCTGCATGCGTTGTTTGATCTCTTCGTTGACCGGGTTGATCTGCGGCAGGCCGAGGGTGGCGATAAACGCGCCGATCAGACGGTCGCCAGGCAGGTCGATGCCTTCGCCGAAAGCGCCGCCGAGCACGGCGAAACCGATGCCCTGACCACCGCTGCTGAACCGCTCGAGAAACTGCTGGCGTTGGCTTTCGTCCATCTGCCGCGATTGCTCCCACACCGGCACCTGCGGGTGTGCTTCGCTGAAGGTTTCCAGCGCCAGACGCAGGTAGGCATAGCTGCTGAAAAACGCCAGGTAGTTGCCGGGCCGGGCGGCAAACTGGCGGGCCATCAGCGCGGCAATCGGCGCCAGCGAATAGTCGCGGTGCACGTAGCGGGTGGACAGGTTGCTGACCGCCTGTACCTGCAACTGCGTGGCGCTGAACGGCGATTCGACATCGATCCACGGCGTGTTCGGCGGCAGGCCGAGCAGGTCGGCGTAGTAATGCGCCGGGCTCAGGGTCGCGGAAAACAGCGTGCTGCTGTGGGCCGCGTCGAAACGCGGTGCGAGGAACGGCGCCGGGACGATATTGCGGATGCACAGGGTCGACAGCGAGCGCCCGCCGTGCTCCTCGTTGCGCTTGATATCGAACAGCGAATGCGCGCCGAAGGCTTCGGCGAGGCGACAGAACAGCATGGCGTTCAGGTAGAAATGCAGCAGCTCGGCATCGTTGCCGGTCGGCTGGTCGGTGAGGTGGTCGGTGAGGCTGCTGACGGCTTTTTGCAGCGCCATGATGAACAGGTCGGGCGCCGCCGGGTACACCTGATACGCCGCCTCCTGATCTTGTTGCAGTTGCTGCCAGTGGCGGTTGACCCGCTCCAGCGGCGCTTTCAGCACCGCCGGGGCGATCAGGCGCAGGGCATTGAAGCTGGCCTGATCGAGTTCGGCGGTGTACATGCTGCGCGCACGCTCGATCAGGTTGTGCGCTTCGTCCACCAGCAGGGTCACGCGCCATTCGTTGAGCAGGGTCAGGCCATAGAGCAGGCCGCCCATGTCGAAGTAATAGTTGTAATCGCACACCACCACGTCGGCCCAGCGGCAGAGTTCCTGGCTCAGGTAGTAGGGGCAGACCCGATGCGCCAGGGCGGCTTCGCGCACGCTGTCCTGGCTCAGCCATTGGCGTTCCAGTGCGGCCTGGCGCGCGGCCGGCAGGCGGTCGTAAAAGCCCTTGGCCAATGGGCAGGAGTCGCCATGGCAGGCTTTGTCCGGGTGTTCGCAGGCTTTGTCGCGCGCCACATGTTCCAGCACCCGCAGCGGCATGGCGGTTTCCTGGCTGCGCAGGGTCGCCAGCGCATCCAGGGCCAGGCGCCGGCCAGGGGTTTTGGCGGTGAGGAAGAACAGGCGGTCGAGTTGTTGCTCCGGGAACGCCTTGAGCTGCGGAAACAGCGTGCCGAGGGTCTTGCCGATGCCTGTGGTCGCCTGGGCCATCAGGCTGTGGCCGTCGCGGGCGGCGCGGTACACCGACTCGGCCAACTGGCGCTGGCCACTGCGAAACTGCGCATGGGGAAAACGCAGCCGCTCCAGCGCCTGGTTACGTGCCCGGCGGTGGTCGCGCTGCTGTTCGGCCCAGGCGATGAAACGGCTGCATTGCAGCTCGAAGAAGACGCGCAGTTCCTCGGCGGTACAGCTTTCATGGAAGGCGGTTTCGTGCTGGCTGAGCACGTTGAAGTAGACCACCGCGAGGTTGATCTCGCGCAACCCGCGCTCCTGGCACAGCAGCCAGCCGTAGACCTTGGCCTGGGCCCAGTGCAGCAGCCGATGGTTCTCGGGGATGCGCGCGATGTCGCCACGGTGGGTCTTGATCTCCTCCAGGCGGTTGTAATCCGGATCAAAACCGTCGGCCCGGCCGCGCACCTGCAACCCCTGGTATTCGCCACTGAGCGGCAGTTCGGCGTGATAACCGGGGCCGCGCCGGGCGACCACGATGGCGTGCCCGCTCATGCCTTCCTGGGCGGTGGGCGAGGGGGTGAAGCGTAAGTCGAGGTCGCCGACCTTGGCGGTGAACTCGCACAGCGCACGCACGGCGACCTGGTAGTGCAGAAGCCGTTGTTTCATGCCTCGGCCCACTGCACGTAACACACGTCCACCGGCATGCCGTGTTCGGCGCAGAACGCCAGCCAGCGCCGCTGGTTGTCTTGCAGGCGGTCGCCGGGGCCTTTCACCTCGATCATCCGGTAGCGCCGCTCGGCCGGCCAGAATTGGATCAGATCCGGCATGCCGGCGCGGTTGGCCTTGATGTCGAGCAACAGCCGGCCGAACCAGGCGCGCAGATGGGCGGCGGGCAGGCACTCGAGGGCGTGTTCGAGCAGCGTCTGATCGAGCGCGGCCCAGAACACGAACGGCGACTGGATACCGTACTTGTCCGCGTAGGTCTGGCGGATCGTTTGCTTGTAGGCCGGCGAGTCGAGCTGGGCCAGGCACGCGGCGAACCGCTCGGCGCGGCGGCTGTGAAAGTCCGCGCTAAGCAGGTCCACCGGGCCGGTGTGGAACGGGTGGAAAAATGCGCCCGGCAATGGCGCGAAGATCGCTTGCCAGCACAGCAGGCCGAACAGGCTGCAAATCAGGCTGTTCTCGACGTAGTGCACCGGCGCATCGTCAGTGTGCAGGTGCGCCTTGACGGCGAACTCGACGCTGTGCGCCTCGGGGCGCGGCAGGCACAGGTCGATCCGCTTGGCCGGCGCGCTGCGCGGTTTCGCCGGCTGCGCGACGCCGAGCTGCCGGCCCAGGCGCAGCAGCGCACGCTCCAGCAGTTGTGCTTCGGCCTCGCTTTGCGGGTGTTCGGCGGCGACTTGCGCCAGCGCAAAGGCCTCGGCAGGACGAGCGCTGCGTTCCAGTACGCGGATCTGCCGCTGGCGGGCGCCGGGATAGTGGCTGCCGGCATAGCAGGCCAGGGCGTGCTCCAGGTCGCCGGCGCGCTCCAATTGTTGGCCGAGGCGAAACAGCAGCTTGGCATGACGGCGGGCCAGAAACGGCTGCTCGTGCGGCGGCTCGCCGATCAGTGCAAGCACCTCGGCGATTGGCGCACCGGCCTCGAAGTGCTCCTGACAGCGGCGCAGGTGCAGGTAGCTGTCGACATCTTCGCGGCGGCGAAAACCCCGGGAGTCGGCGCTCAATTCCACGTTTTCGTAGCGAAAGATGCCGAGGTCGGCCAGCACGAACTCCGTCCAGTCCTGGTGCAGGTTACCGAAGAACATCAAGCGTAGGCGTTCGCAGAGTTCGCCGATGTGCAAGGTCAACACCTGCTCGTCGAGGCCAGGGCACCAACGGGCAAAGGGTTGTGGTTCGCAATACGGCTCGGCCAGGCGTTCGAACAGCTCGGCTTTCTTCAGCGCTTTGTGCGCCTGCGCGTTGAGGTGTTCGAGCAGTTCGTCCTTGCGCAGCAGGGCGAATAGCGCCTCCAGCGACAGCTCGGCGGCGTCGCTTATCCAGCCGGCCGCGAGCAACGGCTGGGCGGCGCGTCGCGGGCAACCGATCTCGGCGTAGTCCAGCTTGCTGGCGCGAAAGTGCGGGCCCTTGCGCATGATCATGCGCACCAGCAAGGCCTGGGCGGGCACCTCCAGCTCGGCGAACTGACGCAAAAACACCCGCTCGGGCTCTATCAGCAAGTCGTCATAGCGGTCTTGCAGCCAGGCCAGTGCCTTATGGAAGTTCGACAGGTAATAGAAGCGGGGATCGAGCTGGAACTGCATGGGCGCGCCGGACACTGGTTTTATATACAGATATCAGCGCGGCGCAGGCTTTGCAACGACCAGCGGATAAGAGGGGGTAAATAGAAGGGCGATGGCCCCGATTTGCATGAGCGTTTATGCCTCCAGCGGACGCTGGGCGGCATCAACAGAATGGCGACAGCGCCCGCAGCAGAGCCGCCAGCACGCACAGCGGATTGCTTGCAGCGGCGCGTGCTTTCAGCGATAAGCCTGGGGCACTCGCACAATCGCGGCCGTTTGGGGTTTGAGCACTATGTATCAGGGCGAGCGATTCAATGCCTGGACGCACTTGGTCGGCGCTGTGCTGGCCTGCATCGGCGCGGTCTGGTTGCTGGTGCTGGCGAGCCTGGATGGCGCGCCCGCGAAGATCGTCAGCGTTGCGATCTATGGCGTCACCTTGGTCTTGCTCTATAGCATTTCGACGGTTTACCACAGCGTGCAAGGGCCGGCGAAAGTGATCATGCGCAAGCTCGATCACCTGTCGATTTACCTGCTGATCGCCGGCAGCTACACGCCATTCTGCCTGGTGACGCTGCGCGGGCCGTGGGGCTGGACGCTGTTTGGCATCGTCTGGGGGTTGGCGTTGCTGGGCATGCTGCAAGAGCTCAAGCCGCGCTCCGAGGCGCGGGTGTTGTCCATCGTGATCTACGCGGTGATGGGCTGGATTGTGCTGGTCGCGGTCAAACCGCTGATCGCCGCGCTGGGGCTCGAAGGCTTTAGCTGGTTGGCCGCTGGCGGGGTGTTGTACACGGTGGGGATCATCTTCTTTGCCTACGACAGCCGTTTCCGTCATTGGCATGGCATCTGGCACCTGTTCGTGATCGCCGGCAGTTTGCTGCACTTTGTGGCGATCTTGTTCTACGTTGTGTAAGGCGCTCTGCTCCGTGCGCCGCTTTCGCGCAGATTACCGTGCTGTCAGGCACGTCAAACCTTGAGGAATCACCATGGACCCCTTCATGCAAGCGGCGATTGAGCAGGCGCAACAGGGCTTGGCCGAGGGCGGCATCCCGATCGGCTCTGTGATCGTGCACCAAGGCCGGATCATCGGTCGTGGACACAATCGACGGGTGCAGGAAGGCAGCGTGATCAAGCACGGCGAAATGGACGCGTTCGAAAATGCGGGCCGCCTGCCCGCGCAGACCTACCGCGAAGCGGTGCTCTACACCACGCTGTCGCCGTGCGCGATGTGCAGCGGCGCGATTCTGCTGTACGGCATCACGAAAGTGGTCATCGGTGAAAACCAGACGTTTATGGGCGAGGAGCAGTTGCTGCGTACGCGCGGCGTCGCGGTCGAGGTGCTGCAAGACGCAACCTGCGTGGCGCTGATGCAAGGCTTTATCGCCCGCCAGCCGGCGTTGTGGAACGAAGACATCGGCGAGTAAGGTCCAACGTCTGCAATAGCCTGCAAGGTCAGTGCGCCTCAGGGCACAGACGTGCTGCCGAGGCGCTGTTCAAGCCGTTTTAGAGGCGCCTCTCTGGCGCTGCGTTACGCGAAAAAGACCGCGTCTGCTGCGCTCATCAGCTGGCCAAGCCGCGCGTCAGGCCGGCCGGCACGCCACCCGCTGCGCTCAATCCAGCAGTTCATCGTCGCGGATCAGGGTGCACAGCCTGCCGTGCTCATCTTCGTTGCAGTCGTGCACGTAGAACATCACGACTTCGCCCAGCCCTGGCATGGTCGCTACGTAATCGCCAATCTCCGGAACGAAGAAACCAGCGGTTGCCGGTTTGGCTTCGCACTCGATATAAGCGTTGATAAACAGCTCGGGGGCGCTGTCGCCGAAAAACTCGCTGCGTTCGTGCTCATCCCAGTCGGCGGGGGCTGCGAATACGCCGGTGAAGAGGATTTTGGCATCGCCCAGATCCTCTTCTTCGGCCTCGGGGTCATCGTCGTCCGAGCGGTAGACGGTGCAGTCCTGGGCATCCGGGTGTTGCAGGATCGCCAGCCGAGCAGCGAGGCGTTTTGGTTGATCGATTGGGGGCACGGGACTCTCCGCTGTCGTGGTATCGGGTTGCAAGTGTAGCGCTGCCCAAGGCGGATAGGGCGTTGCCCGTCAGCCGCTGTCGTGGCCCATTCAATACTGCCGACCCGCTGGGCGCGCCACTGCGCCATTCAGCCGCGCGGCATTGCCGAGCGCAGCTTGTAACGGTCGCCGGGATGGATCAGACGGGCATAACTGATCAGGTGTTCGTCTGACCAGGTTCGCCGGATCATGCTCAGGCAGGGCGTGGCGGTGTCGATGGCCAGCCATTCGGCTGTCTGGGCATCGACCAATACGGCTTCGACCACGTGCTCGACGACCGAGATCGGGCAGGTGGCCACGAGAATTTCGTTGGGCGTCTGCCGGGAAAAATCGGTCGCCAGGTAGTTGGGCACCCAGCGCGGGTTGACGTAGCGGTCTTCGAGTTGGATCGGCACGCTGTTTTCGCGGTGCACCAGGATGCTGTGGAACGTCGGGGTGCCGAGGCGAACGCCCAGGCGCAGGGCCACTTCATCGTCGGCATCGATGGCCTCGCAGCGCAGGATGTCGTTGCTGTAGTGGTTGCCGCGGTTGCGCACTTCGGCGGCGATGTTCAGCACTTCGTGCAGTGACGATTCGGCCTTGCGGTCGGTGACGAAGGTGCCCAGCCCGGCCTGGCGAATCAGGTAGCCCTTTTGCACCAGGTCGCGGATCGCCTTGTTGGCGGTCATGCGGCTGACGCCGAAGTCGCGGGCCAGCTGTTCTTCCGGTGGAATCTGGTGGTGAGCCGGGTAGGCGCCACTGTTGATCCGTTCGAGCAGATGCGCCTCGATCACCTTGTAGCGCGGGGGTGTGCTGGTCACTGCGGCTCCTTGGGTTGCGCCCGGTGCGCGAATCATAACGCGTCCACATGAGGGTAGGTTGGCTCGGGCGGCGCGCCGTTGAGGAGCCTGCAACGAAGCCCGGTGGGCGATCGCAACGGCGACGTCAGGCCGGACATCGCCGTTGCGCTCGCCGAGCTCAGTCCAACCTATCCCAACGACGGCAGCAGCCCGGCCGGCAGCAGCGGCGTCAGCACTCGCTTGCCCAGCAGCTCGGCAGCGGCGGCGATGTCCGGGGCGAAGAAGCGGTCCTCGACGTAGTACGGCACCTTGTCGCGTAGTAACTGCCGGGCCTGCTCCAGTTTCGCCGAGCTCTTCAGCCCCTGACGAAAGTCCAGGCCCTGGCAGGCGCCCAGCCATTCGATGGCGAGAATCCCGCGTACGTTGTCGGCCATTTCCCACAGGCGCTTGCCGGCGGCCGGGGCCATCGACACGTGGTCTTCCTGATTGGCCGAAGTCGGCAGGCTGTCGACGCTGTGCGGATGGGCCAGCGCCTTGTTCTCGCTGGCCAATGCGGCGGCGGTGACCTGGGCGATCATAAAGCCGGAGTTGACCCCGCCATTGGCCACCAGAAACGGCGGCAGCTGCGACATGTGCTTGTCCATCATCAGCGAGGTGCGCCGCTCGCTCAGCGCACCTATCTCGGCGATGGCCAGCGCCAGGTTGTCGGCGGCCATGGCCACCGGTTCGGCGTGGAAGTTGCCGCCGGAGATCACGTCGTTCTCTTCGGCGAATACCAGCGGGTTGTCCGACACTGCGTTGGCTTCCACCGCCAGCACCTCGGCGACCTGACGCAGTTGGGTCAGGCAGGCGCCCATCACCTGCGGCTGGCAGCGCAGCGAGTAAGGGTCCTGCACCTTGTCGCAGGCGGCATGCGAGCGGCCCACTTCGCTGCTGGCTTCGAGCAGGTGGCGGTAGGCCGTCGCCGCGTCGATCTGCCCGCGCTGGCCGCGCGCCGCATGGATGCGTGCATCGAACGGTGCCCGCGAACCCAATGCGGCCTCCACCGTCAGACCGCCGCAGACGGTGGCGGCGGCGAACAGGTCTTCGGCCTCGAACAAGCCACGCAAGGCGTAGGCGGTCGACACCTGGGTGCCGTTGAGCAGCGCCAGGCCTTCCTTGGCCGCCAGGGTCAGCGGCTGCAAACCGGCGATGGCCAACGCCTCAGTGGCTGGCAACCATTCACCGCGATAACGCGCCTGGCCTTCGCCGAGCAGCACCAGCGACATGTGCGCCAGCGGCGCCAGGTCGCCGGATGCACCGACCGAGCCCTTGAGCGGAATGTGTGGGTAGACCTCGGCGTTGATCAGGCCGATCAGCGCCTCGATCACCTTCAGGCGGATGCCGGAAAAACCGCGCGCCAGGCTGTTGACCTTGAGCAGCATGATCAGCCGCACCATGGCGTCGTCCAGCGGCTCGCCGAAGCCGGCGGCATGCGAGAGCACCAGCGAGCGTTGCAGTTGTTCGAGGTCTTCGCTGGCGATACGAGTCTGCGCCAACAGGCCGAAGCCGGTGTTGATGCCGTAGGCGGTGCGGTTCTCGTCGAGAATGCGCTGCACGCACGCCACGCTGCGTTCGATGGCCGCGCCGGCGCTGTCGTCCAGGCGTACCTGTAGCGCTTGTTGGTAGGCGCTGCGCAGTTGGCTCAGGCTCAGTTGGCCGGGCTGTAGGTTCAGTAGGTTCATGCTCAGGCTCCTTTGCCCGCAGTGATCATTGGCAGGTCGAGGCCTTGCTCGTCGGCGCAGTCGATGGCGAGATCGTAACCGGCATCGGCATGACGCATCACCCCGGTGCCTGGGTCGTTGCGCAGCACGCGGCCGAGGCGGGCGCGGGCTTCGGGGGTGCCGTCGGCGACGATCACCACCCCGGAATGCTGCGAGTAGCCCATACCGACGCCACCACCGTGGTGCAGCGACACCCAGGTCGCGCCGCCTGCGGTATTCAGCAGGGCGTTGAGCAGCGGCCAGTCGGACACGGCGTCGGAGCCGTCCTGCATCGCCTCGGTTTCACGGTTGGGGCTGGCCACCGAGCCGGAGTCGAGGTGGTCGCGACCGATGACGATCGGCGCTTTCAGCTCGCCGCTGGCGACCATGTCGTTGAAGGCCTGAGCCAGGCGCGCGCGGTCCTTCAGGCCGACCCAGCAGATACGCGCCGGCAGGCCCTGGAAGCTGATGCGCTCGCGGGCCATGTCCAACCAGTTGTGCAGATGGGCATCGTCGGGGATCAGTTCCTTGACCTTGGCGTCGGTTTTGTAGATGTCCTCCGGGTCGCCGGACAGCGCCACCCAGCGGAACGGGCCGATGCCCTGGCAGAACAATGGACGGATATAGGCCGGGACGAAGCCGGGGAAGTCGAAGGCGTTGTCGACGCCCTCTTGCAGGGCCATCTGACGGATATTGTTGCCATAGTCGAAGGTCGGCACGCCCATCTGCTGGAAGGCCAGCATGGCGCGCACATGCACGGCCATGGACTGCTTGGCGGCCTTGACCACCACGGCCTCCTCGGTTTTGCCACGGGCCACGTACTCGTCCCAGCTCCAGCCGATTGGCAGGTAGCCGTGGCGCGGATCGTGGGCGCTGGTCTGGTCGGTGACCATGTCCGGGCGCACGCCACGGCGCACCAGCTCCGGCAGGATCTCGGCGGCGTTGCCACACAGGGCGATGGAGATGGCCTTGCCTTCGCCGGTGTATTTGTCGATCCGCGCCAGGGCGTCGTCCAGGTCAGTGGCCTGCTCGTCGACGTAGCGGGTCTTCAGGCGGAAATCGATACGGCTCTGCTGGCACTCGATATTCAGAGAGCAGGCGCCGGCCAGGGTCGCCGCCAACGGCTGTGCGCCACCCATGCCGCCCAGGCCGGCGGTGAGCACCCAGCGACCCTTGAGGCTGCCGCCGTAATGCTGGCGACCGGCCTCGACGAAGGTTTCATAGGTGCCCTGGACGATGCCCTGGCTGCCGATATAGATCCAGCTGCCGGCGGTCATCTGCCCGTACATGGCCAGGCCCTTGGCATCCAGCTCGTTGAAGTGCTCCCAGGTGGCCCAGTGCGGCACCAGGTTGGAGTTGGCCAGCAGCACGCGTGGCGCGTCCTTGTGGGTTTCGAACACGCCGACCGGCTTGCCGGACTGAATCAGCAGGGTCTGGTGGTCTTCCAGGCGGGTCAGCACCTCGACGATCGCATCAAAGCACTCCCAGTTGCGCGCGGCGCGGCCGATGCCGCCATACACCACCAGCTCCTTGGGGTTCTCGGCGACTTCCGGGTCGAGGTTGTTCATCAGCATGCGCAGCGGCGCTTCGGTCAGCCAGCTCTTGGCGGTCAGCGTGGTGCCGCGGGCGGCGCGGATTTCGGTGTCACGGAAACGGGTCATGGCAGGCTCCTGCAAAGAAAAAAGTCGAGTGATAAATAACGGGCGGTGCGTCAGAGCCAGCCCAGGTACTGCACCAGATAGCCCAGCGGGATGCTGAACAGCAGGCTGAAAAACGTGCGCTGCAACCAGACCAGCAACAGGTCGCGCAGGCGCAGCGGAATCCGCGTGGCGAGCACGCAGGGAATCGAGGCGGAGAGAAACAGCACGCTGCTCACCGAGACGATGGCGGCGACGAACTTGACCACCTCGTCGGCGTCTTTCAGCAGCATCGCTGGCAGGAACATTTCCGCCAGCCCAGCCGAAATGGCGCGGGCCACCTGCATCGGTTCGTCGAGACCGAACAGCCAGGTCAGCGGGTAGAACAGCATGCCGATGGCATCGAACAGCGGGGTGTACTTGGCGGCGAGCAAGCCGAGCAGGCCGACGGCGAGAATGCTCGGCAGGATGGCGGCGGTCATGCGCAGGCCGTCGACGAAGGTCTCGCGCAACGCGCTAGTCAGCGAAGGCGCACAGGCCGCCTGGCTCAGGCCGGCACGCCAAGCGCTGGCGATACGGCTTTCACCGTGTTGCAACTGCGGCTCGGGACGGCTTTCGCTGGGCAGACGTGACAGCGGGTAGATGCGTGCGCTGACCGCCGTGACGCTGAAGGTCACCAGCATCGCGCTCCAGAAATACAGGTTCCAGATTTCCATCAGGCCGAGGGTCTTGGCGATGATCACCATGAACGGCGCCGACACGGTGGAGAAGCCGGTGGCGATGATCGCCGCCTCGCGCACGCTGTAGTGGCCCTGCTGGTACATGCGGTCGGTGATCAACAGGCCCACCGAGTAGCTGCCCACGAACGAGGCCACCGCGTCGATTGCCGACTTGCCTGGCGTGCGCCAGATCGGCCGCATCACCGGCTGCATCAGCACGCCGACCAGTTCGAGCAGGCCGAAGCCGATCAAAAACACCAACGCCAGCGCACCCAGCGGCACGATCAGCGCCAGGCTGAGCACCAGTTTGTCGAACAGAAACGGCAGCATGCCCGGCTGATACAGCGCCGCCGGCCCGACCCCAAGCAGGTAGGCCACGCCGATCAGCAGGCCGAACACCTTGAGCACGCTGAATACCGTGCGGGTCAGGTCGCCGCGCCAGCTGCCGCTGAGCCAGGGTTGCAGCGCGCCGTAGAGCATAAACAGCAGGGCGATGCCGATCACCAGCGGCCGTGCGTGGGTTTGCAAGGCGCTGGCGGCGTGGTCAAGGAGGATGGTCGAGCGCCCGCCGATCTCGAAGGGCACGAAGAACAGCACCAGGCCGATCAGGCTGTAACCGAGCAGACGCGCCAGCGCACGACCGCGAGAAACGCTGGCGACCAGCGACAGTTGTTCAGACATCACGGCGCGCCACCTTGACCAGGTGGAGCACGACAGCAGCGTCATGCGGGGCGTGGGCGGAGCGTGTCATCGGTGGGTTCCTCTGGATTTATTGTTGTCAGGGAAATGGCTGAAGCGCGTTCAGCCGGCCAGGCACAGCAGGTGAATCAGCCGCGCCGCGACCCGCGCGGTGCGGCTGTCGATGTCATGGCTGGGGTTGAGTTCGGCGAGGTCGGCCAGGCGCAATTTGCCGCTGTCGCGCACTCGCTCCAGCAGCGGTTCGAGCAGGGTCAGCGATACCCCGCGTGCGGCCGGTGCGCTGACGCCGGGCGCTTCGCAGGCGGGCAGCACATCGAGATCGATGGTCAGGTAGAGGGCGTCGCAACCGGCGATGAAGGCGCCCAGCTCATGGTTGAGGTCGATCAGGCTGGTTTCGCGAATCTCGTGGTCTTCGCGCACCAGCACGTCGAGTTCGGCGGCCCGCTGGAACAGCGCGCGGGTATTGTTGGCGCGACTGACGCCGAGGCAGGCGTAGATAAATGGCCAGCCGCGTGCCTCGCACTGCGCGGCGATCTGCGCGAACGGCGTACCCGAGGACTGCACATGGCTGGGGTCGCGCAGGTCGAAATGCGCATCGAAATTGATGATGCCGATACGTGGGGCGGCCATCCGTGGGGCGGCCATCCGTGGGCCGTCCTGGCGTATGGCGTCGTGGTGCGGCGCGGGATTGCCGGCCAGGTGTTCGGCAATCCCCAGCCAACTGCCGTAGGCCACCTCATGACCGCCACCGAGGACGACAGGCAAGTGCCCGGCATCCAGCAGCGCGCAGACGTTTTGCCCCAGGCGGGCCTGCGCGGCGGCCAGTTCGCCATCGGCGCAGACCACATCGCCGGCATCGAAGGCCGGTCCCTGACGGTGCCAGGCCAGGTTGGCCAGGGCCTTGCGTATCGCCTCGGGTGCGGCGGCGGCGCCCACCCGCCCGTGGTTGCGGCGCACGCCTTCATCGCTGGCAAAACCGAGCAGGGCCACGCCGGGCTGGCTGTCCGCACTCAGCGGCTGGATGCGCTGGTGCCAGCGCGGGCTGTCCGGCTCGGGGTCGACACGACCTTGCCAGCACGCCATGCAGTGGCGATCAACATTCATGGGCACTGACTCCTGATGGGTGGCTGATGATTCCGTTGAACACCCGTTGGCGCAGGCGCCCCGGCTGCACTGCGTAAGCCAGTTCGGCCGGCTGCTGGATGGCCCACAGGCACAGGTCGGCGGGAGCGCCGACGGCAATGCGGCCCAGTTCGGGCAATCCGAGTGCCTGCGCGGCATGCGCGGTCATTCCGGCCAGCGCCTCGCGTGGGGTCAGGCGGAACAGGGTGCAGGCCAGGTTGAGCAGCAGCGTGGGGAAGCAGATCGGCGAGGTGCCCGGGTTGGCGTCGCTGGCCAGCGCCATCGGCACGCCATGCCGGCGCAGCAACGCGATGGGCGGCAATTGGGTTTCGCGCAGGGTATGAAAGGCGCCGGGGAGCAGGGTCGCCACCGTGCCGGCGGCGGCCATGGCCTGCACGCCAGCCTCGTCGAGGAACTCGATATGGTCCGCCGACAGCGCGCCATAACGTGCGCCCAGGGCACTGGCGCCTTGGTTGGACAGCTGCTCGGCATGCACCTTGATACCCAGTCCGTGGCGTTGCGCGGCCTGGAACACCCGCTCGCATTGCGCTGGGCTGAAGGCGATGTGCTCGCAGAACACGTCCACCGCATCGGCCAGCCCTTCGGCGGCGGCCGCCGGGATCATCTCGTTGCACACCAGCGCGATATAGCCGTCGGCGTCGTCGGTGAATTCCGGCGGCAAGGCATGCGCGCCGAGCAGGGTGGTGACCACGCGCACTGGCAGCGTTTCGCCGAGGCGGCGGGCGACACGCAGCATTTTCAGTTCGTCGGCGAGGTTCAGGCCGTAACCGGATTTGATTTCCACGCTGGTGACTCCGTCGGCCAACAGCGCTTGCAAGCGCGGCAGCGCCTGGGCCAGCAATTGCTCCTCGCTGGCGGCGCGGGTGGCGCGCACGGTGCTGAGAATGCCGCCGCCGGCACGGGCGATGTCGGCGTAGCTGGCGCCCTCCAGACGTTGCTCGAACTCCTCGGCTCGGCTGCCGGCGAACACCAGGTGCGTGTGGCAATCGACCAGACCCGGAGTCATTACCCCGCCGCAGCCGACTTCGCGATAGCCGATGGCCTGGGCGTCGGTGAACGCCGCCATGGGCGTGAGCGCGACGATCCGCCCGGCGCGAACCTGCACCGCCATGGGCGTGGGCAACACCTGTAGGCCATCGAAAACGCAGACATCGCGCCACAGCAGGCTGGAGGAGGGCGTGTTGGGCACGGTATGAGCCTCGTTGAATTTATTTGTATATACAATATGAGCGAGCAAACGGGTCGTCAAGCCGCGCCCATGACCTTTGGTCGTTGGACGCTGTGCAAGGGCCGCGGCAATTATTGATTTTTTTATTCAAGTGACTGTTTTTAAATGCTTATCTGTGTAGGTGCTTGGGTGGATAAGTTTTTCGTTGATCGAACGCAGGGGGCTTTACGGCCGTTTGGCGAGCAGCCGTGGGTTGTGTTAACGCAGGTTTGTTCTTTAATGTATATACATTAAGATGCCATCGACTCAGGTGGCGTGCAGCGAGAGGGGCTGGGTAGACGATGCAGAAGATTGCACTGGAGTCGTTGCCGCGCATGCCGTGGAAGAACGCCGGCGGGGTGACGCAGGTGCTGGCGATCGAGCCGCCCGGCGCCGGTCTCGACGATTTCGATTGGCGCATCAGTTGTGCGCAGGTGGCGAGTTCGGGAGCGTTTTCAGCCTTCCCAGGCGTCGATCGTAGCGTGCTGGTGTTGCAGGGCGCGGGGCTGCAACTGCGCATCGGCGAGGCCGAGGACGTGACGCTCGACGCTGACGGCGCGGTGTTGCGTTTTCGCGGTGAGCAGCCGGTGACTGCTGAACTACTGAGCGGGCCGCTGAGCGATTTCAATGTCATGACGCGGCGTACGCGTTACACCCATGAACTGCTGCGCACAACGCTGTGCGGCGAGCAGTACTATCGGTTGAGCACCGATGCCACCTTGATCTTTTGTGCGACAGGCCACGTGACGTGCCGCGTGGCGTGCGCCGCCGCGGTCGAGTTGGACGTGCAGGAAGGGCTGCTGCTGGAGCGCGCGGAAGCGGACTGGCTGACGTTGACTGCCACCTTGCCAAGCAGCCTGTGCATCGTCCGGCTATGCCGCGTTTGAGCCAACCGCGCCACTCCGGCCGTCGACCCTAGGATGCCGAGTGCAGTTGCACCTCTTCTACCGCATCGGCGCGAGTGGGTTCCGGCACGCCGGTCAACTCGCTGATCAACGCCCACTGTTGGTCCAGTTCCTTGCTCACGGCCTCCAGCCTGGAAATCATCCGCGTGCCGGCGCTGCGCACGCCAGGGTCATTGCTGCGCAACAGGTCGAACGACAGCGCGGTCATCGCCGCGGTCATGTGGGTGATGCTGCGCGAGGTGAGGGTGAGCAGTTCGGTGAGTTGCTGTTCTTTCTGGGTCATATCGGCCGTCCTTGCCGGGTGGGATCAATAAGGTGTGGGCGCAGCCAGCCAGGTCGCGGTGTAGAGCACCACAAGAGAAAATGACGCGAGCAGAACAAGTTTCTGGAGCATTCACGAATTCCATTCGTAGGCGGGGTCGATCCATCAGCGGGCAAAATGTTACCACTTGGCCTGTGGTGTGATGCAAGTCTCGTTTGTTCTCTATTCGCCAGCGTTACCGCCAGTTCAAATCGAGGCATCGGACGGTACTCGTCTGTGGGCGACACCCGCCAGCTTGGCTAGGGTCTGTTGCCATTTCATTCGCGGTCGCGCCGGAGCCTGTTTTTGCGCGAGGCAAGGCACGAGACACGAAGTTTGGTATTCCAAATAAGTGTCGAGTAACGCTGCATCGCGCAAAAACAGGCCCGGCCCTTCGGGTTGCGCGAGAAATGGACCCCGCTGTTGTTGCAGGACTTGGCAAGGGAAGGCGCGGCCGGCCCAGGCCATTACCTGCGTCCTGCGCCTAACCGGGGGCCATTTCTCGCAGCAACGCGCCTCGTAATGAAGCGGCAACAGACCCTAACGCTTATGCCGCAGAAGTTGTGCGCTGGAGCATAGTTGCTGCGGCCGCGTTTGCCGTGTCATCCGTCGACCGTCTGTGTTGTCCCATCTGCTTGTGGTTATTGCCCTGGTGGGAAGGGCTTTAGCCGCGAGGTGTGCCCCACCCTATGTTGGCGGCCAGGTTCAGCGCCAGCTGAGGATCGGCCAGCCGGCGTGCTCCGCATGCTGGCGCAGCACCGGATCGGGGTTGACCACGTGGGGGTGGTCGACCACTTGCAGCAGCGGCAGGTCGTTGCGCGAGTCGGAGTAGAAATAGGCGCCGGCCAGGCTTTCGCCTTGTTCGCGCAACCAGGCGTGCAGGCGGCTGACCTTGCCTTCGCGGTAGGTCAGTACGCCCTGGGTGCGGCCGCTGTAGTGGCCGTGCTGTTGTTCCAGGTCGATGGCCAGCACGTCGTCGATACCCAGGCGCGCGGCGATGGCGCTGACCAGGAAGTGCGCCGAAGCGGAGATCAGCAGAATGCGGTCGCCGGCCATGCGGTGGGTGGCCAGGCAGCGGGTGGCGTCGCTGTAGAGGATCGGCTCGATGACGTCTTCGACATAGGGTGCGACGACGAAGGCCACTTCCTCCTCGGTGCGGCCGACCAGCGGCGACAGGCTGAAGGCCATGTAGTCTTCCATGGCCAGCTTGCCTTCGGCGTAGAGGGCCATCAGTTGGTGGTCGCGTTGCAGGAAGCTGTCGCCGTCGACCCAGCCGAGGCGGACCATCTCCTCGCTCCACAGGCTGGCGCAGTCGCCGCCGATCAGGGTTTCGTCCAGATCAAATATTGCCAGTGCCATCAGGCCACCTCACGAATTGCGTCGGCCGCTATGGTAAGCGCGATGTGCTGGCCGCTGGCATGCAGATCGGCCTCCGAGCGGTTCAGTACATCGACCAGCAGCTCGACGCCACGGGCTTCGACACGGTAGCGGATGACGTTGCCGAGCAGGCTGTGGCTGCGGATCTGCCCTTCGATGCTGCCGGCCTGGCTGAGCTGGATAGCCTCGGGGCGGATCGCCACGCGGGTCTCAACCGGGCGGCCGAGCAGGCGGCTGGCGCTGGCGGCGTCGAGCAGGTTGTAGTTGCCGATAAAGCCGGCAGCGAAAGCGTCGACGGGCGCGGTGTAGAGGGTTTCCGCATCGCCGCTCTGGACGATCTTGCCGGCGTTCATCAGGAAGATGCGGTCGGACAAGACCAGGGCTTCCTCCTGGTCATGGGTGACGAAGATGGTGGTCAGGCCCAGTTCGCGCTGAATGCCGCGAATCTGTTCGCGCAGGTGTTTGCGGATGCGTGCATCCAGCGCCGACAGCGGCTCGTCGAGCAGCAGCAGGCGCGGGCGGGTGACCAGCGAGCGGGCCAGGGCCACGCGCTGGCACTGGCCGCCGGAGAGCTGGTGCGGGTAGCGGCTGGCGAAGTCGCCCAGCTCGACCATCGCCAGGGCCTCCTGCACGCGCTGGGCGCTTTCGTCCTTGGCGACCTGCTGCATGCGCAGGCCGAAGGCGACGTTCTGCTGCACGGTCATGTTGGGGAACAGCGCGTAGCTCTGGAACACCATGCCGATGCCGCGTTTCTGCGGCGACAGCGGCACCAGGTCTTCGCCGTTGAGCAGGATCTTGCCGCCATTGACCTCGGTAAGGCCGGCGATGCAGCGCAGCAGGGTGGATTTGCCGCAACCGGACGGGCCGAGCAGGGTGACGAACTCGCCTTGGCCGATTGCGCAGTTGATGTCGCTGAAGATCGAGGTGGCGCCGTAGTTCTTGTGCAGGTTCTGGATGCTGAGAAAACTCATGGCAGATCCTTATGGAAAACGAATAGAGAAGCCAGGTTCATGTCTTGTCCCGGTTCAGGCGATTGGCGGCCCAGGTGAAGATCAGGACGAAGAAGAAGTAGGAAATCACCAGGGCGCTGTTGAAGTGGCCGCTGCTGTTTTTCATGTTGTTGAGGTAGACCTGCAAGGTTTCATAGCGGGTGCCGACCAGCAGGTTGGCGAACACGAATTCGCCGAAGAGGAAGCTGAACGAGAGGAACAACGAGACCATCAGGCCCTTGCGCAGGTTGGGCAGCACCACCAGAAAGGCGGCTTTCCAGGTGCTGGCGCCGAGCAGGTGGGCGGCGTCCATCAGATCCGGCAGGTTGATCGCTTGCAGGTTGTTGGTGATCGCTCGGTACATGAACGGCAGGGCGATGGTGAAGTAACAACCGATCAGAATCCACGGGGTGCCAACCATCGCCAGCGGCCCGGAACCGTAGACCTGCAGCAACCCCACCGAGGACACCACGGGCGGCACGGCGAAGGGCAGCAGGATAAGGATGTTCATCAGCCCGTCGAGCTTGGGGAAGTGGTAATGCACGACGAACAGCAGCGGCAGGATCAGCACCGCCGACAGCAGCAACGCGGCGAAGCACACCAGCAGCGATTGACCGAAGGCGCGCAGGAAGCGCTCTTCGCTCCACAGTTGCAAGTACCACTTAAAGGTCAGGCCGTCGGGCAGGATGCTCGCCGACCAACTGGTGGACAGCGAGTAGAGCAGGGTGGCGGCCAGCGGCATGAGCAGAATCAGGAACAGCAGCCAGACCACCACGCGGTGGTAGAGCGCCGCCGGCTTGGCGTCAGCGCGCGACATGGTAGCTCCTCTTCAGCAGCAACTGATGCGCCACGGTGATCACCGCCATCAGGCCGACCAGGATCATCGCCAGGGCGCTGGCCATGTTCGGGTCGAGGGAAATGTCGCCGGAGACCATGGCGGCGATGCGGATCGGCAGTACGTTGAAGTTGCCGGTGGTCAGGTAGTACACCGTGGCGTAGGCGCCGAGGGCGTTGGCCAGGAGGATGACGAAGGTGCCGAGCAGCGCCGGGGTCAGCACCGGCAGGCCGATATGCCGCCAGAAATCCCAGGTGCCGGCGCCGAGCAGCGCGGCGGACTCGCGCCAGTCTTCGCGCAGGGCATCGAAGGCCGGGTAGAGCAGCAGCACGCCGAGGGGGATCTGGAAGTAGGTGTAGAGCACGATCAACCCGGTCTTGGAGTACAGGTTGAAGTCTTCGATCAGCCCGATCTGCTTGAGCAGGATGGTCAGTGCGCCGTTGAAACCGAGCAGGATGATGAAGGCAAACGCCAGCGGTACCCCGGCGAAGTTGCTGGTCATGTTGGAGAAGGCCATGACGAAGTCGCGCAGCTTGGAGTCGACCTGGCGCAGCGAGTAGCTGCCGAGGATGGCGATAACGATGCCGAACACGCTCGACCAGAAGGCGATCTGCAGGCTGTGCTTGATCGCTTGCAGGTAAAACTTGGAGGCGAACACCCGCTCGAAGTTGCCCAGGCCCCAGCCATTGGGGGTGTTCAGGCTATTGGTCGCCACCCATACCAGCGGCGCGATCTGGAAGGCGATGAAGAAAACGGCAAACGGCAGCAGGCACAACACCGCCAGCCATTTGCCGCGGGTGACGGCATTCACGTGAGCAGTTCCTTGCAGAGGGGTTTGTCGTGAGGTACGCCGAGCAGCGTGCAGATGGTGCCGCACAGCTCGGTTTGTCGGGGTTGTGCGCTGCTGTCCAGGCTGAACGCGTCACCGAGGACGAACAGCGGCACTTCGCGCTCTTCGACGAGGATACCGTTGTGCGAGCGGTCGTTGTTCATGCCGTGGTCGGCGGTGACCAGCACTTGGTAGCCGGCCGCCAGCCAGCCGTGCAGGTAGTCGGCGAGGAGGATGTCGGCGCGCCGCGCGCTGTTGCGGTATTGCGCGGTATCGAGGCCGTGCTTGTGGCCGGCATCGTCGATGTTCATCGGGTGCACCAGAAGGAAGTTCGGCGAGTGGCGCAGGCGCAGGCTTTCGGCGTCGGCGAACAGGTGCGAGTCCGGGTAATGGTCGGCGTAGTAGAAGTGCCCATGCTGGATCGGCAGCTCCGGCGCCTCGGTGTGGCGGTCACGCACGGCATTGAACGGCGCGCGGTTATACAGCTCGCTCATCCAGTGATAGGCCGCGGCGGCGGTACTCAGACCGGCGTCACGGGCGTAGTGGAAGATGCTGCGCTGGTTGCTCAGGCGCACCACATCGTTGTGCACGATGCCGCTGTCGATCGGCGGCACCCCGGTGAGGATGCATTCATACAGCGGGCGGGACAGCGACGGCAGCTCGCACTCAAGCTTGTACAGCGCGGCGCGGCCGGCACCGCAGTAGGCCTGAAGGTGACCTAGCGCATGCCGGGCCACCTGATAGTTCAGGCCATCCAGTACGACCAGGATGACGTTGTGCTTCATGGAGGACATCTTCCTTGCGCTGCGGAGTTGCGGTGGAGCCATATGCGTAGGATGGGTGGAGCTGGCGATACCCATCAAGGTAGGTGGAGCGATGGGTATCGCTGCGCTCCACCCATCCTACGGCCGGTTACTCCATATTGATGATGACGTGTTCCTGCCACAGTTGCGGCAGTGCCTTGGAGGTGGCTTCCCAGGCGGCGGCGTCCTTGATCGGCTGGACCTTGGCGTACTGCGCGTTGGGCAGCAGCTTGGCCTGCACCTCGGCCGGCAGCGTCAGGTGCTCGGCGCGGATAGGACGGGCGTTACCCTTGGCCAGGTTGATCTGGCCGGCATCGCTCAAGATGTATTCGCGGGCCAGCTTGGCGGCGTTGGGATTCTTGGCGTACTTGTTGATGATTGTGGTGTAGCCGGAGATCACCGAACCGTCGGACGGGATCAGCACCTCGAAGCGGCTCGGGTCGATCTGGTCGCGGTAGGACAAGCCGTTGAAGTCCCACACCACGCCGACTTCCACTTCGCCTTTTTCCAGGGTCTGGATGGTCGGGTTGGACAGCGACAGGCGGCCTTGCTCGGCCAGTGCGCCGAAGAAGTCCAGGCCCGGCTGGATATTCTTTTCGTCGCCGCCGTTGGCGATGGCGGCAGCGAGGACGCCGTTGACTGCCTGGGCGGCGGCGCTGACGTCACCGATGGCGACCTTGTAGGTGCCGGTTTTCAGGTCGGCCCAGCTTTTCGGCGCCTCCTTGACCAATTGCTTATTGACGATAAAGGCGATGGAGCCGGTGTAGGCGAGCATCCAGTGGCCGTCGGTGTCCTTGGCCCAGCTCGGAATCTGCTCCCAGGTGCTCGGCTTGTAGGGTTGCGTTACGCCCTGTTGCACGGCGATCGGGCCGAAGGCCGCGCCGACGTCGCCGATGTCGGCGGTGGCGTTGTCTTTCTCGGCGGCGAACTTGGCGATTTCCTGGGCCGAACTCATGTCGGTGTCGAGGTGCTTCAAGCCATAGAGTTTTTCCAGATCAATCCAGGTGTCCTTCCAGTTGGCCCAGCTGTCCGGCATGCCCACGCTGTTCACTGCGCCTTCGGCGCGAGCGGCTTGTTCCAGCGCTTGCATGTCCGTATCAGCAGCCATGGCCTGGGTGGTCAGGGCGATGGCCGAGCCCATCAGGGAAGCCAGCAGCAGTTGTTTCATTGGAAACTCCTTTGCAGTGAGAGTGTGTTGGTCTAGATCAGCAAGACCCACGCCAATCTAGGCCTCACGCGTGACAGTTTTATGTCTGCCGGTTCTTGGCGGATGTTCAAGGGGTTTGACGAGCCGGCGCACAACAAGCGTAGACCATGGATAAGTGGCTGATTTCGGGGGATGCATCGGGCGTCGAGAGTGGCATGGGGCATGCCTGAAAGACGGCTGTCATCGGCCGGTCATCTAGACTGCCTAGGCTTGAACGCTTATTTATCGCGGTTTGAAGAGTCGGTTCATGCCCCGCAATGACAGGCCGTTGAACAATGTAGGCGAGGCAGCCGAGACAAGGCAAAAACGGCCGAAAAAGCGCAGTTTACGTGGTGTAAATGAGCTTTTTGAGGCCGTTTTTAACGCCGTATCGGCAACGTAGGTAGTTTTTCAACGGCCTGGTAAGGCTGGACTAGTCCAAAAGAGGAAGTCTTGATGCGCGATGAAGCGCCGCGTGCAGTCACCACCATCTGCCGTGCGTTGGAAGAACAGATCGAACACGGTTTGCTGCCCTCCGGCAGCAAGCTGCCGGCCGAACGCAAATTGAGCGAGTTGTTCGACACCACCCGCATTACCCTGCGCGAGGCGCTGAGCCAGCTGGAGGCCCAGGGTCTGGTCTACCGCGAGGAGCGCCGTGGCTGGTTCGTTTCCCCGGCGCGGGTGGCTTACAACCCGCTGGTGCGTAGCCATTTCCATGCGATGGTCGCCGAGCAGGGCCGGGTGCCGGCAACCGAGGTGTTGAGCGCGCGGCTGATGCCGGCGAATGCGGAAATCTGTCAGGTGCTGGAGTTGCCGGCGCTGTCCAGCGTGTACCAGATCCGCCGCGCGCGGCGGATCGACGGGCGTTTGGTGCTGTATGTCGAGCATTACCTCAACCCGGCGTATTTCCCTGGGGTGCTCGATTTTGACCTGACCCGCTCGCTGACCGAGCTGTACGCCAGCGAGTACGCGGTGCACTACGGGCGGGTGCGTTTCGACATGGTGCCGACCGCACTGCACAGCGAGGCCGCCGGCGCATTAAAAGTGGCGGTAGGCAGCCCGGCGCTGCGTATCACCCGGGTCAACCGCGACCAGCATGGCCGGCTGATCGACTGCGACCTGGAGTTCTGGCGCCACGACGCCATTCACGTCAGCGTCGAAGTGCCGGAGTAGAAAGACCCGTGCTCACCCTTGACCGCCGTCGGCTGGCGCAGGGTGGACATGGCGCAACCTTGTCCACCCTGCGCGCCTGTGGCTGATTACGGCAGTTCGGCGCTGGCGTAGAAGGCGCTGAGGACTTTCACCAGGTGCGCCAGGTCGTGGCTGCCGGCCAGTTCGCGGATCGAGTGCATGGCGAAGGTCGGCAGGCCGATATCCACGGTGCGCACGCCCAGTTGGCTGGCGGTGAGTGGGCCGATGGTCGAGCCGCAACCCATGTCGCTGCGGGTGACGAAGCTCTGCACCGGCACTTCGTTTTCCAGGCACAGGTGGCGGAAGAACCCGGCGGTTTCGCTGTTGGTGGCGTAGCGCTGGTTGCTGTTGATCTTGATCACCGGGCCGGCGTTGATTTTCGGGCCGTGGTTGCCGTCGTGCTTATCGGCATAGTTGGGGTGCACGGCATGCGCGTTGTCGGCGGAGACCAGCAGCGAGCGCTGGATACTGCGCACGAAGGCGTCGCCTTCCGGCAGCACGCGGCGCAGCACCTGTTCGAGCATTGGGCCGTCGGCGCCGCAGGCCGAGCAGGAGCCGACTTCCTCATGGTCAGTACACACCAGTGCGCAGCTTTCTTCGTCCGGGGCGGCCAGCAAGGCTTGCAGGCCGGCGTAGCAGGACAGCAGGTTGTCCAGCCGCGCGCCGGCGATGAAGTCGCCATTCAGGCCAATCACCGCGGCGGCCTGGGTGTCGTAGAAACTCAACTCGAAATCCAGCACCGCATCGGCGTTGAAGTCATGTTCGCGGGCCAGTTGCTCGCTGAGCAGCGCGCGGAAATCCGCCGCCTCGGTGCCCGCCAGTTGGGCGAGGATCGGCGGCAGTTCGGTCTGCGCGTTGATCGCCCAGCCCTGGTTGGCGTCGCGGTTGAGGTGAATCGCCAGGTTGGGGATCACCGCAATCGGGCATTGGAAGTCGATCAGCTGGCTTTCCACCTTGCCGTCGCGGCGGTAAGTCACCCGCCCGGCCAGCGACAGATCGCGGTCGAACCAGGGCGCCAGCAGCGCGCCGCCGTAGACTTCCACGCCAAGCTGGAAAAAGCCTTGGCGCTGCAATTCCGGCTGCGGTTTGACCCGTAGGCAGGGGCTGTCGGTGTGCGCGCCAACCAGGCGAATGCCGCCTTCCAGTGGTGAGCGCTTGCCCAGTTTGAAGGCGATGATCGCGGAGTCGTTGCGGGTCACGTAATAGCGGCCGCCGGCCTCGGTGTGCCACGGCGCACGTTCGTCCAAATGCTGATAGCCGGCCGCTTCCAGGCGCAGGGCCAGGCTGGCGGTGGCATGAAACGGGGTCGGCGAGGCCTTGAGGAAATCGATCAGGCCTTGGTTCAATTCTTCGCGCATTAGGGCACTCCAGGCGGCAATGGCCCGAGTTTATCGGATTTGCCTGGGGCATTGGGTGCCGCTACGCGGCTCGTCAGGGCAATCGCTTGAAAGTGACGCGCTTGTCGCGGCTAAAGCCCCTCCCACGGTTTAGCGTCAGGCTGCAGCCTGTGTTGTGGGGGGCGCTTCAGCGGCGAGCTTGCGGGGCCGCGACGGCCCTGTGCTGTTCGTATGCAATCGCTCAGCGCGGGATGCTCACCAGGCTCAGCAGATAACCGTCGAATTCGCCGAACTGGCCGTCCAGTTCGCTGCCCGCCGGCCAGTCCGCGTGCAGGTCGACCAGCAGGCGCATACGCACGCTGTTGTCGGCTGCGACGCTGAGCAGTTCGGCATCCTGAAAGTAGAAGTGCCGCAGCACCAGCGGGTAGAGCGCCTTGAACAGGCTTTCCTTGAGCGAGAAGGTCAGGCTGATGCGTCGGGCGCGCTGTGCGGCGGGCAGGCTTTCCAGGCGGAACAATTCGCCAGGGGTGAGGATTTCTCCCGCCAGGCGCTCGGCGCGACTGGCCGGCATGATCTTCTCCACATCCAGGCCCAGGCCGCGCCAGCTGCTATGCGGGGCGACCACGGCGGCGGCCCAACCGCTGCCATGGGTGATCGAACCGCAGACGGCGGCCGGCCATTGCGGGGCGCGGTCGGCGCCGACCGCCGGCACCGTCGCCGTGCCGGTAGCCCGGCGCAGGGCTTCGCGCGCGCACAGGCGGCCGGCAAGGTATTCCGCCTGACGTTTGGACACCCCAGAGACGGGCGTGATGGCGCAGCGGGTGAAGTCGTCAGCCTCCAGGCGTTCGGCCGCGAACTGGGTACTGATCAGGCAGGCGCCGGGCAACGCATGGGGCAGCGGCCAGTGTTCGACGAGGGCGGTGCAGCACGCGGGTTGGTAGTCGTTCATCCGCGCATTCTGCCGGTTGCCGCCCGAGGCGACCAGTCGGGCGGCCGTTTACATTTCTTTGCAAAGCGGCAACAAAGCTAAACGGATAGTTGCGCGGGCTTTTGCCAGACTAGCGCTGCGTTTCTTCGGGAACGCAGGTGAGGTTGTTGTTGGAGTCCGGCTGAGCCGGTTCCGACTTTTCTCTGAGATTGAGTGCGGGAGCCCATTTGGGCTCCCGTTTTTTTTGGTTCTGCGGCCGTGAGTTGTTGCTGTGCGCCAGCGCTGCGCTGGCTGGGGTGGGCGTTAGCCGAGCATTGAAGCCCTACGGAATCAGGCTGAACCGCCGCGAGCCGTCGATCGGGTTGCGCGTGGGGATCAGGCTGCGGTCCAGGTCGCCCTTGAGCGTCTCGAACAGGTCGAGGGTAAACAGCCGGTTACCGATGTACCAAGAGTGGTTCTGGTTGCCGAGAAACCCATGCGGCTGGTCGCTGGTCTGTAATGCCGCATCGGCCAGCAGGGCCTGGTGATAGGCGCTGCAGTCGATATCCACCGCCGCGCGCGGCGCCGCTTCCGGTAGGCCGACGCGGCCTGCCCGTGGCGCCACACCGGCGCGTTTGACGTTGGACAGCTTGAGCACGCTGTCGCCGAGGCTGAAGTAGTTGGTCAGCCGTGTGCAGTGCCGGTACAGCGAGTCGCTGCTGGCATGGCCTTCGTTGAGCGAGGCGGCGGACACGTCGGCAGCGATAAAGCACAGCTGGCTGATCATCCAGCTGTTGTTTTCCAGGCGCGCATCGTCGGCGTCGTCGAAGGCTTCGCGCACCACGTAGGCGCCCATCGAGTGGGCGATGATGTGGGTGTTCACCGCGCAGTCCGGGGTCTGCTTGGCGGCGAGCAGGGCGATCAGGTCGGTGACCAGTTGCATCGCGCTGAATTTGGCGTCGTGACGGTCTTCCAGATAGCCGACGGTCTTGTTGTCGCTGGGCCAGTCGAACGACACCACTGCGCCTTTCCAGCCCAGCGCTGTGAGGTCGGCCTGGAGCCGGCGGTGGCGTTTTACCACCTCTTCGGCGCTGTTGTTGTAGCCATGCACATACACCAGGATGTCGCCGCGCTCGGCGCCGGTGCGTTCGTCCGTGCCCCAGATCGCCTCGGCCAACAGTTGCTGCAACCAGGCCTTGACCCAGGTTTCACCCATGCGCCCATGGCTGGGCAGCGGGGCTTTGGCATCGGCGGGCACCAGCAGCATGTGCGAGGCGCCGGGTTCGGCATCGAAGGTGCCTTGCTTGACCCGCCGGGCGCTGACCACGAAATCGTTCATCGCTGACTCCTCCTTATTCGTTGTACAGGTGGCTCCAAGCGATGCGTCTACGACCTGGCTGGCGTATCCGAGCCTATTGCTTTTAACCCTTCACCAGCCGGGCACCCCGCTCATGTCCGGCAGCTTGTGGGCGATGCCTTTGTGGCAGTCGATGCAGGTGGCTGCGCCGCTGGCCAGCGAGGTGGAGTGCATCTGCCGCGCGCGTTGGCCCTGCTTGGTGAAATCCATGAACTCGAAGTTGTGGCAGTTGCGGCATTCCAGCGAGTCGTTGGCTTTGAGCCTGGCCCACTCGTGTTCGGCCAGTTCGCGGCGGTGGGCGAGGAACTTGTCGCGGGTGTTGATGGTGCCAAAGATCTTGCCCCACACCTCCTTGGAGGCCTGCATCTTGCGCGCGATCTTGTCGGTCCACTGGTGCGGCACGTGGCAATCCGGGCAGGTGGCGCGCACCCCGGAGCGGTTGCTGTAGTGGATGGTGTCCTGCAGTTCGACGAATACGTTGTCGCGCATTTCGTGGCAGGAGGTGCAGAACTGTTCGGTGTTGGTCGCCTCCAGCGCGGTGTTGAAGCCGCCCCAGAAGATGATCCCGGCGACGAAGCCGCCAAGGGTGAGAAAGCCCAGGCTGTAATGCACGCTCGGGCGACGCAGGATGCGCCAGTAGTCCTTGAGCAGGGCGAGCAACGACTTCATGGCGCCTCCTTAGGGTTTCTGCGCGGCATTAGCTTCGTCCTGCAACAGCTTGTCGATGGTCTCGAAGCTGTTGCCCACCAGCGGTTGCACCTCTTTCTGCGGCACGTGGCATTGGGTGCAGAAGTAGCGCCGTGGCGACACGGCCGCCAGCGCCTGGCCGTCGCGGTCCATGTAGTGGGTGATGCTGATCATCGGCGCCTGGCTGCGCGCGCTGTTGGCGCGGCTGTGGCAGGCCAGGCATTTGTTGCCGTTCTTGTCGATCTGGTAGCCACGAATGCTGTGCGGGATGGTCGGCGGCTGCTCGGGGTAGTTGCGCTCGCGCTTGAGGTCCTTGTTCTCGTCGTTGGCGATGGGCGGGGCCGGCAGACTCTGGCTGATGGTGCCACCGGGGCGGCGGCCATCCGGTGCGGGGGCGTCCAGCGGGTAATTGACCTCGGCGGCCACGGCAATGCCGAACGCGGCCAGCAGCAGGAGAGGCAGTAGGCGAATGTTCATCGGCGTTCTCCTCAGGCCACACTGATCAGTTCGATCTTCACCGCACACTTCTTGTAGTCGGTCTGCTTGGAGATCGGGTCGGTGGCGTCCAGGGTGACCTTGTTGATCAGCTTGTTGGCGTCGAAGAACGGCACGAACACCAGGCCCTGGGGCGGTTTGTTGCGCCCGCGGGTTTCGATGCGCGCGCGCATTTCACCGCGCCGGCTGATCACTTTGACTTCGCTGCCGCGCCGCGCGTTAAGCGCCTTGGCGTCGTCCGGGTGCATATACACCAAGGCGTCGGGCACCGCCTTGTGCAGCTCTTCGACGCGCTGGGTCATGCTGCCGGTGTGCCAGTGTTCCAGTACCCGGCCGGTGCTGAGCCAGAACGGGTAGTCGCTATCCGGCGCTTCGGCGGGCGGCTCGTAGGGCAGGGCGAAGATGATCGCCTTCTTGTCCGGGTAACCGTAGAACTGCACGCCGCTGCCCTTGGCCACATAAGGGTCATGCCCCTCGCGGTAGCGCCAGCGGGTTTCCTCGCCGCCCACCACCGGCCAGCGCAGGCCGCGTTCGCTGTGGTAGCGGTCGAAGTCGGCGAGGTCATGGCCGTGGCCCCGACCGAACTGGGCGTATTCCTCGAACAGGCCTTTTTGCAGATAGAAACCGAAGGCCTTGGCTTCATCGTTGAGATGGCCAGACTCGATCTGCTCGCTGGGGAACTGATCGACCTGGCCGTTGGCGAACAGCACCTGATACAGGGTCTTGCCCTTGTGCTGCGGCGATGCGGTTAGCAGCTCGGCGGGCCAGACTTCGTCGGTGGTAAAGCGTTTGGAAAATTCCACCAGCTGCCACAGATCGGATTTGGCCTCGCCCGGTGCGCTGACCAGCTGATGCCAGAACTGTGTGCGCCGCTCGGCATTGCCGTACGCGCCTTCCTTTTCCACCCACATGGCGCTGGGCAGGATCAGGTCGGCGGCCTGGGCGGAAACCGTGGGGTAGACATCAGAAACAATCACGAAGTTGTCCGGGTTGCGCCAGCCCGGCAGCACCTCGCCCATGATGTTCGGCCCGGCCTGCATATTGTTGCTGGCTTGGGTCCAGTAGACGTTGAGTACGCCGTCCTTGAGCATGCGGCTTTGCTGCACGGCGTGAAAACCAACCTTCTCCTGAATGGTGCCGGCGGGCAGCTTCCAGATCTTTTCCGCGGTGGCGCGGTGCTTGGGATTGGTCACCACCAGATCGGCCGGCAGGCGGTGGGCGAAGGTGCCGACCTCGCGTGCGGTGCCGCAGGCCGAGGGTTGGCCAGTGAGCGAGAACGGGCTGTTGCCCGGCTCGCTGATCTTGCCGGTGAGCAGGTGGATGTTGTAGATCAGGTTGTTGGCCCACACCCCACGGGTGTGCTGGTTGAACCCCATGGTCCAGAACGACATGACCTTGCGCTTAGGGTCGGCATACAACTCGGCCAGGGCCTTGAGTCGCTCGGCCGGCACCCCGGTTTCCGTGGCGGTGCGCTCCAGGGTGTAGGGTTTGACGAAGGCGGCGAACTGCTCGAAGGACATGTCCGTCCAGGTATTGGCCGTGGCGGCATTCTTCGCCTGCTTTTCCAGCGGGTGATCGGGGCGCAGGCCGTAGCCGATATCGTCCGCGCCCTTGGCGAACTTGGTGTGCTGGCTGACGAAGCTTTTGTTCACCGCGCCGCTTTCGATGATGTGGTTGGCGATGTAGTTAAGGATCAGCAGATCGGTCTGCGGTTTGAACACCATGGGGATATCGGCCAGCTCGAAGCTGCGGTGTTCGAAGGTGGAAAGCACCGCAACCTGGGTCTGCGGATAGCTCAGACGGCGGTCGGTGACCCGGCTCCACAGAATCGGGTGCATCTCGGCCATGTTCGAGCCCCACAGCACGAACACATCGGCCGCTTCGATATCGTCATAGCAGCCCATCGGCTCATCGGCCCCGAAGGTGCGCATAAAGCCCATCACCGCCGAAGCCATGCAGTGGCGCGCGTTGGGGTCGATATTGTTGCTGCGCAGGCCGGCTTTCATCAGCTTGTTGGCGGCGTAGCCTTCCCACACCGTCCACTGCCCGGAGCCGAACATGCCGACCGACTCGGGGCCCTTGTTCTTCAGGGCTTCCTTGAACTTCAGCTCCATGATGTCGAAGGCCTGCTCCCAGCTGATCGGCTGGAATTCGCCCTGTTTGTCATACGCGCCGTTTTTCATGCGCAGCAGCGGCTGGGTCAGGCGGTCGACGCCGTACATGATCTTCGACAGGAAGTAGCCCTTGACGCAGTTCAGGCCGCGATTGACCTCGGCCTTGACGTCGCCGTGGGTGGCCACCACGCGGTTGTTCTTGGTCGCCACCATCACGCTGCAGCCGGTGCCACAGAAGCGGCAGGGTGCCTTGTTCCAGTTCAGCGCGGTGAGGTCCGCTTCGGTGACCAGGTTGCTCGCCGAGGTGGCGATCGGCAGGCCGGCTGCGGCGGCGGCAATGGCAGCGGCGTTGGCCTTGGCGAATTGACGGCGGGTCATGCTCATTCGTCGACTCCTTCGGGGCTGAGCAGTTCGTGGTAGACCAGCGCGGCGTTGAGTACGCCCGGCAGGTGGCTGATCTGGTCGATACGCTCAAGGATCTGCTGCTCGTTGGCGGTTTCCAGCACCACCACCAGCTTGCCCAGCGGGCTTTGCTGATGCAGTTCGACACCGTCAAGCAGACGCAGATTGGCTTTCACCGCCTCGAACAACTCGGGGCGGGCGTGTACCAGCAGGCTGGCGATATGCAGGGGTTCGGCCATATTCCGTGGCTCCACATCAATACTGGGCAGCGGCTATCCGCCGGGCGGCCCAGGCGGGCCGAGGAACATTTGCATGATCCAGATGAAGAAGCCGTAACCGCCGACCAGGGCGACGGACAGCAGGGGGAACAGGCAGATGACCAGGAAGAGGAACAGGCGGGTTTCCTTGCCCTTGGAAGGCTTGTCGTCAGGTGCTGCGTGCATCTCAGCCGACTCCATTGAATGTCGATTTCAGGCTAGACCCTACTTGAGGTAAGGGCATAAGCCGTTGATCTGGATCAGGACAAACGGTCATGTCGCTACACCGCTGTTGACTCCTCGCCACGCGAGCGCTCAAGCATGGGCTTTGGCGCGCGTGCTAGGCTTCAGTCGCGGCCCGCCGGGGGTCGCTTTCGTGAGTCTTTTCAATGCCTTCTTCTGCTGACAGCGCGCACCTGGCGCGCGGTACCACGGCCTATCGACGCGCTACCCTGGCGCTGTTCTGCGCCGGGTTCGCCACCTTCGCCTTGCTCTATTGCGTGCAGCCATTGCTGCCGCTGCTGGCGGCGCAGTTTGCCGTGTCGGCGGCCGGCAGCAGCCTGGCGCTGTCGTTGACCACCCTGAGCTTGGCGCTGTGCCTGCTGGTGTCCGGCGCGCTGGCGGAAAGCTGGGGGCGCAAGCCGGTGATGATTGCCGCCCTCGGCTTGGCTTCGCTGCTGGGCATTGCCTGCGCGCTGGTCGACAGCTGGGACCAACTGCTCTGGTTGCGCGCCTTGCTCGGCCTGGCCCTGAGCGGGCTGCCGGCATTGGCCATGGCCTATGTCGGCGAGGAGTTCGACCCCGAGGCCTTGCCGGCGGCGATGGGCCTGTATATCGGCGGCACCGCCCTGGGCGGTTTGCTCGGGCGCCTGCTGGCGGGGCTGCTCAGCGACCTTGGTGGCTGGCCGCTGGCGTTGGGCGGCATCGCCGGCCTGGGCCTGCTGGCGTTGGCTTTGTTCATGTGGCTGTTGCCGCCGTCGCGGCACTTTCGCGCGCAGCCGTTATCGCTGCGCGGCTTGCTCGGCAATTTCGCCATGCACCTGGGCAACCCACAGTTGCGCGGTTTGTTCTGGCTGGCATTCCTGCTGATGGGCGGCTTTGTCGCGCTGTTCAACTATGTCGGCTTCCGCTTGGTGGCGGCGCCGTTCGGCTTGTCATCGACGCTGATCGGCCTGCTCTTCAGCGTTTATCTGGTCGGCATCTTCAGCGCCGGCTGGGCCGGGCGTTTGGTGCCACGCCTGGGCGCCCGCCAGGTGATGCAGGGAGGCATCGCCATCATGCTGCTCGGCGTCGCACTGTGCGCCACGCCCTGGTTGGGCGCGGTGGTCGTGGGGCTGGGCTTGTTCACCCTGGGGTTTTTCGCCGCGCATGCGGTGGCCAGCGGTCAGGTCGGTCAGCGCGCCAGTGGCGCCAAGGCGCAGGCTTCGGCGTTGTACCTGTGCGCCTATTACCTGGGCTCCAGTGTGGTCGGCTATGTCGGTGGTTATGTCTGGGAGCACGCCGGCTGGTTGCCGTTGCTGGTTGTGTTGGCGAGTTTGTTTCTGCTGGCGGGGTGGCAGGCGCGAAAACTGTAAGCGTCAGGCTTCGTTCAGCTCGGGTTCAGGGTGTGTTCAGCGGGGGTTCAGTTGTGCGCGGGCAGTATAGGCCTCGAGTTCAGCCACACCCGATAAACCACTGAGGACACACCATGAAACTCAACCTGACCAAGCTGGCCCTGGCTACTACCCTGGCGTTCGGTGCTGCCGCGGCGCAGGCTGCCGACAACTTCGTTGGCCTCACCTGGGGGCAAACCGACAACAACATCCAGAAGTCCAGCGCGTTGAACCACAACCTGGACAATCCCAACTTCGACAAGGTGATCAACGGCACCGGCACCTGGGGCGTGCGCGCCGGCCAGGCGAGCGAGGACAGTCGCTACTACATGACCTACGAGAACGTCTCCGACACGGACAGCGGCCTCAAATTGCGCCAGCAGAACCTGCTCGGCAGCTACGACCTGTTCATGCCGCTGGGCAGCAACAACACCAAGCTGTTCGGCGGCGCTACCGCAGGCCTGATCAAGCTGGAGCAGGACAGCAAAGGCATCAAGCGCGACAGCGATATCGGTTACGCCGTCGGTTTGCAGGCCGGTATCCTTCAGGAGCTGAACAAAAATACCTCCATCGAGGCCGGCTACCGCTACCTGCGCAGCAATGCCGGTACCGAAGTCGCGCCGCATGGCGGCAGCAAAGTCGGCTCTCTGGATTTGCACAGCAGCTCGCAGGCATACCTGGGTGCCAGCTATAAGTTCTAACAGGCCGTTGAAAAACTACCTACGTTGCCGATACGGCGTTAAAAACGGCCTAAAAATGCTCATTTACACTACGTAAACTGCGCTTTTTCGGCCGTTTTTGCCTTGTCTCGGCTGCCTCGCCTACATTTTTCAACGGCCTTATAAGCACACACGTGCACCATGGCCGGGCAATTGCCCGGCCGCTTCTATGGGGAAACAGCACAATGAAATTGCTGGTCGTGGAGGACGAGGCGCTGCTGCGTCACCATCTCTATAGCCGCCTCGGCGAACAGGGCCATGTGGTGGATGCGGTGGCCAATGCCGAGGAAGCGCTGTACCGCGCCGAGGAGTACCACCATGACCTGGCGGTGATCGACCTGGGATTGCCGGGGATCAACGGCCTCGACCTGATCCGCCAGCTGCGCAGCCAGGGCAAGAGCTTCCCGATCCTGATTCTCACCGCCCGTGGCAACTGGCAGGACAAGGTCGAGGGGCTGGCCTGCGGCGCCGACGATTACGTGGTCAAACCGTTCCAGTTCGAGGAGTTGGAGGCGCGCTTGAATGCACTGCTGCGCCGCTCCAGCGGGTTTATCCAGGCGACTATCGAAGCCGGTCCGCTGCAACTCGACCTGAACCGCAAGCAGGCGCTGATGGATGGCTGCGGCATGCAGTTGACGGCCTACGAATACCGCATCCTCGAATACCTGATGCGCCATCAGCAGCAGGTGGTGGCCAAGGAACGCTTGATCGAACAGCTCTACCCGGACGACGAAGAGCGCGATCCCAATGTGATCGAAGTGCTGGTCGGCCGCCTGCGCCGCAAGCTGGATAACGGCAATGGCTTCAAACCGATCGAGACCGTACGCGGCCAGGGTTACCTGTTTACCGAGCGCTGCCGATGAGCACGCGCGCCACGCTGCGCCGCCGCGCGCGCGGTTTGTCCCTGCGCCTGCGCCTGATGCTCGGGGCCGGTGGCTTGGCGGTGTTGTTCATGCTGGCGTTGTTGCCGGCCTTGCGCGGCGCCTTCGTTATCGCCCTGGAGCAGGTCATCGAGAAGCGTCTGGCTGCCGATGCCGCGGCGTTGGTCTCCGCGGTTCGCACCGACAATGGCCGGCTGGCGCTGCCGGATAAGCTGCCGAACGAGGAGTTCGACAGCCTGGACGCCAAACTGCTGGGCTTTATCTACGACCGCGACGGCACACTGATCTGGCAGTCGCGCTCGGCCCTGGATGAACAGGTCAGCTACCTGCCGCGTTACGACGGCAGCGGCCACGAATTTCTGCGGATCGCCGATGCGCGGGGGCAGGCCTTTTTCGTCTATGACGTCGAGGTCGACCTGCTGCGCGGCAAGAGCGCCGCGTTCAGCATCGTCACCATGCAACCGACCCGCGATTACGAGGCGATGTACAACGGCTTTATGCGTCAGCTCTATCTGTGGCTGGGCGGCGCTTTGCTGGTGTTGCTCGGCCTGCTCTGGTTCGGCCTGACCTGGGGCTTTCGCAGCCTGCGCGGCCTGAGCGCCGAACTCGACGAAGTGGAGACCGGCAGCCGCGCCAGCTTGAGCGAGCACCACCCGCGCGAACTGCTACGCCTGACCGGTTCGCTGAACCGTTTGCTCGACAGCGAGCGCCAGCAACGCGAGCGCTACCGGCATTCCCTGGACGACCTGGCGCACAGCCTGAAAACGCCCCTGGCGGTGCTACAAAGCGTGGGTGAAGTGATCGCCACCCAGCCACAGAACCGCGAGCAGTCGCAGGTGCTGCAACAGCAGGTCGAGCGCATGAGCCAGCAGATCGGCTATCAATTGCAGCGCGCCAGCCTGCGCAAAAGCGGCCTGATTCGCCACAGCGTGCGCCTGGCCCCCTTGCTCGATACGCTCTGCGATGCGCTGGACAAGGTCTACCGCGATAAGCAGGTGCAGGTGCTGCGTGACTTCGCCACGGAGCAGCAACTGCCGATGGAGCAGGGCGCGCTGCTGGAACTGCTCGGCAACCTGCTGGAAAACGCCTACCGCCTGTGCCTCGGGCAGGTGCGCGTGAGCATCCGGCAGCAGGGCCGTATGCTCGAACTGTGCGTGGAAGATGACGGCCCCGGCGTACCGGCCGACCAGCGCGAACGCATCCTGCGCCGTGGCGAACGCCTGGACGCCCAGCATCCGGGGCAGGGCATCGGCACCGCGGTGGTCAAAGACATTATCGAAAGCTACGGCGGCGAACTGCTGCTGGAGGATTCGGAGCTGGGCGGCGCGAGTTTTCGTGTGCGCCTGCATGACTAAGGCATAACGCCGGCCATATGGTTCGTAGGATGGGTTGAGCGTAGCGATACCCATGCTGCCGATACGCTGGGCAGCCCTCGCTGCGTGATTGCAGTGCAAATCAAAAGCACAACGCCGGCCTTGTAGGAGGGGCTTTAGCCGCGAGCTTTTGATGTCTTATCGATGTGTCCTAGCTTCGTGGGCAAGTTCATTAACGCGGTGATTTTGAGCCTTGGTTTCGCCCCTCACGGGCGAGTCACTTTTGCCAGTCGCCGCAAAAGTAACCAAAAACGCTTGCCCCCCATCCGGCCCTGCCTGCGGCAGGGTTCGTGAACAGAATCATTGCTCCAGGGGCCCACCGGATGCGGCCCACCGCGAAGGGCCATCCCTGGCCCATCGCGGCTCTCGCGGCATCCATGCCGCTCAACCCCTTGCACAACGATTCTGTTCACCCTCCTGAAAGGGCGTTTGGCGTCGTCTATACGTTTTTCGTCGTTTAACTAAAAGCAAAGCCAAAACAAGAGCCTGTCACCCGTAGGGTGGAAAACCGCTCAATTTGATGGGTATCGCGTTGCTCAACCTGCGCGGCCCGACCCATCCTACGAACTGGCGTGCTCTGCGAAACCTGTAGGAGCGGCCTTGGCCGCGATGTTTTTGTATTCACCTCGATTCGCGGGCAAGCCCGCTCCTACACAAGCTTGGCTCTGGCCACAGCCAATTGAGTGCCAAGCATTTCACTTCTCGCTCTGACCAAGCCCATATCTCACAGGCGCGCGTCCGGGCCCCGTCAGGAGGCCGAGTGGAGGTGCTGTGTAGAGGGGCGTTTGGCATGGATGCCAAACGAGGAACGATGGGTGGGGCCGCCTAGGCCAGGAACGGCCCTTGTAAGCCGGCCCTCGGAACAGCGCCGGAGCGAGGGACGTTGAGCGAAGCGAAACCCGTATGCCGGGTGTGCTTTCTCTTTGGTTACTTTCTCTTTGCACAAGCAAAGAGAAAGTAACTCGCCGTAAGGGCGAAACCAGTAGAAGCAGGCAAAGGAGAAAATAAATTTGTCCCCGTTTATCTGTCCCCATTTATTCATGCTGATAAAAGCGGAAGGATGGGCTGGCCGCGCAGGTTGAGCGCAGCAATATCTAGGCTGATCACAATTAAGTTAATCCGAGCTTTTCATTCAGTAAGTATTAGGGTTCCTTTTTAAAGGTAACAATCTGAGCCAGTTCTCGCAGCGGTTCATCGAGCTGCATAACGCGTTCCAGATTCTGAGCCGACGCTTCGAAAGTCCATGAGTGGTGGCCATTTGAAAGATAACGTACTTGGACGGAGACACTTGGGAAATGACTCGCGATTGTTGCCACAAATTGAGAACAGTGCACTGGGCGTAGATAGCCTTCGCCGGGGGCTACATCTTCGAGGACGGCTGTGGCCTGGATGTCAGTCACCGTGAGGTCGAGCAATCTGAATCCTTGTGTCGCAAAAGACGCCGCCAGCGCCGTGGCTTCGTTGTACCGATGAGGTGCTGTTTCAGGAAGATAGGAACCAAGTTTCTCAATGTGGTTTAGATGTGTAATTGCTCGGGAGCTTTTTAATGCACCTAACCGGGAAACCAATTCCTGCGCAAGCACTATCAAATCAGATCGTGTAAAGACAACCCGCTTGGGTGGTTGTGACCTTCCGTATGTGGCGACGACCGAATTCCCTTGGACGCGGTAGGAATGATGTTGTGCGATGTTTCGCAATTGATTGACGCGGACTCCCCAAGGGTCTGGGGTGAGAAATGTGGCGTCTTTCAGCAATTTCTCCAGTTTCTCGCAGACTTGACCGAAATCTTCAGCCGCTACTGCGATGGGATCTACTATTCCGCCCGCTGAAGCGATTTGCAGGCAATAGATTTCCTTAATGTAGGGTTGAATACTGGATTCGATTAGTACGCCGAGTGTTCGAAATAACTCAAACGAAAACTCGTCAAGCGCAAGATCGTCTTTGGGAACTTCGAATACGACGAGAAGGGAATATTGTTTTTGAGCTTCTGTGATTGCAGACTCAAAGTAGCTCATGAGCTCGAAAGCTCGACGATCATCAACGGCAATCGCTTTTTCTCGGATCGCGAAGCAAGTATCCAGGATCGCTTTCCAATCCTGCTGAGAGGATAGTCGGGCAACACTTATTGCCTCACCAGCGAGTGCTGAGACTGCAAGCTCATGGAGTCGCGTCTTGTCCGTTACATACGGATTGAGCAATTGGATCACAGCCGCTTTGACTTGATTGGGACTAGCGCCCATGCCATAGAGTGCAGTGAACGGTTCAAACTTGTTCGCAGTGTTGAAGAAGCTCTTGCGCATGAGGTTTAACGCCCAGGTTTTTGAAGGACTTGTAACTGCGGATCAGCGGAAGGCAGTCACAGCCTAACCCTCCTGCGCCCGATAAGCCCCCGGCGTTAACCCCGTCCACTTCTTAAACGCTCGATGAAACGCCGAAGGCTCGGAAAACCCCAGCTGCTCGGCAATATCCTGAATCGCCAGCTCATCACGCCCCAGGTGGTAGATAGCCAGGTCACGGCGCAGATGATCCTTGAGTTCCTGAAAGCTCGACCCTTCCTCGCGCAAATGGCGGCGCAGGGTTTGTGGGCTCATATGCAGTTGTTGGGCGACGGCATCCAGATCCGGCCAGTGGCTGCAATCGCGGCCGAGTAGGCGGCGGATCTGGCTGATCAGGCTGTCGCCGCCGTCCGGGCGGGCCAGAAGGTCGGCGGGGGAGTGTTCGAGAAATTGCTTGAGCGTGCGCTCGTCCTGCAACAGCGGCATGGCCAGGTAGCGGGCGTGGAATAACAGGCTGGTGCTGTCGGCGACGTAGCGTCGCGGGCAAGGGAACAACAGCTCGTACTCGCCGCTGTGGGCCGGTTCCGCGTAGGTGAAGGTGGCTTCCTCCAGGCGGATGCGCTGGCCGATCAGCCAGCTGCCGAGGCGGTGCCAGATCACCAGCAGGCTTTCCACCAGGAAGTGATCCGGGTCCCACAGCGTGCGGTCGTCCACGGTCAGCCGTACCCAGTCGCCTTCGCGTTCCAGGCGGATGCTCGGCGCCTCGGCGAACAGGCTGTAGAACAGTGCGCCACGGCCCAGGGCTTTTTCCAGGGTGCGGCAGTGGATGATCGCGTAACACATCATGGCGAAGGTGCCGCGCTTGCTGCGCGTGCGGCCAAAGCCCATGTATTCGTCGTCCAGCGCTTCCCAGAGCAGTTGCAGCAGGCGGGTGAATTGCTCCGGGGCGATGCGCGCGCGTGGCTCGTCGAGCAGCGCCGGCTGGATGCTCAGTTGGCGCAGCAGTGGCGTGCAGTCGTGGCCATGGCGCTCGGCGCCGCGCAGGGCGGCCCGGACGAAGTGGCTGGCAATGGTGCGTTCGCGCATGGAGCGGGCTCGTCAGGAAGGCCGCTCGATGGTAGCCAGCTCAAGGCCTGCACAACAAGCTAACCCTTTGGATTGTCCGTGCCGGGGTGTGTGCCGGTGCGGCCCATGGCCGCGAAAAGCCCAGGGCGTCAGCATGGGCTGAGCGGCGCGCAGGCCAATCTGGCGGCGCCCGCGCCGTTGGGCTTGGTCGCTGGTCTTCTCAAGCCAATCTATGCGGCTACCCGGCACAGGTGTGTCCCGGCGGGTTGGTTGGTCGGGGGATTTCCGCCACCGGGTCGCGCTCAGACGTGCGGTAATCCGCCAGATCGGCTGTTGTCTGGGGCGTGTGATTTTTATCTATCACTATGTTTTAAAAGGATTTTATTTGTTTTTAAGAGAGTGGCATGGGCCTTGCGATAAGCCAGTTGAAGGTGCGCCAGACGCGCCTAGAACAAATCCCTCCAGGTAGGAGGGTTAGCGCTTATTAAAGGTCTGCGGGGTATCGATGGATGCTACCGCGCGGCACCGCTAAGGATCTGCCATGACGACGACTGACGCACCCCGTCAACCGTTCTACAAACTGCTGTATGTCCAGGTGTTGGTCGCCATCACCATCGGCATCCTGCTTGGTCATTTTTACCCGGACACCGGCGTCGCCCTCAAGCCGCTCGGCGATGGCTTCGTCAAGCTGATCAAGATGGTCATCGCGCCGATCATTTTCTGTACCGTGGTCAGCGGTATCGCCGGCATGCAGGACATGAAGACTGTCGGCAAGACTGGCGGTTATGCACTGCTGTACTTCGAGATCGTCTCGACCGTGGCCCTGGTGATCGGCCTGGTGGTGGTCAACCTGGTGCAGCCGGGCGTTGGCATGCACATCGATCCCGCCACCCTGGACGCCAGCAGCATTGCCGCCTACGCCTCGGCCGGCGCGCAGCAGAGCACCATCGGCTTCCTGCTCAATGTGATTCCCAACACCGTGGTCGGCGCCTTCGCCAATGGCGACATCCTCCAGGTGCTGTTCTTCTCGGTGATCTTCGCCTTCGCCTTGCAGCGCATGGGTGACTATGGCCGCCCGGTGCTGGAATTTATCGAGCGTATCGCTCAGGTGATGTTCGGCATCATCAATATGATCATGAAGCTCGCGCCCATCGGTGCCTTCGGCGCCATGGCCTTCACCATCGGCCAGTACGGCGTCGGCTCGCTGGTGCAACTCGGCCAGCTGATGATCTGCTTCTACATCACCTGCGTGTTTTTCGTGCTGGTGGTGCTTGGCGGTATCGCCCGCGCTCACGGCTTCAGCATCCTCAAGTTCATCAAGTACATCCGTGAAGAGCTGATGATCGTGCTCGGCACCTCGTCGTCCGAGACCGTGCTGCCGCGCATGCTGACCAAGATGGAGAAGCTCGGTGCGAAGAAGTCGGTGGTCGGCCTGGTGATCCCGACGGGTTACTCGTTCAACCTCGACGGCACCTCGATCTACCTGACCATGGCCGCGGTGTTTATCGCCCAGGCTACCGACACGCCGATGGACATCGGTCACCAGATCACCCTGTTGCTGGTGTTGCTGGTGGCGTCCAAGGGCGCGGCCGGGGTGACCGGTAGCGGCTTTATCGTGCTGGCGGCGACCCTGTCGGCGGTTGGTCATCTGCCGGTGGCTGGTCTGGCGCTGATTCTCGGCATCGACCGCTTTATGTCCGAAGCCCGCGCGCTGACCAACCTGATCGGCAACGGCGTGGCCACCATCGTGGTCGCCAAGTGGTGCAAGGAACTCGACGAAGACACCTTGCAGCGCGAGCTGGCGTCCGGTGGCAAGGTTGAGCCGGTGGTGCTCGGCCAGGCTAGCCGCGAGTCAGTCTGACCGAATAGACCTAAGGCTTTTCTCTTCCCAACGCGGAAGAGGTTCCTCAAGCCCGCCTTTTGGCGGGCTTTTTTATGGCTATGTCCCAATAGCGTGTTGCATGGTGCGCCCAACGGCCTCTTGGATACAGTGAGCTGGCTGGATACGCTGCTGGTAGCGCTCAAGCATGCGGCGCCAGCCCAGGTAGTTCGGGAGGTAGCGGGTGGCAACACCGTGAAAACGAGTCATCCAACTCTTCAAGCGGCTGTGGTAGGCATTAACGTTCTGAATGTGGAAAGCACCCTGTAGTACCCGTTCGCCAGGACGCGAGTGGACGACATGGTGAGTAATGCCCTGGGTGCGGGCAAAGTTGGCGTAGACCGCAGCGCCATCACTGCAAAGCACAGCTTCTTGGTCGATCAGCGGTAGTAAGGCTGCTCGCACATGCTCTGCATCCAGCTTCTCCAGCTTGAAGTCTGCGGTATGCCCCTCACGATCACGCACTACCATGACCGGAATCTGATCCTTGCCCGTGCCGCGCGTTTTGCTCACACCGCCCCTTTTGCGTGGCGCTCGCGGCAGCTTGCGCTGACCTTTGAAGGACTCCAGAAAGAACGTTTCATCGACCTCAACGATCCCGGCTTCATGGGGCGCATGATGCTGGGCTGCGCAGGCCAGGAAACGATGCCGCCAGAGAAAGGCTGTGTTCTTGCTGATGCCGCATCGCTTGGCGGCCTTGCGCACGCTCAGACCGTCAATCAGCGCTTGGGCGTAGTCCTGCCAGCGTTCGGGATAGTGCAAGCGAGCAAGACCACTGCTCGACACCGCTGAGCACGTGCGTCGACAAGACCGGCAACGATAACGGCGTAAGCCACGTGACCACCCCCAAGGTGCAAGGTACTTCGCCTGCGCTTGGCAATGTGGACAGCTTTGAAGTGCTGGCAAGTTATCAAGAACCTCTGTTGCTGGTGGTTCCTGCAAAGCCCGGTGAAGTGCGGATTTCTGCTTGCTGCTGAGCTGGCTTACTTGAGTCAGCCAGCGTTGAAAGGCTTGAGTATCCATGGTGGGCAGACCTCACGAGCGGATGCCTGCCTTAAAGCGTAGTCCTTGCAACACGGTCTTGGGACAGAGCCTTTTTTATGGCTCTGTACCCGT
>DELY01000041.1:103875-174185 GCA_002354655.1 Pseudomonas sp. UBA2684
AGCCGCGAAAGATCTTCAGTTTTCAAAGGTTTTCGCGGATAAATCCGCTCCGACAAAAGCACGGCTTCTCCTGCAACACGTAACTGGGACATAGCCTTTTTTATGACCTGCCATCCCTGGCGGTCACCCTGCGGGCCGTCGCTGCGCGACGTTAAAAATGGCTCCCGGCCATTTTTTTCGCCTGGGCCATGGCCTCGGGCGGATGACCGAATGGGTCAATCAAGCCTGAGCGCATGGGTCATTGAGGCGGCGGGGTACGCCGCCTACGCTGCGGGACGACTTCAGCTCAGGGAGCAGACCCGCATGCAGCGCAACATCTTCGACACCGAACACAACATGTTCCGCGACGCTTTCGCCGCCTTTCTGAAGAAGGAAGTGGTGCCGCACCAGGACGAATGGGAAGCAGCCGGCGTGGTCAGCCGCGAGGTGTGGAAGAAGGCCGGCGATATGGGCTTTTTGCTGCCCTGGGCGGATGAGGAGTACGGCGGTGCCGGGCTCAAGGATTTCCGCTACGAGCAGATCATGTGCGAGGAGCTGGCGAAGATTAACGAGCCGGGCTTTATGCTGCCGCTGCACTCGGCGCTGTGCGGCCCCTATATCGCCGAGTACGGCAATGCCGAGCAGAAGGCGCGCTTTATGCCGGGCATCATCAGCGGCGAGCTGATTCTGGCGGTGGCGATGACCGAGCCGAGCGCCGGCTCCGACCTGGCCGGCATGCGCACCAGCGCGGTGGAGCAGGGCGATCACTACGTGCTCAACGGCTCCAAGGTGTTTATCTCCAACGGTCTGCTGGCCGATGTGGTGATAGTCGCGGCCAAGACCGACCCGGCCAACAAGCACGCCATGGGCCTGTTCCTGGTTGAGCGTGGGATGGAAGGTTTCGAGCGCGGCAAGAACCTGGAAAAGCTCGGCATGAAGAGCCAGGACACCGCCGAGCTGTTCTTCAACAACGTCAAGGTGCCCAAGGCCAACCTGTTGGGCGACGCCAAGGGCGGCTTCTTCTACCTGATGAACATGCTCGCCCAGGAACGCCTGACCAATGCTTGCGGCGCGGTGGCCGGTGCCGAGGCGGCGTTGCAGACCACCATCGACTATGTGAAGGAGCGCAAGGCCTTCGACCGGCCGATCTCGCACTTCCAGAACACCCGTTTCAAGCTGGCCGAGATGCGTACGCAGATCGACGTGGCGCAGGTGTTCGTCGATCGCTGCGTGCTGGACCACAACCAGAAGAAGCTCACTCCGGAAGTGGCCGCCGAGGCCAAGCTGTTCACCACCGAACTGCTGTGCAAGGTGGTCGACGAGGGCGTACAGCTGCATGGCGGCTGGGGCTACATGTGGGAATACCCGATCTGCAAGATGTACGCGAACGCGCGCATCCAGCGCATCTTCGCCGGCACCTCGGAGATCATGAAAGAGATCATCAGCCGTGGCATGAAGCTCTGATTAGTACAGGCTGATTTACTGTAGGAGCCAGCTTGCTGGCGATGCTTTCTCTCGTGTCGGATCGCCAGCAAGCTGACTCCTACGGGTGGGGGGATTCTCCCAAGAGGTATGTGCACAGGAGGCATGCATGCCAATCAACCGTGGAGCCATCGACGCCTGGGCGCAGCCCGCCAGCGGCCGCACCCGCGAGCTGATGCCGGAAGTCGCGCGGCTGTTCGAGAAATCCGGCTCCGGCCACTTGCTCGATCAGCGCCTGACGCCCGAGCAGACGGTGGCCGAGATGGACAAGGCCGGCGTCGCCACGCTGATGCTGGCCGCCTGGTGCCGGCCCGAGCGCTGGGTGTGTACGAATGATGAAATCGCCGAGTACACCCGCGCCTTTCCCGAGCGCTTTGTCGGCGTGGCCACGGTTGATCTGAGCAAGCCGGTGGCGGCGGTGCGCGAGCTGGAGCGGGCGGTTAATGAGCTGGGCTGCAAGGCGCTGCGCATCGTGCCCTGGTTGTGGAAACTGCCGCCCAACCACCGGCTGTACTACCCGCTGTATGTGAAATGCATCGAGCTGGATATTCCGTTCTGCACCCAGGTCGGCCACACCGGCCCGCTGATGCCCTCGGAAACCGGGCGGCCGGTGCCCTATCTGGACGAGGTGGCGCTGGATTTTCCCGAGCTGCGCATCGTCGCCGGGCACATCGGCCATCCCTGGACCGACGAGATGATCGGCCTGGCCTGGAAGCACGATAACGTCTATATCGATACCTCGGCCTACCTGCCGCGCTATTACCCAGCGCAGCTGTTGCAGTTCATACAGAGCTACGGGCAGGACAAGGTGTTGTTCGGCAGCAACTTCCCGCAGTTGTCGCTCAGCCGTTGCATGAGCCAGGTCAAGGAACTCGGCTTGAGCGCGGAGGTTGAGGCCGCGTTTCTGTATGGCAATGCACGCCGGGTGTTCAAGCTCTGAACGCCAGGTTTAAAACAATAACAACGAGGGCGGTACATGACGGATCAACTGCCCCTGGAGCGTTTCGCGCTCTGGGTCGAGAAGCGCCCGGATGCGGTCTGGCTCAGCCAACCGGTCAACGGCCAATGGCATGACGTTACCTGGGCGCAGGTCGACGACCAGGCGCGGCGCATGGCCAGTGCCCTGTTGGCGCTTGGCTGTCAGCCGGGCGAGCGCGTCGCGTTGCTGGCGAAGAACTGCGCCGAATGGCTGATCGCCGACCTGGCGATCATGCTCGCCGGGTTGGTCAGCGTGCCGCTGTATCCGCTGCAATCGGCCGAGAGCATCGACTATGTGCTGCGCCATGCGCAGTGCAAGGCGATCTTCCTCGGCAAGCTGGACGAGCCGGAAAAACTCGCCGCCGGCATTCCGGCCGAGGTGCTGCGCATCGCCATGCCCTATCCGACCATGGCCGCCCAGCATGAGTGGGCGGCACTGTTGGCGAGCCATGCCGCGTTACGCGATGCTCACCGGCAGACGCCGGACGAGCTGCTGAGCATCCTGTACACCTCCGGCACCACCGGGCAGCCGAAAGGCGTGATGCTCTCGCCGCGCGCATTTGCCTTCGCCGCCAGTCGTTCGGTGCGCGAGATGCAGATTAGCGAGCAGGATCAATATTTCTCCTACCTGCCGTTGTCGCATGCCGCCGAGCGTTTTCTGGTGGAGATGAACGCTTTGTACAGCGGCGGGCGAGTTGCCTTCGTCGAATCGCTGGAAACCTTTGCCAGCGACCTGCGCCATGTGCGCCCGACCGTGTTCTTCTCCGTGCCACGGCTGTGGACGCGCTTTCAGCAGGGCGTGCTGGAAAAACTGCCGCAGGCCAAGCTGGCGCGGCTGCTGCGTATTCCGCTGCTCGGCAGCCTGGTGGCACGCAAGATTCGCCAGGGGCTGGGCCTGGACCGCGCGCGTATCCTGGTCAGCGGCGCGGCGGCGATTCCGCCGGCCTTGCTCACCTGGTATCAACGCATCGGCCTGACCATCTGCGAGGGCTATGGCATGACCGAACACTTCGCCTATGGCACGTTCAACCGGCCGGGGCAGGTGCATTTCGGCAGCGTTGGCCGCGCCATGCCGGACAACCAACTGCGCATCGCCGACAACGGCGAAATTCTGTTTCGCAGCCCCAGTGTGATGCTCGGCTACTACCTGGAGCCGGAGAAAACCGCCGAAACCCTCAAGGACGGCTGGCTGCACACTGGCGACAAAGGCGAGGTCGATGCGGCGGGCTATCTGACAATCACCGGGCGGGTGAAGGACATTTTCAAGACCAGCAAGGGCAAATACATCGCCCCGGTGCCGATCGAGGTCGAGATCGCCAAGAACCTCTGGGTCGAGCAGGTGTGCCTGATGGGCAGCAACCTGGACCAGCCGCTGGCGCTGATCGAACTGTCGCCGGCGGCCCGCGAACAGGCCCGCGCCCAGCTCGCCGCAGCGCTCGAAAGCACTCGTCAGCAGCTCAACGCGCAACTGCAACCGCACGAACGCATCAGCCACTTCGTGTTGGTGCGTGATGCCTGGACCGTGGACAACGGCTGCATGACGCCGACCATGAAAATCCGCCGCAATGTGCTGGAGGCGCGTTTCGCCGAGGAGCTGAACAAGCTCGACGCCAAACAGCCGCTGCATTGGCAATAGTTGTAGACGTTGTAGGGTGGACAAGCCGCAGGCTTGTCCGCCACCCGCGTCGCCATGCGCCATGTCCACCCTACATAGGCTCCGATAGCCCGGCTAACACCGCCACACAAGGAACCCAATCGCTATGCAAGGCCCACTGTCGTCCCTGAAAGTGCTGGATTTCTCCACCCTGCTGCCGGGGCCGTTCGCCTCGTTGTTGCTCGCCGATATGGGCGCCGAAGTGCTGCGCATCGAGTCACCGAGCCGCATGGACCTGGTGCGCGTGCTGCCGCCGCACGATGGCGGTGTGTCGGCCAGTCATGCCTACCTCAACCGCAATAAACGCTGCATCGCCCTCGATCTGAAACAGCCCGAAGCGGTGGCGATGGTCAAGCAGTTGGTGGCCGAATACGACATCGTTCTGGAGCAGTTTCGTCCCGGTGTGATGGACAAGCTCGGCGTCGGCTATGCAGCGCTGAAGGCGATCAACCCCAAGCTGATCTATGTGTCGATCACCGGTTATGGCCAGACCGGGCCCTACAAGGACCGCGCCGGCCACGATATCAACTACCTGGCCCTGGCCGGTATCGCCAGTTACACCGGGCGCCGCGAGTCCGGCCCGCTGCCGCTGGGTGTGCAGCTTGCCGATATCGCCGGTGGTTCGTTGCACGGGGTGATGGGCTTGCTGGCGGCGGTGATCCAGCGCCAGGTCACGGGGGAGGGGCAGCAGGTCGATGTCAGCATGACCGATTGCGCTTTCAGCCTGCACGGCATGGCCGGTGCCGGTTACCTGGCCGCCGGGGTTGAGCCGGATATGCAGAATCAGGCGCTCAATGGCGGCAGCTTCTACGACTATTACCGCAGCCGGGATGGTCGCTGGTTCTCGGTGGGCAGCCTGGAGCCGCAATTTATGCAGCAGTTCTGCGCCGCCATCGGCCGCCCGGAACTGGCCGCACGCGGGCTCTCGCAGCGCCCGGAAGACCAGCAGGCGCTCAAGCGCGAGATCGAAGTCGAGTTCGAGAAGCGCGACTTTGCCGAATGGTGTCAGGTGTTCGCCGGTCTGGACGCCTGCGTCGAGCCGATGCTCAGCCTGGCCGAAGCGGTCGAGCATCCGCAGCTCAAGGCTCGCGAGTTGGTGACCGATGTTCCGCGTGGCGGCAACGGCCCACAACAACAGATCGCCTGCCCGATCAAGTTCTCCAACGGCCTGCCCAAGCCGCGGCATATCGGTGCGCCGCTCGGCGCACACACCGAGGAGGTGCTGCGTGAACTGGGCTATTCGCCTGAGCAGATTGCCGTGTTCAAGGCCAATAAGGTCGTGGCTTAGCGCCAGCGGGACAGATATCTGGCCGCTAGGTGCCAGGCGCTGCGTCATTCGACGCGCTGTTCACCGGTGAAACTCAAAGTCACCTTGCAGCGCCGGCAGTAGTAGCGCCGGCCCTTGGCGACCAGGGCGTGGCGTTGCGCGGAGAACGGGAATTCGCCTTGCGGGCAGGTGCAGCGGTAGATGAACCGGCTGACCTGACGGCGGGTGACCGCGTAGCTGTGGCAACGGTTTGGCGGCAGCTCGTAAACGCCGCGCATGATCAGTTGCCATTCCTCGCCGTGTGCCTGGATCTTCAGGCCGAACAGCTGATGCGCGATCAGGTGCGCGACTTCGTGGGCCACTGTCTGCTTGAGGAAGTCGTCGCGGTTTTCCCGGTACAACTGCGGGTTGAAGCGCAGCTTGTTTTCCGTCAGGTGCGCTACGCCAGCCTTCTGCCCGCGTAGCTTGAAGCTCACCTCGGGGCGCACAAAGCGCTGCTTAAAGAAGGCTTCGGCTTGCTGGTAGCAGGCTTCAACGCGGGCATAAATCTGTTCAGGCATAAATGGCTGCTGTTTCGGGTTCGCGGCGCGATTATGCCCGCGCCGTGCACGGGAGGCAGCCCCAAAACGACGAAACCACCCGCAGGTGGTTTCGGTTTATCGAGTTGCAGGTATCAGCTGGTGTACACCGGGCCTACCCCCAGGCCCCACAAAATCACCGAGCTGGCGATCATCGCCACCAACACCACCAGCCCCACCGCCAGCACCGAACTGGAGAACATGAAGCCCTCATCCTCGGGAATGGCCATAAAGGTCGGTATGCCCACATACAGCAGGTAGACGGTGTAACAGATGGCCACCGTGCCCACCACCATGGCCAGCCACAGGTGCGGGTACAGCGCCGCCAGGCCACCGATGAACAGCGGAGTGGCGGTGTAGGCCGCGAACACGATGCATTGCGTCAGGCTGGGGCTGGCGTCGTAAGTCCGTGCCATCCAGTGGATAAACGCGCCCATCACCGCGACCCCGGCCAGCATGGCCAGGTAGGACATGATGGTCATTTGCAGCGCACTGGCCTCGGTCAACATCACCGGTGCTCGGTCGCCAATTGCCCAGCCAACCTGGGTGGTGCCGATAAATGCGGAAACCGCGGGGATCGCCGCGAGAATCAGCACGTGGGTGAGATACATGTGGCTGATGGATTCTTCTTCGCCACGGATTTCTTGCCATTCTTGGTCGGGATGGGTGAAGAGCCCCCAAACGTGGTGGATCATGCCAGACACCTCCTCTTGTTATAGCGGTCGCCCCCCAGCGGAGCGCCCGGCGCGCGTATGCAGCGTCACCGGGTGCCAGGCCGAACCTATGCGACCGTATGTCGCAGTATAGGCAGCGGCTGGAGACTGCAAGGGGCGTGGCTTTAGAGCAAATTGTTCTCTGAACGTCAGTTGTAATAGCGCTCTAGAATTTCCATCGCTTTATTGATCGACTGCAAGCGCGAGGTGCTGCCGCCGCGATCCGGATGGTGCTGGCTCACCAACTGCCGGTAGCGGTGCTTGATAGCCGCGAGATTGAGCGGTTGCTGGCTGTCGCCCAGCTCGAACAGCTCCAGAGCGGCCTGTTTTTCTTCGCCGCCTTGCATGCGCGTCCAGAAACTCGCCAGCAGCTTTGCCACGTCACGTTCATCGGTGTCGCGCAGGTTGTGCAGGTCCAGGTAGTAGTCGCGCAGTGGGTCGTGCGGGCTAAGCTCGGCGCTGCCGGCCTGGTAGGGCAGCAACTGGATGCACAACGGGCTGATCTGCACGTAGCCGGCCTGCTCGCCCCACAGCCGTTCGCGCAGGCTGTAGAGCGCGTTGAACAGCAGGAAGTGCGTGCGAAACAGCACCAGCTTGTCGGTCAACGGCAGGTTGGGAATGTGCGTGCAGTGGCGGCTCTTCAGTTGTTGGATCAACTGGTATTCGCCGAGACCGGCAGGGGCGGCCTGCAACAGCTGCAGCAGTTGCTCCGGCAGGTCGAGCGCCGGGTCGAGATCGTCGTTCATCGGCCGAGCCTAGCACTTCAACGCTAATGGGGTAGGGCGCGCGCGGCTTTCTGCGTAAAATGTCTCGCTTTCGTGAACCTCCGGACTCCAGCGCACCATGGGCACCCTCTCGGTCAACCAGAACAAACTGCAAAAACGCTTGCGTCGCCAGGCTGGCGAAGCTGTTGCCGACTACAACATGATCGAAGACGGCGACAAGGTGATGGTCTGCCTGTCCGGTGGCAAGGACAGCTACACCATGCTCGACGTGTTGCTGCACCTGCAGAAGGTCGCGCCGATCAAGTTCGAGATCGTCGCGGTGAACATGGACCAGAAACAGCCGGGTTTCCCCGAGCATGTGCTGCCGGCCTATCTGCAATCGATCGGCGTGGCGTACCACATCGTCGAGAAGGACACCTACTCGGTGGTCAAGGAGAAGATCCCGGAAGGCAAGACCACCTGCTCGCTGTGCTCGCGCCTGCGCCGGGGCACGCTGTACACCTTCGCCGACGAGATCGGCGCGACCAAGATGGCTTTGGGGCACCACCGCGACGACATCCTCGAGACCTTCTTCCTCAATATGTTCCACGGTGGCACGCTCAAGGCCATGCCGCCCAAGCTGCGTGCCGACGATGGGCGCAACGTGGTGATCCGCCCGCTGGCTTACTGCAACGAGGCGGATATCGAGGCCTACAGCACGCTCAAGCAATTCCCGATCATTCCGTGCAACCTCTGCGGCTCGCAGGAGAACCTGCAACGCCAGGTGGTCAAGGAGATGCTGCAAGAGTGGGAGCGCAAGACCCCGGGGCGCACCGAGATCATGTTCCGCGCGTTGCAGAACGTGGTGCCTTCGCAACTGGCCGACCGCAACCTGTTCGACTTCGCCAGCCTGAAGATCGACGATAACGCCACCCCGCGTTTTCTCGATGTGATGAATCTGTAGAACTACGGAAAATAGCAAGGACTGCCCGATGCGCGACTACAAATGGCTTAACGAATACTGCGTGAACCGCTTCGGTTCGCCAGCGGCGCTGGAGGCGCGTTTGCCGCAGCCGCGTAGCGCGGCCGAGTTGCGCGCGCTGAGCGATGACCGCTACCTGTCCATGATCAGCCTGCGGATCTTCCGCGCCGGCCTCAAGCACAGCCTGGTGGACGCCAAGTGGCCGGCCTTCGAGGAGGTGTTCTTCGGTTTCGATCCGGAAAAGGTCGTGCTGATGGGCGCCGAGCGCCTGGAACACCTGATGCAGGACGCGCGCATCATTCGTCACCTGGGCAAGCTCAAAAGCGTGCCGCGCAACGCACAGTTCATCCTCGATGTGCGCAAGGAAAAGGGCAGCTTTGGCGCGCTGATCGCCGACTGGCCGGTGAGCGACATCGTCGGCCTGTGGAAGTACCTGGCCAAGCACGGTGCCCAGCTCGGTGGCCTGTCGGCGCCACGCTTTTTGCGCATGGTCGGCAAGGACACCTTCATCCCCACCGACGATATGGTCGCCGCGCTCAAGGCCCAGGGCATCATCGACAAGGCGCCGACCAGCCTGAAAGACCTGGCCGCAGTACAGGGCGTCTTCAATCAATGGCATGCACAGAGCGGCCGCCCGCTGTGCCAGCTGTCGCTGATGCTGGCGCATACGGTCAATCATTAGCAGCAGGCGCTGCAAGATTAGGGTGTGCTGGGTTTGCGGTGCGCGCGGCGCACCCTACGAGAGATCGAGGAGAGTGCGATGGAACAGGCCATCATCCGCGTCGCCCAGGCCATCGCCCAGGCCGAACGCATTCTGGTCATCAGCGGCGCCGGGTTGTCCGCCGACTCCGGTCTGCCCACCTACCGTGGCCTCGGCGGGCTGTACAACGGTCACACGGCCGAAGGCCTGCCAATCGAAGTCGCGTTGTCCGGGCCGATGTTGCAACGCGACCCGGCGCTGTGCTGGAAGTACCTCGCCGAGTTGGGCCAGGCCTGCCTCGGCGCAACCTTCAATGCCGGGCATGTCGCCATCGCCGAGTTGCAGCGCCTGAAGCCGCAGTGCTGGGTGCTGACGCAGAACATCGACGGCTATCACCGCGCGGCCGGCAGCCCGCCGGAACGCTTGATCGAAATCCACGGTGAACTGGCGCCGCTGTATTGCCAATCCTGTGGTGCTGAAGACCCGCAGCTCGCCGAACACCTGAGCCGGCCATTGCCGCCGAAATGCGCGCAATGCGGCGGTATCCTGCGCCCTCCGGTGGTGCTGTTCGAGGAAATGCTGCCCGAGGCGGCGATCGCCAGGCTCTATGCCGAGTTGCGCAAAGGCTTCGAGGTGGTGCTGAGCGTCGGTACCAGCGCCAGCTTCCCGTATATCGTCGAGCCGCTGCTGCGTGCGCGCCAGGCGGGCGGGTTTACCGCCGAGATCAACCCGGCCCGCACCGATTTGAGCGCTGCCGTCGACTTGCATGTGCAGGGACGGGCCTTAGATGTTTTGCCAGAACTAGTGGGTCACATTTCGAGCCATAGAATTTGCAAATAAGGACTATAGAAGGCATAGTCGCGCCCTTATCAAATTCTTCGACACGGTCGTGCCCATGCGCAAACGCTTCGCACCCCTCGTGCCTCTCGCACTCACTATGCTGCTGGCCGCCTGTGCCAGCCACACCCCGCAACCTCAGATCGAGGCGCCTGCCCGGCCGGTTGCGGCCCTGGAGCCCTCGGTAGAGTTCGAGGCGGCGGCGATCGATGATTTCGCCGACGACAAACCCTATCAACTGCCGCAGCTGGCCGACAGCATCCTTTCACATGGCCTGTCGCTGGTCGGTACTCGCTACCGTTACGGCGGCAGTTCGGTGAAGTCCGGCTTCGATTGCAGCGGTTTCATCGGTTACCTGTTCAAGGAAGAGCTCGGCATGCAGTTGCCGCGCTCGACCCGCGAAATGATCAATATCGACGCGCCCCTGGTGGAGCGTGCCGAGCTTGAGCCCGGTGATCTGGTGTTCTTCAGCACCAACGGCCGTGGTCGCGTCAGCCATGCCGGCATCTACCTGGGCGATGACCAGTTCATCCATTCCTCCAGCAGTCGCAGCGGCGGCGTGCGGGTCGATAGCCTGGAAGATCGCTATTGGAACCGCACCTTCATCGAAGCTAAACGCGCTTTGGCCCTGGCCCCGACCGAGCAGGTCGCCCGCCACCCATGATTCCGTGGCGCAACCGCAAGGGTTGCGCTGCTGCGCCTGAGCCGGCAGAGTAGGCCGCATTCCGGCTCTGGATCGCCTCGCTCATGCCCGCACCGGCCCGTGTTGCCCTGCTTCTCCTCGCTGCGCTGCTCACCGCCTGCGCCGGCCACGCTCCCGCTCCACAACCACCCATGCATGCCCCTAGCGGCAGCTTTCACGGCAATGCCGAGGATGTTCTGTTCCGTGCCCTTGGCCTGGTCGGTACGCCGTACCGCTATGGCGGCAACACCCCGGCTGGCGGCTTCGATTGCAGCGGCCTGATCGGTTACGTCTACCGCGATGCTGCCGGCATCAGCCTGCCGCGCTCGACCCGCGAGCTGAGCGCCATGCGCGCACCGGCGGTGGGGCGCGATGCGTTGCAGAGTGGCGACCTGGTGTTCTTCGCCACCAGCGGCGGTCGCCAGGTCAGCCATGCCGGGATCTATGTCGGCGACGGGCGTTTCGTGCATGCCCCTTCCAGCGGCGGTACGGTGCGCCTGGACAGCCTGAGCAACAGCTACTGGCAACGCACCTACCTGGATGCCAGGCGGGTATTCAGCCCTGAGCTGGCGCGTAATCCCTGAGATACCAGCTGCGGGCGCGGGCTTTGGCTGGGCGCGGCCAGTAAGCCCTCATCATTCTGTGCATATCCCGGAGCCGTGGCCATGACCAACCGCACGCTCAATCTCGACGACCGGCTCTATCAGTACCTGCTGGATGTCTCCCTGCGCGAAACTCCGCTGCTCAAACGCCTGCGCGAGGAAACCGCACAGCTGGCCACTGCGCGTTGGCAAATTGCCCCGGAGCAAGGCCAGTTCATGGCGCTGCTGGTGCAGCTGAGCGGCGCCCGGCGAATCATCGAGGTCGGCACCTTTACCGGCTACAGCGCGATTTGTATGGCCCAGGCGATGCCCGCGGATGGTCGGCTGATCTGCTGCGACATCCCCGGCGACTACAACGCCACGGCCGAGCGCTACTGGCGTGAAGCCGGACTGGCCGGGCGCATCGAACAGCGCCTGGCGCCGGCCCTGGAGACCCTCGCCGCGTTGCAGGCCGAAGGGCGGGGCGCATGTTTCGACCTGATCTTTATCGATGCCGACAAGGCCAATTACCCGGCTTACCTGGAGCACGCGCTCAGGCTGACGCGCCAGGGCGGCTTGATCCTGTTCGACAACACCCTGTGGAGCGGGCGTGTACTGGAGAACAACCCCGATAGCGCGGATACCCGTGCGATCCAGGCGCTCAACCGGGCATTGCAGCGTGACCCGCGTATCGACCTGTCGCTGCTGCCGCTTGGCGATGGTCTGACGCTGTGCCGCAAACGCTGAGCGCGATTTATCCGGCCTTTGAGCGGTGCACACGGCTGCGCTCTGCCCACCTTACGTAAGCCCGATTGCTGAGCCTGCCATGCCCGAGCCGATCCGCCTGCCAACGCCGCCCGACACCTGCGAACTCTGTGCCCGCAGCGTGCCGCTGACCCGTCACCACCTGATTCCCAAGGCGCTGCACGACAAAGCCTATGTGCAGAAACGCTACGCCAAGCACCAGCGCATCAGTGCCACGTTGTGGGTATGCCGCGCTTGCCATAACCAGATTCATCGGCTGTTCAGCGAGAAGCAGTTGGCGCTGACCTACAACCACCGCGATGCGCTATTGGCCGACCCGCGCCTGCGTACCTTCGTCGAGTGGCTGGCGAGCAAGCCAGCGGGCTTTATGCCCCGGCATTGACGCTGCGGGGCCGTGCGCTGGCGGGATGGGTGGGGCCTTGGTCACGTGAACGTGTTGCTTGAACAGCTCGCGGTCAAGACCGCTCCACTAAAGCCTGACGTCTTATGCCGCACGTGTATCAGGCGTCGCGCAGGAGGTCGTGGGCGTTGAGCAGGGTGTAGGCGATCTCGGGGTGCTTTTCCAGCCCGCGGCGGATTGCGGCCGGGATCGACTGGCGGGTTTTGCGGCACAGGCCGGGCAGCTCGTCGATGTGTATGACGATCCCGCGCATGCTGCGCACTTCGTTGAAACCGGGGGCGATGGTCAGGCGCACGCCGAGGTTCTGGTACATCCGTTGTTGCATGTGTTCGAGGTCGTCCAGGCTCGCCAGATTCTCCAGCCGCTCAAGCAGGTGCTGTTCCTCCTGGCGGGTCAGACGCAGGATGCGCAAATCGGCGCCGGGGGTGTCCAGCAACCGTTCGCGGTCGCAGGTGCAGGCGCCGGGTGGGCAGGATGTGCGGATGGCTAGAGAGGACGTCATGGGCCCGATCATAACGATATGAGGCGAGGAGACGGATACCGTCGGGAAAATAAAAACGCGCGGCCAATTACGCGTTACATGAGCAGCCACGCTCGTGTGGGACGCGAGCTGTTCAGGCAACGCGCTCAAGGCCGGCCAACGCGCGCGCAGCCAAGGTTCCTGCTAGCCAGCCCATGCGCATTTAACCTGCTGCTCCCGCCTGGATGTTGTGCCTGTTGGTTAATCCGCATCCGAGGCGAGTACAGACCTGCCGTCGTTGACGCCTAGCCCTGCAAACCTCTACCCTGCGCGCCTTGCTTCAGGTGCCCCCGACGTTATGCGTCCGAGGGGTGAAACAGGGAAGTCGGTGCGCTGGTCTTTTACGCCAGCTATTCCGACGCTGCCCCCGCAACGGTAGACGAGTCAAGCCAGCGCTTTTTCAACCACTGTGCATGTGCATGGGAAGGTGCGTTTGGTGGCGTTCTGAGTATTCAGTTCGCAGCTCGTAAGCCCGGAGACCGGCCTGTAGCAGTCCACGGCATCGCGGAGGGCGTTGTCTGGCGTGTGGGCTGCGCCGTCTGCTGCCCATGCGTTTTCGTTCTCCGTATGCCTTTCCCAGCCTATGTCGCACGGGTGAGAGCGACGGAGCATACAACGAGATGAGTAAGTCCCTTTTGGCGCCTGCAGCGGTCGTGCTGTGTGGCGTTTCTTGCATTTCCCTGGCCCATGCGGCCGAACATGCCCAGTTGAACGATCAGGTGGTGACCGCCACCCGTACCGCGCAAACGGCCGAGCAGAGCCTGGCCGCGGTGACGGTCTTCGAGCGTGCGCAGATCGAGCAGAGTCAGGCCACCTCGGTGCCCGAGTTGCTGAAGACGGTGCCGGGTGTGTCCTTTGCCAACAACGGCGGGCCGGGCAAGTCCACCTCGCTGTTTATGCGCGGTACCGAATCCGACCATGTGCTGGTGCTGATTGACGGCATCAAGATCGGTTCGGCGACTTCCGGTGGCGCCGCGTTGCAGGATCTGCCGCTGGAGCTGATCGAGCGTATCGAGGTGGTACGCGGGCCGCGCTCCAGCCTGTATGGCTCGGAGGCGATTGGCGGGGTGATCCAGATTTTCACCCGTAAGGGCGCTGGCCAAGGCGCCAAGCCGTTCTTCTCCGCCGGGTATGGCACCCACGACAGCTACACCGGCAGCGCCGGAGTGTCCGCTGGCAGCGACAGGGGCTGGTACAGCCTGGGCGTGGCCAGCGCGGATACCGACGGCATCAACGTCAAGTCGCCCGGCACCAGTGGCTATGAGGACGACGCCGACGGTTACCGTAATTTGTCCGCCTCCTTGCGCGGCGGGTATCGCTTCGACAACGGCCTGGAGCTGGACGCCAACCTGCTGCAAGCCAAGTCGCACAACGATTACGACCAGGTCAATCGCGCCCGTACCCGGGGGTTTAATGCCAATGCCGATGGCGAGTCCAAGGTGCTGGGCGGCCGCGCGCGTTTCTCGCCGCTGGAGCCCTGGCAGGTGACCCTGCAAGCCGGGCGCAGCGAAGACAAGTCCGATGCGTACCTGGATGGCACATTTAACTCGCGTTTCGACACCCGTCGCGACAGCGTCAGTTGGCAGAACGACCTGAGCCTGGCCAGCGGGCATACCCTGACCCTGGGCGCCGACCACCAGCGTGACGAAGTCAACGGCAGCACGGCATACGCCGAAGACTCGCGGGACAACAACGGCATGTTTGCCCAGTACCTCGGCGACGTCGGCCGGCATGCCTGGCAAGTGGCGTTGCGCCGCGACGACAACCAGCAGTTCGGCAAGCACGACACCGGCAATATCGGCTACGGCTATGCGTTGACCGATTGGCTGCGCGCCACGCTCAGCTACGGCACCGCGTTCAAGGCGCCGACCTTCAACGAGCTGTATTTCCCGGGCTACGGCAACCCGAACCTGGATGCGGAAACCTCCGCCAGCCTGGAAGCCGGCCTGGCCGGTCAGCATGCCTGGGGCCACTGGGCGGTCAACGCCTTCCGCACCCGTATCGACGACCTGATCGCCTACGACTCCAGCATCGAGGCGCCGGCGAATATCGACGAAGCGCGCATTCGCGGGGTCGAGTTGGTGCTCGGCAGTCAGCTGTTGGGGATGGACTGGAACGCCAACTACACGCTGATGGAGCCGGAGAACCGCGCCGGCGGTGGTAATGACGGCAACGAACTGGCGCGTCGTGCCAAGCAGCTCTTCAACCTCGACCTGGATCGCCGCCTCGGTGCCTTCAGCGTCGGCGCCAGCCTGCATGCCGAAGGGCAGCGCTACGACGACCTGGCCAACACCAAGGAACTGTCCGGCTACGCCACCCTGGACCTGCGCGGCGAATACCGCATCAACCCCGAATGGCGCTTGCAGACCCGCGTCGCCAACCTGCTGGACGCCGATTACGAAACCGCCGAGGGCTATAACCAGCCGGGTCAGGCGGTGTACTTCAGCGTGCGTTACCAGGCGCTTTAAGGATTGCTGGCTGGCGGTGGACAAGGCTACGGCATGTCCACCCTACGTCAACAACCGCGTAACGCATCAACCCCTTCGCTTATCAACAAGGAGATACCACGGATGAACCTGTCGCCCCGTAGCCAACTGCTGATCGGCATCGCCCTGGTGGCGCTGATGGCCATGACCCGAGGCCAGCACGTGGCCACGGTCAACTTGCCCAGCGCTTCCTGGGCGGTGTTCTTCCTCGCCGGCGTGCTGCTGACGCCGCGTTGGGTGTTCCCAGCGCTGTTTCTCGAAGCCTCGCTGCTCGATTTCGCCGCCATGCAATGGGCCGGGGTGAGTGACTGGTGCCTGTCGCCGGCGTACTGGCTGCTGGTGCCGGCCTACGCGTCGCTGTGGCTGGGCGGGCGTCTGTACGCCGGCTGGCACCGCGAGCAGCTCAGCAGCCTGGCGTTGCTGGCGGCGGTGGCGACGATCAGTGCGTTCGTCTGCTACCTGTTCTCCGGCGGCGGCTTCCTGTTTTTCTCCGGCCGTTACCCGGAGCCGAGCCTGGCCATGCTGGTCGAGCGCATTGCCGTGTACTACCCGCGTTCCCTGGGCAACCTGGCGCTGTATGTCGGTGTGGCGGCGCTGCTGTTGCTCGGCGCGCGCTCCTGGCAAGCGGCGCAGCAGCGCGTCGAGGTCAAGTGATGAGCGAGTCGAGCGAACGCGACGCGCGGCACAAGGCGCGGATGGAGCGCAAGAAGGCCCTGATCGACGAGAAGATTGCCCAGGCCCAGGACGAATACGGTCTGTTGCTGGTGCACAGCGGCAACGGCAAGGGCAAGAGCAGCTCGGCCTTCGGCATGGTGGCGCGGGCGCTGGGGCATGGGTTCAAGGTCGGTGTGGTGCAATTTATCAAGGGTGCGGCGAGCACCGGAGAAGAGACCTTCTTTCGGCGTTTCCCCGATGAGGTCAGCTACCACGTGATGGGCGAGGGTTTCACCTGGGAAACCCAGGACCGTCAGCGCGATATCCACAAGGCCCAGGAGGCCTGGGTGGTGGCGCGCCAGCTGCTGAACGACCCGGCGGTTGGCCTGGTGGTGCTGGACGAGCTGAACATCGCGCTGAAATACGGCTACCTGGAGCTGGACGCGGTACTCGCCGATATCGAGGCGCGGCCGTTGTTGCAGCACGTGGTGGTGACCGGTCGCGGCGCTCTGCCGGGGATGATCGAGGCGGCGGACACCGTCACCGAGATGAGCCTGGTCAAGCATGCGTTCAAAGCTGGGGTCAAGGCGCAAAAAGGCGTGGAGTTTTGATGCTCTCGCTCAGGCCATTGGCGGCCAAGTCCGCTCCCATCGGTATGCAGGTGCCGGCATGAACACCTCCCGTCACTGCCCGGCGCTGTTGATCGCCGCACCGGCCTCCGGCCAGGGCAAAACCACCGTCACTGCGGCCCTGGCCCGCCTGCACAGCCGCCAGGGCAAGCGCGTGCGGGTATTCAAGTGCGGGCCGGACTTTCTCGATCCGATGATTCTCGCCCGCGCCAGCGGCGCGCCGGTGTACCAGCTGGATTTGTGGATGGTCGGCGAGGAGGACAGTCGCCGTTTGCTGTGGGAGGCGGCGGGCGAGGCCGAGCTGATTCTGATCGAGGGCGTGATGGGGCTGTTCGACGGTTCGCCGTCGGCGGCCGACCTGGCGCGGCATTTCGGCGTGCCGGTACTGGCGGTGATCGACGGCTCGGCCATGGCCCAGACCTTCGGCGCGCTGGCCCACGGCCTGGCGACCTTCCAGGCGGATCTGCCGTTCTCCGGCGTGCTCGGCAACCGCACCGGCAGCCTGCGCCACGGCGAGATTTTGCGCGATGCCTTGCCGCCGTCGATTCGCTGGTACGGCGCCTTGCCGCGCAGCGCCGCGGTGGAGTTGCCCAGCCGTCATCTGGGTTTGGTCCAGGCTGAGGAGCTGGCCGATCTGGACGCCCGCCTGGATGCCGCCGCCGATGCCCTCGCCGCCAGCGCCGACGTGGCCTTGCCGCCGCCAGTGAGATTCGCCGCTGCCACGCCGCGGGTTATCGCGCCGCTGCTCGACGGTGTACGCATCGGCGTGGCCCGCGACAGCGCCTTTGCCTTCATCTACCAGGCCAACCTCGACCTGCTGCATGCGCTGGGTGCGCAGCTGTGCTTCTTCTCGCCGCTGCACGATTCGCTATTGCCGCAGGTGGACAGCCTGTACCTGCCCGGTGGCTACCCGGAATTGCACCTGGCGCAACTGGCAGCCAACCAGGCCATGGCCGCCGCGATCCGTGCGCACCACGCGGCGGGCAAGCCGATCCATGCCGAGTGCGGCGGCATGCTCTACCTGCTCGACAAGCTGACCGACAAGCAGGGCGCCAGTGGCCGCATGCTGGGTTTGCTGGCCGGGGAAGCCACCCTGCAACCGCGTCTCACCGCCCTGGCGTTGCAGGACGCCGAGCTGCCGGAAGGGCGCTTGCGTGGCCACACCTTCCACCATTCGGCGTTGACCACCGCGCTGACGCCGCTGGCCCGTGGCGAGTGCCCCAACTACCAGCGCACCGCCGAAGCGGTGTATCGCCTGGGGCGGCTGACGGCCTCGTACATCCACTTTTATCTGCCGTCCGATCCGCTGGCGGCGGCTGCGCTGTTCATGCCGGATGAGCGTCGATGAGGCGTGCCGACAACGCGCATGCGTTTAGCCCCGAGGAGCGCGCCGCGGTGTACCGGGCCATCGCCGAGCGCCGCGATATGCGCCACTTTGTCGGCGGTGAGGTGGCGCCGCAGTTATTGGCGCGCCTGCTCGAAGCCGCGCACCAGGCGCCGAGCGTCGGCTTGATGCAGCCCTGGCGCTTTATCCGCATCAGCCGTGCGCCGCTGCGCGAGGCGATCCACGACCTGGTGGAGGCGGAGCGGGTGCGCACCGCCGACGCACTGGGCGAGCGCAGCGACGCATTTATGCGCCTCAAGGTCGAGGGCATCCGCGAGTGCGCCGAGCTGTTGGTGGTGGCGCTGATGGATGGGCGCGAGGCGCATGTCTTCGGCCGCCGCACCTTGCCGGAAATGGATATGGCATCTCTGGCCTGCGCCATTCAGAATCTCTGGCTGGCCGCGCGCGCCGAGGGTTTGGGCATGGGCTGGGTGTCGTTGTTCGAGCCGCAGGCGCTGGCCGAGCTGCTGGGCATGCCGCCCGGCAGCAAGCCCCTGGCGGTGTTGTGCCTGGGGCCGGTGGCGGCTTTCTACGAGGCGCCGATGCTGGTGCAACAAGGCTGGGCCGAGGTGCGGCCATTGAGCGAGCTGCTGTTTCAGGATCGCTGGGGAGCTTTCTAGATGGGCAACAGACCCTAGCCCGTAGGGTGGACATGGCGAAGCCTTGTCCACCGAGTCTTGCGGCGGACTCGTCGCGGGGCGCGTCTTGCGCGAATAACTCCGTCCCCAGGAGCCGTGCAGCGGCCAGCTAAGAGGGGCCTTGGCCGCGCGCGCTTTGCCCTGCCTTGAGCGCGTTGCCTGAACAGCTCGCGGTCGAGACCGCTACCACAACAGCCTGACTGCTTATGCAACCCGTAATGCTACAGAGCCATCGATAAACTAACCGCCCAGCTCACTCGCCAAGGAACGTGTCATCAATGAAAGGCCCGCAACGGATCGTCTGCCTGTCCACCGAGACCTGCGAAACCCTCTATTTGCTCGGAGAACAGACGCGCATTGCGGGGATTTCCGGCTTTACCGTGCGCCCACCCCAGGCGCGCAAGGAAAAACCCAAGGTCAGCGGCTTCACCAGTGCGCGGCTCGACAAGATTCTCGCGCTCAAGCCCGATCTGGTGCTGGGCTATTGCGACCTGCAGGCGGATATCGCCGCCGATCTGGCCCGCGAAGGATTGGAGGTGCACCTGTTCAACCAGCGCGACATCGCCGGCACCTACCGGATGATCGAAACCCTCGGCGCGCTGGTGCACGCCAATGGGCGCGCCGAGCAGTTGATCGTCGAGTTGCAGGCCGGCCTGGAGCGCATCCGCGCCAGCGCCGCGTGCCTGCCGCGTCGGCCCAGGGTGTATTTTGAAGAGTGGAACGAGCCGTTGATCAGCGGCATCGGCTGGGTCAGCGAGCTGATCGAGTTGGCCGGCGGCGAGGACTGCTTCGCCGAGCTGGGCGGCTTCAAGCGGGCCAAGCAGCGCATTATCGAAGACCCGCAGGAAGTGCTGCGCCGCGCCCCCGAGCTGATCATCGGTTCCTGGTGCGGCAAGCGTTTTCGTCCCGAGCAGGTCGCCGCGCGGCCGGGTTGGCACAGCATCCCGGCGGTGCGCAACGGCCACCTGTATGAGATCAAATCGCCGGACATCCTCCAGGCCGGGCCGGCGGCCTTGACCGATGGCGTGCGCCAGTTGCACGCGCTGATTCGCCGCTGCGTCGAGGCGCAGCCGTGAGCCTGGTGTTCAGCGCCGTGGCCGGCGTGGCCCTGGATGCCGCCTTGGGTGAGCCGAAGGGCTGGCATCCGCTGGTGGCGTTCGGCCGTCTGGCCGAGCGCATCGAGCAGCGTTTCAACCCGGCCGGTGGCGGCTGGCGCAGCCATGGGGTTAGCGCCTGGTGCCTGGCGGTGTTGCCGCTGACCCTGCTGGCCGGGCTGCTGGCACAGGTGCCGGCCTTTGGCTGGGCGGTGGAGATTCTCGCCCTGTACCTGGCCCTGGGCCTGAAAAGCCTGGGCGAGCATGCCCAGCCAGTGGCGCAGGCGCTGCGCCTTGGCGACCTGGCCCTGGCCCGGCAGCGGGTCGGCTACATGGTCAGCCGCCACACCGCCGCGCTGGATGCCACCGGCGTGGCCCGTGCCGGCACCGAATCGGTGCTGGAAAATGGCTCGGATGCGGTGTTCGCCGCGTTGTTCTGGTTTCTCGTCGCCGGTGCGCCGGGCGTGGTGCTGTACCGCCTGAGCAATACCCTGGACGCCATGTGGGGCTATCGCAGCGCACGCTTCGAGCGCTTTGGCTGGGCGGCGGCGAAGATCGACGATGTGCTCAACTACGTCCCGGCGCGCTTGGTGGCGCTGACCTACGCGGTGCTCGGGCGGACCTGGCTGGCCTTGACCTGCTGGCAACGCCAGGCGCCGCAGTGGGACAGCCCCAACGCCGGCCCGGTGATGGCGGCGGGCGCTGGTGCCCTGGGTGTCAGCCTCGGCGGCGCGGCGCAGTACCACGGCGAGGTGCATGAGCGCCCGCAACTGGGTGAAGGGCCGTCGCCCAAGGCGCGGGACATCGAGCGGGCACTGAACCTGGTCAACGGCGGCGTGCTGCTGTGGCTGGCGCTACTGATCGCCATGGAGGTGCTACGTGCTTGAACATGGCGGCCGCTTGCGTGCGGCTTCGCAACGCTTTGCTATTCCCCTCGACGAGTGGCTCGACCTGTCCACCGGCATCGCCCCTTACGGCTGGCCGCTGCCGACGCTTGCCACACAGGCCTGGACCCGTCTGCCGGAGCTCGACGACGGCCTGGAGGCCGCTGCCCGCGATTACTACGGCGTTGCCAGTCTGTTGCCGGTGGCCGGTTCGCAGGCGGCGATCCAGGCGTTGCCACGGCTGCGCCGCAACGCCACGGTGGGCATCGTCTCGCCGGCCTACGCCGAGCACGCGGCGGCCTGGCAGCGCGAAGGCCATCGCCTGCTGGAAATCAGCGAAGCCGCGGTCAACCGCGCCCTGGAACGGCTCGACGTGCTGCTGCTGATCAACCCCAACAACCCCACCGGCCGGCGTATCGACAGCGCGCAACTGCTGGCCTGGCATGCGCGCCTGGCCGAACGCGGCGGCTGGCTGGTGGTGGATGAAGCCTTTATCGATTGCACCCCCGAGCACAGCCTGGCGACGTTCAGCCACTTGCCTGGATTGATCGTGCTGCGCTCGTTCGGCAAGTTCTTCGGCCTGGCCGGCATTCGTCTGGGGTTCGTGCTGGCCGAGCCTACGCTGCTCGAGCCACTGGCCGAGCTGCTGGGCCCCTGGACCGTCAGCGGTCCGGCGCGGGCGGTGGCCAGCGTGTTGTTGCAGGACAACGCCGGGCAGCAGGCCCAGCGCCAGCGCTTGAGCACCGATGGCGAACGTCTGGCGGCGCTGCTTGGCGCCCACGGCTGGCCGCCGACCGGCGGCTGCGCGCTGTTTCACTGGGTCGCCAGCGAGCGCGCCGGCGCCTTGCATGAATTTCTCGCCGCTAACGGCATTCTTACCCGTTTGTTTCTCAGCCCGAGCAGCCTGCGTTTCGGCCTGCCGGCGGATGAAACCAGCTGGCAGCGCCTGGAGCAGGCGCTGCGGGTCTTCGCCCTGGAGTCTGTATGAGCGTCACCCTGATGGTGCAAGGCACCACCTCCGATGCCGGCAAAAGCACCCTGGTGACCGCGCTGTGCCGCTGGCTCAAACGCCAGGGCGTCAGTGTGGTGCCGTTCAAACCGCAGAACATGGCGCTCAATAGCGCGGTCACCGCCGACGGCGGCGAGATCGGCCGGGCCCAGGCGGTACAGGCCCAGGCGGCCGGGCTGGCGCCGCACAGCGACATGAACCCGGTGCTGCTCAAGCCCAACAGCGACATCGGCGCCCAGGTGATCATCCATGGCCGTGCCCTCAGCAGCATGGATGCCGTGGCCTATCACGATTACAAGAAGGTGGCGATGCAGGCGGTGCTGCAATCGCACCAGCGCTTGAGCGCGGCCTACCCGGTGGTGATGGTCGAGGGCGCGGGTTCGCCGGCGGAGATCAATCTGCGCGCCGGTGACATTGCCAATATGGGCTTTGCCGAGGCGGTGGATTGCCCGGTGATCCTGATTGCCGATATCGACAAGGGCGGCGTGTTTGCCCATCTGGTCGGCACCCTGGCGTTGCTTTCCGAGAGCGAGCAGGCGCGGGTGCAGGGTTTTGTGATCAACCGTTTTCGCGGCGACATCGCCCTGTTGCAACCGGGCCTGGACTGGCTGCAGCAGCGCACCGGCAAGCCGGTGCTCGGCGTGCTGCCGTACCTGATGGATTTCCACCTGGAGGCCGAGGACGCCATCGACACCCGCCAGACCGCCAAGGCGGCCGAGACGCTCAAGGTGGTGGTGCCGGTGCTGCCGCGCATCAGCAATCACACCGATTTCGACCCGCTGCGCCTGCACCCGCAGGTCGAGCTGAGCTTTGTCGGCCCCGGCCAGACGATCCCGCCGGCCGACCTGATCATCCTGCCCGGCTCGAAAAGCGTGCGCGCCGACCTGGCCTTCCTGCGTCAGCAGGGCTGGGCGGCGGCCATCGCCAAACACCTGCGCTATGGCGGCAAGCTGCTGGGTATCTGCGGCGGCTTGCAGATGCTCGGCACGCAGATCGACGACCCGCATGGCCTGGAAGGGGCGGCGGGTTGCAGCGAGGGTTTCGGACTGCTGGATTTCACTACTGTGCTGGAGCCGCAAAAGCAGCTGCGCAATGTGCGCGGCCAGCTGTGCCTGGAACATGCCGCGGTCAGTGGTTACGAGATTCATGCCGGGGTCAGTACAGGTGCAGGCCTGAACGCGGCCGTGCGGCTGGACGATGGCCGCGCCGATGGCGGCCTGAGCGCCGATGGTCAGGTGCTCGGTACCTATCTGCACGGCCTGTTTGAAACCCCGCAGGCGTGCAGCGCGTTGCTGCGCTGGGCCGGCCTATGCGAGGTGCAGCAGGTGGATTACCACGCCTTGCGTGAGCGTGATATCGAGCGCTTGGCCGATCTGGTCGAGGCGCATCTGGATACTGAAAAACTGCGAACGCTATGTGGCCTGTAGGGTGGATCACGCTTTATCGATCCACCATTTGCGGCGCGATGGTGGATGTAGAAAACGACATCCACCCTACGGGGAGACAAGGTGAACCATGCGTGAACTGATTCTCGGCGGTGCCCGCTCTGGCAAAAGCCGCCTGGCCGAGCGTTTGGCCAGCGAATCCGGCCTGGCGGTGACTTATATCGCCACCAGCCAGGCGCTGGATGGCGAAATGAATACGCGCATCCAACATCACCGCGAACGCCGTCCGGCGCACTGGGGGCTGATTGAAGAGCCGCTCGAACTGGCGCGCGTGCTGCGCGAACAGGCGGCAGCGGAGCGCTGCCTGCTGGTCGATTGCCTGACCCTGTGGCTGACCAACCTGCTGCTGTTGGACGATCCGGCGCGCTTGCAGACCGAGCGCGAGGCTCTGCTCGATGCCCTGGTCGAACTGCCGGGGCGGCTCATCCTGGTCAGCAACGAAACCGGCCTGGGCGTGGTGCCGCTGGGCGAGCTGACCCGCCGTTATGTCGACGAGGCGGGCTGGCTGCACCAGGCGCTGGCCGGGCGCTGTGAGCGGGTGGTGTTTACCGTGGCGGGCTTGCCGATGTTGTTGAAGGGAGACGCGTTATGAGTCTGCACTGGTGGCAGAACCCCTGCCAGCCGCTGGATCACGTGGCACGCGGCAAGGCCCAGGCCCGCCAGCTAGAGCTGACCAAACCGGCCGGCGCGCTCGGCCAACTGGAGCAGCTGGCGATTCAGCTGGCGGCGCTGCAAGGTCGCCAGCGGCCGAGTGTCGAGCGGCTGTGGATTGGTATCTTCGCCGCCGACCATGGCGTGGTCGCCGAGGGTGTGTCGGCCTACCCGCAGGCGGTTACCGGGCAGATGCTGCGCAATTTCGTCGGCGGCGGGGCGGCTATCAGTGTGCTGGCCAAGCAGTTGGGGGCGACCCTGGACGTCGTCGACCTTGGCACCGCCGTACCGCTGGAAGCGCTACCCGGCGTGCGGCATTTGCACATCGGTGCCGGTACGCAGAACTTCCTTCACGGCCCGGCGATGACCTGCGCGCAGGCGCTGATTGCCTTGGAGGCTGGCCGCGACAGCGTCGCGCGGGCGCAGCAGGCCGGCGTCGAACTGTTTATCGGCGGCGAGATGGGCATCGGCAATACCAGCACCGCCACGGCGCTGGCGTGTTGGCTGCTGGGCTGCCCGGCGGCCGAGCTGGTCGGCCCCGGCACCGGTCTGGATGCGCCTGGGCTGGCGCGCAAGACGGCGGTGATCGACGCCGCCCTGGCCCTGCATCGGCCGGCCATCGGCGAGCCGATCGAGGCCTTGGTGCGCCTGGGCGGTTTCGAGATCGCCGCACTGACTGGCGCTTACCTGGCCTGCGCCCAGCGCGGCCTGCCGGCACTGGTCGATGGCTTTATCTGCAGCGTCGCCGCCTTGCTCGCCGTGCGCCTCAATCCCGCCTGCCGCGACTGGCTGCTGTTCGCCCACCGGGGCGCCGAGCCCGGGCATCGGCGGGTATTGCAGGCGATGCAGGCCGAACCCTTGCTCGACCTGGGCCTGCGCCTGGGCGAGGGCAGTGGCGCCGCGCTCGCCGTGCCTTTGCTGCAACTGGCCTGCCGGCTGCATAACGACATGGCCACCTTCGCCGAAGCCGCCGTGGCGGAGCGACCGGCATGACCCTGCACCTGGAACTGCTGCGCCACGGCGAAACGGAACTGGGCGGCGGCCTGCGCGGCAGCCTCGACGATGCGTTGACGGCCAAGGGCTGGGCGCAGCTGCGCGAGGCGGTTGTCGATGCCGGCCCGTGGGATCGAGTGGTCAGCTCGCCGTTGCAACGTTGTGCGCGATTTGCCGAGGAGCTGGCCGAGCAGCGCGGGCTGCCGTTGTCCCTGGAGGCGGACCTGCAAGAGCTGCATTTCGGCGCCTGGGAAGGGTGCAGCGCCGCCGAACTGATGCACCGCGATGCCGAGGCGCTGGGGCAATTCTGGAGCGACCCCTATGCCTTCACCCCGCCAGAAGGCGAGCCACTGCTGGCGTTCGAGGCGCGCGTGCTGGCGGCCCTGGCCCGGTTGCAGGCGCAACACAATGGCCAGCGCATCCTGGTGCTGACCCATGGCGGCGTGATGCGCCTACTGCTGGCGCGGGCCAGGAGCTTGCCGCGGCATGAGCTGTTACAGGTCAACGTTGGCCATGCCGAGCGCTTCCGCCTGCGCCTGGAGCGCACCGGGCATTTGCAGGAGCTGGCATGACACCGCTGTTGATCGCCGTGCAATTTCTCACCCGCCTGCCGATCAGCCTGGCGGGCCTGCCAACGCCCGTGCAGATCGGCCGCTCGCAGCTCTGGTACCCGCTGGTGGGGCTGCTGCTCGGCCTGCTGCTGGTGGCCGTGCAGGCCCTGCTCGACGCTACGCCGGTGCTGTTGCAGGCTGCGCTGCTGCTCGCCCTGTGGGTCGGGCTGAGCGGTGGCCTGCACCTGGATGGCCTGGCCGATAGCGCCGATGCCTGGGTCGGCGGTTTCGGCGATAGAGAACACACCCTGGCGATCATGCAAGACCCGCGCAGCGGGCCGATTGCCGTGGTGGTGCTGGTGCTGTTGTTGCTGCTCAAGTTCGCCGCGCTGGTGGCGCTGCTCGACGCCGGGCATGGCCTGTGGTTGCTGCTCGCGCCCTGGCTAGCGCGCGGGCTGTTGCCGCTGTTGTTCCTCACCACGCCCTATGTCCGTGCCGGCGGCCTGGGCCAGGCCTTGGCCGAGCATGTACCGCGCCGGCCATTGCCCTGGGTGCTCGCCAGCCATGCCGCGGCAGTCCTGTTGTTCGGCTGGCCTGGCGTGCTGGCCTTGCTGGTGGCCGCTGGGTTGTTCGTCTACCTGCGCCGAATGATGCTCAACCGCCTGGGCGGCAGTACCGGCGACACCGCCGGCGCACTGCTGGAACTGGTCGAGTGCGCGGTGCTGGTGGCGCTGGCGCTGTGACTCGAAGGTAAATCCACGCGGGGTCGGCTTGCACTGTACTGTTACGATTTTCCAGCCCCAGTGCGCGCGCAACGGACATTGCTCGCCTAGGGTCTAGGGACAACCACAATTAGTTCATAAGCCCATGCTGCGAAACCTACTCATGACCCTGGGGACGATGCTGGCTGCATCTGTGCTTCAGGCGCAGCAATTGACTTGGACTGTCGTGCCGTTGCCCGGTGCCTTCAATGTGCGCGACGCACAACTGGTCGATGGTTTGCTGTTCGAAGCCATGCAATTGATCGATGCGCAGCTGCCCGAGTGGCAGACGCGCTATGAAGTGCTCTCGCTGGCTCGCCTGGAGCAGCGCATGGGCGAGCGCGGCGAATCGTGCAGCAGCGGCCAGCTGAAAAGCGCCGAGCGTGATCGACAGGGGTATTTCGTGCCCTACCTGTTGTCCACGCCGATGCATGTGCTGGTGCGCCGGCAAACCCTTGAGCAACTGCTGATCGAGGACGGCCAGGTCAGCCTGGCCTGGTTGTTCGCCAACCCCTACCTGCGTGGCGCCTTGGCCAAAGCGCGGGCCTACCCGCCGGATATTCGCCAGGCGTTGCAACGGGCGCTAGCCGAAGGGCGTTTGCAGGAGCTGGGCGGCAGCGTGGCCGGCGATAATCTGCTGCTGATGGTCAGTCACCGGCGTCTCGACTACGTGTTCGATTACCCGCTGATCTACACCGAGGTGGCCCGCACCTATAGCCTCAGCGAACCGTTGGTCAGCGTGCCGCTGCGCGAAAGTGCACAACTGGTGCCGGTGGGTATCTATTGCCCGCGCAGCGAGTGGGGCATGCGGATGGCGCGGCGTATCGATCAGGCCGTGCGCAAGGCGGCGCAGCAGCCGCAAGACTTTATGGCGCTGCACGAGCGCTGGTTGCCGGCCGAGGTGTATCAGCGTTACCACGCACAATTGCAGGGTTACTACCGTGAACGGGCGCGGATGTCGGCTGCTCCTGCGCCTTGAACACGCAACGCAGAGCGGATTTTGCGTTGCTTTCGGGATGATGCGGGTATATACACGTATCCATGTTGCCGACCCCTTGTCTCTGTACCAAATTACGCCGTGCGACGCGCAGCGTGAGCAAGCTCTACGACGATGCGCTGATAGCTGTCGGGTTGAATGTCGCCCAATATTCGCTGCTGAAAAACCTGCAACGGCTGAATCGGCCGAGTATCACCGACCTGGCCGAGGCCGTGGGGCTGGAGCGCAGTACGCTGGGCCGCAACTTGCAGGTACTCGAGGCGAAGGGTTTGATCGTGCTGGCCGACGGCGAGGATCAGCGTAATCGTCTGGTTTGCCTGACCACGGCCGGCCAGGGTTGTCTGGCTCAGGCGTTGCAAGCCTGGGAGCAGGCGCAGGAGCAACTGTCTCAGCGCATCGGGGCGCAGCAAAAAGTGGCCTTGATGGCGCTACTCGATGATCTACAAACACTCGACTGACTTTTTCGGTGAAGCGGGTCGCGACCCGCGAAAGGACGCTTTATGACTGCTGTGTGGCGCAAGAGTGGCTGGATCCTTCTCGGGGCTTCCTTGATCCTGGCGCTGTCGCTGGGTATTCGCCACGGTTTCGGCCTGTTCCTGGCGCCGATGAGTGCCGAGTTCGGCTGGGGGCGCGAAGTGTTCGCCTTCGCCATCGCTTTGCAGAATTTGATCTGGGGCTTGGCGCAACCCTTTGCGGGCGCCGTGGCCGACCGTTTCGGCGCGCAGCGCACCGTGATCGTCGGCGGCATTCTGTATGCCGCCGGCCTGCTGCTGATGGGCTTGGCGGACTCGGCCGGGTCGTTGTCGCTGAGCGCCGGGTTGTTGATCGGCATCGGCCTGTCCGGCACCTCGTTTTCGGTGATTCTCGGCGTGGTCGGTCGCGCCGTACCTGTGGAGAACCGCAGCATGGCCATGGGCATCGCGGCGGCGGCGGGTTCCTTCGGTCAGTTCGCCATGTTGCCGGGCACCCTGGGGCTAATCAGCTGGCTCGGCTGGTCCGCCGCCTTGCTCGCCCTCGGCATGCTGGTAGCGCTGATCGTGCCGCTGGCGGCGATGATCAAGGACAACCCGCTGCCGGTACTGGCCCACGAGCAAACCCTCGGCGAGGCGTTGCGCGAGGCCTGCGGCCATTCAGGCTTCTGGCTGCTGGCGCTGGGCTTTTTCGTTTGCGGCTTCCAGGTGGTGTTCATCGGCGTGCATTTGCCGGCCTACCTGGTCGACCAGCACCTGCCGGCGTTGGTCGGCACCACGGTGCTGGCGCTGGTGGGGCTGTTCAATATCTTCGGCACCTACATCGCCGGCTGGCTTGGTGGGCGGATGTCCAAGCCGCGTTTGCTCAGCGCCCTGTACCTGGCCCGCGCGGTGGTGATCGCCGCCTTTATCCTGACGCCGCTGACGGTGTGGAGCGCGTATGCCTTCGGGATCACCATGGGCCTGTTGTGGTTGTCGACGGTGCCGCTGACCAACGGCACCGTGGCCACCTTGTTTGGCGTGCGCAACCTGTCGATGCTCGGTGGCATCGTCTTCCTCTTCCATCAGCTCGGCGCCTTTCTCGGTGGCTGGCTGGGCGGTTATCTGTACGACCAGAGCGGCAACTATGACCTGGTGTGGCAGATCGCGATTCTCCTCAGTCTGCTGGCGGCGGCGCTGAACTGGCCGGTGCGCGAGCAGCCCGTGGCACGTCTGCGCGATGCCGGAGCCCTGGCATGAAAACCACGCCTTGGCTGGGTGCGAGCCTGGCGCTGGGCGCTGCTGCCGTGCTGGGGTTGATCTGGTGGGGCTGGCAGCAGGGCGGTTTGGCGTTTTTGCAGTTGGGCTTGGGGGTTTGCTAGTTGGGCCGTGATGCCCCGGTGGCAAGTGTTGTTGCAGCTGGTTACGTCTCGCCGATTGCTGTTGGCAGGTGCGGCGAGTAGCGTTTTCCACGGTTTGTCCTGTTCGAGGTAATGCCCATGTCGCTGCGCACCTTCGTTGTTCCTCTGCTGCTCGGCGTTCTGACGCTTGCAGTCATGCCGTCTGCGAGCCTGGCCGCCGAATGTCCGGCCCTGTTGCAAGGCGAGCTGCCGAAACTGCGCGCCAAGGAGCGCATCGACCTGTGCAGCCAGTTCGCCGGTAAACCGCTGGTGGTGGTCAATACCGCCAGCTTTTGCGGTTTCACCCCGCAATTCAAAGGGCTGGAAGCTTTGTACCAGCGCTATAAAGGGCAAGGCTTGCAGGTGCTCGGTGTGCCGTCGGACGACTTCAAGCAGGAGTCCGGCGATGCCGAAGAAACCGCCACGGTTTGCTTCGTCAATTACGGTGTGACCTTCAGCATGAGCGAGACGCAGATTGTCACCGGCGCGCAGGCGATTCCGTTGTTCAAGGAGCTGGCGGCGCAGAGTCAGGCGCCGCGCTGGAACTTCGCCAAGTACGTGGTGGATCGCCAGGGCAAGGTGGTCGCCAGCTTCTCCAGCCGCACTCAGCCGGATGACCCCGAGTTGATCGCGGCGGTGGAGAAGGCCATCGCCTCGGCGCCCTGAGCCAGGCCCTTCACCCATCTGGGCGATGGGCTGGCACGCGTTGCCTCCTTAGACTTGTGGCACGCCGGACGCAGTTTCCCGGCGTGCCCACAAGAAAAATAATGGAGGCACCCCATGCGTCGCGTCTTTACTACTGCCCTGGCCGCTGTGGCCCTGGTCGGCGCCGTCGAGGCCCAGGCCAACTATACCCAAACCAAATACCCGATCGTGCTGGTGCACGGCGTCACCGGCTTCAACACCATCGGCGGGTTGATCAACTACTTCCACACCATTCCCTGGAACCTTGAGCGTGATGGCGCCAAGGTGTATGTCGCCAGCGTGGCGGCGTTCAACGACAGCGAGCAGCGCGGCGCCGAACTGGCCCGACAAATCGTGCCATGGGCCGGCGCCAATGGCGGCAAGGTCAACCTGATCGGCCACAGTCAGGGCTCGCCGACCTCGCGCGTGGCCGCGTCCTTGCGCCCCGATCTGGTGGCCTCGGTGACCTCGATCAACGGTGTCAATAAAGGCTCGAAAGTCGCCGACGTGGTGCGCGGCGTAATCCCGGCCAACGGCGCCATCGAAGGCGGCGCCAATGCCGTCGCCAATGCCATCGGTTCGATCATCAACCTGCTGTCCGGCAGCAACAATTCGCAGAATGGCCTGGCCGCCCTGAAAACCCTGACCACGGCCGGCACTGCGGCGCTCAACAGCCGCCACCCATGGGGCGTGAACAACTCCAGCTATTGCGCCAAGTCCAGCGAAACGCACAACGTGCGTGGGCATACCATTCGCTACTTCTCCTGGACCGGTAACGCGTCCTACACCAATGTCTTCGATGCGGTCGATCCGTTCCTGGCCATCACCGGCCTGGCCTTCGGCAGCGAGAAGAACGATGGGCTGGTCGGCGTTTGCTCGAGCTACCTGGGCCAAGTACTCGGCGACAGCTACAACATGAACCACGTCGATGCGATCAACCACCTGTTCGGCATCCGCGGCTGGACCGAGCCAGTGTCGCTCTACCGTCAGCATGCCAACCGCCTGAAAAACAAAGGCGTCTGATCCCAGTCGTACTCGCGGGCTGCGCCCTGCAGCCCGCTATCCGGAGGTCGCATGCCCTTGCCGTTACGTTCCATCGTCTTAGTGAGCTTGCTTGCCCTCGGTGCTGCCGCACTGACCCTCTACTGGCAATGGCCGACGCCCGTCGCGCCCACAACCAGCTCCGCCAGCGTGGTTAAACCCGCTGTCGCCGCTACCCCGTCAAACCCCTCGTTCAGCCAACCGACACCAACCGTCACCGCGCGGGCAACGCCGCAGGTGCTGCTGCCAAGCATGCTCGGTACCGAGGTCGACGGTGATTTGAAAACCGACAGCGCGGGTAATCTGCAGCTCGATTTGGCGGTGCGTGACTACTTCGATTATTTTCTCAGCGCCGCCGATCAGGCTGGGTTAGAGGTGGCGGTCGAGGCGTTGCTGGCCGATGCCGGTAGCCGTTTGCAGGAGCCGGCGTTGGGTCAGTTGATCGGCGTGCTGGGCGATTATCTGGACTACAAACGCGCCAGCCTGGCGCTGCTGCAGCAACCACTGAGTGTGCAGCAACAAGCTCAGCCGCAGGCGCAATTAAGCATGTTGCAGCAGGCTTTTGACAGTCTGGCGCAGCTGCGTCGGACCCACTTTTCCAGTGGCGCGGTCGAGGCCTTGTTCGGCGCCGAGGAAGCCTATGCTCGGTACACGCTCGATAGCCTGATGCTGCTGGGACGCGACGATTTGAGCGAGCAGGCCAAGGCCGATGCGCAAGAGCAGTTGCGCGGGCAATTGCCGCAGGCCATGCGTGCCAGCGAGGAGCGTCAGAGCCAGGCTTTGGCGCAGCAAGCGCAGAGCGAGCAGCTGTGGCGTGAGGGCGCGAGCGAGGAACAGGTGCGGCAGTTCCTCACCTTGACCTATGATCCCGCGACGGTCGAGCGCTTGCTCGCCGAGCAACGTAGCGAGCGCAGCTGGCAACAGCGTTATGCGGCTTACCAACAGCAGCTGGCGAGTCTGCAAGGCAATGGCCTGAGCCCGGCGGATCGACAACAGGAACAGCAGCGTTTGCGTCAGCGGTTGTTTAGCGCCGAAGACCAGCACCGAGTGGATACCTATGACGCGATTGCCGCCAAACAACAGAACAGCGCGAGCGAAACCCCGGAGCTGTAAAGCGCGCCCGGTAGTGGGCCACACAGGCTGTCAGCGATGAACCTGGAGCAGGAAGAGCGCCTGCTGCTGGCGCAACAGCGCCGCGGTCATCGGCGCTTGTGTTTTGTTCCGGCTCTGGAGCAGCGCTTCGTCGAACACCGCGTGCAGCGCGTGCAACGCCGGTTGCTGCTGATCGCCAGCACGGCGATCGTGTTTCAACTGATCTACGCCGTCCTGGATTTACTGCTGCTCCCGTTGGCCGTCAGCCTCTCGGCATTGTCCTTGCGGGTGCTGGCGATGCTCGGCGTGGTGCTGGTGGTGCTCTATTACCGCCGGCCGCAAAGCCCGCCGCGCCGCGCCTTGCTCGCTTACATCGGGGCGTATGCGTTGAACGGCGTCTGCGTCGCCGTGATCATTCACCTGTGCTGGGTCCAAGGCGTGGTGATGCCGTATGACGGGTTGTTCCTGATCCTGTTGTTCGGTTATGTGCTGCTTGGGGTGTCCTTTCGCGCTGTCAGCCTGGCGGCCTGGGGCTTTTGCGCCGTATACCTGCTGCTCGGTGTACTGTTGACCGAACCCGGCGGTGTGCTCGCCTATCATGGCCTGTTTCTGACCTGTGCCAACCTGATTGGCAGCGTCGGCGCCTACCTGCAAGAGCACGGTCAGCGTGGCGCCTGGCTCAACCTGCGTTTGCTCGACCTGGCCCGCCAACGCGCCGAAGCCGACGATGCGCGCAAGCTGCGTCTGCTGGCCGCCGCCAGCCACGACCTGCGCCAACCGCTGAACGCCATGGGTTTGTATGCTCAGCACCTGCTCGAGCAAAGCCAGGAGCCGAGCATCCGGCGGGTCAGCAGCCGTCTGGCGGTTTCGGTGGAGCAACTCAGCCGCTTGCTGCAATCGTTGCTCGACTACACCCGCCTGACGCTACCCGGCGGCGTGCAGGCCAAACCGCAAGCCTTCGCGTTGCGCCCGCTGCTTGAACGCTTGAGCGGCGAGACCCGGCGCGAAGCCGAGTTACAGGGTGTCGAACTGGAGCTGCAATGCGCCGAACTGTGGGTGCGTAGCGACCCGCTGTTGCTCGAGCGGGTACTGCGTAACCTGCTCAATAATGCGCTGCGCCACGCCCAGGCGCGGCATGTGCGCATCACCGCCAGGGAAGATGCCGGCATGCTGCTGCTGGAGGTGGCCGACGACGGCCAAGGGCTGTCGGCGGAGGAGCAGGCGCAGGTTTTCGAGGAGTTTCGCCAGCTGGACAATCCAGGGCGCAATGCCGAGCGTGGTCTGGGCCTGGGCCTGGCTATCGTCCAGCAACTGGCGGCGCTGCTGGAGCATCCGTTGCAGCTGCACTCCAGCCCGGGGCAGGGGGCGTGCTTTGGGCTGCGTTTGCCGCTTGCGGCCGCTGGCGAATGGCAGCCGCGCACCCCTGTTGGTGCGGCCCTCAGCGGACGCATCCTGCTATTGGAGGATGACAGTGCCGGGCGCGAAGCCTTGTCGGGTTTGCTACAACGCTGGGGGTGTCAGGTTTGGGCTTGCGCCGACTTGCCGACGGCCTTGCAATGTTTGGGCGAAGCGGCGCCGCAGTTGTTGATCAGTGATTACCGACTGGCGGCGGCAGAGGATGGCCTGCGCGCCATCGAGCGCTTGCGTGAGGAGGCCGGACGCATGCTGCCGGCGTTGTTGATCAGCGCCGATATCAGCCCCGAGTTGCAAGAGCGGTGCAGCCCCGCGCATGTCACCTTGCTCGGCAAGCCTCTGCTGCCGGCACGCTTGCGCCAAGCCCTGGCGGTGATGCTGCCGACCCCGGCGGCGCACCAGGTCGCCAGCGAAGGCTGAGCCCGCACCCCGCGTTCAGCCCACCGAAAGCGCGGCAATGCATGGCCTTTTACAGCCAGCCACGTTGCCGCGCGGCGTTTACGCAGGCGGTGCGGGTGTGCACGTCGAACTCCTGAAACAGCGCTTTCAGGTGGGTTTTCACCGTGTCTTCGGACAGCCCCAGTTGGCGGCTGATGGCCTTGTTCGGCAAACCGTCGGCCAATAACAGTAGGATTTCCCGCTGTCGGGGAGTGAGTTGCGGCTTGTCGCTGGCGCCTGGCGCCGGCAGGGTTTCACCCAGCAGTACGCGGGTTACTGCTTGGCGCAGGGCATCGCTGTCGGCGCTTTTCGGGATAAAACCGAGTGCCCCGGCCGCCAGCGCCGCTTGTGCATCGAGGCTGGAGTCGCTGGCGCTGAGAATCGCCACCGGTGTCAGGCGTCCTTGCTGTTGCCAGCGCTGCAACAGGTCGAGACCGGCGACATCCGGCAGGCGCAGGTCGAGCAGGATCAAATCGAAATCGTCTTGGCGCAGGCAGGCTTCCGCCTCGGCGGCATTTTGCGCGGTCTGGATATGCAGGTTCGGGCAGAGCGGCGCTAGTGCCAGGCTGAGGCCGTCGAGGAAAATCCGATGGTCATCCACCAACAACAGGCGCAGATGTTCGGGCAAGGCAGTACAGAGTGCTGTCATGGCTGTCTCACGCGGCTTTTTTTATGTTTATGGTCGCCGCGCGAGTGTAGCGCAAACCGCTGGTTGAATTAGAAGCGGTAGGTCACTTGCGCACCCAAGCCGTGGGCGGAATTTTTGTAGGTGGAACTGTATGTGCCCTTGAGCGGTTCGTTGAGGGCGATCTCGCTGTCGTCTTCCTTGAGGTAGGAGTAGGCCACGTCGATGGTCACCTGGTCATTCGGGCTCCAGGCGGTGCCCAGGCTGAGGATTGTGCGGTCGCCGGTGGGAATGCGTGGCGAGCGGTGCCGATTGTTGGTGGGCGACTGATCGACCGCGAGGCCCGCGCGCAAGATCCATTGCGGGTTCAACTTGTAGGCGGCACCCACGGCGTGCGCCCAGGTGTCGTGCCACTGCTGGTCTTCGGTGAGGGTGCTGAACACCGACGACAACGGCCCGCCGACGTTCTGGCTGTTGACGGTGATTTCTTCCAGGCGGCTCCAGCGCGTCCAGGTGCTGCCGGCGTAGACCGTCCAGCGCGCGTTGAGGTCGTGGGTCACCGAGACGTCCAGCGACTCCGGGGTTTGCAGGTCGAGCGAGGCATCGTACTTGCCGGCCGCGCTGGCGAAGGTGCCACCGCCCTCGATCTCGGTGTCGCCCTTCAGCCGGTAGTCGACCTTGGAATGGTAGGTCAGGCCGAAGCGGGTGTGCGGGCTCAACTCGAACAGCACGCCGGCGTTGAAGCCCAGCGCGGTGTCGTTGCCTTTGATTGTTACCCTGCCGGTGTTGCCCGCGACGAAGGGGTCGGAGAGTGTCGAGGAGAGTTCGCCGTCGATGCGGTTAAGGGTTGGGCCGAAGCCGATCGACAGGTGCTCGTTGATGCGGTAGCTGAGGGTCGGCTGCAGAGTGATCACCCGCACTTCGCTGCGGTCGCCATAGGCGCGGCCTTGGAAGCTGCGTTCGTAGTCGGTGACCAGGCCGAACGGCACGTACATGCCGAAACCAAAGGTCCAGCGGTCATCCAGCGGGTTGACGTAATAGCCCATCGGCGCGCCGATGAACGGCACCATGTCGCCGTCGTTGCTGCCCGGCGTGCTGCCGCTGGCATCGTCGATAGCGGTTTTGGCGTTGAGCAGGGCGACCCCGCCGCTGACTTGTTCGCGCTTCAGGCGCGCCATGCCGGCGGGGTTGCCGAATACCGTGCTGGCATCCTCGGCGGACGACGAGCGGCCAGCAAAGGCGGTGCCCATGTTGCTGACGCTCTGTTCATTGATGGCGAAGCCGCCGGCCAGGCTGTAACTGGATGCGGCGGTAATGGCGAGGGCGAAGCTGGTCTTGAGGACGCGTTGGCTCACAGGGGGCTCCTTGGTTAAGCGGGGGCGCAACCTAGGAGCCTGTCGGACTTGACCGTTCGTCGCGAGGGAAAGTCCGGATCGAGTCAGTTTTGTTGATCTTTCGAGGCGCATAGCGAGCTATTTAACGAGAAAGAGCGGCAAACATGACCGAATCCATCCAGAAGAGGGGCTTTTTCGCAGTAGAGCAGCGTTAAGTCCGACAGGCTTCTAGCAGGCTCTGCTGACCCCTGACAAGCCGCTGAAGTTCCCGTAATAGAGCGGTTTTGTCCGATAAGTGAAGGCAATATGCTGGCGTTTTCCGCAGTCGTGAACGCCTGTGCAGGCCCGTCAGGCGACTTGGCTAAGGGTGCCGATGCAGCGTTTCCAGGCGTCGATGAAGTCGCGTGGCCGACCTTGGGGGTGGAATACCTGACACCAGATATGCGCCAGGCCGAGGAGGTCTTCGGCTTCGGGCAATACGCTGTTTTGCGCCTCGATCAGCATCCAGGCGATGGCCGTGGCGTAACGCAGGTTGACGGTGAGTTCCAGGTGCGGCGCCGCGAGGAAGGCATGCTGACTGGCCAGCCCGCGGACTTGGCTGGCGAGGTCGGGGTCGCGCGCCAGGTGTGAGTCCCAGAGTTGTTGATGACTGGCTTCGGCGATGCGGTACAGGCCATGGCCGTGGCAATCGTCGAGGGCGCTGCCGAGCCCGGATTGGCAGGCCGCGGCACCCAATAACAGGGCTTCGGCGGAAGGGGAGTGGCGCCCCAGGTAGATCAAGGTGGGGCGGATAACGTGCTGACGCAACTCGCAGGCGGCGATTCCCATAGAGCCCTCACGAAAGGTGACCGGTGGGGCCAGGGCGCATGGCAGCTTCTGATGATTTTAATAAAGGCCCCACCGGCAGCGGGGTTAGCCGCTTGATTTGAAGTGTAGTGCGACCTTTGGCGTGTAAAGGGCTGTTTTTAAATTGTTTTCAGCTTTCGCTTATTACCTATATTCCAGGCGGTGCTTAGCCCGCCATGATTTGCCATAACCCTGGGATCAGTCGCCAGTGGCCACCGGACGGCTCGGATCGGTGATCCATTCGCTCCACGACCCGGCATACAGCGGCGCCAGCGGGTAGCCCGCCAGGCACAGGGCGAACAGGTTGTGGCAGGCGGTGACGCCGGAGCCGCAGTAGGCCACCAGCTCGCTGGCCGGGCGCGTGTCGAGTTGCGCGGCGAAGCGTTGGCGCAACTGCGCGGCCGGCAGGAAGCGGCCGGTGCTGTCGAGGTTGTCGGTGAACACTGCGCAGCGGGCGCCGGGAATATGCCCGGCCACTGGGTCGAGCGGTTCCACCTCACCGCGAAAGCGCGGCAGGGCGCGGGCGTCGAGCAAGGTTAGCTGTGGGTTGTGCAAGCGTTGCTGGACCTGCTCGGCGCTCAGCACCAGGCTGGCATCGGCGTGCCCGGCGAAGTCGCCAGGTGCGCGGCTTGGCTGTGCTTGCGTCAGCGCGAAACCCGCCGCACGCCAGGCCTGCAGGCCGCCGTCGAGCAGGTACACGCCATCGCGCTTGCCCAGCCAGGCCAGCAACCACCAGGCGCGTGCGGCAAATGCGCCGGGGCCGTCGTCATACAGCACCACGCTGCTGTTGGCGCACAGGCCCCATGCACGCAGGCGCGCAAGCAGTTGCGCTGGGTTCGGTAAGGGGTGACGGCCACTGATGCCTTTATGCACCGGGCCGGAGAGATCGCGCTCCAGGTCGGCGAACTGCGCGCCGGCGATGTGCCCTTCGGCAAAGCTGCGCTGGCCGTAGGCCGGGTCATCGAGGGCGAAGCGACAGTCGAGCAGGACCACGTTGGCGTTGCCGAGACGGGTATGCAGGTCGGCGGCGCTGATCAGTTGGGCAAGCGGCATGGCGAGGCCTTTGCTGTGACAAGGATGCCGACCATCATAGCGCCAAGGGTGTGGGTTTGGCCGGCCGTTGGGGGCATGGCGATGTGCTGGCGGTTTGTTCGTGACGCTGTGGATGGCTTGATATGCACTTTTTCTCAGCGCGTTCAGGGTTTATTGCGTGCGTTTAGCGCGGTTTATGCCGGGTAATCCTGCCCGACAGGGGGTGGTCGATTTTTTGTGTACTAGAAAGTTTCAGATAGGCGACATTTTGATCTATTTTTGTGTTTTTTTGCCTGATAAAGTGCCGCGCATTCTGTTGCTGTAGCGTCGAGGTGCTGCATGTCGTTGTCCGTTGAAGCTTTCCTGTCGCGCCTCAAACAGCGCGATCCTGACCAGCCGGAGTTCCATCAGGCGGTCGAAGAGGTGGTGCGCAGTCTCTGGCCTTTTCTTGAGGCCAATCCGCGTTACTGGGAGGCCGGTATCCTTGAGCGCATGGTTGATCCGGAGCGCGCCATCCTGTTTCGCGTGCCCTGGGTCGACGACCGCGGACAGGTTCAGGTCAATCGCGGCTATCGGATTCAGATGAGCAGTGCCATCGGCCCCTACAAGGGCGGCCTGCGTTTCCACCCTTCGGTGAACCTGGGCGTGCTCAAGTTCCTGGCCTTTGAGCAAGTGTTCAAGAATTCACTGACGTCGTTGCCCATGGGCGGCGGCAAGGGCGGCGCGGATTTCGACCCTAAAGGCAAGAGCGAAGGCGAAGTCATGCGCTTTTGTCAGTCGTTCATGAGTGAGCTGTACCGCCATATTGGTGCGGACCTCGACGTGCCGGCTGGTGATATCGGCGTTGGCGGTCGCGAGATTGGTTACCTGTTCGGTCAGTACAAGCGCTTGTCCAACCAGTTCACCTCGGTGTTTACCGGCAAAGGGCTGACCTATGGCGGTAGCCTGATCCGCCCGGAGGCCACCGGCTATGGTTGCGTCTATTTCGCCGAGGAGATGCTCAAGCGTCTCTCGCAGGGCTTCGAGGGCAAGCGCGTGGCCATCTCCGGCTCTGGCAACGTGGCTCAGTATGCGGCGCAGAAGGTCATGGAATTGGGCGGTCGAGTGATCTCGCTGTCCGACTCCGAAGGCACGCTGTACAGCGAGGGCGGCCTGAGCAGCGAGCAGTGGCAGTACCTGATGGAGCTGAAAAACGTGCGCCGTGGTCGCCTGCGTGAGATGGCCGAGCATTATGGCTTGCAGTTCCTCGTCGGTCAGCGGCCATGGCGGTTGCCATGCGACATCGCCTTGCCCTGCGCGACACAGAACGAGCTGGACGGCGAGGATGCGCGGGCGCTGTTGAAGGGTGGCTGTATCTGCGTGGCTGAGGGCGCTAACATGCCCTCGACCCTGGAAGCAGTGGATCTGTTCGTCGAAGCCGGCATCTGCTACGCCCCAGGCAAGGCCTCCAACGCCGGCGGCGTAGCCACTAGCGGTCTGGAGATGAGCCAGAACGCCATGCGCCTGCACTGGAGCGCTGGCGAGGTGGATGAACGTCTGCATGGCATCATGCAGAACATCCATCACGCCTGCGTGCATTACGGCGAGGAAAACGGCCGCATCAACTACGTCAAGGGCGCCAACATCGCGGGCTTCGTCAAGGTCGCCGAGGCTATGCTGGCTCAAGGCGTGGTCTGAGCCGCCCAAAGCCGCGCATGGGCATGCGCGGCCTTGTCGTTTCGGCGCACGGCCGCGGTTGGCGCTGCGTATGGCGATGTACCGGCGCGCCGCGGGCGATGCCCCTGGCGGCCTGAGGATTTGCGTCCATTGCCGCTCAACTTCAGGCATGCTGCGTGCCCCTCATTTCCCCACGCAGGTGACCGCCCAGCATGAAGCGTTTTGTTTTGCTCGATACGGCTCCGATTCCCGGAACGGATGGCGCGCTCTGCCTGTTCGAATACGGCGAGGACTTCGTGATCAAGATCGCCGGTGGCGATGGCGGTCAGTTGATGAACACGCGCATGCATGGCTCCGAGGATGCGTTGGCAGCGATTCCCTGCAAGCAAATTGCCAATCGCCCGCAGGCGCGGGTGTTGATCGGTGGGTTGGGCATGGGCTTCACTCTGGCTGCGGCGTTACAGCACCTGGGAGCCGATGCCGAGGTGGTGGTGGCCGAATTGGTGCCGGGGGTGGTCGAGTGGAATCGCGGGCCGCTCGGCGCCAAAGCCGCCTATCCGTTGCACGACCCGCGCACAACGGTGGTGCAGGACGATGTCGCCAATCTGCTGAAAGCCGCCGAGCAGGCGTATGACGCGATCATGCTGGACGTCGACAACGGTCCCGAGGGCCTGACCCAGAAGGGCAACAGCTGGCTGTATTCCATGGATGGGCTGGCGCGCTGCAATAAGGCCTTGCGGGCGAAAGGCATGTTGGCCGTGTGGTCGTCGAGTGCCGACCGCAAGTTCTCCGAGAAGGTGCGTAAGGCCGGCTTCAAGGTGGAAGAAGTGCAGGTCTACGCCCACGGCAATAAAGGCACGCGTCACACCATCTGGATCGCGCAGAAGCTTTAGCCGCAGCCCATGGCTGCGAAGCGCGTAGATGAAGCAGCCCGTAGGGTGGGTTAGCCGTAGGCGTAACCCACCAGCCAGGTCGAACCCGTCGCGAGCGATGCCCATGGCGCTACCGCTATCGGTGGGTTACGTCGCTACGCGGACAACCCACCCTACACAGGTTGCGGCTCAACGAATCTTCAGCTTGCCGATGCGGTCGTTGTCCAGGCTGCCGAAGTACAGGTAGTCGCCCACCGGCTTGACCGAGGTGACCATGCGCAGGTGGGTGCCGCTGGTGTCGTGCAGGCTGCGCACGATCTCGCCTTGTTCGTTGATGGCGATGGCGAAGCCGTAGGGGATCGCCTTGGGCCACAGCGCGCGCGGCAGTTTGGCCATTTGCGCTTTCAGCCACGGGTGGCGGTGGAGGAAGTCGGCATCGGCTTTGCGCGGTGTCGGCAGGGCCACCCAGAAGGTGCCGTTGCGGTCGCCTTGCAGGTTGTCCGGCAGGCCCGGCAGGTTGTCGATAAATACATCGTGGCTGCCGGCTTTCTCGCCAGTGAGCCAATAACGGGTGATGCGGTAGCGGTAGGTTTCGTTGACCAACACGAAATCTTCGTTGGCCGACAGCGCCACGCCGTTGGCGAAATACAGATCCTTGAGCAATACCTTGGTGGTGCCGCTGGCCGGGTCGTAGCTGAGCAAGCGGCCATGCGGGCGGGCTTCGAGCAGGTCGAGCAGGTAGTCCGGCTGCTCGAAGCGCGAGGAGGCGTCGCTGAAGTAGATGGTGCCGTCGCGGGCGATATCCAGGTCGTCGGTGAATTTGAACGGCAGGCCGTCGGCCTCGCGGGTAAGTACCTTGATCTGCCCCTGGGTATCGATGCTGAGTAAGCCCTTGTAGGCATCGGCGACGATCAGCTTGCCGCTGGCGTCGAAGTCCATGCCCAGCGGGCGGCCCTGGGTGTCGGCGAAGGTCTCCACGCTGCCGTCGGCCTTGATTCGCACGATGCGCCCATCGTGCAGGCCGCTGTAGACTTGGCCCTGGGCGTCCACGGCGGTGTCTTCCGGGCCATGCACCTGGCCACGGCCGAGCAGCTCGGCCTTCATCAGGGTGTCGTTGGGCTCCAGCACGCCGGTCATGGTTGGCGCTGGCGGCGCCTCCCAGGCGAGCGGGTCGATAGGGCTGGGTGTTACCAACAGATAGAGCGCCACGGCGGCGATTACCAGGGCGAGTAGGCCAAGCAGTTTCTTCATTGTTGTTATTCCTTGTGCTGAAGCTGACCGAGTGCTGTGAGCGGCCGCCAGATTACACAGGTCGCTGTCTTCACGCACCGCTGGGCATGTGGTGCGGGTCGCTCAGGCGCTCGACCACGGCTTCTGCTTGAGTTGAGCACGAAGTGGCGGCTGTAGACGTTGCGCCGCAGGTGCGATGAAACGTCAGCAGACCCGCGGGCGATATATACTGCGCGGCATTCTTCAGGGGAGAGCCGTGTGGCTATTGAGATTCAGTGGATTCGTGACAACGCCAGCCTGGCGCACTACTGCGCCAGCTGGCGTAGCCTGCCATTCGTGGCTGTGGACACCGAATTTATGCGGGTCGATACGTTCTACCCGATCGCCGGTCTGTTGCAGGTCAGCGAGGGTGAGCGGGCGTACTTGATCGATCCTCTGCTGATCAGTGACTGGGCACCCTTCGCCGAACTGCTGGTGGACCCGGCCGTGGTCAAGGTGCTGCACGCCTGCAGCGAAGACCTGGAAGTGTTCCTGCGCCTGACCGGCAGCCTGCCGACGCCGCTGTTCGATACCCAACTGGCCGCCGGTTACCTCAATCTCGGCTTCTCCATGGGCTATTCGCGCCTGGTGCAGGCGGTGCTGGCCATCGAGCTGCCGAAAGGCGAGACCCGCTCCGATTGGCTGCAACGGCCGCTGTCGGAAACCCAAGTCAGCTACGCCGCCGAAGATGTGTTGCACCTGGCCGAGGTCTACGCCGCGCTGCAACAGCAACTGGCGCCGGAAAAGAACGCCTGGGTGCTGGAAGACGGTGCCGAGCTGGTGGCCAACCTGGGCCGTGAAATTGCCCCCGAGGATGCCTACCGCGAAGCCAAACTGGCCTGGAAGCTGTCCCGCGCGCAACTGGCGGTGCTGCGCGAGCTCTGTGCCTGGCGCGAGCGTCAGGCGCGGGTGCGCAACCAGCCACGCAACCGGATCATCCGCGAGCATTCGCTGTGGCCGTTGGCCCGTACTCAACCGGATAACCTGGTGGCCCTGGCGCGGATCGAGGACATGCACCCGAAAACCGTGCGTCAGGACGGTGAATTCCTCCTGCAACTGATCAAAAGCGCCGCCGCCACAGCGCCCGCCGATTGGCCGCAAGCATTGCCCGAACCCTTGCCGGTAGACGCCTCGACGTTGCTGAAGAAGCTGCGTGCGGTTGGCCAGCGCGAAGCCGAACGCTTGAACATCGCCCCCGAGTTGATGCTGCGCAAGAAAACCCTCGAAGCCCTGCTGAAAAGCGGCTACCCCAATGGGCCTTATCAGCTGCCGGACACCTTGCGCGGCTGGCGCCGTGAATTGATGGGCCAGGCGTTGCTCGATTGCCTGGCCGCTGAAGGAGAATCCGCGTGAAACGTATCTGTTCGATCTACAAAAGCCCGCGCAAGAACGAGATGTACCTCTACGTGCTGCGCAGCGATGCACTCAAGCGCGTGCCGGAGTCCTTGCTGGTGGCCTTTGGGCCGCCGACCCATGCGTTCGACATGGTGCTCACGCCGGAGCGCACCCTGGCCCGCGAGGACATCCACGCGGTGCTGGCCAACCTCGATCAGCAGGGTTATCACCTGCAAATGCCGCCGGCGGAAGACGACTACATCGAGCACCTGCCAGACGAACTGCTACGCCGTAACGACCCGGTATAAACCCGATGTCCGCATGCGCGCAGCCTCCCGTGCGGGTATTGCTCGGCGAAACCGAGCACGCCCGCTATGCCGACCTGCTGCGGCAGGCCGCCCCGGTGCTGGAGCTAGTGGGTAGTGACGATGCCGCTGAGCTGGCGCGCTGGGCTGACAGATGTCCGCTCTGGCTGGGGCAGCCGGATCTGCTTGCCAAACTGTTGCGCCAGGGCCATCGGCCGCAGTGGCTGCAATCGACCTGGGCCGGCATCACGCCATTACTGGCCGCCGATTTACCGCGCGATTACCGCCTGACCCGCGCCGTGGGCATCTTCGGCCAGGTGATGGCCGAGTATGTGTTGTGTCACCTGCTGGCACATGAGCGCGAGCTGTTTGCGCGCCTGGCCGCGCAGGTCGAGCAGCGCTGGGACAACCGCCAGCCGCAGAGTTTGGCCGGGCGCCGGGTGCTGATCGTCGGTGTCGGCGATATCGGCTTGAGCGTGGCGCACTTGCTCGCGCCTTTTGCTGTGGTGCTGTGTGGCGTGGCCAGTCATGCGCGTGTAGTGCCGCCATTTAGCGAGGTGGCGGGGCTGGACGCTTTGCCACGTTTGGCCGCTGACGCCGACTACGTGATCAACTTGCTGCCGGATACTCCGGCCACCCGCGACGTATATGACGCCGCGCTGTTCGCCCGACTCAAGCCCAGCGCGTTGTTGATCAATGCCGGACGCGGCGCGGCGGTGGTCGATGCCGATCTGGTGGCGGCGCTTGAGCGCGGCCAGTTGGCGGGTGCGGTGATCGATGTCTGCCGTCAGGAACCGTTACCGCCGGGGCATGCGTTCTGGACGGCGCCGCACCTGTTACTCACCGGGCACAGCGCCGCGCCCACCGACCCACGCCTCATGGCCCGGCTGTTTCTCGACAACCTGGCACGCTACCGCGCGGACACCGAGCTGCGTGGTTTGGTGGACTTCGTCCGCGGCTATTGAGTGCGTTGGATGAAATCCGTGATCGCGGCAGACGGTGGACATGCGCAGCTTGTCCACCGTCTGCCGCTTAGGCGGCGGACAAGTCGCGCTGCGGCATGTCCGCCCTACGGCCGCCATTCGGCGTGCCAGCCTTGGCCGCAGGCAGTCGCCAGGCTAGACTGCCGGCCTTTTCGCTCGTCACTCGTAACCCTCGCCATGGCCGCCAAAGTCGAACCCTTCTGGAAACGCAAAACCCTCGCTCAACTCGACCAGGACGAGTGGGAGTCGCTGTGCGACGGCTGTGGTCTGTGCTGCCTGCAAAAGCTCGAGGACGAGGACGACGGCAGCGTGTATTACACGCGCATCGCCTGCCAGCTGCTCGACCTGAAAACCTGCCGCTGCACCGACTACGCTAACCGCAGGCAGTTCGTCGCCGATTGCATCCAGCTCACTCCGGCCCAGGCCGATCAGTTCCAGTGGTTGCCGCCGACCTGCGGCTATCGGCTGATCAGCGAGGGCAAAGACCTGCCACTGTGGCACCACCTGGTGTGCGGCGATCCCGAGGCCGTGCACATCGAACGTATTTCCCAGTCCGGGCGCATGCTCAGCGAAAAAAGCGTGGCCGAGGACGACTGGGAGGATTACCTGATCTTCCGCGCCGGTTGAATTGCTGCGCTGCTTTTCGGTCTACGACTGCACTGCACCGTCCCGCCAACAAGGAGTTGCCCATGCCGATTCGCCGTTTGTCGTTGTCTGCCGTAGTCCTGTGCCTGAGCGCCCCGTTGTGGGCCGCGCAGAAAGTCGACCTGGATTACCGGGTGAAATTCCTCCCGGCGAGCGATCAGGCCGAAGTCAGCCTGACCCTGGAGAAGGGCGAGCCGGTCACCAGTCTGAGCTTCGACCTGGGTGAAAAAGGCTATTACAGCGATTTCAACGGCGATGGCCAATGGACTCAGGAAAGCCCCGGGCGTGGTGTCTGGCAGCCGGGCAAAGGCAAGGCGACGCTGACCTACCGCGTGCGCATCAATCACCCACGTGAAGATAAGCGTTTCGATGCGCGGATGACCGAGAACTGGGCCTTGCTGCGTGGCGACGACCTGGTGCCCAGCGCCAAATTGCGCCAGCAGGATGGCACCGAACTGGTCTCGCGGCTGACCTTCGATCTGCCGGAAGGCTGGCGCGGCGTGGAAACCGGTTGGCCGCGCATCGGCAAGAACAAGTTCCGCATCGACAACCCGACGCGCAAGTTCGACCGCCCGACCGGCTGGATTCTCGCCGGTAAGATCGGCACCCGCCGGGCCAAGCTCGGCGAGACCGACGTGACCATCGCCGCGCCGGTGGGCGAGGGCATGCGCCGCATGGATGTCCTCACCTTGCTGACCTTCGTCTGGCCGGAAGCGCAGGCGGTATTCCCGCGCGATCCGGCAAAACTGTTGATCGTCGGTGCCGGCGACCCGATGTGGCGCGGCGGCCTGTCGGCGCCCAACTCCTACTTCATGCACGCCGAGCGCCCGCTGGTCAGCGAGAACGGCACCAGTTCCCTGGTGCATGAGCTGGTGCATGTGTTCAGCCGCATCCGCGACACCGATAAGAGCGACTGGATCAGCGAAGGCCTGGCCGAGTATTACGCCATCGAACTGATGCGTCGGGCCGGTGGCTTGAGCGAGGATCGCTACCAGAAAATCCGCGAGCAGCTGATTGAGTGGAGTCGCCCGGTGGATAGCTTGCGTAGCGAAAACTCCACCGGCCCGATCACTGCACGCGCCGTGCTGCTGTTGCAAGAGCTCGACCGGGAAATCCGCCAGGCCACCAAGGATAGCCAGCAGCGCTCGCTGGACGACGTGACCCGCGGCCTGATGCGTCTGGACAAAGCCAGCACCAAAGGCTTCATCGAGATCAGCGAGAACGTCATGGGCAAGCCGTCCGAGGTACTCGACAGCAAGCTGCTCAAGTAGCGCCAAGCGCCGCCAGGAGTCCCGCATGCGTCGTCTGCCTTCCCTTACCGCGCTGCGCACCTTCGAGTGCGCCGCCCGGCATGCGCACTTCGGCCGGGCGGCCGCTGAGCTGTGCGTCACCGACAGCGCGGTGAGTCACCAGATTCGCCAACTGGAAGAGCAGCTCGGCACGCCGCTGTTCCAGCGCGACGGCCGTCAGGTGCGCCCCACGCCGCAGGCCAAGCGCCTGTTGCGCAGCCTGCAGCAGGCCTTCGAGCTGATCCTTGATGCCTGCGACGAGCTGCGCGATCCCGGCTCCCAGGCGCAGCTGCGCATCGCGGTGACTGCCGAGCTGGCGCAGAAGTGGCTGGTCGGCCGCCTGGCCGATTTCAGCGAGCGCTACCCGCAGATCACCCTGCACCTCTACGAGCAGCCGCTGGAAGCGACCCAGCCGGGCGAGGAGATCGACCTGGCGATCACCTACGGCACCGGCCCGGCGGACGCCAGCGCATACTTTGTGCGGCCGTTGCCGACGTTGTTGTTCTTCCCCGTGTGCAGCCCCGGCCTGTTCAACCAGCTGCCGCTCAAACACCCGCGCGACCTGGCCCGTCACTGTCTGCTGCACGATGACCAGGACGGCAAGACCTGGACCGCCTGGCTGACCACTCATGCCGGCGATATCCAGCCGCAGCGCCATCTCTACCTCGGCCATGCCGGGTTGACCATGGAGGCCGCCGCGCGCGGGCAGGGCGTGGCCATCGGCGACAACCTGACCAGCGCCGAGGACCTCGCCAGCGGCCGCCTGGTGCGCCCGTTCGCCGCCAGCGTGGCCTCGCTCGGGCAGTACGCGCTGGTCTGCGAACGCCTGCGCCTGGACAAGCCAGCGGTGGCGCAGTTCGTTGAATGGTTCACTGATCAGTTGGTCGACCTGTGAGTTGAATTCAGCTATTCCGCGATAATGGTCATTGGTCGCGGGCGCTCTGCCGCGGGTACTGTCGAGCTATCCAACCGCCACCGACGAGTACCTAGCAATGGCCCGTTCCCTGACCTCTCTCCCCAAAGCCGACGGCTTCCGCCTGCCCGGTGAATTCGAACCCAAGGCGCGCTGCTGGCTCGGCTGGCCGGAGCGCACCGACGTGTGGCGCAACGGCGCCAAGCCGGCGCAGAAGGTCTGGGTGGAGATCGTCAGCGCCATCGCGACCAGCGAGCCGGTCACCGTGTGCGCTTCGGCCAGCCAGTACGCCAATGCCCGTCGCCAGCTGCCGGCCCATGTGCGGGTGGTGGAGATGACCTGCAACGACACCTGGTTCCGCGACAGCGGCCCGGCCTTCCTGGTCAATGACGACAGCGGCGAAGTGCGCGGCGTCGACTTCGAGTTCAACGCCTACGGCGGCCTCGACGGCGGCCTCTACTACCCGTGGGACAAGGACGACCAGATCGCGCAGAAGATCCTCGAGATCGAGGGCTACGACCGTTACCGCGCGCCCTTTATCGCCGAGATGGGCGGCATCCAGACCGATGGCCAGCGCACTCTGCTGACCACCGAGCAGTGCCTGCTCAACCGCAATCGCAACGCTCATCTGGGCAAGGACGAAGTGACCCGCCGCCTGCAGGACTACCTCGGCGCCGAGCAGGTGATCTGGCTGCCGCGTGGCTGCAAGTTCGACGAAACCGACGGCCATATCGACGATCTGGCCTGCTTTGTGCGCCCCGGCGTGGTGGTGCAACAGTGGACCGACGACCGCAGCGATCCGCAGTGGGAAATCTATCAGGAGGCCTATGACATCCTGCGCAGCACCCGCGATGCCCAGGGCCGCGAGCTGGAAGTGCACAAGCTGCCGCAACCGCGTGTGCTGGAGTGGACGGCGCAAGAGGCCGAGGGCCTGGATCAGGACGACGCCACCCACACGCGCCAGGCCGGCACGCAGATCTGTGCTTCCTATATCAACTACTACGCCGGCAACTCGGCCATCGTCGTGCCGCTGTTCAACGATCCGCGTGACCGCATCGCCCAGGCCACCCTGGCCGAGCTGTTCCCCCAGCACCGCATCCTCGGCATTGAGAATTCGCGGGAGATCCTCCTCGGTGGCGGCAACGTCGCCTGCATCACCATGCCGCAATACGCCGCGCCTAAGCGCTAGGAGGCCCCGATGAAACTGCATGCCACCCTGTTGGCCCTGGGTCTGGCCGCTAGCGCACACGCGCTGGCGGCCGAAACGCCGAAGCAGGTCAATCTGTATATCTGGAACGAGTATCTGGCGCCGGACACCCTGTCTTCGTTTGAGCAGAAGACCGGGATCAAGGTGGTGGCCGATCACTTCGACTCGCTGGAGACCGTGGAGACCAAGCTGCTTACCGGGCGCAGTGGTTACGACCTGGTGCTCACCGCCGGCCAGCACCTGCAACGGGCGATCAGCAGCGGTGCCTTGCAACCGCTGAACAAGGCCGCGCTGCCGTACTTCGCCGGCCTTGATGCCGAGTTCACCGGACATATGGCGACCTTCGATCCGGGCAACCGCTATGCCGGGCTGTACGTGTGGGGCACCACCGGCTTCGGTTATCAGCAGCAGGCCATCGCCAAGCGCATGGCCAATGCGCCGACCGACAGCTGGGCCATGCTGCTCGATCCGGCGGTGGTGGCGAAGTTCGCCGATTGTGGAGTGAGTTTTCTCAACGATCCCAACGAGGTGTTCGCCGCGACCTTTCGCTACCTGGGCCTGGACATCAATCAGCAGAGCCTCGACGACCTGAAGCTCGCCGAAGCGCATCTGGCCAAGGTGCGGCCATCGATCCGCTACTTCGACAACGACCGCAACATCGCCGACCTGGCCAATGGCGATACCTGCCTGGCGATGTCGTGGAATGGCAACGTGTCGATCGCCGCCGGGCAGGCGCAGCAGGCGGGCAAGCCGTACAGCCTGCACTACAGCATCCCGCGCGAAGGCACGCTGATCTGGTTCGACGCGATGGTTATCCCGGCGGATGCGCCGCATCCCGAGGCCGCTCATGCGCTGATGGATCACCTGATGAGCCCGGACGTGGTGGCGGGCATCACCAACAGCATCTACTACGCCAACGCGGTGCCAGCGGCCAATTCTGCGGTCGATCCGGCGATTTTCAACGACCCCGGCATCTACCCGCCGCAGGCCGTGCGTGCTGGGCTGTACAGCAAGAATGACAACAGTCAGGCGTTCAACCGCGCGCTGACCCGCGCCTTCAGTCGGCTCAAGTCCGGGCTGTAGCGCTAGGCCGGACATGGCGCCGCCGTGTTCACCATCAGGCTCTTCGTGGCCTGTAGGGGTAAGGCGTAGGGTGGGTTAGGCACGCCGTAACCCACCCCACGGTCCTGTAGAAACTGCGCTGCCGCTTACTTGAACTTGGCCCCGGACTTGGTGTTGTTGCCTTTGGCCATGCGGTCGTAGAGCAACACGTTGACGGTGGCGGCGAGGTTCATGCAGCCCTCGGTGGGGATATAGATGACGTCCTCGCACCAGGCGCGGATGTCCTTGTCCAGCGAGCCGTCTTCCGGGCCGAAGATGTAGAGGGCGCGGTCCGGGTGGGTGTATTCCGGCAACGGCCGTGCGCCTTCGATCAGCTCCACGGCGACCGGCGTGCAACCCAGCGGGATGATCTTCTGCAAGTCGTCGATGCCGATCAGCGGAATATCCATATGCACCCGCTTGGTGTCGGTGATGAAGTCGCGGGCGCGCTCATAGCGTTTGCCGGTATAGAACACCGAGGCGACGCCATAGCAGCCGGCCGCGCGCATCACCGCGCCGACGTTTTCCGGGGACTTGGGATTGAATAAACCAATGCAGCTGTATCGTTTGTTTGCCACGTAACCGGCCTTGTCTTGGCTGTGCAGCCATCTGGGTAAAGGCCGGGATTATACGGGTGCAGGCGGGAGGCGACCTATTCTTTGCTTTTCAGCCTTGCAGCCAGGTCGGCGAAGGGGTTGTGGGTCGCCTGGGAGGTTTTAGGCGTGTTCAGCGAGCCTTCGCTGAAATACTGCTGGTCGGTGTAGCGCGAGTGTTCGTTGTCATGGCAATACAGGCAGAGCAGCTCCCAGTTGGAGCCATCCTGCGGGTTGTTGTCGTGGTTGTGGTCGCGGTGGTGCACGGTCAGCTCGCTCAGGCGCTTGCCGGCGAATTCGCGGGCGCAGCGGCCGCAGACGTGCGGATACATCTTCAGGGCTTTGTCCCGGTAGCCTTCTTCGCGGCTGCGCTGGGCATCGGCGAGGATGCGGTCGAGCTTGGCGGTGGGCGAGGGGGCTTTGTCGGTGCTCATAACTGTTCTCGTGGCTTAACGCGGATACTGACAGTGTAGCCCTGCCGATGGTCGGGGAGAACCGCCGGGCGGGCACTTATCGGGCGGCGACGTGGCCCAATAGCCATGCCTGTCGATAAAGGAGATGGACGATGCACCGGCCCAGCCTGTTCGCGTTAAGCCTGATTGCCCTGTGCAGCCCGGCGCTGTACGCGCAAACCTATCCATTGCCCAGCACCTACGAGCGGCCGAGCGGTGCGCCCGGCACGGCCACACCGCAGCCGTTTACCCAGGCGGTGCCGCGCAACCTGCCAAGCACTGCGCCGAATAGCCCGCCGTTGCTTAACGATGGCACGGGGAATCCGGGCCAGCGCCTCAACCCGCCACGCGGCAACCTGGCGCCGCCGGATGGTGAGTTACCGCTGCTGGAGCAACAGCTACAGCGCAATCGCGACGCTCTGCCGCCAGGCCGCCGAACTACCGATTGAGGTGTGCCTGCTAGCAGGCCATTGAAAAGGCTATGTACCCGTTAACGGTTGTACGTCGATTCGGTAGGGTGGGTTAGTGGCGCTGATGCGGGCTGGCAAAGCGACTGCGCAACTAGTTGCGCCACGTAACCCACCCAGCGCTAATCGGCCTAGTCCCTCTGGTGGGTTACGGCGCAATTGACTATGCAGCGGCCGATAGTCCGCGGTCATGTGCGCCTAACCCACCCTACGCATTACCGCGCTCCAGGCATCGCCTAGCCGGCCCCACGTTCCAACACATAACGGGGACATAGCCATAAAAACTACCTACGTTACCGATACGGCGTTAAAAGCGGCCTGCTAGATCTGTTGTTCGATCAGTTGGCCGTCGACCATACGCAGGCGCTTGGACATGGCCACGGCGATGGCGCGGATGACCTTGGCCGCTGACTTCGGCGCCTCGTGCAGCATTTTTTCCAGCGAGTCCTTGGCCAGGATCAGCAAGGTGCAGTCGCTGACGGCAATGCAGCTGGCCGAGCGCCGCTCGCCATCCAGTACGGCCATTTCGCCGAAGGCGCGGCCCTTGCGCAGTTTGGCGATTTCGACGACTTCGCCGCTGGAGTTGGTCTTGCGGATCGATACCGCACCGAAGTGGATGATGCACATGAACGTGCCGGCATCGCCCTCGCTGCAGATCAACGCATCCTGATCGAAGCGGCTGATGCTGAAGTAGCCGGCGGCGCTGAGCACCTCGCTCGGCAACAGGCTGTTGAACAGGCCGCAGTCGAGGAGCATGTCGCGGATTTCATCGATCAAGTAAGAGCTGTCGGGCATGGCTACTCTGCGGCGCGTTGGCACGTCGTGGTGGATGAGCGCGACGGTAGCCGGCGCGCGCAGACTTGCCAACTGCCGCTCGCCGGAAGCTGTGAAGGTGCGCGCAGTCGAGCGCTGTTCAGTGCAGCCCAAGCACCTTGAGCAAGAAGGCGTACTCCAAGGCGACATCCTTGAGCGCCTGGTAGCGGCCGCTCATGCCGCCATGGCCGGCGCCCAAGTCGGTCTTCAGCAGCAGCAGGTGCTTATCGCTCTTGTTGGCGCGCAGTTTGGCCACCCACTTGGCCGCCTCCCAGTACTGCACGCGGCTGTCGTTGTAGCCGGCCACGGCAAGAATCGCCGGGTAGGCCTGGGCCTTGACGTTTTCGTAGGGCGCATAGCCTTTGATGCGGGCGAACACCTCCGGTTCGTGCGGGTCGCCCCACTCGTCGTACTCGGTCACTGTCAGCGGCAGGTCGGGGTTCTGCATGGTGTTGAGCACGTCGACGAACGGCACCTCGGCAATCGCCGCGGCGAACAGCTCCGGGCGCTGGTTGAGTACCGCGCCGATCAACAGGCCGCCGGCGCTGCCGCCGCTGATGGCGAGTTGCGCCGCTGTGGTGTAAGCGTTGGCGATCAGGTGTTCGGCGCAGGCGATGAAGTCGTTGAAGCTGTTTTGCTTGTGCGCCAGTTTGCCGGCGCGATACCAGGCTTCGCCCAACTCGCCGCCGCCGCGCACATGGGCGATGGCGAAGATAAAGCCGCGTTCGAGCAGGCTCAGGCGGGCGTGGGAGAACCATGGGTCGAGGCTTTCGCCGTAGGCGCCATAGCCGTACAGATAAAGTGGCGCGGGTTGCCGGGCGTGCAGCACCTCGCGCTGCGCCACCAGGCTGATGGGTACTTGGCTGCCGTCTGCTGCTGTGGCCCACAGGCGCTGGCTGACATAGGCGTCGGCGTCGAACGGGCCTTCCACCGGGGTTTCCTTGAGCACCTGTTGCGCGCCGCTGGCCAGCGTCAGTTGGCGAATCTGCGCCGGGCGATTGAGGGCTTCATAGCGCAGGCGGATCGTCGGGCTGATGAACTCCAGGCTGTCCTGCACATACAGGCTGTAGGCCGCATCCGGCAGGTCGACGCGGTAGGGCGCCTGGCCGTGCGCTTGCACCTCGATGATCGGCAGGCCGCCTTCGCGCAGGCTGAGAATCAGCGCGCTGTGATTCAGGCTGACGCCTTCGAGCATGACCTGTGCGTCATGCGCCCGCAGTTCGTTCCAGTGTTGGCGCGTCGGCGCCTGTTCCGTGGCGCCGTACAGGGCGAAGTTGATGCCGCTCTGGTTGCTGCGAATCAACCAGCTCCAGGCGCCATCACGCTTGCCATGGTCGACGTAGTACTCGTGACCTTCCTCGCGCGGCGCCAGGCAGTGGAATGCCTCGGCCGGCGTGTCGGCATCGAGTACCCAGGTTTCGCTGGTGGTTTTGCTGTTGAGCAACAGCAGCAGCTGACGCTCGGAGCTGGCGCGGTAGCAGTTGAGGAAAAAGCGCCCGTCGCGTTCATGGAACACCAGCTCGGCGCCGTCGCTGCCGAGGCGATGGCGGTAGAGCTTGTGCGGCCGATGGGTGTCGTCCAGTTCGCCGAAGAACAGGGTCTGGCTGTCGTTGGCCCAGGTCATGCTGCCGTCGCAGTCGCTGAAGGGCAGTTCGCTGATGGCGCCGCTGGCCAGTTCCTTGACGAACAACTGATAAGTTTCGTCGCCGCTGGTGTCCAGGCTGTAGGCCAGGCGCTGGTGATCCGGGCTGATGCTGAACGCACCTAGCGATAGAAAACCGCCACCCGCCAGTGCGTTCAGGTCGAGCAGCAAGTGCTCGGCGCTTTCGTCGACGCTGAGCGAGTCGTCGGCCGGGCGCGGGCTGCGGTAGTGCCGTGGGTATTCATCGCCGGCGGTGGTGCGTTGGTAGTACAGGTAAGACCCCCACGGCGACGGCAGCGACAGGTCAGTCTCGCGGATGCGGCTTTTAATCTCCTGGAACAGCGTTTCACGCAGCGCCTGCTGCTCGGCCAGTTCGGCTTCCAGGTAGGCGTTTTCCGCCTGGAGGTGTTCGAGTACCTCGGCCGAGTCGCGGTTCTCCAGCCAGCAGTAAGGGTCGGCGCCGGTCTCGGTGCGGGCGATGGGGGCGTGCGGCATTGGGTCACTCCGGGCTGAGGCACGGCCGACAGCAGGGGCGCCGGGCCGGCGAAAAGCCGTTATCATAAGCCCCACTTTGTCTGCCCCGCCATGCCAGGGACCCTGCGTTTTATGATCGAGAACGACTACCTACTCGCCTGGGGCGCCTATGCCATCGCCGCGCTCGGTTGCCTATTGGTCTGGTTCCGCCTGACCCGCTGGATGTGGCGTTATCTGCGCGAACCGCTGCGGGTATTGGTGGCGATCCTGCTGCTGACACCGACCATCGTCGACCCGGCCAAGGAGCTGTTTGCCCCGGCCATCGCCATTACTGCCCTGGACTTACTGTTTCAGGTGGGCAATAACGCCTGGCGCGCGGTGGCCGATCTGGCCATGTATGGGCTGATCGCCTTTGCGTTGTACCTGTTGTTCGTGGTGATCCGTTGGCCGTTGGAGCGCTGGTGGAAGGGTCGGCGTGGCCCGCTTGCGCAGCCCGACGACGAGGATGCGCCGACCCTGCGCGAAATGCTGGAGCAAGAACGCGGCGACGCCGGTGATAGCCGTTATGACCAGCGTGGCGAACGCCGTTTGCGCGTCGAGCCGCGCCTCTGATCGACACTTGCTACTCGCGAGCAGCGCTTGCACCTATCTCGTCAGGCGTTCAGCATGGGCCTTTGCGCACAAGGAGGGCTTATGGACTGTGTGTTCTGCGCTATCGCCGCTAATCGCTTGCCGGCGCAGCGGGTCTATGAAGACGAGCACTTCATTGTCTTGCTGGATATTTTCCCCTTGCGTCCGGCTCACGTCCTGATCGTCAGTCGCGAACACGCGCCGTTGCTTGAGCATCTATCCGCCGCCGCCCGTGACCGTCTGCTTAGCCTTGGCCAGCGCGTCGCCGCGGCCTTGCGTGCGCTTGATTACGGGCGCGACGGGATCAACCTGTTGCTCAACGATGGCCCGGCGTCGAACCAGCACGTGCCGCACCTGCATCTGCACCTGATTCCGCGGCGCTCCGGCGATGTACCGCAACTTATTTGGCGGGCGCTGACGCGTTTTCTACCGCTGCGGCGTAAGCGCTTGGAGGCGCGTTTGCAGCACGAAGCCGAACAATTGCGCAACGCCTTGAATCGAGAGTTTTAGCCATGTGTGAGTTACTGGGTATGAGCGCCAATGTGCCCACCGATATCGTCTTCAGCTTTACCGGGCTGATGCAGCGCGGCGGGCGCACCGGGCCGCACCGTGATGGCTGGGGCATCGGTTTTTACGAGGGGCGTGGCCTGCGCCTGTTTCAGGACCCGCGTGCGAGCAGCGAGTCGGAGGTGGCGCACTTGGTGCAACGCTACCCAATCAAGAGCGAGGTGGTGATCGGCCATATTCGCCAGGCCAATGTCGGCCGCGTGTGTTTGGCCAATACCCACCCGTTCGTGCGCGAGTTGTGGGGCCGTAACTGGTGTTTTGCGCACAATGGCCAGTTGGCCGACTTTCATCCGCAGCCGAGCTTCTATTGGCCGGTCGGCGATACCGACAGCGAGGCGGCGTTTTGCGATCTGCTCAATCGCCTGCGGGCGGCGTTCCCTTCGCCAGTACCGGTCGCGGCGCTGTTACCCAACCTGGTCAGCGCGTGTGCGGCGTTTCGCAAACACGGCGTATTCAATTGCCTGCTCAGCGATGGCGACTGGTTATTCAGCTTCTGCTCGACCAAGCTGGCGCACATCACGCGGCGTGCGCCGTTTGGCCCCGCACACTTGAAAGATGCCGACATGCGTGTGGATTTCCAGGCCGAGACCACGGCCAATGATGTGGTGACGGTGCTGGCCACCGAGCCACTGACCGATAACGAGCGCTGGAGCCTTTACCAGCCGGGCGAGTGGCGCCTGTGGCGAGGCGGCGAGTGTGTGGCGCAGGGTAACGCTTAGGGCGCTGGAGTGTTATCCGGCTAAGTACAAGGGCGGCCCGGACGATCCGGGTTAGGGGGGCACGAATGTTTAAAAGTTATCTACGACTGGCGCTGTTTGCCTTGGGCTTGCTGGTGGGGGTGCAGGTGCCGGGGTTTATCGACGATTACAGCAAGCGCGTCGAGGCTCACCGGATGGAGTCCGAGCAGGGGTTGAAGGGCTTTCGTGAAACCGCCAAGCGCTTTTTCAAGGGCGACTTGGATGCCTTGGTCACGCATTACCAGGCGAGCAACGATCCGGTGATGCGCAGCGATGCACAAAGCGTTGCTTTTCTGGTCGACCGTGCCGGTTACCTCGACCTGGAATGGCAGGCCATGCAAGGCCCTTGGTATGCGCAGGTCTGGCACCTGACGAGCGCGGCCGACCCCGAGTTGTTGCAAGAAACCTACAACGCCTACCGGTATCAGGTGTTGTTGGCGCCGCAAGCCATCGCCTGGGGCATTGTCTGCGCCTTGCTGTTGGCCTGGATCGTCGAGCTGTTGCTGCTGGCAGTCAGCTGGGTATTCGGGGCCCGCCAGGATCAGCGCGCACAGGCGCGCCATTGGCGTTGATTGGCGCGCGTCAAAAGCCCAAGACCAACTCCGGGCCAAGGTAGGTATTGGCCTGGTTGATGTCGTCATCGCCGAGCAGGCCAACCGCGGCGGCCAATTGTAGGCGCGCGAGCAGGTAGCGCAATTTGGCTTCGAGCAGGTCGCGGCGGGCGATGAACACCTGTTCTTCGGCATTCAATATATCGACATTGGTACTGGAACCGGCGAGGAAGCCTTTCTTCGCCGAGTCCTGTGCCCGCTCGGTGGACATCACGGCTTGCTGCAACGCGCGGATACGTGCCTGACCGCTCTGTACGCCACGAAATTCACGAGTGGTGGCGGAGAACACTTCCTCTCGGGTGGCGTTCAACTCTTCTCCTGCCTGTTCACGGCTGGCTACCGCTTGGCGCACCTGGGCACTTACCGCACCGCCGGAAAACAGCGGCATATTGAACTCCACGCCGGCCGAGGCGTAACGGTTCTGCTGGTCGATGGTGGAGATCGAATCGCTTTGGCTGTCGGTATAGCCGAGCACCAGGTCGAGGGTCGGCCAATGCCCGCTGTTGGCGCGTTTGACTTCTTCTTCTGCCACGCCTTGGCTGTAATGCTTGGCGCGCAGTGTCGGGTTGTTCGCCTGGGCCTGGCTCAGCCAGGCTTGCAGGTTATTCGGTTGCAGGGCTGGGGTCGGAAAGTCATTGCGCAAGGTGGCGACATGTTCCGGGACTTCGCCGAGCATTTCCTGCAACAGGCGTAGCGCAATCAGCAGATTGTCCTGCGCTTCGATCAGCTCGGCCAGTGCCAGGTCGCGGCGAGCGGTCGCCTGGTCGACGTCGGTGATGGTGCCGTCGCCAAGGTCGAAGCGCCGTTGCGCCGCTGCGACTTGCTGCTCGAAGGCCTTGAGTTTGGCATTCGCCAGGTCGATGGTTTCGCGGGTCAGCAGCACATCGAAATAACGACTGGCCAAGCGCACGGCGACGTTCTGGGTTTTTGCGTCGAACACCGCTTCGCTGTAGTCGGCGCGCTGCTTGCCTTGGCGATATTCGGCGAGCTTTTGTCGGTTGAACAGCGGTTGGCGCAATTGCACCGCCATGTTTTCCGAGTCGTAGTTCAGGTCGCTCTCGACCGAGTTGCCCAGCGGGTTGTCTTGCTCCTGGGTGCCATCGACGCGGCTCTTGCTGGCGCTGGCGTTGAGCTGCGGCAATAAGCCGGCGCGGCCCAGGGCCCGGCTCTCCAGGCCTGCATCGCGTTCGTGCACGGCGGCTCGGTAGATCGGGCCTTGCAACTGCATCAGTTGCCAGGCGTCCTGCAAGTCCAGGGCGTAAGCTGGGACGCTGGCCAGACAGGCCAGGCAAATAAGGGTTAGGCGATCCGCCATGTCATTGCTCCTTGAAGGCGCCGTCGACTCGCTCAAGCATAGGCTTCATCAGGTAACTCATCAGGTTACGTTCGCCGGTCTTGATCGTCACGGTGGCGGGCATGCCGGGGCGAATGCGGTTGCTGCCGAGCATGTCCATACCCGCCGAGGTGACCTCGACCTGGGCCAGGTAGTAGGGCTGCTTGTTGGTTTCGTCGACTAAACGGTCGGCCGATATGGTCAGTACCCGCCCGGGAATGTTCGGTGTTTGCGCATGGTTGAAGGCCGGGAAGGCGATATCCACTGGCAGCCCCGGAGTCATCTTGTCGATGGCCTGCACCGGAATCATCGCGTCCACTTGCAGCGGTTCGTCCGCCGGTACCACATCCATGATCTCCGCGCCGGGTTGGATCACGCCGCCGACCGTCGAGACATTCAAACCGAGAATCACCCCGTCGATGGGCGAACGGATCACCGTATTGGTGACTTCGTAATCGAGCGCGCGCAAACGGTCGGTGAGGGCGGTGGTTTCTTTTTGCGCATCGGTCAGCTGCGACTGCACTTCCTTCTGGAAGTCCTGCTCCAGTTGCAGAATGCGCAGCTTCAGCTCGGCGATCTGGTTGCGCGTGCGGCCGATGTCGGCAATGTTCTGTGCCAGTGAAGCGCTGAGTTCTGCTGCATTGCGCTCCAGTTCGAGCATGCGATTGCGCGTGACATAGCCTTCGGCGGCCAGGCTGCGCACTCCTTCGAGCTCCTGGTTGAGCAGTTTGATCTGCGCATAGCGAGAGCCCTGTACCTGGCGCAGGCCTTTGAGTTGCTCTTCGGCGCCGAGGATATTTTCCCGGAGAATACCGGCTTCACCAGTTAGTGCGGCGCGGCGTGTGTTGAACAGCCGTTGTTGCAGGGTCATCGAGTCGTTCAGCCGCGGGTCGTTGGCGAAGTGGTTGATCAGTTCGGGGTCGAAGGTCACTTCAGCCAAGCCGTCGCGCTCGGCCTGCAAGCGGTTTTCCACAGTACGCACCACGATGTACTGGGCGCTGACCACGCCCAGCTCGGCAATCGCGCGGGTCGAATCGAGTTCGATCAGGGCCTGGTTGCGTTTCACCAGATCGCCTTCGCGCACCAGAATGGCGTCAACCGAGCCGCCGGTCAGGTGCTGGATGGTCTTGCGGTTGTCGGTGACGTTGACGGTGGCGTTGGCCACCACCCCGGCATCCAGTGGCGCCATGCTGGCCCACAGAATAAACCCGCCAAAGCCCGCGACCACCAGCCACAGGCCCCAACGGCTGGGGCTTCGGTCGTCGGTGTCGATCTCTTGCTCGGGGTCGACCGGGACTAGGTTTTTACGTTCAAACTCAAGATTCGACATGCTCCGTCACTCCTTGGTCTTGACCGACGCCAGGGTCGGCGCGCCCATGGCGCTGGGCATCGCACTGGCCTGACGCAGTGCGCTGAAGACTTCATCGCGACTGCCGAACATCTGCACCGCGCCATCGCGCAGCATCAGCACCTTGTCCACCATGTTCAGCACCGTGGGGCGGTGGGAGATCAGCACCAGGGTCTTGCCGCGGCGTTTAAGATCGATCAGGGCTTGGATCAAAGCGGCTTCGCCGACATCGTCGAGGCTGGCGTTCGGCTCATCTAGCACGATCAGCGACGGCTCGCCATACAGTGCGCGGGCCAGGCCGATGCGTTGTTTTTGTCCGCCGGACAACGAGCCGCCATCGGTGCTCAGGCGGGTGTCGTAGCCCTGCGGCAGGCGCAGGATCATTTCGTGAACGCCGGCCTGCTTGGCCGCGAGGATCACCGCTTCGCTGTCGATCTCGCCGAAGCGCGCGATGTTTTCCGCGATGCTGCCTTCAAACAGTTCGACATCCTGCGGCAGGTAACCGAGCCAGGGCCCGAGTTCCTCTTTATTCCAGTGAAATATATCGGCGCCATCGAGGCGCACTTTGCCGGCTATGGCCGGCCATACGCCGACCAGCAAGCGCGCCAGGGTCGATTTGCCCGAGGCGGAGGGGCCGATGATGCCCAGCGCCTCGCCGGGCGACAGGTTGAACGATACGCCGCGCAGGATGCCGATGCTCGTGCCGGGTGCATTGGTGAATGCGCTTTCTACGGCAAGCATGCCCACGGGTTTGGGCAGTGGCATGGACGGTTTTTGCGCGGGGAAGTCGCCCAGCAGTGCTCCCAGGCGACCCCAGGCCGCGCGGCTGGACAGCAACTGTTTCCAGGCGGCAATCACTTGCTCGACGGGGGCCAGCGCCCGGCCGGTGAGGATGGAGCTGGCGATCATCATCCCTGGGGTGATTTTGCCTTCGATCGCCAGCAGCGCGCCGGTGCCGAGAATCAGCGATTGCAGGGTGATCCGCACGAAGCGCGTGGCGCCGTTGATATAGGCCGCCCGGTCCGATGCCAGGGTCTGCATCTCAAGGATGTGCAGGTAGTTGCCGAACCAGCGTTGGCGGATGGCCGGCAGCATGCCCATGGCTTCGATGACTTCGGCGTTGCGCAGGTTGTTGTTGGCGAAACTGCCGGACACCAGCGACGCCTGGTTGGCTTCGGCCAGCGGTTTGCGGGTACTGATTTCAGTCAAGTAAGCCAGGCCGACCAGCAATAACGAACCAATCAGGGTAATCAACCCCAGCAGCGGATGAATCAGGTAGGTTACCAGCAGGTAAATGGGGGTCCAGGGCGCATCGAAGAAGGCGAACAGGCCATTGCCGGTGATAAATTGACGCACCTGTGACAAGTCTTGCAGGGCTTGTGCCGGGTTACCGCCGGCACGGCGCAGGTTACGTTCGAACGCGGCACCAAATATACGTTTGTTGAGCATCATATCGAGGCGGTTACCGACCCGGATCAGCACGCTCGAGCGGACCACTTCCAGCAGCGCCATCAGCACGTACAGGCCCACGACCAGCAGGGTCAGCATCAGCAGGGTGGTGACGTTGCTGCTGACCAGGGCGCGGTCGTAGACCTGCAGCATGTACACCGCCGGCGTCAGCATCAGCAGGTTGATCACCCCGCTGAACGCCGCCAGCACATAGAAGGTTCGACGCAGGCGAAACAGCACCTCTGCCAGCTCGGAGCGTGGGGACGGCGACATGTCCATATAGAACCTCCAGTACTGCAGGTCACGGAGTGCTTAGCCGGGGCTAAGGCTGTTTGCCGTCCGCCCCTGGCGGTCAAGGTCATGCGCCAAAAAACGCTCACATCGGCGCTGAAGGGGGACTTGCCCACTAGGTATAGATTGGGTTTTCGACTTCGTGCAAGGCGTTTTGGTCGCTGAGCACAACTGTTTTTCGCGAGCTGAGCTTATTTATTCTCTTTTATTAGTAGTGACTTATGATTTCCAAGGGGTTTTGCTGTTCAGACCGACGGTATATTGACAAGGCTAAGTACTGAGACTTTAGTCTAATCGTGTGTAACAGCTGACGAAGCATGCTGCGCAGGAGAGGGCGCGGTGGCTTATGTCGGTCGAGAACGCGTAGAGAAGAACCATGAGCACAGACTCGTTTCACCGCATAACACGCTCGTCACCGCTAGGGCATTTCTTCGATCCCCAGTTCCACGGGCCTCCTATTGCCTGACGTTCAACACGGGAGCTGCAAGCTCGGTGTTGATGGGACGACCCCAACTCTGATCGAACACTGATGAGCGTAAGCATCTCGGTGCGAGCAGCGTTTGGCCTTTATCCCAAGGACTATCAGTTTTCTGTATTGCAACGCTGAGCCACGCCTTTGCGAGGGTTTGCATGCACGTGGCTTCCTGTTTTTTGCGTTTCGCGCGCTGAGCATCGAGGACACAGAAATGGCCGACTTCATCAAATCCGATCTTGAGTTCATTCTTCAGCAGATTTTCATCGCCGAGGCGCATGCCGCCGGGGCGAGCCTCAGTGATTTGTTACCGAACTCAGAAGTACCTTTTGGGCTGCGCACCGTTGACGGTACCTACAACAACCTGGTGGACGGACGTAGCACCTTTGGTGCGGCGGATCAGTCCTTCCCCCCATTTGTCGATCAGCAGTTCCGCAATGATCTGGATGGCGACAGCTTCGATGCCAATGGCCCAGCGCCGGGCGGGCTGGTCACCAACACCAACTATGCCTCGACCACCAATGTGGCCGACGCTGATCCGCGGATCATTTCCAACCTGATCGTTGATCAGACCATCACCAACCCAGCCGCCGTGCAGGCGTATGTCGACGCCGGGCTGGGTACTTTGGATATCAACGGTGTGCTGCTCGGCCTGGATGGCGTGGCGATTCCCGCCGGCCAGCCGCTGTTTATCCCCAATACCGCGCCGGACGAGGGCCTGTCGGCGGGCTTCAATACCTGGTTCACCTTCTTTGGCCAATTCTTCGACCATGGCCTCGACCTCGTCGCCAAGGGCGGCAACGGCACCGTTTTTATCCCGTTGCAAGTCGATGATCCACTGTATGTCGCAGGTGCCTCGACCAATTTCATGGTGCTGACGCGTGCCACCAATAGTGCGGTCAATGCTGGCGCAGATGGTGTTCTGGGGACCTCGGACGATGTCCATCAGCACACCAACCTGACCACGCCGTTCGTCGATCAGAACCAGACCTACAGCTCGCATGCCTCGCACCAGGTATTTCTGCGCGCCTATGAGCTGGATGCCAACGGTAACCCCGTGGCCACCGGTAAGTTACTGACCAATCGCGATATCGGCCCTGACGGTGTTTTCGGCACTACAGACGATATCGAACTGGGTGGGATGGCCACCTGGAGCGTACTCAAGGCCCAGGCGCGCGACATTCTCGGCATTGAGTTGGATAACTACGATGTGGGTCGGGTGCCACTGTTGGCCACCGACGAATACGGCAAATTCATCCCGGGTGATAACGGTTTTCCGCAACTGGTGACGCTCGGCGGTCTGGTTGAGGGCAATCCTGCCGTTCCGGTCGATGCGTCCCTGGCGATTTCTACCGGGCATGCCTTCCTCGACGACATCGCTCACGCGGCCAACCCGTTCAGCAGTCAGACCGGTGCGCCGCTGTTGGCGGACTCCGACCTGAGTACTGACCCTAATAATGGCGTCGGCCTGTCCGAGCCGGGTGCGTTCGACAACGAACTGCTGGATGCACACTTTATTGCCGGTGACGGCCGGGTTAACGAGAACATCGCGCTGACCGCCGTGCACCATGTTTTTCACTCCGAGCACAACCGCCTGGTCGAACACACCAAGGCAGTCGTGCTGGAGTCGGCAGCTACCGATCTGGCGTTTCTCAATCAATGGTTACTGGTGCCGGTAACCGAGGTGCCGGCAGACCTGTCGACCCTGCAATGGAATGGTGAGCGGCTGTTCCAGGCCGCCAAATTCGGTACCGAGATGCAGTATCAGCATCTGGTGTTCGAAGAGTTCGCGCGCAAGGTACAGCCGCAAGTCGATGCGTTCCTCGCGCCGGATGGTTATGACGCGACGATCAACCCGGCGATCATGGCCGAGTTTGCTCATACCGTTTACCGCTTCGGTCACTCGATGCTGACCGAAACAGTGGACCGCCTGGACCCGAATTTTGTCTCCAGCGAGATGGGCCTGATCGAGGCCTTCCTCAACCCACTGGCCTTCAATAACAACGGCACCTTGTCCGCCGAAGAGGCCGCCGGGGCGATCATCCGTGGCACCACTCGGCAGTTGGGCAACGAGGTCGATGAATTCGTCACCGAAGCGTTGCGCAACGAATTGCTCGGCCTGCCGCTCGATCTTGCGGCGATCAACATCGCCCGCGGCCGCGACACCGGAGTACCAACCCTGAATGCGGCGCGCGCCGAGTTCTTCGCCATGACCGGCGACAGCCAGCTCAAGCCGTATGCCAGCTGGCTCGACCTGATGCAGAACCTCAAGCACCCGGTCTCCATCGTCAACTTCATCGCCGCTTACGGTACCCATGCCAGCATTACCGGCACCCTGGAGCAGAAACGTGCCGCTGCGGCCGATATTGTCTTCGGCAATGGGGCGATTTCCGACGTCGAACGCATGGCTTTCCTCAATGGTGCGGCGGCCACTACCGGGGTCAACGATATCGACTTCTGGGTCGGCGGCCTGGCCGAGCGGCAGATGCCGTTTGGCGGCATTCTCGGCTCGACCTTCAACTTCGTCTTCGAGACTCAGCTGGAGGCCTTGCAGAACGGTGACCGCTTCTACTACCTGGCACGCCTGGCCGGCCTTAACTTCCTCACCCAGATGGAAGACAACTCCTTCGCCAAGCTGGTGATGCGCAATACCGATGCCTTCCACCTGCCGGCGGATATCTTCTCGACCCCAGGGTTGATTCTCGAGGTCGATCAGTCTCGCCAGTTCAATGGCGAGTTGGGCGCCGCCGATCCGCTCGGCGACAACCCATTGGTTCCGTTGGTCATACGCGATGATCCCGGCACCGTAGCGGTGGAAACCACCTACCTGCGCTACACCGGCGACGAACACGTGGTGCTCGGTGGCACTGCTGGCAACGATACGCTGATCGCCAGTATCGGCGACGACACCCTGTGGGGTGACGGCGGCAATGACCGTCTGGAGGGCGGCGACGGTAACGACATGATCGAAGGCGGTGCCGGCGACGACATCATCACCGATTGGGGTGGCGATGACGTGCTCAAGGGTGGCGACGGCAACGACGTGATCCACGGTGGCAACGGCGCCAACCTGATTCTTGGCGGCGCCGGTAGCGACTTCATCATCACCGGCGAAGACGTCTCGGAAACGTTTGCCGGCCCCGGCAACGACTTTATCCTCGGTGCCAAGGGCAACCTGCAGACCGCCGGTAACGAAGGCGACGACTGGATCGAGATCGGCACCCAGGACGGTGCGCCTGGCGATAACTTCGACACCTTCGCTACCGACCTGATCGACGGCCATGATGTGTTTGTCGGCGGTGGTGGCTTCGACGAGTTCATCGGTGAAGGCGGCGACGACATCTTCGTCGGTTCCGATGGCGAGGATCATTACGACGGCATGTCGGGGTTCGACTGGGTGACCTACAAGGCCGACCGCTTTGGCGTGACCTCGGACATGAATGTCGACGACTTCTTCGAGCCACCGGTAGCGCCTTCCAGCGCTGGCGTGCTGGATCGCTTTGCCGAGGTCGAGGGGTTGTCCGGTTCGGCGTTTGCCGATGTGCTGCGCGGCGACGATGCCGATGCCAACCTGATCGCCAACGCCGGTGCCAAAGGCAGCGTGCTGACCGCGGAGGGCATTGCCCGTATCGACGGCTTGCAGGAATTCCTCAATGAGGCCCTGGGCGGCACCGTCACCTCGTTCGGTGCCGGCAACATCATCCTCGGCGGTGGCGGCAGCGATATCATCGAAGGCCGCGGTGGCGATGACCTGATCGATGGCGACCTGATGCTCAACGTACGCGTCGCCGTGACTGGGCATCCGACTATTACCAGCGTCGCGAGTATCTCCGAATTGGTGCCGTATATGCTGTCGGGGGAAATCAACCCGAGCCAGCTGAGCATTGTTCGCGAGGTTGTCAGCGGTGCAGCTGCGTACGACACGGCGATGTTCTCCGATGTGCGTGCCAACTACACCATTGCTACCAATGGCAATGGTGTGACCACGGTGACCCACCTCAATGACGGAGCCAACGGTGTTGATCGCCTGATCAACGTCGAGCGCTTGCAGTTCGCTGACCAAGCGGTGGTTCTCTCGGGTGATAACAACGGTCCGCTCGGACAACTGACCATCAGTGGCGATGCGCAAATTGGCTCGCTGTTGAGCGCTTCCATCGCTGGGGTAAGCGATGCCGATAACCTGGATGGCGTGATTACCGGGCCGGTTGCCTATACCTGGCAGGTCGAGCGCGTAGCCGGCACGGGAATCTTCGAAGACATCGTCACCGAAGGTGGCGATAAGCCGGCCTCTGCGGTGGGTAACACCTTGCGCGTGACCGCCGACCTGGATGGCCTGGAGTTGCGTGTACGGGCAATCTACAAGGATGCCGATGGCACCCTGGAAAATGTGTTCTCGGCGCCGACTGCGGCGGTGACGGGCGATATCGTTCCCGTGATACCTGTCGCCTTGCCGGAAGAGACGCTGGTGGCCAGCCCTGGCATCCACCTGATTCGCGCCGACCTGCAGTTCATTCTCGATCAGATCATCATCGCCGAGCGCCATGTTGCCGGCGAAAGCCTGTATGACCTGGTGCCCAATGCACGGCTGGCCTTCGGCCTGCGCACGGTGGATGGTTCGTTCAACAACCTGGAGCAGGGGCAGTCGCACTTCGGCGCGGCCGATCAGCCGTTCCCGCTGTTGCTCGACCAGGTGTTCCGTAACGAGAACGATGAGGCACCGTTCAACGGCGTGACCAACACCAACTATGCCACCACAGGTCCGGGTGCCAATGTGGTCGACTCCGATCCACGCACCATTTCTAACCTGATCGTCGACCAGACCCGTGGCAACCCGGTGGCGGTGGCGGCCTTTGTCGATGCCGGCATGGGTACCCTGGCCGATGGCACGCAACTCGATCCTGACGGGGTCGCCTTCCCTATCGGCACCTTGCTCGATCTGGAAGGGATCGAGATTCCTGCCGGGCAACCGCTGTTCATTCCCAACACCGCACCGGACGAAGGGTTGTCGGCGGGCTTCAACTCCTGGTTTACCCTGTTCGGCCAGTTCTTCGACCATGGCTTGGACCTGGTCAACAAGGGCGGCAACGGCATCGTGTTCGTGCCGCTGGCCGATGACGATCCGCTGGTACTGGGCGATGACGGTATCCTCGGCACTGCCGACGATCTGCCGGTCAACCAGCGCTTCATGCTGCTGACCCGCGCCAACAACGTGGCCGTGCAGGCCGGCGAGGATGGCGAGTTCGGCACCGCCGACGATGTGCACCTGCACAACAACCAGACCACGCCGTTCGTCGACCAGAACCAGACCTACACCTCGCACTCCTCGCACCAGGTGTTCCTGCGCGAGTATGAGCTGGATGCGGACGGCCGGCCGGTGGCCACCGGGCGCATGCTCGATGGTGCCGATGGTGGCCTGCCAACCTGGGCCGATGTGAAGCAGCAAGCGCGGGAAATGCTCGGTATCGAGTTGGATGACCTGGACGTGCTCAACCTGCCGCTGGTGGCGGCCGATGCCTACGGCAAGTTCATCCCCGACCCGCTGACCGGTTTCGCGCAGATCATCACCGAAAGCGATGGCATGCAATCGGGTACTCCGGGCGCACCGATCGACGCCAGCCTGGCTGGACGCACAGGCCATGCCTTCCTCGATGACATCGCCCACAGTGCCAACCCGCGCAACAGCCAGACCGGGCTGCCGCTGACGGCGGATGCCGATACGGCAACCGGGCCGATCGCCAATCCGGCCTTCGATCCGGGGCAACCGGTAGGTCCAGGCAACTTGCCGTTCCTGGCACAGCCGGCCGGCACCTACGATAACGAACTGCTCGATGCGCACTTCATCACCGGCGATGGCCGTGGCAATGAAAACATCGGCCTGACCGCCGTGCACCATATCTTCCATTCCGAGCACAATCGGATGGTTGAGCACACCAAAGCGGTGATTCTCGCCAGCAACGATCCCACCTTTATTGCCCAGTGGCAGTTGCCCGACGGCTCATGGAATGGTGAGCGGCTGTTCCAAGCCGCACGTTTCTCCACCGAGATGCAGTACCAGCACCTGGTGTTCGAAGAGTTCGCGCGCAAGGTGCAGCCGCAGGTAGACGTGTTCTTCAACGCTACCCAGGTGTACGACACCGAGATCAACCCGGCCATCGCCGCCGAGTTCGCTCACGTGGTGTACCGCTTCGGCCACTCGATGTTGACCGAGACGGTGGACCGTTTCGACCCCAACTTCGTCTCCAGCGAAATGGGCCTGATCGAGGCCTTCCTCAATCCGCTGGCGTTCAACCAGCTCAGCGATGGACTCGGCGGCACGGTCACCGTGAGCGCCGAGGAAGCCGCGGGCGCCCTGGTGCGCGGCATGACCCGGCAGTTGGGCAACGAGATCGATGAGTTCGTCACCGAAGCGCTGCGCAATAACCTGCTCGGTCTGCCACTCGACCTGGCGACGATCAATATCGTGCGCGGTCGCGATACCGGCGTGCCGTCGCTGAATGCGGCGCGTCAGGAGTTCTACAACGCCACCGGCGACAGCCAGCTCAAGCCGTATACCAGCTGGGTCGACTTCGCGATGAACCTCAAGCACCAGATGTCGGTGGTCAACTTCATCGCCTCCTATGGTACTCACGCCGAGTTGCTGCTGGCCGACGTCAATACCATGGCCGAGAAGCGTGCGGTGGCCATGGCCCTGGTGTTTGGCGGCACGGCGACCATCAATGAAGGCACGCCAGAGCAGCGGACCTTCGATGCCGATGGTCCCGGTGTGGACCGCTTGGGCTTCCTCAATGGCCCGGCGGCCACCACCGGGGTCAACGATATCGACCTGTGGATCGGTGGTTTGGCCGAGCGGCAGATGCCGTTTGGCGGGCTGCTTGGTTCGACCTTCAACTTCGTGTTCGAGAACCAGATGGAGAAACTCCAGGACGGCGACCGCTTCTACTACCTGGAGCGAGTCAACGGCCTGAACTTCCTCACCGAACTGGAAAACAACTCGTTCGCCAAGATGATCATGGCCAACACCAATGCCACGCACCTGCCGGGTGACGTGTTCTCGACCCCGGGCTTTACCCTTGAGGTCGACCAACTGTTGCAGTTCACCGGGTTGGGCCTCAGCGGTCGGGATGACCCGACTGGCGATAATCCATTGCTGCCGCTGGTGGTTCGCAATAATCCGGCGACCCCTGGCACCGACACCAATTACCTGCGTTACAGCGGTGAGGAGCACGTGGTGCTGGGCGGTACCGCTGGCAACGACACGATGATCTCCAGCATCGGCGACGACACCCTATGGGGCGATGGCGGCAATGATCGCATCGAAGGCGGCGACGGTAACGACCTGATCCGTGGCGGGGCTGGCGACGACATCCTCACGGACATGGGCGGTGACGACAACATCCAGGGTGATGACGGTAACGACGTGATCCACGGCGGTAACGGCCTCAACCTGCTGCTGGGTGGCTTTGGCCAAGACTTCATTGTCTCCGGCCGGGATTCGTCCGAGATTTTCGGTGGCGGTGGCAACGACTTCCTGCTCGGTCACCGGGCCAACGAGGCGGTATTCGGTGGCGAGGGTGACGACTGGCTCGAACTCGGCGGTGTGGATGGCGCATCCGGCGACAACTTCCACCCGTTCGGCCTCGACACGATCATCGGCAACGATGTGTTTATCGGTGAACGTGGCCTCATCGACCGGATGGACGGTGAGGGTGGCGATGACGTCATGCTCGGTAATGGCGGTGAGGGTGACCGTTACGTCGGGATGTCCGGCTTCGACTGGGCGGTGTTCCGCGACGACCCGTTCGGCGCCAACGTCGACTTCACCTTGCGGGCCTTCGATGAAGCACCGATTCCGGCCTCGAATGCCTCGGTATTGGCACGTTTCGAGGCGGTAGAGGGCCTCTCCGGTTCGCACCACAGTGACGTTCTGCGCGGTGACGATGCCGATGCCGCAGCGATTGCCACGCAGGGTGCAACTGGCAGTGTGCTGACCAATATCGCTCTGATCGACGGTCTACAGGAGTTCCTCGACAAGTTCCTCGGGGCGGGCCAGACCAGCTTCGGGGCGGGCAACATCATCATGGGTGGCGACGGTAGCGACATCATCGAAGGCCGTGGCGGTGACGATCTGATCGATGGCGATGCCTGGTTCAACGTGCGCATCAGCGTACGTACCAATCCGGCTGATCCCGCTACTGAGTTCCGCAGTGTCACCAGCTTGACCCAGCTGGTACCAGACATGGTGTCGGGTGCGATCAATCCCGGGCAGTTGGTCATCGTTCGTGAGCTGCTGAATGCCGCTCCCGACCCGCTGGATATGGGCAACTCGTTCGACACGGCGGTGTATTCAGGGCTGATGGCCAATTATGAGGTGGTCGAGAACTTCGACGGCACCTTTACCGTCATCGACAACGGCCCTGACGGCTTGGGTGGCGGCGCCGATGGTATCGACCGCATCACCAACATCGAGCGCATCCAGTTCAACGATCAGGTGGTCGTCCTGGTCGATGGCCTGAATGCGGAAACCGAGGGCGCGCTGCGGGTTAGCGATGGTTCGCCCAGTGTTGGCCAGGTGCTGACGGTATCGTCCGCCCTGGTGACCGATGCCGACAATATCGGCGCGGGTAACGTCAACGGCGCAATCACTGGGCCGATCAGTTACTACTGGCAAGTCGACCTGGAGGGCGATGGCACCTTCGAAGACATCGTCACCGAGATCGTCGGTGGCGAAGCGGCCCGTGCACTTGGCCCGAACTTCACGGTAACGCCTGACCTCGCAGGCTTGGCCCTGCGCGTCAAAGGCATCTACAAGGATGCTCATGGCGTGCTGGAAACCGTGTTCTCGGCCGCGACCACGGCGGTGGGCGCTGGCGATCCGAACGATCTGCCGGTGGGCACGGTGTTGATCAGTGATACCACGCCTCGCCTGGGGCAGCTACTCACTGCCAGCAATGCGTTCACCGACGCAGACGGCCTGGCCGGCGTGCAGTTCGCCTATCAATGGCAAGCCGGCAACGGCACCACTTTCGCCAATATCGTCGGGGCCACGGCAGCGACTTTTACCCCGACCCTGGCCCAGGCGGATCAGCAACTGCGTGTGGTAGTCAGCTACACCGATAACGGCAATACCCTGGAGTTCATCACATCGGCGGCAACTGTCGCAGTGGCGGGGTTGATTGTCGGTACGGCCGGGAACGATGTACTTAATGGCACAGCGCTCGACGACATTATTCAAGGCTTGGATGGCAACGACCGCCTGAATGGCTTAGCGGGTAACGATATCCTGGATGGGGGCGCGGGCAACGACACGCTGATCGGTGGTTCGGGTAGCGACACTATGTTCGGTGGCGTGGGTGACGATGTGTATGAAGTGACCGACGCTGGCGATCAGGTAAGCGAAGTCGATGGCCAAGGCACTGACACTGTGTGGACCTCATTGTCGAGCTACACACTGACGGCCAACGTCGAGCGACTGATGTACGGTGCCAGCGGTAACTTCACCGGCAC
>DELY01000007.1:0-66935 GCA_002354655.1 Pseudomonas sp. UBA2684
CGAATGGCGTGGAATCCGCAGCCTTGCCGTTCTGGCTGATGCTGGTGCTGGTGCTGCTCTACAGCATCACCGTCACCGCCGATTCGGCGTCGTTGACCGCTGGCTTGATTGCCGTCGCGCCAGCCAGCCATCGCGGTGCGGCGATGGCGCTGTACTCCTGCACTGGCTTTAGCGGTGCCTTTCTCGGCCCGCTGCTGTTTGGCATCAGCCTGGATGTATTGGGCGACAAGAGCCTGCTCGGCTGGTGGGCAGCGTTTGCCCTGATGGGCCTGCTACTGCTGCTCGGCCCGCTGGCGTTGTGGTGGGCGGGTAAAGCGCAGCCAGACAGCGCCTTACTGCAGCGTGCACAGACTATATAAGGCCAAATCTTGTCGCGGCTAAAGCCCCTCCCACGAATATGCGTTGGCCTGTGGGAGGGGCTTTAGCCGCGATGTGCGGTTTGTAGGGTAGGTTAGCCGCCTAACGCTCTTGTCAGGCGTCGCGCGAGTTAGGGCGCGGCGTAACCCACCATTGGCGCAACGCGTTCGATTGCCTGGTGGGTTACGCGCCGCGCCGCGACCGCATTTGAATTATCGAGCAGTACTCGGCGTCGCTAACCCACCCTACGGGTCATCGCCAAACACCTGTGGGAGGGGCTTTAGCCGCGATAAATCATCTGTAGCTCGGATGCAATCCGGGAAGTCGTGCCGCCAATATCCGGAGTACATCCGGGCTACAAAATTGCTTAATCCAGCGGCAACTCAGTGGTGCGTTTGACCTCGCTCATGGCGATATGCGAGTGCGCTTCCTGGACGTGTGGGCGTTGCAGCAGGTGGTCGCGCAGAAAGCGCTCGTAGTCGGCGATATCCTTGGCCACGACCTTGAGCAGGTAGTCCGAGCCGCCGGCCATGGTGTAGCACTCCAGCACCTGGGGATAACCGACCACCGCCTGCTCGAATTCCTCCAGATTTCCGCGCCCGTGCGCCGACAGTTTGATGTCGACAAACACGGTGATGCTAAAGCCCAGTTGCTTGTGGCTGAGCAGGGCTACCTTGCGCTCGATAATGCCGTCTTCCTGCATGCGGTGAATCCGCCGCCAGCAGGGCGATTGTGACAACTCCACCTTCTCGGCGATCTCGGCGGCGGAGAGGTCGGCGTTGTGTTGCAGCAGGCGGAGAATCTTGCGGTCGATGGGGCTGAGCAAGTCTTGCATGATTTCTCCTGGATTCTTGTTCTTGTTGGAAAGGTCATGCGCAGTATTGGCTTTTCATCCCAAAAATAGAAAGAAAATCTCCGTACCGCTCGGTCATATTCTTGGCCATGCGCCTGGTGTGGTGATCCCGCACTAGGCTTAACAAGGTTGGCACTCACCGTTGCCGCCCAGCTCGCCAAAATAATAAAAGGAGCGCCCCATGTCTCTGGCCGAGATCCGCCTGGATGACAAGTACCGCCTTGCTACCGGTCACCTCTACCTGACCGGCACCCAGGCGCTGACCCGCCTGCCCATGCTGCAGAAGCAACGCGACGCAGCTCATGGCCTGAACACCGCGTGCTTTATTTCCGGCTACCGCGGCTCGCCGCTGGGCAACCTCGACAAGAGCCTGTGGGACGCCAAGCAGTACCTCAAAGACAACCACATCCACTTCCAGCCCGGCGTCAATGAAGAGTTGGCCGCCACCTCGGTGTGGGGCAGCCAGCAGACCAGCCTGTTCCCCGGCGCGCGCTACGACGGTGTGTTTGCCATGTGGTACGGCAAGGGCCCGGGTGTGGACCGTTGCGGTGATGTGTTCAAGCACGGCAACTCGGCCGGGGTTTCCGAGCATGGCGGCGTGTTGCTGCTGGCCGGCGACGACCATGGCTGCAAGTCCTCCAGCATCGCCAACCAGAGCGAGCATGCGTTTATCGCTGCCTCGATCCCGGTGCTCAACCCGGCCAACGTCCAGGAAATTCTCGACTACGGCATCATCGGCTGGGAGCTGTCGCGCTACAGCGGTTGCTGGGTGGCGCTGAAAACCATCGCCGAGAACGTCGACTCTTCCGCCGTGGTGGATGTCGATCCGCTGCGCATGCAGGTGAAGATTCCCGAGGACTTCCAGCTGCCGCAAGACGGTGTGTATATCCGCTGGCCGGACCCGCCCCTGGCCCAGGAAGCGCGCCTTAACACATACAAGATCTACGCCGCCCGCGCCTTTGCGCTGGCCAACAACCTCAACCAGATCAAGCTCGATTCGCCCAACCCGCGCCTGGGCATTATCACCACCGGCAAGTCTTACCTCGACGTGCGCCAGGCACTCGATGACCTCGGCCTGGATGAAGCGCTGTGCGCCCAGGTCGGCCTGCGCGTGCTCAAGGTTGGCATGAGCTGGCCGCTGGAACCGGTCTCGGTGCATGAATTTGCCGAAGGCCTGGACGAGATTTTGGTGGTCGAGGAGAAACGCAGCATTATTGAAGACCAGCTCACCGGTCAGCTCTACAACTGGCCAGTGGGCAAGCGCCCGGTGGTGGTTGGCGAGTTTGACGAAGCCGGCCATTCGCTGTTGCCGAACCTCTCCGAACTGACTCCGGCGATGATCGCCCGCGCCATCGCCAAGCGCCTCGCGCCGATCTACAGCAGTCCGCAGATCGAAGAGCGCCTGGCCTTTCTGGCAGCCAAGGAAGCCTCCCTGGCCGCGCCCAAGCACACCACCGTGCGCACCCCGCATTTCTGCTCGGGTTGCCCGCACAACACCTCGACCAAACTGCCGGAAGGCAGCCGCGCCCAGGGCGGTATCGGTTGCCACTACATGACCCAGTGGATGGACCGTAACACCGACACCTTTACCCAGATGGGTGGCGAGGGTGCGACCTGGATCGGTCAGGCGCCGTTTACCGACACCCCGCATATCTTCCAGAACCTCGGTGACGGTACCTACTTCCATTCCGGTCAGCTGGCCCTGCGTGCCGCCGTGGCTGCCGGAGTGAATATCACCTACAAGATTCTCTACAACGATGCGGTGGCCATGACCGGCGGCCAGCCCATCGACGGCGAGCTGCGCGTCGATCAACTGAGCCAGCAGGTGTACGCCGAAGGGGTGAAGCGCATCGCTCTGGTCACCGATGAGCCGGAGAAATACCCGGCCCGCGCCACCTTCGCGCCCATCGTCACCTTCCACCATCGCCGCGATCTGGACGCCGTGCAGCGCGAGCTGCGCGAGTTCCAGGGCTGCTCGGTGATCATCTATGACCAGACCTGCGCCACCGAGAAACGCCGTCGGCGCAAGCGCGGCAAGCTGGTCGATCCGCAGAAGCGCGCCTTTATCAACCCGGCGGTGTGCGAAGGCTGTGGCGATTGCAGCGTCAAGTCCAACTGCCTGTCGGTACTGCCGCTGGAAACTGAACTGGGGCGCAAGCGCGAGATCGACCAGAACTCCTGCAACAAGGATTTCAGCTGCGTTGAAGGCTTCTGCCCAAGCTTTGTCACCGTGCACGGCGGCAGCCTGCGCAAACCGGAAGCCGTGGGTTTGAGTGCGCTGTTTATTGCCCTGCCGGAACCACGCCAGCCGACCCTGGAACGGCCGTGGAATATCCTGCTGCCGGGTGTCGGTGGCAGCGGCGTGACCACCGTCGGCGCGTTGCTCGGCATGGCCGCGCATATCGAAGGCAAGGGCTGCAGCGTGCTCGATCAGGCTGGCCTGGCGCAGAAATTCGGCCCGGTGATTACCCATATCCGCGTCGCGGCCAAGCAGGACGACATCTTTGCCGTGCGCATCGCCGCCGGGGAAACCGATCTGCTACTCGGTTGCGATCTGGTGGTGGCTGCCAGCGAAGAGGCCCTGGCCAAGCTGAATGACAAGATCGCCCATGCGGTGGTCAACAGCCATGAAGCGGCCACCGCCGAATTCACCCGCAACCCCGATGCCCAAGTGCCAGGCGCGGCTATGCGCGAGGCGCTGATCGAGGCGGTGGGCGCGAGCAAAACCCACTTTGTCGATGCCAGCCGCCTGGCCACCCGCCTGCTTGGCGACAGCATCGCTACCAACCTGTTTATGCTCGGTTTCGCTTACCAGAAGGGCCTGGTGCCGGTATCCGCCGAGGCGATCAACAAGGCCATCGAGCTTAACGGCGTGGCGGTGCAGCTCAATCAGCAGGCCTTCCTCTGGGGCCGTCGCACCGCCCATGATGCGGTTGCCGTGGAACGTCTGGCCAAGCCTGAGCTGATCGAGGCAACCCATTGCCAGACTCTGGAAGAGATCGTTGCCGACCGCGTGGTGCGCCTGACCGCCTACCAGAACGCCACCTACGCCGAGCGCTATCGCGAGCAGGTGGCGCGGGTGCAGCAGGTCGACAAGAGCGCTGACCAAGCCCTGAGCAAGGCCGTAGCGCGCTACTACTTCAAGCTCTTGGCCTACAAGGACGAGTACGAAGTGGCGCGGCTGTACAGCGACGGCAGCTTTATCCGTCAGCTGGAGGCGCAGTTCAGCGGCGATTACCGCCTGGAATTCCACCTGGCACCCAGCTGGCTGAGCAAGCCGGATGCCAGTACCGGCGAGCCGCGCAAGCGTCAGTTCGGCGCCTGGATGCTCAAGGCTTTCGGCGTACTGGCCAAGTTCAAGTTTCTGCGTGGCACCCCGCTGGACCTGTTCGGCTACAGCGCCGAACGCAAGCTGGAGCTGGAGTTGATCGACGACTACGAGCAGAACCTGGAATACCTGCTCAAGGAGCTCAACGCCGACAACTACCGCACGGCGCTGGCCTTGGCCGAGCTGCCGGAGCAGATCCGCGGCTATGGCCACGTCAAGGAGCGCAGCCTGGCCAAGGTGCGCGAGCAGAGTGTGCAACTGCGCGAGCGGATGACAGCCAGCGAAATCCAGGCGGTGCAGTTGTTCGAACCGGCCGCTTGAGAGCCTGCCCACGATCTGCTGCGCGTCGGCGATACGGCGTTAAAAACAGCCTCGGAATGCTCATTTACAGCTCCGTAAACTCGCGTGCGAGCCCAGTCCGTTTCCTCGGCGTTTTGACCAGCCGGAGGCTGTTACTAACGTAGTGCCTTGTCTCGCTCTAGCTCGCGAGATCGTGAACAGGCTCTCCCACCTGACATTTATAACCTTCACCCTCTTCCTTAACCGGGAGAGGGCGACCTCTTACAACAAAAAAACGAGGCACCCTATGTCCGTGTTTTCCCATATCGATTTCGACCACCACGAACAGGTGGTCTACGGCCACGACAAGGCCAGCGGCCTGAAGGCGATTATCGCCATTCACAACAGCAACCTCGGCCCGGCCCTCGGCGGTTGTCGCATGTGGCCCTACGCCAATGACGATGAAGCGCTGCGCGATGTGCTGCGCCTGTCGCGCGGCATGACCTACAAATCGGCCCTGGCCAACCTGCCGCTGGGCGGCGGCAAGGCAGTGATCATCGGCAACCCGCACACCGGCAAGAGCGCGGCGCTGTTCCAGGCCATGGGTGATTTTGTCGACAGCCTCGGCGGGCGCTATATCACTGCCGCCGACTCCGGCACCGGCGTGGCGGAAATGCAGATCATGGCCGAGCGCACGCGCCACGTTTCCGGCGCTGAGCTGCGCGAGGCCTTCGCCGGCGGCACGCGTAATGGCGATCCGTCACCGTCCACCGCTTACGGGGTGTTTATCGGCATCCAGACCGCAGTCAAACACCGCCTGGGCCGTGATGATCTGCACGGTTTGAAAGTCGCGATCCAGGGGGTAGGGCAGGTGGGCTTCGACCTGGCGCGCCAGCTGAAAGCCGCTGGGGCCGAGCTGTGGGTCACCGATATCGTCGAGGCCAATGTGCGGCGTGCGGTCGAGCAGCTGGGCGCAACCGCTGTGCCGCAACAGGTGATTTTCGGCCTGGATGTCGATGTATTCGCGCCATGCGCCATGGGCGGCATTATCAACCAGCAAACCTTGGAAGCCCTGCGCGCGCCGATTATCGCCGGGGCCGCCAACAATCAGCTGGCCGATGCCAGCCTGGCGGAAACCCTGCGCCGCAACGAATGCCTGTACGCGCCGGATTACGCGATCAATGCCGGCGGCATTATCGATGTCTGCTACGAACGCACCGGCGGCAGCGCCGCACAGCTCAAGGCGCATATCGAAGGCATCGGCGCGACCCTGGAACAGATCTTCCAGCGTGCCGATGCAGGCGGCAGAACAACCGTGGAGATTGCCGATCAATTAGCCGAGGAGCGATTCGGCCGTTAGTCGCTGTTAACAACAGCTAAACGTAACCCGCACTACTGGCACGTTTTACAAAACCTGTAGGAGCGGGGGGGGACGCCTAGTTATTGCCCGCGATGTTTTTCCGGTGACCTCGGTTCGCGGGCAAGGAACTAGGCGTCCCCCCGCTCCTACAAAGGCCTTTGACAGCTTCTTAGTCCAGCGTCAGCGCCAAACTAATCCCATGCGGCTTAAAGCCCAGGTTGGCATAAAAGGCATGGGCGGCCTCACGGCTCTGGCTGCTGGACAGCGCCACCTTGTAACACCCCCAGGCGCGGGCGCGTTCGATGGCTTTGGCCATCAGCGCCTGGCCAATCCCCAGGCCGCGCGCCTCACCATCCACCACCACATCTTCCAGAATCGCCGAGCGGGCAAAATTGTGCGCCAGGTGCTCAATCAGATTGATCGTGCAGGTGCCGAGCAACTTGCCGTCGCGCTCGGCCACCAGCACCACGCGGTTGAGTGGCAGTTCGCTCAGGCGCAGGGCCAGCAGGGTTGGGTCGGCGCGCGGTTCGTCGCTGCCCAATTGCTGGAGCAGCGCCGCCAGGGCCGGGGCGTCGGTATTGCAGGCGGCCCGCACGCTGTAATGGGCGAAAGGCGAGTCGGGCAGGTGCTGCTGGGCGGCGGGCTGGGGCATGATGGTCTCCTTGGCGAACTGCTGAAAGTATGGCTGCGCTCTGATGGCAGTGGCATGACAAATGCGCTCATGCTCGTTAACATGCCGCCCGGCTGCCGACGATCGTCAGCCTGCTTGACCGAGTCTCCTTAGTTCAATGGATAGAATAAGCCCCTCCTAAGGGCTAGATGCTGGTTCGACTCCAGCAGGGGACGCCAAACAAAAAAGGCTTACGCACTGCGTAAGCCTTTTTGCATTTCAGGGCTGCCGCTGGTTCAGCGTGCCTGCTCCGATAGCGGTGCGTTGGCCCGTTCTTCAGCCAGGCAGGCTGCGGCGGTGAACAGCACGTCAGTGGAGGAGTTCAGCGCGGTTTCCGCCGAGTCCTGGAGGATGCCGATGATGAAGCCGACCGCTACCACTTGCATGGCCACTTCGTTGGGAATGCCGAACAGGCTGCATGCCAGGGGGATCAGCAGCAGCGAACCGCCTGCTACGCCGGAAGCGCCGCAGGCGCTGATCGAGGCCAGGATGCTCAGCAGGATCGCTGTGGGAATGTCCACGGCGATGCCCAGGGTGTGCACCGCGGCCAGGGTCAGCACGCTGATGGTGATCGCCGCGCCTGCCATGTTGATGGTCGCGCCCAGCGGGATCGACACCGAGTAGGTTTCCTCGTGCAGGTTCAGGCGCTGGCAGAGTTGCAGGTTGACCGGGATGTTGGCGGCCGAGCTGCGGGTGAAGAAGGCGGTCAGGCCGCTCTCGCGCAGGCAGGTGAACACCAGCGGATAAGGGTTGCGCCGGATCTTCCAGGCCACGATGGCCGGGTTGACCACCAGGGCAACGAACAGCATGCAGCCGATCAGTACCAGCAGCAGGTGCAGGTAGTCGAGCAGGGCGCCCATGCCCGACTCGGCCAGCGTTGCGGCGACCAGACCGAAAATCCCCAGCGGTGCCAGGCGGATCACCAGCTTGACGATCGAGGTCACGCCGGCGGAGAGGTCGGCGAGCATCTGCTTGCTGCTTGGCGTGGCATGGCGGAAAGCGAAACCCAGGCCGATGGCCCACGCCAGGATGCCAATGAAATTGCCGTTGAGCAGGGCGTTGATCGGGTTGTCGACCACATTCAGCAGCAGGGTTTTCAGCACTTCGCCGATCCCGCCCGGTGGCGTCAGTTCGGCACTATTACTCGCCAGGGTCAGGCTCGACGGGAAGCTGAAGCTGGCAATCACGGCAATCACGGCGGCGCTGAAAGTACCCAGCAGGTAGAGCAACAGGATCGGGCGGATATGGGTTTGCTGGCCGCGCTGGTGATTGGCGATCGAGGCCGCTACCAGGACGAATACCAACACCGGCGCCACGGCTTTCAGCGCGGAAACGAAAACCGCGCCGAGGAAGCTGACACTCAACGCCGCTTGCGGGAAGAACAAGGCCAGGGTAATCCCGGCGATCAAGCCGATGAGAATCTGTACAACCAGGCTGGTGCGGTTGAGCAGCTGTAGCAAAGGGTGTTGAGCATCGGTCATGGCATGCGTCTCAGATAGTCGGCGTGTGGTCTGTCCGGCATGGCCGGCAACGGCGGGTATCGGCACCAAGCGCTGTGCGCTGGGTGCGCTGGGATTGGGCGGCGTCAAGCGAGTGGCTGGAAGGCTCGGCAGGGCGAGCAGGAAAAAACAGCGCGCGACTCTAGCACAGAGCGGCGCATGCCGGCCCGTTCTGCCCCGAGCAACCGCTAAATGGCACCTGAGCATGTCCAGCGGCGGTCAGTCAGGCTAGGCTAGCGGCACGCTTGAGCCAAAGAGAGGCTGTTATGTCCAACGAGACCGCTACCCCGTCCGGCACCACACCGCTGACTGCCGCCGAAGCCCGTATCTTGGGCTGTTTGATCGAAAAGCAGGCGACCACGCCGGAAGTCTATCCGCTGACCCTGAATGCCCTGGTGCTGGCCTGCAATCAGAAAACCAGCCGCGAGCCATTGATGAACCTCAGTGCCGGACAAGTGGGGCAGGGGCTGCGCAGCCTGGAAGGCCATGGTTTGGCGCGGTTGGTAATGGGCAGTCGAGCCGACCGCTGGGAGCACCGCACGGACAAGACTTTAGAGTTGGTGACGGCTCAGGTGGTGCTGATCGGCTTGCTGTTGTTGCGCGGCCCGCAGACGGTTAACGAGCTGCTCACGCGCAGCAACCGCATGCATGATTTCGAGGATGCCGAGCAGTTGCAGCACCATCTCGAACGGCTGATCACGCGCGGGCTGGTCTGCCAGCTACCGCGCCAAGCAGGACAACGTGAAGACCGTTATATGCACTTGCTGGGTGATCCGGATGACTTACAAGCGGCGCTGGACGCGCGCCTGACCCAGGCCGAGCGTCCTTCCGGCAGCGCGCACTATGAAAGTCGCCTGGAGGCCTTGGAAGCCCGTGTGGCCGAGTTGGAAGCGCGGTTGGCCAGCCTGGAATGATGTGACGATCCACTGGTGTAGAAATGCTAAAGGCGCCGGATAAGGCGCCTTTAGCATTTCTGGGCTGTGCAGGGCTGGCGTGGCCAGCGGGTCAGGTTTAGCCGATGCGGCGGGGGCCAGTGCGGTCGGCGCCATCTTCAGCCAGGCGCAGGCGCTCGTTGAGGCGGTCGGCGCCACCTTCGGCGACGCGGTTAGGGCCGCCAGTGCGGTCGGCGCCGTCTTCGGCCAGGCGTAGGCGCTCGTTGAGGCGATCTGCACCACCTTCGGCAACGCGGTTAGGGCCGCCAGTGCGGTCGGCGCCGTCTTCGGCCAGGCGCAGGCGTTCGTTGAGGCGGTCGGCACCACCTTCGGCGACGCGGTTGGCGCCGGTGCGGTCGCTACCGTCTGCGGCAATCGTGCTGCGTGCCTGGGTGTCGTATTGCAAGGGCTGCGCTACGGTTTGCGGCAGGGCAAAAGCGCTAGCGGACAAGCTGGCCAGGATCAGGCTGGTGAGTATTTGCTTTTTCATCTTGAGGCTCCTCGTGAGGGCGGTAAGTGAGTACGGGGGCCATATTACTCAAGATAATTTGATGAAAAAGTCTGGAGGAGGCATGGTAATAATCGATGCTATCGATATTGGTTTTTATTCATTAATAATCAAGTGCTTAATAGATTTATAGGGTAGTAAATGGCTGGGGTAGAAGGCGTGATGTCTACTTTATTAATATCTAATTATTAGATTGAATTGCGGCTCAAGCGTCTGTTGGTAGGCGCAGTTGGGTGCTCTGCTTGAAATTTTGAACGGGCGGTGCGTATTTTGTACGTCTCGCCGTTTTGCTACGGCTTTGCGCACATAAGGACACCAGCAAATGACCACCGCTAGCCGCATTGCACTGGAAGAACGACTGCGCGGCGTTGATGAAATCGAATGCGTGACTCCGGATCTCAACGGCGTGCCACGAGGCAAGGTGATGACGGCTGAGGGCTTCCTCGAGGGGCGGCGCTTGCAGTTGGCTCGCGGGGTGTTGTTGCAGTGCATCATGGGCGGCTATCCGCCGGCGCGTTTCTACGGCAGCGATGACGGCGACCTGGCGCTGAATGCCGAGCCGACGCAGGTTCACCGCTTGCCTTGGAGCAGCAGCCCGCGTGCTTTGGCGATTTGCGATGCGGATGAGCTGGATGGCCGCAGTTGCGGTCTGTCCACCCGCGGTTTGCTCAAACAGGTGGTGGCGAAGTATGCCGCGCATGGCTGGCAGCCGGTGGTGGCGACCGAGTTGGAGTTTTTCGTGTTTGCGCCGAATGCCGATCCACAGCAGCCGTTTCTACCGCCCGTGGGCGTGGATGGACGACGAGAGGGCGGTGGCGCGGCGTTCAGTATCAGCTCGAACAATGGCTTGCGGCCCTTCTTCAGCGAGGTCTATCAGTGCATGGCGGCGCTGGGCTTGCCGCGTGACACCTTTATGCATGAGATGGGCGTCAGTCAGTTCGAGATCAACCTGCTGCATGGCGATCCGCTTGTGCTGGCCGATCAGACCTTCCTGTTCAAACACCTGCTCAAGGAGGTGGCGCTCAAGCATGGATTGACTGTGGTGTGCATGGCCAAGCCCCTGGCGCATACCCCCGGCAGTTCCATGCACATCCATCAGAGCGTGGTCGAGCAGGGCAGTGGTGCGAATATCTTCAGCGCCGCGGACGGCCAGGCGACGCCGGCGTTCTACCACTTCATCGGCGGCCAGCAGGCGGCACTGGCCGATTTCACCTTGCTGTTCGCCCCGCACGTGAACTCCTATCAACGCCTATGCCATCCCTTTGCCTCGCCGAACAATGCCTGCTGGTCGGAAGACAACCGCGCCGCCGGCCTGCGTATTCCGGCCAGTTCGGCGGAGGCGCGACGGGTGGAAAATCGTCTGCCAGGCGCTGATGCCAACCCTTATTTGGCCGTGGCGGCCAGCCTGGCGGCGGGTTTGTACGGGATCGAGCAGCAGTTGCAACCGAGTGCGCCGATGCAGGGGGAATTCGTGGTGCCGGAGGAATTGACGCTGCCCTGTACCCTGCATGCGGCTATCGGGCGTCTGAAACGTAGCCCGTTGGCGGTGGAACTGTTCGGCAGGGAGTTCATCGAAGGCTACATTGCGAGCAAGACCATGGAGCTGAGCAGTTTCTTCGATGAAATCACCCCCTGGGAGCGCCGTACTCTCGCCACTCAGGTGTGACTGGCGGCTGCCGAGCGATGGCGTGCGTTGCGCGCTACGCTGTGTCCCTGCATCTATAAGGGTGGAGAGCTTCCCTAAGCGCTTCAGCCGTTAATCAAGGAGTCATTCGTAGCCTCATGCGCCGAATTTGGAAGTCATTTAGTTCGCTGTATTTCGCCACGTTGTTGATGTTGCTCGGCTCCGGTTTGCTGAGCACCTACCTGGCCTTGCGCCTGGCGGACACGGTGGATGGTCTGTGGGTGGGCGCGTTGATGGCGGCCAACTACTTCGGCCTGGTGCTGGGCGGTAAGCTGGGCCATCGGCTGATTGCCCGGGTCGGCCATATCCGTGCTTATGTCGCCTGCGCCGGGGTGGTGACCGCGGCGGTGCTCGGCCACGGCCTGACCGACTGGCTGCCGGGTTGGCTGCTGCTGCGCATGGTGGTCGGCCTGGGCATGATGTGCCAATACATGGTGATCGAGAGCTGGCTCAACGAGCAGGCGGAAACCAGCCAGCGTGGCCAGGTGTTCGCCGGTTACATGGGCGCTTCTTACCTGGGACTGATCCTCGGCCAACTGGTGTTGGTGGTGCATCCGACACTGGGGCTGGAGTTGTTGATGCTGGTCGCCCTGTGTTTCGCCCTGTGCCTGGTGCCAGTGGCGCTGACCCGCCGGCTGCACCCGGCAGCCTTGCATCCGGCCCCACTGGAGCTGCGCTTCTTTATTTCACGGGTGCCGATGTCGTTGACCACGATTGCCGTGGCGGGGCTGCTGATCGGGGCGTTCTACGGCCTGGCGCCGCTGTACGCCACGCGCATGGGGCTGCCCACCGAACAGGTCGGTTTGTTCATGGGCAGCTGCATCCTGGCTGGTCTGGTGGTGCAGTGGCCGCTCGGCTGGTTGTCGGATCGCTACGACCGGGCCAAGCTGATTCGCGGTGCGGCGGCATTGCTGGGGCTGGCGGCATTGCCCTTGGCGCTGATGCCTGAAGCGTCTTTGTGGGTGTTGATTGGCGTCGGTTTCGTCGTCAGCCTGTTGCTGTTCAGTCTCTATCCGCTGGCGGTGGCGTTTGCCAATGACCATGTCGAAGGCGAGCGGCGTGTATCGCTGACGGCCATGTTGCTGGTCACCTTCGGTGTAGGCGCGAGTATCGGTCCGCTGTTGGCGGGAGTGCTGATGCGTTTCTACGGCGCCAACATGCTCTATGCATTCTTCTGCGTCTGCGCGTTGATCCCGGTCTGGCGCGTGCGTTCGGAGAAAGTCACTCACCTGCACCAGGTCGACGATGCGCCGCTGCACCACATTCCAATGCCCGACAACATGACCAGCTCGCCGCTGGTTGCCGCCCTCGATCCGCGCGTGGATGAGCACGTCGTGCAGGAGCAGATGCAGGACGGCAATCCGCCGCCGCTACCCGACGATGATCCCATCAGCTCTGCTGAGCCGGCACTGCGGCCGTGATCCCACTGCTCAGCGTGATCATTCCGGCGCGTGACGAGGCGCATGCCTTGCCGCTGTTGCTGGCGGATTTGGCGCACCTGCGCGAGGCCGGCGCAGAGTTGATTGTGGTCGATGGCGGTAGCCGCGACGCTACCCGCGAATTGGCCGCGCCCCTGGTCGATCGGTTGATCCAGGTCGAAGCTGGCCGCGCCCGGCAAATGAATGCCGGGGCCGCGCTCGCCCGTGGCGATTACCTGTGGTTCGTGCATGCCGACACGCGAATTGGCGCTGGGTCGATCCAGCGCTTGCAGGACGTATTGGTCGAGCGGCCGGTCTGGGGACGCTTCGATGTACGGCTCTCGGGGCGCAGCCTGAGCTTGCGTCTGATCGGCATGATGATCAGTGTGCGCTCGCGCCTGAGCGGTGTGGCGTCGGGCGACCAGGGCATCTTTGTCGCCCGTGAAACATTCGAGGCGTTGGGGGGCTATGCGGATATGCCGCTGATGGAGGATCTTCAGCTCAGCCGTCGGTTGAAGGCGCTGGCCCGCCCGTATTGCCTGCGCCCGCCGCTGTCGACTTCCAGCCGGCGCTGGGAGCGGCATGGCGTTTGGCGTACCGTATTACTCATGTGGCGTTTGCGGCTGGCCTACTATTGTGGCGCCAGCCCGGATCAGTTGGCGCGACAGTATCACCGAGGGCCGCCGCTATGAGTCTGTCGATTTCGTTGCATCTGCTGGCTCGCTCACCTGTACCTGGGCGAGTGAAAACCCGCTTGATCCCGGCGTTAGGAGCCGAAGGCGCGTGCGATTTGCAGCGGCTGTTGCTGGAGCGCGCCCTGCAACTTCCGGCGGCAGGCTTCAGTCAGCGCTTTCTGTGGTTGGACGATGGGCCAGACGTCAGTTTGCAGGCGCTTGCCGATGCGCTGGATTGGACGCTGGTGGAGCAGCCGGCGGGCGACCTGGGCGAGCGTATGCGGCGCATCGCGGCATTGGGTTTGGCGGAAAGCGATGCCGTGGTGTTGATCGGTAATGACTGTCCAGCCTTGGACGGCGAGTACTTGAGCGGCGCCTGTGCGGCGCTGCATGGTCAGCCGGTGGTGTTGGGGCCGGCCGAGGATGGCGGGTATGTGTTGCTCGGGCTGCGCCGTGTCGACCCGCTGTTGTTCAGCGCCATGCCCTGGGGCACCGATCGGGTCTTGGCCATGACCTGCGAGCGCCTGCAGCAGCTGGAGTGGACTCATCAGCTGCTGCCGGTGCTGTGGGATGTCGACCGCCCGGAAGACCTGCCGCGTCTGGCGACGCTGGGGATTCGGGTTGAGGTCTAGAACAGGCCGTCGCTGTCGAAGCGCCGTGCTTCGCGTTGCAGTTGGTAGACGAAGCGCTCGACCTGCCGTTGCACCAGGCCGCTCATGCGGTAGAAGCGTGCGCCGGCAAAGGTGATATCGAGTTTTTCTTCGTACTGCACATGGCGCAATTCGAGCGGTGTGGTCATCGCGCCGAAAGGCAGTTGCGCAGTGAAGCGCTCGTAGACTTGTCCCGCTTGCAGGCTGTTGGTGACGTTGCCCGGTAGGCGCAATTTGCAGCCCGTGGCGGAAATATCCAGCAACTGGCCCTGAAGGGGGCTGCGCAGCTTGTCGCCGGCAAGTTCGATCTTGATCAGCTCGGCTTGTTTGAGCGGCGCTCTGAACGCATTGCGGCGCTGGTGGTAATGCACTTCCTGGGGCATCGGGCTGAAGTAACAGCGTGCCCCTTGGTGTTCGCCGATCTGTGTCGTTTGCTGGCATTCCCAGGCAACGCGCACCCCATCATGAAAGGCTTCGATGCGAAATGGCTCGCCATTTTGCAGAAAGCGTTCGCCATCGCTGGGGATCATCTCATCGAAAATCAGGCGGTTATTGTTGCGGTCGATTTCGATCAGATAGCTCTGAAAGCGCTGGTTGCGTTCATGGAAAGTGATGATCAGCGGATCGTGGTTCTGTTGCAGTTGGCGTAGGTTGGCAACGATTTCCACAGGTGCCTTGAGCACCTTGGGCGGTTGCGGACCATCTTCCTCGTTAAAGGGATTGGACACGGTCCAGAGCTCTCCGGGCAAATACTGCGGCACTAGCATACTGGCATTGTGCCGGTATGTCCCTTGTGCCTTGTTATAGGGTTCAGGCCTGGCTGAGCGGGCGCTGCTGGGCGATTCTAGCCGCACTGCCGCGGCTGTCATAGAGGCTTGGTGTTTCGCCACCGCGAAGAATGCCGAGCATGCTATTGGTCGAGGCTTGACCGGAGCGGATTAGCCGTCCGTTACGCAGGTTGGCCGCTTGGCAGCTTTCGAGCAGGGCGTTCAACGCATCGCCACTGGCGAGCAATTCGGCGCCTTGGCTGGAGCGTTCGGCCAGGGTCTGCAGGCCGCTGCGGTCGGCAGTGAGTTGCATATCGAGCAACAGCTGGCTGCGGGTTTTGCCGTGCTGGTCGAGGAGGGCCAGAAGCGGCTGTTTGTCTGCCAGGATAGTTTGCAAGCGCGTTAGGTCGCGGTCGCTGAGGGCTTGGAATTCGCTATCGATCAGCTCAAGCAACTGCTTGGCGGTGCCGATATCGTCGTTGAACAGTTCAAGCAGGGAAGTGGTGTGCATCGCGGGCTCTTGGGGGTTAGGCGTCCAACACCCCCAGCGCAGCCCTGAGACTAGCGCTGGGATTCGAAATCGAGCAGTTTGCTGGCAACGCGTTGGCTATCGACCTGGTAGCTGCCGTCGGCAATCGCTTGCTTGAGCTGGGCGACACGTTCTTTATCGACGGTCGGCAAGTCACGCAGCTTGTCACTGAGTTTTTGCAGTTGTTGCGCTTCACGGCTGAACTGAACCGATTCACCGCTTTTGCTGGTGGCTGCTTGTTCGCTTGCCGCCGCTGTGGCGCTGGGCTGCTTGCTGCCGATGGCTTCATTGGGCGCACCGGACTGGGCACTGCCGGTACGCCCCGAGTTGGCTGGCGTGGCGGCATTATTAAGCCGGTTGAAGTCGATGACCATGATGCAAAACCTCGAACAGTGTTTGGACGCTTGCCTGGTTGTCGGCCATGTTTGAAAAAACTTTAGGGCAATAAATGAGGCGTCAGGAACAGTCTAAACACAGTGTAGAAAATCGTCAGCTAAATGCCTAACAAGAATCATGCCTACATTGCCACTTCAACGTGCCCAGGACCAGTTATACGGGCTTTGACCACGCGTTGCGAACCGAGGTTGCGCACGCTGATCTGTGTGCCAAGAGCCCCGTCCGACAGGGCTTCGCCGGGCATGCGCACATTGATTGAACCGCTGCGCGCAGTGATCACTACCTGATCGCCCTTGCGGATGACTTCGGCCTGTTCGACATGCACTGGCGCCAGCACCTGATCCGGCAGCAGGGGGCGTGTCAATTTTTTGCCTACGGCTTGTTTCAGGGCGCTCAGGTAGCCTTGGTTGAGTAGGCCGACATCACGTTCCGCCAAGGCGATGTCCATTTCGCTTAATACGCTGTCACGCTTGAGCGGGCGCCTGGCTGTCACGACTTCGCGGTACAGGCGCACTTGCCCAGGCACGAAAACGGTCCAGGGCGAGGAGCCCTCACAACGCACGCGCATGGTCACGCGGCCAATCGGTTCGGCGGGGCTTTCCAAGGTGGTCGTCAATTCCTTGTCGCACAGCGGCAGGCGTAGCCGCGGATCGAGTCGATTGATTTGGATTTCATGCCGCCCTTGAATGCTGCTGCGCTGCAAATAGTCGCTAACCGCCTGCTCAAGAAAGCGTTGGGTAGCGCCGATAAGCTGTTCAGGCAAGGTTGCTGTGGCAGCTGCCAGGGGGCTATAGCCGAGCGCGAACAAAGCAGGTAAAACAGCCATGAATTGGCGGCTTTTTGCCAGCACGCGCCGAGAAGTTGTCGTTTTTGCATTCATGCCGAGTGAAAAGCAAGGCCCGTGCCGCCTGCTACGCTAAGCACAATGTGCGCTACTCAAACAAAGGAGTTTGAGCATGGCCGGAGTATTGGATTCGGTTAACCAGCGAACGCAGTTGGTTGGACAGAATCGTCTGGAGTTGCTGTTGTTTCGTCTCGATGGCAAGCAGCTGTACGGGATCAACGTGTTCAAGGTGAAAGAGGTGCTGCAATGCCCAAAGCTCACCATCATGCCCAAATCCAGCCCTGTGGTGCGTGGGGTCGCTAACATTCGCGGCGGCACTATTCCTATCCTGGATTTGTCCATGGCGACTGGCCGGGCGCCGCTTACCGATCTGAAAAACAGCTTCGTCATCATCACCGAGTACAACACCAAGGTGCAGGGTTTTCTGGTGCACTCGGTAGAGCGCATCGTCAACATGAACTGGGAAGAAATCCATCCGCCACCCAAGGGCACTGGGCGCGACCATTACCTCACGGCGGTGACGCGTCTGGATCAACAACTGGTGGAAATCATCGACGTGGAGAAAATCCTCGCCGAGGTGGCGCCAACCTCCGAGGTGATCTCGGTCGGGGTCGTCGATGTTGAAACCCAGGCTAAGGCGCTCAGCAAGCATGTATTGATTGTCGATGATTCCTCGGTAGCGCGTAAGCAGGTTGCCCGTTGTCTGCAAACCGTTGGTGTCGAGGTCACGGCGCTGAACGATGGTCGTCAGGCGTTGGAGTACCTGCGCAAGATGGCCGACGCCGGAAGGCATCCCGAGCAAGAGTTGCTGATGTTGATTTCCGATATCGAAATGCCGGAAATGGACGGATATACCCTGACCGCGGAAATTCGCAGCGACCCACGCATGCAGAAATTGCATATCCTCCTGCATACTTCGCTGTCTGGCGTGTTTAACCAGGCAATGGTCAAGAAAGTGGGTGCGAATGATTTTCTCGCCAAGTTCCGCCCGGACGATTTGGCATCGCGGGTGGTCGAGCGTATCAAGGCCGCGGATGGGGCTGCATGAGTGCGTGATGGGCCCGGCGATACGCTGTGTGCAGGCACATGAATGACGCGCAGCAGTGCTGCACCCGTTTTAACGCTGTATCACCGAGCGCAGAGCTTGCACACTGCCTGGGATGGGGGTTGAGGGGATATCTCTCGGCACAACACTATGATTGGCGAGGCCTCGTTAGTGTCTTCAGGTAATTTGGATTTCGAGCAGTTCCGGACTTTCCTGGAAAAAGCCTGCGGCATTCTATTGGGTACTAATAAGCAGTACCTGGTTTCCAGTCGGCTGAACAAGTTGATGGAGCAACACAGCATCAAGACCCTCGGCGAATTGGTGCAGCGCATGCAAACCCAGCCGCGCAGCGGGTTGCGCGAGTTGGTGGTGGATGCCATGACCACCAACGAAACGCTGTGGTTTCGTGACACCTATCCCTTCGAAGTGCTGAAGAACCGTGTGCTGCCCGAGCTGATCAAGGCCAGTCCCGGTCAGCGCTTGCGGATTTGGTCGGCGGCATGTTCCTCCGGTCAGGAGCCTTATTCCCTGTCGATGAGCATCGACGAGTTCGAGAAAACCAATATTGGCCAGCTCAAGGCCGGTTTGCAGATTGTTGCCACCGATCTTTCGCCGTCGATGCTGGCCAACTGCAAGTCCGGCGAATACGACAGCCTGGCCATGGGGCGGGGTCTGTCGCAGGAGCGCTTGCAGCGTTATTTCGAGCCGAAAGGGCCGGGCCGTTGGATGGTCAAGCCGGCGATCAAGAGCCGTGTCGAATTCCGCCCGTTGAACCTGCTGGACAGTTACGCCAGCCTTGGCAAGTTCGATATCGTGTTTTGCCGCAATGTGTTGATCTACTTCTCCGCCGAGGTGAAGAAAGACATCCTCACGCGCATGCATGCCATGTTGAAACCGGGTGGTTACCTGTTCCTTGGCGCGTCCGAGGCGCTCAATGGCCTGCCGGAGCATTACCAGATGGTGCAGTGCAGCCCTGGAATCATCTACAAGGTCAAATAGCCAGTCAGGCAGCGATCGAACCTAAAACGGGAGGCCAGTGGTCTCCCGTTTTCATTGGTGCGGCGGCAACCGGCTGAAGTGAATTGCCGCTTGGCCTGGCCGCAGGCGGAAAAGCCTTGCCGCTTTTCCTGATGAAGCGCTTCTATTTATTTTCAAGTTATTGATATTTAAGTAAAAAATTAAATGGCACGTACCTTGCTAAATGTCTTGCACGGAAAACAGGCAAGCCAAACGGCAAAGGTTCCTGACCATGAGCATCAGTTTCGATAGCGCACTCGGCATTCATGAAAAGGCACTGGGCTTTCGCTCCCAGCGTGCCGAGGTGCTGGCCAACAACATGGCCAACGCCGATACGCCCAATTACAAGGCGCGTGACCTGGACTTCGCCTCGGTGCTCGCCGAGCAAAGCGCCAAGGCTCAGCGTGGCACGGCCGGGCTGAATCGCACGGACAGCCGGCATATTGCTGCCGATGGCGTGGCCATGGGCGATGCCAGCTTGGCGTACCGCATTCCCTTTCATGCGTCGCTCGACCAGAACACCGTCGACCTGCAGATTGAGCAGGCCAGCTACGCGGAAAACGCGGTGAACTTCCAAGCCAGTTTCACTTTCCTCAACAGCAAGTTCAAAGGGCTGGTCAGCGCCCTGCGCGGCGATTAAAGGAGCCTGATGCCATGTCACTCGCCAGTGTCTTCAACATCGCCGGAACCGGCATGAGTGCCCAGAGCACTCGTCTGAACACGATTTCCAGCAACATCGCCAACGCCGAAACGGTCTCGTCGAGCGTCGACCAGACTTACCGTGCACGTCATCCGGTGTTTGCCACGATGTTCCAGCAGTCGCTGGAGGGGGGCAGCGGTTCGTTGTTCGCCGAGCAGAATGAAGCCGGTCGCGGCGTGCAGGTGCTCGGCATTGTCGAGGATCAAAGCAACCTGGTGCCACGTTACCAGCCGGATCATCCGGCAGCCGATGACAGCGGCTATGTGTATTACCCCAACGTCAATGTGGTCGAGGAAATGGCGGACATGATTTCTGCCAGCCGGGCTTTTCAGAGCAACGTTGAAATGATGAATACCGCCAAACAAATGTTGCAGCGCGTACTGACCCTCGGTCAGTAAGCCGTCATCGAGGGAAGCGCATGAGCATTACTAGCACCGGCGACGTCACCAGCTCGGCACTCGATCAATACCAGATCAAGAACGAGACGGGCGCCAGCAAAGAGCTGGGCAAGAACGAGTTTCTCAACTTGTTGGTGGCCCAATTGAATAACCAGAACCCGCTGGAGCCGCAAGGCAATGGCGAGTTTATCGCCCAGCTGGCGCAATTCAGCCAGGTTGAGGGTATCGAGAAATTGAACACCAGCATGAGCTCGTTGCTCTCGGGATATCAGTCATCCCAGGCGCTGCAGGCCTCGTCCCTGGTCGGGCGCAAGGTCATCGTGCCGACCGATAAGGCGGTGGTCGATACCAGCGAAAGCTTCAAGGCCAGCCTGGTGTTGCCGGCGACCAGCAGCAACGTCTACGTCAACGTCTACGACAGCGCAGGTTCGGTGGTCAGCCGGGTCAACATGGGCGAGCAGGCGGCCGGCAATGTCAGCTTCATCTGGGACGGCAAAGATGCCAGCGGCAAAGTCTTGCCGCCCGGCACCTACAAGTTCGAGGCGCAGGCGACCTACAACGGTGAAACCAAGGGGCTGTACACCATGCTCCCGGCCAACGTCGACAGCGTCACCCTGGGCGGCAGCGAGTTGATGCTCAACCTGGCGGGGCTCGGCAGTGTGCCGCTCTCTCAGGTGCAGGTCATTGGTCAGTAATCAACAGGCTTTAATCGCCGGCCGTGCCGGCAAAGGAGACTTCCATGGCGTTCAATATCGGTCTTAGCGGCCTGCGCGCGGCGACCAGCGACCTCAACGTGACCGGCAACAACATCGCCAACGCGGGGACGGCCGGCTTCAAGCAGTCGCGCGCCGAGTTTGCCGACGTCTATGCGGCATCGGTGCTGGGCTCTGGCAAGAACTCCCAGGGCAGCGGTGTGCTGCTCGGCGATGTGTCTCAGTTGCACAATCAGGGCAACATCAACTACACGCAGAATGCCCTGGATCTGGCGATCAACGGCAACGGCTTTTTCCAGACCAGCAACAACGGCGAAGTCAGCTACACCCGTGCCGGGTATTTCGGTACTGACCGCGATGGTTTTATGGTGAATAACTTCGGTTATCGCTTGCAGGGTTACGCGGTGGATGCCAATAACAACCTGCAAAATGGCGTGATCAGCGACCTGCGCATCGAAACGGCCAGCCAGGCGCCGCGGGCGACTACCGAGCTGAGCCAGACGTTCAACCTGAACTCGAGCAATACGGTGCCGACCGCCTGGCAGGGGGCTTACGATAACTCGATTGCCGGTGCTGTCGATCCACTCAACCCCACGGCCGCGGAAATCGCGGCTGCCGAGGCGGCAGCCAATGCCACCTTCGATCCGGCGGACCCGACCAGCTACAACTCGTCGACCTCGACCAACGTCTACGACACCCAGGGCAATGCTCACGTGTTGACGCAGTATTTCGTCAAGACCGGGGCCAACAACTGGCAGATGAATGTGTTGATCGACGGCCGCAACCCGGCCGATCCGACTTCTACAGTGCCGTATTCGATGGCGGTGGGCTTTACCGCCAGCGGTCAGTTGAATACCGCCAGCCTGGTTTCCGGCAACTATGACGGCGCCGGTGCCGCCGACTTCACCGTCGATCCCGCCACCGGGCGGTTCACCCTGGACGGCTGGGTGCCAGCGGCAGCCGATGACTCGGTCCCGCCGGTGTGGTCGGGCAACGGTGCGAATGCCAATGCCACCGGGATTCAGGTCGATCTGCGCAGCTCCACGCAGTTCTCCAGCTCGTTTGCGGTGAATAGCGTCAGCCAGGACGGTTACACCACCGGCCAACTGGCCGGTCTGGAAATCGACGATAGCGGGGTGATTTTCGCCCGCTACACCAACGGGCAGTCGAATGTGCAGGGGCAGGTGATTCTGGCCAACTTTGCCAACGTGCAGGGGCTGACGCCGGTGGGTAAGACTGCCTGGGTGCAGTCCTTCGAATCCGGCGAGCCGGTAGTGGGGACGCCGCGCAGCGGCACGCTCGGTGCGTTGCAGGCAGGCGCCCTGGAGGATTCCAACGTCGAGTTGTCCGATCAGTTGGTCAACCTGATCGTGGCGCAGCGCAACTACCAGGCCAATGCCAAAACCATCGAGACCGAAAGCGCGGTGACCCAGACCATCATCAACCTGCGTTGATGGTGCGGCGGCGGCAGGGGCAAGAGCCGTTGCCGTCAGCGGCAATGGTTCGCCGGCTGGTGTTTAAAAGGCTCCCTCGGGAGCCTTTTTTGTATTTTAAAATCCTTATAAATCATAATCTTATTGTTATTTTTCGAGGCTGGCACGGCGCTTGCTGAATAGCTTGTATAGAGCAGCGGGCGGCAAGCCCACCTCGGAGAGTAACCATGGACAAGATGCTGTACGTCTCCATGACTGGAGCCCACCACAACAGCCTGGCGCAGAGTGCCCACGCCAACAACTTGGCGAATATCTCGACCAGCGGCTTTCGCCGTGATTTCGAGCAGGCGCGTTCGATGCAGGTGTTTGGCGACAGTTATCCGGCGCGGGTATACGCCCTAAGCGAGCGCCCTGGTACCGACTTCACCCCAGGCTCGTTGCAGGAAACCGGCCGCGACTTGGATGTGGCCATCGGCGGGCGCGGTTGGCTGGCGGTGCAGGCCGCGGATGGCAGCGAAGCCTACGTGCGCACGGCCAGCCTGAATGTCGATGCCCTGGGTGTGTTGCGCACCGGCAACGGCTTGCCGGTGATGGGCAATGCCGGGCCGATTGCCGTGCCGCCAGAGCAGAAAATCGAGATCGGCCAGGACGGCACCATCAGCATTCGTGCCCTCGGCGAGGCGCCGAACGTGCTGGCGGAAGTCGATCGGCTGAAGCTGGTCAACCCCGACCTCAAGCAGATGGAGAAGGGCACCGACGGCCTGATTCGCTTCAAGGGCCAGCAGCCGTTGCTGGCTGACGCCACGGTGCAGGTGACCTCGGGGTTTCTTGAGTCGAGCAATGTCAATGCGGTGGAAGAGATGACGGCGATTCTCTCCCTGTCCCGTCAATTCGAACTGCAAGTGAAGATGATGCGTACTGCCGAAGACAACGCGACCGCCATGGCGCGTGTTTTGCAGATGAGCTAATTACCAGCACGCGGCGCCGTGAAAACGACGCCCGAGGAGAATAAATATGCTTCCGGCACTGTGGGTCAGCAAAACCGGTTTGTCCGCTCAGGACATGAACCTGACCACCATTTCCAACAACCTGGCCAACGTCTCGACCACCGGCTTCAAGCGCGATCGCGCCGAGTTCGAAGACCTGCTGTACCAGATCCGTCGTCAACCCGGCGGTCAGTCCAGCCAGGACAGCCAACTGCCGTCTGGCTTGCAGCTGGGTACCGGGGTGCGCGTGGTCGGCACGCAGAAGATCTTCACCGCCGGCAGCCTGCAAACCACCGAGCAGCCGCTGGACATGGCGATCAACGGCCGTGGCTTCTTCCAGGTGCTGATGCCCGATGGCACGGTGTCTTACACCCGCGATGGCAGCTTTCACCTGAACTCCGATGGTCAGGTCGTTACCTCGCAGGGCTTCGCCCTGGAGCCGGCCATCGTGCTGCCGAACGAAGTGCGTACCTTTACCGTCGGCGAAGACGGCACCGTGTCGGTGACCACTGCCGGTAACCCGCAACCGCAGATCGTCGGCAACCTGCAGACCGCCGATTTCATCAACCCGGCGGGCCTGGAAGCGATCGGCAACAACCTGTTTCTGGAAACCGCCTCCAGCGGTGCGCCGCAGGTCGGCACGCCGGGCCTCAACGGCTTGGGCACTACCCTGCAGAACACCCTGGAAAATTCCAACGTCAGCGTGGTCGAGGAGTTGGTGAACATGATCACCACCCAGCGCGCGTACGAGATGAACTCGAAAGTCATCTCCACCGCCGACCAGATGCTGGCCTTCGTCACACAGAACCTTTAATGCCTGAGGCGGGGCGCTAGCCCAGCCTTGGTGTGCAATACAACGCCGTGAGGTAGTGGTTATGAACCGGCTGATACTTGTGATTTCGATGCTTGGCGTGGCCGCCCTGAGCGGCTGCGTATCGCCGCCACCGAAGCCGAACGACCCCTATTACGCGCCGGTTTTGCCGCGCACGCCGCTGCCGGCTGCGCAGAACAACGGTTCGATCTACCAGGCCGGTTTCGAGAACAACCTGTTCGACGACCGCAAGGCCTACCGGGTTGGCGACATCATCACCATCACCCTCAACGAGCGCACCCAGGCCAGCAAGAATGCCGGCTCGCAGATCCAGAAGGACAGTTCCGCGAATATCGGTCTGACCTCCCTGTTCGGCGGCGCAGTGTCGGCGGCCAATCCGTTCTCCGACAATACCTTGTCATTGGGCGCCGAGTATGACGCCAGCCGCGATACGCAAGGCGACAGCCAGGCCGATCAGAGCAACAGCCTGTCCGGCTCGATCACCGTGACCGTGGCCGAGGTCTTGCCCAACGGCATTCTCTCGGTGCGCGGCGAGAAGTGGATGACCCTCAACACCGGCGATGAGCTGGTGCGCATCGCCGGCCTGGTTCGCGCCGATGATGTGGCGACGGACAACACCGTGCCTTCGACGCGTATCGCCGATGCGCGCATTACCTACTCGGGCACCGGCGCCTTCGCCGATGCCAGTCAGCCAGGTTGGTTGGATCGTTTCTTCATCAGCCCGCTGTGGCCGTTTTGAACAGGGTTACGCCGATGATGACCGTAGCAATGGGCCATGCCCGTGAAAACGCCTGGGTGGCGCGTGGCAAGCGGATTTCGCGCATGGCCCGTTCCGGCGCCGTGCTGCTGTGCGTGCTGCTGTGCCTGCCGGCTCAGGCTGCGCGGCTCAAGGACCTGGCCAGTATCCAAGGCGTGCGCAGTAACCAGTTGATCGGTTACGGCCTGGTGGTCGGCCTCAATGGCAGCGGCGACCAGACCACGCAAACGCCGTTCACCGTGCAGACCTTCAACAACATGATGGCGCAGTTCGGCATCAAGGTGCCGCAGGGCGGCAACGTGCAGCTGAAGAACGTTGCCGCGGTATCGATCCACGCCGATCTGCCGGCGTTCGCCAAGCCAGGGCAAACCATCGATATCACCATTTCTTCGATCGGTAACGCCAAGAGCCTGCGCGGCGGCAGCCTGCTGATGGCGCCGCTGAAAGGTATCGACGGCAACGTCTACGCGATTGCCCAGGGCAACCTAGTGGTCGGTGGCTTCGATGCCGAAGGTGGCGATGGCTCGCGGATCACCGTCAACGTGCCTTCGGCCGGACGCATTCCCGGTGGCGCCACGGTCGAGCGGCCGGTGCCCAGCGGTTTCGATCAGGGCAACACACTGACCCTTAACCTCAATCGCCCGGATTTCACCACGGCGAAGAACATCGTCGACCAGATCAATGACCTGCTTGGCCCGGGCGTGGCGCAAGCTCTCGACGGTGGCTCGGTGCGTGTCAGCGCGCCGCTCGATCCCAATCAGCGGGTGGATTACCTGTCGATTCTGGAAAACCTCGAAGTCGAGGTCGGTCAGGCGGTGGCCAAGATCATTATCAACTCGCGTACCGGCACCATCGTGATTGGCCAGAACGTGCGGGTGCAGCCTGCCGCAGTGACCCACGGCAGCCTCACGGTAACCATTACCGAAGACCCGATTGTCAGCCAGCCGGAAGCCTTGTCTGGCGGGCAAACGGCCGTGGTACCGCGCTCGCGGGTGAATGCCGAAGAAGAAGCCAAACCGATGTTTAAGTTTGGTCCCGGCACCACCCTGGATGAAATCGTCCGCGCGGTGAACCAGGTGGGCGCTTCGCCTTCCGACCTGATGGCCATCCTGGAGGCGCTCAAGCAAGCCGGCGCTCTGCAGGCTGACCTGATCGTGATCTGAGGAGACTGCGGCGATGGATTCTCGACTCTCGGCCGGCCTGCTCGGTGGCGGCAACAGCCCGCTGGACAGCGGCGCCTTCACCGACCTGAATCGCCTCAACCAGTTCAAGGTCGGCGGCGACAACGAAAGTAACATCCGCAAGGTGGCTCAGGAGTTCGAGTCGCTGTTTCTCAATGAAATGCTCAAAGCCATGCGCTCGGCCAACGAAGCGTTCGGCGAAGGCAACTTCATGAACAGCAACGAGAGCAAGACCTACCAGGACATGTACGACCAGCAGCTGTCGGTGACCCTGTCGAATAACCAGAACGGCATCGGCCTGGCGGATGTGCTGGTGCGGCAGATGTCGAAAATCAAGGAGGCCAGCGACCGGCCGAACCCGTTTGCCCAGGTCGATCAACCCGTGCCGAGCGCGCCGAGCAAACCCCTGGCCAAGGTCGACGGCAGTCGCGATGACTCGACCTTGATCAATCAGCGTCGCTTGTCATTGCCGGGCAAACTGACCGACCGCCTGTTGGCTGGCATCGTGCCGGCGGCCGGCGCGGTGGATGGCCAGCCGTTGGCGCAGAACGATTGGATTCCCGCCAGAGCATTCGCCGCGCCCAACGACAAGGGCTTGAGCCTGACCGGCAGCGATGCGATCACCGGCCGTCGCCTGGCCCAGCCGCCACTGGCGCCGGGCAAAGCGGCATTTGGCTCGAAGGACGAGTTTATTGCCGCCATGCTGCCGATGGCCGAGCAGGCGGCCGAGAAGATTGGTGTCGATGCCCGCTACCTGGTGGCTCAGGCCGCGCTGGAAACCGGTTGGGGCAAGTCGATCATTCGCCAGCAGGACGGCTCCAGCAGTCACAACCTGTTTGGCATCAAGACCCACAACAGCTGGGGCGGTGAGTCGGCACGGGTGCTGACCACCGAATACCAGGGCGGCAAGGCGGTGAAAGAAGCCGCGTCGTTCCGCGCCTACGACTCGTACGCCCAGAGCTTCGAAGATTACGTGAGCTTTTTGCAGGGTAACGGCCGTTACCAGAAGGCGCTGAGCGCGACCGAGAACCCCGAGCAGTTCGCCCGTGAGTTGCAGAAGGCCGGCTACGCCACCGACCCGAACTACGCCCGCAAAGTGGCGCAGATCGCCCGGCAGATGCAGACCTACCAGGCCGTGGCTGCCGCCGACAGCCCCACCACAAGGACTTGAGGCTGAACCATGGCTGACCTACTGAATATTGGCCTGTCCGGATTGTCCGCGAACAAGACCTCGCTGGCGGTGACCGGGCACAACATCACCAACGTCAACACGCCGGGGTTTTCTCGGCAGGACACCGTGCAGGTCACGCGTAATCCACAGTTCAGCGGTGCCGGCTATATTGGCTCGGGCACCACCCTGACGGATGTCCGCCGCAGCTACAGCGAGTTCCTGACCACTCAGGTGCGCAGCAGTACCGCCCTCAGCGCCGATGTCGAGGCTTACAGAAGCCAGATCGAACAGCTCGATTCGTTGCTGGCCGGCTCCACCACCGGCATCACGCCCTCGTTGCAGAAATTTTTCTCCGCGTTGCAGACCGCCGCCGAAGACCCGGCCAACATTCCCGCACGGCAACTGGTGCTGTCCGAGGCGGAGGGCCTGGCCAAACGTTTTAATACGGTTTCCGATCGGATCAACGAGCAGAACCAGTTCATCAATAAGCAGATGGTGGCCGTCAGCGATCAGATCAACCGCCTGGCCACCTCGATCGCCAGCTATAACGAGGCCATCGCCGTTGCCGCGTCCAACGGCCAGCAGCCCAACGACCTGCTCGATGCGCGCGAAGAGGCGATCCGCCAGCTGTCCACCTATGTCGGCGTGACGGTCGTCGCGCAGGATGACAGCTCGCTCAACCTGTTTGTCGGCTCCGGTCAGCCGCTGGTGGTAGGCAGCACCACCAGCCGCCTGGAAGTCGGGCCAGGGCAGGGCGACCCGACGCGTTTTGAAGTGAGCTTCGTCAGCGGCGGCTCGCGCCAAGGCATCACCTCCCTGCTTACCGGTGGCGAGTTGGGCGGGCTGATCCGCTACCGCGCCGAGTCCTTGGATCCGACCCTCAACTCGCTCGGTCGACTGGCTTTGGCGGTCAGCGATCAGGTCAATACTCAGCTCGGCGAGGGGCTGGACTTGAAAGGGCTGGTGGGCACCGCGTTGTTCGGTGACTTCAACGATGCGGCACAGGCAGCGCTGCGGGTGCGAGCTTTCACGAGCAATACCAGTAACGTCCAGCCGGCGCTGAACATCACCAATAGTAGTGTGCTGAGCACTAGCGACTATCAAATCGAATATGACGGTAGCCAGTACACCGCGCGTCGTTTGAGCGATGGTGCGGCGTTGACTCTGGCGCCTAATCCACCAGGCGCTTACCCAGCCACGCTGGCCTTCACCGATGCCGCCGGTAAGGATCAAGGCTTTGAGTTGCTGATCGATTCGGCGCCTGCCGTGGGCGACAAGTTTCTGCTGCAGCCCACCCGGCGCGGTGCTGGCAGTATCACGGCGGTACTGGATCAGCCCGACCAATTGGCTTTTGCCGCGCCGGTCAGGGCAGAGGCAGCGTTGCAGAACAGTGGTAACGGCTCGATTGCCCAGCCCGATTTGATCGCGGCCGGCGCCAGCCCTATCGATAGCGCTGCCATTGCGGCGGCCCTGCCGGTGGCGTTGATTTATGACGGCGCTGGCGCTTTTGAAAACCCGCCGGGCACCCCGGTCGCCGGCTTGGTCCGGGTTCCCGCCGGGGCATTCGTGCCGGGCCAGCTGAATACCTATGAGTTGGACCTGGGCGGGGGCAACGTGGTGAGTTTTACCCTCAGCGGTCGCCCGGAAAATACCGATAGCTTCACCCTGGACTTCAACACCAATGGCGTATCGGATAACCGCAATGGCCTCAAGCTGGTTGATCTGCAAACCAAGGCCACTGTGGGGATTGACCCGAATTCACCGGCCACCACTGGGGTCAATTTTTCCGATGGCTATGGCGATCTGGTTGAACGCGTCGGCACCCTGACGGCCCAGGCCCGGCAGGACAGCGAAGCGACGGGGGCCATCCTCAAGCAGGCCACGGATAACCGCGACTCGCTGTCGGCAGTCAATCTCGACGAAGAAGCGGCCAACCTGATCAAATTCGAGCAGTACTACAACGCCTCGGCGCAGGTCATTCAAGTTGCGCGCTCGTTGTTCGATACCCTGATCAGCACATTCAGATAAGTCCGCACTGCAATGCAGGCGCCAGCACAGAACAATCCCTTCTCCTCCGGGAAAGGATTAGGGTCAGGGGTTGCTGAGAAGCAGCCAGGCCCGAGATTGCAACAAGAGGCTCAACTATGCGCATCTCCACCATCCAAGCCTTCAACAACGGCGTCCAGGGTCTGCAGCGCAACTATGCCAATGTCACCCGCACCCAGGAGCAAATCAGCACCGGCAATCGCATCCTCACCCCGGCCGACGATCCGGTGGCGTCGGTGCGCCTGTTGCAACTGGAGCAACAGCAGAATGTGCTGACCCAGTACAAGGACAACCTCACCGCGGCGAACAATAGCCTGACCCAGGAGGAAGTCACCCTCAACTCGGTCAACACCATCCTCCAGCGTGTGCGCGAACTGGCCGTGCAGGCCGGTAATGGTGCGCTCAGTGCTGCCGACCGTCAGTCCATCGGTGCCGAGTTGGGCGAGCGCGAGAACGAGTTGCTTAGCCTGATGAATACCCGCAATGCCCGTGGCGAATACCTGTTCGCCGGTTTTCAGGGCAAGACCCAGCCCTTCGTGCGCCAGGCCGATGGCAGCTACAGCTACGAAGGCGACGAGGGGCAGCGCAAATTGCAGGTGGCCAGCTCGCTGGATCTGGCGATCAGCGACAGCGGCAAGAAGATATTCGAGAACATCACCAATGCCGGGCGCCTTGACAGCGTGTTGGATATCAGTGCGGCGCCGGGCTCCACTCTGAGCATGTCCGCACCGCTGGTGCAGGACGAAGTGGCCTTTTCCGGAACTCCTCCGTTCCCAGCAGCAGGCGTGGAAATCGTCTTCGGCAATCCCGATGCCGGTAGCTACGAGGTGTTCGAGATCGGAGTCACGGCACCGGCGCCGGTGCTGGCCAGCGGTAGCCTCGACGATCAGCCGGATAGCAGCGACCAATTGATCTTTCGCGGCGTGACCCTGCACTTCGACGGCATTCCGCTGGGCGGTGAGCGTGTCACGCTCACCGTCGATCCGACGCGGCAGAAGCAAGGCGTTCTGTCGACCATCGCTAACCTGCGTACGGCTCTGGAAAATCCGGCCACTGGCTCGCAGGTTCGCGATGCGGTGGCGGTGGCCCTGACCAACCTCGATCACGGCATGACCACGGTGGACGGTGTGCGCGGCGAAATCGGCGCGCGGCTGAATATCATCGAATCGACCCAGACCGACAACGAAGACGTCAGTCTGGTCAACAAGTCCGTGCAGGCCGATTTGCGCGAGCTGGATTACGCCGAAGCGTTATCGCGCTTGTCGTTCCAGACCATCGTGCTGGAGGCGGCGCAGCAGAGCTATGTAAAGATCGCCGGGCTCAATTTGTTCAACCAGTTGCGCTGAGGGCTCGGCGTTTAGTGCCCTTCAAGGCGGGCCGGGCCGCCGTTTGATCGCCCTGCTGGAGCAGCCCGCAACCCGTAGGTGTCTCGCGTCGCCGGCAGCGGGCCATGGTTTGTCGGCGCGGCACACAGACTCGTAGGATGGGTTAGCCGCCACAGCGCTTCGATCAAGTCAGTTTTTTGCGTGCGGCGTAACCCATCATGGGCGGCGCACCGGCTGACGCCCTGTTGGGTTACGCGGCGGTTGAAGACTGGATTTGATTCGGGATAGAGGCCCGCCTCAGGCTACGCCCCCCGACCCAATCTACGGACTAATCCACCCGAATATCCGCCGAAAACCTGGCAAAATCATCTAGATGACACGCCTGGCCGAGCTAACCGCTTGTTGCTCCTGAAGAAAAAATTTCCGCCGGATATGGCAAAAAACCCCTAAAGCATCCCTGGTTAGCGCCGATAAAGACTACGAATGCGAAGTAACTGGGTGCCTGAGCAAGGCAACCGCCCAAACGCTCGCAACACCCGGCTACCTTAAGTACCAGCCCATTGGAGGCAAACACCATGGCCCTTACTGTCAACACCAACATTGCGTCCCTCAACACCCAGCGCAACCTGGGTGCATCTTCCAATGCGCTGGCGACTTCCCTGCAGCGTCTGTCCACCGGTTCTCGTATCAATAGCGCCAAGGACGATGCCGCGGGTCTGCAAATTTCCAATCGCCTGACCAGTCAAATCAACGGTCTGGGTGTGGCGGTGCGTAACGCCAACGACGGCATCTCCCTAGCGCAAACCGCTGAAGGAGCTTTGCAGCAGTCCACCAATATTCTGCAGCGTATGCGCGATCTGTCCTTGCAGTCGGCCAACGATTCCAATAGTGCTACCGATCGTGCATCCCTGCAGAAAGAAGTCACTGAGCTGAAGAACGAGCTAACCCGTATCGCCGACACCACCAGTTTTGGTGGTCGTAAGTTGTTGGACGGCAGCTTCGGTACTGCGCAGTTCCAGGTCGGTGCGAACGCCAACGAAACCATCAGCGTCAGCTTGAGCAACGCCAACGCCACCAATCTGGGGGCCAACCGCACCTTGACCGCCGGCTTGTCTGCCGGTGCTTCAACTGAGACGGCCGGTACGGCAACGTCACTTGTTGCGGCGCAAACCCTGACCATCACCGGCGGAACCGGCACAGCCACCGCTGCTGTAGGTGCGGGAGACTCATCCAAGGCGATTGTCGCAGCCGTTAATGCACAGACTGCCAACACGGGTGTCAGCGCCAGTGCCATCACCCGTGCCCAAGTCGGTGGTTTTACTACAGGCACCAGCAGTTTCAACCTGAACGGTCAGGCGATTTCGGTCAACGTTTCGAACGCCTCGGATCTTTCCGGGTTGGCCTCGAAAATCAATGAGTTCGCCTCGACCACTGGTGTGACTGCAGTGTCCAACGGCAATAGCCTGGATCTGGTTGCGGTCGATGGCTCGAACATTGCCATTGAAGGTTATACAAACAACACGGCTGCCGCCCAGACCATCACTGTTCAAGGTCGCAACACCGACAACACCGCCAACTTCGGTGCTCTGAGAACGCTGACTGAAGGTGGTACTAACTCTACCGTTGTGCAAGGCGAGATCACGTTCAACTCGTCGGGTAGCCACACTGTTGGCTCTGACGATGCCACTAACAGTCTGTTGGTCGCGCAAACTAACACCAGCACGCTGGCCAGCGTGAATGCTATCAACGTAGGTACTCGTGAAGGCGCCAACAGTGCGATCTCGGTCATCGACGGTGCTCTGGCCTCAATCGATAACCAGCGTTCTGCTCTCGGTGCCGTGCAGAACCGCTTTGAGAACACCATCTCTAACCTGCAAAACATTGGTGAAAACGTTTCCGCCGCCCGTGGCCGTATCCAGGACACCGACTTCGCTGCCGAAACCGCGAATCTGAGCAAAAACCAGATTCTGCAGCAGGCCGGCACCGCGATCCTGGCTCAGGCCAACCAGTTGCCGCAGGCGGTGCTCAGCCTCCTGCAGTAAGCTCAATAGCAGGTCTGCGTTAGACTGCGGGGGGAAGTGCACAGCACTTCTCCCCGTTTTGCCTAGTGAGAGGTAATAACGATGGACGTAGGAATTAACAATGCACTGTCGGCGGTGACGGCAGGGAGCAAGTCGCGGGCGGTATCGGTTGCGTCGTCTGCCGTTTTGCAGCCCGCTGCATCGCTCTCGGTCGAGTCAGCTAGCGTTACCCAGGCGGCCGAAAAAATTGACCCTGCAAAAGAGCCTGGCAGGGAGCCGGTCGAGCAGGCGATAGCTTCCATTCAGGGCTTTGTGCAGGCGATTCGTCGCGAGCTAAGCTTCGATCTGGACGATTCCTCGGGGCGGGTGGTCGTCAAGGTGACCGACGCGGTGTCGGGGGATGTGATTCGACAGATCCCCTCGGAAGATGCGCTGAAATTGGCTGAGAATCTGCAAGAAGTACGTAGCCTGCTATTCAAGGCAGAAGCGTAAGCGGCATGATTTTTGATAGTTCTTGTTTTTCACACACGAGCGTCAAGCCCATGACGAGGTGGTCAACATGATAACCGGTATTGGTTCCGGCATTGATATCGACAGCATCGTTGGCGCGTTGGTCAATGCGGAAAAGGCGCCCAAAGAGGCGCAACTGGCGCGCCTGGAGAAAGCGTCCACTACCAAATTTTCCGCGCTTGGCCAACTCAAGGGGGCGTTGAGCGAATTCCAGACCGCCATGAAGGATCTCAACAGCCTGGCGCTGTTTGAGAAGCGTACGGCAACCTCCTCCAATACCAGTGCGCTGACGGCGTCAGCTAGCAAGACCGCGTTGGCCGGTAGTTACCAGTTGACGGTCGAGCGCCTGGCCAGCAGTAGCAAGGTGGCCACGGCTGCACTGGCCAGCGATTTCTCGGCTTCTGCGGACGGCAAACTGACCGTTAAGCTCGGCACTGCCGACGTCGGCGTCGAGGTCGACATTGCTACTGACGACACGTTGGTAAACATCCGCGACAAGCTCAATACTGCCCTGGCCGATAAGGGCATTACGGCCAATATCGTCAACAACCCGTCCGACGGTAAGTCGCGCCTGGTACTGACTGCCAAGGACACCGGTACCGGTAAGGATATCTCTATCGAAACTGCCGATCCGGCCCTGGCTGCGTTGGCTGTCGATGGCGGCAGCCAGTCGTTGGGCGACGGCGCCGGTTATCTGCAGCAGGCGGCGGATGCCGAGTTCACTATCGACGGCCTGCCGCTGAAAAGCCCGAGCAACACCGTCGAGGGTGCTATTCCCGACGTGACCTTTTCCCTGCTCGGGAAAACCGAGGCGGACAAGCCGTTGACCGTGACTGTGGGCCAGGATAAATCTGGAGTCACGGCCAATATCAAGAAGTTTGTCGATGCCTATAACAAACTGATTGCCACAACCAGCCAACTGACCAATGTCACTCAGGTTGGCGAGGGTAAAGCGCCAGTGGTCGGCGGTCTGGTAGGCGATGCGACAGTGCGTAACCTGCTCAGCGGAATGCGCAACGAGTTGGTTAACCCTTCCGACCAAGGGGGGGTGCGTGTGCTGGCCGACCTGGGTATTTCTACTCAGAAAGACGGCACCCTGAAGATTGATGACGACAAGCTGAAGATCGCGCTAGAAGACAATTTCGATGCTGTCGGCACCTTCTTCACTGGCGATAACGGTTTGATGAGCCGGGTAGATAAGCGCATCGGCGGCTTTATTCAGGCCGGTGGAGTGCTTGAGCAGCGAATGACTGGCTTGCAGTCCACCCTCACCGACATCGACACACAGCGTGAAACCCTGGCCCGCCGTGTCGAGATGATGCAGACCCGCCTGTTTGCCCAGTTCAATGCGATGGATGCATTGGTGGGGCAGTTGAATCAGACCAGCGAGCGGCTGACTCAATCGCTGGCCAATCTGCCAGGCTTCGTGAGAAAGGATAAATAACCTGTGAACAGCCCGATCAATACCTACAAAACCGTCAAGATCAGTCAGGACGTCAGCCCTTATCGAGCGGTGCACTTGTTGCTCGATGGTGCGCTGGAGCGTATTTCCCTGGCGCTGCACGCCCAGCAACAAGGTAGCCCCGCTGTGCGCGGCGAAGCTGTGGGCAGCACTCTGTCCATCATCGGCATTCTCCAAGGCAGCCTGGATAAACAGCTTGGAGGCGAGCTGGCGGAAAATCTGGACTCGTTATACGACTACATGACCCGGCGTCTGGCTGGCGTGGCACTGGACAAAACTCCGCAGAGCCTGGAAGAGGTACAGGGCTTGCTGGTACAGATACGCGATGCCTGGGTCGCTATCGGCCCTGAAGTCGAGCCAGTCGCTACCTGAGTCTATTCGCGGCGCGCCTGGAAAGTCGCTTATCAGTTACTGTTTAACGATTTAAATCAATCAGTTGAGTTATTTACTAGTAGGTCTAAAGCTGCCGCCGGCACTGCCGATACATGAAGTATTCCCGCACTACATTGGAGTACATGCAGCATGAACGCGATGGCAGCAATGCGGCAGTATCAATCCGTCAACACCCAGGCCCAGGCTGTGGATGCCAGCCCGCATCGGTTGATCCAGATGCTGATGGAAGGTGGCCTCACGCGTATCGCCCAGGCACGTGGCGCCATGGAACGCGAGCAGACGGCGATGAAGGGCGAGCTGATCGGCAAGGCCATCGGTATCATCGGCGGCCTGCGTGCAGGCCTGGACTTGCAGCAGGGCGGCGAGTTGGCGGCCAATCTGGATAGCCTTTATGAGTACATGGTTTCCCGTTTGCTTGAGGCCAATGTGAACAATGACGGCGAGCCGCTCGATGAGGTAGCGGAGCTGTTGCGCAATGTGAAGTCCGGTTGGGACGCGATCAGTCAGTAATGCGTTTAGGCGTTTAGGAGCATGTTCATGAGTTCATCTGTCCAGCGTCTGCAAGAGACCGGCAGTGCCCTGCGTACTGCTCTGGTGACCCAGGATTGGGCGGCTATCGGCGAGCTCGATTTGCAGTGCCGGCAAGCGGTCGATGAAGCCATGGTCGAAGTCGTGCATGACGAAGATGTACTGCGTGCACGCATGCAGGAATTGATGGATCTCTACCGTGAATTGGTCAGTGTGTGCCAAGCGGAACAGCAGCGTTTGGCCGGTGAGCTGGTGCAATTGAATCAAGCTCAGCATGGCGCCAAGGTCTATCAGCTGTTTGGCTGACGGTTTGTTCGGGGTGCTGGTTGTTACGCTTGTAAACCTGCTTCCAGCGTTTCGTTTCTGTGCTTTTTTGCCTGCAACGGGCAAATCTCTCGTGTTCTCAAACAGCCATTTAGGCTGTCTGTCGGGTAAAGCAAAAAAAGCACGCCATAAAATTGACTGCATCCAAAAAATTGACTTTACTAGTGGCCAATTGCTGGCGTTACCGTGTATTTGACGGTGTGCGTTTTCTTTCACTCCCAGGATCAGATCAAAACAATATGTGGCGTGAAACCAAAATCCTACTGATTGACGATAACAGTGAGCGCCGTCGCGAGTTGGCGGTCATTCTGAATTTCCTGGGGGAAGAGCATCTCGCTTGTGGCAGCCTCGATTGGCGCGAAGCGGTTACCCAGTTGGCATCCAGTCGCGATGTGCTGAGCGTCATGCTCGGCGATGTCAGTGCCAAAGGTGGAGCCTTGGAGTTGCTCAAGCAGGTGGCTACGTGGGATGAGTTTTTACCCGTGTTGCTGATCGATGAGCCTGTGCCCGCGGAGTGGCCGGAAGAGCTGCGCCGCCGGGTATTGGTCAGCCTGGAAATGCCGCCCAGCTATAACAAGTTGCTCGACTCCCTGCACCGCGCCCAGGTTTACCGCGAGATGTACGACCAGGCCCGCGAGCGTGGCCGGCAGCGCGAGACCAACCTGTTTCGCAGCCTGGTTGGTACCAGTCGGGCGATTCAGCAAGTTCGGCAGATGATGCAGCAGGTTGCCGATACCGAAGCCAGCGTATTGATTTTGGGCGAGTCGGGTACGGGTAAAGAGGTGGTGGCGCGCAACCTGCACTATCACTCCAAGCGTCGTGAAGCGCCGTTTGTGCCGGTTAACTGCGGCGCGATTCCCGCGGAGTTGCTGGAAAGCGAACTGTTCGGCCATGAGAAGGGCGCGTTCACCGGGGCGATTACCAGTCGCGCCGGGCGCTTCGAGCTGGCTAACGGCGGCACCCTGTTCCTCGATGAAATTGGCGATATGCCGCTGCCGATGCAGGTCAAACTGCTGCGGGTTTTGCAGGAGCGCACCTTCGAGCGAGTGGGCAGCAACAAGACGCAAAGCGCCGATGTGCGGATCATCGCGGCAACCCATAAAAACCTCGAGAAGATGATCGAGGAGGGCAGCTTCCGCGAGGATCTCTACTATCGCTTGAATGTGTTCCCGATTGAGATGGCGCCGCTGCGCGAGCGTATCGAGGACATTCCGTTGCTGATGAACGAATTGATCTCGCGCATGGAGTTCGAGAAGCGCGGTTCGATCCGTTTCAATTCGGCGGCGATCATGTCGCTCTGCCGGCATGACTGGGCAGGCAACGTGCGCGAGCTGGCCAACCTGGTCGAGCGCATGGCGATCATGCACCCCTATGGCGTGATTGGCGTGGGCGAGTTGCCGAAGAAGTTCCGGCATGTTGACGATGAGGACGAGCAACTGGCGGCCAGCTTGCGCAATGAGCTGGAGGAGCGAGCGGCTGTCGTCGCCGGTTTGCCGGGCCTGGATTCGCCGGCCATGTTGCCGCCCGAAGGGCTGGATTTGAAGGACTACCTGGGCAATCTCGAACAAGGGCTGATTCAGCAGGCGTTGGATGATGCCAGTGGCGTGGTGGCACGTGCCGCGGAGCGTTTGCGTATTCGTCGCACCACCCTGGTGGAGAAAATGCGCAAATACGGCATGAGTCGTCGCGACGAAGAAGGGCAGTACGACGACTGATCTTGTGTGGTTATACAGTCAGCGGCTTGGCGCTGACGGGGTCAATAGAGCCGAAGGTTTGACACAGCCTTCGGCTTTATTTTTTAAGTTGTTGAAAAGTAAGTAGTAATTTTTAGGCACGGGTATTGCTATCTCTCGGTTAACTGACTGTCTTATGACGGCTCGCTGCGCGAGAGAGAACGATGAATCCCAACGCTCGACTAGCTGACACCCCTGAATCGCCCCCTGCCACTCCCATTGAGCAGGCCAGTCGCGCCAGTCTGGAGCAGGCGTTTACCCTGTTTAACCAGATGTCGACCCAGCTCAGCGAGTCTTACAGCATGCTGGAGGCGCGCGTCGCTGAGCTGAAAGGTCAGTTGGCGTTGGTCAGCGCCCAGCGCATGCAGGAGCTGGCAGAGAAGGAGCGCTTGGCGCACCGCCTGCAGAGTCTGCTGGATCTGCTGCCGGGCGGGGTGATTGTCATCGACGGTCAAGGCGTGGTGCGTGAGGCCAATCCAGTGGCGCGCAACCTGCTCGGTCAACCCTTGGCCGGCATGCTCTGGCGCGAGGTGATTGCGCGCAATTTCGCCCCGCGCGAAGACGATGGCCACGAAATCTCCTTAAAAGACGGGCGTCGTCTATCCATCGCCACCCGCTCACTGCGTGGCGAGCCGGGGCAGCTTGTGCTTTTGACAGACCTGACAGAAACCCGGCGCTTGCAGGATCAGCTGTCGCGTCATGAACGCTTGTCGGCCTTGGGGCGGATGGTCGCTTCCCTGGCCCACCAAATTCGGACACCACTTTCCGCCGCCTTGCTGTATGCCAGCCATTTGACCGAGCAGGTGCTGCCGGCCGAGCAGCAGCAGCGCTTTGCCGGGCGTTTGAAGGAGCGCCTGCATGAGCTGGAGCATCAAGTGCGCGACATGCTGATCTTCGCGCGTGGCGAATTGCCGTTGCCGGATCGCTTGACGCCCAAGGCGTTGTTCGATGCCCTGCGTTCGGCGGGTGAGCCGCACGTCATGGACATGGCGGTGCGTTGGCAGTGCGACAGTCGTGACGGTGAGTTGCTGTGCAATCGCGACACCCTGGTCGGTAGCGTGCTCAACCTGGTCGAAAACGCCATTCAGGCGGCTGGGCGCGAGGCGCGCTTGAAAATTCACCTGTACCAGCGCGGCACTTCGCTGCGCTTGTGTATCAGCGATAACGGTCCCGGCATCGATGGCGTCACCCTGGCGCGCCTCGGCGAGCCTTTCTTTACCACCAAAACCACCGGCACTGGCTTAGGGCTGGCGGTGGTCAAGGCCGTGGCGCGCGCTCATCAAGGCGAGCTGCAACTGCACTCGCGCGCCGGTCGAGGCACATGCGCCTTGTTGATCCTGCCGCTGATTCCTGCGGCACAACCGTTGATTCAGGAGTAACCCCGTGGCTGCCAAAGTCCTGCTGGTCGAAGACGACCGCGCCCTGCGCGAAGCCCTGGCCGATACCCTGTCGCTCGGGGGGCATGCTTACCGGGCGGTGGATTGTGCCGAGGCGGCGCTGCTGGCGATTGCCCAAGAGCCGTTTGGCTTGGTGGTCAGCGACGTGAACATGCCGGGCATGGACGGCCACCAGCTTCTGGCGCTGATTCGTGAGCGCCAGCCGCAATTGCCGGTGTTATTGATGACGGCGTATGGGGCGGTCGAGCGTGCGGTGGATGCGATGCGCCAGGGCGCGGTGGATTACCTGGTCAAGCCGTTCGAGCCGAAAGCCCTGCTGACATTGGTCGACCGTCATGCGCTTGGGCGTTTGACTAGCGGCGAACAGGACGGCCCAGTGGCGCTGGATGCGGCCAGTGTGCAGTTGCTGGAGTTGGCCGCGCGGGTCGCGCAGAGCGATTCCACGGTGTTGATCACGGGGGAGTCGGGGACCGGTAAGGAAGTGCTGGCGCGCTATATCCACCAGCAGTCGCCGCGCGCGACCAAACCCTTTATCGCGATCAACTGTGCGGCGATTCCCGACAACATGCTCGAGGCCACGTTGTTCGGCCACGAGAAGGGGGCCTTTACCGGTGCGATTGCCAGTGCGCCGGGCAAGTTCGAGCTGGCCGATGGCGGCACTATCCTGCTCGATGAAATATCCGAGATGCCGTTGGGCTTGCAGGCCAAGCTGCTCCGTGTCTTGCAGGAACGCGAGGTGGAGCGGGTTGGCGCGCGCAAGCCGATCAGCCTGGACATTCGCGTGCTGGCCACCAGTAACCGCGACCTGGCGGGCGAAGTGGCGGCCGGGCGTTTTCGCGAAGACCTCTACTATCGCCTGTCGGTGTTTCCATTGGCCTGGCGGCCGTTGCGCGAACGCCCGGCGGATATCGTGCCGTTGGCCGAGCGGTTGCTGGCCAAGTACGTCAAAAAAATGAATCACGCGCCGATTCGTCTGTCGCCACAGGCGCAGGCGAGCCTACTGGGCCACGCCTGGCCCGGTAACGTGCGTGAGTTGGATAACGCCATTCAGCGTGCGTTGATCTTGCAGCAGGGCGGTTTGATCCAGCCGCAGGATCTGTGTCTGACCACGCCCATCGGCTTTGCCCCTGTCACGCCAGCGCAGCCCCAGCTGGCTGTGGTGCCGACGAGTGCGCCGCTGGCGTCTGAGTCGGCGGCGGAAGCCGGCGCCCTGGGTGATGACCTGCGACGGCACGAGTTTCAGATGATCATCGACACCCTGCGCGCCGAGCGTGGTCGGCGCAAAGAGGCGGCCGAGCGTCTGGGCATCAGCCCGCGCACCCTGCGTTACAAGCTGGCGCAGATGCGCGATGCCGGCATGGATGTGGAAGCCTATCTGTACGCCAGCTAGCGCTGGCAGCGGCAAGTTTCGTAGGGTGGGTTGGCGGCGCGGTACGCCGGCCGACAACCCGAACGCGATCATGGCGCATAACCCACCCAGTGATCGACCGCGTTGCGCCGATGGTGGGTTACGCCGCGTCCCTTGTGTCGTGATGCCGGGTAATGGCTGCATGCGGCTAACTCACCCTACGGTTCTTATTTGCCGGGCCCGCTACCTGGCACCCTTGTTGCAAATACCTCAGCAAAGCACCGCGCAGCGTCAAAAAACTGCGGTCAGTGGAGGAAGGTCATGAGCCAGGGTATTGAATTCAATCGCCTGATGTTGGAAATGCGATCCATGCAGGCCGAGGCAATGGCGCGGCAGAAGCCGGTTGTCAGCGCCCCGGAACCGGGGATGCCGAGTTTCTCGGACATGCTCGGGCAGGCGGTGAACAAAGTCAGCGAAACCCAGCAGGCCTCCAGTCAACTGGCCACGGCCTTTGAAATGGGTAAAAGCGGCGTAGACCTGACCGACGTGATGATCGCCTCGCAGAAAGCCAGCGTGTCTATGCAGGCCATGACCCAGGTGCGCAACAAGCTGGTCCAGGCGTATCAAGACATCATGCAGATGCCGGTTTAAAGGTAGGTTCTGAATCATGGCCGAAGCTCTCGCCGCAAACGTACCTGCCACCACCGCCGGTGAGCCGAAGAAGCCACTCTTTGGCCTGACGTTTTTGGAAAATCTCTCCGATATGTCGATGTTGCGGCAAATCGGTCTGCTGGTCGGCTTGGCCGCCAGCGTGGCGATTGGTTTTGCCGTGGTGCTGTGGTCGCAGCAACCGGATTATCGCCCGCTGTATGGCAGCCTGGATGGTATGGATGCGTCTCAGGTGATGGAGACGTTATCCGCCGCCGACATCAAGTACACCGTAGAACCCAACTCCGGGGCGTTGCTGGTCAAAGCCGAGGATCTGGCGCGGGCGCGCATGCGCCTGGCTGCCGCGGGTGTGGCGCCAAGCGATAAAAACATCGGTTTCGAAATTCTCGACCAGGAGCAGGGCCTCGGCACCAGCCAGTTCATGGAAGCCACGCGCTACCGGCGCGGTCTGGAAGGCGAGTTGGCGCGCACCGTGTCGAGCCTGAACAACGTCAAGGCGGCCCGCGTACATTTGGCGATTCCGAAAAGCTCGGTGTTCGTGCGCGATGAGCGCAAGCCCAGCGCCTCCGTGCTGGTCGAGCTGTATTCGGGGCGTGGCCTGGAGCCGAGCCAGGTGATGGCCATCGTCAATCTGGTTGCCACCAGCGTGCCTGAGCTGGATAAGTCGCAGGTCACGGTGGTCGATCAGAAGGGCAATCTGCTCTCCGACCAGCAGGAACTGTCCGAGCTGAGCATGGCCGGTAAGCAGTTCGATTACAGCCGCCGCGTGGAAAGCCTGTTCACCCAGCGCGTGCACAATATTCTGCAACCGGTGCTGGGCGCTGGGCGCTACAAGGCCGAAGTGTCGGCGGATGTGGATTTCAGCGCGGTGGAATCCACCTCGGAAATGTTCAACCCCGATCAGCCGGCGCTGCGCAGCGAGCAGCAAGTCAACGAACAACGCAGCAGCAGCCTGCCGCCGCAAGGCGTGCCGGGCGCATTGAGCAATCAACCGCCGGGCCCGGCCGCCGCTCCGCAACAAGCTGCTGCGGCGCCAGCTGTCGCTGGGCCAGTCGCCGCAGGCCAGCCGTTATTGGATGCCAACGGCCAACAGGTTATCGATCCGGCAACCGGTCAGCCGATGCTGGCGCCGTTTCCGGCCGACAAGCGCGAGCAATCCACGCGCAACTTCGAGTTGGACCGCTCGATCAGCTACACCAAGCAGCAGCAGGGGCGCTTGCGCCGTCTGTCGGTCGCGGTGGTGGTCGACGATCAGCTCAAACTCGATGCCGCCACCGGCGAAACCAGCCGCGTGCCGTGGACCACTGACGAGCTGGCGCGTTTTACCCGGCTGGTGCAAGACTCGGTCGGTTTCGATGCCAGCCGTGGCGATAGCGTCAGCGTGATCAATACGCCATTCTCCGCCGAAGTTGGCGAAGAAATTATCGAGATTCCGTTCTATACCCAGCCGTGGTTCTGGGACATCGTCAAGCAAGTGCTCGGCGTGCTGTTCATCCTTGTGCTGGTGTTTGGTGTACTGCGTCCGGTGCTCAACAACATCACCGGCGGCGGCAAAGGCAAGGAACTGGCTGGCGGTCGCGATGGCGATGTCGAGTTGGGCGAAATGGGTGGTTTGGACGGCGAGTTGGCGGCCGATCGGGTCAGCCTTGGTGGCCCGCAAAGCATCCTCCTGCCCAGCCCGAGCGAGGGGTATGATGCGCAACTGAACGCGATCAAGAGTCTGGTGGCGGAAGACCCGGGTCGGGTTGCGCAAGTGGTGAAAGAGTGGATCAACGCCGATGAATGAGAACCGTACAGCCGCTAAGTTGAACAAGGTCGAAAAGGCCGCGATTCTGCTCCTATCGCTCGGCGAAACCGATGCGGCGCAGGTTTTGCGCCACCTCGGACCGAAGGAAGTGCAGCGCGTTGGCGTGGCCATGGCCGGCATGCGCAATGTGCACCGTGAGCAAGTCGAGCAGGTGATGGGCGAGTTCGTCGACATCGTTGGCGACCAGACCAGTCTGGGTGTGGGTGCCGACGGTTATATCCGCAAGATGCTCACCCAGGCGCTCGGCGAAGACAAAGCCGGCAACCTGATCGACCGCATCCTGCTGGGCGGCAGCACCAGCGGCCTGGACAGCCTGAAGTGGATGGAACCGCGCGCCGTGGCGGATGTGATCCGTTACGAGCACCCACAGATTCAGGCCATCGTCGTCGCCTACCTCGACCCCGACCAGGCCGGTGAAGTGCTTGGCCACTTCGACCACAAGGTGCGCCTGGACATCGTCTTGCGCGTGTCCTCGTTGAATACCGTGCAGCCGGCGGCGCTCAAGGAACTCAACCAGATTCTCGAGAAGCAGTTCTCCGGCAGCGCCAACACCACCCGCGCCACCATGGGTGGGGTCAAGCGCGCCGCCGATATCATGAACTTCCTCGACAGTTCGATCGAAGGCCAGTTGATGGACTCGATCCGCGAAGTCGACGAAGACCTGTCGTCGCAGATCGAAGACCTGATGTTCGTCTTCGACAACCTCGCCGATGTCGACGACCGCGGCATCCAGGCGCTGTTGCGCGAGGTGTCCTCCGATGTGCTGGTGCTGGCGCTCAAGGGCGCCGACGAGGCGATCAAGGAAAAGGTCTTCAAGAACATGTCCAAGCGCGCCGCCGAACTGCTGCGCGACGACCTGGAGGCCAAGGGCCCGGTTCGGGTCAGCGACGTCGAAACGGCGCAGAAGGAAATCCTCACCATTGCCCGCCGCATGGCCGAAGCCGGGGAAATCGTCCTCGGTGGCAAAGGCGGCGAAGAGATGGTCTAAGCCATGGTTGCCAAGGATGCGCCCAGCGATCTGATTCGCGCCAAAGACGTCAACGCGTTTGATCGCTGGGCACTGCCCAGTTTCGACCCGCTGGTCGAGGGCGCCGAGGCCGAGCCGGTGGCCCAGGCCGGCGAAACCGACGCTGAGGCGATTGCGGCTGAGCCGGCGGAAAGCCAAGACGTGGCGCTGGAAGACGTCAAACCCCTGACCTTGGATGAGCTGGAGGCGATCCGCCAGGACGCTTACAACGAAGGCTTCAGCACGGGTGAAAAAGACGGCTTCCGCGCCGGCCAGCTGAAAGCCAAGCAGGAGGCCGATACAGCCCTCGCCGCCAAGCTGGAAGGGTTGGAGCGTCTGATGAGCCAGTTGTTCGAGCCGATCGCCGAGCAGGATCAGCAGCTTGAGGCTGGGTTGATCACCCTGGTCAGTCACATGACGCGCCAGGTGATTCAGCGTGAGTTGAGCAGCGACTCCAGCCAGATTCGTCAGGTGCTGCGCGAGGCCCTGAAATTGCTGCCGATGGGTGCCGATAACATCCGCATTCACCTCAATCCGCAGGATTTCGAGATAGTCAAAGCCCTGCGTGAGCGCCATGAAGAAAGCTGGCGCATTCTCGAAGACGAATCCTTGTTACCCGGTGGTTGCCGGGTCGAAAGTGAACATAGTCGGATCGACGCAAGTATCGAAACCCGCCTGAGTCAGGCCATCAAGCAACTGTTCGAGCAGCAGCGCGAGCAAGCCGCGCATCCGTTGCCGGGCGATCTGCCGGTCGAACTGGATGCCGCCGAGGAACCGCCCCATGCGCTTTGAGCGCACCAGTTTTGCCAAGCGCTTGGCCGGTTACAGCGATGCGGTGCAGTTGCCTGGCCAGCCGGTGGTCGAGGGGCGCTTGCTGCGCATGGTCGGCCTGACCCTGGAAGCCGAAGGCCTACGTGCCGCCCTGGGCAGCCGTTGCCTGGTGATCAACGACGACAGCTATCACCCGGTGCAGGTCGAGGCCGAGGTGATGGGCTTCTCCAACGGCAAAATCTTCCTGATGCCGGCCGGCAGCCTGGCCGGCATCGCCCCCGGCGCGCGCGTGGTGCCGCTGCCGGATACCGGGCGTTTGCCGATGGGCATGTCGATGCTCGGCCGGGTGCTCGATGGCACCGGGCGCGCGTTGGATGGCAAAGGTGGCATGAAAGCCGAGGATTGGGTGCCGATGGACGGCCCGGCGATCAACCCGCTCAACCGCCACCCGATCAGCGAGCCGCTGGATGTCGGCATCCGTTCGATCAATGGCCTGCTGACCGTCGGCCGTGGCCAGCGTCTCGGCCTGTTCGCCGGTACCGGCGTGGGTAAGTCGGTGCTGCTGGGCATGATGACGCGCTTCACCGAGGCCGACATCATCGTGGTCGGGCTGATCGGCGAGCGCGGTCGTGAAGTTAAAGAGTTTATCGACGAGATCCTCGGCCACGAGGGGCTCAAACGCTCGGTGGTGGTGGCTTCGCCGGCCGACGATGCGCCGCTGATGCGCCTGCGTGCCGCGATGTATTGCACGCGGATCGCCGAATATTTCCGCGACAAGGGCAAGAACGTCCTGCTGCTGATGGATTCGCTAACGCGTTTCGCCCAGGCCCAGCGCGAGATTGCCTTGGCGATTGGCGAGCCGCCAGCGACCAAGGGCTATCCACCGTCGGTGTTCGCCAAACTGCCGAAATTGGTCGAGCGCGCCGGTAATGCCGAGAAGGGTGGCGGCTCGATCACCGCGTTCTATACCGTACTGAGCGAAGGCGACGACCAGCAGGACCCGATCGCCGATGCCGCGCGTGGTGTGCTCGACGGGCATATCGTGCTTTCGCGGCGCCTGGCCGAGGAGGGGCATTACCCGGCCATCGATATCGAAGCCTCGATCAGCCGGGTGATGCCGCAAGTGGTGTCGGCCGAGCACTTGCGTCATTCGCAGCGGTTCAAGCAACTGTGGTCACGCTATCAGCAGAGCCGCGACTTGATCAGCGTGGGTGCCTACGTGGCGGGTGGCGATGCCGATACCGACTTGGCCATCGCCAGACGTCCGGCGATGGTCAAGTACCTGCGCCAGGGGCTCGACGAAAGCGAAAGCATCGAGCGCAGCAGTGTGCTGCTGGCGGCAACCTTCAATCCAGCCGCCGGGCCGGCGTCTTAACCCGTGGCGCAAAACCGTGCCGCGCGTCTGGCGCCCGTGGTGGAAATGGCCGAACGCGCCGAGCGCGAGGCGGCTGTGCAGCTTGGCCATTGTCAGGGTTTGGTGAGCCAGGCAGAGGTCAAATTGGGCGAGCTGGAACGCTACCGCGGCGATTACCAGCAGCAATGGATCAGCGAAGGCCAGCGTGGCGTCTCCGGGCAATGGCTGATGAACTACCAGCGTTTTCTCTCGCAACTGGAGGTGGCTATCGGTCAGCAGCGGCAAACGCTGGCCTGGCACCGCACTAACCTGGATAAAGTACGTGCCGCCTGGCAGCAGCGTTATGCGCGACTCGAAGGTTTGCGCAAGCTGGTGCAGCGGTACCTCGAAGAAGCGCGGCTGAGCGAGGATAAACGCGAACAAAAGCTGCTCGACGAACTGGCGCAGCGCTTGCCAGTGCGTGGTTCTGAGTGATTGCCAGTTGCCGCTGGCGGTTCTGAGTGCTACATCTTGAACACACGGATTGAGTGCGCAGGCATGTTCACGCCTGGGCCCACCATTGACGGTTTTGTTGGATAAAGGAGTGATTCATGGCCATCACCTCGCTGCCCTCGCCTGATGGGCAAGAGTTGACCATTGTGATTCAAGGACGTTTCGATTTCGGCGCGCACCAAGAGTTTCGCGACGCTTATGAGCGTGTCAATCTCACCCCCAAACGCTTTGTCGTCGATCTCAAGGGCACCACATACCTCGACAGCTCAGCGCTGGGCATGCTGCTGTTGCTGCGCGATCACGCTGGCGGCGATCACGCGCAGATCCGCCTGCTCAATTGCAACCCGGATGTGCGCAAAATCCTCGCCATCTCGAATTTCGAACAGTTATTCCAGATTGCCTAACTCGGGGCACTGAGCCATGCCTGCGCGCTTGTCCATCCTGATCGCCGAGGACAACGCGGCCGACCGCATGTTGTTGTCGACCATCGTCAGCCGTCAGGGCCACCGTACCCTGACCGCCAGCAATGGCGTGGAAGCGCTCGCCTTGTTCGAGCAGGAGCGCCCGCAGTTGGTCTTGATGGACGCCTTGATGCCGTTGATGGATGGCTTCGAAGCGGCGCGGCGGATCAAGCAGATGGCCGGTGAGGAGTTGGTGCCGATCATCTTCCTGACCTCATTGACCGAGAGCGAAGCGCTGGTGCGTTGCCTGGAGGCCGGCGGCGACGACTTTCTCGCCAAGCCCTATAACCGGGTGATCCTCGAAGCCAAGATCAACGCCATGGAGCGTCTGCGCCGCCTGCAGGACACCGTGCTGCAGCAGCGCGACCTGATCGCCAAGCACAACGAGCATCTGCTCAACGAGCAGCGTGTGGCCAAGGCGGTGTTCGACAAGGTGGCGCATACCGGTTGCCTGAATGCCCCGAATATCCGTTACCTGCAATCGCCTTATGCGCTGTTCAATGGCGATTTGCTGTTGGCTGCATTTAAGCCCTCCGGCGGCATGCATGTGCTGCTGGGCGATTTCACCGGCCATGGCTTGCCCGCGGCGATTGGCGCCATGCCATTGGCCGAAGTGTTCTACGGCATGACCGCCAAGGGGCATTCCATGGTGGAGATCCTTCGCGAGATCAATACCAAGCTCAAACGCATCCTCCCGCTCGGCGTGTTTTGCTGCGCCACGTTGCTGAACATCAGCTTCCAGCGTCGGGTGGTCGAGGTGTGGAACGGTGGCTTGCCGGACGGTTACCTGCTGCGTGCCGACGGCAGCGCGCGGGTGCCGCTGGTGTCGCGACATCTGCCGCTGGGTGTACTCGACACGGCATCCTTCAGCGACAAGTACGAGGTTTATCCGCTGGCGTTGGGCGACCGGGTGTTTCTGTTGTCCGATGGGGTGCTGGAGGCGTGTAACAGCCAGGGCGAGTTGTTTGGCGAGGCGCGCATGCTTGAGGTGTTTGCCGACAACCGTGAGCCGGCCGATTTATTCGCAGAGATTGAGCAGGCCTTGGCGCGTTTTCGTGGCGAGCAGCAAGACGATGTCAGCTTGGTCGAAATTGGCATGGTCGAGGAACATGCCCTGGCGCCACCGCCATTGCTCTTCCTCGACAGCGGCCAGAACAGCCCGCTGGATTGGTCGGCAAGCTTCGAATTTCGCGGCGAAACCTTACAGCGTTTCAACCCGCTGCCGCAGCTCCTGCAACTGCTGCTGGGGGTGCCGGGTTTACGGCCGCAGGGCAGTGCGCTGTTCAGCGTGCTTGCCGAGCTCTACTCGAATGCACTGGAGCATGGCGTGCTGGGGCTGGACTCGGCCTTGAAGTGCGATGCCGACGGCTTTGCCGAGTATTACCGGCAGCGCAGCATACGCCTGACCAGCTTGCGCGAGGGCTACGTGCGTTTTCACCTGCAATTGCTCCCCGAGGCGGCGGGCGGGCGCCTGATCTTGCGGGTCGAGGACAGCGGTGCGGGCTTCGATGGGCAGGCAATTCTCGACCAGCAATTACGCCTCGACAGCCTGAGCGGGCGCGGTCTCGCGCTGGTGCGCCAGTTGAGCGAGCGTTGCACCTGGCCGGCGGACGGGCAGGGGGTGAGCGTGGAGTTTTCCTGGTCGCTTGAGGCATAATCCTGCGTCTTTTGCCCAGGGGTCGACCCGTTGTCCGATATTCATCTCGACAGTGCTGTGTTGGCTGCGTTGCAGGACGTCATGGAAGACGAGTACCCGGTATTGCTGGATACCTTCCTGGCGGACTCCGAAGAGCGCCTGCGCTTGCTACGCCAGGCCCAGCGGACCGCGGATGCGCACAATCTGCGGTTGGCCGCGCACAGTTTCAAAGGCAGCTGCAGCAATATGGGCGCCCTGATGCTGGCGAGCCTGTGCAAGCAGTTGGAGGAGATCGGCCGGCGTGAGCTGATGCACGAAGCACCGGAGTTGATCGAGCAGGTCGAACGCGAATTCGCCATCGTGCGCATTTTGATGAAGTCCGAGCGCCAGCGTTACCGTCTATAGCCATGCGGCAGGCACACCCCGCAGAAGTTGGCCCATCCTTTGCAAATCCCCAGGCACGACCCATCCCTCGCGGAGAGTGCCCATGTCCGTTGCCCCCGATCTGCTGCTTAAATCGGCGCCAGAGATAAAGCCCAAAGCGTCTGTGGCCAACGCCCCGGCGAAACCGGCAGAACCCAACAAGAATGAAGCCTCCAGCTTCGCCCAGGTGTATGCCAAGGAGCGCCAGGCGAAAGCTGCGGAGCGCAGCGATGCCGCGGCAAAATCCGATCGCGAGGCGAGAACCGAGGCGTCGGGGGCGGGTGCTGCGCCTGCCGCTGCTGCCGCTGCTGCCGCTGAGCCGCCGCCGCTTGCCGATAGCGGCAAGTCTTTGCCGAATGAGCCGGTAGCCGAGGATGCCGTCATCGATCCGCTGTTGTTGCTCGGCATGAGCGGTCAGCCGCCGCTCGACGGCGAAACCGCCGGTTTCGGTCTGGCGGGTGAGGCTGAGTCGTTGACGTTACCTGCGGGCAGCCTGGTCAGCTCTGGGCCCGCCGGTATGACCGAGGCGAGCTTCGATCCTGAACTGGATGCCTTGAACCAACTGCCGGCGGTGCGCATGGCGCTGGAGCTGGGCGCCAAGGCCAAGGCTGCGGCGGAGCAGAGCAATCCGAGCGCCCTGGCGGCGCAAACGACAGTCAATGCCGGGCAAAGCTTTGCCAGTGCCATGGCGGCGATGAGTGCCCAGCAGCCGCAAGCCGAAGCGGGCGAACTGACCGATTTACCGCTGATCGAGCTGACCGCCGAAGGCCTTGAGGCTCTCAAGGAAAGCGCTGCCGATACCCGCCCGGAAAACTTCGTCAGCAAGCTCAGCGCGCTGAGTCAGGCAGTTGGCCAGCAAGCCGCGTTGACCGCGCGTGCCCCGCTGATTCCGGGGCAGCCGGTACCGATGCAGCAGGCCGGTTGGAGTGAGGCGGTGGTGGATCGGGTGATGCTGCTCTCCAGTCAAAACCTCAAATCCGCCGAGATTCAGCTCGATCCGGTGGAGCTCGGTCGTCTGGAAGTGCGCATCAGCCTGAACCAGGATCAGACCCAGGTGACCTTCGCCAGCGCCAATGCCGGGGTGCGTGAAGCGTTGGAAGGGCAAATGCACCGTCTGCGCGAATTATTCACGCAGCAAGGCATGAACCTGCTCGACGTCAACGTCTCCGACCAATCGCTGAGTCGCGGCTGGCAAGGCCAGGAGAATGACGGCAAAGGCCGCGGCAGTGCAGGTAATGAGCTGCTCGGCGCGAGTGATGAAGAGCTGGCAACGAGCAGCATCGAACTCACGCACAGCCCGCTGAGCGGTGGACGCGGCATGGTCGATTACTACGCCTGAACCGCCGGGCTAGTGTCGCGGCAGTTGAGCAGCCCTCGGGCCGCGCAGGTTAGGTGCAGGCTGCCGATAGCGATGCTTTCAGCAAGGTCCATTGCGCCGTAACCCACGCTGCAATGTTCCGGCGGCACTAGGCTGTACCTCGCCCGGCTCTCGCAAGAGTGCCGGGCGAGCGTGTTTTCGGGTGACAGTAATCGGCGGGCCTGTTATACCCGCAGCCCATCTCGGGTGCTTGCAGCCGTCGGCGCAATTACAAGCTGGCATAACACTTGCTGCTAACCCTTTGAAAACGGATAGAACTCCGATTAGTGACGGATTATTGGCATGGCTAAGAAAAACGCGCCGCAAGACTCAGCAAGTGCTGAGGCGAAACCGGCCGGCAAGTTGAAACTGATCATCTTGATTGTCGTGGCCTTGCTCTTGGCGGTGGGCTTGTCGATCGGTGGTACCTGGTTCTTGCTCAGCAAAGATGCGCCCAAGGATGCGTCTGCGGCCGAGGCCTCGGCCGAAAGTGCCGCGCCGGTCAAGCAGGCGGCGATCTATGAAGAGCTGGCCCCGGCTTTCGTGGTCAATTTCAACCACAACGGGCGGGCCCGCTACATGCAGGTCAGCGTCGCCCTGATGGCGCGCGACCAGGTGGCGCTGGATGCGCTCAAGGTGCATATGCCGGTGTTGCGCAATCGCCTGGTCATGCTGTTTTCCGGGCAGGATTTCGAAGCCTTGGTCACGCCGGTGGGCAAGGAAATGCTGCGTCAGCAAGCCACGGCCAGCGTGCAGGAATTGGCGCAGAAGGAGACGGGCCAGTTGGCCGTCGAACAAGTATTGTTCACCAACCTCGTGTTGCAGTAGTCGGGAGCCCGTCAATGGCTGTGCAAGACCTGCTGTCCCAGGATGAGATCGATGCGCTGCTGCATGGCGTGGACGATGGCCTGGTCGAACCCGAGGACGCCGCTGAACCCGGTAGCGTCAAACAATATGACCTGACCAGCCAGGATCGCATCGTCCGGGGGCGCATGCCGACTCTGGAGATGATCAACGAACGTTTTGCCCGCTACACCCGTATCAGCATGTTCAACCTGCTGCGCCGCTCGGCGGACGTGGCGGTGGGCGGGGTGCAGGTGATGAAATTCGGCGAATACGTGCACTCGCTGTACGTGCCGACCAGCCTCAATCTGGTGAAGATGAAGCCGCTGCGCGGCACCGGTCTGTTCATCCTCGACGCCAAGCTGGTGTTCAAACTGGTCGACAACTTTTTCGGCGGCGACGGCCGTCACGCCAAGATCGAAGGCCGCGAGTTCACCCCGACCGAGTTGCGCGTGGTGCGCATGGTCCTCGATCAGGCGTTCGTCGATTTGAAAGAAGCCTGGCATGCGGTGATGGATATCAACTTCGAGTACGTCAACTCGGAAGTCAACCCGGCGCTGGCCAACATCGTCAGCCCCAGCGAAGTCATCGTCGTCTCGACCTTTCATATCGAACTGGACGGCGGTGGCGGCGACCTGCACATCACCATGCCGTATTCGATGATCGAGCCGATTCGCGAGATGCTCGACGCCGGTTTCCAATCCGATGTCGACGACCAGGACGAGCGCTGGATCAAGGCGCTGCGCGAAGACATTCTCGACGTCAGCGTGCCGCTCGGCGCCACCGTGGCGCGGCGGCAACTGAAGCTGCGGGACATTTTGCACATGCAACCCGGCGATGTGATTCCGGTGGAATTGCCCGATCACGTGGTCATGCGCGCCAACGGCGTGCCGTCTTTCAAGGTCAAGCTGGGTGCCCATAAAGGCAACCTGGCGCTGCAAGTGCTGGAACCGATCGACCGCCAGCGCTAGTTGCGCTCGCCAACCCCGTTACACGCCAGCCGAGGACAAACGATGGCAGATACAGACGAAAACACCTCCCCCGAGGAGCAGGCGCTGGCCGATGAGTGGGCGGCTGCCTTGTCCGAGGCCGGCGACACTGCCGGTCAGGACGATATCGATGCCATGCTCGCCGCTGGCGGCGTCAGCGAGTCGGCCGCGTCGCGTGCGCCGATGGAAGAATTCGGCAGCATGCCCAAGGTCAACCTGCCGGTGAGCCTGGATGGGCCGAACCTGGATGTGATTCTCGACATCCCGGTGTCGATTTCCATGGAGGTCGGCAACACCGACATCACCATCCGTAACCTGTTGCAGCTCAACCAGGGCTCGGTGATCGAACTCGATCGCCTGGCTGGCGAACCGCTCGACGTGCTGGTCAACGGCACGCTGATCGCCCATGGCGAAGTGGTGGTGGTCAACGAGAAGTTCGGCATCCGCCTGACCGACGTGATCAGCCCGAGCGAGCGCATCAAAAAGCTGCGTTAAGACGCCTACAGAGCCTAACCATGCACACGTTTCTTGGCGTTATCCTGATGCTGCCTTTAACCGCCCTGGCTGCCGAACCAGTTGCCAGGGCGGTTACGCCGATGGCCAGCAGTGGCATTGCCGGGCAGTTGGGGCAGTTGCTGTTGGGGTTGCTGTTGGTGATCGGGCTGATCTTCCTGCTGGCCTGGCTGATGCGCCGGGTACAGCAGATCACTCCGCGCGGCGGCCAGGTCATCAAGGTTCTCTCCAGCCAGGCCCTGGGGCCGCGTGATCGGCTGGTGCTGGTGCAGGTGGGCGGCGAGCAGATTTTGCTCGGCTTGACGCCTGGGCGGATTACCCCGCTGCACGTGATGGCGGAGCCGGTGCACTTGCCTGATGGTGCGCCGGCTTCGACAGAGTTCGCCCAGCGGCTGATGGAGCTGTTGGGCAAGGATCAGAAGGACAAGTCGTGATGAGCGCGTTGCGCCTGCTGTGGGTCCTGTTGCTTTGCCTGGCCGCCCCTCTGGCGCTTGGTGCCGATAATCCGCTGTCGATCCCGGCGATCACCCTGAGCACCGACACCGAAGGCCAGCAGGAATACTCGGTCAGCCTGCAGATTCTGCTGATCATGACGGCGCTGAGCTTCATTCCCGCCTTCGTCATGCTGATGACCAGCTTCACCCGCATCATCATCGTGTTTTCCATTCTGCGTCAGGCCCTGGGCTTGCAGCAGACGCCGTCGAACCAGATTCTGGTCGGCCTGGCGCTGTTCCTCACGCTGTTCATCATGGCGCCGGTGTTCGAGCAGATTAATCGCGATGCCTTGCAGCCGTACCTTAACGAACAGCTGCCGGCCCAGGAGGCGATTGCCAAGGCCGAGGTGCCGATCAAGAACTTTATGCTGTCGCAGACCCGCGAAAGCGACCTGGATCTGTTCATGCGCCTGTCCAAGCGCACGGACATCGCCGCGCCGGAAGATACGCCGCTGGTCATCCTGGTGCCGGCCTTTGTCACCTCCGAGCTGAAAACCGCGTTCCAGATCGGCTTCATGATCTTCATTCCATTCCTGATCATCGATCTGGTGGTCTCCAGCATTCTCATGGCGATGGGCATGATGATGCTGTCGCCGCTGATCATTTCCTTGCCGTTCAAAATCATGCTGTTCGTCTTGATCGATGGCTGGGCGCTGATCATGGGCACGCTCGCCGCCAGTTTCGGAGGGACTTAGGCATGACCCCGGAAGTAGCGGTCGACCTGTTTCGCGAGGCGTTGTGGCTGACCGCGACGATTGTCGCGGTGATCGTCGTGCCCAGCCTATTGGTTGGTCTGCTGGTGGCGATGTTCCAGGCGGCCACGCAGATCAACGAACAAACCTTGAGCTTTCTGCCGCGTCTGCTGGTGATCCTGCTGACCCTGATCTTCGCCGGTCCTTGGCTGGTGCGCGAACTGATGGAGTACACGCAGACCCTGATCATGAACATTCCGCTGCTGATCGGCTGACATGCTCGAACTGAGCGATGCGCAGATCGGCGGTTGGGTGGGGTCTTTCCTGCTGCCGTTTTTTCGCATCGCCGCGTTGCTGATGGTGATGCCGATCATCGGTACTCAGCTGGTGCCCACGCGGGTGCGTCTGTACCTGGCGTTGGCGATCTGTCTGGTGTTGCTGCCCAACCTGCCGGCGATGCCGCAAGTCGATGCCATCAGCGTGCAAGCCTTCGTGTTGATCGCCCAGGAAATCCTCATCGGGGTGATGCTGGGCTTCACCTTGCAGCTGTTCTTTCACGCCTTCGTGATCGCCGGCCAGATCGTGGCGACGCAGATGGGCCTGGGGTTCGCGTCGATGATCGACCCGTCCAACGGCGTGTCGGTCGCCGTGATCGGGCAGTTTTTCCTGATGCTGGTGACCTTGCTGTTTTTGGCCATGAATGGCCATTTGGTGGTATTCGAGGTGCTGGCCGAGAGCTTCGTCACCCTGCCGGTCGGCAGCGGTTTGCTGACCGAACATTACTGGGAGCTGGCCAACAAGTTGGGCTGGGTACTCGGTGCGGCCTTGATTCTGGTGCTGCCGGCAATCACCGCGTTGTTGGTGATCAACCTGGCGTTCGGTGTGATGACCCGCGCGGCGCCGCAATTGAATATTTTTGCCATCGGTTTTCCAATGACCCTGGTCTTGGGCCTGGTGATCGTGTGGATCGGTATGGCGGATATCCTCGCGCAGTACCAGGTGTTCGCCACCCAGGCCCTGCAATTGCTGCGTGAAATGGCGCGAGCGAGCTAACCATGGCTGAATCCGAAAGCGGTGCCGATAAAAGCGAGGAACCCACGGAGAAACGTCTCCGTGAATCCCGTGAAAAAGGCCAGATCGCCCGCTCCCGAGAGCTCAATACCCTGGCGGTGATGCTGGCCGGCGCCGGGGGGCTGCTGATCTATGGCGGCGCCTTGGGCAATTCGTTGCTGGACGTGATGCGCGGCAACTTCTCCTTGCCGCGCGAAGTGGTGATGGACGAGCGCAGCATGGGGATCTGGCTGATGGCGTCCTGGCAGGTCGCTTTGGAAGCCTTGCTGCCGCTGTTTCTGATTGTGTTGATCGCCTCGATCATCGGCCCGATTGCCTTGGGCGGCTGGTTGTTCTCGGCCGAAGCCATGGCCCCCAAGTTGAGCCGGATGAACCCGTTGGCGGGCCTTAAACGAATGTTCTCGGCCAAGGCATTGGTCGAGCTGCTCAAGGCCCTGGCCAAGTTTGTGGTGATTCTGCTGGTGGCCCTGGCGGTGCTGTCCGCCGACCGCGACGATTTGCTGGCGATGGCCCACGAACCGCTGGAGACGGCGATCATCCACGCGGCCCTGGTGGTCGGCTGGAGCGCGTTGTGGATGGCCTGTGGCTTGGTGCTGATCGCCGCGGTGGATGTGCCGTTTCAGCTCTGGGACAACAAGCAGAAGCTGATGATGACCAAGCAGGAAGTACGCGACGAGTACAAGGACAGCGAGGGCAAACCTGAGGTCAAGCAACGTATTCGCCAGCTGCAACGCGAGATGGCCGAGCGGCGCATGATGCAGGCCGTACCGCAGGCCGACGTGGTGATCACCAACCCGACACACTTCGCCGTGGCGCTGAAATATGACCCGAGCAAGGGCAATGCCCCGGTGCTGCTGGCCAAGGGGGGCGATTTCACCGCGTTGAAAATTCGCGAAATCGCCCAGGAGCACCAAGTCATGCTGCTGGAGTCGCCGGCGTTGGCGCGGGCGGTGTTCTACTCCACCGAACTGGATCAGGAAATCCCCGCCGGCCTGTACCTCGCCGTGGCCCAGGTGTTGGCCTACGTCTACCAGATCCGTCAGTATCAGGCGGGCAAGGGTAAACGCCCGGCACCGTTGCCGGACCTGCCGATCCCGGCCGATTTACGTCACGACTGAGTCGCATCCGCCTGGGCGGGGCGGCATGTTCTGTCTGAGGAAAGCGCCACGTGTCATCTCTGCGTACCCGTTTATTCATCTTGTGGCTGGCGTTCTCCGGCATTTCCCTGGCGCTGGCGATTGTCCTCTACGGGGTGTACCAACAGGGCGTCGATGTCCGCGTGAGGGAGGCCCAGGCCACTTTGCACGCCGCGTGCGAGGCGGTGCATGCGCGTTACGTCAGCGCGCTCGACGGCGCCTATCGGCCGGCGCTCTCAAGCGCTGGGCGCGATCCGCAACTGGAGCGCCTGATGGATGCCAGCCTATTGCCGTTCCCCGGTATCGAAGGGGGCATTTGGAGTGCCGCGCAGGGCTTTATCGCCTACGGCTACCCTACCCATGGCAGCGCCAGCCGCAAGACCGATATCCCGGTGGCGGAGCAACCGTTGATTGTCGAAGCGGTCGAGCGTGCGACGAAAACCGCCGAACGCGTCGAGTTGCTGCGTGAAGGCCAACGCGAAACCTTGCTGCTGACCGCCTGCCCGTTGCCAGGGGCACCGACCGACCAGGTGGTCTGGGTGCTCAAGCGGGAAGCGCAAAGCTCGCAAAGCTATGAGCATCTGTTGCTCGGGCTCGGCTTGCTGTTGGCTTTTGTGCTGATCTCCGGTGGCTGGCTCGGTTGGAACATGACGCGCTGGAGCAATCGCCTGCGCCGCATCGAGAAAGCCCTGGCCAACTACCCGGTGGACGCCTTACCGGCGCTGCCGATGGTCGGTGAAGTCGAGCTGAACCGCATCGTCAGTGCGGTCAATCTGCTGTCGCAGCGTTTGGCGGTCGAGCGCGAGTCGGCCAAAGCCTTGGCCGGGGACTTGGCGCGCGCGGACCGTTTGGCCGCGCTCGGGCGATTGTCGGCGGGGGTCGCCCACGAAATCCGCAACCCGATTGCCGCCATGCGATTGAAGGCCGAAAACGCCCTGGCGCAGCCGGATGCGGCGTCCAGCACTGCGGCTTTGAGCTTTCTGCTCGGCCAGGTGGAGCGCTTGGAGCGTCTGACGCGCGCGCTGCTGGCCATGACCCAGCAATTGCGCCTGGACGTGCAGCCGAATGCCCTGTCGCCCTGGCTGGCCGAGCACCTCCAGGCCTACGCCGCGGCCGCCGCCGAGCGGCAGGTCGTGGTGCGGTGCGAGCAGCACGTCGAGCACTGGACCTTCGATGCGCTGCATTTGGGGCGGGCGCTGGACAACCTGCTGGACAACGCCATCCGGCATGCGCACGGGCAGGTCTGGGTGCGGGCGGAGTCGGCGCACGGGCTGCTGCGGTTGAGCGTCGAGGATGATGGCGCAGGTATCGATGCAAGCCTGCAAGCACAGCTGTTCGAGCCATTTGTCAGCGGTCGACCGGACGGCAGTGGGTTAGGCTTGGCCATCGTGCACGAGATCGTCAGTGCCCACGGCGGCCGGGTCAGCGCGCTGCCGGGCCGCTCGGGCGCTCGTTTTGAACTGGAGATTGCATGGCGTACATCCTGATTGTCGACGACGACGCGGCCTTTCGCGAGGGCCTGCGCGAGACCCTGGAAAGCCTGGGGCACCAGGTGGTCGAGGCGGGCAACGGTCAGGAAGGGTTGGACCTGCTGCTGACTGGCATGAGCGTGCAGTTGATCTTCGTCGACCTGCGCATGCCGGTGCTCGATGGCTTGGGGTTTATTGCCCAGCTGCATCGGCGCCAACCCGAGCGGCGCATCCCGCTGGTGATGCTCACCGCCTATGCCGGGGCCGGTAATACCATCGAGGCGATGAAGCTCGGTGCCTTCGATCACCTGGCCAAGCCGCTCGGTCGCGAAGACATCCGTGCGGTCGTCGAGCGCGCCTTGGCGGCTCAGCCGGAGCGTGACGAACCGGCACCGCCGGCCAGCGCGCAGGAAACCGCCGGCGATGAATTGATCGGCTCCAGTGCGGCGATGCGCGATGTGCAAAAGTTGATCGGCATGGCTGCGGCCAGCGACGTGACGGTGCTGATCAGCGGTGAAACCGGCACCGGCAAGGAATTGGTGGCGCGCCAGTTGCACCGCGCCAGCGATCGTGCCCGAGAGCCGTTCGTGGCGCTCAACTGCGCGGCGATTCCTGCCGAACTGCTGGAAAGTGAGCTGTTCGGTCACAGTAAAGGCGCCTTCAGTGGCGCTTACAGCGAGCGCATGGGCAGCTTTCGCGAAGCCGACGGCGGTACGTTGTTTCTCGATGAAATCGGCGACATGCCGTTGCCCATGCAGGCCAAAATTCTGCGCGCCCTGCAAGAACGCGAAATCACGCCCGTGGGGGCCGACCGCCGCGTGCATGTGGATGTGCGGGTGATCACCGCCAGCCACCATGACTTGCCAGAGGCCGTGCGCGAGGGGCGCTTTCGCGAGGATCTGTTTTTCCGCTTGAATGTGCTGCCGATCCACTTGCCTGCGTTGCGCGATCGGCCTGGCGACATCATCACCCTCGCCGAATATTTTCTCGCCAGCCTGGGCCAGCCCAATCCCAAGCAATTGCTGCCGGCGGCTGCGCGAGCGTTGTTGCGCTACCGCTGGCCGGGCAACGTCCGTGAGTTGCGTAATGCCATGCAGCGCGCCCAGGTGATCTCGCGCAGCGGCGCACTGGCCGAGCAGGATTTTGCCTTCTTGCTGGCCTCCGACGAGCGCTCGTCATTCGACCTCGACGGCTTGGCGCACTTGCCGCTGCCCGAGGCGGTCGCCGCCGTCGAGGCCTGGCGCATTCGCCAGGCCTTGGCCGCCTGCCGCGGCAACCGTGCGGAAACCGCGCGCAGTCTGGGTATTCACCGGCAGCTGCTCTACAGCAAGTTGCGCCTGTATGGCCTGGCCGACGACTAGTGGCCTGTGTGGCTAGCCCCATAGCCCGCTATGCCTCGGTGCAACGCCTTGTCGCAGACCCTCGGCCATCCGAACTTGAGTTAAGCAACTAGCCTACAGGTCGCTAGTGACTGAAAAGCTGACACCGAGGTGTCGGCTTTTCATCCATGTGTGCGTTAGGTTTTTTTATAAATATTTGATTTTATTGATTTATTTATATGGCATGGGTCTCGCATTGGTTCTCCCCGAACCTACCGAGGAGATACCTTATGCGTTATCTGATCCCTAGCATCGTTGGCCTGAGCCTGTGCAGCACCTTGGCGCTGGCCCGGCCGACAGACTCCGTTGCCCCACCACCCGGCACCCAGTCGAGCTGGGCTGCTCATGAGTTGACCGGGCGTGTCGAGATCCTGCTGCTCAATCCCCATGGCGAACTGGATGGTTTTATCCTGGATGGCGGCCAGCAGGTGCATTTTCCGCCGCACCTGGGCGAAGCGGTCGCGGCGCGCATCAAACCGGGCGACCAGGTGGCGCTGCGTGGCCAGCAAGAGCACAGCTTGCGTCTGCGTGCCTATGCCCTGCGTAACCTGGCTGGTGGTGCGGAGATCGTCGATCAGGGGCCAATGGCGCCGCCTCCGTTGCCGCCGCATTTGCGTCAGGCCGCGCTGCAACCCCTGAGTGCGCAGGGCAAGGTCAGCCACCTGTTGTACGGCCGACGTGGCGAGATCAACGGCGTGGTACTCGACAGCGCGGCTATCGTGCGCTTCAAACCGCAATTGGCCTACCACTATGCCAGCCTGTTGCAGGTTGGCCAGGCCGTACGGGTCCAGGGCCTGGGCAGCGAAAATGCGCTCGGTCGTGCGCTGCATGCCGAACAATTGAGCGGTTTGTAAGATGCGGCCCTCACCACGCAGTCTCGTCGCGCTGGACGGCCTCAACCTGTTTCTCGCCGATGTGCGTGACGGGGTTGGCCCATACCTCGGGGTTTACCTGTTGGCGACCCAGGGTTGGAAGCCCGAGGCGATTGGTGCGGCGCTGTCCGCCGCAGGCATCGCCGGGGTATTGGCACAGGCGCCGTTGGGCATGTGGCTGGATGCCACGCGGATGAAAAGAGCCTTGCTGGCGCTGGCGGTAGTCCTGATCAGTCTGGCCTGTGTGGTGATGGCGATTTGGCCGATCTTCACCGTGGTGATCGCTGCGCAGTGGGTGATCGGTATTTCCGCGGCGTTGATCGGCCCGGCGTTGGCCGGCATGACTCTGGGGCTGGTGGGTCCGAAGCTGTTCGCCCGGCGCCAGGGCCGCAACGAGGGTTGGAACCATACCGGTAATGTGTTGGCCGCCTTGCTCGCTGGGGCGATTGGTCATTATGTGTCGTTACTCGGGGTGTTTTACCTGAATGCGTTGATGGGCCTCGGCGCACTGCTGGCGTTGGCGACCATTCGTGGTGCCGAAATCGATCATCGCCTGGCCTGCGCCGCGAGCAGTGGCCCGATCGACCGCGCGCCGGTGGCGTGGCGGGTGCTGCTGGCTGATCGGCGATTGTTGGCGTTTGCCGTCAGCGCCGTGCTGTTCCACTTCGCCAATGCCGCGATGCTGCCGCTGGCCGGGCAAATGCTCGGCACCTGGCGCCCGGAGCAGGTGGCGTTGTGGATGAGTGCCTGCATCGTCACCGCGCAGTTGGTGATGATTCCGGTGGCGGTGATCGGTGGGCGTTTGGCCGAGCGCCTGGGGCGCAAGCCGGTCTTCCTGGTGGCCTTTGCCGTCCTGCCCCTGCGCGGTTTGCTCTACGTGCTGGCTGACGAGCCCTGGATGGTCGTGGCCATCCAGGTGCTCGACGGAGTTGGTGCGGGATTGTTTGGGGTGCTGGCGGTGGTGATGCTGGCCGACCTGACCCGTGGCACCGGGCGCTTCAATGCCGTGCAGGGCGCGCTTGGCAGCATGATCGGCCTGGGCGCTGCGCTCTCCAACCTGCTGGCCGGTTTTGTGGTCGGCTCCTTCGGCTACGCCGGGGCTTTTATCTTTCTCGCCTTTATCGCTTTTATCGCCATGCTGGCCTTTGGTTTCCTGGTCGAGGAAAGCCAGGACACACGTCAGCGCGAGGCACAGATGATCGAGGTGCCGACGAGTTAGGGTGGCGGGGTACCTGCGCGGACTAATTTTCCGCGCAGGTGCCGACTTGGACGAGTTCTTGCAAAACCCAGCGCAAAGGCGCGTTAGCGTCAAAAGATTGAATCGGCTGGGGTAGGAATGTGGCAGTAGATCGCTCACAAATGATCGGCAATGTGCGCAGCAACCTGTCGGGGTTGCGTCAGGGCAACCTGGGTATACCGCTGTTGCTGCTGGTCATGCTCGGCATGGTCATGCTGCCGATTCCGCCGTTCCTTCTCGACGTGCTGTTCACCTTCAGTATTGCCCTGTCCATCGTCGTCCTGCTGGTGGCTATCTACGCTTTGCGGCCGCTGGATTTCGCGGTGTTTCCGACCATCCTGCTGGCCGCCACCTTGCTGCGTCTGGCGCTGAACGTGGCTTCGACGCGGGTGGTGCTGCTTTACGGCCAAGACGGCCACGACGCCGCCGGCAAGGTGATCCAGGCGTTCGGCGAGGTGGTGATCGGCGGCAACTACGTAGTCGGTATCGTGGTGTTCGCGATCCTGATGATCATCAACTTCGTGGTGGTCACCAAGGGTGCCGGGCGGATTTCCGAGGTCAGTGCGCGCTTCACCCTGGATGCCATGCCCGGCAAGCAGATGGCCATCGATGCCGACCTCAACGCCGGCTTGATCGACCAGTCGGAGGCCAAGAAACGCCGCTCCGAAGTGTCCCAGGAAGCCGACTTCTACGGCTCGATGGACGGTGCCAGCAAGTTCGTGCGGGGCGATGCGATTGCCGGCCTGCTGATTTTGTTCATCAACCTGATTGGCGGTATCGCCATCGGCATCTTCCAGCATGACCTGAGCTTTGCCGATGCCGGACGCATCTATACCCTGCTGACCATCGGCGATGGCCTGGTGGCGCAGATTCCGTCGCTGCTGCTGTCCACCGCGGCGGCGATCATGGTGACCCGCGTGTCCAGTTCGGAAGACATGGGCGCCCAGGTCAACCGGCAGATGTTTGCCTCGCCACGCGCGCTGGCCGTGGCCGCGGCGATCATGATCACCATGGGCCTGGTGCCCGGCATGCCGCACTTTTCCTTTATCAGCCTGGGCCTGGTCGCCGCCGGTGCCGCCTACTGGATCGCCAACAAGCAGCGCAAGACCCAGGAAGAAGAGGTCAAGGAGGTCCAGCGTCAGCAGGAGCTGTTGCCGGCTCAGCGTGCCCAGGAGGTCAAGGAACTTGGCTGGGATGACGTCATGCCGGTGGACATGGTTGGCCTGGAGGTCGGCTATCGGCTGATCCCGTTGGTCGATCGCAACCAGGGCGGCCAGTTGCTCGCGCGGATCAAGGGCGTACGCAAGAAGCTCTCCCAGGAAATGGGCTTTCTCATGCCCTCGGTGCATATTCGCGACAACCTCGACCTGCAACCTAATGCCTACCGCTTGACCCTGATGGGCGTCAGCGTGGCCGAGGCCGAGGTCTACCCGGATCGCGAGCTGGCGATCAACCCGGGGCAGGTATTCGGCCCGCTCAACGGGGTCGCCGCCAAAGATCCGGCGTTCGGCCTGGAGGCGGTGTGGATCGATCCGAGCCAGCGCGACCAGGCGCAATCGCTGGGTTACACCGTGGTCGACGCCAGCACCGTGGTCGCCACCCACCTCAATCAGATCCTGCACAAGCACGCCCATGAGCTGCTTGGCCACGAAGAAGTCCAGCAACTCATGCAGTTGCTGGCCAAGAGCTCGCCGAAGCTGGCCGAAGAGCTGGTGCCGGGCCTGGTGTCGCTGTCGACCCTGCTCAAGGTGCTGCAAGCGTTGCTGCAGGAGCAGGTGCCGGTGCGCGACATTCGCACCATCGCCGAAGCCATGGCGAACGTGGCGCCGAAGAGTCAAGATCCCGCCGCGATGGTCGCCGTGGTCCGCGTCGCGTTGGCCCGCGCCATCGTGCAAAGCATTGTGGGACTAGAGCCGGAGCTGCCTGTGATCACCCTTGAGCCCAGGTTGGAACAGATATTGCTCAATAGCTTGCAGAAGGCCGGTCAGGGCTCCGAGGAAGGCATCCTCCTGGAGCCGGGCATGGCCGAGAAGCTGCAGCGTTCCCTGGTGGAAGCGGCGCAGCGCCAGGAAATGCTCGGCAAACCAGTGATCCTGCTGGTCGCCGGTCCGGTCCGGGCGATGCTCTCGCGGTTCGCGCGGTTGGCCGTGCCGAGTATGCACGTGCTGGCTTACCAGGAAATTCCGGACAACAAGCAGGTCACCATCGTTGCGACGGTGGGGCAGAACTAACCGAGGTTACAGGCCATGCAGGTCAAACGCTTTTTCGCCGCCGATATGCGTCAAGCCATGAAGTTGGTCCGCGATGAGCTGGGCGCGGATGCCTCGATCATCGGCAATCGCCGGGTTGCCGGTGGTGTTGAACTGACCGCTGCACTGGACTATCAGATTCCCGCCGCGCCGCTGCGCCAGCCGAACCCGGCGCTGGAAGCCGAGTTGCGCAAAACCCAATCGCGAATCGCCTCGGCCCAGGCCGAGTTGACCACCCGTGAGCAAACCGATGCCGGCAAGGATCGCCAGCTTTTTGGCGCAGAACCGGCGATGCCGGCCGACAGCCTGGCGGCGGTGTTGCGCAACAATCCACCGGCACCGGCCGCCGCGACGGACCAGCATGCGCTGGACGCCATGCGCTTCGAACTGCATGGTCTACGTGAGCTGATTGAAGTGCAGCTCGGCTCGATTGCCTGGGGCCAATTGCAAAGCCGCCGTCCGCAGCAGGCCAACCTGTGGCGGCGCTTGCAGCGCATGGGGCTGTCCGCCGAGTTGTCGCGTAGTTTGCTTGAGCGCGTGGCAAAAATCGCCGAGCCGCGGCAGGCCTGGCGCATGCTGCTGGCGCACCTGGCGCATGCGATTCAAACACCGCAGCAGGAGCCGCTGGAAGACGGCGGGGTGATCGCGCTGGTCGGTCCGGCTGGCATGGGTAAAACCACCACCCTGGCGAAACTGGCGGCGCGCTACGTGCTGAAGTACGGTGCGCAAAACATCGCTCTGGTGAGCATGGACAGCTACCGCATCGGTGCGCAGGAACAACTGAAAACCCTCGGCCGCATCCTCAACGTGCCAGTGACCCTGGTCGATCCGGGGCAGTCGCTGACCCAGGCCCTGGCGCCTTTGGCCCGCAAACGGGTGGTGTTGATCGACACCGCAGGCCTGCCGGCGAGCGACCCAGCCCTGCACATGCAGCTGGAAACCCTGGCCAGTCGCGGCGTCAAGGCGAAGAATTATTTGGTATTGGCGGCAACCAGCCAGAGCCAAGTGCTCAAGGCGGCCTACCATAGTTACAAACGCTGCGGTCTGTCCGGCTGCATCCTGACCAAATTGGATGAGGCCACCAGCCTGGGTGAGGTTTTAGGTCTGGCTATTGGCCAACGTCTACCGGTAGCCTATCAAACCGATGGGCCGCGGATTCCGGACGATTTGCAGGTGCCGCGTAGTCATCAACTGGTGAGCCGGGCCGTGGGCCTGCAAACCGCTGAAGACCCAAGCGAAGATACGATGGCCGAAATGTTTGCCGGCCTCTATCAACATCCGGCGCGGCGCGCCGGCTAATGGCTGCTCCGGCAGCGGTTCAGCGGCATGCGGCGATCTGCCTGGCTTCGCGGCTCAGCGAAGCGCAAGCGGCCACATGGCTCCAGTCGACGTTAGACAAGGTGTGTAGATAACATGGGTATGCATCCCGTACAGGTGATTGCGGTGACCGGCGGCAAGGGTGGCGTCGGCAAGACCAATGTGTCGGTGAATCTGGCGCTGGCGCTGGCCGAGCTGGGGCGGCGTGTCATGTTGATGGACGCCGACCTGGGGTTGGCCAATGTCGATGTGCTGCTCGGCCTGACGGCCAAGCGTACCTTGGCCGATGTCATCAGCGGCGAATGCGAGCTGCGCGACGTGGTGCTGCAAGGCCCCGGCGGCATCCGCATCGTGCCCGCCGCATCCGGCGCGCAAAGCATGGTGCAGCTCACGCCCATGCAGCACGCCGGCTTGATTCAAGCCTTCAGCGACATCAGCGACAACCTCGACGTGCTGATCATCGACACCGCCGCCGGTATCGGCGATTCAGTGGTCAGTTTCGTGCGGGCCGCCCAGGAAGTGCTGGTGGTGGTGTGCGACGAGCCGACCTCGATCACCGATGCCTACGCGCTGATCAAACTGCTCAATCGCGATCACGGCATGAACCGTTTCCGCGTGCTGGCCAACATGGCGCATAGCCCGCAAGAAGGGCGCAACCTGTTTGCTAAGCTGACCAAGGTTACCGACCGTTTTCTCGACGTCGCCCTGCAGTATGTAGGTGCTGTGCCCTACGACGAATCGGTGCGCAAAGCCGTGCAGAAGCAGCGTGCGGTCTATGAAGCTTTCCCGCGCTCGAAGTGCGCACTGGCGTTTAAAGCGATCGCCCAGAAAGTCGATGCCTGGCCGTTACCGGCCAACCCGCGCGGCCATCTGGAGTTTTTCGTCGAGCGACTGGTGCAGCAACCGATCGCGGATACGGCGGTATGACAGCAGCCTCTGGACTCCGTATGTACAACAAGGCGCAGGCGCAAGACTCCCAGCACCAGTTGATCGAGCGCTATGCGCCGTTGGTCAAGCGGATTGCCTATCACCTGTTGGCCCGTTTACCGGCCAACATCCAGGTGGACGATTTGATCCAGGCCGGCATGATCGGCCTGCTCGAAGCCTCGAAGAAATACGACTCCACTAAAGGCGCCAGTTTCGAAACCTTCGCCGGCATCCGCATCCGCGGTTCCATGCTCGATGAGGTGCGCAAGGGTGATTGGGCACCCCGTTCGGTGCACCGCAACAGCCGCATGGTCAGCGATGCAATACGCGTAATTGAGGCCAGAACCGGTCGAGACGCTAAAGATCAAGAGGTTGCGGCCGAACTCCAATTGAGTCTCGAGGATTACTACGGCATTCTTGGCGACACTTTGGGCAGCCGGCTGTTCAGTTTCGACGACCTGTTGCAGGACGGCGAGCATGGCGGGTTGCGTGAAGACGCCAGCACTTCTCACCTTGAGCCTTCGCGAGACCTGGAGGATGAACGCTTCCAAGTGGCGCTGGCCGATGCCATCGCCAACTTGCCAGAGCGTGAACGCCTGGTGTTGGCGCTGTATTACGATGAAGAGCTGAATCTCAAGGAAATTGGCGAAGTGCTGGGGGTTAGCGAGTCGCGCGTCAGCCAGTTACACAGCCAGTGTGCCGCGCGTTTACGGGCCCGACTGGGTGAGTGGCGCGCGAGCTAGTGGTCTGTACGGGTAGTTGGTTAACTCAAGATCGGATGGCCGAAGTGCTGAGACAAGGCGGCGCAACGAGTCATAGCGGGCTATGGCGATGAGCGCCAACGCAGTATCAGGCGCGGACGCCGACTAACCACACAGGCCGCTGGGGGATAGCTTTCCAGCAGCGTGCCAAGGCCGGTTTCACGATTAAGGGCGTACTCGGGTGCTGGGTACGTTTGGGACTGTACGGAGGTCGACTTGGACAAGAACATGAAAATCCTCATCGTTGATGACTTTTCAACGATGCGACGGATCATCAAGAACCTCCTGCGTGATTTGGGGTTCACCAACACGGCAGAGGCTGACGACGGCACCACCGCGTTGCCGATGCTGCAAAGCGGCAGCTTCGATTTTCTGGTCACCGACTGGAACATGCCCGGCATGACCGGGATCGACTTGTTGCGCGCCGTGCGTGCAGACGAGCGCCTGAAACACCTGCCCGTGTTGATGGTGACCGCGGAAGCCAAACGCGACCAGATCATCGAGGCCGCACAGGCCGGAGTGAACGGTTATGTAGTCAAGCCGTTCACAGCCCAAGTGCTGAAAGAAAAGATTGAAAAAATCTTTGAGCGGGTCAACGGCTGATGCTTGCCGCGAGGGTGCTATGGAACACGATGATTCCCCTCAGGGCGACCTTGAGTCGACCCTGAAAACCAACGCTCGCCAATTGGTAGACAGCCTGGAACAAGGCAACTTTGGCGAAGCGGTGCAACTGATCAATGAGCTCAACAAAGCGCGCGACCGTGGCCTGTACCACGAAGTCGGCAAGCTGACGCGTGAACTGCATAACGCCATCGTCAACTTCCAACTGGACCCGCGCGTGCCGCATGCCCAGGAAGTGTCGCAAATCACCGACGCAACCGAACGCTTGAACTACGTGGTGACGATGACCGAAAAAGCGGCCAATCGGACCATGGATCTGGT
>DELY01000007.1:67031-67930 GCA_002354655.1 Pseudomonas sp. UBA2684
GCCAATCGGACCATGGATCTGGTCGAGCAGAGCGCGCCGCTGGTCAACGACCTGAGTAGCGAGGCGCAACAGCTGAGTGCCGACTGGGGCCGCTTCATGCGCCGTGAAATGGGCGCCGACGGTTTTCGCGAACTGGCCAAACGCATCGAATTGTTTCTCGCCCGCAGCGAGCGCGACAACGTCAAATTGTCCGGCCACCTCAACGACATCTTGCTCGCGCAGGATTACCAGGACCTCACTGGCCAGGTGATCAAACGCGTGACCCAGCTGGTCACCGAGGTGGAAAGCAATCTACTCAAACTGATGCTCATGGCCAGCCAGGTCGACCGTTTTGCCGGCATCGAGCACGATCACAACGTGTTGCGTGCCGAACAAGAACAACAAAAAGAGCCTTCGCATGGTGAAGGTCCGCAGATTCATGCCGATAAGCGTGATGACGTCGCATCCAATCAGGATGATGTCGACGATCTGCTATCCAGCCTAGGATTTTAGGAGCACGTCATATGAGCTTCGGCGCCGATGAAGAAATCCTCCAGGATTTCCTGGTAGAGGCCGGCGAGATTCTCGAGCAATTGTCCGAGCAGTTGGTGGAACTTGAAAGCCGCCCGGACGATATGAACCTGCTCAATGCAATCTTTCGGGGGTTCCATACCGTCAAGGGCGGTGCCGGTTTCCTCCAGCTCAATGAGCTGGTGGAGTGCTGCCACATCGCCGAAAACGTGTTCGACATCCTGCGCAAGGGTGAGCGCCGCGTCGATGCCGAGTTGATGGACGTGGTGCTCGAAGCGCTCGATGCGGTCAATGGCATGTTCACCGAGGTGCGCGAGCGCGCCGAACCGACGCCTGCCAGCCGCGAGTTGCTGGCGGCTCTGGCCCGCCTGGCCGAGCCGGCGGGCGCC
>DELY01000057.1 GCA_002354655.1 Pseudomonas sp. UBA2684
AAACGCGACGCCAAGAAAGGCCTGGCGACGCTGTGCATCGGCGGCGGTCAGGGCGTGGCGCTGGCCATCGAACGCGGATAACCCTCTGTAGCTGTTCAAGCGGGACGCCCATAGGGATCTGGCGCCGCTTAGGGCCCGGGCAACCCAGCCCGGGTCAGCCTCATAAATAACGATAAAAGAGGATGTGCAAATGCTAGCCAAGATGACTTCATTGAGCGTGAACCTGGTTCAACGCTATCTTCCCTCACCTTTTGTGTTCGCCATGCTGCTGACCGTGTTCGTGCTGATCTTCAGCATGCTCGGTACTGGGCAAAGCGCGCCGCAGATGGCACAACACTGGGGCACCGGCTTCTGGACCCTGCTGACGTTTGCCATGCAGATGGCGCTGGTTCTGGTCACCGGTCATGTGCTGGCCAATGCGCCAGTGGTCAGTCGCCAGCTTGATCGCCTGGCCCGCCTTGCCACCACGCCTGGGCAAGCCATTGTCATGGTGACCCTGGTGGCCCTGGCCGGTTCCTGGATCAACTGGGGCTTCGGTCTGGTGGTGGGTGCTGTGTTGGCCCGGGCGTTAGCGCGTCAGGTCAAGGGGCTGCACTATCCCTTGCTGGTGGCGTCGGCCTATTCGGGCTTTTTGATCTGGCACGGCGGCTTGTCCGGTTCGATCCCGTTGTCGCTGGCCAGTGGCGGTGCCGATCTGGAACGGATGACGGCCGGCGTGCTGAGCGCGCCCATCGGTGTTGAAAATACCCTGTTCACGGTGCTGAACCTGAGCATCATCGCGCTGCTGGTGATCGGCCTGCCGATCCTCAATCGCGCCATGTTGCCGGCGATACCGACCGTCGCAGACCCCGAGTTGCTGCGTGAGCCCAAGGTTGAGCAGATGCCGCGTCATACGCCGGCGCAGCGTCTGGACGACAGCCGCATTCTCGGTTTGCTCATCGTTCTGCTGGCGGCCGTCTACTTCGGCTACTACTTCATTACCAACGGTTTTGCCCTGACGCTCAACATCGTCATCGGTTTGTTCCTGTTCACCGGCCTGCTGCTGCATGGCACGCCGGAGCGCTACATGCGCGCGGTTCAGGAAAGCGTGAGCGGGATCAGCGGCATCGTTATCCAGTTTCCGTTCTATGCCGGGATCATGGGCATGATGATCGGGGCCAATGCCGAGGGCATGTCGCTGGGCAAGCAGATTACCGATGCGTTCGTGGCCTGGTCGACGGCGGACACCTTCCCGATGCTGGCTTTCCTCAGCGCCGGTGTGGTGAACTTCTTCGTGCCGTCCGGTGGTGGTCAGTGGGCGGTGCAGGGACCGATCATGCTGCCGGCGGGGCAGGCACTTGGCGTGGCACCGGAAGTCACGGCAATGGCAATCGCCTGGGGCGATGCCTGGACCAACATGATCCAGCCGTTCTGGGCACTGCCCTTGCTGGCCATCGCAGGCCTGGGCGCCCGGGAAATCATGGGCTATTGCCTGATGATGCTGATCTATTCCGGCGCGGTTATCGCCGGTTGTTTCTACTTTCTTACCTAGTTAAAGGCTCTGTCCCCGCTGTGTGTTGAAGCGTGGGGCCGGCTAGGCGATGCCTGGAGCGCGGTAATGCGTAGGGTGGGTTAGGCGCATGACCATGGACTATCGGCTGCTGCATAGTCCGTTGCGCCGTAACCCACCAGAGGGGCTAGGCCAAATAGCGCTGGGTGGGTTACGTGGCGCAGCCATTGCGCAGTTGCTTTACCAGCCCGCCAGCGCCACTAACCTACCCTACAGAATCGACGTGCAACCGTGAACGGGTACATAGCTTAGTGAAACCCGCGCCACGCTGAGCTAGCCGTGGCGCTGGATTGCTGCTGTCCTTCTGGCAAGCCGCCGACAGTCTGTCGCTGCGGCTTGCGCATCACTCGTCTCCAGCCAGCTTGCGGTCGTGCTGGAAGCACCAGCGCGTATACATCAAGGCGGCGCAGAACAGGGTGAAGCTGAGCAGGCTCATCAGCCAGCCGAACAACGCCTTGGACGGGTCGAACGCGGCCAATACTCCCTGAATGAAGTACAGGTTGACCACGAAGCAGGTCCAGGCGTGGGCGCGTGCGTTGCCGAGGATCAAGCCGGGGGCAAGCAGCAACAGCGGCAGCAGTTGGAACGCCAGGATTACCCAGAGCAGCTTGCCGGGAATCTCGGCAAACAGCAGATTCCACACCAACAGCAGCGCCGCCAGGGCGAGAAAGCTCACCAAGCTGATGGCGCGGCTGATGGCCATGCGCGGCTTCAGCCAGTCCAGTGCTGGCAGGGGTTTGCGGGTTTTAGCCACGGCCAGTCTCCAGCTTCAGCGCGGTGTGCGCCAGACGCTGGCCGAGGGCGCGGCACAGCGTGATTTCATGTTCGTCGAGCGCCCGTTTACCATCTGCGCCGGCGTGGTGGCTGGCGCCGTAAGGTGTACCGCCGCCGCGGGTTTCCAGCAGCGCGGCTTCGCTGTAGGGCAGGCCGGTGATCAGCATGCCGTGGTGCAGCAGCGGCAGCAGCATTGACAGCAGGGTGGTCTCCTGACCGCCATGCAGGCTGGCGGTGGAGGTGAAGACCCCGGCCGGTTTGCCGACCAGACCACCGGTCAGCCACAGGCCGCTGGTGCCATCGAGAAAGTACTTCAGCGGTGCGGCCATGTTGCCGAAACGCGTCGGGCTGCCGAGGGCCAGGCCGGCGCAGTTCTTCAGCTCATCGAGGCTGGCATACAGCGCGCCGTCGGCGGGTATCGCCGGGGCCACCGCTTCGCACTCGCTGGAGATGGCGGGTACCGTGCGCAGACGCGCTTCCAGGCCTGCCATTTCCACGCCGCGGGCAATCTGTCGGGCCATTTCGGCGGTGGCGCCGTGCCGGCTGTAATACAACACCAAGATGTAGGGCGCGCTCACGCGAGGATCTCCAGGACTTTTTCGGGGGGACGGCCGATGACCGCTCGATCGCCTGCGATCAGGATAGGGCGCTCGATCAACGTGGGGTGGGCGACCATGGCCGCGATCAATTGCGCCTCGCTCAGGCTGGGGTCGGCCAGGTTCAGGGCCTGATAATCCGCTTCGCCGCTGCGCAACAGTTGCCGCGCGGCGATTCCGAGTTTGCTGAGCACGGCCTGCAACTGGGCGGCACTGGGTGGGGTTTCCAGGTAACGCACAATGGTTGGCGTCAAACCGCGCGCTTCGAGCAGCTGCAAAGCGCTGCGCGATTTTGAGCAGCGTGGGTTGTGATAGAGCGTCAGATCGGTCATAAGCAGGTCGCATCTTGCCTCGGGTGGCGGCTATTCTAACCGCGTCGACGCTGGAGAGCCTGCGCAAGATCGGCGGCGTTGCACATCACCCCGGCAGGCGAGCCACCTGAGGCGCGTCCTGCGCATGGGGCATGCGTCACTGCCCGGTGTGTCGGTGCTCTGTAGCTTCGCTGGATTAATCGCTAAGGAGAGGGCATGCGTCAGCGTTTCAACAACCTTGTGGAGTTCTGGCGCTTTCTGCTCCAGCGCTTCCTCGCCGATCGCGGTGCCAATAATGCGGCAGCCCTGACCTACACCACGCTGTTCGCCGTAGTGCCGATGATGACGGTGACCTTCGCCATGCTGTCTGCGGTGCCAGCGTTTCAGGGCACGGGCGAGCAGATCCAGAGTTTTATCTTCCGCAACTTTGTGCCGTCGGCCGGGGAAATGGTGCAGGAGTACCTGCGTAACTTCACCACCCAGGCTCGCCAGTTGACCTGGATCGGCGTCGCGGTGCTGGCGGTTACCGCGTTCTGGATGCTGGTGACCATCGAAAAAACCTTCAACACCATCTGGCGGGTGCGCCAGCCGCGCCGTGGGGTGTCGAGTTTTCTGCTGTATTGGGCAATCTTGAGCCTGGGGCCGATTCTGCTGGGGGCCGGCTTTGCGATCAGCACCTATATCGCCTCGTTGTCGTTGCTCTCTGGGCCCGACGCGTTGATCGGCGCGAAAACCCTGCTGAATTTCATGCCGCTGCTGTTCAGTGTCGCGGCGTTTACCTTGCTTTATGCGACGGTGCCGAATGCGCGCGTGCCGCTGAAGCATGCCTTTTTAGGCGGGCTGTTCACGGCGGTGCTGTTTGAGGTGGCCAAGGCGCTGTTTGGCCTGTATGTCCGGCTGTTTCCTGGGTATCAACTGATATATGGCGCTTTCGCCACCGTGCCATTGTTTCTCCTGTGGATTTATCTGTCCTGGCTGATCGTGCTGTTTGGCGCCGAGTTGGTGTGCAACCAGGGTGTTTCGCACCAGTGGCGCAAGCGCGCCATGCCGCGGCTGTTGGTGGTGTTGGGCGTTTTGCGGGTGTTCCATGCGCGGCAGCAGTCGGGGTTGAAAGTGCGTCATCGCGATGTGCAGCGGCAGGGTTGGTTGTTGCCGGAGCACGAGTGGGAAGAGCTGCTCGAGTTTCTCGAACAGCAGCAGTTGGTCGCACCGACCGCTGCTGGCGCCTGGGTGTTGAGCCGCGACCTTAGCCACTACAGCATGCAGCAGTTGCTGAGCCGCAGCCCGTGGCCGCTGCCGCAGCTCAGCCAGTTGCCGGAGCAACTCGATGAGCCGTGGTATCCGGCGCTGCGCAGCGCACTGGAGCGTTTACATGAGGAACAGGCCGCCTTATTTGATGGCAGTTTGGCGGATTGGTTGCACCCCGTCGCCGAGTGACGAAAAACGTCAGTTTGCGGCATGGCGGCGGGGCATGACAGCGTGTGTGGCTCAAGCGAGCCGCGTAGGTGGCTAACAGGAGGCTGGCACGCTTCTGGCAATCGCACTGGCAGATTGCAATCAAGCTGCCAGTGGCGCAGGGATTGGCGGAGAGTAAAGGCGTCCTATGACAGTCAAGCAATGTGCGAAGGTGCCTGATGGCCAGGTAATTCATCTCCATCAGCGGGCGCCGCAAGAGGCGTTGGAGCGCTTGAATCGCATCACCGGACTGCGTTTCGCGCGCTGGCCAGAGTCGTTGGTGCCGGCCCCGCAAACGCCTGAAATGGCCTCCCCGGCACCCGCGGACGAGTGCCTGAGCCCGGTGGGGATTGCCTCCGCCTAAACGCACAATCGCGCGACGGTACGCGGGATTGTTGAATGGGTGGGTTTTAGCAGGCCGTTGAAAAACGGAGATGGTTTTTCAATGGGCTGCTAGGCGAGTGCTTGGCGACTGTCGCTTTGCGTCAACTCGATGGCCTGTACGAATAACTCTTCGACCACCAGGGTCGCTGTCGGCACGGCCGAGCGCAGGCGAATCTGCATGTCTTCGATTTTCTGTTTGACCGGTAGGCGAGCCACGCCGGACAGCAGGATTTTGTTGTGGATGCTGACTTTGCCGTGATCCACCGAGACTTCCCGGCGGTTGTCGCCATCGCGGTAGCTGACCAGCAGGGACACCGGCAGGTTGGCCAACCCAGGCAGTTGCAGCCAAGCGGCAATGTTGTACTCGGCGACCCGCCCTTCGTAGGGCGTTACCAGCAGACGGGCAACGTCGGCGATGCGCGCGGGCACCGGACCGATCAACTTGTCGTGGGCTTGGGTCATGGGCACGTTTCCAGGCTAATAGCCGAGCGTAGCAAGCTCGAGTGCCGGGAATTATAAGCAGGGCCCGGCCGACGAAACTGTGCACTCGGCCGACGGTCGGCGTGACCCGTCTCGCAGTTTTCAGCCTTTATGCCAGGCGCAGTGGGTGGCGGCTGACCGAGGCAGTGCCGAGGTTGGCTGCTGGCAGTGGCAGGATCGCCTGGTTGTGCACGCTCGCCAGTTGCAGCCAGAGGTTTTCCCCCTCGACGAACTGCCCGTTGGGCAACCATAACCCGTGGTGCCAGCCCGTGCCGGGAGCAGGGGTGCTCTGCATCACGCCGGGATGGGTTTGCGCACTGGGTGCGCGCCGCAGCCACACCGGGCGCGGCAGGCCTTTCAGATAGCGCAGGCCCAGGTGCAGACCTTCGATATTGAGGTGACGCCAACGCACCAGGGCCAGGGTGGGGGTCTCGCTATTGGTGAGAATGAGGACCAGTTGGCCGACGGATAAATGCGTCGCCTGATCGGCGTTGCACAGCAAACGCGCGCCGCCGGGGCTGGCATCGAGCATCTGCGCCGGGGCGCGCAGCGGGCGCTGTTCCAGCAACTGGGCGTGGATGGCCGCTAGGCCGACCACCAGGTTGCACTCTGCGCCATGTTCGGCCCGTTGATGACGGCGTTGCTGGCGCCCCAGCCAATGTTGCTGCACTTGCTCGAGTAGCTGTCGCTCGGCGGCGCTTTGCAGGGGCGCCGGCTCATGCAGCGCAACTAACAGCGCACCCAGTTCGAAACGCCGCAGGTAAGCGCGGTCGCCGTCGGCTTGGTGCGCATAGCCGAGGCAGGGTTGCGATTCGCTAAGGTCGACGGTTGGGCCCTCGCCGTCGTCCTCGTCATCCCAGGGCAGTAAGCGTGCGAGCCCGGCCAGCGGCGCCAGCGCGCCGAACAGCAGGGGGCATTCACCCTCGGCGAGGTGAAACGGGTTGCTCAGGGCGAGCAACAGCATTTGCTGGTAAATACCGCGCAAGGTACTCGCCGGCGGCGGCTGAAAGGCGGCGGCGACCGGTTCGTCCAGGCATTCCTGGTGTTCACCGATCCAGTACAACAGGTGGCTGTCGCGCCATAGGCTGGGTGGCGGCTCCTGGTACAGCTGGTAGTGGCGCAACAGGCTTTGGGCAAGGAAGTGCTGGGCCATGTACAGGCACCAGGCCAGGTGCGGGCGCGAGGGCTGCCGGCCTTGCAGAATTTGCAGCAGCAAGCGTTTGAAGCCGATCGCCAGTTCGCTGCACAGCCGCACGAACAAGGCCGGTGGTGGCGTGCCGCCGCGGTAGGCCACCGCATAGTGACGATACTCATCGCTGAGGCTTTGCAGCGCGCGTTGCCTTTCGAGTAAGGTCATGGCGCTGCGGTTAAGCCGGAATATCAGGCTGAGCACCTGTTGCAGTGCATGCTCGCGTGATTGCAGGCGGGCGTGTGCCAGTTGCTCGTTGAGGTCGGCTAGGGGAGCGGCGTCTTCTTCGAGGATGTCCGGCACTTCCAGGCGCAAGGCATCTAGCGTCATATCAACCCTACGTGGACGAGGATCGAATGCATGGGAACGCGACTCCAGGCTGTCATTCGTACTGTTATGGGACTTTGCGCCGGTCTACTGCTGGCGGGCTGTGCCGAGGACGTGGGCGTCGATCAGCATGGACAAAAGGTACCGGCTGAGCGGCTGGAAGGCCAGTGGTTGGTGATTAATTACTGGGCCGAGTGGTGCGCACCCTGCCGCACCGAGATTCCCGAGCTGAATGCCCTGGCGCAGCAGCTCGGCGGACAGTCCGTCAGTGTGCTGGGGGTGAACTTCGATGGCTTGCAAGGCGGCGAGTTGAGTCAGGCGTCGCAAGCCTTGGGTATCGAGTTCACCGTGTTGGCGCAAGATCCGGCGCCGCGCTACCAATTACCGCGCAACGAGGTATTGCCCGTCACCTATATCGTCGACGACCAGGGGCAGGTGCGTGAGCGTTTGCTGGGCGAGCAGACGGCTGCCGGGCTGACGGCGCGTCTCAAGGCTTTACAGGCTGGAGGCTAACGACATGCCGCGCATCTGTTTACATGGTTATGTCAGTGGGCGGGTGCAGGGGGTGAGCTTTCGCCAGTGCACCGCCGAGCAAGCCGAGGCACTGGGGTTGGATGGTTGGGTGCGCAACCTCGCCGATGGCCGTGTCGAGGTGCTGTTCGAGGGCGAGGAAGGTGTTGTGCGCACCCTGGCCGCTTGGCTTGAGCACGGCCCGCGTCAGGCGAAAGTCACCGCGCTCGAACTGGAAGAGCAGCCATTGCAGGGGATTGCCGGGTTTATTGTGCTGCGATGATCGATTGCCGGCGTGGTCGTGATGAAACGACAACAGACCCTACGGTTTGACGTACCAGAAGTCGTGCCAGAAGCCGATGACCTTGGCGGGATAGGTGTGCTTGCCAAGGCTGCCGTTATAGCGGGCGAGGGCACGGTTGAGATTGCCGCGCTCTTTGCGCAGATAGAAGCTGAGGATGGTGCAGCCGTAACGCAGGTTGGTGGCGTTGTCGGTGAGGTTATCCTGCGGACGGCCGAGTTCGGCTTTCCAGAAGGGCATGACTTGCATCATGCCCTGGGCGCCGGCTGAGGAAATGGCGAAGCGGTCAAAGTGGCTTTCGGTATGGATCAGCGCCAACACCAGATCGGGCTTGAGTCCGGCCTTAGTGGCTTCGCGGTGCACCAGTTTAAGCAGCGTCAGGCGTTCCTCGGCATCGGGGATGTAGCGCGTCAGGCGGGTGGACATATCCAGCAGCCAGACCTCTGCCTCGAAGCGATCCTGAAAACTCTCGGCTTCGGCCACTGTGCGTTGCAGCAGCGCACGCAACTCTGGCTCGGGCGCCTGGCGCAGGTTGGCCTGGCCGGGCACGCTGAAGAGCGCGAGTAATAGCAGGCCGAGGCGCAGGGCCATGTGCGGCTCAGTCGTTGCCGGGGTCGGCGACCAGGCGTCCAGCATCCTGCATCAGCGCCTTGAGAAAGCTTTCCTGTAGCTCGGGGTCGTTGCGCGTCAGTTCGATCAGGCTCTGCTCCAGTTCGCTGGCTTCTTCTTCCAGGCCCAGTTCAGACAAGCGCTTGACCCGATGCACCCACTGTTCGACGTCATCGTCTTCCAAGTCGTCGTAGATCAGGTCATGGGCTTCTTGCAGCTTGCCGCGTAGCGTACGGCTGACCATCAAGGTGGCATCGGCACGGGCCGAGCCTTGGGCGTCTTCGACACTCAGGAGCAAGGTGCCGGTACGGCTGACATCCTGCTCGGCAAAAGGGCCGTCGAGCAGGTTGAGACGCAGAATACCGTTGCGGTCGGTCAGCAGCTCGTGGGTGTTTTCGTTGGCCTTGACCAGTACCGGGCGCTCGGCCCATGGCAGGCTGGAATATTCCATGCGCGCATCCTGGCGCTGTTCGTCGAGGCTGGCGAGATTCTGCTGCGAGCGCCCATTGGACTCGACGTTCATCAGCGGGTTGAGGCCGGCAAAGCCATAGCTGATCCAGTCCTTGGTGGCGCTGTCCGGCAGGCTGCCCAGGAGTACCACGTTGAGAACGTTGGCGCCGATGCCAGCGACCACGGCCACCGCCCCGAGGGGCACTTCATACAGCTCGCGCCAGGGCTGGTAAGGCGTATAGCGGTCGTAACGCCGGGTGACTTCAAATGCCGTCACTTCGAAAGTCTTTTGCTCATGTACGCGCACGCGCCGTTGCGGCAGTTCCAATACGCGCGGCTCACCTACGTCGATTTGCAGGCTGTGATCCAGCAGTTTGCGCTCGACGCGTTCCTCATGTTCGCTGCGCTGCGGTAACTGGTTGGCGCAGCCCGTGAGAAAGAGGACGCCGCACAGTGCGGCGCCGAGGAGGCGGATGGTGCTTCGCTTGAACATGACGGCTCTTGATAGAAGGCTGAAATCAGCGGCGGATACGCGCTTGGATAAAGGACAGGATGTCGGCAGCGGGAACCACTTGAGCATCCGTTTCCTGGCGGCTCTTGTATTCCAGATTGCCGTCGGCCAGGCCCCGGTCGCTGACTACGATGCGATGCGGGATGCCGATTAATTCCATGTCGGCGAATTTGATGCCCGGACTGGTCTTTTTGTCACGGTCATCGAGCAGTACGTCATAGCCGGCGGCCTTGAGTTCGGCATACAGCTTGTCGGTGGCATCGCGTACGGCTTCGGTTTCATAACGCAGCGGCACCAGGGCGATCTGGAACGGGGCGAGCGCATCGTTCCAGAGGATGCCGCGGTCATCGAAATTCTGCTCGATTGCCGCCGCTACCACGCGCGAAACGCCAATCCCGTAACAACCCATGGTGAGGATTACCGGCTTGCCGTTTTCGCCGAGTACCTGGCAGTTCAGCGCCTGGCTGTACTTGGTGCCGAGCTGGAAGATGTGGCCCACTTCGATGCCGCGTTTGATTTCCAGCGTGCCTTTGCCGTCCGGGCTTGGGTCGCCAGCGAGCACATTGCGCAGGTCGGCAACCGCCGGCAGCGGCAGGTCGCGCTCCCAGTTGACGCCGAAATAGTGTTTATCGTCGATGTTGGCGCCGATGGCGAAATCGCTCATCAGGGCGACCGAGCGATCGACAATGCAGAGCAGCGGCAGGTTCAACGGACCCAGAGAGCCGGCGCCGGCGCCAATGGCGTTGCGCAGTTCGGCCTCCGATGCGAACACCAGCGGGCTGGCGACCTGCTCCAGGTTGGCGGCTTTGATTTCGTTCAGCTCATGGTCGCCACGGATGATCAGGGCGACCAGGGTGCCCGCTTCGGCACCATGCACAACCAGGGTCTTGATGGTTTTTTCGATCGGCAGATGGAACTGCTTGACCAGCTCGTCAATGGTTTTGGTGTTTGGTGTGTCGACCAGGCGCAAGGCTTCCTGGGCGGCGGCGCGCGCGGTTTCACGCGGAACGGCTTCGGCTTTCTCGATGTTCGCTGCGTAGTCGGAGCTGTCGCTGAAGGCGATATCGTCTTCACCCGAGTCAGCCAATACATGGAACTCATGCGAGCCAGTACCGCCGATCGAACCCGTATCAGCCTGCACCGGGCGGAAATTCAGGCCCAGGCGGGTGAATACATTGCAGTAGGCCTGATGCATGCGGTCATAGGTTTCTTGCAGCGATGCTTGGTCAACATGGAAGGAGTAAGCGTCCTTCATGATGAACTCGCGGCCACGCATCAGGCCAAACCGCGGGCGAATTTCGTCGCGGAACTTGGTCTGGATCTGGTACAGGTTGATCGGCAGCTGCTTGTAGCTGTTCAGCTCGTTGCGTGCCAGATCGGTGATCACTTCCTCGTGGGTCGGTCCCGCGCAGAAGTCGCGACCATGGCGGTCTTTCATGCGCAGCAGCTCAGGCCCGTATTGTTCCCAGCGCCCGGATTCCTGCCACAGCTCTGCCGGCTGAATGCCTGGCATCAGCACCTCGAGGGCGCCGGCGGCATTCATTTCTTCGCGTACCACTTTCTCCACATTGCGCAATACACGCAGGCCCATCGGTAGCCAGGTGTAGAGGCCGGACGCCAGTTTACGGATCATTCCGGCGCGCAGCATGAGCTGGTGGCTGATGACCACGGCGTCGGAAGGAGTTTCTTTGAGAGTCGAGAGCAGGAACTGACTGGTACGCATATTTGGCCGTTCTGTCGTTTGCAAGGGCTTTTAATAGGCCGGCATTGTACGGTGCCTGTACTGTGGCGTACAGGATGCAGGCTGGTCGCTTATGAGGAGGGGAAGGTGTCGGTATTGACGGCAGCAGAGGTTCAAGCACTGATTCGCGCAGGCCTGCCCATGGCTGAAGACATCAATCTGTGCATCGATCGATTGGACGCCCAGGGCGTGTTGGCGCGCGTGCCGTTCCACACCAAGTTGGTGCGTCCTGGCGGCACTTTGTCGGGGCCGACCATCATGTCGCTGGCGGATGCGGCGATGTATGCGGTGGTGTTAGGACGGTTGGGGCGGGTGGAGATGGCGGTGACGTCAAATCTAAATATTAACTTTCTGGTCAAGCCCAAGCCGGTGGACTTATTGGCTGAAGCGCGGATTCTTCGTTTAAGTCGCCGGCAGGCGGTGTGCGAAGTAGCGCTGTACTCGGCGGGTAATGAAGAAGAGTTGGTGGCGCATGTAACAGGTACATATGCATTGCCGCTGTAGATTGTTTTTTGAAAAAAACACATCAAGAAAAAGCCCGGCATAAGCCGGGCTTTTTATGACGCTAACTACGCTTAGCTTGAATTACAACACGCTCAGCGGGTATTCGACGATCAGGCGCAAATCGTTGTTATCAGCACCGTATTCATCGTTTTGTACGCTGTTGGCACGCCAAATGGCGCTGCGGAGGCGAAGCGACAGATCTTTGGCAGCACCATCTTGGAAGACGTACTTAGTTTCAAAGTTGAACTCGTGCTCTTTGCCTTCATTAGCAGCCCCGGTATCAATGTTGTCACCGGTGATGTAACGGGTCATGAAGCTCAGGCCAGGGATGCCGTATGTGGCCATGTTGAGGTCATAACGAGCCTGCCAGGAGCGTTCGTCTTTGCGGTCGAAGTCGGAGAACTGGACCGAGTTAGCCAAGAACACTGTGCCGAGACCGTCAATGCCGTAAGCATAGGCGGTATCACCAGAGGAACGCTGGTGGGCAAGAGTAAAGGTGTGGGCGCCCAGGGAGTAAGCTGCTGCCAAGCTCCAGATTTTGTTATTGACATCACCGGACAGCTTTTGGCCGTCGTCGTCAGTTTTGTATGCGTTGAAGTCGAAGTTCAGGGCCTGTTCTTCTGCCAGCGGCAGGTTGTAGTTCAGGTTGACATACTTCTTGGTGAAGTGGTCTTCGACATCGGAGGCATGGATAGCCGCGCTGAAGTTGTCGGTGAAGCTGTAGCTTGCGCCAACAATATTGGCTTCAGTCAGGCCAACGTCGTCACGAGCGCTTTGAACTTGGGAGCTGAGGCCAGTGAAACGACCTGCGCTCAGTTCAAGACCTTCGATTTCATTGCTTACCAAGTACGTGCCGGTAGCAACTTCAGGAAGAATGCGGCTGTCGTCGGTCGCGAATACCGGGCTGCTGGTGAACTGGTTGCCGTATTTCAGTACGGTGTCAGAGACGCGGAATTTAATTGCGCCACCAACTTCAGTTTGGGTGTCGTCGCCGCTACCGTCATCCGTTTGAGCGAAAAGACCATTGCCATAACGACCGTCACCGCTATCAATCTTGATGCTGCTCAGCGAGTGAGCGTCAACACCAACACCGACGGTGCCTTGGGTGAAGCCCGATTCGTAAAGCAGGCGGATACCCAAGCCGGTTTCTTCACGATAGCCGTTACGTTCGCCAGCCGGTTTGGTCACATGGCTGCCGTTTTCGCCGCCATTACGGAAGTCACGATTCATGTACAGGACACGGTTGAAGATATTGAAGCTGCTGTCTTCAATAAAGCCCTTGGACTCGGACTGGCTAGAGGCGAATGCCATTTGGGTGCTGCCCGCGGCTACTGCCAGGGCGATTACGCTCCACTTCATCACTTGCATCGTGATTGCTCCTTTGGTTTAGAAGAGTTGCGCTGTCCATTTAATTGTTATATGGCCAGCTCTTTCTTTTTGTGTCGGCGCTAACTTATAGCACGCAGCCAATGTTGGCGATAGTTGCAATCTATTCGTCGCGATTTCTTCACAGCGGTGTCGCAAAAGCTGCTGAAACATGTCGCAATTTTGTAGATTTTCACTTGCGTCTTTCAGCGCTAACAGATTCGGGGTCTATGGGTTGCTGGTTACCGTTCTTGTAGGGCTGCTGCGCGGCATTCCGAGCATTGCCGTAGCCCAAAGCAAGAGTCGTGCTCAAAATGCAAAGTTTCTTGCGCACGGTGATTTTTAGATTGAGTGGACTGTTCCTTTTTTGGCTTAGAGGTGGGTTGATAGCCAGGTTTTACAAGGGTTGTAGGTGTTTTGTGAGGTGGAAGTAGAGGACTCGTGCGTAGCGGCATTTTCGTCTCTGGCACTCCGCTCGCTGTGTTTCGTGATGAAGAATAGGCCGTCGGTGGTAACGCGCAAGCGCGGCTCATTACTAGAGGAAACAAAATGGTGCACGAGGTCGGTGCGCGCGGTATCGAGGCGCTATGTGCTGGTGCATTGCAGGGTGTGCGGCCGGTGTGCGGCCGGTGTGCGGGGAGGTGAATCGGTTATGGCTCCCGCGTATCCTGCGTACCTGGTCGTTTGGATGCCGGATTTTGTGTTGAGGCGCTAAGCTTTTCTATTGATTGGTCGAGCAGGGGAGGTTGCTATGTTCGCCTTGGATTCACGTTTGCAGCAGGACACGTTGCCCGTCGGCGATTTTCCGTTGTGCCGTTTAGTATTGATGAATGACGCGCAGTACCCTTGGTTTATCCTAGTGCCGCGCCGCGATGAGATCAGTGAGCTGTTCCAGCTCGACACCGATGACCAGCAGCAGCTCTGGCAGGAAACCACGGCGTTGGCCGAGATGCTCAAGGACACCTTTGGCGCGGACAAGATGAATGTCGCGACCCTGGGCAATATGGTCAGTCAGCTGCACATGCATGTGATTGTACGGCGATGCGGATTCCACGCTGACTC
>DELY01000001.1:0-6281 GCA_002354655.1 Pseudomonas sp. UBA2684
GATGCTCGTGGAGTGAGTGTCCGGATCAGCGTGGAATCACTGTCCGGATGTGCGTGGAATGGGTGTCGCGTCAGCGTGGAATCCGCAATTCAGGCCGGGTTGTTCTATGCCTTGGCGACCTGGGCGGTGGCGCGCTACCAGGAGGCCGGGTTGACCGTGCTGCACAGCAACACGCTGTTCAGTGTGTCGATGCTGATGGGCTTGCCCAGCTCTTTTCTGCTGCCATGGCTGGCCCAGCGGTTCGATAACCGTTATGGGCTATTGGTCGGCTGTGGCGTGCTGTCGTCTATCAGCCTGGCGATGATTACCTTTATGCCGACCGTGCTGCCGGAGCTGTGGGCCGTGGCAATCGGTTTTGGTCTGGGAGGCTCGTTCGCCCTGTCGCTGGTACTGCCGCTGTATGAAGCCGGCTCGCCGCTGGCGGTCAGCCGCTGGACGGCGATGATGCTGTGCACGGGTTATAGCCTCGGTTGCTTGACGCCGATTTTGTCCGGGTTGGCGCGTGACCTGGCGGGCAACTACGGTTTGCCGTTTATGGTGCTGACCAGCCTGGCCGTGTTGATGACCCTGCTTGCCTGGCTGATGCGCCAAGGGCCGCGTAGAGCTTGACGCGTGGATGAGCGGGTAGTCGAGCCCCGCCGGCGGACGTGCCGATAGGCTGGGGCATCTGCTCGCGGCCTGTGGTGGACAAGGCTGCGCCATGTCCACCCTACGAACTACGAACGACTTTGATGCGTTGAGGGCTGCGTAGAGTTTGATGTGTGGGTGGGCCGTGGTCCGCCGCTGACGTGCGGTTAGGAAGGCTGCGCGATGTCCTCCAACTAAGCTGAAACGCGCAAAGTTGGCGATCGTTCCTTCCTTGGCCTGCGGTGCTGTGATAGAAGGCAGCCTTGATTTTCTGGAGTGCCCGTGTGGAGTCCGAATCCATCGTTTATGGCTGCATCCGCGATTGGCCGTCCGATAGCCCGGCGGAGAGTCGGCTGCGCCGTGAAATCAATCAGCAGGTGTTGAGCGAGCTGCCTGCTGGCGATGCCTGGCCGTTTCTCGGGCGCGAGATGTTTGCGTGTTGTCGACAGCCGGGCGAGGGGGTGTACCAGACACAGGTGATTCACTTCGGCGCCAGTTACCGTGCGGTGGAGTACGAGTGGAACTTGTGGATCAAGCAATTCGAAGCGCTGCTCAAGCGGCTGTATTGGGCCAGTGCGGTGGTGCATCTGGAAACCGAGCTGAGCGGTACGCATACCTTCCGCTGGGAGTCCGACAATGGCTTGCACAGCCCTCAGGAAGGCGAGTTGCACGTACGCTGTGCCTGGGAGCGCGAAGGCGGCCTGCGCGGGTAGTACGCTCTCCGGTGGTTCGCGCTACGAACGCCCACAATCGCCGTACGAGGCAGCCTGCGCAGGTGCCGAGTGCCATTTCAATCGCGGAAAACTGCCGCATATCCTGATCGGCAGGGGAACATTCCGATGCTTAATTACCTGTGGTTTTTCCTGGCTGCGTTGTTCGAGATCGCCGGTTGCTACGCCTTCTGGATGTGGCTGCGCCTCGGTAAGAGCGTGTGGTGGGTGGCGCCCGGGCTGCTCAGCCTGACGTTGTTCGCCTTACTGCTGACCCGCGTGGAGGCGGCGTATGCCGGGCGTGCGTATGCCGCTTACGGCGGGATCTATATCGTCGCTTCGCTGCTGTGGCTGATGGTCGTCGAAAAGACTCGCCCGTTGGCCAGCGACTGGTTGGGCGCCGCGCTGTGCGTGGCGGGCGCCAGCATCATTTTGTTCGGGCCGCGCTTTTCCCCAAGCTGATTGGCTGAGCCCAAGACCGGTAGCGCGCAGAGTTCGTGGGAGGGGCTTTAGCCGCGCGCGTTTCCAGGCCCAGGCAATCGCGGACTATTCGCTGAGCTCTTGTAGCCATTCCTTGGGCACGTCGCGCTTCAATGCCAGTTGGCATTGCTGGCTTTCGGGGTCGAAGACGATCACGGCTTCGCCTTTATCCAAGGCGCGGCGTACGCGTTGTACGCGGGTTTCCAGTGGGGTTTCGTCACCGTTGTCGGTGCCTTCGCGGGTGACGAAATCCTCGATCAGGCGGGTAAGGGTGTCGGCTTCTAACAGGTGCGCGGGGATCAACACGGCTTTATTCTCCAAAACACAGCGGCGATGCTAACGCGCCCTGCGCGAGCTGGCCATGTCTGTCAGTTGTCCTGCGTTTGCCCGAGCAGGTAGCGATCCAGGGTGCTGTACAGCTGGGCACTGTCCAGCGGTTTGCCGAGGAAGTCGTCCATGCCCGCATCGGCGCCGTGCTGGCGATGCTCGTCGAGGATGTGCGCTGTCAGGGCGACGATGGGCACGGCCGGCAGGTTGTACTGGCGCTCCAAACGGCGGATCTGCCGGGTCGCTTCGAAGCCGTCCATTTCCGGCATTTCACAGTCCATCAGGATCAGCTGCACGGCTGCCGGGTCGCGCTGGTACTCGTTGACCGCCGCCAAGCCGTTGATCACTAAACGCACGCTGTAGCCGCGCTTTTTCAGAAAGCCCTGCACCACCAGCTGATTCACCGGGTTGTCTTCGGCGACCAGGATGCACGGCGCGCCATGGCTGTCGCTGCGCACTTCGCGTGGCAGGCTGCGTACTTCGGCGCGGCGCTCTTCGTAGAGTTCGACCAGTGCTTCGCGCAGGGCGGTCACCGCCAGCGGTTGTGCCAGGCTGAGCAGGCGCAGGCCGGCACTGGGCGGCAGTTGCTGGCATTGCTCTGGCGGGCAGAGCAGCAGCACCCGTTGGCCGGGTTTCAGCTGCGGGCGCAGGGAGTCGAGCCAGTGGTTGGCGCTGCCGGGCCAGGGCGACATCAATACCAGCAGCGGCGGGGCGGCAAAGTCCTCCAGGTAGCCGTGCAGGCGCTCCGGGGTTTGGCAGCGTTCGGTGCGCATCCCCCAACGCCCGAGCAGGCGGCTGAGAGCATCCAGGCCAAGGCCATCGAGCGAGGTGAGCAGGGCGGTGCGGCCGTTGAGCAACTGGCTCAGCGGATCGGCTTCGGTCTCTTCGTGTGTCAGCGGGATATCGAATGCGAAACGAGTGCCCTGGCCCGGTGTGCTTTGCACCTCGATGCGGCCACTCATCATTTCCACCAATTCCTTGCTGATGGCCAGGCCCAGGCCACTGCCGCCGTAACGGCGGGTGGTGCTGGAGTCGCCTTGGGCGAAGGACTCGAACAGCTGGGCCAGCCCTTCGTCGCTGACGCCGATACCGCTGTCACTGACCGCGAAAACCAGGTGCGGGTTACCCAGCGAGTCGTTGCGCCGGCACACATTGACCGCCACATGCCCTTCAGCGGTGAATTTCAGCGCATTGCTCAGCAGGTTCATCAGCACTTGCTTGAGCCGGGTCGGGTCGCCTTGCATGCGCCGTGGGACGCCGTGCTCCAGGCTGACGTAGAGACGCAGGCGTTTATCCAGGGCCTGCCCGGTGAACAGGCTGAGGGTGTCGGAGATCAGCTCTTCGAGGTCGAAGTCGATATGTTCCAGGCTGAGTTTGCCGGACTCGATCCGGGCGTAGTCGAGAATGTCGTTGATCACTGCCATCAAGGAGCTGCCTGAACTGGAAATGGTGTCCACATAGAAGCGTTGGCTGCGATCTAAGGGGGTTTCGCGCAGCAGTTGCAGCATGCCCAGCACGCCATTCAGTGGGGTGCGAATTTCGTGGCTCATCTTCGCCAGAAAGCGGCTCTTGGCCTGGTTTTCGACTTCCGCCTGCTCGGCGGCGCGGCGCGACTGGAAGCCTTCTTCCTTGAGCATATTGATGCGGTCGGCCAGGCCAATCGACAGGGTGATCAGCTCGATGGTCACGCCGATCTTCACCACGGCCGCGCCATACAGGCCGAATACCTCGATACCCAGCGAGCCGGAGGTGGCGATGATGAATGAAATGAGCAGAATGCCCCAGGCGATGATGTAGTAGGAGCCGTAACGCAAGCCCTGGCGCCAGACATAGGCGCCACTCAGCAGCAGCACGAAGGACACCGCCAGCACCGTCAGGCTGGCGAGAATGTTCCAGGCTTGCAGGCCAATCAGCGGCACCGAAATCAGGCAGCCGACGATCAGTAGCATGAACAGCCGCAAGCCCAGATCGAGGCGTGGGAAATACTGGCGTGTGTGCAGGAAGTGGCGGCTGAACTGGGTGGCGCTGAAGCAGTGCAGGTACATCAGGATGTAGATGCTCACCGATTGCAGGCCGACATGCTCGGGCAAGAGCTTGAACAGCATGCCGTCGAAACTGGCGGCGAACAGGCCGATGTTGAGGTTGTACACCAAGTACCAGAAGTAGGCCGATTCGCGCAGCGAGATAAACAGGAACAGGTTGTAGCAAAACATCGCGAACAGCACGCCGTAGAACGCGCCATTGATGCCCATGAGGTTTTCCTGGGCGGCGGCGCTGGCGTGGTAGGTGCTGAAGAACAGCGGCAGAAAGATGGTACTGGTGCTGTCGACGCGAATCAGCAGGGTGTTGTCGCCGGGCGTCAGGTTGAGCGGGAACCAGAAGTTGCGCACCTGCACCGGACGTTGTGAGAAGGCGTAATGATCGCCGCTTTCCTGCACCTGCCAGCCGCCGTCGGGGGTGGCCAGGTAGACCTGGAGATGGTCGAGCAGCGGGTAGTTGACTTCCAGGTAACCGGCCAGGTCATGCGGCAGTTGGTTGGCCAGGCGCACCTTGAACCACCAGACCGAATCGTTCTTGCCGAGGTTGGCGTGGTCGCCCGGCAGCGTGGTGAAGCGCGCGTCGGCAAGCAGGCTGACCTGCTCCAGCGTCAGTTTGCCGCTGGGGTCTTGCAGGTAACCCATGGCCGACCCGAGCGAGACGCGCAGGTCGGCTTTGTCCAGTGTGGCAGGCACAAGCGCCCAGGCTGGGCCGCAAAGCCAGAGCAACAGCACCGCCAGGCATATACGCGGCATCCGCGAACCCCATTATCGTTATTAGGGGCGTCGAAATCCGCCGCGCCCGTCATCCATGCCAGCCACTTTGCCCGGATGTACGCGGCCCTTCAAGCACCCTAATCGCGATGGCCGAGCAGGCTGTCGACGGTGGGTACGCGGGTATCGCTGGCCATCTGCGCGTCGTGCTCCAGTTGGTGGCTGAAACGCTCCAGCGAACCCTGCGCCGGCTGGGCATCGCTGGCGAATACCGGAGGGCTGAGCAAGTAGGCGCCCAGCAGGCGACTGAGGGCGGCCAGGCTGTCGATATGCGTGCGTTCGTAGCCGTGGGTGGCATCGCAGCCGAAGGCCAGCAGCGCGGTGCGGATGTCGTGGCCGGCGGTCACCGCTGACTGCGCATCGCTGTGGTAGTAGCGGAACAGGTCGCGGCGTACCGGGATGTCGTTTTCCGCCGCCAGGCGCAGCAGTTGCCGCGACAGGTGATAGTCGTAGGGGCCGCCGGAATCCTGCATGGCCACGCTGACTGCATGTTCGCTGGAGTGCTGGCCCGGGGCGACCGGGGCGATGTCGATGCCGACGAATTCGCTGACGTCCCACGGCAGGGCCGCGGCGGCGCCGGAGCCGACTTCCTCGGTGATGGTGAACAGCGGGTGGCAGTCTATTTCCGGCTCGATGCCGCTTTCGACGATGGCCTTGAGCGCAGCCAGCAAGGCGGCCACGCCGGCTTTGTCGTCGAGGTGGCGGGCGCTGATATGACCGCTTTCGGTGAACTCCGGCAGCGGGTCGAAGGCGACGAAGTCACCGATGGAAATCCCCAGCGACTCACAGTCGGCGCGGGTGGTGCTGTAGGCATCCAGGCGCAGCTCGACGTGATCCCAGGTGATCGGCAGTTGATCCACTGCCGTGTTGAACGCGTGCCCGGAGGCCATCAGCGGCAACACGCTGCCACGAATCACGCCATGGTCGGTGAACACGCTGACCCGGCTGCCTTCGGCGAAGCGGCTCGACCAGCAGCCGACCGGCGCCAGGCTCAGACGGCCGTTATCCTGCACCGCGCGGACGATCGCGCCGATGGTGTCGAGGTGCGCCGACACGGCGCGGTCCGGGCTGCTCTGCTTGCCTTTCAAGGTGCCACGGATGGTGCCGCGCCGGGTCATCTCGAAGGGGATGCCGATTTCCTCCAGGCGTTCGGCGACGTAACGCACGATGGTGTCGGTAAACCCCGTCGGGCTGGGAATGGCGAGCATTTCCAGAAGGACTTTTTGCAGGTAGGCGAGGTCGGGTTCGGGTAGTTGTTGCATGCAAACTCCTCTGGCGTATTCGGCCGGGTGCTCAGGCGTAGGGCGGACATGCCGAAGGCTTGTCC
>DELY01000001.1:6359-6824 GCA_002354655.1 Pseudomonas sp. UBA2684
ATGCCGAAGGCTTGTCCACCGTCGATTAGTTCGGCTTGTCTGCCCTACGCGCTTATCCGGGATAACGCACCGCGTAGCGTGGCTTAAACCACTTGGCTAAGGGGGAACAACAGGTCGATAAAGCGTTCGGCCGTCGGTTGCGGTTCGTGGTTGGCCAGGCCGGCGCGTTCGTTGGCCTCGATAAACACGTGTTCGGGCTGATCGGCCGCCGGCACCAGCAGGTCGAGGCCAACCACCGGGATGTCCAGGGCGCGCGCGGCCTTTACCGCCGCTTCGGCCAGGGCCGGATGCAGGCTCTCGGTGACGTCTTCCAGGCTGCCGCCGGTGTGCAGGTTGGCGGTCTTGCGCACGGCCAGGCGCTGGCCCTGCGGCAGGATGCTGTCGTAGTCGACGCCGGCGGCATGCAGGGTACGCAGGGTTTCCGCGTCCTTGGGAATGCGGCTTTCGCCCGCCGTGGCGGCTTGG
>DELY01000001.1:6885-16142 GCA_002354655.1 Pseudomonas sp. UBA2684
CCCGCCGTGGCGGCTTGGCGACGGCGGCTCTGCGCGTCGATCAGGTCGCCGATGCTGTGGCGGCCGTCGCCGATCACTTCGGCGGGGCGGCGAATGGCGGCGGCGACCACTGCGAAACCGATCACCACGATGCGCAGGTCGCAGCCTGGGTGAAAACTTTCCAGCAGCACACGGCTGTCGAACGGTTGTGCGCGTTCGATGGCGGCCTGCACCTCGGCCGGGGTGCGCAGATCGACCGCCACGCCCTGGCCTTGCTCGCCGTCCACCGGCTTGACCACCAGGCTGCCATGCTCGGCGAGAAACGCCGCGTTGTCTTCCGCGCTGCCGGCCAGACGCTGGGCCGGCAGGCTCAGACCGACGCGCGCCAGGCTGCGGTGGGTCAGGCGTTTGTCCTGGCAGAGGGTCATGCTCACTGCGCTGGTCAGGTCGGTCAGCGATTCGCGGCAGCGGATGCGTCGGCCGCCGTGGCTGAGGGTGAACAGCCCGGCTTCGGCGTCGTCCACCTGCACCTCGATGCCGCGACGGCGCGCTTCGTCGACGATGATCCGCGCATAAGGGTTCAGCTCTTCTTCCGGGCCGGGGCCGAGGAACAGAGTTTGATTGATGCCGTTCTTGCGTTTGATGCTGAAGGTCTGCAGCTCGCGAAAGCCCAGTTTGGCGTAGAGCTTTTTCGCTTGGCCGTTGTCGTGCAGCACCGACAGATCGAGGTAGCTCAGGCCACGGCTCATGAAGTGTTCGACCAGGTGCCGTACCAGCACTTCGCCAACCCCGGGCCGGCTGCAATGCGGGTCGACGGCCAGGCACCAGAGGCTACTGCCGTGTTCCGGGTCGCGATAGGCCTTGTCATGGTTGAGGCCCATAACGCTGCCGATCACCGCGCCGCTGTCTTCGTCTTCCGCCAGCCAGTACACCGGGCCGCCCTGATGGCGCGGGGTGAGCTTGCTCGGGTCGATCGGCAGCATGCCGCGCGTCTGGTACAGGCAGTTGATCGCTTGCCAGTCCGCGGCATTCTGCGCGCGGCGAATGCGATAACCGCGAAAGCCGCGACGCGCCGGACGGTAGTCGCTGAACCACAGGCGCAGGGTGTCGGAGGGGTCGAGGAACAATTGCTGCGGCGCTTGCGCCAGTACCTGCTGCGGCGCAGCCACATACAGGGCGATATCGCGCTCGCCCGGCTGCTCGGTGAGCAGGTCTTCGGCGAGGATCGCGGCATCCGGGTAGGTATGGCCGATCAGCAGGCGCCCCCAGCCGCAGCGCACCGCGACCGGCTGGCAGGGTTCGGCGCCATGGTCTTCGGCGAAGCGCGCTTGCAAGCGCTCGTAGGAGGGCGCCTGGCCGCGTAGAAGACGTTGATTGAAGGCAGTGGCTCGCATTGGCGTAGTCCTTTGCTATCTGCTGCGCCCGGATCGGTGCCGGGTCGTGAGTTCAGCCGTGACAACCCCGTTTCGGGATACGACCGTTGCGTAGTTCGCAGGATGGATTCGCGCCGCGTAATCCGTCGTTTACCGTGGTATTTCGCGGTAAACGGTGGAAGCCCCTGCGGGGATTCCACCCTACGCGGTTACAGGCCCTGTTCGCTCAGCCACAGGTTGAGTGCCGCCAGCTGCCACAACTTGGAGCCGCGCAGCGGCGTCAGTTGGCTGTGCGGGTCGCTCAGCAGGCGGTCGAGCATGGCCGGGTTGAACAGGCCGCGATCCTGGCTCGGGTCGACCAGCAGGTCGCGCACCCAGCCCAGCGTTGCACCTTCCAGATGCTTGAGACCCGGCACCGGGAAGTAGCCTTTCGGCCGGTCGATCACCGCCGCCGGAATGACCTGGCGCGCGGCTTCCTTGAGCACGTATTTGCCGCCGTCGGGTAACTTGAACCGACCCGGAATCCGCGCCGAGAGTTCCGCCAGGCGGTAATCGAGGAACGGCGTACGGGCTTCCAGGCCCCAGGCCATGGTCATGTTGTCGACCCGTTTGACCGGGTCGTCGACCAGCATCACCGTGCTGTCCAGGCGCAGTGCCTTGTCCACCGCGGCATCCGCGCCCGGCTGGGCGAAGTGCGCACGAACGAAGTCGCCAGCGGCGTCGCCGGTCAGCCAGTCGGGTTGCACGCAGGCGGCGTATTCGTCGTATTCGCGGTCGAAGAACGCCTGGCGGTAGGCGCCGAAGGCGTCATCGGCGCCATCGACTTGCGGGTACCAGTGGTAGCCGGCGAACAGTTCGTCGGCGCCCTGGCCGCTTTGTACCACCTTGCAGTGCTTGGCCACTTCCCGCGAGAGCAGGTAGAAGGCGATGCAGTCGTGGCTGACCATCGGCTCGCTCATGGCGCGGAAGGCCGCCGGCAGTTGTTCGAGGATTTCGTGCTCGCCAATGCGCAGTTGATGGTGCTGGGTGTTGAAGCGCTCGGCGATCAGGTCGGAGTACTGGAACTCGTCGCCGCGCTCGCCGCCAGCGTCCTGGAAGCCGATGGAAAAGGTCGAGAGGTTGTCCACCCCGGCTTCGCGCAGCAGGCCGACCAGCAGGCTCGAATCGACGCCGCCGGACAGCAGCACGCCGACATCCACGGCCGCGCGCTGACGAATCGACACCGCCTCGCGCATGCCGTCGAGCACGCGCTCGCGCCAGTCTTCGAAGCTGTACTGGGCTTCCTCGCCCTGCGGGCCGAATGCCAGGTTCCACCAGGTTTGCTGCTCGACCTGGCCCTGGGCGTCGATGCGCATCCAGGTGGCCGGCGGCAGTTTCTCGACGCCGGCGAGGATGGTGCGCGGCGCAGGCACCACCGCATGGAAGTTCAGGTAGTGGTTGAGCGCGATGGGGTCGAGGGTCTTGCCGATATCGCCGCCTTGCAGCAGCGCCGGCAGGCTGGAGGCGAAGCGCAGGCGTTGGCCGGTGCGCGACAGGTACAGCGGCTTGACGCCGAGGCGGTCGCGGGCGATGAACAGTTGCTGGGTATCGCGCTCCCACACGGCGAAGGCGAACATGCCGTTGAGTTTCGGCAGCAGGTCCTTGCCCCAGGCGTGGTAGCCCTTGAGCAGCACTTCGGTGTCGCCGCCGGAGAAAAAACGGTAGCCGAGGGCTTGCAGCTCCTCGCGCAGTTCCGGGTAGTTGTAGATGGCGCCGTTGAACACCATCGACAGGCCGAGATCGCTGTCGATCATCGGTTGGCCGGAGGCTTCGGCGAGATCCATGATCTTCAGTCGGCGGTGGCCGAGGGCGACCGGGCCCTGGCTATGGAAGCCGTGCGCGTCGGGGCCGCGGTCGGCTAAATGGTGGGTGATGCGCTCGACAGCGGCCAGGTCGGCCGGTCGTTGATCAAAACGTAATTCTCCAGCTATTCCGCACATAATTCCTTACCGGTGTTGCCGTTGGGGAGTGGTCCAGCTGCGCCGGACCTTTTACACCAAAACAAAAAAATGCTTTCATGTCAAAGTTAAATATCAGGTTTAAATGGCGTTATGGCTGAAAAAATAGTTTCGACTGAAATAGATTTGTCATCTGTTACGGCGTTTGAAATGCCGCTGTTTCAGGCCATGCGGCGTTTGCAGCAGGCGGGTGAAGTGCACGCCAAACGGCTCAGCCGTTTTGGTGGGCTGACGCCCATGCAGCTGATGATTCTGCAGGTGCTGGCCGGCGAGAAACGCCTGACTGCCAGCGATCTCAGCGGCCGGGTCAGCCTCACGGCGGCGACTCTTTCGGGCATGCTCGACCGCCTGGAGGAACACGGTTTGTTGCAGCGCCAGCGCGACGATCAGGATCGTCGACGCCAGTGGCTGCTGCTCAGCGATGCCGGCCGCGCCTTGATGCAACAAGCGCCGAGCCTGCTGCCGCCGGAGTTCCGCCAGCGTTTCGCCGCGCTCAGCGACTGGGAGCGCCACAGCCTCACCGCCGCGTTGTTGCGGGCGGCGGAGTTGTGCGGGGAGATGGATTGAGGCGCAGTCGTAGGGCGGACATGCCGCTGCGCGGCTTGTCCGCCGTGTAACCCGCAAACGCTGGCCCACCTTACGCAGCGGTTGTAGCCCGGATGCATTCCGGGAAATCAATATCGGGGCTGCCGCCGAAGCGCTATTGGGGGCCGCCGTTGCGGATCAACTGGCGCAGGGCGAAGCGGTTCGGGTGGCAGGCTTCGGCGACGTCGCGCGGCACGGGCAGCGGTTCGTCGTTCAGCCAGGCGGCGATCAGCTCGCCGGACAGCGGTGCGCTGATCAGGCCGCGTGAGCCATGGCCGCTGTTGATGTACAGACCGTCGAGCCAGGGGCAGGGTATGTCCGGCACTTGGCGGGCGTCCTTGCCGAGCACCGCGTAAGCGGCGTTGAACGCCGTGCGCTCGGCCAGTGGGCCGACAATCGGCAGGTAGTCCGGGCTGGTGCAGCGAAAGGCGGCGCGGCCTCGTAGTTCGGCGGGGTCGAGGTCGGTGCTGTGCAGGCGCTCGGCGAGATCGCTGGAGATTTCCTCGAGCAAGCGCAGGTTGTCTGCATGATCGGCGCTGTTTGCCGTCAAGTCGTCGCTGTTGAAGTCGAAGCTGGCGCCCAGCGTGTGTTCGCCCAGGCGCGCTGGGGCGACGTAGCCTTCGGCGCAAACCACGCTGCGCAGTGCCGCGCTGGTCTCGGTGGCCGGCAGGCTGCTGATTTGCCCGCGAATGCGTTTCAGCGGCAGCTCCGCGCTGTAGGGGAAGCGCTTGATCTCGGCGGCGCCGGCCAACACCACCACCGGCGCGCTGGCCAGCAGCTGCTCGCCGTTCCAGGCTTGCCAAGCTGCGCCCGCACGGCGCAGCTCCAGCGCCTCCTGGTGCAGGTGCAGGCGAATGTTGGCGTGGCTGGCCAGCAACTGGCACAGCGCTGGCGGATGCACCCAGCCGCCTTGCGGGTAGAACAGGCCGCCGGCCGGCAGGCGAATTCCGGCCTGCGTTTCGGCGGCGGCCTGGTCGAGGCTGATCAGCAAATCCTCGGGAAACGCCGCCGCCACTTGCGCCTGGCGCTGGCCTTCCTTGGCGTCGAAAGCCAGTTGCAGCACGCCGCAGTTGTCCCAGTCGCGGCCCTTGTGCAGCTGTTCGAGCAGGCGCCGGGTGTGGCCGAAGCCGCTGACGATCAGCCGCGACAAGGCGGTGCCGTGCGCCGAAAGTTTGAGGTAGAGCACGCCCTGTGGGTTGCCCGAGGCTTCCTGGGCGATGCCGGCATGGCGCTCCAGCAGCGTCACCTGCCAGCCGCGCGCGGCCAGGCTGGCGGCTGTGGCGCAACCGGCCAGGCCGGCGCCGATCACCAATGCCTGGCGTGCGTCAGGCTGCCAGCGCGGGCGGGCGAACCAGGGCTTGCCAGCGGCGGCGGCTGCGCCGATAAAGCGGCCCTTGAGCACTTCCCACTTCTTGCCCAGGCCGGGCACGCGCTTCATTTGCAAACCCGCTGCGTTGAGCCGCCGGCGTACATAGCCGGTGCTGGTGAAGGTGCCAATGCTGGCGCCGGGGGCGCTCAGCCGGGCCAGCTCGGCGAACAGCTCTGCGCTCCACATTTCCGGGTTCTTGGCCGGGGCGAAGCCGTCGAGAAACCAGGCGTCGATACGGGCGTCGAGCTGCGGCAGCAGTTCCATCGCATCGCCGATCAGCAGGGTCAGGGTGACCCGTCCATCGGCGAACAGCAGGCGCTGAAAACCCGGGTGCAGGGCGACGTACTGCGCCAGCAGCGCTGCGGCGAACGGTGCCAGCTCCGGCCATAAACCCAGGGCGCGTTGCAGGTCCTGCTGGCTGAGCGGGTATTTTTCGACGCTGACGAAGTGCAGGCGCGCGCCAGCCGCTGCGCGTTGCTCAAACAACTGCCAGGCGCAGAGAAAGTTGAGCCCGGTGCCGAAGCCGGTTTCACCGATGACCAGCCGCTCACCCTCGCTCAGGGCGGCAAAGCGTGCCGGCAGATCGTTGTTGGCGAGGAACACGTAACGGGTTTCTTCCAGGCCGTTGTCCTGGGAAAAGTAGACATCGTCGTAGACGCGCGACAGCGGCTGGCCGTGTGCATCCCAGTCGAGCTGGGCGGCTTGCGTGGCGGGGCGGGTGTGAGGAGCGTCGGGCATGGCGACCACCGAGTTGAGCAGGCGCGCATTCTAGCCGATTGCTCGGCGTGGATAACCGCACGGCGGCGGACAGATCCGCGGGCAATCCGCTAGGCTGGGGCAACAGACCTTAGGGAGCTGCATATGTTCGAATCCGCTGAAATTGGCCATGCCATCGACAAGGACACCTTTGCGGCCGAAGAGGCCCCGTTGCGCGAGGCGCTGCTGGAGGCGCAGTACGAGCTGCGGCAGCAGGGGCGTTTTGCGGTGATCATCCTGATCAATGGCATCGAGGGCGCCGGCAAGGGGGAAACGGTCAAACTGCTCAACGAGTGGATGGACCCGCGGCTGATCCAGGTCAGCACCTTCGATCGGCAGACCGACGAGGAGCTGGCGCGGCCGCCGGCTTGGCGTTATTGGCGGCAGTTGCCGGCCAAGGGGCGTATCGGCATCTTCTTCGGCAACTGGTACAGCCAGATGCTCCAGGGGCGGGTGCACGGGCGCCTCAAGGACGCCAGCCTGGATCAGGCCATCGGCGGCGCGCTGGGCTTGGAGCAGATGCTCTGCGATGAAGGCACGCTGATCTTCAAGTTCTGGTTTCACCTGTCCAAACAGCAGATGAAGGCGCGCCTCAAGGCGCTGCAAGACGATCCGTTGCACAGCTGGCGTATCAGCCCGCTGGATTGGCAGCAGTCGAAAACCTACGACAAGTTTGTCCGTGTCGGCGAGCGGGTGTTGCGCCGCACCAGCCGCGACTACGCGCCTTGGTATGTGGTGGAGGGGGTGGATGAGTATTACCGCAGTTTGACCGTCGGGCGCATTCTGCTCGATGGCCTACAAGCCTCGCTCAAGGCCAAGACACCGCGAGTGCCGCATCCGCATGCCGCGCCGCTGACCTCCAGCCTGGATGACCGCAACCTGCTCGATAGCTTGGACATGCGCCAGGCGCTGAGCAAGGCCGATTACCGCGAGCAACTGGCCGTCGAGCAGGCGCGTCTGTCGGGCTTACTGCGCGACAAGCGCATGCGCCGGCACGCCTTGGTCACGGTGTTCGAGGGCAACGATGCCGCCGGCAAGGGCGGCGCCATTCGCCGTGTGGCGGCGGCACTCGACCCGCGCCAGTACCGCATCGTGCCGGTGGCAGCGCCGACCGAAGAGGAGCGCGCACAGCCCTATCTGTGGCGCTTCTGGCGGCATATTCCGGGGCGCGGCATGTTCACCATCTTCGACCGCTCCTGGTACGGCCGGGTGCTGGTCGAGCGGGTCGAGGGCTTTTGCAGCCCGGCCGATTGGTTGCGGGCCTATGGCGAGATCAACGATTTTGAAGAGCAACTGAGCGAGGCCGGGGTGGTGCTGGTGAAATTCTGGCTGGCAATCGACCAGGAGACCCAGTTGCAGCGTTTCAAGGAGCGCGAGCAGATTCCCTTCAAGCGCTTCAAGATCACCGAAGACGACTGGCGCAACCGGGAAAAATGGCCGCTGTATCGCGACGCAATCGGCGATATGGTTGACCGCACCAGTACCGAAATCGCGCCCTGGACGCTGGTCGAGGCCAACGACAAACCCTTTGCCCGGGTCAAGGTACTGCGCACCATCAATGCCGCTCTGGAGGCGGCGTTTGCCAAGGATTGAATTAGGCGCTGTGTCCGTGACATGTTGATGCAGCCCTGCGCCTCGTGGGAGCGGCTTTAGCCGCGAAAGATCTTAAGTTTCGAGGATTTTCGCGGATAAATCCGCGCCCACAAAAGCGTGACCGCTCATGCAACACGTAATTGGCACATCGCCTTGAATTAACCCAGCGTTTCTGGAACGAGACCGCTGTGCGGGGTTACGCGGCACGCGACAGCGGCATTGCCTATTCGCGAAGAGGCCTGCGCCGCACGGTGCGCAGGATGGCTGCGCATACGTCTGGTGAATGATTGTCGCCTGGCGAGATTGTCCGGTTTTATTCTCGCGGCCTGTTCAACCATCAATCAATGAGGTGCGTCATGCGTGAAGTGGTGATCGTCGACAGCGTCCGGACTGGCCTGGCCAAATCCTTCCGTGGCAAGTTCAACCAGACCCGCCCGGATGACATGGCGGCCCATTGCGTCAACGCGCTGTTGGCGCGCAGCGGTCTGGACCCGGCGCTGGTCGACGACTGCATCGTCGGTGCCGGCTCCAACGAAGGCGCGCAGGGCATGAACATCGGCCGTAACGTGGCGGTGCTCTCCGGCTTGGGCACCCAGGTGGCGGGTATGACCCTCAACCGCTTCTGCTCCTCGGGCTTGCAGGCGATTGCTATCGCCGCCAACCAGGTGGCGTCGGGGTGCAGCGATATCATCGTCGCCGGGGGCGTCGAGTCGATCACCATGACCCTGAAAAGCATGAACACCGACAACCTGTTCAACCCGCTCCTGCAAAAAGACGTGCCGGGCATTTACTACCCGATGGGCCAGACCGCCGAGATCGTCGCGCGGCGCTACAACGTCAGCCGCGAAGCCCAGGACGCCTACGCCCTGCAAAGCCAGCAGCGCACCGCGCAGGCGCAGGCGGCCGGCCTGTTCGACGATGAAATCGTGCCGATGAGCGTCAAGTACCTGGTCGAAGACAAGGCCAGTGGCGAGAAAAAGCTCGTCGACGGCGTGGTCGAACGCGACGACTGCAACCGCGCCGACACCACCCTGGAAAGCCTGGCGGCGCTCAAGCCGGTGTTCGCCGAGGATGGCTCAGTTACCGCCGGCAACGCTTCGCAGCTGTCCGACGGCGCCTCGATGACCCTGGTGATGAGCCTGGAAAAAGCCATCGAGTTGGGCCTCAAGCCGAAAGCCTTCTTCCGCGGTTTCGTGGCGGCCGGTTGCGAGCCGGACGAGATGGGCATCGGTCCGGTGTTCTCGGTGCCGAAACTGCTCAAGGCCAAGGGCCTGAGCATCGCCGACATCGACCTGTGGGAGCTCAACGAAGCCTTCGCCTCGCAGTGCCTGTATGCCCGCGATCGCCTGGAAATCGACAACGCCAAGTACAACGTCAACGGCGGTTCGATCTCCATCGGCCACCCGTTCGGCATGACCGGCTCGCGCCAGGTCGGCCACCTGGTGCGCGAGCTGCAACGGCGCAACCTGCGTTATGGCATCGTCACCATGTGCGTGGGCGGCGGGATGGGCGCTACCGGGTTGTTCGAGGCAGTGCGCTAACGCGGAGTGTCGTTCATAAAAAACCGCGCCGGGTGCGCGGTTTTTTTATGGCTCTGTACCCGTT
>DELY01000001.1:16305-20567 GCA_002354655.1 Pseudomonas sp. UBA2684
CTGCAACACGTAACTGGGACATAGCCTTTTTATGGCTCTGTACCCGTTAAATGTCGATGCGCTCTAGCGTTGCATGGGGGCGGCTTTAGCCGCGAAAGAGCGGCAGGGTAATCCGCACACCGGTGCCGTGCGCTGGCTGAGTAGGGGACCTTGGCCACGAGCCTTTTAGGCTACCTTGAGCGCGCTGCCTGAACAGCGCTTAGAACGCTCGACTCTCGATGATGTCGCTGGCTTGCACCATGCGGCGGATGTAAAAAGCGATTTCCCGTTCAGCGTCGATGCGGGTGAAGTAAGGGCCTTCCAGTGTGCCTTCACGGGTGGCGAAGAAATATTGTCCGTTCACCGCACTGACCCGCTCGCTACGGTAGTGCGTGCTCGGACTGGGATCGATGGTGCGCTGACCGAACATGGCGAATCCTCATGCAATACGCTTAATACGTGGAGTCTAATCGCGCCTGTCGCGCCCGTTGCTTTGGGCGACAAGTGGTTGTTTTTTGGCGTTAATCGCCGCATTTTCTCCGGGATTACACGATTTTGGCGCCAAGCTTGTGGCGGCTATCGCTTTGCCAGCAGTACAGTTGCCCGAGACAACCCCGCCGAACTGTTGCTGTGCCGGTGTTCGGCGCCGCCCTAAAATGCTGCTTTACGGCGCCGGCTTGCTCTATTTCAGGCTTTGACTGGCGCTGTGCATTCGAGGCTGCCATGCATATCTCCTCCGGCCGTTGGCTTTACGGCATGTTGCTCGCCCTGACCACCGCAGTGCTGTGGGGCGTGTTACCGATCAAACTCAAGGAAGTGCTGCAGGTGATGGACCCGGTCACCGTGACGTGGTACCGCTTGCTGGTGTCCGGTTCGATTCTGCTGGCCTACCTGGCTGCGGCCAAACGCCTGCCGCGTTTTCGCTTGTTGGGCCGCAAGGGCGCATGGCTGCTGGTGCTGGCGATTGTCGGTCTGACCGCCAACTACGTGTTGTATCTGGTCGGCTTGAACCTGCTCAGCCCCGGCACCACTCAGTTGGTGATCCAGGTCGCACCGATTCTGTTGCTGATCTGCAGCCTGTTTGTGTTCCGCGAGCGTTTCAGCGTTGGCCAGGGTATTGGCCTGGCGGTCCTACTGCTGGGTTTTCTGTTGTTCTTCAATCAGCGTCTGGTAGAGCTACTGACCTCGCTGACCGATTACACCGCCGGGGTGCTGATCGTGCTGCTGGCCGCGTTTTTCTGGACCTTCTATGGCCTGGCGCAGAAACAACTACTGACGGCGTGGAATTCGGTGCAGGTGATGATGGTGATTTACCTGGCCTGCGCCCTGTTGTTGGTGCCCTGGGCGCAGCCGTTGCAAGTGTTCGAGCTGAGTTCGCTGCAAGCCTGGTTATTGCTGGCGTGTTGCCTGAATACCCTGGTCGCCTATGGCGCTTTCGCCGAAGCACTGGCGCACTGGGAAGCCTCGCGGGTCAGCGCGGCGCTGGCCATTACGCCGTTGGTGACCTTCGCTTCGGTGGCGCTGGCGGCCACCTGGTGGCCGGAGCATGTCGTGCCCGAGCAGATCAACTGGATTGCCTATGGCGGTGCGGTGATGGTGGTACTCGGTTCGGCGCTGACGGCGCTCGGGCCTTCGCTGATGGCCAACCTGCGCGCCCGCCGTGCGCGGGTGGCGGCACAGTTGTAGGCCGCGTCACCGAGCGTTGCAGGCAGGCCGCAATACTGGGTGACTGCAGGCCAAACCCGGCTGCCGACGCCCGTTCCTGTGGCCGCCTAAGCCACCCTGGATTGCTGCTTGCATCAGGCGCGGATACCGAGCGCTTCGGCGCGGCGTAGCCAGCTCTGACGCTGGGCTTCGGAGGAGGGCCGTACCGGGGCGAACTCGGCCAGGCGGCGGGTCTTGATGCCGCTGAAACCGAGAATGGTGCGGGTCATCTGGCGGTGCGCCGGTGCGCCGTAGACCCAGCGGAAGTACCACGGCGGGGTATCCAGGGTCACCAGCAAGTCGGCGGTGCGCCCGCTCAGCAGCTTGTCCCAGAGCTGTGAACGGTTGCGGTATTTAAAGGCGAAGCCGGGCAGGAAGACGCGGTCGAAGAAACCCTTGAGCAGCGCCGGCAAGCCGCCCCACCACACCGGGTAAACGAACACCAGGTGTTCGGCCCAGTGAATCTGCCGCTGTGCTTCGAGCAGGTCCGGCTCCAGCACTTGGCCCTGGTCATAACCGTCGCGTAGCACCGGGTCGAAACTCATTTCGCCGAGTTTCAACTGGCGTACCACATGACCTTCGCTGCGTGCGCCCTGGGCGTAGGCTTCGCCGAGGGCGTGGCAGAGGCTGGTGCTTTTCGGCGTGCCGAGAATCATCAGGATGCGTTTGCCGTCGCCTTCCATGGGGGTGGCGCCGCTCTTGTTTGTTTCAGTCATGGTGACCAGCCTCCAGCATGCTTTCCGGGCGTACCCAGGCGTCGAATTGTTCACCGCTCAGGTGGCCGAGTTGTAGCGCCGCTTCGCGCAGCGTGCTGCCGTCCTGGTAGGCCTTCTTGGCGATTTCCGCGGCCTTGTCGTAGCCAATATGTGGGTTGAGCGCGGTGACCAGCATCAGCCCGCGCTCCAGGTGGGCAGCCATTTGCCCGGCATCCGGCTGCATGCCGGCGATGCAGTGGCGCTGGAAGTTGCGGCAGCCGTCGGCGAGCAATCGAATCGATTGCAGCAGGTTGTGAATGATCACCGGCTTGAACACATTCAGCTGCAAATGCCCTTGGCTGGCGGCAAAGCCGATGGTCACATCGTTGCCCAGCACCTGGCAGGCGAGCATCGACAGCGCCTCGCACTGGGTCGGGTTGACCTTGCCCGGCATGATCGAGCTGCCCGGTTCATTGGCTGGCAGTTTGACTTCGGCGAACCCGGCGCGAGGGCCGGAGCCGAGCAGGCGCAAGTCGTTGGCGATTTTCATCAGCGCCACGGCGAGGGTTTTCAGCGCGCCGGACAAACTGGTCAGCGGCTCATGTCCCGCCAAGGCGGCGAATTTGTTGGGCGCGCTGACCAGTGGCAGGCCGCTCAGGGCTGCCAGTTCCGCGGCAATCGCTTCGGCAAACCCGGGCGGGGCGTTCAGCCCGGTGCCAACCGCCGTGCCGCCTTGGGCCAGTTCGCAGACGGCCGGCAGCGCGGCGCGCAGCGCACGTTCGGCGTAATCGAGTTGGGCGACGAAGGCCGACAGTTCTTGGCCGAAGGTAATCGGCGTGGCGTCCATCAGGTGGGTGCGCCCGGTTTTCACCAGTTTGCTGTGGCGCGCCGCCTGTTCGGCCAGGCCGCCGGAGAGCTCGGCCAGCGCAGGCAGCAGGTCGTGCTGCACGGCGCTGGCGGCGGCGATGTGCATGGCGGTGGGGAAACTGTCGTTGGAGCTTTGTGCGCGGTTGACGTGATCGTTCGGGTGCACCGGGCTCTTGCCGCCGCGTGCGCCGCCGGCCAGTTCATTGGCGCGTCCGGCAATGACTTCGTTGACGTTCATGTTGCTCTGCGTGCCGCTGCCGGTTTGCCAGACCACCAGGGGGAACTGCTCGTCGTGCTGGCCGTCGAGTATTTCGTCGGCGGCCTGTTCGATCAGCCGGGCGATGTCTGGCGGCAGGTCGCCGATACGGTCATTGACCCGCGCAGCGGCTTTCTTGATCAGCGCCAGTGCATGCAGTACGGCCAGTGGCATGCGCTCCTGGCCGATGGCGAAATTGATCAGCGAGCGCTGGGTTTGCGCGCCCCAGTAGGCATGTTCAGGGACTTCGATGGGGCCGATGCTGTCGGTTTCGGTGCGGCTCATGGAGACTCTCCGGGTGCGGTTTCGCAAGTTTAGGCTGCTGCAACCAGCTGCGGGTTCCCTCTCCTGTCGATTGTCGCGCTTACCAGCGGGCGTGGGTCGCGCCAAGCCAGCCGAGCGCCGCGTCCACGGGCACACGCTCGCCCTGCGGGCCGCGCAATACTCCGTCAAAGTGGCCGAACCATTGCTGCGTATCGGCATGGAACGGGCCCAGGCGCGGGCAGGCCTGGTGGTATTGGCGGGGGGTAAAGGTCAGCGCGACGCGGTCGTCATCGGTGTTCAGGCGCCAGGGCGCCAGTGGATTGTGCGGGGCTTGCTCGATGTGCACCGGGGTGTCCAGGTGCTGCAATTCGCCGCCGAACCACAGGGCGTTTTCCGAGAGGCCGCTGTGGTCGGTCCAGCCGGAGCCGAAATTGCCGGCAATGCCGCCGGGCGCGGCGAAGGCGGCGCGCGTCCAGTGGCTGCGCAGCGGCCACACA
>DELY01000001.1:20661-135005 GCA_002354655.1 Pseudomonas sp. UBA2684
CCACACGCCACGGCCGAAGTCCATGGCGGCGAAGCTTTGCCCGGCGCTGCAGTTGTATTGGGTGCGGCCCAGTTGCACGTTGCCGCTGGCGGGTAGGCCCAGTTGTCGGCAGGTGGCGTGAAAGCCATGCCGACTCAGCGGGGCGACCAGGTTGACCGAGTCGAGGTGAGCGGGGCGCTGGATGTCCAGGGCAACCTGCAGCGGCTGGCCGCCGATGTCCGGCGCGGCAACCGTCAGACGCAGGCGCCCGGGATGCTCGGCAAAACGCAAGTGCAGGCGCGGGTGGTTGAATTCATGGCTTTGCTGCGGTTGGTTGGGCAGCCGGCAGCCGCGGGCAAACCAGCGCAACTGGCTGTGTTCGACGGCCTGGCCGGTTTCCAGGTCGAGAAAATACGCGGCGCCGTAGCCCAGGTAGTCGATATCGGCCTGGGTCAGCGAGAGCATCCATTGCGGGGTGGTGATGCACCAGTGGTTCCAGCGTTTGCGCCGGCCGATGTGACCGGGCAGCGTGCAGTCGACCTGTGGCCGAGGCGACCAGCCGATGGCCTGCGGATTGAGTTGCCCTTGTGCATCGCACAGGGCGATCGCGGAAGAAGGCTGTGGATCAATGAAGCTGTTCATCGGACACGTCCATGTGCGCTGCATGCGGTTCGGGCAGAACACCGCGTTGAATGAGCATAGAGGTTACTGGCGAGCATGCCCAGGCCGCTGGGCTTGATCAAGTACTGGCATTTTGATCTTTCGCCAAGCAGTGCGCCAGTCGGCAGCCGGGGTGTGACGGTTGACACGGTAGGGCGTGCTTGAGTGTCGCGCCGGCTTGGGCACAAAATGGCAGCTCATGCGGTCGAAACAGCTCGACCCATTGCCAGGAGTTCCTAATGTCTCGTTTATCAGCCCTCTGCGCCGCCGTTCTGTTGACGTGCAGCAGTGCCCAGGTGCTGGCCGATGCCAGCAGCCATGCCGCCGATGCAGAGCGTTTCCTGCAGTTGGCCCGGGCGGACAAGCTGGCCGTGCCGGTGTATGCCCAGGTACAGCAGATGTTTGCTCAGCGCTTTGCCGAGAGCGGCGCGCCTGAAAGCAAGCAGGCGATGCTGGAAACCTACCAGGCCAAGGCCAATACCGCGCTGGACCAGGCGGTCGGTTGGGACAAGATCAAGCCGGATATGGTCAAGCTCTACACCAGCAATTTCAACGAGCAGGAGTTGCGGGAGCTGATTGCCTTCTATCAATCGCCGCTGGGCCAGAAAGTGCTCCAGAAAATGCCGACGTTGACCGCGCAATCGGCGCAGTTGACCCAAAGCAAGCTGGAGGCAGCGGTGCCGCAAGTGAATAAACTGCTGGCGGACATGACCGCCGAGCTGGGGCCGAAAAAGCCGTAAACGGGAGTTCAGATGTCCAAGCTTGCCCAGCTCCAGGCGGTCTTTGCCGGCCTGGAGCCCCAGCACCTCGAGGTGCTGGACGAAAGCCACATGCACAGCCGCGGGTTGGAAACCCACTACAAAGCCGTGATCGTCAGCCCGCAGTTCGCCGGGTTGAATGCGGTCAAACGGCACCAGAAGGTCTACGCCTGCCTGGGTGAGTTGATGGGCCAGTTGCACGCCCTGGCGCTGCACACCTACACGCCCGAGGAGTGGGCGCAGCAGGGCGCCGCCCCGGACTCGCCAACCTGTAAAGGTGGCAGCAAGCACGATCACTAGTCGCACCTTAGCGCCCCGTGAGCGCTGGTAGGCATGCTGTCTTGCCGGCAGGTGAGGCAATTCGCCCCTACACGGCGCATCGCAAGAAACGTAAACTGCACCACGCGCCGGCCTACGCCGGCGCGTTCGTTTATAGACCCAGTCCGCCCTTTACGTGGGCGACTACTGAAGGACATCTGCATGAGCGACAAGATTGTTGTGGCGGCGCTGTATAAATTCGTTTCCCTGCCCGATTACCAGGCGCTGCGTGAGCCGCTGCTGAACGCCCTGCTGGAACACGGGGTCAAAGGCACGCTGTTGCTCGCCGAAGAAGGCATCAACGGCACCGTTTCCGCCAGCCGTGCCGGCATCGATGGCCTGCTCGCCTGGCTCAAGCGCGACCCGCGCCTGGGCGATGTCGATCACAAGGAGTCCTACTGCGACGAACAGCCGTTCTACCGCACCAAGGTCAAACTGAAGAAAGAGATCGTCACCCTCGGCGTCGCGGGTGTCGATCCGAATCGGCAGGTCGGCACCTATGTCGAACCGCGCGAGTGGAACGCGTTGATCAGCGACCCCGACGTGCTGTTGATCGACACGCGCAACGACTATGAAGTGGCCATTGGCACGTTCGAGGGCGCGGTCGACCCGAAGACCAAGTCGTTCCGCGATTTCCCTGCGTACATCAAGGCGCATTTTGATCCGAGCAGGCACAAGAAAGTCGCGATGTTCTGCACCGGCGGCATTCGCTGTGAAAAAGCCTCCAGCTACATGCTCGGCGAAGGCTTCGAAGAGGTGTTCCACCTCAAGGGCGGCATCCTCAAGTACCTCGAAGACGTGCCGCAGGCGCAGACCAAGTGGCAGGGCGACTGTTTTGTCTTCGATAACCGGGTGACCGTGCGCCATGACCTCAGCGAAGGCGATTACGACCAGTGTCATGCCTGCCGCACGCCGATTTCCGTGGATGATCGCCAGTCCGAGTACTACACCCCAGGCGTCAGCTGCCCGCATTGCTGGGATTCGCTTTCCGAAAAGACCCGCGCTGGCGCCCGTGAGCGGCAGAAGCAGATCGAATTGGCCAAGGCGCGTAACCGGCCGCACCCCCTGGGTTACAACCCCCGTCAAACCAACGAGGCCTAAGCATGCATGCGCGTCTGCTCTATGTGATGGACCCGATGTGTTCGTGGTGCTGGGGGTTTGCCCCGGTGATCGAATCCCTCGCTGAGCAGGCTGCGGTGGCTGGGGTATCGCTGCACCTGGTGGTCGGCGGTCTGCGCCGCGATCAGGTGGCCATCGACGCGGCGGCGCGGGTGCGCTACCTGGGGTATTGGCAGGCGGTCAACGCCAGCACCGGTCAGTTGTTCAACTTCGCCGACGGCTTGCCGGAGGGCCTGGTCTACGACACCGAACCGGCCTGCCGGGCGCTGGTCACTGCGCGTAACCTGGATACGCAAAGTGCCTGGCCGCTGCTCACGCTGATTCAGCAGGCGTTCTATGTCGAGGGCCGCGACGTGACCCAGGCTGGCGTGCTGCTCGAGTTGGCCGAGCGTGCCGGTCTGCCGCGCATCGTGTTTGCCGAAGCCTTCGACAGCGCCGAGCAGCACGCCGCCACCGCCGCCGATTTCACCTGGGTGCAAGACCTCGGCATCGCCGGTTTCCCCACCTTGTTGGCCGAGCGCAACGGCCAACTGGCCTTGCTGACCAATGGCTACCAGCCGCTGGACGTCCTCGCGCCTCTGCTGGGGCGCTGGCTGGAGCGCGCCGCCCATGCTTGACCGGTTGAGCTGGGCGGAAATCCGCCGCCTGGCCTTGCACCACAAGAAGGCCTTGCTGCTGGCCAACGGCGTGGCGGTGCTCGCCACCCTGTGCAGCGTGCCGATCCCGCTGCTGCTGCCGTTGCTGGTCGACGAAGTGCTGCTCAACGACGGCGATGCCGCGCTCAAGGTGATGGACCGCTTCCTCCCGGCCGGCTGGGAAACTGCGGCCGGCTATATCGGCTTGATGCTCGCGCTGACCTTGCTGCTGCGCGGGGCGGCGCTGGTCTTCAACGTGCTCCAGGCGCGGCTGTTCGCGCGCCTGTCGAAGGACATCGTCTACCGCATCCGCATTCGCCTGATCGAACGCCTCAAGCGCATTTCCCTCGGCGAATACGAAAGCCTCGGTGGCGGCACGGTGACTACCCACCTGGTCACCGACTTGGACACCCTGGACAAGTTCGTTGGCGAGACCCTCAGCCGCTTTCTGGTGGCGGTGCTGACCCTGGCTGGCACCTCGGCGATCCTGCTGTGGATGCACTGGCAATTGGCGCTGCTGATCCTGCTGTTCAACCCGCTGGTGATCTACGCCACGGTGCAGCTGGGCAAGCGCGTCAAGCACTTGAAGAAGCTGGAGAACGACAGCACCTCGCGCTTCACCCAGGCGCTGACCGAAACCCTTGAGGCGATCCAGGAAATCCGTGCCGGCAACCGCCAGGGGTTTTTCCTCGGGCGCCTGGGGCAGCGTGCCCAGGAAGTGCGCAATTACGCGGTGGCCTCGCAGTGGAAGACCGACGCCTCGAACCGCGCCAGCGGCCTGCTGTTCCAGTTCGGCATCGACGTGTTCCGCGCTGCGGCGATGCTCACCGTGCTGTTTTCCGACCTGTCGATCGGGCAGATGCTCGCGGTGTTCAGTTACCTGTGGTTCATGATCGGCCCGGTGGAGCAGTTGCTAAGCCTGCAATACGCCTTCTACGCCGCTGGCGGCGCGCTGACACGGATCAACGAGCTGCTGGCGCGTAAGGACGAGCCGCAATACCCCGGTCGCGTCGACCCGTTCAAGGGCCGTGAAACCGTAGGTATCGAGGTCCGTGGGCTGACCTTCGCCTATAACGACGAGCCGGTGCTCGATCAGCTGAATTTGACTATCGCACCGGGCGAGAAGGTCGCGATTGTCGGCGCCAGCGGCGGCGGCAAAAGCACCCTGGTGCAGCTGTTGCTCGGTCTCTACACGGCGCAGGCCGGGACCATTCGCTTTGGCGGCAGCAGCCAGCAGGAGATCGGCCTGGAAACCGTGCGCGAGAACGTCGCGGTGGTGATGCAGCATCCGGCGCTGTTCAACGACACGGTGCGCGCCAACCTGTGCATGGGCCGCGAACGCAGCGACGACGCCTGTTGGCAGGCGCTGCACATCGCGCAGTTGGGCGAGACGATCCGCCTGTTGCCGCAAGGCCTGGACAGCATCGTCGGGCGTTCCGGCGTGCGCCTGTCCGGCGGCCAGCGCCAGCGCCTGGCGATTGCGCGCATGGTGTTGGCCGAGCCGAAAGTGGTGATCCTCGACGAGGCCACCTCGGCGCTGGATGCCGCCACCGAATACGCCCTGCACCAGGCGTTGGCGCAGTTCCTCAACGGTCGCACCACCTTGATCATCGCCCACCGCTTGTCGGCGGTTAAACAGGCCGACCGGGTGCTGGTGTTCGATGGCGGCAGCATTGCCGAAGACGGCGACCATCAACAGTTGATCGCCGATGGCGGCTTGTACGCCAAGCTGTACGGGCATTTGCAGCACTAAGTCGTCGGCTGGGTTAGACGCGTGCGCGCTGTGCGTGGCTAACCCGGCCTACGCGGTTGGGCAATTCACGCCAACCCGCGAAGAATCTTTCTTTGGACACAGCACCCTCACGGGGACTGCGCTGCGGGCGGCGCTGCTGTGGTGCGCCTGGACTCAGGGTTTCGCGCTGGGCGACGCCGGCTTGGCGTCGAGCAGTTGTTGCAGGGTCGCTACGCGCGCCTGGCTCTCGCTCAGCGGTTTATCCAGCGCCTCGTTGTAATCGTCGAGCCAGCTGCGCGAGCCGGCAATCATGCCGGCCAGGTCGCGCATGCCGTTTTTCAGCGCGGCCAGGCTGTTTTGCAGGCTCTGTTCTTGATCGATCAGCAGGTTGGTCAGACGTTGCAGCGACGCGCGCGTGCCGTCGTTCGCCGGGCTCTGGCTGGGGGCTCTGGGCGGGGTGGCGGCGAGTTGCTGTAGTTGCTCGAGTTGCCGTTGCAGAGCGGCGATCTGCTGCTCTTGTTGCACCAGCTGTTGCTGCACGGCCTCGATGTCGCTGCTGCTGACGACTGGCGGCGCCTCGCTGAACAGGCCTAGCAGGCCGGCGGTCATCCAGCTGGCGAGCGTCATGGCGAGCACGGCCGCCAGCGCGAAAATCAGGATGCGGTCGAGCCGGCCGCCTTTTTCCAGGTGTTGCAGGCGCTGCTCGTCACTCAGTGGCTCGCTTGCCGTGTGTTCGCTGTCGTTGCTCATTGCGGTTTCGCTCGTTTAATTGTTCTTGTCAGGGCGCATCTCTGCGCAGTGGCAGTGTGCCACTATTTTTTCTGCTGACGCTGACCACGCATCTGTTCAGGCGCTACGCCGATCTGCCGGAACTCACAGGGTGAGGCCGAAATCCGCCGCAACAGTTCCCTGCACGCGACAGATGTTGCGGTTCAACGGCTAAGCAGCGGCTTTGCATCGTGCTCAGTAGCGCTTGTTTGGCAGTTAAATGCGCCACTTTGTAAAAAAAACGTTACGAGTTGGCGGGTTTTTTGCCGGGTTCTCGATGCTCTGCTCAGGTTATTTCGAGGTGTAAGGATTTTCTGCCACAGGCGCCTGCCGGGTGCGGGCCAGGTCGCCCTGGCGTGGCTTGTAGCGCCTGCGCGCCTCGGTTGTGATGAGGTCAACCGTGGCGCCTGGCTGACCGAGGCGGGCGCCGAGCCGAGAACAACAACGAGGAGGCTGAATGAACGCCGTGACTAAAATCGAACAGCACAACCCGATTGGTACTGACGGCTTCGAGTTCGTCGAATACACCGCGCCGACCCCGGAAGGTATTCAGCAGCTGCGTGAGTTGTTCACCGCCATGGGCTTCACCGAAACCGCCAAGCACCGCTCCAAGGAAGTCTGGCTGTTCCAGCAAAACGACATCAATTTCGTGCTCAACGGCAGCCCCACCGGGCATGTCCGCGAGTTCGGCTTGAAACATGGCCCGAGCGCCTGCGCCATGGCCTTCCGGGTGAAGAATGCGGCCCAGGCCGCGGCCTATGTCGAGTCCCAGGGCGCCACCTTGGTCGGCAGTCACGCCAACTTTGGCGAGCTGAACATTCCCTGCGTCGAAGGCATCGGCGGCTCGTTGCTGTACCTGGTCGACCGCTACGGCGACAAGAGCATCTACGACGTCGATTTCGAGTACATCGCAGGCCGCACGCCGCACGACAATTCGGTCGGCCTGAAAGAGCTGGACCACCTGACCCACAACGTCAAACGCGGACAGATGGATGTGTGGTCGGGTTTCTACGAGCGCATCGCCAACTTCCGCGAGATCCGCTACTTCGACATCGAAGGCAAGCTCACCGGCCTGCTGTCGCGTGCCATGACCGCGCCGTGCGGCAAGATCCGCATCCCGATCAACGAGTCGGCCGACGACAAATCGCAGATCGAGGAATTTATCCGCGAGTACCAGGGCGAGGGTATCCAGCATATCGCCCTGAGCAGCGAGGACATCTACGCCACCGTGCGCCAGCTGCGCGCCAATGGCGTGGATTTTATGGTCACCCCCGGCACCTATTACGACAAGGTCGATACCCGCGTGGCCGGGCATGGCGAGCCGACGGAGCTGCTGCGTGAGCTGAACATCCTGATCGATGGGGCGCCAGGCGTCGGTACGTCGGGCGATGACGGCATCCTGCTGCAGATTTTCACCAATACGGTGATTGGCCCGATCTTCTTCGAGATCATCCAGCGCAAGGGTAACCAGGGCTTTGGCGAGGGCAACTTCAAGGCGTTGTTCGAGTCCATCGAGGAAGACCAGATCAAACGCGGCGTGATCAAGGCCGACTAGCCTAAACCGTAGGGCGGGTCGGGCCGCGTAACCCACCCTGCGCTGGCAGGTCGATCATCCATGGTGGGTTACGGCGCGCAAGTATCAGCAGTGTGATTGCAAAGCGGTGGATGCGCGCCTAACCCACCCTACAAAACCGCCGAATCGAGGAGACACCGGCCATGAGCCGTAATTGGATCAGTTTTCCCCTGCGTGAAGGCGAATGCTCGCGCCAGGCGCACTGCGACTTTCCCGAGGGCACCTACGAACGCGAGATGGGCCGCGAGGGTTTCTTCGGCCCCACCGCGCATCTGCACCACAAGCATCCGCCGACCGGCTGGATCGACTGGCAAGGGCCGTTGCGCCCGCATGCCTTCAACTTCAATCAGCTTTCCAGCGAGCGCGATTGCCCGCTGGAGGCGCCGCTGACCCTGCACAACGGCGACATGAAGCTGCGCGTGTGGAAGACCCACGGTGTCATGCGCCATCTGGTGCGCAACGCCGATGGCGATGACCTGCTGTTTATCCATGAGGGGGCCGGGCACTTCTACTGCGATTTTGGCCACCTGACTTACCGCGACGGCGATTACCTGGTGGTGCCGCGGGGCACCGCATGGCGCATCGAGGCCAGCGCGCCGACCTTTATGCTGCTGATCGAGAGCACCGACGGTGCCTATCAGCTGCCGGACAAGGGCCTGCTTGGTCCGCAGGCGATCTTCGACCCGGCGGTGCTCGATCATCCGAAGCTGGACGATGCCTTCAAGGCCCAGCAGGACGAAAACACCTGGCAGATCCGCATCAAGCGACGCAACCAGATCAGCACCGTGACTTACCCGTACAACCCGCTGGATGTGGTTGGCTGGCATGGCGACAACACCGTGGTGCGCCTCAACTGGCGTGATATCCGCCCGCTGATGAGTCATCGCTACCACCTGCCGCCGTCGGCGCACACCACCTTCGTGGCCAATGGTTTCGTGGTATGCACCTTCACGCCGCGCCCGGTGGAGAGCGATCCCGGCGCGCTGAAGGTGCCGTTCTATCACAACAACGACGACTACGACGAAGTGCTGTTCTACCACCGTGGCAACTTCTTCAGCCGCGACAATATCGAGGCCGGCATGGTCACGCTGCACCCGTGCGGCTTCCCCCATGGCCCGCACCCGAAGGCGCTGAAGAAGAGCCAGGAAAGCCCTGCCACCTTTGTCGAGGAAGTGGCGGTGATGATCGACAGCCGTCGCGGCCTGGAGATAGATCCGGCGGCCGCGCAGGTCGATGTCGCCGAATACGTGAACTCCTGGCGTGCGCCGGGCAAAGACAGCTGAACACGACTGTAGGAGCGGGCCATGCCCGCGAATGTTCTAAAGCATCGCGGGCAGGGCCCGCTCCTACCATTTGAAGGATTGCTTATGAAACTTGCATCACTGAATCAAGGCCGCGATGGCATTCTCGTCGTTGTCTCCCGCGACCTAAGCCGCGCCATCAAAGTCCCGGCCATCGCTACCACCCTGCAGGCCGCGCTGGATAACTGGGCGGTTGCCAAGCCCAAGTTGGAGGCGGTGTATCAGCGCTTGAACGATGGCCTGGAAGAGGGCGCGTTCGCTTTTGAACAGCGCGCTTGCCACAGCCCGTTGCCGCGCGCCTATCACTGGGCCGATGGCAGCGCCTACGTCAACCACGTCGAGTTGGTGCGCAAGGCGCGTGGCGCCGAGATGCCGGAAAGCTTCTGGCACGACCCGCTGATGTACCAGGGCGGCGCCGACAGCTTTATCCCGCCGCACAGCCCGATCCAGATGGCCGACGAAGCCTGGGGCATCGACCTGGAGGCCGAGCTGGCGGTGATCACCGATGACGTGCCGATGGGCGCCACCCCGGCCGAAGCCGCGCAGCACATCCAATTGCTAATGCTGGTCAACGATGTATCGCTGCGTAACCTGATTCCCGGCGAGCTGGCCAAGGGCTTCGGCTTCTACCAGAGCAAGCCGTCGTCGAGTTTCTCGCCGCTGGCGATCACGCCGGACGAGCTGGGCGATAGCTGGAAAGACGGCAAGGTGCACCGGCCGTTGGTCTCGCACATCAATGGCGCGCTGTTCGGCCAGCCGGATGCCGGCACCGACATGACCTTCAACTTCCCCACCCTGGTCGCTCACGCCGCCAAGACCCGCCCACTGGGCAGCGGCACGATCATCGGCTCGGGCACGGTGTCCAACTACGACCGCAGCGCCGGCTCTTCCTGCCTGGCGGAGCAGCGCATGCTCGAAGCCCTCGCCCAGGGCGAGGCGCAGACGCCGTTCCTCAAGTTTGGCGACCGGGTGCGCATCGAGATGTTCGATGCCGCCGGACACAGCTTGTTCGGTGCCATCGATCAGCGGGTGGAAAAGTACGAATCGTGAATTCGTAGGATGGGTTGAGCGAAGCGATACCCATCAAATTGAGCCGATGGGTATCGCAGGCTCAACCCATCCTACGGTTGAACCCAATATATGTCGGCACAAGGAGTTCGCATGCTGACGCTTTATTCCTACTGGCGCTCCAGCGCCGCCTACCGGGTGCGCATCGCACTTAACCTGAAAGGCCTGAGTTACCGGCAGGTGCCGGTGCACCTGGTCAAGGACGGCGGCCAGCAGCATTCGCCTGACTACCTGGCGCTCAACCCGCAGGGGCTGTTGCCGCTGCTGGTCGATGGCCCGACCAGGATCGCGCAGTCCCTGGCGATTCTCGAATACCTCGAAGAAACCCAGCCGCAGCCGGCGCTGCTGCCCCGCGACCCGGCGCTGCGTGCCCAGGTACGCGCCCTGGCGCTGCACATCGCCTGCGACATCCACCCGCTGAACAACCTGCGGGTGTTGCAGTACTTGTCTACCGAGTTGGGCGTCGGCGACGAGGCGAAGAACGCCTGGTACGCGCACTGGGTACACAGCGGCCTGGCGGCGCTGGAACAGGGCCTGGGGGTGTTTGCCGGTCGTCTGTCGCTGGGTGAGCGGCCGGGCTATCTGGAAGCCTGTTTGATTCCACAGGTGTACAATGCGCGCCGTTTTAACTGTGACCTCGATGCGTACCCGCGCATTCTCGCTATGACCGCGCGTTGCGCTGCCCTCGAAGCCTTCAAACAGGCGGCTCCGGACGCGCAGCCCGACGCGCAATAAAGGTTTACCCAACCTTGCTCATTCCGCCGCGCCACAAGCGCGGCGGGTTCGATTCCGTCACGGATAAAAACAACAGGTGACGCATGACCCGTGAAAAACCCAAGAACCTCTGGCTCTCGCGCTGGGGCTTCATCCTCGCTGCAACCGGCTCCGCCGTGGGCCTCGGCAATATCTGGAAATTCCCCTACATCACCGGTGAGTACGGCGGCGGCGCCTTCGTGCTGATGTACCTGGCCTGCATCCTGGCCATCGGTATTCCGGTGATGATGACCGAGATCGCCCTGGGGCGTCGCGGCCGTGGCAGCCCGATCGACGCGATTGGCCGAGTGGTTCGCGAGAACAGCGGCAACCCGCTGTGGAAGGCGGTTGGCGGCATGGCCATGCTCGCCGGTTTCATGATCCTGTGCTTTTACGTGGTGGTGGCCGGCTGGGCCTTTGCCTACACCTGGAAAATGCTCGACGGCTCGCTGGCGGCGACCAGTGTCGAGGCGCTCGGTGGGGTATTCGAGGCGCACAATGCCAATCCCTGGCAGTTGGGCGGCTGGAGCGTGCTGGTGGCGCTGCTGACCCTGTGGATCGTCGGCAAGGGCGTGCAGGCCGGCGTCGAGCGGGCCTTCCGCTGGATGATGCCGGGCCTGGCGGTGATGCTGATCGTGCTGGTGACCTATGCCTGGACCAGCGGCAGCTTCCAGCAGGGCTTCGATTTCCTGTTCACCTTCGATGCCTCGAAGATCACCGGCGAAGCCTTGCTCGCGGCGCTCGGCCATGCCTTCTTCACCCTCAGCCTGGCATCGGGCGCGATCCTCACGTATGGCTCCTACCTGCCGGACGGCCAGTCCATCGCACGGACCACCTTCGTCGTGGCCATCGCCGACACCTGCGTGGCCTTGCTCGCCGGGTTGGCGATCTTCCCGGTGATCTTCGCCAACGGCATGAACCCGAGCGCCGGTCCGGGGCTGATCTTCATGAGCCTGCCGCTGGCCTTCCAGCAGATGCCGTTCGGCACGCTGTTTGGCGTGCTGTTCTTCGCCATGGTCTCGGTGGCGGCACTGACCTCGGCAATCTCGATGATCGAGGCCGCCGTGGCTTATCTCAATGAAAAACACGGCATCAGCCGTGCCAGGGCTGCCATGGGCGCCGGCGCTTTGCTGCTGCTGATCAGCCTGCTGGCGATGCTGTCGTTCAACGTCGGCGCAGAGTGGAAATTGTTCGGTTTCACCCTGTTCGATGGCCTGGATTACCTGACCTCGCGCTGGATGATGCCGTTGGGCGGCATCCTCATGGTGATCCTCGCCGGTTACTGCCTGCGTCCGGAAATCATGCGCGACGAACTGGCCTTGCCGGCGGCGGGGTATGCGCTGTGGTTGTTTATGGCGCGTTACGTCAGCCCGGTGCTGATCATGATGGTGTTCCTGCACGCCCTCGGTTGGTTGGGTTTCGACCCGATTGCCGAGTGGTACTGGATCGCTGGCGCCATCGGCCTGCTGGCCGTGCTGGGTGAACTGCTGCACCCGCGGGTGATGCCGGCGCTGGTGGGGCGCGAAGCCGACTGAGCGTAGCGGTTAAATACCAGGGCGTACGGTGTTGAGCCGTACGCCCTTTTTTGTGGCTCTGTACCCGTTAACTGTGTGTACGCAGATTCGCTAGGGTGGGTTACGGCGCAACGGACGATGCAGCAGCCGCTAGTCCGTGGTCATGCGCCTAACCCACCCTACGAATTACTGCGCTCCCGGCTGCACGTTTCAACACATAACGGGGAGAGCCTTTTTGCGGGCGCGGACAAACCTGGCGGGTTGTTGGCGTCGAAGGTGTGGCGAAAAGCCGCCATTCGCCACTATAGATCGGCGGAAAATTGCCGATTGTCGGGGCGTGTGTACTGAGCAGGGCTGATCGACAGTCAAGCAGTGGCCGATTATCAACGCGCTAGGAGCCTGTCGGACTCGCGAGGGACAGTGCGGATCGAGTCGGTTTTGTCGGTCTTTTGCGGCGAATAGCACGCTATTTAACGAGAAATAGCAGCAAAACTCCCCCCATCTATCCAGAAAAGGGGCTTTCCGCAGTAGCACAGCGCCAAGTCCGACAGGCTCCCAAGCCTAAGGGATCGGCGAGAACGGCCGACTAAACCAGCAGGCGCTCGGCAAAGCTGGCACAGGGGTTGCGAGTACCGACTGATACCCCGCACACCAAACCAATTGCCGAAGCACAACAGGTTGGCGTGCCGAATAACAAGAATGGAGTTGTTTATGTTGCAGTCTGCCACCCGCCTGTTCACCGACCTTGCTGTGGGCAAGAAACTCCTCTGCGGTTTTGCCCTGGTGTTATTGCTCACCGTCGCCGTGACAGGCAGCGGCTTCGTCGCGGTCGAGGCGGTGCTGCAAGGGCACAACCAGGCCAATCGCTTGGCCGCCATCGATGCGCAAATCCTTCACGCGCGGCGTTTCGAGCGCGACTTTGCGATGAACCAGACCGTCGAGTTGGCGCAAAGCATGCGCGATCAACTGGGCAAGGTGCGCGAGTTGCTGGCCGAGCAGATCAAGGACAGTCCCAGTGCGGAAAAAGCCCGCCTGCAGACCATGGATCAAGCCGTGGCGGATTACCTGGCGCAATTCGACAGCTTCGTGCAGCAGCAAAACAAGGCCCGCGAAGCGCGCACGCAAATGCGCGAGGCGGCCGGCGAGGCACGCGACCAGTTCGACGTGATCGAGATGGACATGTATGACGCCGTGCGCGCGTTGCGCCTGGCGGGCGACAACCTGCGCGGCAGCGATCCGCTGACCCTGGCGGAAACGGCGTCCGGCTTGAGCAAGCGCATGCTCGACCTGCGTGGCTACGAAAGCCTGTACATCATCGACGGTTCGGCCGAGGCGCTGGAGGAGTGGGCCTATATCAGCGATGACCTGCAAACCGTCGGGCGTAGCCTGATGGTGTGGCTGAACGACGATCAAAAGCGCGCCATTGACGCCGCCTTGCAGGCATTGACCACCTACCAGCAGGCCTTCGGCAACTACCAGCAAGTGCGCGCGCAGAGCCAGGCCAGCGAAACGCGGATGATCGAGCAGGCGCGCGATGTCTTGGCTCAGGCGCAAGCGGCGAAAGCCAGCGAAGAACAGCGGATGAACGATGACAGTCGCCAGGCCTTGCTGCTGCTCGGCAGCATGGGCGCGGCAGCGGTGGTGCTCGGGCTGTTGGCGGCGGTGCTGATTTCGCGCTCGATCGTCGGGCCCTTGCAGCAGACCGTGGCCTTTGCCCAGCGCATCGCCGAAGGTGATCTGAGCCAGGATTTAGCGCTCGGTCGGCGCGACGAGCTGGGGCAATTGATGGCCGCCATGCAGAGCATGACCAGCAGTTTGCGCAATCTGGTCGGGCGCATCGGTGGCGGGGTCAGCCAGATCGCCGCCGCCGCCGAACAGTTGTCGGCCATCACCGCGCAAACCAGCGCCGGGGTGCAAAACCAGAAGTTGGAAACCGAACAGACCGCCACCGCCATGCATGAAATGGCCGCCACCGTGCAGGAAGTGGCGCAAAACGCCGAACAGGCCTCGCTGGCCGCGCGTGACGCCGACCGCGAAGCGCAACAGGGCAATCAGGTGGTGCAGCAGGCCGTCAGCCAGATTGATAGCCTGGCCGTGGAGGTCGAGCAGTCGGCCGAAGCGATTCAGGCACTCAATCAGGAAAGCGCGCGGATTGGCAGCGTGCTGGAAGTGATCCGCAGCGTGGCCGAGCAGACCAACCTGCTGGCCCTGAACGCCGCCATCGAAGCCGCCCGTGCCGGCGAGCAGGGTCGTGGTTTTGCCGTGGTCGCCGACGAGGTACGCGCCTTGGCGCGGCGTGCGCATGATTCCACCGAGGAGATCGAAAGCCTGATTGCCAGCCTGCAACGCATGGCCCAGGGCGCGGTGCAGCAGATGGAGAGCAGCCGCAACCTGACCCAGCGCACCGTCAGCCTGGCCGGTCAGGCCGGCGACGCGCTGGGGCGTATCACGCTGGCGGTGAGCACCATCGAGCAGATGAACCAGCAGATTGCCGCCGCCGCCGAAGAGCAGAGCGCGGTGGCGGAAACCATCAGCGAAAGTGTGACCCGGGTGCGTGACATCGGCGAGCAGAGTGCCAGCGCCAGCGAGCAGACCGCGGCGTCCAGCGCCGAACTGGCGCGCCTGGGGGTGGAGTTGCAAGGGTTGGTGCGCCAGTTCCGCACCTAGGATTCAGCGCTATCACCGGCTAGGGTCTGTTGCCGTTTCGTTCGCGGCTCGCGACAAAACGGCAACAGACCCTAAGGCCCGCGCGCATGATTTTCCAGGGTGGGCTTTATCCCAGCCTGGGTTCGCCGTAATTATTGGCCGGGTTTCGGCCCGCCTACCTAGCGCATTTCGGCGCGTAAGCACGTCAATCGACGCAGCAATCGTGCTCAAGGCGAATGCATGGCTATGCGCCAATTACGTGTTGGATGAGATGCCACGCGTTTGTGGGTGCGAATTTATCCGCGAAAATCTTCGATAACTAGAAATCTTTCGTGGCTAAAGCCACTCCTACGAGGCGCTGGGCTGCATCAGCGATGCCTAATGCACGGCCCCCAACAACGGTTTACGCAGCTCGTTGGCCCAGTCCGTTAGCGGCACCTCTATCGTGGGCTGCCAAATACGCGTCCACAGCACCGTCAAGCGCTCCAGGTCGCCGCGCTCCATCGGCCAGCGCTGGATGTCCTGCTGCACCTGCCAGGCGCCATTTTGCCAATGGGCGAAGTCGAAACGGAACGGGTGAAAACCGGTCATGCCCAGGCGCAGGTCGGTGACCACCAGATGCTCGCCGATGCGGTCGTAGCGCAACACCCCGTTGGTGAACCAGGCCAGCCGGGCATGCGCCGGCGAATCCGCCAGAGTGCTGGCCAGCGCCGTGCCGCGGGCAATCCGCTCGAGTTGCGGCGGGTCCTGGTCGAACCAGCCCACCAGCGTTTCATGGTAATCCTCGCCGTCCAGCACGATCACCCGCCACAGCAGGCTGTTGAACGGTGTCGGTGTGGTGAACAGCGCTTCGGCCTGAATGCCCTGGCGCGCCAGCTGCGCTTCCACGCGGTGCTCGGCCATGTATTTGCCGGCCACCGTGAAGCCCAGATAGAGCGTCGACAGGACCAGCGCGATAGCCGGCGCCTTGGCCGCTTTATCGCGCAGCCCGAACCATGCCCCGGCCACTACGGCGGCGATCAACGGCAGCGTGTAGAGCGGGTCGATGATAAAGATGCTCGACCAGGCGGTGGGGATCGGCATCAGCGGCCAGAACAACTGGGTGCCGTAGCTGGTGAAGCTGTCGAGTAACGGGTGGGTGAGCAAGACCAGAAAGAGGGTGAGGAACAGGCGCTGCGTCGAATAACCGGGGTGCGGGCGAAAATGCCGGGTCAGCCAAGTCAACAACAGCGCCACCGCGCTGAGCACGAACAGCGAATGACTGAAGCCGCGGTGGTAGGTCATCTCCGCTACGGCATCGCCGTAATCGATCACCACATCCAGGTCAGGCAGGGTGCCGAGCATGGCGCCATACAGCAGCGCCTTGCGCCCTTGCCAGCGGCCGAGCAGCGCGCCCTGGATAGTGGCGCCGAGCACGGCCTGGGTAATCGAATCCATGGTGCAACCTCAAGAGCAATCAGGCGGCTAACTTAGCCGAGCTGCACCGCGATTGCTGCGGGGAAATTTCAAGCAAAGGTTTCAGGTAACCCACGCTTCGCCGATTGGCGATGGCGCCGGCGCAATGCCCGCCGCGCGCGATGACAGACGCAGGCGTTCCAACGCTTCGTAGGGCTCGCGGGCCCAGCGCTCGACGGCTGCCTGCACTTCGGCGCTGGCGCCGTCGCGTTTGCGCTGGCTGTCGGCGATGAAGTGCAGGCTCGGCTGTTTGGCATCGTAATGGGCGAGTGTCTGCACGTGCGCGACGTCGCGTGCGCGGACATCGAACAGCGGCGCCAGGCGGCCCCAGACGGCATCCGGCAACTCCCGGTAATTCACCGGCACGCCGCCATGCTCTCGGCATTGCGCCAAGCCCTGCTGGAGAATCTTGCCGATGCTGCGGGCGGCGAACTCCAGCGGCGACAGCTGCGCTGCCTCTGCCGCGCAGACATCCAGCGGCGATGGGCCGAGCATTCCCGGCACGGTATGCGCGCCGGGTTGGCGCAGTTGTGAGACGACGATCTCCAGCGGGTCGCGGTAAAGAAATATCCACGGAGTGGTGGGGTAGAGGCGCTGCAGCACGTCCGCTTCGAAGATGTTCCAGGCGTCGAGCTTGACCACCAGGCCCTCTTCGCTGCCGCGGCGCACCTGGGCAAAGGCCGAGAGCAGGGCGCGCAGCCAGTCGGCCTGCTGCGCGGGTGCTACTGGATCGATGAGGTGTGCGCGCAACAGGCTGTCCAGCGGTGGCGGTTCGGAGAGCACGATATGCCGGTCGATGCCGGCCAGCAGTTGTGCGATCAGCGTCGAACCGCAGCGCGAGGCGTGGTAGATAAAGGCGCGCGGCGCCACGCCTGGGCTGGCGTGGTGCCAGTCGAGCAGGCTGGCGAGCGGGGTATTGCGGCGCAGGGCCTGGTTGAAGGGCAGGCGCATGGCCTGCTGCACGCTGTCGCGGTAGAACGGCCGGTTCAGCGGCATGTCGCCGAACCAGCACCAGTCCACTCGCCATTCGCCGTGCTCGGGCCATACGCGGATCGGCAGCCATTGCTGCAAGTCATCGGTCATCACACTGTCCATTGTTCGCTCCAGGCGCGTCGGCCCTGGCGCATGGCCGATCGCACATCGTCGATGGCGAAGTGCAAGTCGAGCTGCGCGCCGAGCTGGACGGCACGCTCGGCAAACTCGCGCGCATTCTCAAGGCGATTGAGTTGCCCAGCCAGCAGGGTGTCGGCATGCACGCGTTGGCGAAAGCGATTGAACGCCAGGGTCGAGCGGGCTATTTGCGCAGCGGGAGTCGTGGCCAGGCCCGCGCTGATCTGTGCGCGTAGCCAGTCGTTGCGGCGGGCGTCGATCACCAGATGAATACGTGCCTGCTCGCTGCGGTTGTCCACACGGTGCGGGCGCGCCAGGTCGAGAAACCAGCATTCGCCCACGGCCATGGGGATCACCTGGCCCTCCAGGAGAAACTCCACCGCCGGGTGGCTGCGGATCGGGATATGCAGGCGCACATCGCCTTGCGGGTCGCTCAGGTCGGGGTCGCAGTGCTCGCTGATGTGCGCGCCCGCGCCCAGGCGCAGCAGGCGCGCGCTGCTGATGCGCATGGCGATGCCTGCGAGTACCTGCTGCCACCGTGCGCTGTGCCAAGGCGTGGCATGCGTGTCAGTGCTATCGCCGCCGTGGGCGGCCGCCAGCGGATCATGCGCTCCAGCGGGGCTAAGCAAGGCGACGCCGCTCCAGTCGCCACGGTAGTAATCGGTATTGAAGTGCGCGCTCCAGGCGGCATCGGGTATGGCCTGCAATGCCGCCTGCAACAGCGCGACATCGACGCGCAGGGGCAGGCGGGCGTATGCGGGTAGCGCAGAGTGGCTGGGCGTCATGCGGACTCGACTCGCTGTGGGCGGCCGCATCCGTTGTCAGCCGCGCTGGGCTCATTCTAGTGGCCTGTGTGGTTTGTTCAATGAGTCGATGTCGGCGTCTGTGGCCTTGTACTGCGGCTGGCCAGCCTCGCCCGCGCCTGCTACAAAAGCGCATCCGTTTAGCCGAGGAGTGCCTGGGATGGCGAGTCACACGCATGTCGCTGCGGCCGAGGCCGTGACGCAAGGTCAGCGCGTGCAGCGCAATGGCCACGGCGCAGCCGTGTTGCTGCTGACCGGTTTGTCCGGAGCGGGGAAAACTACCCTGGCCCAGGGGCTCGCGCGGCGCCTGTTCGACCTGGGCGTGCACAGCTATGTGCTGGACGGCGATACGTTGCGTGGCGGCCTGAATGCCGATCTGGGTTTCAGTGCGCAGGATCGTCGGGAAAACCTGCGGCGCAGCGCCGAGGCCGCCGGCTTGCTGGCCGACTCCGGTGCCATCGTGATTGCCGCGCTGATTGCGCCGTTGGCCGCATCGCGGGTGTATTGGCGCCAGCGGCTTGGGGCGAACTTTTTCGAGGTCTGGTGCAGCGCCGCGCTGCCGGTTTGCGAGGCGCGTGACGTTAAGGGCTTGTACGCCCGCGCACGGGCCGGCGAGATAGCCGATTTCACCGGTGTCTCGGCACCCTACGAAGCGCCGCAGCAGGCCGACGTGGTGATCGACAGCGCGCGCCAGAGCGTCGAGGAAAGCGTCGAGCTGCTTGTGCAACTGCTGCGCCAGCGCGGGGTGCTGACGAATGCCGCGCACGGCTGACGCTCGGGTTATCCTGACGGCCCCTGAGCCGCCTGTGTCCTCGTCATGCTGGTGATTTCCAATAGCATCCATCTACCGGACGATGAGGTCGAGTTGACCGCCATCCGCGCCCAGGGCGCGGGTGGGCAGAACGTCAACAAGGTGTCCAGCGCGGTGCACCTGCGTTTCGACAGTCAGGCCTCATCCTTGCCGCCGTTCTACAAGGAACGCCTGCTGGCGCTACGCGACAGCCGCATCACCGTAGACGGTGTGGTGATCATCAAAGCCCAGCAATACCGCACCCAGGAGCAGAACCGCGCGGATGCCCTGGAGCGCTTGGCCGAGCTGATTCGCAGCGCCGGCAAGACCGAAAAAGCCCGGCGCCCGACTAAGCCGACCCTGGGCTCGAAAAAGCGCCGCCTGGAAGGCAAGAGCAAGCGCGGAACGATCAAGGCCGGGCGCGGCAAGGTGGATTTCTAAGCGCCTGTTCACGCGCTGTTGCACCGCGTTAGAAATGGCTCTGTCCCCACCATGTGTTGAACCCTAGGCAATGTCTGGGACGCGGTAATGCGTAGGGTGGGTTAGGCGCAGACCACGAACTATCGGCTGCCGCATAGATCAGTTGCGCCGTAACCCACCAGAGTATTAACGCTGGGTGGGTTACGTGGCGCCCCCATTGCGCAGTTGCTGTGCCAGCGCGTCTCAGCGCCACTAACCCACCCTACAAAATCGACGTACAACCGTTAACGGGTACATAGCTTTCAAATTGGCCTCGCACAGCCGCTTGCGGCTAACGCGCGTTGGCGCGACCCGCAGTGTTGCGTCCAGCTCATGCACAAATATCGAGTTTTCAGGCGTGCATATTTGCTTAAAATGCACGAATGAAAACGACCCTCGATGAACTGCAAGCCTTTGTCCACGTGGTCGACAGTGGTTCGATCAGCGCCGCTGCCGAGCAGTTGGCGCAGACCGCTTCCGGCGTCAGCCGCGCGCTTAGCCGGCTGGAAGACAAGCTCGATGTCACCTTGTTGCGCCGCACTACCCGGCGCCTGGAGCTGACCGAGGAGGGCCAGGCCTTTCTTGCCCAGGCGCGCAAGATTCTCGCGGCGGTCGAGGATGCCGAGGAGCAGATCAAGGTGCGCCGGCAGAAGCCCGCCGGACGCCTGCGGGTCAACGCCGCCGCGCCATTCATGCTGCACGCCGTGGTGCCGCTGGTGGCCGGTTTTCGTGCGCAGTACCCGGATATCCAGCTGGAGTTGCACAGCAGCGACCAGATCATCGACCTGCTCGAACAGCGCGCCGATGTCGCCATCCGCATCGGCCCGCTGCGCGATTCCACCCTGCACGCGCGCCCGCTGGGCAGCAATCGCCTGCGCATTCTCGCCAGCCCGGCCTACCTCAAGGCCCACGGCACGCCGAAAACGGTGGCCGATCTGGCCCAGCACAGCCTGCTCGGTTTCACCCAGCCCGACAGCCTCAACCAGTGGCCGCTGCGTCATCCCCTGGGCGACGCGCTGAGCATCAGCCCCAGCCTGTGCGCCTCCAGCGGCGAAACCCTGCGCCAATTGGCCCTGGCCGACGTCGGCATCGTCTGCCTGGCGGACTTCATGACCCAGGCCGACCGCGCCCGCGGCGACCTGGTGCAGTTGCTGCTGCGCGACACCGTCGAGGTGCGTCAGCCGATCCATGCGGTGTACTACCGCAACACCGCGCTGGCCTCGCGCATTACCTGCTTTCTCGACTACCTGAGTGCTCAGCTTCGCTAACCGGGCGAGCCAGTGAGGCGGCTTGCCGCCTGCAGGCCGGGCGGCGCAGCAGGCTGAACAGCGCCGGAATCACCAGCAGCGAGAGCAGCGGGGCGGTGATCATGCCGCCGACCATGGGCGCGGCGATGCGGCTCATCACCTCGCTGCCGGAGCCGCTGCCCCAGAGAATTGGCAACAAACCGGCGATGATCACCGCCACCGTCATGGCTTTGGGCCGTACGCGTTGCACCGCGCCCTCGCGGATGGCATCGAGCAATGCGGGCTCGTCGTGCTGCCCGGCGTCCTGGCGGGCGCGCCAGGCGTTTTTCAGGTACAGCAGCATGATCACGCCGAACTCGGCGGCCACGCCGGCCAGGGCGATAAAGCCGACGCCGGTGGCCACCGACAGGTTGTAGCCCAGCAGGTAGAGGAACCACACCCCGCCAGTGAGGGCGAACGGCAGCGTGAGCATGATCAACATGGCTTCGTCGAAGCGGGCGAAGGTCAGGTAGAGCAGCACGAAGATGATCAGCACGGTGGCCGGCACCAGCAGTTTCAGCCGCGCGTTGGCGCGTTCGAGGAATTCGAACTGCCCCGAGTAGCTCAGGCTCATGCCGGGTTGCAGGGTGACCTGCTCGCCAATCGCCACGCGCAGGTCGGCGACCACCGAGGCCAGGTCGCGGCCGCGCACGTCGATATAGACCCAGCCGGAAGGCCGGGCGTTCTCGCTCTTGAGCATCGGCGGGCCATCGCTGACGCTGATCCGCGCTACGCTGCCGAGGGTGATCTGGCTGCCCAGCGGGGTGTAGATCGGCAGGTGTTCCAGGGCGCCCAGCGAGTCGCGCCACTCGCGCGGGTAACGCAGGTTTATCGGGTAGCGCGCCAGGCCTTCGATGGTTTCACCGATATTCTCGCCGCCGATGGCGCCGGCGACGATCGACTGCACGTCGGCGATATTCAGGCCGTAGCGCGCCGCCGCCTGGCGGTCGATGTCGACATCGATATAACGCCCGCCAGTCAGGCGTTCGGCGAGCGCCGAACTCACCCCCGGCACCTGCTTGGCCGCCCGCTCGACCGCCTGCGTCACCGCGTCGATGTGCGTCAGGTTACTGCCGGCCACCTTGATCCCGATCGGGCTCTTGATCCCGGTGGCGAGCATGTCGATACGGTTGCGGATCGGCGGTATCCAGATATTGCTCAGCCCCGGCACCTGCACCGTCCGGTCCAGTTCCTCCACCAGCTTTTCCGGGGTCATGCCGGGGCGCCATTGCGCGCGCGGCTTGAACTGGATGGTGGTTTCGAACATCTCCAGCGGTGCCGGGTCGGTGGCGGTTTCGGCGCGTCCGGCCTTGCCGAACACGTGTTCGACTTCCGGCAGGGTCTTGATCAGGCGGTCGGTCTGTTGCAGCAACTGCGCGGCTTTCTGCGCCGACAGCCCGGGCAGGGCCGACGGCATGTAGAGCAGGTCGCCTTCGTCGAGTGGCGGCAGAAACTCGCCGCCGAGGCGCGAGATCGGCCACAGCGCGCTGAGGAACACCAGCACGGCGATCAGCAGGGTGACTTTCGGCCGGCGCAGCACCGCGTCGAGGGCCGGCTGATAGAGACGGATCAGCCAGCGGTTCAGCGGATTGCTGTGCTCGTTCGGTATGCGCCCGCGAATCCAGTAGCCCATCAACACCGGCACCAGGGTCACCGATAAGCCGGCGGCGGCGGCCATAGCATAGGTCTTGGTAAACGCCAGCGGGCCGAACAGCCGACCTTCCTGGGCTTGCAGGGTGAACACCGGGATAAACGACAGGGTGATGATCAGTAGGCAGAAGAACAATGCCGGGCCGACTTCCACCGCCGCCGCCGTGATCACCTGCCAGTGTTGCTCGCCTTTTAGCTCTTGGCCCGGATGTGCGGCGTGCCAGGCTTCGAGCTTCTTGTGGGCGTTTTCGATCATCACCACGGCGGCGTCGACCATGGCGCCGATGGCGATGGCGATGCCGCCGAGGGACATGATGTTGGCGTTGATGCCTTGCTGCTGCATGACGACAAAGGCGATCAGCACGCCAATCGGCAGCGAGATGATCGCCACCAACGAGGAGCGCAGATGCCAGAGAAACACCGCGCAAACCAGCGCCACGACGATGAATTCTTCGAGCAATTTGAAGCTGAGGTTGCTGACCGCGCGATCGATCAGCTTGCTGCGGTCGTAGGTGGTGACGATTTCCACGCCGGCCGGCAGGCTGCTTTTCAGCTCGTCGAGCTTGGCTTTCACCGCGGCAATGGTGGCGCTGGCGTTCTTGCCGCTGCGCAGAATCACCACGCCGCCGACCACTTCGCCTTCGCCATCCAACTCGGCGAGGCCGCGACGCATTTCCGGGCCGAGCTGGATCGTCGCGACATCGCCGAGGGTCACCGGCACGCCGTCTTCGCTCAGCTTGAGCACAATTGCGCGGAAGTCATTCAGGGTCTTCAGGTAGCCGGAGGCGCGCAGCATGTACTCGCTTTCCGCCAGTTCCAGCACGGCGCCACCGGTTTCCTGGTTGGCCTGGCCAATCGCCGCGATGACCTCGGCCTGGGTGATCTTCAGGCTGGCCAGGCGGAACGGGTCGATCAGCACCTGGTATTGCTTGACCATGCCGCCGACGGTCGCCACCTCCGCGACATCGCTCAGGGTTTTCAGCTCGAACTTGAGAAACCAGTCTTGCAGCGCGCGCAACTGCGCCAGGTCATGGGTGCCGCTGCGGTCGACCAGGGCGTACTGGTAAATCCAGCCGACGCCGGTGGCATCCGGCCCGAGTGCCGGCTTGGCGCCAGCGGGCAGGCGGCTCTGCACCTGGCTGAGGTATTCCAGCACGCGCGAGCGCGCCCAGTAGAGGTCGGTGCCGTCCTCGAACAGCACATAGACGAAGCTGTCGCCGAAAAAGGAAAAGCCGCGCACCGTCTGCGCGCCGGGCACCGAGAGCATGGTGGTGGCCAGTGGGTAGGTGACCTGGTTCTCGACGATTTGCGGCGCCTGGCCAGGGTAGGGCGTGCGGATGATTACCTGCACGTCGGAGAGGTCCGGCAGGGCATCGATGGGGGTGTTCTGCACCGACCAGACGCCCCAGGCCGTGGCCAGTAGCGTGACCAGCAGCACCAGCATGCGGTTGAGTACCGACCAGCGAATCAGCGCGGCGATCATGGCTGCTGCTCCAGTTTGTCCAGGCGCTCGACCAGCAGTCCGTCGTCGCTCTCGCGCACGCCCACGCGCACCGCATCGCCGGGCTCGATACCGATCGCCAGGGCGGGGTCGGCCAGGGTAAAGCTCATGGTCATGCCGGGCATGCCCAGGGTCTTGAACGGGCCGTGGGCCAGGGTCAGCGAGGCATTGTCGATGGCCACGACCTGACCGTCGGCCTCATGCAGGGCCGCTTGCACCGGCGCGGCCGGCGGTGTTGCCAGGCCTTGCGCGAGCAGGCCGCGCAGGCTGGCTTCGGAATCGAGCAGGAACTGTCCGGAGGCGACCACCTGCTGGCCTTCTTCGAGGCCTTGCAGCACTTCGGTCTGGCCCTCGGCCTCGCGACCCAGGCGCACCTCGACGGGCCGATAACGCCCGGCACCTTCGCCAAGCATCACCAGGGCGCGGCGCCCGGTGCGGATCACCGCCTCGCTGGGAATGAACAGGGTGGCTTGCGCGGCCGGGCGCTGCAGCCGCACCTGCGCGGTCAAGCCTGGGCGCAGGCGGCCGTCGGGGTTGTCCAGCTCGACCCGCAGGCGCAGCGTGCGGCTATTCGGCTCGGCCGCTGGGAGAATGGCGCCGACCTTGCCCGTCAGCACCTCGCCGGGGAATGCCGGCAGGCGCGCCTCGACCGGCTGTCCGCCGCGCAACCCGGCGGCTTCGGCCTCAGGCACCGCCACCTCCAGCCAGACGCTACGCAGGCCGTTGATGGTCGCCAGTGGCGCGCCGGCGGCGAGGGTCATGCCCTGGCGCACGTTGAGCTCTTGCAGCACGCCAGCGATTGGGCTGGTGACCGTCCACAGCGCTTGGCTCTTGCCGCTGCGCTCGACCTGCGCGATCAGCGCGGGCGGCATCCCGCTCAGGCGCAAACGCTGACGTGCCGCCGCCAGCAACGCCGGTTCGCCGAGCTGGCGCAGGGCCAGGAACTCCTCCTGGGCCGCCACCCATTGCGGCACGAGCAGGTCGGCCAGCGGTGCGCCAGCGGCGAGCAGGTCGTTCGGCGCGAGGGCGTAGACCCGCTCGACGAAGCCGCCACTGCGCGCCTGCACGATGGCCATGTCGCGCGCATTGAACGCCAGGCTGCCAACCGCCTCCAGGCTGCTGGGCGGCATGCCGCGGGTGACCGTGGCCAGGCGCATGCCGAGGTTCTGGCTGACGCTCGGGTCGATGCTCAGCACCGCGCTGTCGCCGCCGGCACCGGCATAGCGCGGCACCAGTTGCATGTCCATAAAGGGCGATTGTCCGGGTTGGTCGAATCGTTGCTGCGGGTACATCGGGTCGTACCAATACAACACCTCGCCGCGATCCGCTGTGGCGCTGGCCTGTTGCGTGGCGGGTGCGGGCATCGCGTCGCTCCGCGGCTGGGCGAGCCAGTAGCCGCCGGCAGCGCTGAGGACTAGCGAGATGCCCGCCAGCAGGGCGCCTTGGTAGATTCGCGGGTTCATTGAGCGCTCTCCCCGTAAGTGAAATACAACGCGGTGCCGACCTGGGCGCGCTGCCCTTGCAGGTCGATCTGTCTTAGCCGCGCGTCGATCAGCTCGCGGCGCGCGACCAGCACATCGGCCAGCGCGCCGTTACCGGCGCGGTAGCCGGCAAGGCTCAGCGTTACTTTTTCCTCGGCCAAGGGCAGCAGCAGTTCCTCGCTGCGGCGAACCGCGCGGCTCAGGCGGGCGTATTCGCCCAGATCGCTGTGCTGCGCCTGGGCATATTCGCGCTCCAGCGCCTCGCGCTCGGCTTCAAGCCGTGCGACCTGGGCGTATTGCGCGGCAATCTTCGGATCTTGGCGGGAGCCGGGGAAAATCGGCAGGTCGATGCTGAACTGCACGCTGAGCATGTCGCCGAATTCGCGGCCGCGCCGCTGGTAATCCAGCTCCCAGCTCCAGTCGGGGCGCTTGTCGGCCAGTGCTTGGCGCACGCCCGCCGCCGCCTCTTGCTGCATCGGCGTGTAGGCGGCCAGCTCGGGGTGGCGCCGCAGGTTGTGCGGGTAGCGTGCTGCGGCTATCGGCCAATCCGGCAAGCCACCGGCCAGCGGCGCGTTGCCGGCCTCGCCGATCCAGCGTCTGAGCGCGGCGCGCGCCACCTCGCGGGATTGCATCAGTTGGTCTTCCTGCTCGGCCAGTTGCGCGGCCTCCTGCCTGGGGGCGATGCTGTCGGCAGCCTGGCCGAGACCTGCGCCGAGCTGGGCGCGCACGGCGTCGTGCAACAGCCGGTTCTCCTGGTACAGCGTGCTGAACAGCTGCAGTTTGCGTTCGACGCTGTAGGTGGCGATCCACGCCAGCGCGGTGTCGCGGCGCACCTTGAGCGCTTCCACCTGGCGCTCGGCCTCGGCTCGATCAACCGCCGCCTGGGCGACCTCGACCCGCGCGCGGCGCTTGGCGCGGTTGGGTACTTCCTGCATGACGCCGACCATCTGCATGGTCATGAAGTCGTCGTCGAGGCTGCCGCGCTCGGGGCCGCCAATCGGGAAATTTTGCACCCCGAGTAGCAGCTTCGGATCGGGTAGCTCGCCGGCCGAAACGGCCAGGTGACTTGCCGCAGCAAGCCGGGCGCTTTGCGCGGCCAGCGAGGGCGCCTGGCGTTCGGCCAGGTTCAAGGCGTCTTCCAGGCTGAGTGAGGCTGCCAGGCTGGGCAGTGCCAACAGGCTGACGGCTGTGGCGAGTGCCAGCCGCCGCCAGCGGTGATCGCGAGAGGAAATCATGCGCATGAGTCCTGTGAATAGCCGGCGTGGGCGAAGCAATCGCACACGCATACGCGCCACCCCAGGCAAAGCCGCTAAATGTTGGGCCAAACCGTTAAATAAGGGTGGGAGTCAGTGTCGAACAGGAATCAAACGCGTGGGGGGCGCCACACCCCGGAGGGGCTTTGTTGCAGCGGGGTATCGGGGAGGTAAAGGCTGTTGCGGCTGGGCACAGGCAGCGGCAGGCTGAATGTCAGCCCCGCCAACTGGTACAGGCTGCCAGCCTTGCAGTCCTGCCCAGGTTTGCAGGACAGCTCGTGCGCCGTTGTGCTGTCGCCGTCCAGGCAGCAATCGCTGAGCATCTCCGACGCCATGCTCATGCCCGCGGCCTGCATAGGGCAGGGCGCGGCCGGCAGCTCGCCGCTCGCCAGGCCCTTGAGCGGCAGCGAGAGGATCAACAGCAGAGTGAGCAGTAAGCGCAGGCTGGGTTTCATTGTCACAGCGTAGTGCTTCGCAGCGGCATAGACAATTGCGCCGCTGCCATGTTGTCGACCTAGGGTCTGTTGGCGGTTTCTTCCGCGCAGGCTTGGGCAGGTGTATGCCGGTGGTTGGCCGCTTGCAGTTCGGCGCGTGCTTGCACCATCACCTGGTAGGCCGCGGAAATCGCCAGGCTGGCCATGATGCTGGCCACCAGCAGGTCGGGCCAAGCGCTGCCCGTGCCGAATACGCCGAGGGCGGCGAGCAGCACGGCGAGGTTGCCGAGGGCGTCGTTGCGCGTGCACAGCCAGACGCTGCGCATGTTGCTGTCGCCCTGGCGGTAGGCGTAGAGCAGGGCGGCCACGCCGAGGTTGGCGAGCAGCGCCAGGCTGCCGACCACGCCCATGGTCGGTGCGTCCGGCACCTGCGCGGTGAGCCAGTGCCAGATCGCCACCGCCAGCACGCCGATGCCGAATACCAGCATGGACGCCGCCTTGAGCAACGAGGCCTTGGCGCGCAGGGCCAGGCCCATGCCCAACACCCACAGGCTGATGCCGTAGTTGGCGGCGTCACCGAGAAAGTCCAGCGAGTCCGCCAGTAGCGACACCGAGCGGGCGCCGAGGCCGGCGATAATTTCCACGGCAAACATGCCGAGGTTGACCAGTAAGGCGATCCACAGAATCTTGCGGTAGCGCTGGCTGGCGGCGGCGGGTTGGTTGCAGCAGTGTGTGCCCATGAGGCTTCTCCTTGAAGGGGTTGAGGGGTACGCTAAACCCTGTAGTCGCTACGGAGTCAAGCCATGGACAAGCCATTCACCATCAGTGCCTTGAGCCGCGAAAGCGGGGTCAACCTGGAGACCATTCGGTTCTATGAGCGTAGCGAATTGCTGCCGACCCCCAAGCGCAGTGCTTCGGGTTATCGCCACTACGACGAGGTCGATATTCGCCGTGTGCGCTTTATCCGTCGCGGCCGCGAGCTGGGCTTCAGCCTGGAGGAAATCCGCACCTTGCTGGGCCTGGCCAAGCAGCCGCAAAGCTCCTGCGCCGAGGCGGATCGGCTGGTGCAGGAGCACTTGCTGGCCATTGATGCGCGCATCCGTGACCTGCAGTCGATGAAGACCGAGCTGAACAAGTTGGCCGGTTGCGACAGCGCACAGGCCGAGCATTGCCGTCTGCTGGAGGCGCTCGACAGCCGCAACTGTTGCGTGCACGGCGACGGGCAGGTCAGCGCCGGATAAGGTTTTGTTGTTTTTACAACAAAATATTGCGCTTGTGGCTGGAGTTATCCACTTTTGAGTGGCAGTATTTTGGTTTTAATTATAAAAAATTTGGCTTTTCCAGCCGGGAGTCGACACCATGCATCCTCGCGTCCTTGAGGTAACCGACCGCCTGATCGCCCGTAGCCGCGCTACCCGCGAACGTTACCTGGCGATGATCCATGCGGCGGCCAGCGAAGGCCCGCAGCGCGGCAAGCTGCAATGCGCCAACTTCGCCCATGGCGTGGCCGGCTGTGGCAGTGACGATAAGCAGACCTTGCGGCTGATGAATGCGGCCAACGTGGCGATTGTGTCCGCCTACAACGACATGCTCTCGGCGCACCAGCCGTATCAGGATTACCCGGAGCAGCTCAAACAGGCCTTGCGCGAGGTGGGCTCGGTCGGCCAGTTCGCCGGCGGTGTGCCGGCCATGTGCGACGGGGTGACCCAGGGCGAACCGGGCATGGAGTTGGGCATCGCCAGCCGCGAAGTGATCGCCATGTCCACCGCCGTGGCGCTGTCGCACAACATGTTCGACGCCACGCTGTGCCTGGGCATCTGCGACAAGATCGTCCCCGGCCTGCTGATGGGCGCCCTGCGCTTTGGTCACTTGCCGACTCTGTTCGTGCCGGCCGGGCCGATGCCGTCGGGCCTGTCGAACAAGGAAAAGGCCGACGTGCGGCAACGCTACGCCGAAGGCAAGGCCAGCCGCGACGAATTGCTGGCAGCGGAGATGGCCGCTTACCACAGCCCCGGCACCTGCACCTTCTATGGCACCGCCAACACCAACCAGCTGCTGATGGAAGTGATGGGCCTGCACCTGCCGGGCGCATCCTTCGTCAACCCCAACACGCCGCTGCGCGATGCCCTGACCCGCGAAGCCGCGCAGCAGATCACCCGCCTGACCAAGCAGAGCGGGCAGTTCATGCCGCTCGGCGAGATCGTCGACGAGCGTTGCCTGGTCAACTCCATCGTGGCGCTGAACGCCACCGGCGGCTCGACCAACCACACCTTGCACATGCCGGCCATCGCCCGGGCGGCGGGGATTCAGCTGACCTGGCAGGACATGGCCGACCTCTCCGCCGTGACCCCGACGCTGGCCCACGTCTACCCCAATGGCAAATCCGACATCAACCACTTCCAGGCTGCCGGCGGCATGCCATTGCTTATCCGCGAGCTGCTCGACGCCGGCCTGTTGCATGAGAACGTCAACACCGTGGCCGGTCATGGCCTCAGCCGTTACACCTGCGAGCCGTTCCTCGAAGACGGTACGCTGGTCTGGCGCGACGGCCCGCGCAAGAGCCATGACGAAAGCGTGCTGCGCCCGGTGGCGCGGCCGTTCTCGGCGGAAGGCGGCCTACGCCTGATGGACGGCAACCTGGGTCGCGGGGTGATGAAGGTCTCCGCGGTGGCGCCCGAGCAGCAGGTAGTCGAAGCGCCGGCGCGGGTGTTCCAGGACCAGCAGGAGCTGGCCGATGCCTTCAAGGCCGGCGAGCTGGAGTGCGATTTCGTCGCGGTGATGCGCTTCCAGGGCCCGCGCAGCAATGGCATGCCGGAGCTGCACAAGATGACGCCGTTTCTCGGTGTGTTGCAGGACCGTGGGTTCAAGGTGGCGCTGGTCACCGATGGGCGCATGTCCGGTGCCTCCGGCAAGATCCCGGCGGCTATCCATGTCTGCCCGGAAGCCTTCGACGGCGGGCCGCTGGCGCGGGTGCGCGACGGCGACTTGATTCGTCTCGACGGCCACACCGGGCAATTGCAGGTATTGCTCAGCGACGCCGAACTGGCCGCGCGCGAGCCGGCGGTCGGCACCCTGGACAATGCCGTGGGCTGCGGACGCGAGCTGTTCGCCTTCATGCGCCTGGCCTTCAGTTCGGCGGAGCAGGGTGCCAGCGCCTTCACCAGCAGCCTGGAGTCGTTGCAGTGAAATTGGCGCTGGTCGGCGATATCGGCGGCACCAATGCGCGTTTCGCCCTCTGGCGCGATGAGCAGCTGGAGGCGGTGCGGGTGCTGGCCACGGCGGATTATCCCGGCCCGGAGCAGGCGATTGGCGCCTACCTGGCCGAGCTGGGCCTGCCGCTCGGTGCGGTAAGCCTGGTGTGTCTGGCCTGCGCCGGGCCGGTGAGTGGCGATCTGTTTCGCTTCACCAACAACCACTGGCGCCTCAGCCGCGCGGCCTTCTGCCGCGACTTGCAGGTCGATGAACTGCTGCTGATCAACGATTTCTCGGCCATGGCTCTGGGCATGACCCGCCTGCGCGACGACGAGCGCAGCCTGGTCTGCGCGGGCCAGGCCGAGGCCAATCGACCGGCCGTGGTGATCGGCCCCGGCACCGGCCTGGGTGTCGGCACTTTGCTGGCCCTGGCCGACGGCAGCTGGCTGGCGCTGCCCGGCGAGGGTGGGCATGTCGACCTGCCGCTCGGCAGCCCGCGCGAAGCGCAGCTCTGGCAGCAGCTGTATGCCCAGCTTGGCCATGTGCGCGCCGAGGATGTGCTCAGCGGCAATGGCCTGCTGGTGCTGTATCGCGCGATCTGCGCGTTGGATGGCCACGCACTGCGGTTCGGCTCGCCGGCCGAGATCACCGCCGCGGCCCTGGCCGGCGATGCCGTGGCCGGCGCGGTGCTGGAGCAGTTCTGCTGCTGGCTGGGACGTGCGGCCGGCAACAATGTGCTGACCCTCGGTGCGCGCGGCGGGGTGTATATCGTCGGCGGCGTGGTGCCGCGCTTCGCCGAACTGTTCCTGGCCAGCGGTTTTGCCAGGAGTTTGCGCGACAAAGGCTGCATGAGCGATTACTTTGCCGGTATCCCGGTGTGGTTGGTAACGGCCGAGTACCCAGGGTTGATGGGGGCGGGCGTGGCGCTGCAACAGGCGACGAGGCACGCGTTGTAGGGTGGACATGGCGCCGCCTTGTCCAGTTCGTAGGATGGGTTGAGCAACGCGATACCCATCGGTGACTCGGAGTAATGGGTATCGCTGCGCTCAACCCATCCTACAAAGTTGGTTCTTGCTCGAGATTTCTATCAGAACAATAAGGGACGGCAGACGTGAGCCAAGCCGGAAAATCGATTCTGCTGGTCGATGACGACCAGGAAATCCGCGAACTGCTGAATACCTACCTGAGCCGCGCCGGTTTTCAGGTGCGTGCGGTTGGCGATGGCGCGGGCTTCCGTCAGGGGCTTTGCGCCGAGCCGGCCGATCTGGTGATTCTCGATGTGATGCTCCCCGACGAGGACGGTTTCAGCCTCTGTCGCTGGGTGCGCGAGCACCAGCGCTTCGCCCAGGTGCCGATCATCATGCTCACCGCCAGCTCCGACGAGGCTGATCGGGTGATCGGCCTGGAGCTGGGCGCCGACGATTACCTGGGCAAACCGTTCAGCCCGCGTGAGCTGCTGGCGCGAATCAAGGCGCTGCTGCGCCGGGTGCATTTCAGCCAGGAGCGCGGCGTCGAGGTGCTGGCCTTCGACGAGTGGCGGCTGGACATGGTCAGCCACCGTCTGTTTCACCGCGATGGCGAGGAAGTGATCCTCTCCGGCGCCGATTTCGCCCTGCTCAAGCTGTTCCTCGATCACCCGCAACAGATCCTCGACCGCGACACCATCGGCAACGCCACCCGCGGCCGTGAGGTGATGCCGCTGGAGCGCATCGTCGACATGGCGGTCAGTCGCCTGCGTCAGCGCCTGCGCGACACCGGCAAGCCGGCGCGGCTGATCCGCACCGTGCGCGGCAGCGGTTACCAGTTGGCGGCGGCGGTTACGCCCTATAACTATGTTTAGCTTGCGCAAACTGCTGCCGGTGCCGCGCTCGCTGCTTGGGCGCATGTTGCTGCTGACCTTGCTGGTGGTGTTGCTGGCGCAGGCGCTGTCCAGCGTGATCTGGGTCTCGCAATTGCGCGCCAGCCAGATGGAAGGCCTGCTCACCAGCGCGCGCAGCCTGGGGCAATCGATGGCGGCCAGCGTCAGCTACTTCCGCTCGCTGCCCATCGGCTACCGGCCGATGGTGCTCGATCAGTTGCGCAATATGGGCGGCACGCGCTTTTTCGTCTCGCTCAACGACAAGCCGCTGAGCATGCGGGTGCTGCCGGAAACTCCGCGCAAACGCGCGGTGCTGGACGCGGTGGACGCGACCCTGCGCGAGCGCCTGGGCAGCAACCTCGACCTGTCGGTGCAGTTCGTCAACCCCGAGGATCTGCGCATCTTCAACAGTGCGCTGAAGCTCGACGAGCTACCGCGCTCCTGGGCGCACTACGCCCTCAGCCTGGAGCCGCTGAACCCGCCGGTGCTGGTGACGCAGATCCAGATCGCACCAGGCGAGTGGCTGTACCTCGCCTCCTTGATGCCCGAGCCCTATGTTGGTCTGGAGCAGCAGGGCCTGCCGGCGCAGCAGCTGTGGTTCATCATTCTCACCAGCAGCTTCCTGCTGCTGTTCATCGGCATTCTCGTGCACTGGCAGAGCCGGCCGCTCAAGCGCCTGGCGGTAGCGGCGCGGGACATGTCGCTGGGCAGCGAAGTGGAGCCGCTGGCCGAGGCGGGTGGCAGCGAGGTGATCGAGGTCAGTCGCGCCTTCAACAGCATGCGCGAACGGATCGGCCGTTACCTGCGCGAACGCAGCCAGTTGTTCAGCGCGATTTCCCATGACCTGCGCACGCCGATCACCCGCCTGCGCCTGCGCGTCGAGCTGCTCGACGACGAGGCGGTGCAGGCCAAGTTCAGCCGCGATCTGGACGAGCTGGAGATGCTGGTCAAGGGCGCGCTGCAATGCGTCAAGGACACCGATATCCACGAGAACATCGAGCCAGTCGATATCAACCAACTGCTGCATTGCGTGGTCGAGCCGTATCTGGCGCCGGCCGGCAATGGCCGGGTGACCGTGGATGGCCAGTCGGTCGCGTTGTATCCAGGCAAGCCGCTGGCGCTCAAGCGCTGCATCGGCAACCTGGTGGACAACGCGCTGAAGTACGGCGAGCGCGCACATCTGCATATCGAGGACGACGCGCAGGCATTCGTCCTGCACGTCGACGACGAAGGCCCAGGTGTGCCCGAACAGCGTCTGGAGCAGGTGTTCGAGCCGCATTTCCGCCTGGCCGGGCAGCAGCAGGGCTACGGTCTGGGCCTGGGCATCGCGCGCAACATCGCCCACAGCCACGGCGGCGAAGTGAGCCTGCGCAACCTGCGCGAAGGCGGCTTGCGCGTGACCCTGTGGCTGCCGCGTTTCGCCGAGTGAAGCGTGACCGTGGCGACGTAGGCCGGACAAGGCGAAGCTTTGTCCGGCATCGGCGAGTTACACGGCGGACAAGCCTGGCGGCATGTCCGCCCTACGCTTGTGGCGGTTTATGTCACCAGGCCGTGACATTTGCGCATCCCTTCGTTACCCGCCAGGCTGGCGAGTCTGTTTAGACTCGATTCCAGCGCAAGCACCAGACTTGCCCGCGAATAACAACAAGAAAGGACCTGTTCATGAACGCGATCTCTCGCCTGGCAACTGCTATCTCTCTCGTCTCCCTGCTGCCGCTGGCTGCCCATGCCGGTGAAGTCGAAGTGCTGCACTGGTGGACTTCCGGCGGCGAAAAGCGCGCCGCCGATACCCTGCAAAAACTCGTCGAAGACAAAGGTCATACCTGGAAGGATTTCGCCGTGGCCGGTGGCGGTGGTGAAGCCGCCATGACCGTGCTGAAGACCCGCGCGGTTTCCGGCAACCCGCCTGCCGCCGCGCAGATCAAGGGCCCGGATATTCAGGAGTGGGGCGAGCTGGGTTTGCTCGCCGACCTCAACGCGGTGGCCGCAGAGCAGCAATGGGACAGCCTGTTGCCCGAACAGGTGGCCAACGTCATGAAATACGATGGCGACTACGTTGCCGTGCCGATCAACGTGCACCGCGTCAACTGGCTGTGGATCAACCCGGACGTCTTCGCCAAGGCCGGCGCCACGCCGCCGACCACCCTCGATGAATTCTTCGTTGCCGCCGAAAAGCTCAAGGCCGCGGGCTTTATTGCCCTGGCCCACGGCGGCCAGCCCTGGCAGGACGGCACGGTGTTCGAAGACCTGGCGTTTAGCATCCTCGGCGCCGACGGCTACCGCAAAGCCTTCGTCGAGCAGGACAAGGCCACCCTGACCGGCGCGAAGATGGTCGAAGTGTTCGCCGCCCTGCAAAAGTTGCGTGGCTATATCGACGCCGACGCCGCCGGGCGCGACTGGAACACCGCCGCCAGCCTGGTGATCAACGGCAAGGCCGGCATGCAGGTGATGGGCGACTGGGCCAAAAGCGAGTGGACCGCCGCCGGCAAGGTCGCCGGCAAGGATTACCAGTGCCTGCCATTCCCCGGCACGCAGGGTAGCTTCGCCTACAACATCGATTCGCTGGCGATGTTCAAACTCAGCGACGCGGAGAACCGCAAGGCCCAGGCGGATCTGGCGCGGACCATCATGGAGCCGCAGTTCCAGCAGTTCTTCAACCAGAACAAGGGTTCCATCCCGGTGCGTCTGGACCAGGACATGAGCACCTTCGACGCCTGCGCCCAGGCCTCGATGCAGGACTTCAAGGAAGCCGCCGCCAGCGGTGGCCTGCAACCGAGCCTGGCCCACGGCATGGCCGCCTCCAGCTACGTGCAGGGCGCGGTATTCGACGTGGTAACCAACTTCTTCAACGACCCCAAGGCTGACCCGCAGCGCGCCGCCCACCAGTTGGCGGCGGCGATCGAAGCGGTGCAGTAAAACCAGCCCGGCCGCCGGTTCGCCGGCGGCCCATTTTCTCACCGATTCCAGGGTGCCCGTATGGGGGCCGGGGATTCGTGCGCTCGAAAAACGCCCTCACCCCCGGCCCCTCTCCCGGAGGGCGAGGGGAGACAAGCCCAACCTCGGAGCCCTGTCATGAGTTCAACCGCAGTTTTTACCAAGGCTTCGCCACTGGATGCGCTGCAACGCTGGCTGCCCAAGCTGGTGTTGGCGCCGAGCATGCTGATCGTGCTGGTCGGCTTCTACGGCTACATCCTCTGGACCTTCCTGCTGTCGTTCACCAGTTCGCGCTTTATGCCGGCCTACAAGTGGGTCGGCTTGCAGCAATACGAGCGCCTGCTGGACAACGACCGCTGGTGGGTGGCGAGCAAGAACCTGATGCTCTTCGGTGGCCTGTTCATCGGCATCAGCCTGGTGGTCGGGGTGTTGCTGGCGGTGCTGCTCGATCAGCGCATTCGCCGCGAAGGCTTTATCCGCACGATCTTTCTCTACCCCATGGCGCTGTCGATGATCGTCACCGGCACCGCCTGGAAGTGGCTGCTCAACCCCGGCCTGGGCATCGACAAGATGCTCCGTGACTGGGGCTGGGAAGGCTTTCGTTTCGACTGGCTGGTGGACCCGCAGCGGGTGGTCTACTGCCTGGTGATCGCCGCCGTGTGGCAGGCCTCGGGCTTCGTCATGGCGCTGTTCCTCGCCGGCCTGCGCGGCGTCGACCAGTCGATCATCCGCGCCGCCCAGGTGGACGGCGCCAGCCTGCCGAATATCTACCTGCGCATCGTGTTGCCGAGCCTCGGGCCGGTGTTTTTCAGTGCGCTGATGATCCTCGCGCACATCGCCATCAAGAGCTTCGACCTGGTCGCCTCGATGACCGCCGGCGGCCCCGGCTACGCCTCCGATCTGCCGGCGATGTTCATGTATGCGCACACCTTCACCCGCGGCCAGATGGGCCTCGGCGCCGCCAGCGCGATGCTCATGCTCGGCGCGGTGCTGGCGATCCTGGTGCCGTATCTGTATTCCGAATTGCGAGGCAAGCGCCATGACTAAGCCGCTCATTCATGCACGACCTGCCGATACCGTTCTGCCCCAGGGCGAAGGTGGCGCGAAGCGCCGGATGAAAGCCGTCAGCCTCAGTCGTCTGGCGATCTATGCCACCCTGTTGACGGCTTGCGCGGTCTACCTGATTCCGCTGCTGATCATGCTGCTGACCAGCTTTAAAACCCCGGAAGACATCCGCACCGGCAACCTGCTGTCGTGGCCCGAGTTGTTCACCGTCATCGGTTGGATCAAGGCCTGGGACGGCGTCGGCGGGTATTTCTGGAACTCGGTGAAGATCACCATTCCGGCGGTATTGATCTCCACCTTGCTCGGCGCCTTGAACGGCTACGTGTTGGCCATGTGGCGTTTTCGCGGCTCGCAACTGTTCTTCGGCCTGCTGCTGTTCGGCTGCTTCCTGCCGTTTCAGGTGGTGCTGCTGCCGGCCTCGTTCACCCTCGGTCAGCTTGGTCTGGCCAATACCACCAGCGGCCTGGTGCTGGTGCATGTGGTCTACGGCCTGGCCTTCACCACGCTGTTCTTCCGCAACTACTACGTGAGCATCCCGGATGCCCTGGTGCGCGCCGCACGCCTGGATGGCGCGGGCTTCTTCACCATCTTCGGGCGGATTCTGCTGCCCATGTCGACGCCGATCATCATGGTCTGCCTGATCTGGCAGTTCACCCAGATCTGGAACGACTTCCTCTTCGGCGTGGTGTTCGCCAGCGGCGATACCCAGCCGATCACCGTGGCCCTCAACAACCTGGTCAACACCAGCACCGGGGCCAAGGAATACAACGTCGACATGGCCGCGGCGATGATCGCCGGTCTGCCCACCCTGGTCGTCTATGTATTGGCCGGTAAGTACTTCCTGCGTGGGCTGACGGCCGGCGCGGTCAAAGGTTAGGAGAACGATATGGCAACCCTCGAACTGCGCAACGTCAACAAGTCCTACGGCAGCGGCCTGACGGACACCCTGAAGAATATCGAGCTGGCGATCGACTCCGGCGAGTTCCTGATTCTGGTCGGCCCCTCCGGCTGCGGTAAATCGACCCTGATGAACTGCATCGCCGGGCTGGAGGACATCAGCGGCGGGGCGATCCTGGTGGAGGGCGCCGACATCAGCGGCATGAGCCCCAAGGACCGCGACATCGCCATGGTCTTTCAGTCCTACGCGCTGTACCCGACCATGACGGTGAAGGGCAACATCGCCTTCGGCCTGAAGATGCGCAAGATGGCCCCGGCGGCTATCGAGGAAGAAGTGGCGCGGGTGGCCAAGCTGCTACAGATCGAACACCTGCTCAACCGCAAGCCCGGCCAGCTCTCCGGCGGCCAGCAGCAGCGCGTGGCCATGGGCCGGGCGCTGGCGCGGCGACCGAAGATCTACCTGTTCGACGAGCCGCTGTCGAATCTCGACGCCAAGCTGCGCGTGGAGATGCGCACCGAAATCAAACTGATGCACCAGCGCCTGAAGACCACCACGGTGTACGTCACCCACGATCAGATCGAGGCCATGACCCTGGGCGACAAGGTGGCGGTGATGAAGGACGGCATCATCCAGCAGTTCGGCACCCCGCAGCAGATCTACAACGACCCGGCCAACCTGTTCGTGGCCAGCTTCATCGGTTCGCCGCCGATGAACTTCATTCCCCTGCGCCTGCAGCGCCGCGAGCGGGAGGTGTGGGCGCTGCTCGATTCCGGCCAGGCACGCTGCGAACTGCCCCTGGGCGAGATGGAGGCGGGCCTGGAGAACCGCGAGGTGATCCTCGGCATCCGTCCCGAACAGATCCAGCTGGCGGGCGAGGGCGGCGAGCTGCCGAGCATTCGCGCCGAAGTGGAAGTCACCGAACCTACCGGGCCGGACACCCTGGTGTTCGTCAACCTCAACCAGACCAAGGTCTGCTGCCGCCTGGCGCCGGACATGGCACCGCCGGTGGGGGCGACTCTGGCGCTGCAATTCGAGCCGAGCAAGGTGCTGCTGTTCGACGCGCAGAGCGGTGAGCGCCTGCTGCCGGGAAAGCCGCGCGCGGCGGTTGAGCCGGCGAACAAGGTTACCCAGCTCAAGCATCACTGAACGCCAGCCCAACGCATCAATCGCTCAGGGGTGTGCCTGTCGTATCCGCGCCCGTGAGCCTGTGTAGTGAGCGGTACAACAATAAAAACAAAAGGAATGGATATGAGAACAGTAACGAATCTGGGCCTGGCGCTGACGCTGGGCTATCTGGCGCTGCCCCAGGCGCATGCCGTGGAGTTCAGCGGCTATGTGCGTAGCGGCGCGGGCAGCGCGGATACCGGCGGCACGCAGCAGTGCTTCCAGTTGCCGGGGGCGCAGTCGAAATACCGCCTGGGCAACGAGTGCGAGCAGTACATGGAGCTGGACCTGCGCCAAGACCTGCTGACGCTGGACGACGGCTCGGTGGTCAGCGTCGAAGGCATGGCGCAGCTGTACAACGAGTATGGCCACACGCCGAAATTCACCGGCGACTATGGCTTCGCGCGGATGAACCAGATGTACGCCGAGTGGAGCAACATGCCGGCGCTCAATGGCGGTTCGCTGTGGGCGGGGCGGCGTTTCTACAAGCGTAACGACATCCATATCTCCGACTTCTACTACTGGAACCAGAGCGCCACCGGCTTCGGCGTCGACGAGATGGTGATCGGCGACCTCAAGTACAGCTACGTGTTCTCGCGCAAGGACAGCTACGACCAGGAACCCTATATCAACCGTCACGACTTCAATGTCGGCGGCTTCCAGAGCAACCCCGGTGGCGAGCTGGAGGTGGGCGTCAGCTACATCGACAAACCCGACAGCACGGATGCCAACAGCGGTTGGGCGCTGACCGCACAGCACAAGCAGAGCGCGTTCCTCGGTGGGGTGAATACCTTGGCCCTGCAATACGGCGAAGGCCCGGGCACCGGCCTGGGTTATACCGGCGACCCGACCCTGGACAGCAGCGCCAAGAGCTGGCGCCTGGTGGAGTTCTTCGACTGGCAGATCACCCCGCGCCTGGGTGGTCAGGTGGAAGTGGTGTACCAGAAGGACACGCGCCCGGACGGCGACGACCAGAACTGGCTGTCAGTGGGCGGGCGTACCAGCTATGCCTTCACCGAGCAGTTCAAACTGGTCGGCGAGCTGGGTCGCGACCAGGTCGAGGCGCCGGATGGCACGCGCAAACTGACCAAGTTCACCGTCGCGCCGACCTGGTCGCCGGCCGGCCCTGGCTTCTGGGCGCGCCCGGAGTTCCGTCTGTATTACACCTACGCCAGCTGGAACAAGGCGGCGCAGCGTGCGGCCAGTCTATTGGCGGCGGGCTCGGCGTTGTCCGACAGCGGCGCCTTCGACACCGCGCGGCATGGCTCCAACTTTGGCGTACAGGTCGAATACTGGTGGAAGTGACCGCGGCAGGCTGAAGGGTGAAGCAGAAGGGCAGTGCGATGCTTGCCTAGGGTGGTTAGCGGCGCTGTCCGGAGTCGTTGAATTGCCATGGTCATGGCGCGCCGCGTAACCCACCAGGCGGTAGTCGGTGGTGCTGCAGGGGTGGGTTACGGCGCAGCTGGGATCGCGGTGTTTGCCGCGTGGCTAACCGGCGCCTAACCCACCCTGCGGGCGCCATCGGGTGGGTTCAGGTGGGCTCTTCGTCCGCCGGGTAGCGGCTGGCGTTGAGGCTTTCCTTGATCTTGCGCAGGTGCGGCTGGAAGTCCACGCCACGGCGCAGGGTCATCCCGGTGGCCAGTACGTCGAGCACGGTGAGCTGGATGATCCGCGAAGTCATCGGCATGTAGATGTCGGTGTCTTCCGGGAGTGGAATATTCAGACTCAGGGTGCTGGCCTTGGCCAGCGGCGAGCCGGCGGCGGTGAGGCCGAGTACCGAGGCGCCGTTCTCCCGTGCCAAGCGCGCCACTTCCACCAGTTCGCGGGTGCGCCCGGTGTAGGAAATGATCACGAACAGGTCGCCGGTGTGTGCCACCGAGGCCAGCATGCGCTGCATCAGTACATCGGCATGGGCTGACACGGCGAGGTTGAAGCGGAAGAATTTGTGTTGCGCATCCAGCGCCACTGGGGCCGAGGCGCCGAGGCCGAAGAAATGGATCTGCCGTGCCTGAATCAACAGGTCGACGGCACGGCTGATCAACTGCGGGTCGAGTGACTGGCAAGCGCTGTCGAGCGAGGTGATGGCGCTGCCGAAAATCTTCTGCGTGTAGGCCTCGGGACCATCGTCGGCCTCCACCGCGCGGCTGACGTAGGCGGCGCCGCTGGCCAGGCTTTGCGCCAGCTGCATTTTCAGCTCGGGGTAGCCGCTGACGCCGAACGAACGGCAGAAGCGGTTGACCGTGGGTTCGCTGACCAGCGCCGCTTGTGCCAGGGCGGCGATACTCAGGCGGGTGGCCTGCTGCGGGCTGTGCAGAATCACCTCGGCGACCTTGCGTTCGGCCTTGTTCAGGCTGTCGAGTCGGCCCTGGATCTGCTCCAGAAGATTTCGCACGCGATCCATTTTGCTTCCTTATGCGGCGATAAAACGGCTGGCCTATCGTACTGATGGCCTGGGGTTGCGACCACTGGTAAGTGGGTTTAGTAAAAATGTTGTTTTTATTACTACATATAGCCTTGATCAATCGCCGATAACACGGTATTTCTAGGTTAACTTGATAAAAGAACAAACATCATGCCTGCCATAACCGTTGAATCCTGTACGTTTGCCTTGTTTGGCGCGCTGGGCGACCTGGCCTTGCGCAAACTCTTCCCGGCGCTTTACCAGCTCGACCGCGCCGGCCTGCTGCACGCCGATACGCGGATTCTCGCCTTGGCCCGCGAAACCGGCGATGCGCAGCAGCACTTGGCTTTTATCGACGCCCAGTTGCGCCGTTATGTGCCGGCGAGCGAAGTCGATGAAGTGGCGCTGCAGCGGTTTCAAGCGCGCCTCAGCTACTTGAGCATGGATTTTCTCCAGGCCGACGATTATCACGCGTTGGCCGCGCAGGTCGGTAGCGCCGAGCGCCTGATTGCCTATTTTGCCACCCCGGCTTCGGTGTACGGCGGCATCTGCGCCAACCTCGCGCAAATCGGCCTGGCCGAGCGCACGCGTGCCGTGCTGGAAAAACCGATTGGCCATGACCTGGCCTCTTCGCAGGCGGTCAACGAGGCGGTGGCGCAGTACTTCCCGGAAAGCCGCGTTTATCGCATCGATCATTACCTCGGCAAGGACACGGTGCAAAACCTGATCGCCCTGCGTTTTGCCAACAGCCTGTTCGAAACCCAGTGGAATCAAAACCACATCTCCCACGTCGAGATCACCGTGGCGGAGAAGGTCGGCATCGAGGGACGCTGGGGCTATTTCGATCAGGCCGGGCAGTTGCGCGACATGATCCAGAACCACCTGCTGCAACTGCTTTGCCTGATCGCCATGGATCCACCCAGCGACCTCTCCGCCGATAGCATCCGCGACGAGAAGGTCAAGGTGCTCAAGGCGCTGGCGCCGATCACCGCCGAGCAACTCAGCCGTCAGGTGATACGCGGCCAGTACGTGGCCGGCAGCAGCGACGGCAAGGCGGTGCCGGGCTACCTGGAAGAAGACAACTCCAACACCCAGAGCGACACCGAAACCTTCGTCGCCTTGCGTGCCGAAATCCGCAACTGGCGCTGGGCCGGCGTGCCGTTCTACCTGCGCACCGGCAAGCGTATGCCGCAGAAGTTGTCGCAGATCGTTATCCACTTTAAAGAGCCGCCGCACTACATTTTTGCCCCCGAGCAGCGTCAGTTGATCGGCAACAAGTTGATCATCCGCCTGCAACCGGACGAGGGCATCGCCTTGCAGGTGATGACCAAGGATCAAGGCCTGGACAAGGGCATGCAGCTGCGCAGCGGGCCGTTGCAACTGAATTTTTCCGACACCTACCGCAGCGCGCGCATCCCCGATGCCTACGAGCGTTTGCTGTTGGAGGTGATGCGCGGCAACCAGAACCTGTTCGTGCGCAAGGACGAGATCGAGGCGGCCTGGCGCTGGTGCGACCAGTTGATCGCCGGCTGGAAGCAGCTCGGCGATTCGCCCAAGCCGTATCCTGCCGGCACCTGGGGGCCGATGGGCTCGATTGCTTTGATTACCCGCGATGGGAGGTCCTGGTATGGCGATCTCTGACCTCGATTTACCGCCGGGTGTGGCCGCGCGCAGCCTGAGCAATCCGGGCCAACTCGCCACTGTTCTGGTCGATACGGTGGCCGAGGTGTTGCGAGCGGCCATCGTCAGCCGCGGCATGGCCTGCCTGGTGGTGTCCGGCGGGCGCAGCCCGATCGCTTTTTTCGAGCGCCTGGCGCAGCAGCCGCTGGCCTGGTCGCAGGTGGTGGTGAGCCTGGCGGACGAACGTTGGGTGCCGGTTGCCCATGCCGACAGTAACGAGGGGCTGGTGCGCCGCCATCTGCTGCGCGGCCCGGCGGCGGCCGCCCGTTTTATTGGCCTGTACACGCCTGCCACCAGTCTGGAGGACGCGGCTCTCAGGGCCGACCAGGCGTTGGCCGAGCTGCCGCCCATCGATGTGCTGGTGCTGGGCATGGGTGACGACGGCCACACCGCCTCGTTATTCCCCAACAGCCCGAACCTGGCCGAGGCGCTGTGCGTCGATGGCCCGCGGCGCTGCCTGCCAATGCTGGCGCCCAGCGTGCCGCATCAGCGCCTGAGCATGAGCCTGTCGCTACTGGCCTCGGCGCGTGTGCCGCTGCTGGCGATTCAGGGCCAGGGCAAGCTGGCGACCCTGAGCGAAGCCTTGCGCAACGATGAGGAGGCGACCATGCCGGTTCGCGCCTTGCTGCATTCTCCCCTTGAGATTTACTGGTGCCCTTAGGGCCGAAGGACCAGCCGATATGACCCACAACACCCAACAGCGTATGGCCGAGAAAATCGCCGAAATCGACCGCCTCTGCGCCCGTGCGCGGATCATGCCGGTGATCACCATCGCCCGCGAGGCGGACATCCTGCCGCTGGCCGATGCCCTGGCCGCCGGCGGCCTGACGGTACTGGAAATCACCCTGCGCTCCGAACACGGCCTGACCGCCATTCGCCGCCTGCGCGAAGAGCGCCCACAGCTGTGCGTCGGCGCCGGCACGGTGCTCGACCTGCAAATGCTGGCCGCCGCGGAAGCGGCCGGTGCGCAGTTCATCGTCACCCCCGGTTCCACCGTCGAGTTGCTCCAGGCCGGGCTGCAAAGCCCGCTGCCGATGCTGCCCGGCACCAGCAGCGCCTCCGACATCATGCTCGGTTACGCCCTCGGCTACCGCCGCTTCAAGCTGTTCCCCGCCGAGGTCTGCGGTGGCGTCGCCGCGCTCAAGGCCCTGGGCGGGCCGTTTGGCGGCGTGCGCTTCTGCCCAACCGGCGGCATCAACCCGGACAACCTGCAACGTTATATGGCGCAGCCCAACGTGATGTGCGTCGGCGGCACCTGGATGTTCGACAGCCAGTGGGTCAAGAACGGCGATTGGGCGCGTATCCAGCAAGCCAGTGCCGATGCCCTGCAACTGTTGAATTAGCGTGCTGTTTCAGAAATAACCATCAGTTCCGTAGGCTGGGTTAGACGCGTGCGCGATGCTCCGCTCAAGCTGCCGGTTCTGGCGCGGCGTAACCCAGCATTGACGGCGCGAGTACCGACGCCGTGCTGGGTTACGCGGCGTTCGGCAAGTGTGTCGCCTGTACCTCGCGGACTTGCGCCGCTAACCCAGCCTACGAGGTTGTCTGCCAAGCACGGCCTCGTTTCACGCCCGTGAAGAACTTTTATTCAGAGACAGAACACTAGCTTTACCCGGCCCGATCACCCTATTCGCCCCAGTGACTGTTAAACGAGGGATAAACCATGACCACGCAGCACAACCTCGATGCCTTGTTCCCCACGCTTGCCGAGATTCCCGAGCCCTACCGTCCGGGTGCGCCGATTGAGCAGCGCGATTACCTGGTCAACGGCCAGCTGGTTCGCTGGGACGGGCCGCTGGCCAGCGTGCGCAGCCCGGTGTTCCTCGCTACCGAGCAGGGCGACCAGCAAGTGCTGTTGGGCAGCACGCCGCTGCTCGACGCCGATGCCGCCCTGGCCGCGCTGGACGCGGCGGTGGCGGCCTACGATCACGGTCAGGGGGCGTGGCCGACCCTGCGTGTGGCCGAACGTATCCAGCATGTCGAGGCATTCCTGGTGCGCATGCGTGAGCAGCGCACGGCAGTGGTCAAGCTGCTGATGTGGGAGATCGGCAAGAACCTCAAGGATTCGGAGAAAGAATTCGACCGCACCTGCGACTACATCGTCGACACCATCGAGGCGCTGAAAGAGCTGGATCGGCGCTCCAGCCGTTTCGAGCTGGAGCAGGGCACCCTCGGCCAGATCCGCCGCGTGCCGCTAGGCGTGGCGCTGTGCATGGGGCCGTTCAACTACCCGCTGAACGAGACCTTCACCACGTTGATCCCGGCGCTGATCATGGGCAACACCGTGGTGTTCAAACCGGCCAAATTCGGTGTGCTGTTGATCCGTCCGCTGCTCGAAGCCTTCCGCGACAGCTTCCCGGCGGGGGTGATCAACATCATCTACGGGCGTGGCCGCGACACGGTCAGCGCGCTGATGGCCAGCGGCAAGGTCGATGTGTTCGCCTTCATCGGCACCAACAAGGGCGCCAGCGACCTGAAGAAACTCCACCCGCGGCCGCACCGCCTGCGCGCGGCGCTGGGCCTGGACGCGAAGAACCCCGGCATCGTGCTGCCGCAGGTCGATCTGGACAACGCGGTCAGCGAGGCCATCACCGGCGCGCTGTCGTTCAACGGCCAGCGTTGCACCGCGCTGAAGATCCTCTTCGTGCATGAGGATGTGCTGCAGCCGTTTCTCGACAAGTTCTGCGCCAAACTGGCCCAGCTCAAACCGGGCATGCCTTGGGACGCCGGCGTGGCCCTGACACCGTTGCCCGAACCGGGCAAGGTCGACTTCCTCAATGGCCTGCTTGCCGATGCCGTGGAGAAGGGCGCACGGGTGATCAATCCGGGTGGTGGCGCGCACCGCGAAAGCTTCTTCTACCCGGCGCTGCTCAGCCCGGTGACGCCGCAGATGCGCCTGTACCATGAAGAGCAGTTCGGCCCGCTGATTCCGGTGGTGCCGTACCGCGAGGTGGAGGAGGTGATCGACTACGTGCTGCACTCGGATTTCGGCCAGCAGCTCAGCCTGTTCGGCAACGACTCCGCGCAGATCGGCCGCCTGGTCGATGCTTTTGCCAATCAGGTCGGCCGCATCAACATCAATGCGCAGTGCCAGCGTGGCCCGGACAACTTCCCGTTCAACGGCCGCAAGAACTCCGCCGAAGGCACCTTGTCGGTGCATGACGCGCTACGCACGTTCTCCATCCGCACCCTGGTGGCGACCAAGTTTCAGGCTGACAACAAGGCGCTGATCAGCGAGATCATCCGCAACCGCGAGTCGAGCTTCCTGACTACCGATTACATCTTCTGAGACGCCTGTGGCGGGCGGTGGGCCGAGGCTCGTCGCCGGCCGGGCGAAGGCGGAAATCCCCATGTCGCGCACCCTGAACAAACACACCCAGCTGTGCATGTCGTTGTCCGCGCGCCCCGGCAACTTCGGCACGCGTTTTCACAATTACCTGTATGAAGCGCTCGGCCTGGACTTCGTCTACAAGGCCTTCAGCACCACCGATTTGCCGGCCGCCATCGGCGGTATCCGCGCGCTGGGTATTCGCGGCTGCGCCGTGTCGATGCCGTTCAAGGAAGCCTGCATCCCTTACCTGGACGCGCTGCACCCCTCGGCGGCGGTGATCGAATCGGTCAACACCATCGTTGCCGATGACGGCCGCTTGACTGGTTACAACACCGACTACCGCGCCGTGGTCAGCCTGCTGCACAGCCATGGCATCGCGCGTCATGCGCGCTTCGCCCTGCGTGGCAGCGGCGGCATGGCCAAGGCGGTGGCCTTCGCCTTGCGCGACAGCGGTTTTCGCCACGGCTGCATCATCGCGCGCAACCCGCAAACGGGCAGGGCGCTGGCACAGGCTTGCGGTTTTGACTGGCAGGCAGAGCTGGGTGAACTGCGCGCGGAGCTGCTGATCAACGTCACCCCGATCGGCATGCACGGCGGCCCGGAAGCCGACAGCCTGGCCTTCAGCGCTGCCGCCGTCGAGGCGGCGCATTGGGTGTTCGACGTGGTGGCGATTCCGCTGGAAACACCGCTGATCCGCCTGGCCCGCGAGCGCGGCAAACCGGTGATCAGCGGCGCCGAGGTGATCGTCCTGCAAGCGCTCGAACAGTTCGAGCTATACACCGGCGTGCGCCCCAGCGCGCAGTTGGTCGAACAGGCCGCGGCTGTTGCGCTGAGCTGAATTGCCATCGGCGAGGCGTGGTGCTCAACACCAAGCCTTTCAAGTAAGGCTTACTCGGTCATCAGATCCACTGATCGTTACGCTTGCGCCGCACCCGCAGCAGGGTCGGCAAGATCAGCCCGGCGAGCAACCCGGCACCGGCGATGGCGCCGCCGTAAACCATGTAGCGCATCAGCACCTGCTGGTTCTCTTCGCCCAACTGCGCCTGCAATTCGCGTAACTCGGCGCTGGCCTGGCTCAGCTCGCTGTCCAGCGCCGTGCGCGCTACCTGCAACTCGTCGATCAGTGCCTTGCGCGAATCCAGCGTCTCCTGCATGCCTTGCACGCGGGTCTTCCAGGTGTCGTTGATGCCTTCCAGCTCGGCGCTGAGCTCGGCCACCTGCTGCTCCAGCTGCGGCAAGCGCTCGGCCTGACCGGGTGTCTCCTGAAGATCGCGACTGGGAATCCACACGGTATTACCGTTCTCGCCGCGCACCTGGCTGTAATCCCCTTGGGCGCGCAACAGTTCGACCTTCTCTCCGGAGGGCAGCGTACCGACGATGCGGTAGCCGTCAGTCGGACCGCTGCGCACATAGGTATTCAGGCTGTCGCTTACCCAGCGCACAGAGCTGGCGGTCTCCTCGGCATGCGCCGGGGCACCGACCGCCAGCAGGCTGCCTAGCAGGCAAGCACCTGGGGTGAGGGACTGGAGCGGCGAAAAACAGGAGAGGGAATGACGGGATAGGGACATGGGGCAATCTTCACATGGCGATTGAGCGAAACCCTGTAAGCGGGTGCGATAAAAGCCGGCCAGGCGAACTGTTGTAGGCAGGAGCGCGATCAGGCGGGGAAGGGGCAGCGCAATCGCTTAGAGTGGCGAATGGCCATGCAATCCACCCGGTGGGCCGACAGCAGACAGACACCGGGCGAGCGGATGGAGTTCATTTGGGTAATGGGGGGCATACGACCCAAAGCGGTCTCTGCCTTCAGGCAGAAACTGCTCAGAAGCGGTCATTTATCCTCGTTGAGGGATGCCTCCAGGCGGTCGAGAAAAACCCGAACGCGATGCGGTACCTGTTGGCGAGTTGGCAGCACGGCGGTGATAAAGAGTTGCTCCGGGATTGCATCTTCAAGCGCCACCAGGCGCAGCCTGTTCTCCGCTACATCGTCGCGCACATCCCAGTAGGTGAGCATCGCCAACCCCAGCCCCTGTTTACTCGCGGTGCGCACCGCTTCGACACTGTTGGCCGAGAACACGCTTTCTACTTTGAAGCCCACCGTCTCGGCGCCACGCACGAACGGCCAGTGCGGCATGCCGTGCAATGCGAGGCAGTGGTGGCGGCGCAGGTCGTCGAGAGTGCTGGGCACGCCATGCTGCGCCAAATAGTCGGGGCTCGCGCACAGCACGCGGGGGTTGGGTGCCAACGAGCGGGCGACCAAGGCGGAGTCGCGCAGGGTCGCGATACGGATCGCCACGTCGATACCCAGGCTGACGATATCCACGATGCTATCCGAGAGATGCAGGTCGACTTGCAGAGCGGGATGCTCGGCCAGCATTGCCGGAATCAGCGGCATGATGGCGGTCTGGCCGAACACGGTCGGTGCCGTTATCTTCAATACACCGCTGGCCGTTCCTGCATTCGCCTTCAAGGTGACTCTGGCCGCCTCGCTTGCTCCGAGAAGCGTCTTGGAAAACGGTAGGAAAACCTCCCCCTCAGGCGTCAGCGAAACCGACCGCGTGGTGCGATGCACCAGCCGTACCTCTAGTTCATGCTCAAGGGAAGCCAGCCGCCGCGACACTGTCATGGGGGACAAACCGAGGCGTCGTGCAGCCCCCGACAGGCTGCCGCTCTCGGCAATGGCAGCAAACACCTCGACGTCTGAAATTTGCATTTTTATATCTCTTTTCGTTACGGCGCCTTATCCATTTCGCCCGATTCTAATTGCCAGCTTCGTCACCTAACCTCTGTATATCGCCTAGCTCGGCAAACAGGATAGAGAGGACATTGAAGATGGTCACCCCAAGAATTCTAACTCCATGCGATATTGCGGGCTGCTCGTTAACCAACCGCCTGGCGGTCGCCCCCATGACGCGCGTGAGTGCCACCGAGACGGGGCATGCCACCCCGGAAATGGCCCGCTATTACGAGCGCTTCGCCCAGGGAGGCTTCGGCTTGCTCATCACCGAGGGCATCTATACCGATCAGAAGCATTCACAGGGCTACCCGTTCCAACCTGGTATCACCGATAACGAGCAGGCTCAGGCGTGGCGAGCTGTGACAGATGGCATTCATAAACATCAGGGCATGGCATTCGCCCAAATCATGCACGCCGGAGCCCTCAGCCAAGGCAATCGCTTCGTCGAGGTCCCAGCCGCCCCCTCGGCACTGCGCCCTAAAGGCGAACAGATGACGTTCTACTATGGCGAAGGTCAGTACCCAGTTCCCCGCGTGATGACGGAGGAAGATATTGCCGATGCCATTCATGGCTTTGCCCGGGCCGCAAGCCTGGCAATCAATTCCGCAGGCTTCGACGGCATCGAGATCCACGGCGCGAATGGATACCTGCTCGATCAGTTCCTTACTGACTATACAAACCGGCGTAGCGACCGCTGGGGCGGCACTGTGCAGCAGCGTATGGGCCTGATGCTGGAAGTCGTCAAAGCGGTAAGGGCAGCAGCGGGAGCAGTGCCTGTCGGCGTGCGAATCTCGCAGAGCAAGGTCAACGACTATGAACACAAGTGGGCTGAGGGGGAGCACGCTGCGGAGGTGATTTTCGGCTCACTCAGCGATGCAGGTGTTGGTTTCATTCACGTCACGGAATTCGAAGCCTGGCAACCGGCATTTCCCGCTAGTCACGCCAGCCTTGTGGCGCTGGCGCGTCGCTACGCCCCACAGGTGGCGTTGATCGCCAATGGCGGTCTGCATACCTCAGAGCACGCTTCAGCCGCACTGGATGACGGCGCCGACATCATTGCAATAGGTAAGGCTGCTCTGGCGAATCCCGATCTGCCGAAGCGACTCGCCAACCGAGAATCCCTGGATGAGTTTGATGCTGCGATCTTGGGGCCTATCGCCAACATCAAGAGCAGCGAGCTGGCTTTGGCTTAATGGCGAAGTGTGGAGCGGACGACAATGGTTTCCGCTTCTGACTCAGGCTGTGTGAAAACGCTGGCCCCGCCTAGAGTTGCTAAAGCAACGTCCGCTGGGCGACGAGACGACGTGCCATCTGTTGCTCAACTGATCGAAACCATAAGCGCTGCCCGCAATCTGGCGCGCGCCGCGAGGCAGGCTAGAACGGCCGCTGATCAACCACGCTCGGCCAGGCCGTACTGCCTCTACTTCAGGTTCTTGCCGAAGAAATCGGTGATCTTGTCGAAGGGAATTTTGTCCATGCGGTCGTAGAGGTCCACATGGTTGGCATCCTTGACGATCAGCAGCTCCTTCGGCTGGGCGGCAGCCTTGAAGGCATCTTCGCTGAAGTAGCGCGAGTGTGCGTTCTCACCAGCGATAAGCAGAACCGGGCGCGGCGAAATTTCGGCAATGTGGGTCAGCAGCGGCAGGTTCATGAACGGCAGGGGCATGGTGGCCGTCCAGGCGCCGTTCGAGTTCGGCGCGTTCTTGTGATAGCCGCGCGGGGTGCGGTAGTAGTCGAAGAACTCCTCGATGATCGGCCCGTCGTTGCCGCTGAGTTTCTCGGGCAGGATGCGCGATCCTGGCGCCTGCACGCCGTTCTCGGCATCGACCCAGCGCTGCTGGCTCAACTGCTCCAGGGTCTGCGCCCGCTGTTCCGGAGTCAGGCTGTCGTTCAGGCCCTTGGCCATGACGCGCGACATGTCGTACATGGCGGTAGTGACCACGGCCTTGATGCGCGTGTCGACCGCCGCAGCGCTCAAGCCCATGCCGCCGAAACCGCAGATGCCGATGATGCCGATGCGCTTGCGATCCACGGACGCTTGCAGCCCCAGGAAGTCGACGGCGGCGCTGAAATCCTCGGTATTGATGTCTGGCGAGGCCAGGTCGCGTGGCTCGCCGCTGCTTTCACCGGTGTAGGACGGGTCGAACGCCAGCGTGACGTAGCCGCGCTCGGCCATGGTCTGGGCGTACAGGCCGGACGACTGCTCCTTCACAGCGCCGAACGGGCCACTGACGGCCAGAGCCGGCAGTGGCTGGCTGCCGCGCTCTTTGGGCAGGTACAGATCGGCCGCCAGGGTGATGCCGTAACGATTCTTGAAGGTCACCTTGTGCTGCTCGACCTTGTTGCTTTTGGGGAACGTCTTGTCCCACTGCTGATTGAGGGGCATGGCTTTTTCTCCTGTCGACTTTTTCGGCTCTTGGGCCAATACAGGCGACACGCTGGCGATGGCGGCAATCGCGGCGAAGATCGCGCTCTGGATCACCTTGATGGGGGAATACGCGTTGTTCATTGAGTGCACTCCGGTGCTTATGTGGGTTGCTTGATCCGTTGTGCGGAGAAACTGGGTCGGCCCGCACTTGATCCGCTGCTGGATCGGTTCGCGGTTCATTCTGCGGAGCTGGCCGCGTGGCCTGTAGCGCATAGCTCTGGATTACTTGCCTGATCCGATGAGGTTGCGGGCTTTTAGTGGGAAGGCCCGAGCGGGCGGGGTAGAGTTCGGCCACGAGGTAGGCCGACATGACGATCAAGCACCACAACCCCGCTCAGAACACAGCGCTACAGCAGGCGCTGGCGCAGACCATCGGCGCGCGCATCAGCCAACCGGGGGACTACGCCACGCCCATCGCCGGCCTCGGCTTGTTCCGCCGCGAACAGCCGTCGCCGCCGGTGGTGTGCATGGTCGAGCCGAGCATCATTCTGGTGGCCCAGGGCGAGAAGCGCCTGTGGGTCGGTGGCGAAGGCTATCCCTATGACCCCTCGCGTTTTCTGGTCACCTCGCTGGATCTGCCCGCCAACTCCGAGGTGCTGGTGGCGAGCCCGCAGCAGCCCTGCGTGGGGCTGACCTTGAAACTCGATCTGCGCATGCTGGCCGAGCTGATCTCCCAGGGCGGCCTGCCGCCGAGCCGTGATCGATCGGTGGCAACGAGCGTGGGCATCGGTGCCGCGACCACGCCGTTGTTGTCGTCGTTCGGGCGGCTGCTGGAGTTGCTGGATGAGCCCGACGCCATCGCGGTGCTCGCGCCGCTGATCCAGCGCGAGATTCACTACCGATTGCTGATGAGCGACCAGGCGGCTCGGCTGCGGCAGATCACCTCTGTCGATGGTCAGGGCTATCGGATCGCCAAGGCCATCGACTGGCTGAAGCTCAACTACGCCACACCACTGCGCGTCGATGATCTAGCCAGCCGTGTGCAGATGAGCACGCCGACCTTTCACCATCACTTCCGCCAACTCACCGCGATGAGCCCGTTGCAGTACCAGAAGTGGTTGCGCCTGAACGAGGCAAAACGCCTGATGCTCAACGAGCATCTGGACGTATCCAGCGCGGCGTTCAAGGTTGGCTACGAAAGCCCCTCGCAGTTCAGTCGTGAGTACAGTCGCCTGTTTGGCGTACCGCCCAAGCGAAATATTGAGGCTCTGAGAGGGAAACTGGCTAGCAAGTGAAGACAAGTACGGTGTTTCTTATCACGTCTAGCCAAGGTCAGACGTCCGGCCTGACCTGACAGTAAACTGGGGCTTACGTTGAGCGAATAGGGCAGGAAAAAATCCCTTTTGGCCGACGACCCCAGCCAAGACTGCATACAATATGCGCCCGATTAGCCTGGGCCATGAATATGGCTGCATCGAACGAGGAACGCGCCTCCATGGCCTCCCCTGATAAACAGCAAAAACGCGCCCAGCGGGCCAAAGCCAAGGCCAAGCAGAACCGTATGGGCAAGCCCAAAGCCAACGTCGTGCATCCGCTACTGGCCAATCCGCTGATCAACGAGCCGTTCGACGATGTCGAAATCGATCTGAGCACCTTCGATTTCAAAGACATCGAAGAGAACGGTTTCGACCCGGCGCACTTCGACGACTTGTTCCAGGCGATGAAAGTCGGCGAGAGCATCAGCCTGCTAGCGATGTGCCTGGTGTTCCTGCAATACCCGGTGTTGGAGCTGGTGGTCGCTGAGGAAGCGGAAGACGCGGCCACCGACTTCATGATGGGCCTGCTGATCACCTATCGCGGGATCTTCCACAATGAAGACGAAGACACGGCAGTGGATTGGATCGGCGGCGACGCCTTCCAGAATGCCTACAACGAAGCGTCGATGATCCTGCAGAAGAAGAACGCTCGCGGCACTCCAGGCCCCCGCGCTTAGCCGCGCGCCGAGCAGCCACTGCTAGCAAGTCCATTCGGCCGGTATGTGGTGAGCGCGCAGCGCACAGCCGAGGCACGTGGGGCGCAGGCCCGCTATCACCAGCTACATCCCACAGAGCCAAGCGCAGCTAGAAAGCTATGGCATCACGGATGTCGATGTGGTCGAAGTGGTGGACTACACCACCACTGTGCGCGGCCAGTAGCCCGGTTCGCCCAACAAGCTGAATGTCGTCAGTACTGGCACCGCCTTCACCTGGGACGCCTTCCACCTGACCGAGAAACTGCTGACCCAGCCGCTGCAGATCATTGTCGGCGGAGCCCAGGCCGGAGCCTTTGGCTCCTACCGTGACGGTTTCGAGCTGTTCAACAAGGCCGCCTCGAAGAACAAGAGCATCTTCGTCGCCCCTGGCGCCACTCATTACGATCTGTATGACAAGCCAGATTGTGTCAGTCAGGCGGTAGAGCGGCTCAAGACGTTCTACAGCGAGACGCTGTGACCTGATGGCGCAAAACGGTGACCGTTGTTGGCCGGTTATCCGTCCAGCAACGGCCGGCCTGGACCACTCTGAATCGGCCGAGTAGTGCCGCTGCTGGTTGAAGTAGGTTGCGACAACCCCTGTGCATTTATGCGAATAAGGCATGATTGCTATCAAATTAATGCCATTTATCCATTAATAGTCATGGCGTAAGTTGCTCCTCAACGTTTTCCAGTCGAGAGCACCCCATGACCCAGCACACCATTTCTGTTCGTACGCAACGTAAAACGCTAAAGGCCACGCTTATGGCCGCCATTATTGGGCTCTCGGCTGCCGAGGTTGGCGCCGCCGATTACCAGCAGAACCCCTTCACCTTGGCCTACGACGGTGCAATTGCGAAGAACGAGCCGGGCAAGGTCAACATCCATCCAGTCAGCTACTCGCTCAATGGCCTGGATATTTCAGCCAACGTCTACACCCCGGCGAATTATGACCCTGCGAAGAAATACCCCGCAGTAGTCGTGGCGCACCCTAATGGCGGGGTGAAGGAGCAGGTCGCGGGTCTGTATGCCCAGCGTTTGGCGGAGCAAGGCTATATCACCGTTGCCGCCGATGCGGCTTATCAAGGTGCCAGTGCTGGCCAGCCGCGCAATGTCGACAAACCCGCGTACCGCATCGAGGACATCCACGGCATGGCGGACTTCCTCACCCAATATGCCGGCGTCGACCAGCAGCGTTTGGGCCTGCTCGGCCTCTGCGGTGGCGGCGGCTACTCATTGGCCGCCGCGCAGACCGACAAGCGCTTTCAGTCGGTCGCGACCCTGAGCATGTTCAACTCAGGCCGGGTTCGCCGTAATGGCTATGTGGATTCGCAACTGGGCACCATCGCCGAGCGTTTGCAGCAGGCATCCAATGCCCGCGCCCAGCAAGCAGCCGGCGGCGAGGTGGTCTATTCAGGGGATGCCAATCTGACCGATGAGCAGATCGCCAAGTTGCCGTTCGCGCTGTATCGGCAGGGCTACGAGTACTACTGGAAGACCCACGCGCACCCCAACTCGACCTTCAAATACACCACCAGCAGCCTGCTGGACCTGATGCGCTTCGATGCCACCAACCAGATCGAACTGCTCCAGCAGCCCTTGCTGATGATCGCGGGCACTGAGGCCGACAGCCTGTATATGACTGAGGATGCCTTCGCCAAGGCTACCGGCACCCAGGACAAAGAGCTGTTCAAGATCGAGGGGGCTACCCATATCGAAACCTACTGGGTGCCGAAGTATGTGGACGCGGCCATGGACAAGTTGACGGCGTTCTACGCCAGGACTCTCTGAGCAAGGATCAGCCATCGTGAATAATGTTTTGCTCGGGGTCGCGCTATGCGCTGCGATGCCCTTCGCCAACGCCGCCAGTCAGGCCAGTGAGCCTGTGGCCATCCAGCAGATCAGTCGCGCCGGCACTCAGGCATCGGTGACGGGATCAGCGGAATATTTCACCGGGCGCGTACGCGTCGATCCCTTGTTTCCCGCCAGCAGTGAGATCAATGCATCCGCGGCCTATGTCACCTTCGAGCCTGGCGCCCGCTCGGCCTGGCACAGCCATCCGGCCGGGCAGCGGCTGGTTGTGGTTTCCGGTATTGGCCTGACCCAGGAATGGGGCAAACCCATACAGCACATTCACCCGGGAGACGTGGTCACCTGCCCACCGGGCGTCAAACACTGGCACGGTGCCGCAGCGACAACCGCAATGATCCACCTGGCGGTTAGTGGCGCAATGGATGGCAAGAGTGTCGAGTGGCTGGAGCACGTAAGCGACGAGCAATACAGCGCAGGCCAGAGCCCCTTGGCATTGCAGGCGATGCCCGCAGCCTCCGCGACGCTGTCCGCCAGGCAGCAGGCGATCCCGTTAATTGCCGCCGCCATGGCCACAAGCGACATGCCCAGGCTCAACGCAGCCTTGAACCAAGGGTTGGACGCGGGCCTGAGCATCAGCGAGGCGAAGGAAATTCTCGTGCAGCTTTACGCCTACAGCGGCTTTCCCCGCAGCCTTAACGCACTGGGCGAGCTGATGAAGGTAGCGGAAGCACGCCAACAGCGTGGCATCCAGGATGCAGCCGGTCGCGAACCTAGCCGCGCCATACCCAGCGGCGATGCATTGCTGGCAGTGGGTAAAGCCAACCAGACCGAGATTGCCGGAGCGCCCGTCCAGGGCCCGCTGTTCGATTTCGCCCCGGTGATCAACCAGTACCTGCAAGGGCATCTGTTCGGTGCCATCTTCGAGCGTGACAACCTGGATTGGCAAAGCCGCGAACTGGCCACCGTCGGAGCACTGGCCGCCACCCCCGGCGTGGAGGCGCAACTACGTTCGCACATGGCTGCCAGCATCAGGGTTGGTCTGACCGAATCACAGCTGCGCCAGCTGATCCAGGTGCTGGAAAAGCACGGCGATGAACAGGCCGCCAAACGCGCCAGTGAGGCATTGGCGCAAGCGCTGGCGATGATGCCAGTCCCCAAAAGCACCTCGACACGTCAAGGAGAGCAACGTGGACAGTAATCCAACTGATAGCAGCCGGCGCAACCTGCTGATCGGCGCCGCGGCGCTAGCCGTAGCCCCACTGATCCCGGGAATGACGGCGAACGCCAGTGATGCTGCTGGCCCTGCAAAGCCGACGAAAACCACTGCCCTTGTCGGTCGACGCAAGCTCGGCTCCTTGGAGGTGTCGAGTGTGGGCCTGGGCGTGCAGAACATGAGCCGCACCTACCAGACGACGATCCCTAACCGGGCGGAGATGCACAACATCATTCGCAGCGCCTTCGACCACGGCGTCACCTTCTACGACGCTGCCGAGGCGTATGGCCCCCATGAGGTGGAGCGGATTCTCGGCGAAGGCGTGGCCCCGTTCCGCAATGAGGTGGTGATCGCTACCAAGTTCGGCTGGAACATCGATCAGCAAACCGGTGAGCGTCGCCCGGGGCTGAATAGTCGCCCGGAGCACATCAAGTTAGTCGTTGAGGGCATGCTCAAGCGCCTGCGTACGGATCGCATCGATCTTCTTTACCAGCATCGCGTCGACCCGCAGATACCGATTGAGGACGTGGCGGGTGCGGTCAAAGACTTGATGGCCGAAGGCAAGGTGCTGCATTGGGGCTTGTCCGAGATGGGCCTGAACACCTTGCGCCGAGCGCATGCCGAACTGCCCGTTAGCGCCGTGCAGAACGAGTATTCGCTGCTGTGGCGTGGCCCCGAGCAGGAGGTGATCCCTCTATGTCAGGAGTTGGGTATCGGCTTCGTCCCCTGGAGCCCGCTCGGGGTCGGTTTTCTCAGCGGGGCCATCGACGAAAAAACGCGCTTTGCCGAGGGCGATATCCGCAAGATCGAAGCCCGGTTTGCGCCGGAGAATTTGCCCAATAACCTGAAGCTTGTGCGCCTGGTGAAAGCCTGGGCCGAGCGCAAGAGCGTGACGCCCGCCCAGCTCGCTTTGGCCTGGCTGCTGGCGCAAAACAACTGGATTGTGCCGATCCCAGGTACGACGCAGATGGCGCATATGCTGGAAAACAGCGCAGCGGCACAAGTGACCTTCGGCAATCAGGAGCTTGCGGAACTCAATACGGCCCTGGCGGACATCAGCATCCTGGGGGAACGGCTACCGCCAGCAGTGCTCGCCTACAGTGGGGTCGAAGCCCCAGGGCAATGATGCTTTCAGTTCAGCCCGGATAACGCAGGGCGTCGCGCAGCAAGGTAAAAGCCGGTGAACTCTGCCGCCTGCTTGGGTAATAGAGGTGGTATCCCGAGAACGGCTCGCACCAATCCACCAGCACGCGAATCAGCCGGCCTTCGGCGACATGCGTCTGTATCAGGTCTTCGGCCATGTAGGCCAAACCCAGCCCCTGGAGGGCAGCCTCCAGGCGCATGGCAATGTTGTTGAACACCAGTTGGCCCTCGACCCGTACTTTCAGTTCTTCTCCGTTCTTCTCGAACTCCCAAGGGAAGATGCCGCCATAGGTGGGCATGCGGATATTGATGCAATTGTGCTGCATCAGATCACGCGGAATTATTGGCTTCGGGTGCCGGGCGAAATACGCCGGGGAGCCGACTACCGCCATGCGCATGTCGGGGCCGATGCGCACCGCGATCATGTCCTTGGCCACTTGCTCACCGAGCCGTACGCCGGCGTCGTAGCCCTCCGCCACGATGTCGGTCAAACCGTAATCCACGATGACCTCGATGCTGAGATCAGGGTGGCCAGGCAACAGTTTCGCCAGCACGGGTTGCAGGAGGGTGATCGCCGAATGCTCGCCGGCGGTGATGCGCAGTTTGCCTGCTGGCTTGTCACGAAACTCGCTGAGTAATCCCAGCTCGATGTTGATTTCTTCGAACCTGGGCGCGACCACCCGCAGTAGATGTTCACCCGCCTCCGTGGGGGCAACGCTGCGGGTGGTGCGCGCGAGTAGCCTGACACCCAGGCGCTCTTCCAACTGACGCATGGCCCGACTCAAGGCCGGCTGCGACATGCCGAGCTTGGCGGCGGCGCGGGTGAAACTGCGTTCCTGCGCCACGGCCGCGAAGATCGCCAGTTGGTCGTAGCTTTCAGTGGTCATTTATGCGTTCTCGTTATGAGCCAATTGCGATTGTGCCATTTAGTCTGGTCTATCGCTCGGGTCTACATTGCTCTTCCGCAGGGCGTCGTGGCGACACGGCAGCCGGGGCAAAACCATCACCCGCAGCACGCCGCCGTCGACCTGTAGGTATTAGGGAAACGTTATGAATGCCACTACAAGTGACGTTGTCCGGCCAGGCAATCGCACGACGGGTGGGTGTGGGCAAGCAACTGCTGCTGGCAGACTTGCGAGAGGAAAATGCCAGGACGGCAGCCGAGGTATGGGCCAACGCCGGCAACCTGCATTGCCACTGTCGTCGGTACATGCCTTGGCCGAGAAGGCCTTGGCGCTGACACCTACCGGCAGCTTTGGGTCGAAAACAGCCCGTCACTGAGGTTCGTAGAGGGTGATCCCCGAGCGGTAGGTTCGGGTGGACCCACAGCGCTGGTCGTAGGGATTTGCCATGCACGGCGTTGCTCGACAAAATCGCGCTCCGATTCGGCCAAAGGCGCCGGACGCTGATGGTGAAAAGGGACTGGGGTTGAACGAACAGACATTGTCTATGCGCCTAGAACGTGTGGCGGCGCATGTGCCAGCAGGTGCGCGGCTAGCCGATATTGGCTCGGATCACGGCTATCTGCCGGTGGCGTTGATGAGCCGTGGTGCCATCGTGACTGCGGTGGCTGGCGAGGTGGCCTTGACCCCGTTTCACGCGGCTGAACGTAGCGTCCGCGAGAGTGGCCTGAGCCAGCGGATCAGCGTGCGCCTGGCCGATGGTTTGGCGGCAATCGAACCGGGAGACGCAATCACGGCAATCAGCCTCTGCGGGATGGGCGGCGAGAGGATTCGCGACATCCTCGACAGCGGTAAGGCCCGCCTGAGTGGTCAGGAGCGTCTGATTATGCAGCCCAACGGCGGTGAGCAGCCGCTGCGCCAATGGCTGATGGAAAACGGCTACCGCATCCTTTGCGAGGAAGTGCTCCGGGAAAACCGCTTTGCATACGAAATCATCGTTGCCGAACGCTCTGGGCCGGTGATGTACACCGCCGAGGAGCTGTACTTTGGCCCGCTGCAGATGCAGGTGCGCAGCCCGGCGTTCCTGGCCAAGTGGCAGCGCATGTTGCGGCTGAAGCAGCAGACCCTGGCCGACTTCGCTCAGGCGCGGCAGGCGGTGTCCGAGGAGAAGGTGCAGAAGGTCGCCCGACAGACGCAGTGGATTATTGAACTGCTGGCTTGAGGCTAGGGGCGCTAAAGGGGTGATAGGCGATGCCTGGGGCGCGGTAATTCGTAGGGTGGGTTAGGCGCATGACCATGGATTATAGACTGCTGCATAGTCAGTTGCGCCGTAACCCGCCAGAGAGGGGAGGCCAATTAGCGCTTGGTGGGTTACGTGGCGCACTCATTGCGCAGTTGTTTTGCTAGCCCACCTCAGCGTCACTAACCCACCCTACAGAGTCTGCGTACACACAGTTAACGGGTACATAGACAACAAAAAACCCGCCGAGGCGGGTTTTTTCAGACCATTCCGACTTCCTGTCAGTTGCCGTCCTGGCGATGGTCGATCTTCCTTGATTCTGGGCGCGTCCTGCGCATCAGTGATGGGCTTAGATTAGGCGCAACGGGGGTCAGCTAATAGAGCGAATCGCAGGCTCTCCGTGTAAGCCTTTCGCTATACCCTGATGCGGACGTGCCGCGAGCGCGCGCCGGCTAAGGCGCTGCGCAAAGCACTGGCCTCTCGGCCAAGGCGAAGCGGATGTGCGCAGAGGTCGGTAGAATCGCGCCGTGAAACAAACGTTCGAGGTTGCAGCGGTGGAGTTACGGCAGGGCTTTGTCCTGACCCGGCAGTGGCGCGATACGGCCGCGGGCACGGAAGTCGAGTTCTGGCTGGCGACTGATGCCGGGCCGCAGCGCGTGCGTCTGCCTTATCAGTCGTCGGTGGCGTTTATTCCGGCCGAGCAGCGCGAGCAGGCCGAGGCGCTGCTGCGGGCTGAGCACGCTGTCGAGTTGCGCGCGCTGGGTCTGCGCGACTTTCGCCATCGACCGGTGCTGGGCCTGTATTGCCAGCAGCATCGCCAGTTGATCAACCTCGACAAGCAGCTGCGCAAGGCCGGAGTGGATGTGTTCGAGGCGGATGTTCGCCCGCCGGAGCGCTACCTGATGGAGCGCTTCATTACCGCGCCGGTGCTGTTCGGCGGCACGCCCGATGCCAACGGCAGCGTGCTCGATGCGTACCTGAAACCCGCGCCGGACTACCGCCCGCGACTGCGGCTGGTGTCTCTCGACATCGAAACCACCGAGCATGGCGAGCTGTACTCCATCGCCCTGGAAGGTTGCGGCGAGCGCCAGGTGTATATGCTCGGGCCGGCCAACGGCCATGATGCCGAGGTCGACTTCAAGCTCGACTACTGCGCCAGCCATGCGCACCTGCTGGAACGGCTGAACCAGTGGCTGGCGCAGCATGATCCCGACGCCATCATCGGCTGGAATCTGGTGCAGTTCGACCTGCGCGTGCTGCACGCGCATGCCCAGCGCCTCAAGGTGCCGCTGCGGCTCGGTCGCGGTGGCGACGAGATGGACTGGCGCGAGCACGGCAGCGGTAAACACTTCTTCGCCTCCGCCAGCGGGCGGCTGATCATCGACGGTATCGAAGCGCTGCGCTCGGCGACCTGGAGCTTTCCCTCGTTCAGCCTGGAATACGTCGCGCAGACGTTGCTCGGCGAAGGCAAATCGATCGACACGCCGTACCAGCGCATGGATGAAATCAACCGCATGTTCGCCGAGGACAAGCCCGCACTGGCGCGCTACAACCTCAAGGACTGCGAATTGGTGACGCGGATCTTCGCCAAGACCGAGTTGCTCACCTTTCTCCTCGAACGCGCGGCCGTCACCGGCCTGCCTGCCGACCGCAGCGGCGGTTCGGTCGCGGCTTTTGGCCACCTGTATATGCCGCTGATGCACCGCCAGGGCTTCGTCGCGCCGAACCTCGGCGAGAAGATGCCGGAGGCCAGCCCTGGCGGTTTCGTCATGGACTCGCGGCCGGGGCTGTACGAGTCGGTGTTGGTGCTCGACTACAAGAGCCTGTACCCGTCGATCATCCGCACCTTTCTGATCGACCCGGTGGGCCTGGTGGAGGGCCTGCGCCATCCCGACGACAGCCAGTCGGTGGCGGGGTTTCGCGGGGCGCGCTTTTCGCGCACGCGGCATTGCCTGCCGGCTATCGTCGAACGGGTCTGGCAGGGACGTGAGGCGGCCAAGCGCGAGCACAACCAGCCGCTGTCACAGGCGTTGAAGATCATCATGAATGCCTTCTACGGCGTGCTCGGCTCCAGTGGCTGCCGCTTCTTCGACACCCGTCTGGCGTCGTCGATCACCCTGCGCGGCCACGAAATCATGCGCCGCACGCGTGAGCTGATCGAAGCGCAGGGGCATGTGGTGATTTACGGCGACACCGACTCCACCTTCGTCTGGCTCGGCCGCGAGCACAGCGAAGAGGACGCGGCGCGCATCGGCCAGGCGCTGGTGCAGCACGTCAACCAGTGGTGGCGCGAACACTTGCAGCGCGAGTTCGATCTGGTCAGTGCGCTGGAACTGCAATTCGAGACGCACTTCAAGCGCTTCCTGATGCCCACCATTCGCGGCGCGGAGGAGGGCAGCAAGAAGCGCTACGCCGGTCTGGTCAGGCGTCGCGACGGGCGCGAGGAGATGGTCTACAAGGGCCTGGAAACGGTACGCACCGACTGGTCGCCGCTGGCCCAGCAGTTCCAGCAGGAACTCTACCAGCGCATCTTCAACCGCCAGCCGTACCAGGATTATGTGCGCGATTATGTGCGACGCACCCTGACCGGTGAGCTGGATGAACTGCTGATCTACCGCAAGCGCCTGCGCCGGCAATTGCATGACTACCAGCGCAACGTGCCGCCGCATGTCCGTGCCGCGCGCCTCGCCGACGATTACAACGACCTCCAGGGGCGGCCGCGGCAGTACCAGAACGGCGGCTGGATCAGCTACGTGATCACGCTGGCCGGGCCGGAGCCGCTGGAAATCCGGCGTGCGGCCATCGACTACGATCACTACGTCACGCGCCAGTTGCAGCCGGTGGCGGACGCCATTCTGCCGTTCGTCCACGACAACTTCAGCACGTTGGTCGGTGGCCAACTCGGTTTGTTCTGAACCCGCCGGCATGGCGCGCCAAGGCAAGCGCGCCACGGCTGAGCAGGATCAAGCAAAGCCTCCCAGCGGTAAGCTCGAGTAGCGCTCCGGCAGGCGCCTCACAACCAGTATTCCCACAGCCGTCCGAGCAGTTCCTTGCCGCGTACGCCGAGGGGGCGGCGGCGCCATTGATCCAGGCTCACGCTGTCCGAGTTCTGCAAGTCGGCGATAAATGCGCGGCGCATCTTCTCGCCAAACCCTGTGCCCAGAATCACCGCGTTGACCTCCTGGTTATGCAAGAAACTGCGCCAGTCGAGATTGGTCGAGCCGACCGTCGACCAAACGCCGTCGATCACCGCGGATTTCACATGCAGCAAGGCATCGCGGCGCTCATACAGTTTCACCCCGGCCTTGAGCAGTTCGCTGTAATAGGCGCGGCCGGCATGCAGCACCAGCCACGAATCGGTGCTGCTGGGCAGGATTAGTTTCACATCGACGCCGCGCGCGGCCGCCTCCTTGAGCGCCGCCAGCAACTGCGGGTCGGGCACGAAGTAGGCGTTGGTCAGCCAGATCTCGGTTTGCGCGCTGCGCAGTGCGGAAATCAGCGTGACGTAGATCAGGCTGTACGGATCGTCCGGCGAGCTGCCCACGGCGCGCACCACTTCGTTGCCTTTTTGTTGGGGCTCGGGGAAGTAGTTGCGCGGAGCCAGCGGTTTGCCTTGCTGTTTTTCCCAGGTTTCGATGAACAGCTTTTGCAGCTCGGTCACCACCGGGCCTTCAAGCTGCAAGTGGGTATCGCGCCAGGGCAGGGCGCCGTCAGGGCGTTTCTTCGAGGGTTGGCTGAACGAGCCGCCGGAATACACGCTGCTGATATTGACGCCGCCGAGAAAGGCCATGCGCCCGTCGACCACCAGCAGCTTGCGATGGTCGCGTTGGTTGACATCCCAGCCGGCTTTGGCAGTCAGTGGGTTGACCGGGTTGAACTCCAGCACGTTGATCCCCGCGGCGGTGAGCTCGCTGAAGAATGCCCGGGGGGTGTTGAGGGTGCCGACACTGTCATGGATCACGTTGACCTGTACGCCGGTGCGCTGCTTGGCGATCAGCGCTTGGGCGAAACGTTGGCCGACTTCATCGTCTTCGAGAATGAAGGTTTCCAGGTTGATGTGATCGCGTGCGGCTTCGATGGCGGCGACCATGGCTTTGTAGGTGCTGGGGCCGTCTTGCAGGAGTTCGGCTTTGTTGCCGGCCGTCAGCGGGCTGCCGACGATCGCTTCTTCGAACGCCAGGTGCAGGGTGAATATATCGGTGTCGTCGCCGCTTGCCTTGAGGCGGTCGAGGATGGCCTTGCTGCGTTGGGGGGAAAGCGGGCCGTCCGGGCCGTCGAGTTGCACCGTCGGCCCACCGTGGCGCGCCATATCCGGTGCCAGGGTCGGCAACGAGCTGCAGGCGGGCAACGCCAGGCACAGCGCCAATGAGATAGATCGCCGCCATCGAGTGAACGGATTCATTAGGCATCCTCCCCGTCGTGGAAGGGCTATCGAGTCGCGTATGGCTGACCCAGTCTTTGCTTGCAGCCGATTGACGAAAGCGCTGTGGGCTTATGCGGTATAGCTGTTTTTTCGAGGTCGTACAGCGTCCAGTGCGGCACGCGTGCCGGATGCCGCGGCAAGGCGCACCACGCGGCGGCGCGCTCCGGCAATGTTGCCTGTGCAATAGCGCGCGCCGCAGTACCGGGGCGTTGGTTCAGGGTTCGGGGTGGCGCGGCAGGGCGCTGGAAATCAGCGCCGCCAACAGCACGAAGGCCGCCGAGATCCACAGGCAGGCCGCTAGCCCGTAAGCCTGATAGACCCAGCCGGAGAGCAGGGTGCCGAGCAGCCGGCCCAGGGCGTTGGACATGTAATAGAAGCCGACATCCAGCGACACACCGTCTTCCTTGGCGTAGGAGACGATCAGGTAGCTGTGCAGCGAGGAATTGACCGCGAACACCACCCCGAACAACAGCAAACCGCCGATCAGCACCACCTGCGGCGCCAGGGCGCTGTGCAAGCCGAGGGCGATGGCCGCGGGCAGGCCTGCCAGGAGCAACGCCCAGAGACAGGCCGCGCGGCCATCGGGTAGCTGTCCGCGGCGCTTGCCGGTGATCGCCGGCGCGCAGGACTGGACGATGCCGTAACCGATGATCCAGAGGGCGAGAAAGCCGCCGACCTGCCAGAAGTCCCAGCCGAAGACGCTGGCCAGGTACACCGGCAGGGCCACCACGAACCACACATCGCGGGCGCCGAAGAGGAACAAGCGCGCTGCAGAGAGGAGGTTGATCGCCCGGCTCTTGGAGAGCATGTCGCGGAACTTCGGGGTGGCCTTGGCCTTGCCTAAATCCTTCTTCAGCAGGCACAGGCTGGCCAGCCAGATCAGCGTCAGCACGGCCGCCATGGCCAGCACCGCACCGGCAAAGCCGAGCAGGGCGAGCAAGGCGCCGCCGAGGAAGAAACCCACGCCTTTGAGTGCGTTCTTCGAGCCGGTGAGAATCGCCACCCATTTGTACAGCGTGCCCTGCTGGCTGTTCGGTACCAGTAACTTGATCGAACTCTTGGCGGACATCTTGTTGAGGTCCTTGGCGATGCCCGACAGCGCCTGCGCGCCCATCACCCAGGGAATTGTCAGCCAGGCCGCCGGCACCGTGAGCATCAGCAGCGCCAGCACCTGAATCGCCAGGCCGATGTTCATGGTGCGATTGAGCCCCAGGCGCGCGCCGAGGTAACCGCCGACCAGGTTGGTGACCACGCCGAATATTTCATAGAACAGAAACAACGCGGCAATCTGCAACGGCGTGTAGCCCAGGCTGTGGAAATGCAGCACCACCAGCATGCGCAGCGCGCCGTCGGTCAGGGTGAAGGCCCAGTAGTTGCCGGTCACCAGCAGGTACTGGCGCACGTCGGGGGCGAGGCGGGACAAAGCGTACATCGATTGCGTCCTGTTGCTGTTGGGTTGAAGGTGATGGGTATCGCTGCGCTCAACCCATCCTACGGCGCGTGGTTGCTCAGCCAATTCCACCCTGTGAGGTTGCTGCTCGGCGCAGGCGTCTCCGCCGGGCAACTGGCGTAAGCGCTGTCGCGGCTAAGGCGGAATGCCGCCCAGCCCCTCCCACAGTACGGAGAACGGTTCTCAGTCGGCCGAGCCCACCAGGCGCGCCAATTCGACGGTGCGGTTGGCGTAGCCCCATTCGTTGTCGTACCAGGCGTACAGCTTTACCTGGGTGCCGTTGATCACCAGGGTCGACAGCGCATCGATGATCGAGGAGCGCGGATCGGTGCGGTAGTCGATCGACACCAGCGGGCGCTCTTCATAGCCGAGAATGCCCTGCAATGGGCCAGCGGCAGCCGCCTTGAGCAGCGCGTTGACCTCATCCACCGAGGTGGCGCGCTCGACTTCGAACACGCAGTCGGTCAGCGACGCATTGGCCAGCGGCACGCGCACCGCATGGCCATTCAGCTTGCCGCGCAGTTCGGGGAAAATTTCCGCGATAGCGGTGGCGGAACCCGTGGAGGTGGGGATCAGGCTCATGCCCGAGGCGCGAGCACGGCGCAGATCCTTGTGCGGCTGGTCGAGAATGCTTTGGGTGTTGGTCAGGTCGTGAATGGTGGTGATCGAGCCGTGGCGGATGCCGAGGTGTTCGTGGATCACCTTGACTACCGGCGCCAGGCAGTTGGTGGTGCAAGACGCGGCGGTCACGATGCGGTGCTGCGCCGGGTCGAACAGCTGCTGATTGACGCCCATGACCACGTTCAGCGCACCTTTCTCCTTGACCGGCGCGCACACCACCACACGCTTCACGCCCTGATCCAGATAGGCCTGAAGCACCGCCACGGTTTTCATCTTGCCGCTGGCTTCGATCACCAGGTCGCAGCCCGACCAGTCGGTGTCGGCAAGCGCCTTGTTGGCGGTGACCGTGAGGCGCTTGGCGCCAATCACCACCTGCTCGCCCTCGGCGCGGGCTGCGTGCTGCCAGCGGCCGTGTACCGAGTCGAAATTCAGCAGATGGGCATGGGTCGCGGCGTCGCCGGCCGGGTCGTTGATCTGCACGAACTCCAGCTCTGGCCAATCCCAGGCGGCGCGTAACGCCAGGCGACCGATGCGGCCGAAACCGTTGATACCGACTTTGATGGACATGGTTGTCTCCTTGAATGACGGATCAGTTGCCGGGTCTGGCAACTGGCTCGAATTGGGCGATGTACTGGACATGCGCGGGGTGTTGCAGGGCGCGCGGACGCAGGGCCTGCACCTGGCTGATTGCCTCGCGCAGCGGCACGCCACACTCGATCAGCAACTGGGTGGCAATCAGCCCGGTACGGCCCGAGCCGCCCTTGCAGTGAATGGCGATGTGTTTGCCTTCGCTAACAGGTCGTTGAAAAACTACCTGCGTTGCCGATACGGCGTTAAAAACAGGCTCGGAATGCTCATTTACAACACGTAAACTGCGCTTCCTCGCCTGTTTTTGCCTTGTCTCGGCTGCCTCGCCTACGTTTTTCAACGGCCTGCTAAGCAGTTGCTTGATCCGCTCGCGATTGGCGTCCCACGCTGCTTGGAACGGTTCGGCGGGTGCCTGGTCGTCTTCCACCGGCAGGTGGAACCACTCGATGCCATGCTGCTGGCACTGCTGCGGCAGGTCGTCGACTGCGTTCTGGTGCAACTCCTCAGTCGGCATCAGCGTCAGCAAGGCCGAAGCACCGGCTTCTTTCAGGGTGGCCAGCGCCTCGGCGAGCGATGTGTCTTGGGTGCCAGGGCACGGCGTGAAGATCAGTTGGCCCTGGATCTGCTTGGCGCTCAGCACGGAGTACGGATGTTGTGGCACGATCAAAAATCCTTCAGATGGCGCGTTGATTAACGCGGTTGGAGAGTTCTTGCGCCGATTCCTTGCGCTCGGAATAGCGATCAACCAGGTAGTCGGAGCGCTCACGTAGCAGCAGGGTGAACTTCACCAGCTCTTCCATCACGTCCACCACGCGGTCGTAGAAGGCCGAGGGTTTCATCCGGCCGGCCTCGTCGAACTCCAGGTAGGCCTTGGGCACCGAGGACTGGTTGGGGATGGTGAACATGCGCATCCAGCGCCCCAGCACGCGCAACTGGTTGACCACGTTGAACGACTGCGAGCCACCACACACCTGCATCACCGCCAGGGTTTTGCCCTGGGTCGGGCGCCGCGCGCCGATGGCCAACGGCACCCAGTCGATCTGCGCCTTGAACACCGCGGTCATCGCGCCGTGGCGTTCCGGCGAGCACCACACCTGGCCTTCCGACCAGAGCATCAGCTCGCGCAGTTCCTGGACCTTGGGGTGAGTGTCCGCCGAGTCGTCTGGCAACGGCAGGCCGGAGGGGTTGAAGATTCGCGTCTCGGCGCCGAAGCGGTGCAGCAGGCGCGCGGCTTCTTCGCTGAGCAGACGGCTGAACGAGCGCTCGCGGGTCGAGCCGTAGAGCAGCAGGATGCGCGGTTTGTGCGTGGCCGCCAGCGGGCTGCCGAGCTTGTCGAGGCTTGGCAGGTCGAGCAGTTCGGCCGCGAGATTGGGGATGTGTTCTTCGGTCATATGGCTACTCCTGAGCGAGGGCCGCGCTGGGCTGGCCGAACCAGCGGCGCTTGAGCCACAAGGCCACGCCCACCAGGGCGATCAGCACCGGTACTTCCACCAGTGGGCCGATCACCGTGGCGAAGGCCACCGGCGAGGCGAGGCCAAAGGTGGCGATGGCCACGGCGATGGCCAGTTCGAAGTTGTTGCTGGCAGCGGTAAACGCCAGAGCGGTGGTGCGTGGGTAATCGGCGTCGAGCAGTTTGCCCATGGCGAAACTGATGAAAAACATCACCACGAAATAGATCGCCAGCGGCAGTGCGATGCGCAGCACATCCAGCGGCAGTTGCAGCACCACGTCGCCCTTGAGGCTGAACATCGCGACGATGGTCAACAGCAGTGCCACCAGCGTCAGTGGGCTGATCCGTGGGATAAATCGCTGGTTGTACCAGGTTTCGCCTTTGCGCCCGATCAGCAGTTTGCGCGTGAGGAAACCGGCGAGGAATGGGATGCCCAGGTAAACCAGTACCGATTCGGCGATGCTCAAAAAACTGACGTCGATCACGCTGGCGTGCAAGCCGAACAGCGGCGGCAACACGCCGAGAAAGAACCAGGCATACAGGCTGAAGAACAGAATCTGGAAGATGCTGTTGAATGCCACCAGGCCAGCCACGTACTGGTTGTTGCCGCCGGCAATCTGGTTCCACACCAGTACCATGGCGATGCAGCGCGCCAGACCGATAAGAATCAGCCCGGTCATGTACTCCGGCTTGTCGGCCAGGAACACGATGGCCAGGACGAACATCAGCACCGGGCCGATCACCCAGTTCTGCACCAGCGACAGCGCGAGAATGCGCTTGTCCTTGAACACCTCGGGCAGCTCTTCATACCTGACCTTGGCCAGCGGCGGGTACATCATCACGATCAGGCCGATGGCAATCGGGATATTGGTCGAACCCACCGACAGGCTGTTGAGCCAGCCCGGCAGGCCCTCGAATAGGCTGCCCAAGCCGACGCCAATCGCCATGGCGAGAAAAATCCAGATCGTCAGGTAGCGATCCAGGAATGAAAGACGGCTTTTGCTCATCGTCAGGCCTCCAGTGTCAGAGCGTGCCGATCAAGGCCAACTCAGCCTTGAGCTGCTCGGCATTCATCTGCTTGAGCGGTAAAGCCAGGAAGGCTTCGATACGGGTGCCGATCTGTTCCAGGGTGGCGGCAAAAGCCGCTTCGATCTGCTCTTCAGTGCCCGGGTACTCCGATGGGTCAGCCAGCCCCCAGTGAGCCTTGGTCGCCGGCCCGAAAAATACTGGGCAGGCCTCGCCAGCAGCCTTGTCGCATACGGTGATCACGAAATCAGGTGCCAGGGCCTCGTGGGCCTCGCTGGATTTGCTGGTGAGCCCTACGGTCGAGATGCCGGCGTTTTCCAGGGTCTTCAGGCTCAGCGGGTGCACGACGCCCTTCGGCTGGCTACCAGCGCTATAGGCTTGCATGCCAGTGGGCGCCACGTGATTGAATGCAGCCTCGCAAAGAATGCTGCGGCAGCTGTTGGCGGTGCAGAGAAACAAAATCTTCATCAGGCGATCTCTTAAAGGCCAGGCGTGGATTCAGCAGCAGGCGGCCAGGCGCTGCGGGCGGTCGCCCATCACGTCGAGGCGTTTGGCGTCTGGGCTGAGCCAGTGCCGATTGGCCTCCAGGGTGGTTTTCAGAATGGCGATCACCCAGTCCGGCAGGCTCGGGTGCAGGCGGTAATACACCCATTGCCCTTGCCGGCGATCTGCGAGCAAACCGCAATTGCGCAGCTGCGCCAGATGGCGGGAAATCTTCGGCTGACTCTCGTCGAGCGCACAGGTCAGCTCGCACACACACAGCTCTTCCTCACGGGCGATGAGCAACATCAGGCGGACGCGGGTTTCGTCAGCCAGGCATTTGAAAACGGTGGTGGGGGTCAGATGGTCAGCCATAGGGTCTCAACGTTTGGTTTTCTTGGTTTTCACCAGCACGAACATTTTGATGCGTTCGTGTATCTCGTGAAGGGTATGACGGAAGGCGTCGTGCTTAGGGCTGGTCGCCGGGTCTGCAAAGTTCCACGCCAGCACCTCCCCAGCGCCGGGAAGGGCATGACACTCCAGCGCCGATTTATCGCACAGCGTGATGACGTATTCGAAACGCTCGCCGGCAAACTCATCGATGGACTTGCTGCGCAGTCCTTGGCTATTCACGCCCAAATGTTCCAGCGCCTCCAGGGTGCGAGGATCGATCTCGCCAGGCTCGGTGCCTGCGCTGAAGGCCTCGAAGCGCTCGGCGTCAGTGTGCCGCAGCAACGCTTCAGCCAACTGCGAGCGCGCAGCGTTAGCCACGCAAACGAACAGCACGCGGGTCTTGTAGGTCATGGCCAAGCCTCGATGCAGATATGATTTTTCGAATATACGTATTTACGAATATTAGGTAAAGCTTTGGGCGCTAATTGCTAGGGCCCACGCAGCCATTCGCGCTACATAATCGGGGTTTAGTGGGTTTTTGATAGTGGAGGCGTGGTTCTTTGCTTAAGTAATATCTGGTTACTCGTATATCCGTATTTTGTAATTAATCTGTCATCGCAGCCGCTTTAGGCTCTGCAACACCTTAACCCCAAGCAGGAACCTTGCGATGAAGAAGCTCACCCTGACCGCGATGCTGCTGAGCAGCCTGTTCGCCAGCGCGACGTTTGCCAGCCAATACGACAAACCCGGTTTCGTGACCGAGATCGAGGACGGCCGCCTGTGGGTCTTCCGCGAAGGCTCGCCAGAGCTGGAAGACTTCAAGAAAACCGGCGAACCGGCCAAGCAATTCACCGACATCGGTTCCGGTCCGGAAGGTATGACGGTCAAATCCGCCGACGAAAAAACGTTGCAGGACTACTTGCAGTCGCTGAAATAACCCCGTCGTAACAGGCTTCTCGACTCGGCAAGGCCCCGCTAAAACCGGGGCCTTGCTGTTTGTTGGGCGTCTCCGAGTTGGGTGGCAAGCGGTTACCCGGCAAACGCTACCGCCGCCTTGGCGGCTGCTATGTTTTCAGCGTGCTGCGTTTGCCGTTTGTCGCCGGTGTGACGGCGCAACACCGGGCATTTGCCGGATGCACCTGGTGTTGCCGCGGCGGCAAAGCGCGCCGTGCGGGTGGCCCGAGGCGCTAAGCGGCGCCGCAGTTGTGGCGGGTGCAGAAAAAAATGCGCAGGCCTTGTCGATCTCGTCGCGGCTGCTTCGACTATTCAGTACAACCGGCCGCACAGGCGTCATGACCCGCCAGGGTGGCCGGACCCTAGCTGATCAGGAGGTGCGACGATGCGATTTATGGTGATAGTCAAAGCCAGCCAGGCGTCCGAGGCGGGCGAGATGCCCAGCGAGCAATTGCTGGCGGCGATGGGCGAGTACAACGAGGCGCTGCTCAAGGCCGGCGTATTGCTCGCCGGAGAGGGCTTGCAACCCAGCGCCAAGGGCGCACGGGTGAGGTTTTCCGGGGCCCAGCGTTCGGTTATCGACGGCCCTTTTGCCGAGACCAAAGAGCTGATCGCCGGCTTCTGGATATTTCAGGTGTCGTCGCTGGACGAGGCGGTCGAGTGGGTCAAGCGCTGTCCCAACCCGATGCCGGGAGATGCTGAGATCGAAATCCGCCAGGTGTTCGAGGCCGAGGACTTCGGCGCCGAATTCACCCCCGAACTGCGCGAGCAGGAAGCGCGTCTGCGCGCGCACATCAACCGCCAAGACTGAGCAGCAACGCCCCCAGGCGCGCTGCTGGCGTTGCGTTGCGAACGTCTGGAGAACGGCGTTCGAGAGTTTTACAACCGCTGAGGAGAACACCGATGAAGATCCATGCCTACCTGACGTTCGACGGCCAGTGCGAGGCCGCCTTCAATTTCTACGCCGAGTGCCTGGGCGGCAGCCTGGAGATGATGCGCTTCGCCGAGTGTCCCGATGCCGGCGAGATTCCGGCGGAGTTTCACCAGCGCATCATGCATGTCTGCCTGACCGTGGGCGACCAACTGCTGATGGCCTCCGACAGCATCCCGCAATGCCCCTACGAGGGCATCAAGGGGTGTTCGATCTCGTTGCAGGTGGCTAACGTGCCTGAAGCCGAGCGCCTGTACGCCGCGTTGTCTGCCCAGGGTTCCGTGCAGATGGAGCTGCAACAGACCTTCTGGGCCACGCGCTTCGCCATGCTCACCGACCGCTTCGGCGTGTCCTGGATGATCAACTGCGCGGTGGACAGCCAGACGGGCTGAGCGCCGAGCCCTCCGGGACGCTATTGCGGCCAAGGCCATGCACCCTTGCGGGCATGGCCTTGGCCCGCGAGGGTCAGCTGGCCAACACCAGCGGCGCTACTTCGTGCTCGGTGACGCCGGCGAGGAACTCGTCGCCCCAGCGGCGAATGTCGTTGTAGCTGACGATATCGAACAGTTCGCGCAGCCGCGCCTGGGCCTCAGCCTTGGGCATGTTCAGCGCCAGGTAGCAGGTGCTCGCCAGGTCGGCGGTGTCGTGCGGGTTGGTCAGCAGCGCGCCCTTGAGTTCGGCGGCGGCGCCGGCGAACTCTGAGAGCGCCAAAACGCCATGGCCTTGCAGCAGGCCTTGGGTGGCGACGAATTCCTTGGCCACCAGGTTGAGGCCGTCGCGCAACGGGGTGATCCACATCACGTCGGCCATGGCGTACCAGGCCACCACCTGGTCGAACGGGAAGCTGCGGAAGAAGAACTGCACTGGCGTCCAGCCGATGCGGGCGAAGCGACCATTGATGCGCCCTACGGCCTGTTCGATCTGCGCTTGCAGTTCGTCGTAGATGGTCATTTCACTGGCGGCAGGCACGCAGATGCTGACCAGGGTGACCTTGCCGAGCAGTTCCGGGTTGTCCGCCAGCAGCCGTTCGAAGGCTTGGAGCTTTTCCAGGATGCCCTTGGTGTAGTCGAGGCGTTCCACCGAGAGGATCAGCTTGATCCCGCTGAGCTCCTTGCGCAGCCGCGTCATCTGTTGCTGGGTCTGCTCCAGCGCCAGGGCATTGCGCACGCGGTCGATATCCAGGCCGACCGGATGGGCGCCGAGCTTGACCACCCGGCTGCCGGTGTCGACGGCCGTGGTCATGCGTTCCAGGCCCACGGCGCAGCCATAGGTGATGAAGCGCGGTGCGCAGTTCTGCCGGCTGACGGTTTGTAGCGGGGTGACGCCGCGCGCCACGTCGACGAAGTTCTCCACCTGGCGCGGGATGTGAAAGCCGATGTAGTCGCATTGCAGCAGGCTGCCAATGATTTGCCGGCGCCAGGGCAGCACGTTGAACACGTCCGCCGAAGGGAAATAGGTGTGGTGGAAAAAGGCGATGCGCAGGTCCGGGCGCAGCTCGCGCAGGTAGCCGGGAACCATCCACAGGTTGTAATCGTGCAGCCAGACGATGGCGCCCTCGGCGGCTTCCAGGGCGGTGCGCTCGGCGAAGGCGCGGTTGACCTTGAGGAACACCTGCCAGTCGTCCTCGTTGAAGGTGGCGCGCTCCCAGAAGGTGTGCAGGGTCGGCCAGAAGGCTTCCTTGGAGAAGCGCTTGTAGAAGATGTCGACCTCTGCCTTGCTCAACTTGACCCGCGCGGCGGTGAGCCTGGGGTAGCGCTCGGCGTCGACCGTGGTGTGCGTGTCGAATGCCTCGTCGCCGTCTTCGTGCACCGCCCAGGCGACCCAGGAGCCCGGGCGGCCATCGCCGAAGAAGCTCAGCAGGGTAGGGATGATGCCGTTGGGCGAGGTCGGCCGGCGCCGTTGCAGGGCGCCGCCGACGCGGTGTTCTTCATAGGGCAGGCGGTGGTAGACCATGACCATTTGCGCCTGTCCGGGCTTGGCCGCCAGGCGCCGTTCGGCGGCAATCCCGTGTTCGCCGAGAAAACCGAAGTGCACGAATGCCTGGAGAATCCCGCCGCAGCCGGGGCGGCTGGCGTGCAGGGTGCGCGAATAGGCTTCGGTGGCTTGCAGCAGGCCCGCCTCGGACTCGCCGACGCACACGCCCTTGAAGGTGCCGCTGAGCATGCTCAGGTCATTGAGGGTGTCGCCCGCGGTCAAGACCTGATCGTTGTCGATGCCCAGCCAGTTGGCCAGGGCTTGCAGGCTGCTGCCTTTGTTGACGCCCTGCGGCAGAAAATCCAGGTAACGCTCGGCGGAGTAGAGCAGGTCGCAGCCCAAGGCTTGCGCGGCGTCTTGCAGGGCCGGATCGGCGGCCTGCGCGGGGCTGCAGAAGTACGAGCAGCGGCGCATTTGCGGTACGTCCTGGCGCTCCAGGGCGAAGCCTTCGATGGCGCTGGCGACCTGGCTTTCGCCGGGCCACAGGGCATCCACCTGGCTTTGCAGCGGCTGGATCGGTTGCAGGGTATCGCCATGGGTGAAGCTGGCGCCGACGTCGGAAATGATGAAGTCCGGTTGCGGCAAGGTCGGGTCGGCCAGTAGCGGCAGCACCGCCTCGAGGCTGCGGCCGGTGACGTAAGCCAGGCGGATTTCCGGGTGGGCGGCGATGGTCTGGTAAAGACTCAGGCGATCCTCGGGATCGCCAGCGAGAAAGGTTCCATCGAGATCGGTGGCAAGTAGCATGCGCAGTCTCCTTATGCAGTTGACGCGCCGACATGGGCCGACGTGCTAAGTGTCGGGCGTACTCGCCTCGCGGCGGTCGCCTCTTTTGTGGTGCAGGCGCCGGGCAGCCGGCGTCTACGGTGAAGGGGGCTTGGGTTCCTCGTGCGGGTCGTCGCTGGGCGGCGCATCGGGCATCAGCTCCAGCACCGTGTGGCTGGTGCGCAGCATCGGCATGAAGTGCCCGTGCGGCTCGCTGACCAGATCGCTGACATGGCGCAGGCGGTACAACGTGTAGGCGGCGAGCAGGCCGAGGGTCGCGGCGAAGTACAGTGGCAGCGCCTGCGCGCCGAGGTGCTGCATCAGCAACCCGGCCAGCAGTGGGCCGCACACCGAGCCGATGCCATTGACCATCAGCAGGCTGCTGGAGCCGGCCAGAATCTCATCGCTGTGCAATTGGTCGATCAACTGCGCCACGGCAATCGGGTAGATGGCAAACGCCAGCCCGCCCCAGATAAACATCAGCCCGAGCAACAGGCGGCCGGCTGGCAGCAGGCTCATCAGCACGGCCACCAGCACCGCCAGCGCGACCACCCAGAACAGCACCTGGCGGCGGTCATGTTTGTCCGAGTAGAGGCCGATCGGCCATTGCAGCAGGGCGCCGCCGAGAATCGTGCTGCTCATCAGCAGGCCCACGCCGGTGGCATCGAAGCCGTGCAGGCTGGCATAGACCGGCGCCATGCCCCAGAACGCGCCGAGCGCCAGGCCGGACAAACCGGCGGCGGCAATCGCCAGTGGGGCGATGCCGAGCAGTTGGCGCAGGTTGGTGTGCAGGGTCTCCGGCACGCTGGGCTGGAGTTGTCGGGTCAGGGTGATCGGCATCAGCGCCGCGCTGATCAGCATGGCCGCGAGCACGAAGAGGATGAATTCGCTGGGGTCGGCGAGGTTGAGCAGCTGCTGCGCCGCAGCCAGCGCCCCGAGGTTGACCGCCATGTACACGGCGAACACCTGGCCGCGTTTGTCGTTGGGCACCTGCGCGTTGAGCCAGCTCTCGATCACCATGTACAGGCTGACCAGCGCCAGGCCGTAGAGCACGCGCAGGCCCAGCCAGACCCAGGGGTCGACGATCAGCACATGCAGCAGGGCGGTGATGGCGGCCAGCGCGGCACAAAACGCGAACGCACGGATATGCCCAACGCGACGTACCAGCGGAATCGCCAGCCAAGTGCCGAGGAGAAAACCGACAAAGTACCCGGACATAATCAGTCCGAGCATCGAGGTGGAGTAGCCTTCGGCGACGCCACGCAGGGTCAGTAGGGTGTTGAGCAGGCCATTGCCGAGGAGGAGTAACGCAACCCCACCGAGCAATGAGCTGATAGGGGCAATCAGGGACCACATGGCGAACTACCCTAGGGAACTATGCCGCTGAGTGCAAGCATGAAGGGTGCCAGTGCTTAGCCAGGTAACTAATTAAATTATTGTTTTTAAAGGTTTATTTTTATAGATAAACGGTCTTTTGAATATTTTTGCTCACCCGCTGGCTTCCTCTTTGGGGCACGGCGATTCGGGGTGCACCACCTTGGTCCTTGCTTTGGAGCAGCCCCTGTCGCGACTAAAGCCCCTCCCGCAGGATTCGCGACTACTTGTGGGAGGGGCTTTAGCCGCGCTGCTTTTTGCGGTTCTCTCAGCCACAGACCCGGGCAATCGCGCTGGCCAGCTGATCCAGACGTTCGGCGTCGAGCCCGGCCATATTCGCTCGGCCGCTGCCGACCATATAGACGCTGAATTCATCACGCAGGCGCTGCACCTGGGTTGGGCTCAGGCCGGTGTAGGAGAACATGCCGCGCTGCACCGCGATATGCGCAAAGCGCTCATTCAGTCCGTAAGGCTGCAAGGCTTCGACCAGGCCCGCGCGCAGGCTGGCGACGCGCTGGCGCATGGTTTCCAGCTCGTTGACCCAGAGGTTGTGCAGTTCACTGTCAGCCAGAATGCTGGCGGCCACTGCCGCGCCGTGCGCAGGCGGGGTCGACCAGAGGTTGCGGGCGATAAAGGCCAGTTGGCTGCGGACATCCAGCAGCTTGTCCGCTGTCTCGGCGCAAACCAGTAAGGCGCCGGTGCGCTCGCGGTAGAGGCCGAAGTTCTTCGAGCAGGAGCTGGTGATCAAGAGTTCCGGCAGCTCGGCGGCAAACAGACGCACGGCCCAGGCGTCGGGCCCCAGGCCATCGCCGAAACCCTGGTAGGCGAAGTCGATCAGCGGCAGCAGCTCGCGTGCCTTGACCACTTCCAGCACGCGGCGCCAATCGGCTTGCGAGAGGTCGAAGCCGGTCGGGTTGTGGCAACAGGCATGCAGCAGCACCACATCGCCTTTGGGCACGTGGCTCAACGCGGCGATCATCGCCTCGACCTGCAACTGGTTGTCCGTGCCGACATAGGGGTAATGGCCGACGCGTAGGCCTGCGGCAGCAAAGATGCTCTCGTGGATCGGCCAGGTCGGGTCGCTCAGCCAGATGCCACGGCCCGGCAGACAGTGAGCGATAAAGTCCGCACAAAGGCGCAGCGCGCCGGTGCCGCCAGGTGTCTGGGTGGCGCCTGCGCGTTCAGCCAGCAGCGGGCTATCTGCGCCCAGTATCAGCTGGCTAAGCAGGCTGCCAAACAGTGGGTCGCCATGGCCGCCGATATAGCTCTTGGTCGTTTCGCTTTCCACCAGCCGCTGTTCGGCGAGCTTCACTGCGCGCGGAATCGGCGTCAGGCCCTGAGCGTCCTTGTACACGCCCACGCCGAGGTCGAGCTTGGCCGGGTTGCGGTCGGCGCGAAAGGCGTCCATCAGGCCGAGAATCGGGTCGCCAGGCACTCGATTGATGCTGTGGAAATGACTCACTTGCGGCCCTCGGCGCTGGCTGCCAACAGGTCCGTACGCGCGGCCATGATGAAATCGTTGCGGTGCAGGCCGCGCATCTCGTGGCTCCACCAGGTAACGGTGACCTTGCCCCATTCGGTGAGCAGGGCCGGGTGGTGGCCCACTTCTTCGGCGATGGCGCCGACCGCGTTGGTGAAGGCCAGGGCGTGGCGGAAGTTCTTGAACAGGAACACCCGCTCCAGCTCCATATGGTCGTCACGCACTTCGATGTTCCAGTCGGGAATTTCGCGAAGCAGTTCGGCCAGCTCCTCGTCAGAGACTTTCGGCGCATCGGCGCGGCAGGCTTCGCAGTGGGCTTGGGCAAGGGACATTAGGATTCTCCAGTGTTCGGTGGTGAGGGGCCGGATGGGTCGGGCCGCGTGGGTTGAGCGCGGCGATACCCATCAAGCCGGGAAATGATGGGTATCGCGATGCTCAACCCATCCTACATAAGCAGTTTCGTCGGGTGGACATGCGCAGCTTGTCCACCATCGGTATACGCCACGGCGCACAAGCCTGCGGCATGTCCGCCCTACAGGCTCAACCCAAGCTACAGCGGTCAGGCGGCTTTCGGCGGAAACTTCGGCGCGTGCAGGCCCAGGCGCATGGCGTGGCGGACCATGCCCATGATGTCTTCGTGGGCCAGGTCGAACAGGCGCTTGAGTTCCGGCAGAACGAAGTACAGCGGCTGCAAGATGTCGATGCGGTAAGGCGTGCGCATCGCTTCCATGGGCGCGAACGCTTGATGTTCTGGCTGATTGGACAGGCAATAGACGGTTTCCTTCGGCGAGGAGAGGATGCCGCCTCCATAGATCCGCCGGCCGGCCGGGGTATCGACCAGGCCGAACTCGATGGTCATCCAGTACAGGCGCGCGAGATAGACGCGCTCTTCCTTGCTCGCCAGGAGGCCGAGCTTGCCGTAGGTATGGGTGAATTCGGCGAACCAGGGATTGGTCAGCAGCGGGCAGTGGCCAAAGATCTCGTGGAAGATGTCCGGCTCTTGCAGGTAGTCGAGTTCCTGCGGGCTGCGGATAAAGGTCGCGACGGGGAATTGCTGGCTGGCCAGCAGCTCGAAAAAAGTCTGGAAGGGGATCAGCGCCGGTACGCGGGCGACGCGCCAGCCGGTGGCGGCGTGCAGCACCGTGTTCACCTCGGCCAGCTGCGGAATACGCTCAAGGGGCAGACCGAGTTGCTCAATGCCGTCCAGGTATTCCTGGCAGGCCCGCCCCTCGATCACCTGCAACTGCCGGGTGATCAGGGTGTTCCACACCTGATGCTCGGCCTCGCTGTAGTGGATAAAACCGTTGTCGTCCGGTTGCCGAGCCACGTACTGCGTACTCTTCATCGTTGCCTCCTGCGGGGGCTTTTGTTGTTGTGTTGGACTATGGATATCGCAGGCGCTGCGCTTATGCAGCCAGGGTCGACAGTATTTCAGCCGAACAACGGCGGGCTTTTCGTAAAGAAATGATTACGTTGCTGCGGGTGAGGCCAGCTGTCGTCTTGCTGCTGGGCTAATCTGTCACATATTCTTGACGAAAAATCCGCTGCTGCACGCGATTGTTCGCCTACGCGGCCCATAAAAAGCCTGACCAGAGCCCCGCCATGCGTATCAAAGTCCACTGCCAGAACCGGATTGGCATCCTGCGTGACATCCTCAACCTGCTGGTCGAGTACGGCATCAACGTCGCCCGTGGCGAAGTCGGCGGCGAGCAGGGCAACGCCATCTACCTGCACTGCCCGAACCTGATCAACCTGCAATTTCAGTCGCTACGGCCGAAGTTCGAAGCAATTCCTGGTGTGTTCGGCGTCAAGCGTGTGGGCCTGATGCCCAGCGAACGGCGTCATCTGGAGTTGAATGCGCTGCTCGGTGCCCTGGAATTCCCGGTGCTGTCGATCGACATGGGCGGCTCGATCGTCGCCGCCAACCGCGCCGCCGCGCAGTTGCTCGGGGTGCGCGTGGACGAGGTGCCGGGCATCCCGTTGTCGCGCTACACCGAGGATTTCGACCTGCCGGAGCTGGTGCGCGCCAACAAGTCGCGGATCAACGGCCTGCGCGTGAAAGTGAAGGGCGATGTGTTTCTCGCCGACATCGCGCCCTTGCAAACCGAACATGACGAAAGCGACGCCCTGGCCGGCGCGGTGCTCACGTTGCACCGCGCCGACCGCGTCGGCGAGCGCATCTATAACGTGCGCAAGCAGGAGCTGCGCGGCTTCGACAGCATCTTCCAGAGCTCCAAGGTGATGGCCGCGGTGGTGCGCGAGGCGCGGCGCATGGCGCCGCTGGATGCGCCATTGCTGATCGAGGGCGAGACCGGCACCGGCAAGGAGCTGCTGGCGCGCGCCTGCCACCTGGCCAGCCCGCGCGGGCAGTCGCCGTTTATGGCGCTGAACTGCGCCGGTCTGCCGGAATCGATGGCTGAGACCGAGTTGTTCGGTTACGGCCCTGGTGCCTTCGAGGGCGCGCGCCCGGAAGGCAAGCTCGGCCTGCTGGAGCTGACTGCTGGCGGCACGCTGTTTCTCGATGGCGTCGGCGAGATGAGCCCGCGCTTGCAGGCCAAGCTGCTGCGTTTTTTACAGGACGGTTGCTTCCGCCGGGTCGGCAGCGACGAGGAGGTCTATCTAGACGTGCGGGTGATCTGCGCCACCCAGGTCGATTTGTCCGAGCTGTGCGCCAAGGGCGAGTTCCGCCAGGATCTCTATCACCGCCTCAACGTACTCAGCCTGCATATCCCGCCGCTGCGCGAATGCCTGGACGGCCTGACGCCGCTGGTCGAGCATTTCCTCGACTCGGCCAGCCGGCAGATCGGCTGCGCGCTGCCCAAGCTGGCGCCGACGGTGCTCGACAAGCTCGGTCATTACCACTGGCCGGGCAATGTGCGCCAACTGGAAAACGTGCTGTTCCAGGCGGTGTCGCTATGCGACGGCGGTACGGTCAAGGCTGAACACATCCGCCTGCCGGACTACGGCGCGCCGCAACCGCTGGGCGAGTTCTCGGTGGAGGGCGGTTTGGACGATATTCTCGGCCGCTTCGAAAAGGCCGTGCTGGAGCGGCTCTACCACGATCACCCGAGCAGCCGCCTGTTGGGCAAACGCCTGGGCGTATCGCACACCACCATCGCCAATAAGCTGCGCCAGCATGGCTTGGGCAAGGACTAAGGGCGGATTGCGGCGAGTGGGTGAACTCAAGTTCGAATGGCCGCTATCGTCGTCAGGTTAACTACGACCTTGGTGCAATAGCTGATGCGTGGGCGGGTGGGCGAGACTGCAAGTGTTCCAATCCTGCGTGGTTTGGATGCAAGCGTTTCTCCATTCCGCCCGCGGAATGTGTGGGTAGGCGACCTGTTTAGGTCGCCTTTTTTTCGTCTGCGTGTTGCCCGGCGAGGTCGGGACGCAGGGTGGCGATCAGCGCCCGCACGCTGCCGGGCAGCGCCTCCAGGTCGCGTACCAGGATGCTGCGTTCGCGCACCGCCCAGGCCTCGTCGAGGGCGATGGTCGCCAGTTGCATGGTGCGGCTGTGCCGCTGTGCGGCGGACTCGGGAATCACGCCGATGCCGACGCCGGCCTCGATCATCCGGCAGATGGCCTCGAAGCTCGACACCTGGATGCGCAGCGACAGGCTCTCGCCGAGCTTTTCCACCTGTTCGCGCAGGAAGCTCAGCAAGGTGCTGCCCTCGTGCAGGCCGATGTGCTGGTACTGCAAGGTGTCGCCCAGGCTGACGCTACGCCGCTCGGCCAGCGGATGCCCGAGCGGCACGGCCAGCACCAGGCGGTCGGTGCTGAAGTGCAGCACCTGCAAGCCGCGCACCTGCACCGGGCCGGCGATGATGCCGAGGTCGGCGGCGCCATCCAGCACGCCGCGCACGATGTCGCGGCTCAGGCGCTCCTGCAAATCCACGCTGACGCCAGGGCGCGCGGCGAGAAAGCCGGCCAGCACCTCGGGGAGGAACTCGGTGACCGCCGTGGTGTTGGCGAAGATGCGGATATGCCCGGCGGCGTCGGCACCGTACTCGGTGAACTCGCTTTTCAGGTAATCGACCTGGCGCATGATCAGCCGCGCATGTTGCAGCAGACGCTGGCCTGCCGGGGTCAGCTCGACGCCACGGCTGTCGCGGTACAGCAGGCGCGAACCGAGCTGCGCTTCCAGGGCCTTGATCCGCGCACTGGCCGCCGCCGGCGAGAGAAACGCCCGCCGCGCGCCCTGAGTCAGGCTCGGCGACTCGGCGATGTGGATGAACAGGCGCAGGTCGGGCAGATCGAAGTGCATGGCGTTCCTCTGGGTATGGCAGCCAAGCTGTGTAGGAGCGTTCCGTTTTAGCCGCGAGCTTTTCATGGCGGTCTAAAAGCTCGCGGCTAAAGCCCCTTCCACAGCGGGGTAAGCTGTTATTCGGCGTTCAGCATAATCGAACGCTGGGTTACGTAAATGCAAATTCTCAGAACGCCAGCCACGTCGCATGCTCTCAGCACACAAGAACAACGCTGGAACATTGCCCATGAGTGACTCTGCTTTTTCCGCCTGGATCGGCCGCACCGAAGAGGCCCACGACCAACTCAGTCGTAACCTGGTCAAGCGCATCGCCGCCACCCTCGGCGAGGCCACGCCGGCGCATGGCGAGGTCCTGCCGCCGCTGTGGCACTGGGCGTTCTTTCAGGAGCCGTTGGCCGAAAGCGGCCTGGGCGAGGACGGCCACCCGGCGCGCGGTGGTTTCCTGCCGCCAGCGGACAACCGTAACCGCATGTGGGCCGGCGGGCGCGTTGAGTTCTTCCAGGCGCTGCGCGTCGGCGGCGAAGCCAGCCGGGTTTCGACCATCACTCATATCGAGGAAAAGCACGGCCGTACCGGCGCGCTGCTGTTCGTCACCGTGCGCCACGATTACCTGCAAGACGGCGTACTGGCGCTCCGCGAGGAGCAGGACATCGTCTACCGCGAGCCCAGCCCACCCAAGGCCAGCAGCGGCGAACCGCTGATCGCCGGCGACTGGCGCGAGGCGGTGACGCCGAGTGCCACGCTGCTGTTCCGCTACTCCGCCGTGACCTTCAACGGCCACCGTATTCACTACGACTGGCCCTACGTCACCGAGACCGAGGGCTATGCCGGCCTGGTGGTGCACGGCCCGCTGATCGCCACCCTGAGCCTGCGCGCTTTCTGCCGCGCCAACCCCGAGGCGCGCCTGCGCCGCTTCGCCTATCGCGGCTTGCGCCCGCTGGTGGCGCCGCAGCCGTTCGAGATCGGCGGGCGCATTGGCGCGGCCGGCAGTGCGCAGCTGTGGGCGGGCAACGAAGCCGGCCTGGCGCAGCGCGCTGAAGTGCAATTCGACTGAGCAGCGGATCGTAGGGTGGATCGCGCTTCATCGATCCACCAGGCGGTGTTTCGGTGGATGTGAAAAGCGACATCCACCCTACGTCTGCCGCGACAACGAGACAAATCGAGGAACCGAGATGAACCCGAACAACAACGAAGAACTGAATGCCATCCGCGAAGGCGTGCGCGCCCTCTGTGCCGAGTTCGATGCTGCCTACTGGCGCAAGATCGATGAAGAGAAAGGCTTTCCCGAGGCATTCGTCAGCGCCATGACCGAAGCCGGTTGGCTCTCGGCGATGATCCCGGAAGAGTACGGTGGCTCGGGCCTGGGTCTGGCCGAGGCCTCGGTGATTCTTGAGGAAGTCAACCGCTGTGGCGGCAACTCCGGCACCGTGCACGGACAGATGTACAACATGTTCACCTTGCTGCGTCACGGCTCCGAAGAGCAGAAGCGCTACTACCTGCCAAAGCTCGCCGCCGGCGAGTTGCGCTTGCAGTCGATGGGCGTGACCGAGCCGACCACCGGCACCGACACCACCAAGATCAAGACCACGGCGGTGAAGCAGGGCGACAAGTACGTGATCAACGGGCAGAAGGTGTGGATCTCGCGCATCCAGCACTCCGACCTGATGATTCTGCTGGCGCGCACCACGCCGCTGGCCGAGGTGAAGAAAAAATCCGAAGGCATGTCGATCTTCCTGGTCGACCTGCGCGAGGCCATCGGCAACGGCCTGACCGTGCAGCCGATCGCCAACATGGTCAACCACGAGACCAACGAGCTGTTCTTCGACAACCTGGAGCTGCCGGCCAGCAGCCTGATCGGCGAGGAGGGCAAGGGCTTCCGCTACATCCTCGACGGCCTGAATGCCGAGCGCACGCTGATCGCCGCCGAGTGCATCGGCGACGGCCGCTGGTTTATCGAGAAGGCCAGCGCCTATGCCCGCGACCGCGTGGTGTTCGGCCGGGCCATCGGGCAGAACCAGGGCGTGCAGTTTCCCATCGCCGAGGCGCATATCGAGATCGAGGCCGCCGACCTGATGCGCTGGCGCGCCTGTGAGGAATACGACAGCGGCATCAACGCCGGGGCCAGTGCCAACATGGCCAAATACCTGGCGGCCAAGGCCTCCTGGGAGGCGGCCAACGCCTGTCTGCAAACCCACGGTGGCTTCGGCTTCGCCTGTGAATACGACGTCGAGCGCAAGTTCCGCGAGACCCGCCTGTACCAGGTGGCGCCGATCTCCACCAACTTGATCCTGTCGTATGTGGCCGAGCACCTGCTCGAGCTGCCGCGCAGTTTCTAAGGAGCCTACTTATGATCTGCTGCGCGTCGGCCATGCTGCGTTGTAATCGGGCTCAGAATGCTCATTTACAACACGTAAACTCCGCTTCTTCACCCGACTCCGCCTTGCCTGACCTTAGCTCGCGAGCTCATAAACAGACTCCTGGGAGCCGGCCATGAGCAATAACACCCACGCCCTCGCCGAATTTCTCGCCGCGCTGCGTTACGACGATTTGCCCAAGGCGGTGGTCGAGCGCAGCGAAGACCTGTTCCTCGACTGGCTCGGTTCGGCCCTGGCCAGCAAGGGTCAGCACCCGATTCCGCTATTCGAACGCTATGCCCGGCGCATGGGGCCGTCCGCAGGACGTTGCCAGGTGCTGGTCAGCGGCGAGCGCAGCTCGGCGTACTTCGCCGCGCTGGTGAATGCCGCCAGCTCGCACTTGGTCGAGCAGGATGACCTGCACAACAGCTCGGTGCTGCACCCGGCCACGGTGGTCTTCCCGGCGGCGCTGGCCGCAGCGCAGGACCTCGGTAAATCCGGGCGCGAGCTGATCCTCGCCGCGGTCGCCGGTTACGAGGCGGGCATCCGCATCGGCGAATTCCTCGGTCGCTCGCACTACCGTATCTTCCACACCACGGCGACCGTCGGCACCCTGGCTGCCGCGGTGGCGGTGGGCAAGCTGTTGGACTTCAACCAGGCGCAGTTCATCAACCTGCTCGGCACTGCCGGCACCCAGGCCGCCGGGCTGTGGGAGTTCCTCCGCGATGCCGCCGACTCCAAGCAACTGCACACCGCCAAGGCCGCCGCCGATGGTTTGCTTGCCGCCTACCTGACCGATGACGGCCTGACCGGTGCGCAGAACATCCTCGAAGGCGAGCAGGGCATGGCCGCCGGCATGTCCAGCGACGCCGACCCGAAATACCTGGTCGACCGTCTCGGCAGCCGCTGGGCGCTGAGCGAAACCTCCTTCAAGTTTCATGCCTCCTGCCGGCATACCCACCCGGCTGCCGATGCGCTGCTGACGCTGATGCAGCGCGAAGCTTTGAGCGCCGAGCAGATCGCCCACGTCACCACCCGCGTGCACCAGGGCGCCATCGATGTGCTCGGTCGGGTGACGGTGCCGCAGAGCGTGCACCAGGCGAAGTTTTCCATGGGCACGGTGCTCGGCCTGATCGCTGTTTACGGCAAGGCCGGGTTGAACGAATTCCATGCGTTCGCGCTGAGCGATCCGCGTATCGCCGCCTTTCGCGACAAGGTCAGCATGCAGCTGGATGCCGAAGTGGATGGTGCCTATCCGCAGCGCTGGCTCGGCCGCGTCGAGGTGCGCACGGTCGATGGCCGGCACCTGACGGGCGCGATTGACGAGCCCAAGGGCGATCCGGGCAACAGCCTGTCGCGCGATGAGCTGGAAGACAAATTCCGCCGCTTGCTGGCCTTCTCCGGCGCCGCCACTGCCGATGAGGCGGGCGTGCTGATCGAGCGTGTCTGGCGTCTGCGCGAAGCGGCCGATGTGTCGCGACTGATCTGACAAACCGGCGAGAACGTGGATCGCGGGCATGGCCCGCTCCTACGAACAACCGCGGTTCGACTGTAGGAGCGGGCCATGCCCGCGAAACGTAGCCTGGATTGCATCCGGACTAGAGGACAGATAACGATGAACACCACAACACAACGCCCACGCCCCCTCGATGGCATCACCGTGGTCAGCCTCGAACACGCCATCGCCGCGCCATTCTGCACCCGCCAATTGGCCGACCTCGGCGCCCGGGTGATCAAGGTCGAGCGTCCTGGCAGCGGTGATTTCGCCCGTGGCTACGATGAGCGGGTCAGCGGCCTGGCCTCGCACTTCGTCTGGACCAACCGCTCCAAGGAAAGCCTGACCCTCGACCTCAAGCAGGACGCGGCCTTGCAGGTGATGGACAGCCTGCTGGCAGGTGCCGACGTGCTGGTGCAGAACCTTGCCCCCGGTGCGGCGGCGCGCATGGGCTTGTCGTTCGAGGCGTTGCACGCACGCTTTCCGCGCTTGATCGTCTGCGACATTTCCGGCTACGGCGAAGGCGGCCCCTATGAGCAGAAGAAGGCCTACGACCTGCTGATCCAGAGCGAAGGGGGCTTTCTCTCGGTCACCGGCGGGGCGGGTGAGGACGAGATGGCCAAGGCCGGCTGCTCGATCGCCGATATCGCCTCGGGCATGTATGCCTACACCGGCGTGATGTCGGCGTTGATGCTGCGCGACAAGACCGGCGAGGGCAGCCGCGTCGATGTGTCGATGCTGGAAAGCCTGGTCGAGTGGATGGGCTACCCGCTGTATTACGCCTACCAGGGCGCCACGCCGCCGCCGCGCGCCGGCGCCGCCCACGCCACCATTTACCCCTACGGCCCGTTCCCCACTGGCGACGGCGGCACGGTGATGCTCGGTTTGCAGAACGAACGCGAGTGGCCGCTGTTCTGCGACAAAGTCCTGGTGCAAGCGGACTTGGCCAGCGACGAGCGGTTCTCGGCGAATTCCAAGCGCTCGGCCAATCGCGAGGCGTTGCGCGCACTGATCGTCGAGACCTTTGCCCAGCTCAGCGCCGAGCAGGTGATCGAGCGCCTCGACAGCGCACAGATCGCCAATGCCCACGTCAACGACATGGCCGGCGTTTGGGCGCACCCGCAGCTCAAGGCGCGCGCGCGCTGGGTCGAGGTCGACAGCCCGAGCGGGCCGCTGCCGGCGTTGCTGCCGCCGGGGTGCAATAGCGCGTTCGAGCCACGCATGGAGGCGGTGCCGGCCCTCGGTCAGCACAGCGACAACGTGCTCGCCGAGCTGGGTTACGCGCCCGCCGATATCCAGCGCCTGCGCGAGCAGGGCACGGTGTAACGCCGTCGTGAGCCTGCGGTCGCCACCGAAACCGATGGGTATCGCTTCGCTCAACCCATCCTACTCGCTACAGAAAGCAACTCCGCGGCAACGAGGACAGCTCATGAACACAGTGATTATCCGCAGCGCCCTGTTCGTTCCGGCCACGCGCCCGGAGCGGATTCCCAAAGCCCTGGCCAGCGGCACCGATGTGGTCATCGTCGACCTTGAGGATGCCGTGCAGGAAAGCCTGAAAGCCGAAGCGCGGGCCAACCTCGATGGGTTTCTCGCGGACAACCCACAGGCGCGCCTGCTGGTGCGTATCAACGCGCCCGGGCATACCGGCCAGGCTGCGGATATCGCCCTGTGCCAGCGCCACGCCGGCGTCATCGGCGTGCTGTTGCCCAAGGTGGAAAGTGCCGAGCAGGTCGCCCAGGTGGCGCTGTGCGGCAAGCCCGTCTGGCCGATCATCGAAAGCGCCCAGGGCTTGCTGGCGCTGCCGGCGATTGCCCGCGCGGCTGGGGTCGAGCGCCTGTCGTTCGGCGGTCTCGACCTGGGCCTGGATTTAGGTTTGGCCAGCGGCAGCGCGGCGGCCGAGCGGATTCTCGACCAGGCGCGTTATTCGATTCTGCTGCACACACGCACCGCCGCGTTGGCGCCGGCACTGGACAGCGTGTTTCCGGCGATTGCCGACCACGCCGGCCTGGCGCGCACCGCGCAGGACGCCAGTGACATGGGCTTTGGCGGGTTGCTGTGCATCCACCCCAGCCAAGTCGCCATCGTGCACCACGCCTTGATGCCGGCTGCCGAGGAACTGGCCTGGGCGCGGCGAGTGCTGGCCGCCGGCGCCAACGGCGACGGCGTGTTCGTGGTCGATGGGCAAATGGTCGATGCGCCCGTCCTCGGTCGCGCCCGCCGCCTGCTCGAAAGGGCCGGAACCAAGGCCTGAAGACCCAGGCGTTCGGCATTGCCGAAGGCGCCCTTGGGTAATAGTGAATTCCCCTGGCGGTCTGTCCGCCTTAGCGTCGAAAACCCGCAGCAAACACACAATAACAATGAGGTAACACCATGCTGAAGTTCACCGCCAAGGCGCTCGTCTGCGCCATATCGCTGTCTCTCGCCGGCTTGGCCCAGGCCGAGGCGCCGATCATCATCAAATTTGCCCATGTGGTCGCCGACAACACGCCCAAGGGGCAGGGCGCGTTGATTTTCAAGAAGCTCGCCGAAGAGCGCCTGCCGGGCAAGGTCAAGGTCGAGGTCTATCCGAACTCCTCGCTGTTCGGCGACGGCAAGGAAATGGAAGCGCTGCTGCTCGGCGACGTACAGCTGCTGGCGCCGTCGCTGGCCAAGTTCGAGCAGTACGCCAAGCCGATGCAGATCTTCGACCTGCCGTTCCTGTTCGACGACCTGGCTGCCGCCGACCGCTTTCAGAGCAGCCCGCAGGGCAAGGCGCTGTTGACCTCCATGGAGGACAAGAACATCACCGGCCTGGCCTATTGGCACAACGGCACCAAGCAGATGTCGGCCAACAAACCGCTGCGCGAACCGAGCGATGCGCGTGGTTTGAAGTTCCGCGTGCAGGCCTCCGCGGTGCTCGAAGAGCAGTTCAAGGCGGTGCGCGCCAACCCGCGCAAGATGAGCTTTGCCGAGGTCTACCAGGGCCTGCAGACCGGCGTGGTCAACGGCACCGAGAACACCTGGTCGAACTACCAGAGCCAGAAGGTGCATGAAGTACAGAAGTACATGACCGAGTCCGACCATGGCTTGATCGATTACATGGTGATCACCAACACCCAATTCTGGAAAGGCCTGCCAGCGGACGTGCGCAGCGAGCTGGAGACGATCATGGCCGAGGTCACCGTCGAGGTGAACAAGCAGGCCGATGAGCTCAACCAGAGCGCCAAGCAGGCCATCGCGGCTGCCGGCACCACCGAAATCATCGAGTTGACCCCTGAGCAGCGCGGGCAATGGCGTGAAGCGATGAAGCCGGTGTGGCAGAAGTTCGAAGGCGAGATCGGCGCCGACCTGATCCGGGCGGCCGAGGCGTCCAACCAACGCTGAGTCAGCGGATAGGCTTGCGTAGGGGCGGGCGCAACCAGGCCCTCCCTGCGCAAAGGCTATGTGCCGATTGCGTGTTGCAAGGGCGATAAGCCGTAGCCTGAGTCGCAGCGCGACGAAGCCCAACGATCCTGCTGTTGGGCTTCGCTGCGTTCAACGCCGACCGACTTGGGGCTGCGCCAGGGCATCGGCGGCAACCGCGCAACGCCAGGCCAGCCACGCTTGCCTAGCCCATGCGCCACATAGCGGGGCAGCGTGCAGCCTGCGCAAGACTATCGTCGTAGAGCGGTAATACGATGGTCGAATGGCTCAAGGAGGGCCCTCTGGCTACAAAATGCACCATAGAACAACAACTACCCGCTGAGGTATTTCTAATGAGTGCTGCGTCCCTGTATCCCGTGCGCCCCGAGGTGGCGGCTCAATCGTTGACCGATGAGGCTACCTACAAAGCCATGTACCAGCAGTCGGTGATCAACCCCGACGGTTTCTGGCGCGAGCAGGCCCAGCGCCTCGATTGGATCAAACCGTTCAGCAAGGTCAAGCAGACCTCTTTCGACGACCACCACGTCGACATCAAGTGGTTTGCCGATGGCACCCTGAACGTCTCCTACAACTGCCTGGACCGTCACCTGGCAGAACGCGGCGACCAGGTGGCGATCATCTGGGAAGGCGACGACCCCTCCGAACATAAGCTCATCACTTACCGCGAACTGCACGAGCAAGTGTGCAAGTTCGCCAACGCCCTGCGCGGCCAGGACGTGCACCGTGGCGACGTGGTGACTATTTACATGCCGATGATTCCCGAGGCGGTGGTGGCGATGCTCGCCTGCACCCGTATCGGTGCGGTGCATTCGGTGGTGTTCGGCGGCTTCTCGCCGGAGGCCCTGGCTGGGCGCATCATCGACTGCCAATCCAAGGTGGTGATCACCGCCGACGAAGGCCTGCGCGGCGGCAAGAAAACCCCGCTGAAAGCCAACGTCGACGATGCCCTGACCAACCCAGAAACCAGCAGCATCCAGAAAGTCATCGTGTGCAAGCGCACCGGTTCGGCGATCAAGTGGAACCAGCATCGCGACATCTGGTACGAAGACCTGATGGCGGTCGCCGGAAGCGTCTGCGCGCCGAAGGAAATGGGCGCCGAAGAAGCGCTGTTTATCCTCTATACCTCCGGCTCCACCGGCAAGCCCAAGGGCGTGCAGCACACCACCGGCGGTTACCTGCTGTACGCCGCGCTGACCCACGAGCGGGTGTTCGACTACAAACCGGGCGATATCTACTGGTGCACCGCCGACGTCGGCTGGGTCACCGGCCACAGCTATATCGTCTACGGCCCGCTGGCCAATGGCGCGACCACCTTGCTGTTCGAAGGCGTGCCGAACTACCCGGACATCACCCGCGTGTCGAAGATCATCGACAAGCACAAGGTCAATATCCTCTACACCGCACCGACCGCGATCCGCGCCATGATGGCCCAGGGCGACGCAGCCGTGCAGGGCGCTGATGGCAAGAGCCTGCGCCTGCTCGGTTCGGTCGGCGAGCCGATCAACCCGGAAGCCTGGAACTGGTACCACAAGACGGTCGGCCAGGAGCGTTGCCCGATTGTCGACACCTGGTGGCAGACCGAAACCGGCGGCATCCTGATCAGTCCGCTGCCGGGCGCTACCGCGCTCAAGCCGGGTTCGGCAACCCGTCCGTTCTTCGGCGTGCAACCGGCGCTGGTGGATAACCTCGGCAACCTGATCGAGGGCGCCGCCGAAGGCAATCTGGTGATCATCGATTCCTGGCCGGGCCAGGCGCGCACCCTGTACGGCGACCACGACCGTTTCGTCGACACCTACTTCAAGACCTTCCGTGGCATGTACTTCACCGGCGACGGCGCGCGCCGCGACGAAGATGGCTACTACTGGATCACCGGCCGCGTCGATGACGTGCTCAACGTCTCCGGGCACCGTATGGGTACCGCCGAGATCGAAAGCGCCATGGTCGCCCACCCGAAAGTCGCCGAAGCGGCGGTGGTTGGCGTACCGCATGACCTCAAGGGGCAGGGCATTTATGTCTACGTCACCCTGAATGGCGGCGAAGAGCCTTCCGAGCAATTGCGCCTGGAGTTGAAAAACTGGGTGCGCAAGGAAATCGGCCCGATTGCCTCGCCGGACGTGATTCAGTGGGCCCCTGGCCTGCCGAAAACCCGCTCGGGCAAGATCATGCGCCGCATCCTGCGCAAGATCGCTACCGCCGAATACGATGCACTCGGCGACATCTCCACGCTGGCCGATCCTGGCGTGGTGCAGCACCTTATCGACACTCACCGCAGCATGCAGGCCGCTTAACCGCGCTCGGCAAGCAACGCCCCGCCCCGGCCACAAGCTAAGGCGGGGCGTTGTGCTTTTCGGCCCTGCCGCAGGCTGTTGGGCTGCGCTGTCACCCGCCGGTAACGTCGTGCGTTCGTTTGGGGTGTGCGGAAACGTTTTGCACCCGTTTGGCGCGTTCGCGCCGCTTGGGAACACAAGCAACAACCCGCCAAGGCCTATAAAGTAAGGGTCTTGCAAGATCAGGCGCAGTAATTGCTTTAATAACTGGTTATTTATTTGTCCTGTCTCTGCATGTTTGCCGGAGGCTGTCAATACGCCCGCCGTGCCCGTCCTGGGCTTTTGTAATTACTTGTCGCATTGAAGAAATATCGACTTCCGAGCTGTCGCTAGAATGCCGCTCACCCAGCCGGAGCCGCTTGTGGTCTGCGTGTTACGCGGAAAAGACGGCGACGTTCTCTACAATTCATGCATGGCTGGATGCATTCGCCCACACGCTCTCACTGCCAATCTAAAGCCATTCCCATTCGAAGGAGTCACAAGATGAAGAAGATTGCACTTCTCGGCGCACTGGCGCTATCCGTGCTGTCGCCGTTGGCCATGGCTGAAGAGGTCAAGCCTCTGCGTATCGGTATCGAAGCGGCGTACCCGCCGTTCGCCTACAAAACCCCGGAAGGCAACATCACTGGCTTCGATTACGACATCGGCAACGCCTTGTGCGAAGAGATGAAGGTCAAGTGTCAGTGGATTGAGCAAGAGTTCGACGGCCTGATCCCAGCCCTGAAAGTGCGCAAGTTCGACGCCGTGCTGTCGTCGATGACCATCACCGAAGACCGCCTGAAGTCCGTGGACTTCTCGAAGAAGTACTACCACACCCCGGCCAAGCTGGCGATGAAGGCTGGCAGCGTGGTCAACGACCCGCTGGTCGACCTCAAGGGCAAGAAAGTCGGCGTGCAGCGCGCGTCGATCTACGACCGTTACGCCACCGACGTGTTCGCCCCGGCTGGCGTTGAAGTGGTGCGTTACAGCTCGCAGAACGAAATCTTCCTCGACCTGGCTTCCGGTCGTCTGGATGCCACCATCGCCGACTCGGTGAACATCGACGATGGCTTCCTCAAGACCGACGCCGGCAAAGGCTTCGCTCTGGTCGGCCCGGATTTCAACGAGAAGAAGTACTTCGGTGAAGGCGCCGGGATCGCTGTGCGCAAAGGCGACACCGCCCTGGCCGACAAGATCACCGCGGCCATCGCCGGTATCCGTGCCAACGGCAAGTACCAGGAAGTGCAGGACAAGTACTTCGCCTTCGACGTCTACGGCGACTGATCGAGTAACGCGGTCGCTTTTCACTGAGAGTGGCGCAAACTGGCTGATGCAGGTTTTTGCGCCACTTTTTCGTTGTACTCCCGGCGCCTGCTGGCGCTCGTATGAGGTAACCAGAGCATGTTGAACGGCTACGGCTCGACCATCCTCGAAGGTGCCTGGCTCACCCTGATTCTCGCGCTTACCTCGATGGCGGTGGCGATTGTCCTGGGCCTGCTCGGCGCGGCATTTCGTTTGTCGCCGATCAAGTGGCTGGCGATTCTCGGCGAAACCTACGCCACGGTGATTCGCGGTATTCCCGATTTGGTGCTGATTTTGCTGATTTTCTATGGCGGTCAGGACATGGTGAACCGTGTGGCGCCGATGCTCGGGTATGACGAGTACATCGACATCAATCCGTTTGTCGCCGGGGTCTTCACCATGGGTTTCATCTTCGGCGCTTACCTGTCGGAAACCTTTCGCGGTGCCTTTATGGCGATCCCCAAAGGCCAGGCCGAGGCGGGTGCTGCCTATGGCATGAGCGGTATCAAGGTGTTCTTCCGCATCCTCGTGCCGCAGATGATTCGTTTCGCCATTCCCGGTTTCACCAACAACTGGTTGGTGCTGACCAAGGCGACCGCGTTGATTTCCGTGGTCGGCCTGCAAGACATGATGTTCAAGGCGAAAAGTGCGGCCGATGCCACCCGTGAACCGTTCACCTTTTATTTGGCGGTCGCAGCGCTCTATCTGGTGTTGACCAGCGTGTCCCTGCTGGCTCTGCGTTACCTGGAAAAACGCTACTCGGTCGGCACCAAAGCCGCCGATCTATAAGCAGGGGAATGCCGCCATGATTTTTGACTACACCGTGATCTGGGCAAACCTGCCGCTGTACTTGAACGGCGTGTTGTTGACCCTGAAGATTCTGCTGATTTCCCTGGCATTCGGCCTGGCCCTGGCGATTCCGCTGGGGCTGATGCGGGTGTCCAAATCGCCGCTGGTGAACTTCCCGGCCTGGCTCTACACCTACGTGATCCGCGGCACGCCGATGCTGGTGCAGCTGTTTCTGATCTATTACGGCCTGGCCCAGTTCGAGGCCGTACGTGCCAGCGTGCTGTGGCCGTACCTGTCCGACGCGACCTTCTGTGCCTGCCTGGCGTTTGCCATCAACACCAGTGCCTACAGTGCGGAAATCCTCGCCGGTAGCCTGAAGTCCACGCCGCATGGCGAGATCGAAGCGGCCAAGGCCATGGGCATGTCGCGCGCCAAGCTGTATCGCCGCATCCTGCTGCCGTCGGCCATGCGCCGGGCGTTGCCGCAGTACAGCAACGAGGTGATCATGATGCTGCACACCACCAGCCTGGCGTCGATTGTCACCCTGATCGACATCACCGGCGCGGCGCGCACCGTCAGCTCGCAGCACTACCTGCCGTTCGAGGCGTTTATCACCGCGGGTGTGCTCTATCTGTGCCTGACCTTCATCCTGGTGCGCCTGTTCAAACTGGCCGAGCGCCGTTGGCTGGCCTACCTGGCGCCGCGCAAGGCCTGAGGAGGCGAGCATGCAACGCATCGAGCACATCCTGCCCTGGAGCAGCCCCGGCACCGAACGGCGCCTGAGCGTGTTCCGCTTTGGCAGCGGGCCATGCAAGGCCTATATCCAGGCTTCGCTACACGCCGACGAGCTACCGGGTATGCGCGTGGCCGTGGAACTCAAGCGCCGCCTGCGCGAGCTGGAGGCCCAGGGTCGTCTGAGCGGGATGATCGAACTGGTGCCGGTGGCCAATCCGATCGGCCTGGCGCAGGTGTTCCAGGCGACCCATCAAGGGCGTTTCGAGTTTGCCAGCGGCAACAACTTCAACCGTGATTTTTTCGACCTGGCCGAGGCCATCGCGCCTGCGCTGAATGGCTGTCTGGGCGACGATGGCCCGGTCAATGTGCGCTTGATCCGCGCGGCCATGCAGGCGGCGCTGGAGTCTTTGCCGCCGGCCACGTCCGAACTGCAAGGGCTGCAACAGCTGCTGCTCAAGCACGCCTGCGATGCCGACGTGGTGCTCGACCTGCACTGCGATTTCGAAGCGGTGGTGCATTTGTATGCGTTGCCGCAGCACTGGCCGCAGCTGCGCCCGCTGGCCGCGCGGCTTGCTGCGGGGGCGGTGTTGACGGCCGAAGAGTCGGGCGGCAGCTCCTTCGACGAGTCCTGTTCGTTGCCCTGGTTGCGCCTGGCGCGTTGCTTCCCCGAGGCGAACATTCCGCTGGCCTGCCTGGCGACTACGGTCGAGTTGGGCGGCATGGCCGATACCGACAAGCCGCAGGCGGAAGCCCGCGCCGAAGGCATCCTGGCGTTTCTCGCCGAGCAGGGCCTGATCGCCGGTGATTGGCCGCCAGCCCCACAGGCCTGTTGCGAGGCGACGCCGTTCGAAGGTGCCGAATATGCTTACGCGCCGCATGCCGGGGTGGTGAGTTTTCTGCAACCGGTGGGCGCTCGCGTCAAGGCCGGCGATCCGCTGTTTGAGGTGATCGATCCGCTGGACGATCGCCACAGCACTGTCTGCGCTTCGACCGACGGTGTGCTCTACGTGCGTGAACGGATGCGTTTTGCCCAGCCCGGTCTGTGGCTGGCCAAGGTGGCCGGTCGTACCCCTATTCGCCAGGGTCGCTTGCTCAGCGACTGATTCAAGAGAGTGGAAATCATGTACAAACTTGAAGTTCAGGATCTGCACAAGCGCTACGGCAGTCACGAAGTGCTCAAGGGCGTGTCGCTCGCCGCCAAGGCCGGCGACGTGATCAGCATCATCGGCTCCAGCGGCTCGGGCAAAAGTACCTTCCTGCGTTGCATCAACCTGCTGGAACAGCCGCACGGCGGCCGGATTCTGCTCAACAACGAAGAGCTGAAGCTGGTGCCGAACAAGGAGGGCGCGCTCAAGGCCGCCGACCCCAAGCAGTTGCAGCGCATGCGCTCGCGCCTGGCCATGGTGTTCCAGCATTTCAACCTGTGGTCGCACATGAGCGCGCTGGAAAACGTCATGGAGGCGCCGGTGCATGTGCTCGGTATGGCCAAGGCCGAAGCCCGTGAAAAAGCCGAGCATTACCTGAACAAGGTCGGCGTGGCGCACCGCAAGGATGCCTATCCGGCGCACATGAGTGGCGGCGAGCAGCAGCGCGTGGCGATTGCCCGCGCGCTGGCGATGGAGCCGGAGGTGATGCTGTTCGACGAACCTACCTCGGCGCTCGACCCGGAACTGGTCGGCGAAGTGCTCAAGGTTATGCAGGATCTGGCCCTGGAAGGCCGTACCATGGTCGTCGTCACTCACGAGATGGGTTTCGCCCGTGAGGTCTCCAACCAGTTGGTGTTCCTCCACAAGGGCGTGGTCGAAGAGCGTGGGTGCCCGAAAGAGGTCTTGGTCAATCCGCAGTCCGAACGCCTGCAGCAGTTTCTTTCCGGTAGCCTTAAATAAAAGGCTATGTCCCAGTTACGTGTTGCAGGAGAAGCCGCGCTTTTGTGACAGCGGTCTGCATCAACAGTTAACGGGTACAGAGCCTTAAATAAGACCTGTTGTTCGTAGGAGCGGCCAAGCGCAATCGCCGGCATGGCCCGCTCCTACGGTGTTTGCTAACGCTTATCCGGGCGATATGCCCTTAAATGCCCACCAGAGCCTAAACTGCCCCACATGAATGCCCACCGAATCGGCTTCCTGCTTTGGCCCAACACCAAGCCTCTGACCTTGGCCTTGGCCGAGGAAGCCTTGCGCGTCGCCCAGCGTGTCCACCCTGAAGTGGTCTACGAACTGTCGTTCCTCCAGGCGGAAACGCCGACCGAGGGCGCGTGGCGTCTGCCGGGCGAGCCGTGGGCGGGTAAGTTGGAGGGCTGTCAGAGGCTCTTTCTGCTTGCCGATGAACCCCCTGGTGCGATGCTTCCGGCGCTGTCCAGTGCGCTCAAGCAACAGGTGCGTGCCGGCTGTGTGATCGGTGCGGTGGCGGCCGGGGTGTACCCCTTGGCACAACTCGGTTTGCTCGATGGTTACCGCGCGGCGGTGCACTGGCGCTGGCAGGACGACTTCACCGAGCGCTTCCCCAAAGTCATCGCTACCAGCCACTTGTTCGACTGGGACCGTGACCGCCTGACTGCCTGTGGCGGCCTGGCCGTGCTCGACCTGCTGTTGGCCCTGTTGGCCCGCGACCATGGCGCCGAACTGGCCGGTGCGGTGTCGGAAGAGCTGGTGGTCGAACGCATCCGCGAGGGCGGCGAGCGCCAGCGTATTCCGTTGCAGAACCGCCTGGGTTCCAGCCACCCGAAGCTGACCCAGGCGGTGCTGCTGATGGAGGCGAATATCGAAGAGCCACTGACCACCGACGAGATCGCCCAGCATGTCTGCGTGTCGCGTCGGCAGCTAGAGCGGATCTTCAAGCAGTACCTCAATCGCGTACCCAGCCAGTATTACCTGGAGCTGCGCCTGAACAAGGCCCGGCAACTGCTGATGCAGACCAGTAAGTCGATCATCCAGATCGGTCTATCCTGCGGCTTTTCCTCCGGCCCGCATTTCTCCAGCGCCTACCGCAACTTCTTCGGCGCCACCCCGCGCGAAGACCGTAACCAGCGGCGCAGCAATAGCCCGTTCGAGCTGACCTCGGCGCCGGTCGAGCGCGGCTGATACGTCAACCCTGGGGCTTTAAGCCTGGCCACTAGCGGCGCCGCAGCGGCGGACAAGCCTGCGGCATGTCTGCCCTACGAAGGGCGCTGTTTGTCTGAAGCCCTGCATCAGCGCTGATCGACCTGCCGTGGAAATAGCGGATTGCCGCAGCGGTTACAGAACGCCGCACCGTGCTCGTGGGTGTTTTTCGCGCAGCTGGGGCAGTCGTGCACCAACTGTTCGTTGCCGCGCATGGCGGTGGCCAGCTCGGCGGTGAAGATGCCGGTGGGCACGGCGATGATCGAGTAACCGGTGATCATCACCAGAGTCGACAGCGCCTGGCCCAGCGGGGTTTGCGGGACGATATCGCCGAAGCCGACGGTGGTCAGGGTCACCACCGCCCAGTAGATGCCCTTGGGAATGCTGGTGAAGCCATGCACGGGGCCTTCGATCACGTACATCAGGGTGCCGAACACCGTCACCAGAATGGCGATGCAGGCGAAGAACACGATGATTTTCTGTTTACTGCCGCGCAGCGCGGTGAGCAGAAAGTTGGCCTGGCGCAGGTAAGGGCTGAGCTTGAGCACGCGAAACACCCGCAGCATGCGGATCACCCGGATGATCAGCAGGTATTGCGCGTCCGGGTAGAGCAGGGCGAGCAGGCCGGGGAGGATCGCCAGCAGGTCGATCAACCCGTAGAAGCTGAAGGCATAGCGCAGCGGCTTGGGCGAGCAGTACAGGCGCACCAGGTATTCCACGGCGAACAGCGCGGTGAAGCCCCACTCCAGACCGGCCAGTAATCCGCCGTATTGGCTGTGGACGTCGTCGATGCTGTCGAGCATCACCACGATCAGGCTGGCCAGGATGGTCAGCAGCAGATAACGATCGAAGCGCTGCCCGGCTGGGGTGTCGGTCTGGAAGATGATGACGTACAGGCGCTGGCGCCAGTCGTGTGAGTTATCCATGCGGATTTTGTGTGCTCCCGTGGGCCTGCTGTGCGCGCCAGCCTAGCAGACCGTTGAAAACGCCGTATCGGTAAGGCAGGTAGTTTTTCAACGGCCTGCTAGGGAGTTTGGCCGGGGGGATGCAAGCGCATTAGCGCATTAGCGCATCGGCGCGCAATCCGCCGCCGCGCGGCGTAACAGGCGTTGGCTGGCTTGGATCAGCCAGCAGGCCAGAATGAATGGCATGCTCAGCGCTGGCAGACCAACGGCAGTGAAGCCAGGCTGCAAGAGCAGGGCAAGCACAATCCCCAGCAACGCTACCCACGCTTGGCGATGCACTTGGCTCAAGGCAATTGCCGCCAGCGCCGCGTTATAGCCATACAGCCCGGCCAGCGCGCTGTGCTGGGCCCAGCCCTGGTGGAGCGCCAGGCTCAAGCCGCCCGCCGAGCCGAGCAGCGCCCACAGCGCGGCGCGGCGATTGGCCAGGCACAAGCCGAGCAGCAGGCACAGCCCGGCCAGCGGTGCTTCGAGAAAAATCACTTGGCCCAGCCCGCGTGCCAGGGCCAGCAGTGCGCTGAACCAGCCGATGCTGGGGAGTGCGGCCTCTGCAATCGGCTGCGGTTGTAACTGCAAGGGCGGCGCCAGCCACAGCAGCAACCAGCTCAGGGCCACGAACGGGAAGGTAAACGCGGGCAGCCAGTGACGTTCGCGCATGCGCTGCATCCAGGGTGCCAGCAGCAGGCTGGACAGCCCGGCGCTGACGATGATCAGCAACGGAATGAGCGGCGACCAGCTGAAGTGCAGGCTGATCAGCAGACCGAGGAGGATACCGTTGTAGCCATACAGGCCGCTGTCGATATCGGCCTTGGTGTAGCCGCGTCGTTGCGCCACCAGCATGCTGCTGAGCCCGCCGAGCAGGGCGCCGCCGAGCAGATCCGGCGCGCCGACCAGAATCGCCAGGACGATCAGCAACCCGCAGCCGGCGTGCGCCTGCAGGAAGATCTGGCTGAAACCATGCAGCAAGGCGCGAAAGCCGTGCAGGGCGTGATGGGGCAGTGGCGGCATACGGGCTCGGGGTGAAAAACCAGGCGCTGGCGACAGCGACGGTGGGTTACGCGGCGCTCCGTTGTCGTGCTCGACTTGGCGGACGCTGTTCCGCGCCGCTAACCCACCTAGGCAAGGACGCGCCCGCTGTTACCGCTCAATACAGCGTTTCGATGCGCAGGCTGTTGGTGCTGCCGGGCTGGCCGAAGGGTTCGCCAGCGGTGATCACCACGGTGTCGCCGCGCTTGGCCATGCCTTGCGCCTGGGCGATTTCCAGGGCGGTGCTGGTGACCTCTTCGACCTGGTGCAGGCGTTCGTTGACCACCGAGTAGATGCCCCAGGCCACGCTCAGGCGCCGCGCGGTATTCAGGCTTGGGGTCAGGCTGAGAATCGGCGCCTTCGGCCGCTCACGCGAGGCGCGCAGGCTGGAGCTGCCGGATTCCGTGTAGTTGACCAGTGCCGCCACCGGCAGGATCGCGCTGATGCGGCGGATTGCGCAGCTGATCGCATCCGAGGCCGTGGCTTCGGCCTGCGGACGGCTGACGTCGAGCTGGCTCTGGAAGTCCGGACCGTTTTCCACCTGGCGGATGATCTTGCTCATCATCTGCACGGTTTCCAGCGGGTAATCGCCGGAGGCGGTTTCCGCCGAGAGCATCACCGCGTCGGTGCCTTCGGCCACGGCGTTGGCCACGTCGGTGACCTCGGCGCGGGTTGGCGCGGGCGAGAAGCGCATGGATTCGAGCATCTGCGTGGCCACCACCACCGGTTTACCGAGTTGGCGGCAGGTGCGGATGATGTCTCGCTGGATGCGCGGCACGTTTTCCGCCGGCACTTCCACGCCCAGGTCGCCACGGGCGACCATGATCGCGTCGCACAGGCGGGCGATGGCTTCGAGGTGCTGCACGGCCGAGGGTTTCTCGATCTTGGCCATCAGAAAGGCGCGATCACCGATCAGCTCGCGGGCTTCGACGATGTCCTCGGGGCGCTGCACGAACGACAGCGCCACCCAGTCCACGCCCAGATCCAGGCCGAAGGTCAGGTCGCGGCGGTCCTTCTCGGTCAGCGGGCTCAGTTGCAGCAGCGCTTCCGGCACGTTGACGCCCTTGCGGTCGGACAGTTCGCCACCGGCAATCACCTGGGTGTCGATGGCCGTGCCGTGCTTGGCGGTCACTTGCAGGCGCAGGCGGCCGTCGTCGAGCAGCAGGCTCATGCCCGGTTGCAGCGCTTCGATGATTTCCGGGTGCGGCAGGTTGACCCGCTGGGCATCGCCCGGGGTGCTGTCGAGGTCCAGACGGAAGGCCTGGCCACGGCTCAGGTTGACCTTGCCGTCGGCGAAGCGGCCAACCCGCAGCTTCGGCCCTTGCAGGTCCATGAGGATGCCGATGGGGGTGTTCAGTTGCTGTTCCACTTCGCGTACCCAGTTGTAGCGCTGGGCGTGGTCGGCGTGTTCGCCGTGGCTGAAGTTGAGACGGAACAGGTTGACCCCGGCTTCCACCAATTGGCGGATGTCAGCGACGCCTGTAACGGCCGGGCCGAGGGTGGCGAGAATCTTTACTTTCTTGTCTGGGGTCATGGCAGTTATTTCTCAAGAATCAGAATGGCGCGGAAGTCGTTGACGTTGGTACGCGTCGGCCCGGTGACGATCAGTTCGTCGAGGGCGGCGAAGTAGCCATAGCCGTTGTTGTTGTCCAGTTCGTCGCGGGCCGAGAGGCCCTGCAAACCGGCGCGGGCGTAGCTGTAGGGGGTCATGATGGCGCCGGCGTTGTCTTCCGAGCCGTCGATGCCGTCGGTGTCGCCAGCCAGGGCGTAGACCCCGGCGAGGCCTTTGAGGCTCTCGGTGAGGCTGAGCAGGAATTCCGCATTGCGCCCGCCACGGCCGTTGCCGCGCACGGTGACGGTGGTTTCGCCGCCGGAGAGGATGACGCAGGGCGGCCGGATCGGCTGGCCGTGCAGCAGCACTTGTTTGGCGATGCCGGCATGTACCTTGGCCACCTCGCGCGATTCGCCTTCCAGATCGCCGAGGATCAGCGTGGCGAAGCCGGCGGCGCGGGCTTTGGCGGCGGCGGCGTCGAGGGCCTGCTGCGGCGTGGCGATCAGCTGGAAGTGGCTGCGCGCCAGGCATGGGTCGCCGGGCTTGACGGTTTCCGAGCGCGGGTCGTGCAGCCAGGCGTGCACGTTGGCCGGGATGTCGATGCTGTAGCGGGCGAGGATCGCCAGCGCCTCGGCCGAGGTGGTCGGGTCGGCCACGGTCGGGCCGGAGGCAATCACCGTGGCTTCGTCGCCCGGCACGTCGGAAATCGCGTAGGTGTAGACGCTGGCCGGCCAGCAGGCCTTGGCCAGACGGCCGCCCTTGATCGCCGAGAGGTGCTTGCGCACGCAGTTCATCTCGCCGATCGACGCGCCCGACTTGAGCAGCGCCTTGTTGATCGCCTGCTTGTCCTTGAGGCTGATGCCGGCGGCCGGCAGGGCGAGCAGGGAAGAGCCGCCGCCGGAGAGCAGGAAGAGCACCCGGTCGGCTTCGCTGAGGCCGCTGACCAGTTCCAGCACGCGGCGCGCCACGCGTTCGCCGGCATCATCCGGCACCGGGTGGGCGGCTTCGACCACTTCGATCTTGCGGCAGTTGGCGCCGTGCTCGTAGCGGGTGACCACCAGGCCGGAGACCTCGCCTTGCCATTCGCGTTCGATCACCTCGGCCATCGCCGCGGCGGCCTTGCCGGCGCCGATGACGATGACCCGACCGCTGCGATCTTCCGGCAGGTAGTCAGCCAACACCTGGCGCGGATGGGCGGCGTCGATGGCGCTGGCGAACAGCTCACGCAGCAGGCTTTGCGGGTCGATAGACATGGCGATCTCTCTTGTTATGGCTGGAACAACGTCGGTTCTAGTGCGCAGCATCCTGGGGCAAGACGCTGTGCACTAGAATCGACCCACCCGGCAGGCAGGCCGTGACACCGCCTGCCGGGAGGTCGAAAGGGGGGGTAGGATGGGTTGAGCTTGCGATACCCATCAGGGCGGGCATGGCTTGGCTCGATGGGTATCGCTGCGCTCAACCCATCCTACGGGAGTGACGCGTCACTCCCCACGGATATTGAAGTTGGCCATATGTTCCAGGCCCTTGATCAACGCCGAGTGGTCCCAGCCGCTGCCGCCGATGGCCGCGCAGGTGCTGAACACTTGCTGGGCGTTGGCGGTGTTGGGCAGGTTGAGGCCCAGCTCGCGCGCGCCGGCCAGGGCCAGGTTGAGGTCTTTCTGGTGCAGGCTGATACGGAAGCCTGGGTCGAAGGTGCCCTTGATCATGCGCTCGCCGTGCACTTCAAGGATCTTCGAACCGGCGAAACCGCCCATCAGCGCTTCACGCACCTTGGCTGGGTCGGCGCCGTTCTTCGCGGCGAACAGCAGGGCTTCGGCCACCGCCTGGATGTTCAGGGCGACGATGATCTGGTTGGCGACCTTGGCGGTCTGGCCGTCGCCGCTGCCGCCGACGCGGGTGATGTTCTTGCCCATGGCCTGGAACAGCGGCAGCGCGCGTTCGAAGGCATTCGGGCAACCGCCGATCATGATCGACAGGGTCGCGGCCTTGGCACCGACTTCACCGCCGGATACCGGCGCGTCAAGGTAGGCAGCGCCAGTGGCTTTGATCTTCTCGGCGAAGACTTTGGTCGCGGTCGGCGAGATCGAGCTCATGTCGATCACTACCTTGCCGGCGCCAACACCTTCGGCGACGCCGTCCTTGCGGAACAGCACGTCTTCAACCTGCGGGGTATCCGGCACCATGATGATGATGAATTCGGCTTCCTGCGCCACTTCGCGCGGGTTGGCCAGGCCGATGCCGTTGTCGCCCAACAGGTCGGCCGGGGCCTTGTCGAAGTGCTCGGAGAAGAACAGGGTGTGCCCGGCTTTTTGCAGGTTCTGCGCCATAGGCTTGCCCATGATGCCGGTGCCGATAAATCCGATTTTTGCCATGAGAAAATCCTCTTGTAATTAGTACGTCAGGCTTCTACAGGGAAAGCGAGCGGGGTCAGATGACGTTATGGGTTTTCAGCCAGCCGAGGCCGGCAGCGGTGGTGGTGGCTGGCTTGTATTCGCAGCCGATCCAGCCCTGGTAGCCGATGCGGTCCAGGTGCTCGAAGAGGAAGCGGTAGTTGATCTCGCCAGTGCCCGGCTCGTTGCGGCCCGGGTTGTCGGCCAGCTGCACATGGTTGATCACGGTGAGGTTGGCCTCGACGGTACGCGCCAGGTCACCTTCCATGATTTGCATGTGGTAGATGTCGTATTGCAGGTACAGGTTGCTGCTGGCGACCTTCTCGCGAATGGCCAGGGCCTGCTTCGTGGTGTTCAGGTAGAAGCCGGGGATGTCGCGGGTGTTGATCATTTCCATGACCAACTTGATGCCCGCGGCTTCGAGCTTTTCGGCGGCAAACTTGAGGTTGTCGACAAAGGTCTGCTCGACGGTGGCGCAATCCAGACCCTGCGGGCGGATACCGGCCAGGCAGTTGATCTGCTGGTTGCCCAGCACCTTGGCGTAGGCGATGGCCTGGTCGACACCGGCGCGGAATTCTTCAACGCGGTCGGGGTGGCAGGCGATACCGCGCTCGCCCTTGGCCCAATCGCCGGCCGGCAGGTTGAACAGCACCTGCTCAAGCTGGTTGGCATCCAGGCGCGCCTTGATCACTTCAGCGGCGAAGTCGTAGGGGAAGAGGTATTCGACACCGCTGAAACCGGCGGCAGCGGCGGCGTCGAAACGCTCCAGAAAGTCCACTTCGGTGAACAGCATGGACAGGTTGGCGGCAAAACGGGGCATATAAGCCTCCTCTGATCTAGCTACCTCTCCCCTCGGGAAAGGGCTGGGGTGAGGGCAGCAGCAATTGGGTCGAGACGAAGACTGCGTGCTTCACACAGCCCTCACCCCCGGCCCCTCTCCCAGTGGGAGAGGGGAGCAAAGCGCATCAATCCAGCAGCGAGATCGCAGTCGGTGCGTCGGCGCCGCGCTCGGCGAGTTCTTCGAACTCGTTGACCGCATTGATCTCGACACCCATGGAGATGTTGGTGACCCGCTCCAGGATGACCTCGACCACTACCGGCACGCGGTGCTCGGTCATCAGGCGCTGGGCCTCGGCGAAGGCGGCTTGCAGGTTGTTGGCGTCGAGTACGCGGATGGCCTTGCAACCCAGGCCTTCCACCACGGCAACGTGGTCGACGCCGTAACCGTTGAGCTCCGGTGCGTTGATGTTCTCGAAGGCCAACTGCACGCAGTAGTCCATCTCGAAACCGCGCTGCGCCTGACGGATCAGACCCAGGTAGGAGTTGTTCACCAGCACGTGGATGTACGGCAGGTTGAACTGCGCACCGACCGCCAGCTCCTCGATCATGAACTGGAAGTCATAGTCGCCCGACAGCGCCACCACGGAACGGCTCGGATCGGCCTTGACCACGCCAAGGGCCGCCGGAATGGTCCAGCCCAGTGGGCCTGCCTGGCCACAGTTGATCCAGTGACGCGGCTTGTAGACGTGGAGGAACTGCGCGCCGGCAATCTGCGACAGACCGATGGTGCTGACGTAGCAGGTGTCCTTGCCGAAGAACTCGTTCATCTCTTCGTAGACGCGCTGCGGCTTGACCGGCACGTTGTCGAAGTGAGTCTTGCGTTGCAGGGTGCGCTTGCGCTCACGGCAGGATTCGACCCAGGCACTGCGGTCTTTCAGCTTGCCAGCGGCTTTCCACTCGCGGGCTACTTCGAGGAACGCGTCCAGGGCGGCGCCGGCGTCGGAGACGATGCCCAGGTCCGGGTTGAACACGCGGCCGATTTGCGTCGGCTCGATGTCGACGTGGATGAACTTGCGACCTGCGGTGTACACATCGACGCTGCCGGTGTGGCGGTTGGCCCAACGGTTACCGATGCCGAATACCAGGTCGGATTCCAACAGGGTGGCGTTGCCGTAGCGGTGCGAGGTCTGCAAGCCGACCATGCCGACCATCAGTTTGTGATCGTCCGGGATCGCGCCCCAGCCCATCAGGGTTGGCACAACCGGTACGCCGGTCAGTTCGGCGAATTCCACCAGCTTGTCTGACGCGTCGGCGTTGAAGATGCCGCCACCGGCAACCAGCAGCGGGCGCTCGGCGTCGTTGAGCAGGGCAATGGCTTTCTCCGCCTGCACGCGGTTGGCCGCTGGCTTGGCCAGGGGCAGCGGTTCGTAGGCGTCGATGTCGAATTCGATCTCGGCCATCTGCACGTCGAACGGCAGGTCGATCAGCACCGGGCCTGGACGGCCGCTGCGCATTTCATAGAAGGCTTTCTGGAAGGCACGTGGCACTTGGCCCGGCTCCATCACGGTGGTCGCCCACTTGGTCACCGGCTTGACGATGCTGGTGATGTCGACGGCCTGGAAGTCTTCCTTGTGCATACGCGCACGCGGCGCTTGGCCGGTGATGCACAGAATCGGGATGGAGTCGGCCGATGCCGAGTACAGGCCGGTGACCATGTCGGTGCCAGCCGGGCCGGAGGTGCCGATGCACACGCCGATGTTGCCGGCGTTGGTGCGGGTGTAACCCTCAGCCATGTGCGAGGCACCTTCGACGTGGCGAGCCAGGACGTGGTCGATACCGCCGACTTTCTTCAGTGCAGCGTACAGCGGGTTGATGGCGGCGCCGGGGATGCCGAACGCAGTGTCAACGCCTTCGCGGCGCATCACCAGTACGGCGGCCTCGATTGCTCTCATTTTGGCCATTGTCTTGTGCCTCTTTTGTTATCAGATTGTATACAAAACAGCTGTGACGGATTCTATTCAGCTCATGACTTCGTGGTCAACAAATTTTCTGCGGCGGGTTGCGCTCAGCAGAAAATCTTTTAAAACGCCTGTTTGAGCCATGCTGCGCGAATGCCAAGGCGGGCTGCTTGGTTTTATGTATACAAAACAATTTTCTATTGTATCTATCTATTGTGTTTTTTGTTTCTAGTGGGATAGTTGGGGCGAGCTTTGGATTGCCTCTGCGGGTTTCCCGCGAGGCGTTTCGTTCGACTTATTTCATTTGGAAGGGCAGCACATGAACGCATTGAACCTGCAACTGGCCACCACCTTGAGCAATCGCGCGCTGGCGGTTGGCCGGGAAATCTCAGCGGCGCCGCTGACCGTCGCGGTACTGGATGCCGGTGGTCACTTGATCAGCCTGCAACGTGAAGACGGTGCCAGCCTGTTGCGTCCGCAGATCGCCATCGGCAAGGCATGGGGCGCGCTGGCGCTGGGCAAGGGCTCACGCCTGATCGCCGCCGACGCGCAGCAGCGTCCGGCGTTTATCGGCGCGGTGAACAACCTGGCGGCCGGCAACCTGGTGCCGGCGCCGGGTGGCGTGCTGATCCGCGATGAGCGCGGCGAGGTGATCGGCGCCATCGGCATCACCGGCGACACCTCGGACATCGACGAGCAGTGCGCAGTCAGCGCGGTGGAAGCGGTTGGGCTTAAGGCGGATGCGGGTATCGCCGCCTGAGCATGCGCGGCTTGTGGGAGGGGCTTCAGCCGCGACTGTAACGATTAACAACTCGCCGCTAAAGCGCCTCCCACAGGTCTGTTGTATGTGAAACAGAAATAAAAAACGGTGAATGCTTTGCGGCATTCACCGTTTTTTATTGCAGCCGTTTATTCCGGGCCTGGCGGACAAGCAGGCTTACGCGCTAGTGACCTGCTCGGACGGGCTGGGCACGTTTTCGTCGATCTCGCAGCCCTTGATTACCAGACGGATGATGGTCTGGGCCGCGGCTTCGTAGTCGTCGTCGCTGAGGCTGGCCTTGCCGGTGACGGTGGCGATCTGCCAATCGAAATCGGCGTAGGTCTGGGTCGCGGCCCAGATGCTGAACATCAGGTGGTGCGGATCGACGGTGGCCATCAAGCCCTGGTCGATCCAGCGCTGGATGCAGGAGATGTTGTGCTTGGCCTGGGCGTTGAGCTGCTCGGTTTGCTCGGCGGAGAGGTGCGGCGCACCGTGCATGATCTCGCTGGCGAACACTTTGGAGGCGAACGGCAACTCACGGGAGATGCGAATCTTCGAGCGGATATAGGCCCTTAGCACTTCGGCTGGATTACCGGGCTGATTGAACGGCGCGGAGGCGGCGAGCAGCGGTTCGATGATGCTTTCCAGCACCTCGCGGTAGAGGTTTTCTTTCGACTTGAAGTAGTAGTAGACGTTGGGTTTGGGCAGGCCGGCCTTGGCGGCGATGTCACTGGTTTTGCTCGCGGCAAACCCCTTGTCGGCGAACTCTTCACTGGCCGCGCGCAAGATCAGCTCTTTGTTGCGCTCGCGAATACTGGTCATAAGCCTCTATACATTCTTGTGCCACCCGGCGCCGGGCTAGCGGTCGGGCATGGTAGCACCGGCCTCGCGACGGCCTCAAGCTGGCGCCCCGTGGGGCTGTGAGCAGATAACTGACTCCGCAGTCAATTTATTGTATACAGGATTTGGTTTTTCTGTTTCTATCTGCTCCTCTGCGGTTCACAACAAAAACGTCCCGGCTCCTTGAGCACCTGGAGACCCGCTGTGCACAACGCCTCGCTGGTCGACCCCTTCGGTCGGCGCATCACTTACTTGCGGTTGTCGGTCACCGATCGCTGCGATTTTCGCTGCACCTACTGCATGAGCGAGGACATGCTCTTCGCCCCGCGCCAGCAGATCCTCAGCCTGGAAGAGCTCTATAGCGTGGCCGATGCCTTTATCGGTCTGGGCGTCAAACGCATCCGCATTACCGGTGGCGAACCGCTGGTGCGCAAGAACCTCTTGAGCCTGTTGGCGCGCCTGGGCAGCCGCCCCGAGCTTGAGGACCTGGCCATCACCACCAACGGTTCGCAACTGGCCGAACTGGCTCCGCAACTGCGCGCGGCTGGGGTCAAGCGCCTGAATATCAGCCTCGACTCCTTGCGGCGCGAACGCTTTGCCGCCTTTACCCGGCGCGACCGACTCGACCAGGTACTGGCCGGTATCGAGGCGGCGCGCGCGGCGGGTTTCAGCCGGATCAAGCTGAACAGCGTGGTGCAGAAAGGCCGCAACGACGACGAGGTGCTCGATCTGCTCGAGTTCGCCATCGAGCGCGATCTGGACATCAGCTTTATCGAAGAAATGCCGCTGGGCAGCATCTCCAGTCACCAGCGGCAAGAGACGTTCTGCACCAGCGATGAGGTGCGCCAGCGCCTCGAACAACGTTATCGCCTGGTGCGCAGCAGCAAGCAGACCGGTGGCCCGTCGCGTTACTGGCAGGTGGTGGGGAGCGCGACGCAGGTGGGCTTTATCTCGCCGCACAGCCACAACTTCTGCGGCGACTGCAACCGCGTGCGGGTCACCGCCGAGGGCAAACTGGTGCTGTGTCTGGGGCACGAAAACGCCCTCGACCTGAAAGGCCTGCTGCGCGCCCATCCGGGCGATGGCCAGCGCTTGCGCGAGGCGCTGCTGGGCGCGTTGCAGCTTAAGCCGGAACGGCATCACTTCCAGGCGGATAGCCAGGTTCAGGTCGTGCGCTTCATGAGCATGACCGGCGGCTGACTGGGCGCGCCGCCGCTGGCGGGCCATCAGCATTCAATTCGATCGACGACTCACCAGGAGGGTTGCTGTGAAGCTTGCGCGCGTCTGCAGTCTGTTCGCCGTTGTATGTGCCTCGGGCGCCAGTGCCGAGAGCTATGTCATCGGTGTGGAAAATCTTGCCTTTGCGCCGCACTACAGCGTCGATAAGCAGGGGCAGTATCAGGGGTTTGCCCGTGAGCTGTTCGACCGCTTCGCCGCCCACAGCGGGGTGCAGCTCAGTTATAAGGCGCTGCCGGTGGAGCAACTGTTACCGGCGCTGTTAGCGGGGCAGATCGATTTCAAATACCCGGACAGCGCCACTTGGGCGCAGACGCAGAAAGCCGGCAAGGGCTTGAGCTATAGCCAGGGCGTGGTCAATTACGTGGATGGCGTGCTGGTCGCCCCGCAGCGCCAGGGGCAACCGCTCGAACGGCTCAAGCGCCTGGCCATGGTCAATGGCTGGACCCCGTGGGGGTATCAGGCGCGTATCGATGCGCAGCAGATTCAACTGACCTACAGCGACGATCTGCGGCAGATGATCCGCCAGGCGCTGAAGAAGGACACCGACGGCGCCTACTTCAACGTGGTGGTCGCCACGCATTACCTCGACAACATTCGCGCGCGGCCTGGCGCCTTGGTATTCGATGCCAAATTACCGCACACCCGCGGCACCTTTCATTTGTCCACGCGCAAGCATGCGGCGCTGCTACAGCGCTTCGACCGCTTTCTCCTCGAACAGCAGGCCGAGGTGGCGGCGCTGAAAGGTAAATATCAGGTCGAGGCCAACCTGGATTCGGAGTTCATGGGCCTGGAGCAGTGGAAGGTCGACTACCTCAAGCGCCGCCAGAGCCGAGACGCCAGCGGCGGTTGAGGCCGTGGCCCGAGCTGCCGTGGTGTTCCGCGACGAACGGTTGCAGCTCCGCGTAGATCAGGCCTGTAGACGGCTGCTTGGTCTCGGTTCGCGTGGCAACCTGACAGTTTTTCTGAACCTTCGCGCACCGCAGGCCGTCCACTCACCTGAGCGGCCAAGCTGCAACCTTGGCTTATACCGATGGACTGATATGAGGAATTCGAAATGGATAACCAAGAAGCGATTTCGGTACTTAACGACCTGATTGAAACCAGCAAAGATGGTGAAAAAGGTTTTCGTGAGTGCGCCGAAGACGTCAAAAGCACTCAGCTCAAGACGCTGTTCAACCGCCGTGCGCTGGAGTGCGCGGCCGCTGCCAACGAGCTTCAGCAGCAGGTTCGCAGCCTGGGCGGCGACCCGCAAACCCGCTCCAGTGTGTCCGCTGCCTTGCACCGTGGCTGGATCGACTTGAAGAGCGTGATCACCGGCAAAGACGATGAAGCCATTCTCAATGAGTGTGAGCGTGGCGAAGATGTGGCCCTGAAGAACTACAAGGTGGCGCTGAAGAAAAACTTGCCGGCGAATGTGCGCAGTCTTGTCGAGAAGCAACTGCAAGGCGTGCAGCGTAACCATGACCAGGTGAAATCCCTGCGCGATGTGGCGCGCGCCAGCTGATTACACACAGTTAACGGGTGCAGAGCCTTTTTCTTGGTTCTTTATCTTTATATGAACAGTCAGGCTTTTGCAGGAGCGGTCTTGACCGCGAGCTGTTCAGGTCACGCATCAAGGCAGCCCGCAGCGCTCGCGGCCAAGGCCCTTCCTGCCTAGCCCGCGTACGTCTCCTGTGTCCTGCCGCCCGCGTGGACCTTGAGCCGCCGCGGGCAAACTGTGCGCCGCGGTTTCAGTTGCGCGAGCCGAGTGCCGCTGTTGTGCTTTTGCCGGCGCACTGCTTGCGCATCAGCAGGTAGTGGAACAGCGCGCCGAGCATGGCGCCGAAGATCCACGAGTAACCCGACAGGCTGCTGAGACCCGGCATCCACACCGAGGCGACGGAGAACAGCGAGGCAATGCCGAAGGCGATCATCGCCTTGCGATTCCAGCCGCCGTCGTAATAGTAGGTCGAGCCGGCTTCGGCGCTGAACAGGTCTTGCAGGTTGAGCTGTTGCTTACGCACCAGGTAGTAGTCGGCGACGATGATGCCGTACAGCGGAGCCAGTACCGCGCCGAGGGTGTCGACGAAGGCGGCGATGCCGACGTTGCTGATAAAGGACACCCACAACGCGCCAATGAAGAAGGCAATCGCCGCGGTGATGAAGCCGCCGGTGCGCGCGCTGATATGCGCCGGTGCCAGGTTGGCGATGTCATAGGCCGGTGGGATGAAGTTGGCCACCAGGTTGATGCCGACCGTGGCGGCAAAGAAGGTCAGGGCGGCGATGATGGTCAGGGTCAGGTTGTCCACCCGGGCGACGATGTCGGTCGGGTTGGTCAGGGTTTCGCCGAACACCACCACGGTGCCGGCGGTAATCACCAGGGCGATCAGCGAGAAGATCGCCAGACTCACCGGCAGGCCGAGAAAGTTGCCGGCCGTCATCTGCTTTTCGCTTTTCACGAAGCGCGCGAAGTCGCCGTAGTTGATCACCACGGCGGCGAAGTAGGCGACCATGGTGCCGACCACGGCAATAAAGGCGGCGACCGGACCTGCCGCGTACTCACCCGTGCCCCGGAAGATGCTGCCCAGCTCGCTGAGCAGGCTCGGCCCGGCCTGGTACCAGATCATCAGCATCAGCGCGATCATCACCAGATAGACCAATGGCCCGGCCCAGTTGAGGAATTTGGTGATCCAGTCGATGCCGCGAATGAACAGCGCAACCTGGAACACGCAGACGATGACGTAGGACACCCAGCCCACGGCGGTCATGCCGAGGAAGGTGGCGCCCGCACCGGCCGGGTTATCCATTAGCGAGTTGATCAGCAGGGCCACGGCGGTGGAGGCGAAATAGGTTTGCACGCCGTACCAGAAAATGGCCACGATCCCGCGCACCACGGCGGGGAAGTTGGCGCCGCGTACCCCCATGCTGGCGCGCGCCATGACCGGGAACGGAATGCCGTACTTGACGCTGGGTTTGCCGGTCAGTTGCACCAGAAACATCACGATAAAACCCGCCAGGATGATCCCCGCCAGCACGGCCCAGCCGCTGAGGCCGTAGGAGATGAACAGGGTGGCGGCGAGGGTGTAGCCGAACAGGCTCTGGATGTCGTTGGACCAGACATTGAAAATCTCGAACCAGCCCCATTTGCGTTTATCCGGCGACAAGGGCGCCAAGTCTTCGTTGTGCAACGAGGTATCGATTTGCTGGATACGAAAGTCATCGGTGGACATGGGCTGCTCCTTAATCTTGTGGTGCCGCGGGATGCTCCGGGGCTCTTTCAGTCAGATTAGCCGGGCGCCGCTGCGCAAGGATTCTGCGGCGCCTGATTCCAGCAGGGCGCCGAGCGTCGTCGACGGCCCTGCTGCCCCGGCGCGGGGCCGGGGCAGCGTTCGCTTATTCGCTGAAACGCTTGCAGGGTGCCCAGTGGCGCATCAGTAGGTAGTAGCTCAGGCCGGCCGGGATCAGGCTGGCGTACCAGGACACGGCGGGGAAGCAGAGGGCGACCGCGGCACCGAGCAACGAGGCGATGATCGCCGCGTAGTTCACTCCGCGATACGGGCCGTTCTCGTCATACAGCTTGCGCAGGTCCAGCGTGCGCCGGCGCAGGATGAAGTAGTCCACCACCAGCACAGCAAAGATCGGGCCGAGGAACGCCGAGTAGGTCTGTACGAAAATCTGCAAGCCAGCGGAGGACTCTGCCTTGACCAGCTCCCAGGGGAAGGTGCAGAAGGCCAGGAGGCCGACGATCACCGTGGCGGTACGAAAGCGCAGCTTGAACACGTCCATCAGGATGTAGGTCGGCGGCACTACGTTGTTCAACACGTTGGTGGTGACTTGGGCGAAGGCGATGAACAGCAGGGTGGCGATCAGCAGCGGCGTATTGTCGACGGCGCTGGAGAACACCTGAATCGGGTCGGAGGCCCCGGTCGCACCGGAGACCATCAGGCCGATCAGGCCCATGAACAGGGTGCAGGGCAGGATCGACATGGCGTAGATGGTGGTCAGCAGGCTGGGGCCGGTGCCTTTCTCCAGTTCGCGCGAGTAGTCGCTGACGTTGAGCATCATGGTGCTGTAGATACCCAGGAAGAGCATGGTCGCCCCCCAGAACGGCAGGCCCCAGGTGCCCTCGATATTCACCAGGTTGGTGGTGATCTCATCGCCATAGCGGTTGATCACGCTGTAGAACATGTACACCAGAGAGGCGAGGATGAAGGCGCTGCCGATGTTTTCCAGCCACTTGATGCCCTGGAAGCCGAACATCGACAGGCCGATCTGCAAGAACTGGAAGACCACGAAGTAAAACACCAAGTTGTCGAAGCCGAGCAGGGTGATCGACACCGCGTTCAGGGCGCCGGCGCCGATCCAACTCTGGAAACCGTACCAGACGATGGCGGGCACCGCCCGGACCAGGCCGGGGAAGCGCGTGCCGGTGAAGCCGAAGGCACTGCGTGCCTGAACCATGAAGGGAATGCCGTACTTGTAGCCGGCGGCACCGTTGAAGGCCAGGGCGATGCCGATGACGAAGCAGCTGATGGCGATGGCCAGGGTTGCTTGCAGCAGGTTGAGGGTGCCGACGATGCTGGAACCCATGGCGAAGGTGCCGATCGATACGCAGCCGCCGAACCAGGCCAGCAGGTAGGAGGTGCGTCCCATGATGCGGTGTTTCTGTGGGGCCAGGGATTCTTCGCCGGCGGCCTTGGTTGCTTCAGGCGCGGAATGGCTCATGGCCTGCGCGGTGGCATCTTTCGTGTGCATGGTGTGAACCTCGGTGCTGGGGCGCGCACTGCAGTCCCCGATTTTGTTGTTGTGTAGTGACCTGAGTCCGTATGGCTATTTCGTCCAGCTGCTTCTGGTGTGGCTAGCGCTCCTGCGCTCAGTCGGCTTGCGACAGGTAATCGAACTGTCCGGTGAAGGTCTTGCTGCGGGGGAAGTCGAGGTCGCCGAACTTGCTGGTACCCAAGCCCAGGCTGACCAACGATTCGGCCAGCTTCACCGCCGCGGTGACGCCCTCGACCACGGGCAAGCCAACCGCGTCGCGGATCTGCGGGGTCAGGTCGGCCATCCCGCCACAGCCCAGGACGATGGCGCCGATGCCGTCCTCGCGCTTGGCTCGAAGGCACTCGTCGATGATGCGTTGCAGGGCCTGGTCGCCACTGTCTTCGAGGTCGAGTACTGGGATCTCGGCGGCGCGCACCCGCCGGCAGTGGTGGGCGAAGCCGTAGTTCTGCAACAGGTGCTCGGCAATGATGCCGGTGCGACCAAGGGTGGTGACGATGGAGAAGCGCGTGCTGATCAGCGTGGCCATGTGGAAGGCCGCTTCGGCGATACCGATCACTGGCGCGCGGGTCAGTTCGCGGGCGGCCAACAGGCCTGGGTCGCCGAAGCAGGCGATGATGTAGGCATCGGTGTGTTCGCGCTCCCCGGCACGAACTTCCTCGAGCACGCCGACTGCGCTGATGGCTTCGTCGAAATGGCTCTCGATCGATACCGGACCGCTGCGTGGGTTGCTCGCGACGATTCGCGTATCCGCGGCGGCAATACGCGCGGCGGCCTCGCCGATCTTGTCGGTCATGCTGGCGGTGGTATTGGGGTTGATGACACGAATTTTCATGTGGATCTCCCGATTTATTTTTGGTGTACAACTTTGTACACAAAAATATTTGCTCTGGAAATCACTTTGTCGACGAATTGTCGCAAATTCATGCTTTTTTGTGTTCAAAAACTTGACATTTAGGTCAGGTTACTGGCTGTAAAAAGCCGTTGGAGCGCTCAGGCCTGAGCTTTTCGTACTCATGCGGCGTTTTTTGGCGAGCCTGTCGTCCCGGTTCGCCTTAAGTCGGTTTTTTGTACCCAATAAGTGTCCTGCTCGCCCATCCGGGTGTCGCCGGCAGTCACGCAAAAGGTTGAAATGTCCCACCGCGGCGCGACTGCGCGGGCAGCGGGTAATCAAGAAAAAGGTCATGACCCAATTGCCTGTTGCATGCGCAGTCAGGCTTTTGTGGGAGCGCTCGTTGACCACGAAGCGCGCTCAAGGCCGGCGCAAAGCACGCGCAGCCAAGGCCCCGGCTACCCTGCCAGCGCACGGCGCCTGTGGGCAGATTTGTCGGCTAAAATCGTCGAAAATTGACTATTTTGCGGTTAAAGCGCGATGAAGTGCTGGGGGCAGCGACAGGTAATGGATGCGGCGGCAAGAAAAAGGCTATGTCCCAGTGACG
>DELY01000001.1:135145-136992 GCA_002354655.1 Pseudomonas sp. UBA2684
TCGCGGCTAAAGCCGCTCCCACGTGAAGGCGGTCTGCATCAACAGTTAACGGGCACGCAGCCAAAAAAAGGGGGAATGACGCGAGCGTCATTCCCCCTTTACCCGACCTCCGCCCCTACCGGCGGTGGTCAAGTTCGTTGCCTGTATCAGAAGTGGTATTTGACCAGTGCTTGCACGGCGGTCTGGTCGAAACCGTCGGTGGAGCCGTCGATAGGCTTGATGCCGTATTTGTTGTGCCACATGTTCACTTCGGTACCGACGTACAGCGTGCGTTCTTCGCCGAACAGCGCTTTGCCAGCGTCCCACTTGACCTGGATCGAGGAGCCGACCGAGGTCTGTGTGTTGGCTTCTTTCGATGGCGCGCGCCAGTCGACGAAGCCATCGACGACGAAGTCCTGCTCGCCGATGGCGAACGGGTAGGCGCCGGCGACGGTCAGCTGGGTGGTGTAGCCGTTGCTGTCCTGGTCGGCGAAGAACACGTGGTTGTTGATCTTCACCCGGTACAGGTTGGTGTTGAGGAAGGCGAAGCCGGGTACGTCCCAGTCCAGACCGATGCCGTACAGGTAGTTCTCGGTGCCGGGACCGCCTTCGCCTTTTTCCAGGGTGAACGCGGCTTTGACGTCTTTCAGCGGGCCGACGGAAAGGTCTTGGCCGGTCAGCCAGCTGAGGCTGACGCGCGGCGAGAACTCCATGTAGTAGAAGCTGCTTTTATCGTGTTGCTCGAAGGTGCCGTTGGCGAAGCTGCCACGCGATTGGGTGTTGTCCGCGCGGATGTAATCGAGGAAGTAGAACACATCGCCCCAGGCCCAGCCGCTGGCGTGCTCGAAGGTGAAGGTGGTCTGCGAGCGCTGCTCCTCGTCGTTGAAATTGAGGCGCTGGAAGTTGTCGCCATACAGGTAGGACAGGCTGTTGTTTTGCCACAGCAACATGTCGTCGGCGCTGGCGTGTTGCGTGGCCAATAGCCCGGCAGACAGGGCGAGGCAGTGGGGCAGATGCTTCAGGTTCATCGGGTCTTCCTTATTTTTAGGACTTACAAGGTTTCTCGGCCCTGCGGCGGGCCGCAGGGAGGGGCAGGTGGAGCGAGAAGGGGGCGTTCAGGTGCTGCGCATGGTGCCAGACGCTGCGTTGTGCAACTGCGGGCCGGCCTGGCAGGTGACGAAGAAGGGCTTACAGCTCGGCGGGTGGTGGCGCGCAAGCGGTGCTGTGGCGTTCGGGGTGCTGGTCGTGGTCATGTCAGAGCCTGCCATTTGTTTTTATACGGTCATGGGCTTGCACGAGGCTTCACGGCGCCTCTTTCCGAGCGCCATTAAAAGTTGTCTGGTCGGTCAGAATGCGTCGACTATAACAAGTTGTTTACAGGGTTAAAAACAATTTATTTGTAGATTGTGCACAAAAAATCAACCGCCTGTCAGGTGCGCCAATAGGCGTGCGCGTGACGGTTCGCGACTAGGCGCCGTGGGCTGGTCGCGTGCTCTTTGGGTTGCCTTGAGTGCGTTTTGTGGTCAAGGCCCATAATCGCGTGACGGCTCATGCAGCGCGTAACTGGGGCAGAGCCTGAAAAGGTTTTGTGCCCGTTAATTGATGGGAATAGCTTTAACCGCGAAAGCGGGGCAGGTTTGGCAGATGAGAGTCGCACACGGGAGGCCTGTGCTGGCGGGGTAGCAGGGGCCTTGGCCGCGATTGAGCACGTTGCCTGAGCCGTTCGCGGTCGAGAGCGCAGACAAAAGCCTGATCTCTAATGCCGCAAGTTATTGGCTCAGCGCCATAAAAAAGGCTATGTCCCAGTGACGTGTTGCAGGAGAAGCCGCGCTTTTGTGGAAGCGGATTTATCCGCGAAAATCTTTGAA
>DELY01000001.1:137084-220647 GCA_002354655.1 Pseudomonas sp. UBA2684
GGGTACAGAGCCATAAAAAAGCCGCACCCGGTGACGGGTGCGGCGGGGTATTGCATTGCTGGTCGATCAGTTGAGCTGTGCGCCCTGGTCGATCCAGGCGCCGATCAGCTCGCGTTCTTCCTGGGTCATCTGGGTGATGTTGCCCAGCGGCATGATCTGCGAAGCAACGCTTTGCGCGTGGATCTTTGCGGCCTGCGCTTTGATCTGCTCCGGGGTGTCGAGGATAAAACCGGCAGGCGGTGCGCTGAACATCGGGCTGCTGGGGGTGGCCGAGTGGCACACGCTACAGCGTTCCTGAATCACGCTGTTGACCTGGGCAAAGTCGCCAGCGCCCGATGCGCTTTCAGCTGGAGCACTGGCCGCAGGGGCCGCTGCGGCTTCTGCCGGTTTGGCAGCTGCTTCGGCAGCCTTGGCGGCAACTTCCGGGTGGCCGCTGATGCCAGTGGCCGGTACCGGGGCGTATTTGATCACTGCGGTTTTCGCTACGTCGGGGGCGGCCGACTTCATAGTCGGGCCGGTGACGAAAGCCAGGCAGATCATGCCCAGGGCGGCGGCAGGCAGGGTCCAGACGTACTTGCTGCTGTCATGACGGGTGTTGAAGTAGTGGCGCACCAGTACCGCCAGCATCGCGATGCCCGCCAGAATCAGCCAGTTGTATTGGCTGCCGTAGGTGCTCGGGAAGTGGTTGCTGATCATGATGAACAGCACCGGCAGGGTGAAGTAGTTGTTGTGGCGCGAACGCAGCAGGCCTTTGGCCGGCAGGGTCGGGTCCGGCGTGGTGTTGTCTTCGATGGCCTTAACCAGCGCGCGCTGGGCCGGCATGATGGTGAAGAACACGTTGCCGACCATGATGGTGCCGATAATGGCGCCGACATGGATATAGGCCGCGCGGCCGCTGAAGATCTGGCTGAAGCCATAGGCGGCGGCGATGATCAGCACGAACAGCACGGCGCCAAGTAGGGCCGGGCGCTTGCCCAGCGGCGAATCGCAGAGGAAGTGGTAGGCCACATAGCCCGCCACCATCGAGCCGAAACCGATGGCAATGGCCATTTCCGGTGCCAGATCAACGCCCGGCTTGACCAGGTACAGGCTCGGGTTGAGGTAGTAGACCACCAGCATCAGGGCCACGCCCGACAGCCAGGTGGCATAGGCCTCCCATTTGAACCAGTGCAGGTTCTCCGGCATTTTCGGCGGGGCCAGTTTGTATTTTTCCAGGTGGTAGATACCGCCACCGTGAATCGCCCACAGGTCGCCAGACAGGCCTTCGCGGGGATTGCTGCGGTTGAGGTTGTTTTCCAGCCAGACGAAATAGAAGGATGCGCCGATCCAGGCGATGCCGGTGATCATATGGATCCAGCGAATGCCCAGGTTCAGCCACTCAGTAAAATGTGCTTCCACGATCAGTACCTCTTTCCCAGTGCTGGCAGGCCAGTCCCCTGGGCTTCTCTTATTGGTGGGGAGCGAGCAGCAGTTGCTCATGCTCGTCGAAGAAATGCTCATCGCAGTTGTTGCCAGAACCACTGCGATCAACCACCAGGAAGTCATCCCGCTTTTCGATCGTCAGCACCGGGTGGTGCCAAACGCCGCGATGGTAATTAATGCCCTGCCTGCCGTTGCTGCGGAAGGCGCGGACCAACTCTGATTCAGGTGCATCGCCAAGTGGCGCGACCACGATCAGAAAGGGGTGGCCGAGCAGCGGTATGAACGCTTGGCTGCCCAGCGGATGGCGCTCCAGCATGCGTACGGTCAGCGGCATGTCCAGGGCTTCGGCACTGAAGATGCTGATGATCGCCTTATCCTCAGGCTGGGCGGTCTCAACCGCGGCCAGCTTGTGATAACGGCGCGTGGAGCCGTTGTTGATCATGAAAAACTCGCTGCCCTCGGTTTCGATGACATCGCCGAAGGGGGCGAAGGCTTCTTTGCTGAGGGGCTCGATGATCAGTTTGCGCATGATGGTCTTCTGTTTTTAAGTTCGGTTGCTTGTGCGTTTGTGTGGGAGAGGCTGGGCGGCATTCCGCTTTAGCCGCGAGCGTTTCAAGCTATCGCGGCTGAAGCCCCTCCTACAGAGTCATCTGCACGTTTTACTTGGCGACTTTGCCGAACAGGCGCAGGCGGCTGATACCACCGTCCGGGAACACGTTCACCCGTACGTGGGTGATCGGGCCCAGTGCCTTGATCTGCTCGCTGAACTCGTGCTCGGCGTGCATCTGCAGCTTCTGGCTCGGCAGCAGGTCGCGCCAGAACAGGCTCTGGGTTTCGATCTGGCTGTCGGTGCCGCCTTTGACGAAGGCGGCCTGGATCGAGCAGCTGTCCGGGTAGTTGCCTTTGAAGTGCAGGGTGTCGACGACGATGCGCTCGATTTCACCGGGATGGCCGAGGGCGACGATCACCCAGTCGTTGCCTGGAGTACGGCGACGCGCAGTTTCCCAGCCGTCGCCCATGTTGATGCCACGGCCCGGGTTGAGGATGTTGCTCATGCGGCCGAAGTGTTCGTCCGAGCAGGCCAGGGCGCGACCGCCATTCAGTGCGGCAGCCAGGTCGATCTGCTCGTTGTCGCCGATGTTGCTCCAGTCACGGAACGGCACGCCGTATACGCGCAGACGGGCGACGCCGCCGTCCGGGTAGATGTTGAAGCGCAGGTGGGTGAAGGCCTGGGCGTTGGCAATTTCGTGGTAGTGGTGGCTGTTGCCTTGCAGTTCGACGGCGGCCAGCACTTCGGTCCACTGGGTGGCGTCGGTCGGGTCGCCTTCAGCGACGAAGCAGCCTTCCAGGGATGCCGACGGCGGGAAGTTACCGGTGAAGAAACTGGTGTCGATGTCCACGCCCTTGATCGAGCCCGGTACGCCCAGACGGATCACCGCGCTGTCGTAACCTTCGAAGCGCTTGCGGCGCGATTCCCAGCCATCCATCCACTTGCCGTTGTCATCGAACACGCCCTCCTTCCATACGGCCGGAGTCGGCTGGAACAGACGGTTAACGTCGGCGAACCAGTCGTCGGTGACCGAAATGGCCTTGGTGCCCAGGCGTGCGTCGGCGAGGTTGACGTATTTCTCAAAGGGTACGGCGTAAGCTTTCATGAAATGTCTGCCTTAGATGATGGCGTTGGGGAGGGCGGAGTGCTTGAAGCATGTTCAACGTCTGCTGCGCGTCGGCCCTGCTGCGTTAAAAACAGTCTCGAAATGCTCATTTACACCAGTAAACTCCGCTTCCTCGTCTGTTTTTGCCTTGCATTGCTCTAGCTCGCGAGACGTTGAGCGCTTTTTTCAAAGCTGCTGCAAGCGGAACAGCGCGATCTTGTTGATCTCGGCCAGGGCGCAGGCGAATTCCTGCTCCGGGGAGTTATGAATCCGCTCCTCGAAGGCCGCCAGGATCTGGTGCCGGTTGCTGCCTTTCACCGCCATGATGAAGGGGAAGCCGAACTTGGCTTTGTAGGCATCGTTCAGTTCGGTAAAGCGGGCGAACTCTTCTGCGGTACAGGCGTGAATGCCCGCACCGGCCTGCTCCGACGTGGAGGAGGCGGTCAACTCACCGCGTACGGCTGCCTTGCCGGCCAGATCCGGGTGAGCATTGATCAATGCCAGCTGTGCAGCATGGCTGGCACTGAGCAACAGGTCGGCCATGCGCTGATGCAGGCCGTCGATGTCGTTGATGCTGGCGTCCGGGCTTCCGGCGTCCTGGCCCAGGTCGAAGGCCTTCTCGGCCACCCAGGGCGAGTGCTCGTAGATATCGGCGAAGACTTTGACGAAGTCTTCGCGGCTCAAGCGGGACGGGGTCAGGGTTTGAAAACGGCTCATTTGTTGTTCTCTACAAAAGGGTGAGTGGTGTGCCAGTGGCGGGCAATATCGACGCGCCGTGCGAACCACACCTTGTCATGGCCATTGACGTACTCGATGAAGCGCGCCAGGGCGGCCAGGCGTGCCGGGCGGCCGAGCAGGCGGCAATGCATACCGATCGAGAGCATCTTCGGTGCGCCGTCCATGCCTTCTGCATAGAGCACGTCGAAGGCGTCCTTCAAGTACTGATAGAAGTCGTCGCCGGTGTTGAAACCCTGCACCTGGGTGAAGCGCATGTCGTTGGTGTCCAGGGTGTAGGGGATCACCAAGTGCGGCTTGGCCGCGGTGCTGGCCGGGTCCCAGTAGGGCAGGTCGTCGTCGTAGGTGTCCGAGTCATAGAGGAAACCACCTTCCTGCATGACGATACGCCGGGTATTCGGCCCGGTGCGGCCGGTGTACCAGCCGAGCGGGCGTTCGCCAGTGATGTCGGTGAGGATGCGGATGGCTTCGAGCATATGCTCGCGCTCTTCGACCTCGCTCATGTACTGGTAGTCGATCCAGCGATAGCCGTGGCTGCAGATCTCGTGACCGGCGGCGACCATCGCTTTGATCGCATCCGGGTGACGCTGCGCGGCCATGGCCACGGCGAACACGGTCAGCGGAATGTCATGTTTCTGGAACAGCTTGAGCAGGCGCCAGATGCCGGCACGGCTACCGTACTCATACAGCGACTCCATGCTCATGTTGCGCTCGCCCTGCAACGGCTGGGCGGAGACCATCTCGGAGAGGAACGCTTCGGACTCCTTGTCGCCGTGCAATACGTTGCGTTCGCCGCCTTCCTCGTAGTTGAGTACGAAGGAAATGGCGATACGGGCATCGCCCGGCCAGTGCGGATGCGGAGGGTTGTTGGCGTAACCGATCAGGTCGCGTGGGTAGTCAGCGCTCACTGCAGTCTTCCTTCTTAGCGTTGTTGCGGCCACTGCGTAGCCCATGGGGTATGGGTACGCGACCGTGATGGGATAATTGTATACAAAGTACATTGCATTTTGTAAATAGAAAATTTACCTATTTTGCTGAGCCCATTCACTGCAAGAAATCTGCCTATATGGTCAGGTGTTTGCACTGTAGCGTTCTGTTTATAAGGCTCTGCGGCTTTTCAGGTGAGCCTGGTATGGTTCTCGTCTGCCACGATATGAGTAGGTTTATTGTGTACAATATTTTTAAAAAGTGTCTTATATTTTTATTTCGACGTGCTATGCTCTGTCCACGTCGAGGCTGCGTGAAGCCTGAACGACCTGCCGAATTCAATAAAAGTAGAGGAGGTGCGGTGTCTGCGTGGCAGTTGCCAGCGTAGATGCCCATGACCAATGGGACGATTGACGACACATGTACTCGATGCCGCACATGGCTGCCCTGGCAGTGCCATCACCGTTGAGCTGTACCGCGTCGAAGGTGCGCAACTGGAGCTGCTGGCCACTGTCGTGACCAACCATGATGGCCGTTGCGATGCGCCGATTCTGCAAGGCGATGATTACCGCAGTGGCGTCTATCAATTGCACTTTCATGCCGGCGATTACTACCGGGCGCGTGGCGTGAGCCTGCCCGAGCCGGCGTTCCTGGATGTGGTGGTGCTGCGTTTCGGCATCGATGCCGGCCAGGACCACTACCACGTACCGCTGCTGATTTCCCCCTACAGCTACTCCACCTACCGCGGTAGCTGAACCGAATGTTTGTCACCCTCTGACTCGTTTAGAGAGTCCTTGGCCCGTATGCACTGCGGGCTTTTTTTTGTCTGGAATTTGCCTGCTGGCCGTCGATCTTGCGCACAAGGTGGACAAGCCTGCGGCATGTCCACCCTACGAGGTTGGTCGATGTCGGGCGAACATGGCGAGGTCGTGTCCGCCAGCGCTGGCGCTAGCTGTTCACCGGTCCGCACTCCGTAGAGTGGCTCGGGTGGCGCTCCGCTACCCCGCGCATTGCCGGTGGTGACTTTAAAGGTGGGCAGGCCTGCGAGGTTGGTCGATGTCGGGCGGACATGGCGAGGTCGTGTCCGCCAGCGCTGGCTCAGCGGCTCAGCAGCGAGGCCGCTCCAGCGCCGCCAAACAGTGCCGCGCTGATACGGTTGAACCATACCTGCCCCTTGCCCGAGCGCAGGTAGCGCGCGGCGCCCTGGGCGCTGAGGCCGTAGAACAGCTTGCAGCTCAGATCGAGCACCGCCCAGGTGGCAATCATCACCAATAACTGGCTGAGCATCGGCCGTTCGGCGCTGATGAATTGCGGCAGGAAGGCGGCAAAGAACAGGATGTCTTTGGGGTTGCTGGCACCCAGGCCGAAGGCTTTCCAGAACATAGCGCGAACGCTCGGGTTGACCGGTTGCTCTTCGGCCGTCACTGGCTTGGCGGCTTGGCGCGACTCCTGCCAGCTCTGCCAGGCGAGGTAGAACAGGTAGAGCGCGCCGACGATCTTCAGTGCGCTGAACAGCTGTTCGGACGCCAGCAGCAGGGCGCCCAGGCCGAGCGCCGAGGCGCTGAGCAAGCAGATCGACGCCGACACGCCGCCGAGAAACGCCGGAGCCGAGCGGCGCAGGCCATAGTTCAGGCTGTTGCTGACCATCAGCAGCGACAGCGGCCCGGGGATCAGGATCACGATCAGTGCGGCGCTGCTGAACAGCAGCCAGGTTTCCAGACTCATTGCATTCTCTCCAGATGTGGAAAAGCCCCAGCGCCGAAACGCTGAGGCTTGGTAACGCTCAGGCCAACCTTACAGGAAGGCGAACTTGGCGATAAAGATCACACACAGTACATACAGGCTGACCGAGACCTTGTCGCGTTGACCCGTCAGCAGCTTCAGTGTGGCGTAGGTCAAAAAGCCCAGGGCGATGCCGTTGGCGATCGAGAAGGTCAGCGGCATCATCACCACGGTGACGATCGCCGGAATAGTGTCGGTGAGGTCTTCCCAGTCGATGTGCGCCATGCCGCTCATCATCAGCATCGCCACATAGATCAGCGCGCCGGCGGTGGCGTAAGCCGGAATCATGCCAGCCAACGGGGCAAAGAACATCGCCGCCAGGAACAGCACACCTACAGTGACCGCGGTCAGCCCGGTACGGCCGCCCGCCGCTACCCCGGAGGCGCTTTCCACATAGCTGGTCACTGGCGGGCAACCGACCACGGCACCGATCACGCTGGAGGTACTGTCGGCCTTCAGGGCCTTGGACAGGTCTTTGATCTTGCCGTCTTCCTCGACCAGGTTGGCGCGGTGCGCCACCCCCATCAGGGTGCCGGCGGTGTCGAACATGTTCACGAACAGGAAGGCCAGGATCACGCTGATCATGGCGATATTGAACGCGCCAGCGATGTCCATCGCCATAAAGGTCGGCGCCAGGCTTGGCGGCATCGACACCAGACCGTTGTACTCGACCAGGCCCAGCGCCCAGCCCAGGGCGGTCACGCCGAGCATGCTGAACAGGATGGCGCCGAAGACGTTGCGGTGGCTGAGCACGGCAATCATCAGGAAGCACACCGCGGCCAGCAGCGCCGACGGCTCACCGAAGGAACCCATGGTCAGCAGGGTGGCCGGGCTATCGACGACGATGCCGGCGGTCTTCAGGCCGATCAGGCCGAGGAACAAGCCGACCCCGGCACCCATGGCGAAGCGCAGGCTCATCGGGATGCTGTTGAGCAACCATTCGCGAATCTTCGATAGGCTCATGATCATAAACAGCACGCCGGAGATGAACACCGCCCCCAGGGCGATTTGCCAGCTGTAGCCCATCTCGCCAACCACGGTGTAGGTGAAGAAGGCGTTAAGACCCATGCCCGGCGCCAGGCCGACTGGCCAGTTGGCGTACAGCCCCATAAGGAAGCAGCCGAGCGCTGCGCCGATGCAGGTGGCGACAAACGCGGCGCCATGATCGACGCCGGCCGTGGCCATGATGTTGGGGTTGACGAAAATGATGTAGGCCATGGTGACGAATGTCGTCAGGCCTGCCAGCAGTTCGGTTTTGATACTGGTGCGGTGCTCGGTCAGCTTGAAGAAGCGGTCGAGTAGACCGGTCTTGGCCAGCCCTTGAACGTGAGTCGCATGTTGTTCTTGTTTAGCGCTTTCCACAGCAGGTACTCCTCATCTCTCTTGTTGTGTACCACCCAGAGTCAGTGCCGTGGCACGGTTCGACTCTCTGAGGCAGATGGTGCGTTGGGGTGTGCTTGCTGGCTTAGTTGTTGACCGAGCGGTCAGGAAGTCACACTGGCGCGATTATGCGTTTGTATACAAAAAAAGCAAATAATGTTTTCTTTGTTGCGCAAATTGAACCAATAGATTGTCTGCGCCAGGTTGCAGAGTTGTGCTCGCGACAATCGGTGTCTTGTTTTTATGTAAATTCTAATTAAAACAATACCTTATGATTTTATCCAAATAGCCGGTAAGCACCTGCTGCCTACGCGGTAGCCACGGAAAAATGCATGCGCAGGCGGCGTTAAGCTATTTGCTCAGCACAAAAATGAGTTTTTATAAGAAATCAATTTACCCGCTGCACAGTGAGAAGCGCCGTCGTGGCGATTGTCTGGTGGTTGCACCGATGGGGTGCTTGGCTGGAGCGAGTGGGCATAAAGTGTGCGCAGTGGTTAGATTGTGTACAATGCATAAGACTTTTCCCTCTGATTTTTCACCACATACTGCTTGCCAGGTGCTAGGTGAAAAGCAGTAGAGTCTCGCTAGTCAGTTATTGAAACCCTCTCGGGCTTGGCGCTCCTGGCTTTCAACGACCAGCAAACCGCCGACCTCTTTGACGCGAGCCAGAATGAACGATCAATTGCAGCCCCTTAAGAAGCAGCCGCGTATCGGCAAAAGCAGCCGCAGCGGGACTCAGGACGATATCGTTTACGCGCATATCTTCGATGCCATCCTCGAGCAGCGCCTGGCACCTGGCACCAAGCTCAGCGAAGAAGCCCTCGGCGAGATTTTCGGCGTCAGCCGCACCATCATTCGCCGCGCTCTGTCGCGCTTGGCGCATGAAGGCGTGGTGTTGCTGCGGCCGAACCGTGGCGCGGTAGTGGCCAGCCCGAGCGTGGAAGAGGCGCGGCAGATTTTTTACGCTCGGCGCATGGTCGAGCGAGCGATCACCGAGTTGGCGGTGACCTATGCCACTGCCGAGCAACTCAGCGAGTTACGCCAGATGGTCGAAGACGAGCAGAGCAGCTTCTCGCGCGGCGATCGCGGCGCGGGTATCCGCTTGTCCGGCGAGTTCCACCTGAAATTGGCCGAGGCGGCGAAGAACGCGCCATTGATCAGCTTCCAGCGCAGCTTGGTGTCGCAAACTTCGCTGATCATCGCCCAGTACGAAAGCGGCAGCCGTTCGCACTGCTCCTATGACGAGCATAACCAGTTGATCGATGCCATCGAGGCGCGCGATGCGGCCAAGGCCGTGAGCCTGATGATGCATCACATGGATCACATCGACAGCAAGCTCAACCTCGACGAAGAGAGTGCCTCGGACGATTTGCACGCGGTGTTCTCGCACCTGCTGCAAACCAAGAAGAAGCCAGGGCGTAACGCCGCCAATCGCTGATTGCCGAGCGCCTCCTGAACAAGCCCCGCATCGTCGTGATGCGGGGCTTTTTTGTGTTTTGCACAATCAGGCGCGGCCGTAGGTTAGCGGCATTGCGCTGCCAAGGCTTCAGTGCCGCGTAACCCAACAGTGCTGCCTGCAACGCGTGCAATCGCGGTGGGTTACGCGGCGCGGTCTAGCCGACGGATCGCCACCCCCTCAATCCCTACGATGCACCGACTGGCCGGCGGCGAAGGTTTCCTTAACCGCGCGGTCGTCGCCGAGCATGGTCAGGGCGAACAGCTTCTCGTCGAGGGTCTTGGCCTGCTGCATGCGGTAGCTGATCAGCGGCGTGGCGTTGTAGTCGAGCACCACGAAGTCGGCGTCTTTGCCGCTCTCGAAATTGCCCAGCTTGTCGTCCAGGTACAGCGCGTTGGCACCGCCGAGGGTGGCCAGGTACAGCGACTTGAACGGGTCGAGTTTCTTGCCTTGCAGCTGCATGACCTTGTACGCCTCGTTCAGCGATTGCAGTTGGCTGAAACTGGTGCCAGCGCCGACGTCGGTGCCCAGGCCGACGCGTACGCCATGCTGCTCCAGCGCTTGCAGATCGAACAAACCGCTGCCAAGAAACAGGTTGGAGGTCGGGCAGAAGGCCACCGCCGAACCGGTCTCAGCCAGACGTTTGCACTCGTCGTCGCACAGGTGCACGCCGTGGGCGAACACCGAGCGCGCGCCGATCAGTTGGTAGTGGTCATACACATCCAGGTAGCCCTTGCGCTCGGGGAACAGCTCTTTCACCCACTCGATTTCCTTGCGGTTCTCGGACAGGTGGGTGTGCATATACAGGCCCGGGTACTCCTGGTATAGCTGGCCAGCCAGGCGCAGTTGTTCCGGGGTGCTGGTCGGGGCGAAGCGCGGAGTCACCGCATAATGCAGGCGGCCTTTGCCGTGCCAGCGCTCGATCAGTTCCTTGCTGTCGGCGTAGCCGGATTCCGCGGTGTCGGTCAGATAATCCGGGGCATTGCGGTCCATCAGCACCTTACCGGCGATCATCCGCAGGTTCAGCGCTTCGGCGGCTTCGAAGAAGGCGTCCACCGATTGCTTGTGCACCGTGCCGAACACCAGGGCGGTGGTGGTGCCGTTGCGCAGCAGTTCCTTGAGGAAGATCCCGGCCACGTCCGCAGCGTGGGCCTTGTCGGCGAATTGCTGCTCGGTGGGGAAGGTGTAGGTGTTCAGCCAATCCAGCAGCTGCTCGCCGTAGGAGGCGATCATCCCGGTTTGCGGGTAGTGGATATGCGTATCGATGAAACCGGGGGTGATCAATGCGTCACGGTACTCGGTGATTTCCACGCCCTTGAGGCTGGGCAGCAGCTCGGCGGCGTGGCCAACCTGGGCGATCTGGCCATCTTCGACAACCAGCAGGCCGTCTTCGAAGTATTGGTAGGACGCTTCGACGCCGACCACGGCAGGGTCGGCGAGGCTGTGCAGGATGGCGGCGCGGTAGGCGTGGGTCGTGGTGCTCATGGTTGTCTCTATCAATCGTTGAGTGGGGTCGGTAGGAGCGGCCTTGGCTGCGATTGGGTCTGATCGCGGCCAAGGCCGCTCCTACAGAAATCTGTGCAAGCTCAGGATGTCGGTTGGGCTTCGCTCCTCGGCGCCAACCTACGAGTGTTCGGCTGTGCTTCTGCGTGACGCCGGCAGCAGTTTGGCGACGCTGGTTTCGCCCTTTTTCACGTCCAGGCCAAAGGTGGCGTTGTAGGTGGCGATCACTTCGCCGGCGATGGACACGGCGATTTCCACCGGCAGCTTGCCTTTCACCTCGGCAATGCCCATGGGGCAACGCATGCGCGCCACCACGGCCGGGTCGAAGCCGCGATCACGCAGGCGGTGTTCGAACTTGGCGCGTTTGGTCTGCGAGCCGATCAAGCCGTAATAGGCGAAATCGTTGCGTTTGAGGATGGCGGCGGTCAGCTCCAGGTCGAGCTGATGGTTGTGGGTCATGACGATAAAGTAGCTGCCGGCGGGCATGCGTTCGATCTCGTCGATCACCTCGTCATTCACCACTTTGTCGACCCCGGCCGGGATCTGCTCGGGAAACTCGCTTTCCCGCGAATCGATCCAGCGCACCTTGCAGGGCAGGCTGGCGAGCAGCGGCACCAGGGCGCGGCCGACATGGCCGGCACCGAATACGGCGATCTGCGCCTGTGGCTGGCCCATGGGTTCGAACAGCAGCACGGTGGCACCGCCGCAGCACTGGCCGAGGCTGGCCCCGAGGCTGAAACGCTCCAGGCGGGTGTCCTGGCTGCGGCTGCTGAGCATTTCGCGGGCCAGCTCCATCGCCTTGTATTCCAGGTGACCGCCACCGATGGTTTCGAAGATGCGGTCAGCGGTGACCACCATTTTCGAGCCGGCATTGCGCGGGGTTGAGCCGCGTTCTTCGATGATGGTCACCAGCACGCAAGGCTGGCCTTGCTGCTGTAGTTCGGCGAGGGCGCTGATCCAGCTCATTTGCTCAGCCTCCAGGTAGGCGGCAGTTGTCCCGGGCGTGGCAGGCGCCAGTTGCTTGCCGACGGGTCCAGTATGGGTGCCGGAATCGGTCGAGGTGTCTGGGGTTTCGCTTCGGTGTGTTTTGTCATTGTTCTACACCTGTTCGGTTGCGTAGATCCGAGGTTTATTCGCAAGGCCTACGGCCTCGTAGGGTGGACATGCCGAAGGCTTGTCCGCCACCTGGGAGCCATCGGTGGACAAGGCTTCGCCATGGCCACCCTACAAAAGCGTGCCCGGATGCAATCCGGGCTACATATTGGCGTTATGCCGGTTCTATCTCGACTACCGTCGCGGTCTTGGCCGTTTGCTGCAGTTTCTTCATCTGCTCCACGCCCCAGAGCACGCGCTCCGGCGTGGCCGGGGCGTCGATGTTCGGTTGTACGCGGTAGTCAGCCAGGCTGGCCACGGCGTCCTTGATCGCACACCACACGGCGATGCCGAGCATAAACGGCGGCTCACCGACGGCCTTGGAATGGAACACGGTGTCTTCCGGGTTCTTGCGGTTTTCTACCAGGTTGACGCGCAGGTCCAGCGGCATATCGGCGATGGCGGGGATCTTGTAGCTGGCCGGGCCGTTGGTCATCAGCTTGCCCTTGCCGTTCCACACCAGCTCTTCCATGGTCAGCCAACCCATGCCTTGAACGAATGCGCCTTCCACCTGGCCGATGTCGATAGCCGGGTTCAGCGAGGCGCCGACGTCATGCAGGATGTCGGTTCGCAGCATCTTGTACTCGCCGGTCAGGGTATCGACTATCACCTCGGAACAGGCTGCGCCGTAGGCGAAGTAGTAGAAGGGACGGCCGGCGGCCTTGTCGCGGTTGTAGAAAATTTTCGGCGTGCGGTAGAAGCCGGTGCTCGAAAGCGACACCTGACCGAAGTAGGCCTTCTGGATCACTTCCTCGAAGCTCAGGAACAGATCGCGCACGCGCACCTGGCTGTTGCGGAACTCAACGTCTTCCGGGGTGACCTTGTACTCGCGCACCAGGAAGTCGACCAGGCGCTGCTTGAGCGTTTCGGCAGCATTTTGTGCGGCCTTGCCGTTAAGGTCGGCACCGCTGGAGGCGGCGGTCGGCGAGGTGTTCGGCACCTTGTCGGTGTTGGTGGCGGTGATCTGGATGCGCGAGATGTCCACCTGCAGCACTTCGGCGACGATCTGCGCGACCTTGGTGTTGAGGCCCTGGCCCATCTCGGTGCCGCCGTGGTTCAGGTGGATCGAACCGTCGGTGTAGATATGGATCAGCGCGCCGGCCTGGTTGAGGAAGGTGGCGGTAAAGCTGATGCCGAATTTCACCGGGGTCAGCGCCAGGCCTTTCTTCAATACCGGGCTCTTGGCGTTGAACGCGCGGATTTCTTCGCGGCGTTTGGCGTAGTCACTGCTGGCTTCCAGCTCGGCGGTCATCTCGTGGATAACGTTGTGCTCGACGGTCTGGTGGTAGTGGGTGACGTTGCGCTCGGTCTTGCCGTAGTAGTTGGTCTTGCGCACTTCCAGCGGGTCTTTGCCCAGGCTGCGCGCCACCGCATCCATGATCTCCTCGATGGCGACCATCCCTTGCGGGCCGCCGAAGCCGCGGTAGGCGGTGTTCGACGCGGTGTTGGTCTTGCAGCGATGACCATTGATGGTGGCATTGCCGAGGAAGTAGGCGTTGTCGGAGTGGAACATCGCGCGGTCGACGATCGAGCCGGACAGGTCTGGCGAGTACCCGCAGTTGCCGGCCAGTTCGATCTCGATGCCATGCAGCAGGCCGTTGTCATCGAAGCCGACGTCGTATTCGACGTAGAACGGGTGACGCTTGCCGGTCATCTGCATGTCTTCGACGCGCGGCAGGCGCATCTTGGTCGGTCGGCCGGTGAGATGGGCGATTACTGCGCACAGGCACGCCGGGCCAGCGGCCTGGGTTTCCTTGCCGCCGAAACCGCCACCCATGCGGCGCATGTCGATGACGATCTTGTGCATCGGCACGCCGAGCACTTCGGCCACCAGTTTCTGCACTTCGGTGGCGTTCTGCGTCGAGGTGTAGACGAGCATGCCGCCGTCTTCAGTCGGCATCACCGAGGAAATCTGGGTTTCCAGGTAGAAGTGTTCCTGGCCGCCGATATGCAGGCTGCCTTGCAGGCGGCGCGGCGCGCTGGCCAGTTCGGCAGCGGAGTTGCCGATCTTGTGCTGGTGGCTGTCGAGGACGAAATGCTTCTTGCGCAGCGCATCGACCACGTCGAGAACCGGCTCGAGGTCTTCGTATTCGATGATCGCGGCCATGGCTGCCTTGCGTGCAGTTTCCAGGCTGTCGGCACCCACGGCCAGTACCACCTGGCCAACGTATTCAACCTTGCCGTCCGCCAGCAGTGGGTCACCGGCGACCACCGGGCCGATGTCCAGCTGGCCGGGTACATCATCCTTGGTGATGGCAATGGCCACCCCAGGAATGGCATAGCAGGGGCTGGTGTCGATGCTGACGATGCGCGCGTGGGCGCGGTCGCTCATGCGGGCATAGACGTGCAGCTGATTGGGGAACTCCAGGCGGTCGTCGACGTAGATGGCTTCGCCGGAGACGTGCTTGTCCGCGCTTTCATGTTTGACGCTCTTGCCAACGCCGGTGGTGATGTCGGCGCGGAACAGTTCGGCCAGTTCGGCCTGGCTTTTAACTACATGATGATTAGACATACGCGGTCACCCGGGTTTCGACTTCGGGAGCTTGCAGCTCGAGGAAGAATTTACGCAGCAGATTCTGTGCAGTGAGCAGGCGGTATTCCTTGCTGGCGCGGAAGTCGCTGAGTGGGGTGAAGTCCTCGGCCAGGGCGGCGCAGGCACGCTCGATCACGCCCGGATACCAGGCCGAGCCTTGCAGCGCGGCTTCACAGGCCGCGGCGCGTTTCGGAATCGCGGCCATACCGCCAAAGGCGATACGCGCGCTTTGCACCACGCCATCTTCGACCACCAGGTTGAAGGCGGCGCACACGGCGGAGATGTCATCGTCGAGGCGCTTGGACACCTTGTAGGCGCGGAACGCCTGGCTGGCCTGGTGGCGCGGCACGATGATCTTCTCGATAAATTCGGCTTCCTGACGGGCAGTCACCTTGTAGTCGAGGAAGTAGTCTTCGATCGGCAGGGTGCGGCTGCTGTTGCCTTTGCGCAGCACGATCTGTGCGCCGAGGGCGATCAGCAGCGGCGGGGCGTCGCCAATCGGTGAGGCGTTGCCGATATTGCCGCCCAGGGTGCCCTGGTTGCGGATTTGCAGGGAGGCGAAGCGGTGCAGCAGCTCGCCGAAGTCCGGGTAGTCCTGGGCCAGGGCGGCGTAGCAATCGGACAGCGCGGTGGCGGCACCGATTTCGATGCTTTCGGCGGTCACTTCGACGCGTTTCATCGCCTCGATATGGCCGACGTAGATCATCACCGGCAGCTCGCGGTGGAACTGGGTGACTTCCAGGGCCAGGTCGGTGCCGCCAGCGAGCAGGCGGGCTTCCGGGTTGGCGGCGTAGAGATCGGCCAAATCGGCGACGGTCAGCGGCAGCAGGCAGCGTTTGTCGCCGCTGTTGAGCTCGGCGGTGTCACGTGGGGCGATGGCTTTCAGTTGCGCGACGGTCTGCGCTTCGGCAGCGTCGAACTGATCGGGCTGTTTCTGGCAGCAGGCCTGCTCGGCAGCATCGATAATCGGGCGGTAGCCAGTACAGCGGCACAGGTTGCCGGCCAGGGCTTCCATGGTGTCAGCCTTGTCGAAGCCGCCGCTGCCTGACGCGGCCCGGTTCTTCTGCAGGGCGAACAGCGACATGACAAAGCCAGGGGTGCAGAAGCCGCACTGCGAGCCATGGCAGTCGACCATGGCCTGCTGCACGCTGTGCAGTTTGCCCTGGTGCTTGAGGTCTTCGACCGTGATCAGCTGTTTGCCGTGCAAGGAGGAAACGAAGGTCAGGCAGGAGTTGAGGGTGCGATAACGCACGCGCTCGCCGTCCAGCTCACCTACTACCACGGTGCAGGCACCACAGTCGCCAGAAGCGCAGCCTTCTTTGGTTCCGGATTTGCCAAGATGCTCACGCAGGTAATTGAGCACGGTGACGTTTGGGTCCAGGGCATGCTCAGTATGCAGCTCCCGGTTGAGTAAAAACTGGATCAAGGACGACCTCCAGGCACTTTATTGTTGTGTACGAGCGACTCGCCAGGATGGGCTCGCACTGAGGCCCTGGCATACGTTGCATGGGGCCAATCTAGAGTTTTCTGACTTTTGGGTCAATAAATATTTGACCTTATGGTCAGGGAATTGTCATGCGATTCGGTTATGAGCCAGGGGGCCACAAGGGATTGCCTTAAAGGCTAGCGGATTTTGTGCCAGCGCAGGCTCTGTAACGGGGGATTCAGGCGAGAGGCGATTGACCGTGCAGGGTGGGCTTCGGCCCACCAGGGCCCGATGAGCGGCGAGTGTTGCAGGTTGGCACCATGAAAAAAGCCCCGAAGACCTGCATCTTCGGGGCTGAGTGGTGCCGCGTTGTTTAGTGTGCGAGTTGCGAGTCGGTCAACTGGTGCTCTTCGCCGGCGTAATAGGCACGCACGCGTGGGTCCATCACCGCGCGCCACAGTGGCGGGAACAACGCCAGGACGATCATCCCGGCATAGCCGTTGGGCAGTTGCGGGCTGTCGTCGAAGTGGCGCAGCACCTGGTAGCGGCGTTTGGCGTAGGCGTGGTGGTCGGAATGGCGTTGCAGGTGAAAGAGGAACAGATTGGTCAGCAGGAAGTTGCTGTTCCAGGAGTGCGTCGGATTGGTGCGCTCGTAGCGACCGTCTTCCTGCTTGCGCCGGTGCAGACCGTAGTGCTCCACGTAATTGACGATCTCCAGCAGGGTGAGGGCTATAAAGGACTGGCCGAGGAAGAACAGCGCGCCCAGCCAGCCAAACGCCAAGCCGAAGCCGAGCAGGAACAGTGCGCTGATGGCGTACCACCAGATCAGCTCGTTGCGCCAATGCAGCGCCGCTAGCCCCTTGCGCTTCAGGCGCTGGCTTTCCAGAGCCCAGGCATTGCGGAAGTTGTGTTTGTAGGCGTGTGGCAGGAAGGCATACAGGCTTTGCCCGTAACGCGACGACGAGGCGTCTTCCGGCGTGGAAACATGCACGTGGTGACCGCGCACATGCTCGATCTTGAAGCCGGCGTAACACACCGCAGCGAGCAGCAAGCCGCCGGCATTTTGTTCGAGTTGTGGGTCCTTGTGGATGAATTCGTGGGCCACGGTGATACCAATCGCGCCGGTGACCGTGCCCACCGAGAGCAGCCAGCCGAGTTGACCGAGCCAGCTCCAGGCCTCGTAGTGCACGAACACCCAGCCAGACCAGATCAGCATGCCGAGCAGAAAGGGTACTGTGCTCAAGCTTAGGAAGCGGTAGTAGCCTTGTTTATCCATCTGCGGAACTTGAACGGCTTCATCCGGGTTGGCTGGGTCGCGTCCGACAAGTGCATCGAGCAGTGGAATCACCCCGAACACGATGCTGACCACCAACCAGGCCCAGGCGTTGGCGTATTCGCTGCCCAGCGACCAGTAATAGCTGAGCGGGATACCGAGTACCGGGATCAGCCAGATCCAGTAGCCGACTTTCTTCAGGGCGATGATCCAGGGCGAGGGCAGGCGTTCGAACATGGTGGCTCCGTCTTATTATTCTGTGCATGATTGGTTGGTAGGATTGTAGGACAATCAGTTTCTGTGACTACCCACCCACAGCCCATCTTTTGCTCGGAAAGCCCGCCTCACCTGCCCTTGGCCCGGTAACACCCTGTGTTACACTCGCGCCTGCAATTGCCGGCCTCGCGCCCAGCCAGGGCGGGAGCGCAGACCAGTCAGACGCTTGCGCCAATAGGTCCATAGAGCCTAAGGAAAACCATGACGTTCAAGGCACCGGACAGCCTCGCCGAGCAGATCGCTCATCACCTCGCGGAACGCATCATTCGCGGTGAACTGAAGGAACGCGAGCGCATTCAGGAGCAGAAAGTCACTCAGTCATTGAATGTCAGCCGGGGTTCGGTGCGCGAGGCGCTGCTGATTCTCGAACGGCGCCATTTGATCGTGATCCTGCCGCGCCGCGGCGCCCAAGTCACCGAACTCACCCCGCACAACGTCAAGAGCCTGTACGCCCTGGTCATGGAGCTGTACATCCTGCTTGCCCGCGCGGTGGCCGATGGCTGGCGCGTCGAGGCCGACCTGGCGCCGTTTTTGGCGATCCAGCAGCGCTTGTTGGCGAGTTTGCAGCGTGAGGACATTCACGCCTTCGTCGAGGGCAGCTTCGATATCATGCGCGCCGCCTTCCCGTTCTCGAACAACCCCTATCTGCAAGAAACCGTCGAGAACCTGCTGCCGGCCATCAGTCGCACCTATCACCTGGCGCTGGAGCGGCGCAAAGGCGAGATGGGCCAGTTCATGAACACCTTCGCCGCGCTGCTGCAAGCCATCATTGCCCGTGACCACCAGCAGGCGCGTGAGGTGCTAACCGGCTACGGCGAGCACAACTGCCAGTTGGTGCTGGCCACCCTGGCCGAGCGCTGATCGATGCGGCTCAAGTGCATCAAGCTCGCGGGTTTCAAATCCTTCGTCGACCCGACCACGGTGACCTTCCCCAGCAATATGGCGGCGGTGGTTGGGCCCAACGGCTGCGGCAAGTCGAACATTATCGACGCCGTACGCTGGGTGATGGGCGAGAGTTCGGCGAAGAACCTCCGTGGCGAGTCGATGACCGACGTCATCTTCAACGGCTCCAATACGCGCAAGCCAGTGACCCAGGCGTCCATCGAGCTGATTTTCGACAACTCCGATGGCACCCTGACTGGCGAATACGCCGGCTATAACGAGATTTCGATTCGCCGACGGGTGACCCGCGACAGCCAGAACACCTATTTCCTCAACGGCACCAAGTGCCGCCGTCGCGACATTACCGACATCTTCCTCGGCACCGGCCTGGGGCCGCGCAGCTACTCGATTATCGAGCAGGGCATGATCAGCAAGCTGATCGAGGCCAAGCCGGAAGACCTGCGCAACTTTATCGAGGAAGCCGCCGGCATCTCCAAGTACAAGGAGCGTCGCCGCGAGACTGAAAACCGCATTCGCCGTACCCACGAGAACCTGGCGCGCCTGACCGACCTACGTGAAGAGCTGGAGCGTCAGCTCGATCGCTTGCACCGTCAGGCTCAGTCGGCGGAGAAGTACCAGGAATACAAGGCCGAGGAGCGCCAGCTCAAAGCCCAGCTCACCGCACTGCGTTGGCAGGCGCTGAACGAGCAGGTTGGCCAGCGCGAAGCGGTGATCGGCAACCAGGAAGTCAGCTTCGAGGCGCTGGTCGCCGAGCAGCGCAACGCCGATGCCAGTATCGAACGCCTGCGCGATGGTCACCATGAGCTGAGCGAGCGTTTCAACCTGGTGCAGGGTCGCTTCTATTCGGTGGGTGGCGATATCGCCCGGGTCGAGCAGAGTATCCAGCACGGCCAGCAGCGCTTGCGCCAGTTGCAGGACGATTTGCGTGAAGCCGAGCGCGCGCGCCTGGAAACCGAATCGCACCTGGGCCACGACCGCACCTTGCTGGCGACCCTGGGTGAAGAGCTGGAGATGCTGCTGCCCGAGCAGGAGCTGACCGCCGCAGCAGCGGAAGAATCCGCCGCCGGGCTGGAAGAATCCGAAAGCGCCATGCACGGCTGGCAGGAGCAGTGGGATGGCTTCAACCAGCGCAGCGCCGAGCCGCGCCGTCAGGCCGAGGTGCAGCAGTCGCGGATCCAGCAGCTGGAGCAGAGCCTGGAGCGCCTGGCCGAGCGCCAGCGCCGGCTGAGCGATGAGCTGCTGCAACTGGCTGCCGATCCGGAAGATGCGGCCATTCTCGAGTTGAGCGAGCAGATCGCCGCCAGCGAACTGAGCATCGAAGACCTGCAATTGGCTGAAGAACAGCAGGCCGAGCGCTTGCAGCAATTGCGCAATGACCTGCAACACGCCGGGCAGGCCCAGCAGCAGGCGCAAGGCGAATTGCAACGCCTGAATGGTCGCTTGGCCTCACTGGAAGCCTTGCAGCAAGCGGCGCTGGACCCGGGCAAGGGCGCGGGTGAGTGGCTGCGCGAGCAGCAGCTCAGTGAGCGTCCGCGTCTGGCTGAAGGTTTGCGCGTCGAAGCGGGTTGGGAGCTGGCGGTGGAAACCGTGCTGGGTGCCGACCTGCAAGCTGTGCTGCTGGACGACTTCAACGGCTTGGACTTGAGCGGCTTCGAACAGGGTGATTTGCGTCTGGCCAGCCCCAGCAAGGGCGGCATGCGGGTGGCCGGCAGCCTGCTGGATAAAGTTGAGGCCAGCGTCGATCTGGCTCCTTGGCTGGCCAAGGTCAAGCCGGTACACAGTCTCGATGAAGCGCTGGCCGCGCGCCTGAGCCTGGGCGACGGCGAAAGCCTGATCAGTCGCGACGGTTATTGGGTCGGTCGGCATTTTCTGCGGGTGCGCCGCGCCAGTGAAGCGGAAAGCGGCGTATTGGCCCGCGGCCAGGAAATTGAACGCCTGGGCCTTGAGCGTGAAGAGCGTGAGGCAGCCCTGTCGCTGCTCGATGAGCGGTTGCTGCAACTGCGCGAAAGTCAGGGCCAGCAAGAAGAGTTGCGTGAGCAGCAACGTCGCCAGTTGCAGGAACAGGCCCGTCGCCTCGGTGAACTGAAGGCGCAGCTGTCGGCCGGTCAGGCCAAGGTCGAGCAACTGACCCTGCGTCGCAGCCGTCTGGACAGCGAGTTGCTGGAGCTGGCCGAGCAGCGTGAGATTGAGCATGAGCAACTGGGTGAGTCGCGCTTGCAGCTGCAAGATGCCCTGGACGCCATGGCCACCGACAACGAACAACGCGAAAACCTGCTGGCCAGCCGCGATGTGCTGCGTGAGCGACTCGACCGAGTGCGCCGGGAAGCTCGTCAGCATAAAGATCATGCCCACCAGCTGGCGGTGCGCCTGGGTTCGCTCAAGGCGCAACACGACTCCACTCGCCAGGCCCTGGAGCGTCTGGAATTGCAGGCCGAGCGCCTGCACGAGAAGCGCGAGCAGCTCAATCTCAACCTGGAGGAGGGCGAAGCACCGCTGGAAGAGCTGCGCCTGAAACTGGAAGAGCTGCTCGATAAACGTATGGCGGTCGAGGATGAGCTGAAACTGGCGCGTCTGGCCCTGGAAGATGCTGATCGCGAATTGCGTGATGCGGAGAAACGCCGCACCCAGGCCGAGCAACAATCGCAGTTGCTGCGTAGCCAGCTGGAGCAGCAGCGGATGGACTGGCAATCGCTGACCGTGCGGCGCAAGGCGTTGCAGGATCAGCTGCTGGAAGACCATTACGACCTGCACGGCGTACTGGCGAGCTTGCCAAGCGAGGCCAACGAGCAGGCCTGGGAAGACGAGCTGGAGCGCCTGGCCGCGCGGATTCAGCGTTTAGGTCCGATCAACCTCGCCGCCATCGACGAATACCAGCAGCAATCCGAGCGCAAGCGCTACCTGGATGCGCAAAACGCCGACCTGGTCGAGGCGCTGGACACCCTGGAAAATGTCATTCGCAAGATCGACAAGGAAACCCGCAACCGTTTCAAGGAAACCTTCGATCAGATCAACGGCGGTTTGCAGGCGTTATTTCCCAAGGTTTTCGGCGGTGGCAACGCCTATTTGGAACTCACCGGCGAAGATCTACTCGATACCGGTGTGACTATTATGGCGAGGCCGCCCGGCAAGAAGAACAGCACCATCCATTTGCTCTCGGGTGGTGAGAAGGCGCTGACCGCGTTGGCTCTGGTGTTCGCCATCTTTAAACTCAACCCAGCACCGTTCTGCATGCTCGATGAAGTCGATGCACCGCTGGATGACGCCAACGTCGGCCGCTATGCGCGGCTGGTCAAAGAGATGTCGGAAACTGTGCAGTTCATCTATATCACCCACAACAAGATCGCCATGGAAATGGCCGATCAGTTGATGGGCGTGACCATGCACGAGCCGGGTTGTTCGCGGTTGGTGGCGGTGGATGTGGAGGAAGCACTGGCGATGGTCGAAGCGTGATGCGCACCGCTACGGCACCCGTCGAACGCGGCCAAAGCGGGATGCCGCTGGTCAGGCTGGGGCTCGCTCGCAACGCTGGCCGCGCCAGTGAGCAAACATGACGTTTTTAACGACCTGCTGGCGGTGTAAAGTTGCCTTTCGTCGTGCTAGCTTAATGCCCACTTTTGTTGCACGTGGAAAACGCCTGTCAGAACATGGAGTTGGCGCCACGTTTTAGAGTTACCGAAGCATGGGCTGGATGCTCTTTTTTCATCACATTTTCATTAGGGGTCAGGGTATTTCATGGAATTCGGTCTGCGCGAATGGCTGATCGTCATCGGTATTATTGTGATTGCTGGCATCTTGTTCGATGGCTGGCGGCGCATGCGTGGTGGCAAGGGTAAGTTGAAATTCAAACTCGACCGGAGTTTCTCCAATTTACCGGACGACGGCAGCGATCCGGATCTGCTCAGCCCGCCGCGTGTACTTGAGCGCCACCAGGAACCATCGCTGGACGAGGAAGATTTGCCCTCGATGAGCGCCCGCGAGCTGAACCGTCGGCGCGGCAGTGAACCGCAGCAAGGCGATTTGAACCTGGGTCAGGACGAGCCGGTTCCGACCTTGCTCAATCCGGTCGATGAAGGTGCCGAAGACGCGCGCCACAACGCTACGAAGACCGCCAGCAAAGAGCTGCCACCGGTTGAAGAGGTGCTGGTCATCAATGTGGTGGCCCGTGAGGGCGAGGGCTTCAAAGGTCCGGCCCTGCTGCAGAATATTTTGGAGAGCGGTTTGCGTTTCGGCGAGATGGACATCTTCCACCGCCACGAAAGCATGGCCGGCAATGGCGAAGTACTGTTCTCCATGGCCAACGCTTTGAAGCCAGGCACCTTCGACCTCGACGATATCGAAGGTTTCAGCACTCGCGCGGTGAGCTTCTTTCTCGGCCTGCCGGGGCCGCGTCATCCCAAGCAGGCGTTCGATGTCATGGTCGCGGCTGCACGTAAGCTGGCGCATGAGTTGAACGGCGAGTTGAAGGATGATCAGCGCAGCGTGATGACCGCGCAAACTATCGAGCATTACCGTCAGCGCATCGTCGAATTCGAGCGCAAGCAACTGACCAATAAACGCTAAGCGTAACCGTTTGCAGAAAGAGCAGCCCAGGCTGCTCTTTTCGTTTGAGAGATAAGCACCATGCCTGACGCCCAAGCCGCCGCCGAACGTATCGCCCAGCTCCGTAGTGAGCTCGATGCGCACAACTACCGTTATCACGTGCTTGACGAGCCGAGCATTCCGGACGCCGAGTACGACCGCCTGTTTCATGAGTTGAAGGCCCTCGAAACCGAGCATCCGCAACTGGTGACACCAGATTCACCGACCCAGCGGGTGGGCAGCCTGGCGCTGTCGGCCTTCGGCGAGGTCAAACACGAGGTGCCGATGCTCAGTCTCGGCAACGCCTTCGAAGAAGACGACCTGCGCGATTTCGACCGCCGCGTGCGCGAGGGGCTGGATTTGCCGGCCGGCGATCTGTTCGGTGGCGGCGTCGATGTCGAGTACAGCTGCGAACCCAAGCTCGACGGCCTAGCCGTCAGCCTGCTGTACCGCGATGGTCTGTTGGTGCGTGGCGCCACGCGTGGCGATGGGAGTACCGGCGAGGACATCAGTGTCAACGTGCGCACCATCCGCAATGTGCCGCTCAAGTTGCAGGGCAGCGGCTGGCCGGCGGTGTTGGAGGTGCGTGGCGAAGTCTTTATGTCCAAGACCGGTTTCGACGCGTTGAATGCTCGGCAGCTGGAGGCAGGCGGTAAGACCTTCGCCAACCCGCGTAACGCAGCGGCGGGCAGCCTGCGCCAGCTCGACTCGAAGATTACCGCCAGCCGGCCGCTGGAGTTCTGCTGCTATGGCGTTGGCCAGGTGCAGGGTGAGTTGCCGGACAGCCATATCGGCATTCTCGAGGCGCTGAAGGGTTGGGGCATGCCGATCAGCCGCGAGCTGAAATTGGCCAAAGGGGCGGATGAATGCCTGGCTTACTACCGCAGCATCGGCGAGCGGCGCGAGTCGCTGGCCTACGAGATCGATGGAGTGGTGTTCAAGGTCAACAACCTGGCCTACCAGCGTGAGCTGGGCTTTCGCGCCCGCGAGCCGCGCTGGGCGATTGCACATAAATTCCCCGCGCTGGAAGAGCTGACTGAGCTGCTGGATGTCGAGTTTCAGGTCGGCCGCACCGGTGCGGTAACCCCGGTGGCGCGCTTGAAACCGGTAAAAGTGGCGGGTGTCACAGTGTCCAACGCCACCCTGCACAATATGGATGAGGTGGCACGGCTGGGGGTGATGATCGGCGATACGGTGATTATCCGCCGCGCCGGTGATGTGATTCCGCAGGTGGTGCAGGTGGTGCTTGAGCGGCGGCCATCGGATGTCAGGCCCGTGCAGATTCCTGAAAGCTGTCCGGTGTGCGGTTCGCATGTCGAGCGCACCCAACTGGTCAAACGCAGCAAGGGCAAGGAAACCTTCAGCGAGGGTTCGGTATACCGCTGTGTGGGTCGTCTGGCCTGCGCTGCGCAGCTCAAGCAGGCGATCATCCACTTTGTCTCGCGCCGCGCCATGGACATCGAAGGTCTGGGCGAGAAGAGCGTCGAGCAGTTGGTGGACGAGGGCTTGGTGGCCTCGCCGGCAGATCTCTACACCTTGCAGTTCGAGCAGATAGTCGGCTTGGAAGGTTTCGCCGAGCTGTCCACGAAAAACCTCTTGGCGGCCATCGCCGACAGCCGCAAGCCGAGCCTGGCGCGCTTTATCTATGCGCTGGGCATTCCCGATGTCGGCGAGGAGACCGCCAAGGTGCTGGCCCGTTCGCTGGCGTCGCTGGAGCGGGTCAAGCGGGCATTGCCCGAGGTGCTGACCTATCTGCCGGATGTCGGCCTGGAAGTCGCCCATGAGATTCACAGCTTCTTCGAAGACGCACATAACCGTACGGTAATCGAGCAGTTGTTGGCACGTGGTATCGAGTTGCAGGACGAGGGTGAGCTGCATGCCGAGTTCGCTGCCTGCGCCACGCTGGCCGGTTTTATCGACAAGCTGAACATTCCCTTTATCGCCGTGACTGGCGCAGAGAAACTGGCCGTAAAGTTTGGCTCGTTGCAGGGCATCATCGACGCCGACTGGCTCGACCTGCGTCAGGTCGAACGGCTTAATGAAAAAGCTGCCAGATCACTTCGCGAGTTTTTCGACAAGCCGGAAAATGCCGAGCGGGCGCGGCGTATCGAGGCGCAATTGCATGAGTTCGGCATGCATTGGCAGAGCGAGAAGAAAACCGTCGAAGGCTTGCCGTTGGCCGGGCAGACCTGGGTGCTGACCGGCAGTCTCGAACTGATGAGCCGCGATGTAGCCAAGGACAAGCTGGAGGGTCTTGGCGCCAAGGTCGCCGGTTCGGTATCGGCCAAGACCACGTGCGTGGTCGCCGGGCCGGGCGCAGGTTCGAAGCTGGCCAAGGCCAACGAGTTGGGTGTACAGGTGCTGGACGAGCAAGCGTTTCTCACGGCAATGGCGGCTTATGGCGTCGCGACCTGAGGGTAGACCTGCATCTAGGGCGCGTGGGCTGAAGTCCACCCTACAAGCCGTTCAGGTCGAGAGTCAGGCGTGAACGCCAAGCATCAGGTTATCGAGCACTTGCGCCGTTGCGTCATCCAGGGCGACCTCTGCCGCCAAATGCCGCCCCGGGCGGCGCGCCTGGCGGAATTCGCTGGGGGTACAGCCACAGGACTGTTTGAAAGCGCGAGCGAAGTAGGACGGGTCCTTGAAACCGGCGTCGTAACCGATGCTGGTAATGGGCATCTGGCTGTTGTCGAGCAGCTCCTTGGCGAAGTCCATGCGTTTGTTCAGGATGTAATCCATAAAGCCGATGCCGACGACTTCCTTGAACAGGCGGCTGAAGCGAAAGGGGGTCATGCCGCAGCGTTGCGCCAGTACCTTCTGGTCGATGCTCTCGCGAAAGTGCTGGTCGATATACTGCAGCACCTTCTGCAGCGCCTGGTGTTTCTGGTGCTCGCTAGTCAGGCGGATGCTGTCCGGCAGGCATGGATGGCGCTCCACCAGTGGCTTCTTGCCATGGCTATTGAAACTGCGGCGCAACTCGCACAACTGCTGCAGGGAGTGCAGATAGCGGTTTTTCTCCGCTGCCGAAAGCGGCAGCACCATGTATTCCCACACCCGCGAGCGCATGGCCCATACGGCCAGCTCTTCCGAGTGCTGCACGGTGAACATGGTGATCGGGATCGAAGGTGCGGTGCGCTTGACCTCCAAGAGCAGGCTGAGGCCGAGCGCGTCCGGGCGATCGAAGTGCATGCAGATCATGTCGGGCTGTTGCTCATGGGCCCGCTCGGGCAGGGTGGAAGGTTTCGCCAGACGGCAATCGCAGGTCGCACGGAATTGCCCGATCAGCTCTTCAACCGATCGGTCGTGCGTAAGATCGAGCCATAACAAAAATGGCTTTGTGGCCGAGTTAGACTTCATACCCTTAGCTCTGCGCTTGAGTGTTCTATCAGACTAAAGTCTTAGTGCCACTGTGCTATCAGTGCGAAGATCAAATTCTAATAAAAAAAGCCAAGCCTAGCTCGTTACGCTCTATGTCTCGTTGAGAGCCCAGCGCCACGTGGCGTCCTTCGCTTTTTTCGACGGGGGCGGGATCGACCATTCGTCGCTTGCGAATTAGTTGCAGAGTCATCTGTAAGTTATTCCTTTTCCTGGGATTTCCTTTGTCTATGCATCTATTACGGGTTGCCCATGGCTTTTGTAGGGTGGGTTACGGCGCAGCTGACTGCGCATCCGCACTTAGCTTGTGGTCATGCGCCCAACCCACCCTACGCATTACCCCTCCCCAGGTATCGCCGCGCCGGCTCACAGGCAACGCGGAGCCTTTTCGTTGCCGGCGTCCAAGGACGGCCGTCGGATTTTAGCTGCCTGGCCATGCTGGCAAAAAAGTCCTAGCGATCCGCAAAAAACTCCTAACCCCTCTATATCCGCCTGACTAGGGTTCAAACAGGCGGGGCAAGCAGTGCCGCCGATTTCCTGGAAGAACAACTTTCGAGTGAGGTGGGCGAAATGACTTTTCAAACAATCAAGACTTCGGTGATGAAGTTTGTGAAGGACGAAGATGGTTTGACCATTGTGGAATATGCGGTGGCGGGTGGGCTCATCACAGCTGCCGTAGCGGCCACTTTCTTGGCCTTGGGAACGAATGTGGAAACCACTATGGACAGGCTCTGTAACGCAGTTGGCGGTGGTGCGGCCTGCTAGTGACGACAGTTGCATAGGGAGAAGTGGCCATGAGTTTGGAGCAGATCACCGTAGTTATCTTGCTTCTTGGGCTGCTGCTTATCGCGGTGGCGAGCGATTTGCGCCGCCATCGCATTCCCAACTTCCTGGTCGTGCTGGGCCTCGCGCTGGGGCTGGCCGGCCAGGCTTATACGGGCGGAATTAGCGGTTTGGGCGATGGTGCGTTGGGACTGTTGATCGGTTTCGGCGTGTTTCTCCCGCTCTACGCCCTGGGCGGCATGGCCGCCGGCGATGTCAAGCTGATGGCCATGGTCGGCGTCTTTTTGACGCCGAGTGGCGCGCTCTGGGCGGCCCTGTTCAGCCTGATGGCCGGCGGTCTGTGCGGCTTTCTGATCGTGCTGGTGCGCGGGCAATTGCTGCAGACCCTGTCGCGTTACGGCTTGATGCTCAGGGCCCGCGCCTACTTTGCTCCGGCAGCGGATGAAGTGGCCGGCAAACCCTTTCCTTATTCGGTGGCGATTTTGTTGGGCACGCTGGCCAGCCTGTACTGGTTGCATTTCGCTCAATAATTTGGGAGGCCCGTTATGTATGCAGTCAGCGACAGCGACGCCTACCCCAGCGAACGCGAGGCCGTAGAACGCCTGGCCCCGCAGCCACGGAGCATTCGCGAGACCGGCCTGGCGGACAATTTTCTCGGCGATCTGCTGTGCAAGCACCTGCACGATGCCGGGGTGCTGGCTATGCCGCAGTTGGTCGAGCGCCTGGCGTTGACCGGCGCGGTGCTGGAGGAGGTCCTGGCGTTTCTGCGCAAGGATGGCCGGGTCGAGGTACTCGGTCAGGCAGGCGGCCAGACCGCCGCCCAGGGCCTGCGTTACGGCCTGACCGAGCGCGGCCGCAGCGCCGCCCGCGATGCTCTGGCGCGCAGCGGCTACATTGGTGCGGCGCCTTATCCGGTGAGCAGTTACCGCTCGCTGCTCAAAGTGCAGACCATCCACCATGGCCGCATCACCGCGCGCGACATGCGGGCCTCCTTCGGTGGTGTGGTACTGACTGAAGGCATGCTTGATCAGTTGGGCGTGGCCTTGAATTCCGGGCGCGCCATCATGATTTACGGCCCGGCCGGTACCGGCAAGACCTATATCAGCAGCCGCCTGATCCGCCTGTTCGCCGAGGCCATCTGGGTGCCTTACGCCATCGCGGTCAACGAGGCGGTGATCGAAATTTACGACCCCCAGGTGCACCAGCGGCTGGATGACCCGGACGAGCAGCAGAACAGCCTGATGCTTAGCGAGGGCATCGACCGCCGCCTGCTGTGCTGCAAGCGCCCGGTGTTGATCACCGGCGGCGAGCTGAGCATGGAGCAGCTGGATATTCGCTACGACCCGTTCAGCCGGCAATACCAGGCGCCGCTGCAACTCAAGGCCAGCAACGGCCTGTTCATCATCGACGACATGGGCCGTCAGCGCATGGCGCCGGCCGAGTTGCTCAACCGCTGGATAGTGCCGATGGAGGAGAAGCGCGACTTCCTCAACCTCGGCGGTGGGCGCCACTGTGAGCTGCCATTCGACCTGGTGCTGGTGTTCTCCACCAACCTCAACCCGCTGGAACTGGCCGACGAGGCCTTCCTCCGGCGGATCGGCTACAAGCTGCATTTCAACTACCTCAAGGCCGAAGAGTACGAGCGTATCTGGCGCCAGGAATGCGAGCGTCTGGGCATCGCCTATGACCCAGTGCTGCTGCGCTATGTGCTGCAAGGGTTGTACGAGGCCGAGGGCATGCCGCTGGTGCCTTGCCATCCGCGTGACCTGCTGGGCATGGCGCTGGATCGCCAGCGCTACCTGGATGGCAGCGGGCCGCTGTCGCCGCGCGAGCTGGAGTGGGCTTGGCACAACTACTTCATCCAACTCGACTTCCTTGGGTGACGTTGCTGGATAAGACTTTCTTGGCTAAGGAGATACAGACATGAGTGCGCGTACCCTGACCCTGGTTGCTCTGTCCCTGATCCTCGGGCTGGGCGCCGCCTGGATGGCCAACAACTGGCTGAGTGCCCGGCTCGATGCAGGCCCGGACGACAACCTGCAGAGCGTGGTGGTGGCCACTGTGGAAATCCCCTTCGGCCAGATGATCGAGGCCCAGCACGTCAGCCTGGTGCGCATGCCGAAAAACACGGTGCCGGACGACGGTTTCGATACCACCGACAAGGTGATCGGCAAGATCGCCACCTTCAGCATGCTGCGCGGCGACATCCTGCGCGGCGCGCGGCTGGCCGAGCACCTCGGCGGCAGCACCCTGGCCTCGCTGATCGAGTCGAACAAGCGCGCCATCTCGGTGCGGGTCGACGACGTGGTCGGTGTCGGCGGCTTCTTGCTGCCGGGTAACCGGGTCGACGTGCTGGCGACTAAGCAGAGTGGCGGCAACAACAACGAAGCCGAATCGAAGACCATCCTTGAAGACCTGCGGGTGCTCGCCGTCGACCAGACCGCCAGCACCGACAAGACCCAGCCGGTAGTGGTGCGCGCGGTGACCCTGGAGATGAGCAGCGCAGAGGCTGAGGTGCTGGTTAAGGCGCAAACCGAGGGCAAGCTGCAACTGGCTCTGCGCAACCCGCTGAACAACCAGAAAAAGCTCGAAACCGCCGCACCGCTGGCACTGGTCGAGGCGCCTGCGCCGACTCCGCTCGCAGCCCCGGCGCCAGCCAAACCGCTGGTGCGGCGCAGCGGCGGTGGTGTAGGGGTCACGATCATTCGCGGTACCGCAGTCGAGGCAACGAAGGTACAGCTGTAGGGGCGGGAGAGGAGGGCGCGAGTCAAGCGGGGTTCGCGCACTCCCCATTCGCCTCACAGGACGAACGGGTACGCAGTGGCAGCGGTTTCCGCTGCTCCGGTAAGCAGGTAAGGCGACATAACAAGCAAGGAGTAGGGCATGGAGATCATCCTGAGACTCAGGTCATACGCGCTGTACGCACTGGGCGCCTGGCTGCTGTCGAGCATCGTGGTGCAGGCGGCTGAAGCGCCGCCGGCGGTAAGTACCATGCCGGCAGCCAATACCAGCAATATCGAGGTGCCGATCTATAAATCGCGGGTGCTCAGCACGCGCGCCCCGGTGAAGAAGGTCTCGGTGGGCAACCCGGAGATCGCCGATATCCTGATCACCAGCCCGACCCAGCTGTATCTGCTCGGCCGCTCCCTGGGCAGCACCAACGTACTGCTGTGGGATAGCCGCAACCGGCTGATCGACAGCCTCGACCTGGAGGTGGTGCACGACCTCGGCGGGTTGAAGGGCAAATTGCACCAGTTGATGCCTAACGAACGCATCGAGGTGTTCAGCGCCCAGGGCGCGCTGGTGCTACGCGGCCAGGTGAGCAGCGCGGCGGCCATGGATACCGCGATCAAACTGGCCAAGACCTATACCGCACAGACTGCCAGCGTGGTCCAGGGCGAGGGTGAGGCGGCGGTTGCGGCGCCGACCCAGTCGCTGGAGGTGATCAATCTGCTCACCGTCGGCGGCAGCCAGCAGGTGATGCTGGAGGTCAAGGTGGCGGAGATGAAGCGTGATCTGGTCAAGCGTCTTGGCGTGCGTTTCCTGGCGATCGGTTCCGGTGGCAATTGGGAGTTTGGCGGCTTCAATAACAGCGGCTCAGTGGTCGACAACCTGCTTAGCCCAAGCACGGGGTTTCTGGCTCAGTTCGCCTCCGAGAGCTTTTTCTTCAACGCCATATTGGAAGCATCCAAGGACAATGGCTCGGCCAAGATACTGGCGGAGCCGACCCTGACCACCCTGACCGGACAGCAGGCCGAGTTCATTTCCGGCGGCGAGTTCCCCATCCCGGTTTCCGATGATGACGGCATCACCATCGAGTTTAAGGAATTCGGGGTCGGGGTGAAGTTCCTGCCGACCGTATTGGACTCGGGGCGGATCAACCTCAACCTGAACGTATCGGTCAGCGAGCTGGTGGCTGCCAACAGCTTGGTAGTAGAAGCTGAGTCGACTAGCGGTTCCTCCTCATTACTGGTGCCGGCGCTGACCAAGCGCAGTGCCTTGTCCACCGTCGAGTTGGGCAATGGCCAGACCATCGCCATCGCCGGGTTGATTAGCGAAAGCACCCGTGATTCGGTCAGCCGCTTCCCCGGATTGGGTGACATCGCGGTGATCGGTAACTTGTTCCGCAGCCAGGAGTTCATCAGTGGTGAGACCGAGCTGGTGATCCTGGTGACGCCGCACCTGGCCAAGCCAGTAGATGCCCGGAGCGTGCGTCTGCCGACCGAGAAAGTCGTCGCACCTGGCGATGTGGATTTCTACCTGCTGGGCAGAACCAAGGGGCGTGAAGCCGGGCGTCCGGTACCGGTCAGCCTTGGCGTCAGCGAAGGCAGTTTCGGCCACGATCTGAATTAGCTGCTGGTGGAGCCTGCTGGGCAGACCGCCAGGCGCCGGGCACGATCTCAATCAATTGGAGGCAGCGACCATGAAAATCATGATTCTCCTGTGCATGCCGGTATTTGCGTTGGCCGGCTGCATGACCTACGACGAGGCGCGGGTCGGCACCCAGGGTTCCAGCATTTACGACATCCACTATCAGCAGATTGCCGACAAGACGTTGGCCGCCAACCCGGGCACCGAGGTCTCGCCCAGCGGCACCGATGGTCCTCTGACAGAGAAGGCCATGGATGGCTACCGTGGCGTGACCGGCGATGCGACCCAGGTCGGCCAGCCGATCCAGATCAACATCGGCAACTGAGGGCTGGATGATGAAACCCCGTATGCACCGGCCGTTCACCGCGCTGCCACAACGCCAGCGGGGAGCGGTGATCGTACTGATCATGATTGCCCTGCTGTCTATTCTGGCCATGGCCGCATTGGCCCTCGATGGTGGGCATATGCTGGTGAACAAGACGCGTCTGCAGAATGCCGTGGATGCAGCGGCGCTGAGTGGCGCCAAGCGGCTCTTGCAGGTGTCCGGCGCGGTCGGCGCGGCGACCGTGGTGGAAAGAGCCGCGCGCGATACTTTGCTGCTCAACGCCAGTGCGCTGAACGGCAACGGCGAACTGGCGAGCGCCATCACCCAGGCGGGCGGCGTTAACAGTTTCGCCGTGGTAGAGCTGGCCAACAGCGTCTATGGCCCGTTCACCTTCCCAGGGCCTGCGGATGCCAGCTATGTGCGGGTGTCGGTGCCGAACTATCCGCTGAGCCCGTTCTTCTGGGGCATTCTGCAGGTGATCGCCGGGCCCGATCCGGCCAAGGCAGTGGCAGCCATTGCCACCGCCGGGCCGAGTCCGACCAGTCCTTGTGATGTCGTGCCGCTGATGGTGTGTGGCAATCCTGCTCAATATGACCCGGCCAATGGGATGTTTTGGGGTTATCGCTTCGGCGATCTGCAACTGCTGAAAACCGCGGCAAACGACGATTCGCCGATCGGCCCCGGCAATTTCCAGTTGCTCAGCCTGGATGGCAATGGTGGGAATGTTGTGCGTGATTCGCTGGCCGGCGGTATAGAGCGGTGCAACAACGTCGGCGAACAGGTCCAGACCAAACCGGGCAATACCGTCGGGCCATCGGTTCAGGGGCTGAATACGCGGTTTGGCAACTATCAGGGCGGGAACCTGAGTCGTCAGGACTATCCACCGGATCTGGTGATTACCGCCACGGATTTGAAGTACGACGACAAGGAGTCGCCGCCACGGATCGAGCATCAGAATCAGCCGGTCACTTCCAGCAACGGCAACCTGTCCTCCGCCAGTGGTGCGCTGTTCGATTACAACGACTGGCTGCAGGCTTCGGCGGCCTGCGCCGCCGGCACCGGCAGCGGCTGCCAGAGCGGTGGCGTATTCGAGCGGCGCATGCTGAAGATCGTGGTTGGCCAATGCAACGGCACGGATGGCGGCAAGACGCCGATCCCGGTGCTCGGCTTCGGCTGCTTCTTTGTGCTGCAACCAGCGGAGCACAAGGGCAACGAGGCGCAGATATTTGGGCAGTTCGTCCGCGAGTGCGAAGGCGACAACGTGGCCGGGCCTACCCCGATAGACGACGCGGGGCCGCAGATCATCCAGCTGTACAAGACCTATATCGACAACAACCGGACGCCGAGCAACGACTCTTAGGAGGGGCCATGGACCGACAAGCATTCACGCGGCGCCAGGCCCAGGGCGGGATAGCCATGGTCGAGTTCGTCATCACGCTGCCGCTGCTGCTGTTGCTGCTTTTCGCTATTGGCGAGTTCGGTCGCCTGCTGTTCCAGTACAACAGCCTGCTACAGGCCAGTCGTGATGCCGGGCGCTACGCGGCCGGCGAAGCCTGGAACGCTAGGTTGGGGCGGGTCGAGCTGAGTACTGACCTGCAAACCCAGATCCAAAACCTGGCAGCCAGCGGGGTGGCCTCCGCGCAAGTTGTGTCCTGTAGCCCCGACCCCAGCGCGAAGCTAGTGCCTAAGCTGTGCCCAGGTAATGTCACCGTCACCCCGGTGGGCACCGACCACGTCCAGGTCACCATCCGTTACACCTTCTTACCGCTGATCGGTAGCGGCATTCCGGCTTTTATCGGTGACGCCACTGGGCTTAATTTTCCGCTGGTCGCCACCACTGTCATGAGGGCCTTGTGATGAACGCCAGGCAGATGCGCGGGGTGTATGTAGTGGAGTTCGCCATCATCGGCCTGCTGCTGTTCACCCTGCTGTTCGGTGTGCTGGAGATGGGCCGTCTGTTCTTCACCGTCAACGCCCTGAACGAAACCGTGCGCCGGGGTGCCCGGCTGGCGGCGGTGTGCGATATCAGCGAGCCGCGCATTCTGCGCCGGGCTATCTACAATGCGGCCAATGACAGTGGCGCCAGCAGCCTGATCGGCGGTCTGGATACCGCCGACCTGAGCCTGACTTATCTCGACGGCACAGGTGGTCCTGTCCTCCTTCCCAGCGATCCCGTTGCGGTCAACGGGTTTCGTGCTATCCGCTATGTTCGCCTTCAGGTGCGGGGCTTTACCTTCAGCCTGCTGATTCCCGGGTTCGGGGGCATCACGCTGCCTGACTTCCAGTCGATTTTGCCTCGCGAAAGCCTTGGCCGTCATGCCGAGGAAGGTGTAGTTCCGGAGATCACGCCATGCTGAAGCTCAGAGAAGCCCCCGCGCTATCCAGTTCGCTCGGTAAACAGGGATTGCATCTATTGATCAGCAGCCGCGATGCCGCGGCGCTGAATCACCTGAAAACAGTCAGTCAGCGTCTGCCCAGCGTGCAAGTGACCACTCGATTGGTGAGCAACGGCCATACCGACCCACTGTACGGCTTAGAGCGGATGCCCGACTTGCTGTTGTTGCGGGTCAGCCATCTGTGGCGCGAGGAGCTGGTGGCCCTGCTGCAACGTCCGGCCCATGAGCGGCCGCCGCTGTTGATCTGTGGCCCGCTGGACGAGCGCGAAGGCATACGTTTGGCGATGCAGGCCGGCGCCCGGGATTTTCTGCCCGAGCCGGTGGCCGCAGATGAGCTGCTGGCCGCTTTGGGCCGGATGATCCATGAGACCCAGGCGGGGCAGGCAACGGGCGGCAAGTTGATCGCGGTGATGAATGCCAAGGGCGGCTCGGGCGCCACCCTGCTGGCCTGCAACTTGGCCCATCAGTTGAGTGCACGTGGCGGCAGCACTCTGTTGCTGGATCTGGATCTGCAGTTCGGCAGCGTTGCCCATTGCCTGGATGTGGTGCCGGCGCACAGTCATGTGGAGGTGCTGCAACAGATCGAGGAAATGGACAGTGTCGCCTTGCGTGGCTTCTGCAGCCATTTCAGCCCGACCCTGCATGTGCTGGGTGGGCGTTCCGGCGAGCTGTGCTTGCCGCAGGATGTACACCTGGAGCAGTTGGAGACGCTGTTGCGCCTGGCGCGCAGTACCTACGACTGGGTGGTGGTGGATCTGCCGCGGCAGATCGACCACCTCACCGGCATTACTCTGGAGCAGGCAGATCGGGTCTATGTCCTGGTGCAGCAGAGCCTCAGCCACCTGAAGGATGCCACCCGCCTAGTGCGCATCATGCGCGAGGAGCTGGGGGTGCAGGGCGACCGTTTGCAGGTGGTGGTCAACCGCTACGACAAGGCCTCGCCGGTCAGCCTGCAGGATATTGCCGAGGCACTGCGCTGCACGGACCTGCAGAAATTACCCAACGACTATGCGGTGGTCAGCGAAAGCCAGAACACCGGGGTTCCGCTGCAACTGCATGCGCCGCGGGCCCCGGTGACCCTTGGCATGCGCGAGTTGAGTCAGGCGTTGCTCGGCACCGAGACGGCCGAGCAGGGTTTGCTGAAACGTACCTTTGGCCGACTATTCAGGGGATAGACCATGCTCAGTGAATTTCGCAATCGCCTGCGTCAGCAACCGGGCAAGACTGCGGCGGTAGCCTCGCAGGAACAGGCCAAGGGCGAGGAGGCTGCCAGTGCACCCATGGCCTGGGAAAGCAGTGCGCCGGATGCCGTTTATGAAACCAAGTCGCGACTCAACCCGATGGAGGCTGAGTGGCGGGAGAAGATCTATCAGCAGTTGCTCAAGGTCATGGATCTGTCGCTGCTCGATTCCCTCGAACCGGCCGAGGCCGGTCGGCAGATCCGCGAACTCAGCCAGCGCCTGCTGGACGAGCATTCGGCGCCGGTGAGCGCCAGCAGCCGGCAGTTGATCATCAAGCAGATCACCGACGAGGTGCTGGGGCTGGGGCCGTTGGAACCGCTGCTGGCCGATCACAGCGTGTCGGACATCCTGGTCAACGGCCATGCCTCGGTGTATGTCGAGCGCTACGGCAAGTTGCAGCACACCGATGTGCGCTTTCGCGACGACCAGCATCTGCTGAACATCATCGACCGTATCGTTTCCAACCTGGGCCGGCGCATCGACGAATCCTCACCGCTGGTGGATGCGCGCTTGAAGGACGGCTCGCGGGTCAACGCGATCATCCCACCGCTGGCCATCGACGGACCGAGCATGTCGATCCGCCGTTTCGCGGTGGATCTGTTGAACGCCGAGAGTCTGGTGCAGATGGGTACCCTGACCCCGGCCATCGCTCTGGTGCTCAAGGCCATCGTGCGCGGACGGCTGAACGTGCTGGTATCTGGCGGCACCGGCACCGGCAAAACCACCATGCTTAACGTGCTGTCCAGCTTCATTCCGCACAATGAGCGGATCGTCACCATCGAAGACTCGGCCGAGCTGCAACTGCAGCAGCCGCACGTGGTGCGCCTGGAAACCCGGCCACCGAATATCGAGGGTCGCGGCGAGGTCAACCAGCGCGAATTGGTGCGCAACAGCCTGCGCATGCGCCCGGATCGCATCGTTATCGGCGAGGTGCGCGGCGCCGAGGCGCTGGACATGCTGACGGCGATGAATACCGGTCATGACGGTTCGCTGACCACCATTCACGCCAATACCGCACGCGATGCCTTGGGGCGCATCGAGAACATGGTGTCGATGACCGGCGCGACCTTCCCGATCAAGGCCCTGCGCCAGCAGATTGCCTCGGCCATCGACGTGGTGATCCAGTTGGAGCGCCAGGAGGATGGCAAGCGGCGCCTGGTCAGCGTGCAGGAGATCAATGGCATGGAAGGCGAGATCATCACCATGACCGAGATCTTTGCCTTCGTCCGCCGCGGCATGGGCGAACACGGCGAGGTGCTCGGCGACTATCGCCCGACCGGCATGGTGCCGGCCTTCCGCGATGTGTTGGGCAAACGCGGCATCGAGTTACCGCTTAATCTGTTCCGTCCGGAATGGCTGGGGGGCAGTCATGAACCAGATTCCCAGTGAATTTATCCTGGCGTTCCTCGGCATGGTGTTCGCTGCCGTGTTCCTCCTCAGCCAGGGCCTGGTGGTACCGGTGTTCGGCGAGGCGGGCCGGGTGCGTAAGCGCATTCGCGGGCGTTTGCATGTGCTGGAACATGCCAGCAACCTGCCGAATATGCAGTCGGTGCTGCGCCAGAAGTACCTCAGGCGCCTGTCGCCGCTGGAGGCCCGGCTGGAGCAACTGCCCGCCATGGAGACCCTGGCGCAGATGATTGAGCAGGCCGGGCATCATTACCGGGCCTACCGGGTATTGTTGCTCGGGCTGATCCTTGGTGTTGCGGTGGGCATTCTGCTGTGGCTGTTCATCCGGCTGTGGTGGGTGGCGCTGCCTGTGGCCGTGCTGGCGTGCTGGCTGCCGGTGCTGAAAATTGCCAGCGACCGCAGCAAACGTTTCGCCCAGTTCGAGGAGGGCTTACCGGATGCCCTGGACGCCATGTGTCGTGCCCTGCGCGCCGGCCACCCGTTCAACGAAACCCTGCAACTGGTGGCCGAGGAGCACCAGGGGCCGGTGGCCCATGAATTCGGCCTGACCTTCGCCGATATCAACTACGGCAACGACGTGCGCCGGGCAATGCTCGGCCTGCTCGAGCGCATGCCGAGCATGACGGTGATGATGCTGGTGACCTCGGTGCTGATTCACCGCGATACCGGCGGCAACCTGACCGAGGTGCTGGAGCGGCTGAGCAGCCTGATCCGCGGGCGCTTCCGCTTCCAGCGCAAGGTCAAGACCTTGTCGGCGGAGGGGCGGATGTCGGCCTGGGTGCTGGTGGCCGTGCCCTTTGTGCTGGCTGCGGCGATTGTGCTTACAACGCCAGAATATTTGCCCCTGCTGCTCAAGGAGCCGTTGGGCCAGAAACTGGTCATCTGGGCTTTTGCCGCCATGCTGATCGGGATTTTCTGGATTCGCAAAATCATCAGGATTCAGGTCTAGGTACTGGCTCTCGTCGAGGAGGTATTGCTCATGGACTATCTGCTGAGTCTGCTCAATCGGGTGGTGGGCAACGAGGAGTTGGCGCGCCTGTTGTTCGTCGGCGGCATCGGTCTGAGCGCGGTGCTGACGATGGCCACCCTGGCCATGCTGGTGTTGGGGTTGCGCGACCCGGTGCAGCGCCGCCTGAGCCTGATCAAGCGCGGGCATGGCGGCTTGGCCGCCAGCCAGGAGGCGCCGAGTAACCTGCAACTGATGCTGGAGCAGGTGGGCCAGCGCTTCACCTCCGCCGAGCAGGGGCACGACTCGGCTACCCGCACCCTGCTCACGCACGCCGGTTATCGCTCGTCCGCAGCGGTGCAGACCTACTGGGCGGTGCGCCTGCTGGCGCCGCTGGTGCTGGTGGGGCTTACCTTGCTGGTCCTGCCGCTGATCCCCACGCTGTCCCTGGTCATGGGCATTGCTCTAGTGGCTGCGGCGGCCGCCTTGGGCTGGCTGATGCCGGCCATCTATGTCGACAAGCGTAAGCAGGCGCGGATGGCCCGGCTGTTGGTAGCCTTTCCCGATGCTTTGGATCTGATGGTGGTCTGCGTCGAGTCGGGGCTGGCCTTGCCTCAGGCGATTGAACGGGTGGCCGACGAGATGGCGGTCAGCCAGCCGGAATTGGCGGTGGAACTGGCCTTGGTCAACTCGGAGATTCGTGCCGGCATTTCCAGTGCCGAAGCGCTCAAGCATCTGGCTGAACGCACCGGGCTGGAAGACATCCGCGGTTTGGTCAGCCTGCTGGCGCAGAGCATCCGCTTCGGCACCAGCGTCGCCGATACCCTGCGTATCTACGCAGAGGAATTCCGCGACCGGCGTACCCAGAAGGCCGAGGAGACGGCGGCGAAAATCGGCACCAAACTGGTCTTTCCACTAATCTTCTGCCTATGGCCGAGCTTTTTCCTGGTGGCCATCGGTCCCGCCATCATTGGGGCACTCAAAGCGTTCGGGAAGCTATGACATGAAAAGGATCAGTCTGCTGTTGGCCATGACGGCCGTGCTGTCAGGATGTCAGACCATGGGGCCGGAGCCGGAACTCAATACCCGTTCGGTGTATAGCGGCGACAATTCGTTGTTGCACAAGGTACAGAAACAGGCCAGTTCGGCCGATCAGGCCATGCAGATGGCCGCGATGGCCTACCGGGCCGGTGATCTGGATCAGTCGCTGTATCAGTATCTGCGCGCCATCGAACTGCAGTCGAAACGCTACGAGGCCCTGGTCGGGGTCGGGCGCATCCACCGCGAACGCGGTAATACTCAGCTCGCCGAGATGGCCTTCAGCGATGTGCTGGCGAGCCAGCCGGAAAACCTCGACGCCCTGGCGGAGATGGGGCTGCTGCAGCTGGCCAAGCGTGATCATGAGGTCGCCCGGGCGTTGCTGTTCAAGGCGGTGGCGCTGGATCAGCGCCGTCTGGGCAACGATCAGGGCGATGGCCTGCCCGACGTGGCCGCACTCAAGGTGGACGGCCAGTCGCCTCTTAAGGTCTACAACGCCCTTGGCGTACTTGCCGACTTGAGTAACGATTTCCCGTTGTCCGAGGCCTATTACCGCTTGGCCCTGCTGATCGAGCCGCGCTCGGTGCTGGTGCAAAATAGCCTGGGCTACTCCTACTACCTAGCCGGACAATGGCCCGAAGCCGAACGTACCTATCAGCGCGGCATCGGCTACGACACTACCTACGCACCGCTGTGGCGCAACTACGGGCTGCTGCTGGCGCGAATGGAGCGTTACGAGGAGGCGCTTTCCGCATTCGAGCAGATCAGCGATCGTGCCCAGGCCAGTAACGATGTTGGTTACGTCTGCCTGGTCGAAGGCAAGCTGGATGTGGCCGAGCAGTTCTTTCGCAGCGCGATCGAGCAGTCGCCGGCACACTACGATACTGCTTGGGAAAATCTGAACCGGGTGCAGCAGGTCAGGCGGATTCGCCAGATGGATCGTAACCCTGGCTCGGTCGCCGTCGCCCCGTTAGCGGAGCCAGTGGCGCAGTAAGAGAAACCACTGCAACTCCCGTAGGCGGGCGTTGAATGCAGCGATACTCATCGGCGTCGTTAATGGGTTAAGCGGCGCGCAGGATTCCGCGTTGTGCTTGAGTCTTGAGCGCCGCTAACCCAGCCTACGGTCTTAGTTGATCGCGTCGCTCAGCGCTTTGGCTGGTACGTACTTGACTACTTTCTTGGCGGCGATTTCGATTGTCTTGCCGGTCTGTGGATTGCGACCGGTGCGGGCAGGGCGCTCGCTGACTTTCAATTTGCCAATACCCGGCAGGGTGATCTCGCTGCCGTTTTCCAGGGCTTCGCTGACGATTTCGCTGAGCTGCTCAAGGGCCGCACGCACGGTGGCCTTGGGTGTATCGATAGCTTCGGCGATATCGCTGATCAGTTGGTCTTTGGTCATGGCCATGCTGTTGCTCCTTGAAATGAGGGGGATGCCCCGCGCAGGGTACTGCGATTGTGCGTCGCCAGCATCGCTTCAGTGCGGATGCCAGGCAATCGAGACCTGTTTGTGACTCGTTGCGCTGGCGGAAATTCCCTGTGCAGGCCGATTTACGCTCTGTGCGCTGCTCTTGTCGGTGCTCGCTCATGCTTGATTCATGCAGCGAAGCTCACTGGCATAACCTGGAAAGCTCCTGCTCTAACCGGCGCTATGTAGGGCTCGCCAGTGCCTGTGCGTTCACGCAGGAATTCGCCAAGTATTTTTCAGCGGTGGTCTAAGCTAGCTGGTACTTGGCCATCATGCCGGAGAGTCGTTATGTTCCGTGTTTTCGCTGATCTGGGCTTCCGTTGGAAAATCGCTCTGCCGATTCTGTTGCTGGCCATGCTGCTGGTGACGATGGGGGTGCTGGGCATGCGCGGAATCAGTCAGGTGGCAGACTCCAGCACCACGCTGACCAATCGTTACCTGCCGGGTATCAGTTTGTTGCTCAATGCCGACCGTGACCTCTATCAGGCCTTTGTCGCCGAACGCAGCACGCTGGACGAAAATGCCGGTGTGCATCTGGATGGGCTCAAGGCATCACACGCGGAAAACCTGCAGCAGGCCTATGACCGCGTACACAAGTTTGCCGCTATGCAGCCCGGCGCTGAAGCATTGCAGCTGGTTTCCCAGTTCGACCGTGGTTTCGAGCGCTGGAAGGCGACATCCCAGCAAGTCCTGCAATTGCTGGGCAGTGATCCGGTCGCAGCCAGCGCCCTGAGTTTTGGCGCGAGCGAAGCGCAGTTCGAAGAAATGCGCACGGCCATCGACAAGCTCGGTGAACTGGAGGATCGGGCAGCCAATGCAGAAGGGCTGGCGGCTATCGAGTTAGGCCAGGCTCTGAGTTGGCAGCAAGGCATCATCATCGCCATCGGCCTGGCGGTGTGTTTGGTACTAGTGATCGGCTTCCCGATTCTGGTGACCCGGCCTTTGCATAACTTACTGCACCGTATCGAGCAAATCGCCGATGGCGATGGCGACTTGCGGGTACGTTTGGATGTGCTTTCCAGAGACGAGTTGGGCAAGCTCAGTCATGCCTTCAATCGCTTTCTCGACAAATTACAGCCGTTGATCAAGGAGGTCGGCCGGGTCACCGGCGAGGTTGCCGACTCCGCGCAGAGTCTGGCGGGCATGGCGGCGGCGAATGATCGCTTGATCAGCAGTGAGCATGCCGCCGTCGATCAGGTCAGCACCGCGGCCACCGAGATGAGCGTGGCAGTGCATGAGGTGGCGCGCAACGCACAGAATGCTGCGGACGCTGCGCGCACCGCCGAAGCGCAGTCCCGCGAAGGGGCTCAGGTAGTTGGGGCGACGATTCACTCGATTCGCCAACTGGCCCAGGAGGTGGAAAGCGCTTCCGACACCATCCAGACCCTGGAGCAGGAAACCGCCAATATCGGCGCAGTGCTGGCGGTGATCAAAGGTATTGCCGAGCAGACCAACCTGCTGGCGCTGAATGCGGCCATCGAGGCGGCTAGGGCCGGTGAGCAGGGGCGCGGTTTTGCCGTGGTGGCCGACGAAGTGCGGGCTCTGGCGGCGCGTACTCAGGACTCGACCAAGGACATCCAGGAGATGATCCAGCGTTTGCAGATCGGCGTGCAGAACGCGGTCAAGGCGACCCATTCCGGCAGCGCGCGAGCGCGGCAGAGCGTTGAGCAGGCCGCGGGCGTCGACCAGGCGCTCAACGACACCAGCGATTCAGTGCAGCGGATCAACGACATGGCGGCACAGATCGCCACCGCGTGCGAGGAGCAGAGCAGCGTGACCGAGGAGATTGCCCGGAACATTAGCGATATTCGCGATCTGTCCAACGAGGCGGCGCAAACCTCGGAGCAAAGCACCCGCGCCAGTCAGCATCTATCCGAGCTGTCCCATGGGTTGGCGCAGCTGGTTGGCCGCTTTCGCGTGTGACCCGCACACCATGAATTCAGCGCTAAGTGTTTGAAGCAGTTGTAAGTTCAATGCAAGCCGGTACAATGGCGCGGCTCGTCGCAAGGCGAGCTGCGTTATGGTGGCCCTGCCGGTCCCCTCGCAACGATTACCCGTGAACCTGGTCAGATCCGGAAGGAAGCAGCCACAGCGGGAACATTGTGTGCCGAGGTGTGGCTGGTGGGGTTGCCTCCATCTCTAAACCCATCCGGGTTTGACTCGCGTAAATTGAATACCCCTACTCATCGAATCTTGACGCGCCGCGTTACAGGTTTTCGTGCGCCATGAAAAAGCCCCGCATTAAGCGGGGCTTTTTGTGTTGGGTGCAGGTCAGGCGATGTGGTAGTTGAGCACGCTGTCTTGTTCTTTCAATGCTTTACGCATGTCCGCAGGAATGCTGCCGGAGCGTACGGCGAGTTCCAGGCGGATTTCTTCCAGGCTCTGGGCGAAAGCCTGCGAGTCATTCCGCTGGGCGGCGCTGAGTACGCGGCTGTAAGCGGTGACATCGGCAGCATCGACTAAAGAGAGGACGATGCCGCCGTCCGGGCGTGGTGCGCTAAAGGTGACGCGCAAGGGCGCGAACAATTGCTCGACGAGTTGGCGATTGATGTTGTCCATGACCGTACTCCATCCTGAGGGTGACTAGCTTCGACCCCGCTGCAGCGATGAAGTTCGGGGTGGATGTGGCGATCAGGCCAGTAGCGACTGGCGTGCGCGCTCGATTACCTGCTGTAGGGAGTCACCGCTGTACTGGCCGGGATACAAGCGCTGGCTATGTCGAGCGATGCCGGCCTGGTTGACGATGGTGAAGCTGAAGCTGCCTTTGCGCGCGGCCATGATGTGGCAATCGAAGGGCGAAAATGCGCTGGTTAGGGTGCGAATGGCATCCTGAATTTGGTGTTGAGTATTCATTTTTCTGGGTGTTTCCTAAAAACAACGGGCGCGTCATTGCGCTAAATAAAGCTCCAAACGATCGACCGTGCAGGCCGAAGGGATGAGTCTGATCGGAGCGGGACTGCACGCAAAAGTTCCAAGTGAGGGGCTTGAGCGCGGTCGGTACTTCGGAGGCGGGCTTGAGTCGGCGCTTGCGCGGGACGGCCAGATCAGTCAGCAGGTTGGGTCACGGTAGAGAACTGTGCGGCATCGCTTGGTGAGGCGGATGCGTTCTTTACCTGGAAACCATCGAGGGGGCCAAAAGGCCTGATTGACTTACAGCGTGGTACGAACGGCGCGGATGATAACCGCTTGATCAAACTTTAGCCAGGGCAATCTTCGCAGGGTGACGGATTGGGCAGTAACGAGTCTGCGCATCGGATGCAATTTGCCCCATGCTCCGTTAGGATTAGCCCACTTTTGCTTTCCTCTCGTGACGGGTTTCGATGAGTTATCAGGTTCTTGCACGTAAGTGGCGTCCGCGCTCGTTCCGCGAAATGGTCGGCCAGGCCCATGTGCTCAAGGCGCTGATCAATGCCCTCGATAGCCAACGTCTGCACCATGCCTACTTATTTACCGGTACCCGTGGGGTCGGCAAGACCACTATCGCGCGGATCATCGCCAAGTGCCTGAACTGTGAGTCCGGGATCAGTTCGACTCCCTGCGGCGTGTGTTCGATCTGTAAAGAGATTGATGAGGGGCGTTTCGTCGACCTGATTGAGGTCGACGCCGCCAGCCGCACCAAGGTAGAAGACACCCGTGAGTTGCTGGATAACGTGCAGTATTCGCCGAGTCGCGGGCGCTTCAAGGTCTACCTGATCGACGAAGTGCATATGCTCTCCACCAGCTCGTTCAACGCGCTGCTGAAAACCCTGGAAGAGCCGCCACCGCACGTCAAATTCCTGCTTGCCACCACGGACCCACAAAAGCTGCCGGTTACCGTGTTGTCGCGCTGCCTGCAGTTTTCCTTGAAGAACATGCCGCCGGAGCGGGTGGTCGAACACCTGAGTCACGTGCTGGGTTTGGAAAATGTGCCCTTTGAGCAAGACGCGCTGTGGTTGTTGGGGCGCGCGGCAGATGGCTCGATGCGCGATGCCATGAGCCTGACCGATCAGGCGATTGCTTTCGGTGAGGGCAAGGTGCTGGCTGCCGATGTGCGCGCGATGCTCGGTACCCTGGATCATGGTCAGGTGTATGGCGTGTTGCATGCGTTGCTGGAAGGCGATGCGCGCGGCTTGATCGAGGCGGTGCGGCATCTCGCCGAGCAGGGGCCGGATTGGAGCGGCGTGCTCGCGGAAATCCTCAATGTGCTGCATCGCGTGGCGATTGCCCAGGCTCTGCCGGATGCAGTGGACAACGGTCAGGGGGATCGTGAGCGCGTGCTGGCCCTGGCCCAAGCGCTGCCGGCTGAAGATGTGCAGTTCTATTATCAGATGGGTCTGATCGGACGGCGCGATTTGCCGCTGGCGCCGGACCCGCGCAGTGGCTTCGAGATGGTGTTATTGCGCATGCTGGCGTTCCGGCCCGCAGATCCCGGCGATGCGCCGAGGGTGGCGCTAAAGCCGCTAGGGATTAGCCAGGCCACTGCTGATCCCCGCACCAACCCAGTGGCCGGCGCTGCTATGGCGACGCCGGCTGTTAGTGTTTCCTCTCCGCTGTCTGGCGTGGCGGCAGCGCCTGTAACGGCGCCAGTTCCTGAGCTCCATCCCGAGCCCGAGGTGACGGTCGCGCCAGCGCTTGCGGTCATTCCGGCTGTGCCTGAGTCAGCGCCGGCGCCGCTTGACGTAGTACCGCCAGTCGCTCCTGAAGTCGTTAGCGAACCCGTGGTTGAGACGCCTGCCAGTGTGGTGACGGCGCCTGCGGCAGCGGTCACTGACCTGCCTTGGGAGGAGCAGCGTCCTCCGGTCGATGCGATTGCCCCGGTTACGCAGGCGTTGCCGGTGCCAGCCGTTGCGGTTGCTGCAGCTGAGCCGGCGATAGAGCACGCGGCGGTGCTTGTCAGTGCATCGCACGTCGGTACGGACAGTGACGACGAGCCACCGCCCGGCGATTACGATTATGTGGAGATGGATGCGCAGTCGTTCGACTACGATTTCGATGCCGTAGAACTGGCCTCGCCTGCGGTTCCTGAGCCTATGCCGGCAGCGCAGCCGGCGACCGGTTTGGCTGCGGACTGGCTGGAGCTGTTCCCCAAGCTGGGCTTGTCCGGCATGACCGGCAGCATTGGCGCCAACTGCACGCTGATGGCTGTCGACGGCGATAGTTGGCTGTTACACCTCGATCCAGGGCACAGTGCATTGTTCAACGCGACCCAACAACGTCGTTTGAATGATGCGTTGAATCAGTTTCATGGGCGCGAGTTGAGCCTGCACATCGAGTTGCGCAAGCCTGAGCAGGAAACCCCGGCGCAGGCCGCGGCACGCAAGCGTGCCAATCGTCAGCGCGATGCTGAAGCGTCGATCCAGAATGATCCGCTGGTGCAACAAATGATTCAGCAGTTCGCCGCTATTATTCGGGCGGACAGCATTGAACCCGTGGACACCGCAGTTAACCCCTGATTACCGAGGACTAGCACCATGATGAAAGGTGGCATGGCCGGCCTGATGAAGCAGGCCCAGCAGATGCAAGAAAAAATGCAGAAAATGCAGGAAGAGCTGGCGAACGCCGAGGTTACCGGTCAGTCCGGTGCTGGCCTGGTCAGCGTGGTGATGACCGGTCGCCATGACGTCAAGCGCGTCAGCCTGGACGACAGCCTGATGCAGGAAGACAAGGAAATTCTCGAAGACCTGATTGCCGCTGCGGTGAACGATGCCGTGCGCAAGGTCGAGCAGAACAGCCAGGATAAGATGTCCGGCATGACCGCCGGGATGCAACTGCCCCCAGGCTTCAAAATGCCCTTCTAAGAAGGGGCGTCCAGCCAGCGCACATGACCGCGTTGCAAACAGGCCCGGGCATCCTCATTTACAACAGTAAATTCCAGTGCCCGCGCCTATTTGCGCCTTGTCCTGCATACCGTCTGAGCACCCCGCTGCGGCGGTAGCCGGCAAGCCAAAAGCCGAGCTTGCGAACACTCAAAATCCTGTCGTCACCGAGTACCTCTCCATGAGCTTCAGCCCGCTGATTCGCCAACTGATCGATTCCCTGCGCATCCTGCCGGGTGTGGGGCAGAAGACTGCTCAGCGCATGGCCTTGCAGATGCTCGAGCGCGATCGCAGCGGCGCTTTGCGTCTGGCCCAGGCGTTGACCCAGGCCATGGACGGGGTCGGGCATTGCAAGGAGTGCCGTAGCCTGAGTGAAGATGAGGTCTGTCAGCTCTGCCTCGATCCGCGGCGTGACGACAGCTTGCTGTGCGTGGTGGAAGGACCGATGGATGTATACGCGGTGGAGCACACGGGTTTTCGCGGTCGCTACTTTGTGCTCAAGGGGCACCTTTCGCCTTTGGACGGCCTGGGCCCGGAAGCCATCGGTATACCTGAACTGCTGGCGCGCATTGAGGCGGGCAGTTTCAGTGAGGTGATCCTGGCCACCAACCCGACAGTCGAGGGCGAGGCCACTGCCCACTACATTGCCCAGTTGCTCGCCAACAAGGGCCTGATCGCTTCGCGCATTGCCCATGGCATGCCGCTAGGTGGCGAGTTGGAACTGGTCGATGGCGGCACCCTGGCGCATTCGATTGCCGGACGGCGGCCGATTCAGCTATAGCGAGCCTGGGGCTGCGTTCAACCGTTCGTGGGTCCGTGTGTAGGCGGCGGGCGCGTGACCGGAAACGTCTGAGCGGTGATTTTTATCGAGTGCTGTGCAGGCGAAGCGGCTTCTGCGGCAGAGAAATGCCTGCGACCTTATAGCCCTGTTGCCTGGCACTATCCTCATCTTGTAAACCAAGCAAGCGCTCGGTATGGTCGTTCAAACCATCTCGGGAGCTCCCCATGTCTGCCCTTCAGCATTATTTCGATGACTCCCACCAGTTGGTGCGCGATTCGGTAAGGCGTTTCGTCGAGCGGGAAATTCTTCCGCACATCAACGACTGGGAGGAGGCCGAAGAGTTTCCCCGTGAGTTGTACCAGAAGGCTGGCGCTGCGGGGATTCTTGGCATTGGTTACCCGGAGCAGTTCGGTGGTAGCCATGAGGGCGATATCTTCGCCAAGGTTGCCGCCAGCGAAGAGCTGATGCGCTCCGGCTCCGGCGGCCTGGTGGCCGGGCTGGGTTCGTTGGATATTGGTTTGCCGCCCGTGGTGAAGTGGGCCAAGGCCGAGGTGCGCGAGCGCATCGTGCCGCAGGTATTGGCCGGCGAGAAAATCATGGCGCTGGCCGTCACCGAACCCTCTGGTGGTTCCGATGTGGCGAACCTGAAGACCCGTGCAGTGCGCGACGGCGATTTCTATCGCGTCACCGGGAGTAAGACCTTCATCACCAGTGGCGTGCGCGCGGACTATTACACCGTGGCGGTGCGTACCGGTGGCGAGGGGTTTGCCGGTGTCAGTCTGTTACTGATCGAGAAGGGCACGCCGGGGTTCACCGTTGGCCGCAAGTTGAAGAAGATGGGCTGGTGGGCCTCGGACACCGCCGAGTTGTTCTTCGACGATTGCCGTGTGCCGGTGGCGAACCTGATTGGCGCCGAGAACATGGGCTTTGCCTGCATCATGGCCAATTTCCAGAGCGAACGGCTGGCGCTGGCGATCATGGCCAACATGACGGCGCAACTGGCCTTTGACGAGGCAATGGCCTGGGCCAAGGCGCGTGAGGCGTTCGGCAAGCCCATCGGTAAGTTTCAGGTGCTCAAGCATCGTCTGGCGGAAATGGCCACGCAGCTGGAGGTGTCCCGCGAGTTCACCTACCGCCAGGCGGCGCAGATGGCGGCGGGCAAGAGCGTAATCAAGGAGATTTCCATGGCGAAGAACTTCGCCACCGACATCGCCGATCGCTTGACCTACGACGCGGTGCAGATCATGGGCGGCATGGGGTATATGCGTGAAAGCTTGGTCGAGCGCCTGTACCGCGACAACCGCATTCTTTCGATCGGCGGCGGCTCACGGGAGATCATGAACGAGATCATCAGCAAACAGCTGGGGCTGTAGGAGGGCGGCCATCCCTGGGGGTATCAGTTGGCCTGTGGGCTTGGAGCCGTATAGCGCAGTAGACGCGCGGGTGCGGTGATTAACCACGCTGCAAAAAATAAGCCCCGCGAGTGCGGGGCTTATTCAGAACAGGACAGGAGGCTTAGGCCACCTGTACCTCTTCAGCTTGCATACCTTTCTGACCGCGAGCGGCCACGTAGGTAACGGTTTGGCCTTCTTTCAGGCTTTTGAAACCGTCGCTCTGGATTGCTTTGAAGTGCACGAACAGATCATCGCCGCCGTTAGTCGGGGTAATGAAGCCGAAGCCCTTCTCATCGTTGAACCATTTGACGGTGCCAGTTTCGCGATTTGCCATGATGTGTCTCTTAATTCGATACGAATTGCGGTGCCAGATAATTCATAGCACCTATGCGGTTTTGCTGATAACTACAGTTCAGCTCAACCATTCTAGGCCGTTTTTGCGACGAATGTTGGGATTGAAGTTAATTCACTGAATTTCTGCATTTTAGTCAGGCTGAATTTCTCAGTCTGGTCAGGTCGCGCAGCGGTGGTTCACCGAACAAACGGCGGTATTCGCGGCTGAATTGCGATGGGCTTTCGTAGCCCACCCGATAGCTGGCCGAGGCGGCTTCCAGGCCTTCGCAGAGCATCAGGCGTCGCGCTTCCTGTAGGCGCAGCTGCTTCTGGTACTGCAGTGGGCTCAGCGCGGTGACGGCCTTGAAGCGGTGATGCAGAGTCGAGGTGCTGAGGTTGACCTCACGGGCCAGGTCCTCGATGCGCAGGGGTTGGTCGAAATGCAGATTCAGCCATTCGATGGCGCGGGTGATGCGCTGACCCAGGCTGTCGGCGATGGCGATCTCATGCAAGCGATGGCCCTGCGGGCTGTGCAGCAGCCGGTAGAAAATCTCGCGCAGGGCCAGCGGCGCAAGCATGGCAATGTCGCGCGGAGTCTCCAGCAGACGCAGCAGGCGCAACACAGCGTCGAGCAATTGAGTATCCAGACGATCCAGATACAGCGCCCGACGTGGCCCAGGATTGGGTACGCCAATCGGGCCTATATCGGCGATCAAGCTGGCGATCAGCGCCGGATCAATCTCCAGGCGCAGGCTCAGGTAGGGCTGCTCGGGGGTTGCGTCGATCACTTGGCCGGTCACCGGCAGGGTGACTGAGGCCACCAGGTAGTTCAGTGGGTCGTAGGTGTACTGCTCGCCTGCGAGGCGCACATCCTTGCGGCCCTGGGCAATGATGCACAGGCATGGCCGGTACAGCGTCGGTATGGGCAGGCTGGGCTGGGTCGCGCAGGCCAGGTCGAGGCCGGCAATCGCACTCCCATGCAGGCCATCACCTGGGCACAGGCGCTGGATCAAGGCGGCCAGTTCGGCCTGGCGCGAGGCCAGGTTTTCGTTGAGGGCTGAGAGGTTGGCGAGTGATGTCATGGCAGGGCTCCTGTGGCTTGCAGACTAGCCCGGTTTTTCAGGCAAGTCTGCGCTGCACATAAGGCGTTGCAGGTTTAGGCAATGATTCACCAGCAATAGGCAAGCCGCCATGTTCTATGGGCTTTCAGGCCGGCAATGGGCTGATCAAAGATTGCACGTAGCTATTCAGGCCGAGTCTGTGCATTGCAGGTTTAGGCAATAATTCGCCAGTAATCGACTAACCCAGAACCCGCCATCTGACCGAATCTGTTGTTGTCGCGGCTTGCCATGCCGCTTATCAGCAGAGGGTTCGGCCATGTTGAATATCCAAGACAAAGTCATTCTGATCACCGGCGCGAGCAGTGGTATCGGCGAGGCCTGCGCGCGTTTGCTGGCCGAGAAGGGCGCGCGACTGTTGCTCGGCGCGCGGCGCACCGAGCGCCTGGAACAGTTGGTCGGTGAGATCCGCGCGGCTGGCGGTAACGCGGACTACCGACGCCTGGACGTGACCAGTCAGGCCGACACCCAGGTGTTTGTCGATGCCGCTCTGGCGCAGTACGGCCGCGTCGATGTGCTGATCAACAACGCCGGGGTCATGCCGCTGTCGCGCCTCGATGTGCTGAAGGTGGAGGAGTGGAACCGCATGATCGACGTGAATATCCGCGGCGTTCTGCACGGCATTGCCGCGGCTTTGCCGGTGATGCAGCGTCAGCGCAGCGGTCAGTTCGTCAATATCGCCTCTATCGGGGCCTATAGCGTGGTGCCGACTGGCGCGGTGTACTGCGCGACCAAGTATGCGGTGCGTGCCATCTCCGAAGGCTTGCGTCAGGAAGTGGGCGGCGATATTCGCGTGACCCTGGTGTCGCCGGGCGTGGTCGAGTCGGAGTTGGCCGAGAGCATTTCCGATGCGCCGAGCCGTGAGGCAATGCAGGCGTTCCGCAAGGTCGCCATCACCCCGGACGCGATTGCCCGTGCCATCGCCTATGCCGTCGAGCAGCCGGCGGATGTCGATGTCAGCGAGCTGATCGTGCGGCCAACTGCCAGCCCTTACTGAGCAGGCCTACCTGGAGAACGCCACGATGTTTAGCCATACCGCTGTGCTGCGCGCCGCGCGTGGGTGTGCCGAGCCATTAGGACTGTGTCTGGATGACCTGCGTGAACCCGTGCAACGCATGGCGGGGTGCCTGGGTGTCGAGGTGCGACGGGTGCCGCACGATGCGGCGCTGTGGGTGCTGGAGACGCGCTGGCAATCGGCGGCTGCCATGCAGGCGTTCTTCCTCGCGCCGCGGCTGCAGCAACTGCTGGACCGCGCCGTGCAGCAGGGCATGCTCAGCGGCTTGGATTGCGAGGCCGCCTGAACGGCAAAACGCCCCGTCGCTAGCGATAGCGGCGGGGCGGTTCTGCATTGTGCCGAGCATTGAAAGACGCTCTGCACCTTGGTGGAGCGCTTGAGCTAAGGATCAATCAACCAGTGTCAGGGTGACGTCGATGTTGCCGCGGGTGGCGTTGGAGTAAGGGCAGACGATGTGCGCACGCTCGATCAGGGTTTGCGCTTGCTCGCGGTCCAGGCCCGGCAGGCTGATGCGCAGTTCGACTTCGATGCCGAAGCCGTTCGGGATCGCGCCGATACCGACCACGCCCTCGATCGATACGTCTGCCGGAATGGCCAGTTTGTCGCGGCCGGCGACGAACTTCATCGCGCCGAGGAAGCAGGCCGAGTAGCCCGCAGCGAACAGTTGCTCGGGGTTGGTGCCCTGGCCGCCGGCACCGCCGAGTTCTTTCGGGGTGGTCAGGGCGACGTCGAGTACGCCGTCGGAGGAAACAGCACGACCGTCACGGCCGCCGGTGGCTTCTGCGTAGGCACGGTAAGCAATGGTTTGAATCGACATGGTGGTAATCCTCTAAGACTGGTTGGTTTGAAGTTTGCTGCGGTGCGGCGTGCTCAGCCGTCGTGGTTGATCAGCCACGTCGGGTACAGACCTTTGCCGTCCTGCGGGTTGGCGTGGCTGAGAACGGGAGCCGAGAGAACAAGCGTAGCGGTTAGGGTGATCAAGGTTTTCATGACAGTTCTCCACGAGTAATAACGTTGTTCGGTTGGGGGGGGGGGAAGGCAACTGCGCAGCCTTCCGTTGGTATTTCACGCTAATATTTTGTGCGCTAATCAGTTCCATGGGGAGAACTCTAGTGCTCATTAATTTAGTGCGCAAGATATATTTTTGAACATTTAGCGATAAGTGCTGCTTTGTTCAGGCATAAGCGAGGATTGGCGGGCTATTGCACGATGTTTTCGGCGGGCGATGGGCGTGAGCGGAGTGGGGAATATAGGCGGTAAGAGGGGCGTGAGGTAGCCGGCAAGGCCGCCCGGGGTGCTTACACGGCCTGTTGCAGGCTGCTGCGTAAGGCGACTAGTTCAGCCTTCAGCGCGCCGAGTTCCGCTGCGGATTGCTGGGTGGCGGTTAGGATGCAACTGGGAATGCTCTTAGCGTGTTCTCGCAGGTTGCGGCCTTTGTCGGTCAGGAACAGCTCCACCACGCGCTCGTCGGCACGGCTGCGGGTGCGCTTGAGCAGGCCCTCGGCTTCCAGGCGCTTGAGCAGTGGGGTGACGGAGCCGGGGTCGGTCAGCAGGCGACTGCTGATGTCGCCCACGGTGATGCCATCACCTTCCCAGAGCACCATCATGGCCAAGTACTGCGGGTAGGTCAGGCCAAGCGCTTGCAGCAGTGGCTTGTACACCTTGGTCAGCAGCAGCGAGGTGGAATAGAGGGCAAAGCACAGCTGGTTGTCGAGCAACAGCTCGGCGCAGGCGTCGTCTTGGGGGGCCATGGTGATCTCCGGCGGTGCGTGGCGAATGACGACAATTTATCGCGCTAACTACTGGGATGCCAATTGAATGCGGCCATGACCGAGAAATGGCCAGTCAGACCACCTCGCGGCCATGGGCTCATGGTTACTCCGCAGCCGTGTGTGCCTTGCTCGCGCCCTTGGGCGCAAAACGTGCGGCCAGGCGCATGGAGGCGGTTACCAAACGCTGGTAGAAGGCCGGCCACAGCCGTTGCATGCCATCCAGGGCATAGGCGTCGGGGCCGATGAGGATGCGCCGTTTGTTCGCCAGCACGCCGTTGATGATCACCTGCGCGGCTTTCTCCGGGGTAGTGCGAAGCAACTGGTCGTTGAACTGCTGGCGCGCCTGGTCGGCGTCCTGGCCGGTGACGCTGCTCAGGCTGTCGTTCATCCGCGCGGTCTTGGCGATGTTGGTCTTAATCCCGCCGGGGTGCACGCAACTGGCCGATACGCCGCAGGCCTGCATGTCCAGTTCCTGGCGCAGCGATTCGGTAAAACCGCGCACGGCGAACTTACTGGCGTTGTAGGCGCTCATGCCGGGTTGCGAGAACAACCCGAACACGCTCGACACGTTGACGATATGACCACTGCCCGCAGCTTTGATGTGTGGCAGGAAGGCCTTGGTGCCGTGTATCACGCCCCAGAAGTTGATGGCCATGATCCACTCATAATCGGCGTAGTCGTTGCCTTCCACCGTGCCGCCCTGGGCCACTCCGGCATTGTTGAAGATGGCGTTGACCCGGCCGTGCTCGGCTACCACCAGGGCGGCCCAGGCATGCACGGCCTCGCGGTCGGCGACGTTGACCGTGGCCTCGCTGACGCTGACACCGAGTTTGCGCGCCTGGGCGGCGGTTTCCGCCAGGCCCTCGACGTTGACGTCGGAGAGCGCCAGGTGACAGCCCTGGCGCGCCAGGCCGTAGGCGAGCGCGCGGCCGATGCCGGAGCCGGCGCCTGTGATGGCGGCGACTTTATTCTCGAAGGACTTCATACGCTGGCCTCCTGTGCCAGTTGCAGGGCATGGCTTTGTGCCGGGTGCGCGGCGTTGCGGCGACTGAAGTGGTAGGCCGCCGGGTCGAAGTTGCGGGTCAGCAGGCGAAAGCGCCAGGTGAAGCCCGGCCAGACCGTGCAGTTACGCCCGCTCACCGGATGCAGGTACCAGCTCTTGCAGCCGCCGGCGTTCCATACGGTGTTGCCGAGGTTGCCCTGGATCTTGCCGTTGAAGGCGTTCTGCACCGCGCGTTTGACTTCCAGGCTCTGCAACTTCTGTTCGCCGACCAGCTTGAGCGCCCCGAGCACGTAATGGATTTGCGACTCGATCATGTAGACCATCGAGTTGTGGCCCAGGCCGGTGTTCGGACCCATCAGGAAGAATAGATTGGGGAAGCCGGCGGTCAGGGTGCCTTTGTAGGCCTCCGGGCCCTGTGGCCAGGTGTCGAGCAGGTCGACGCCAGCGCGGCCGAAGACCACGCCGCGCGGCAGGGGATCGCTCGGAGTGAAGCCGGTGCCGAAGATGATCGCGTCGATGGCGCGCTCCTGTCCGTCGACGGTGACGATGCTGTTCGCGCGGATTTCCTGAATGCCGTCGGTGATCAGATCGACGTTGGGCTGGGTCAGCGCCGGGAAGTAATCGTTGGAGATCAATACCCGTTTGCAGCCCATCAGGTAATCCGGGGTGACCTTGGCGCGCAGCACCGGGTCCTTGATCTGCTTGTTGATGTACCACTTGCCAACTTTCTGGGCGATGGTCATCACCTTGGGCAGCATGGCGAAGCCAATCACCCGGCTCTCCAGCACGGCATAGATGGCGCCGCGCCAGAGCTTTTGCAGCAGCGGGAAGCGCTTGAAACGGTCGCGTTCGCGCGCGCTGATGGCGCGGTCCGGCTTGGGCATGATCCATGGTGCGGTGCGCTGGTAGAGGTCGAGCTGGGCGACCTGCTGCTGGATCTGCGGGACGAATTGGATGGACGAGGCACCAGTGCCGATCACCGCCACGCGTTTGCCGCTGAGGTCGTAGTCGTGGTTCCACTGCTGGGAGTGGAACAGCGTGCCGCTGAAGTTCTCCAGGCCAGTGAGCGCCGGAATTGCCGGGGTCGACAGGGCGCCCATGCCGGACACCACGAACTGCGCGCTGTAGCGATTGCCGGCGCGGTCCTCGATCTGCCAGCGCTCCTGCTCTTCGTCCCAGTCCAAACGGGAAATCTCGGTGCCGAGCAGGGTGTGCGGTTGCAGGCGGTATTTTTCCCAGCAGCCTTCCAGGTAGCCCTTGATCTCCGGTTGCTTGGCGAACATCCGCGTCCAGTCGGGGTTCTGCTCGAAGGAGAACGAATACAGATGCGATTGCACGTCGCAGCCGCAGCCCGGGTAATTGTTGACGCGCCAGGTGCCACCGACGCCGGCTTCTTTTTCGAACAGCAGGAAATCATGCTCGCCTTGCTGCTTCAGGCGGATGGCCATGCCGAGGCCGGAAAAGCCGCTGCCGATGATGGCCACCTTGCAGTGGCGGGCGGCAGCGGGAAGGGGTGACACGGGTGCGTTCATGGCCAAGCTCCTGTTATGTTTATTGCTGGCGTATACAGCTGTATACCAAAGTAGACAGTTGTATACTCAGCGGCAAGCCGTAACGCCACAAGCCAACTTTTAGGTAGGGTTTTGTCATGGATGCAGACACTGGCAGCGATCAGCCCGTGCAGGAGAAGAGTGCCGAGGCACCGGGCAAGCGCCTGCTGCTGGAGGCGGCGTTACGTCTCACCTCAACCAGTCGCAGCCTCAGTGGCCTGGGGTTACGCGAACTGGCGCGCGAGGCGGGGCTTAACCCGAATACCTTTTATCGCCACTTCAAGGATGTCGACGACCTCGGCCTGGCGGTGATTCGCGAGATTTCCAGCAAACTGCGCCAGCCCCTGCGCGATCTGCGTCGCGAAGCCGCCTTGCGCGCCGTGCAAGGCCCGCAGACGGCCATGCCGACCCTGTTGGGCATCGACCTGGGCCGTGGTCGGCGGGTGTGCCATGAGACGGTGCACCTGTTCTTCGATTTCGTCGACGCCAATCCAGAGGCTTTCATCATCGGCGTGCGCGAGTTGCACGGTGCCTCGCCGGTGCTGCGCGATGCCTTGCGAGAGGTGATGGATGGCTTCGCCGTGGACATGGCCGCCGACATCCTCGAATTCAAGCTACTGCCCGCCAGTATCGAGGCGGCGGTGGTGCAACAGGTTTCCAGCCTGATCAGCCGTAACCTGTTCCAGCTGTCGCTGGACTACCTGGGTGAGCCCGCGCGCCAGGCGTCGATTCGTACTCTGGCCGAGGAGCAGGTGCTGATGCTGTTCACCGGCGCCAGCGTGTTGCAGAGCCTGGGGCAGCTACAGTTGCCGGTGAACTAAAACGGCTATGCAGGTGAATACGATGTTCTCATTACCCGTGTTTGGCGGCTGTGCATGCGGCGGTGTGCGTTACCGCCTGGACAGCCTGCCGGGCGAAAGCGGCTACTGCCATTGCCGCATTTGCCAGAAAGTCAGCGCCGCGCCTGCCATCCCCTGGGCCATGGTGCCGGCTTCGGCGCTGCACTACCTGAGCGGCGATATCGGCATTTTCCATTCCAGTGCCCGTGGCGAGCGGCGTTTCTGCCGCGCCTGCGGCACCCCGTTGGAGTACCGCGAGCAAGGCCGCGATGAGGTGGGCTTGAACAGCGTGACGCTCGACCAGCCCGAGGCGGTGGTGCCGCAAAAACATATCTGGTACGCCTCGCACCTGCCCTGGTTCGAGCTGGCGGACGACTTGCCGCGCTTCGCCGGCGAAGGCTAACGCTGTTCTCAGTCCTGATCCGGCGTAGCGCTGCTAGTCGTCTCATCCTTTTGCTTGGCCAGGCTGAAGTGCTGGAACGCCTGGGCAATGGTGCTGCGCAGTTGTTCGTCGTCCCAGGGTTTGGTGAGGAACTTGTAGATCGCGCCCTGGTTGATCGCGTCGGTCACCGACTTCAGGTCGGTGTACCCCGATAGCACGATGCGCACGGTATCCGGGTAGAGATCCTTGACCCGACTGAAAAACTCGGTGCCGTTCATTTCCGGCATGCGCTGGTCCGAGAGAATCACCTGCACGTCGTGCTTGGCCAGCAAGGCAAACGCATCCTGGGCACAGTGGGCGGCGAGGATCTGGTAGCCGTCACGGCGCAGAACGCGGGCCAGGGCACGCAGGATGTTGTCCTCGTCGTCGAGCAGCAGCAGGGTCTGCGTGTTGCTGTCTGCCGCACTGCTCGACTGTTGCGCGTGGCGCTGCCGATGCTGCAGTTGCAGGAACTCTTTCAGCTTGGCCAGCGGCATCGGCTTGGCGAAGTAGTAGCCCTGGAATTCGTCGCAGTGGCTCTTTTTCAAGAAGGCGAACTGCGGTTCGGTCTCCACACCTTCGGCAATCACCTTGAGTTTGAGGTGATGGGCCATGGAAATGATGCCCTGGGTAATGGCCGCGTCGTGGCGATCGCTGATCACTTCCTGGACGAACGAGCGGTCGATCTTCACCTTGTCGATCGGCAGGCGCTTGAGGTAGTTGAGGCTGGAGAAGCCGGTGCCGAAGTCATCGATGGAGATGTGCACACCGAGGTCTTTTAAGGCATGCAGGGTAAAGATGGCGCGCTCGGCGTTATCCAGCAGCACGGTTTCGGTGATTTCCAGTTCGAGCATTTCCGCCGGTAGCTGGGCTTTTTCCAGGGTGAGGCGCACGGTTTCGACGAAGTTGGACCGTTGGAACTGCACCGGCGAAATATTCACCGCCATGACCGCATGGTTGAAGCCCTGAACGAGCAAGTTGCGGGCCGCCTGGCAGGCGGTGCTCAGTACCCATTCGCTGAGCGGGATGATCTGTCCGGTGTCCTCGGCGATCGGCACGAACTGCGCCGGGGAAATAAAGCCGTGCTCGGCATGCTGCCAGCGCAGCAGCGCCTCGTAACCGACCACTCGGCCGCTGCGCCCGTCGATCTGCGGTTGGTAATACAGCTCGAAGGCTTCGGCCTCGATGGCTTTTTGCAGTTCGTTGCGCAGGGTCACGCGTTCGCTGACCTTCTGGTTGAGGTCCTCGGTGTACCACTGGTAGTTGTTGCGCCCTTGCTGCTTGGCTTTGTACATCGCCAGGTCGGCTTGCTGGATCAGTTGCATCGGCTGTTCGATACTGCCATCGCTGAGGGTGATACCGATGCTCGCGGTGATGTGCAGTTCGATGCCGCTGACCTGGTAGGGGCGGGCGATGCTCTCGATGATGCGGTCGGCCACCAGCAGCACGTCTTCTTCGCGGGCCAGGTCCGGCAGGATGACGATGAACTCGTCACCGCCCAAACGCGCCACGGTGTCGCCGGGGCGAATCTGCTGGTTCATGCGCCGCGCCACTTCAATCAGAATCTGATCGCCGACGCTGTGGCCCATGGTGTCGTTGATCGGCTTGAAGCCGTCCAGGTCGATGAACATGACCGCCAGGCTGCGTTTGTAGCGGCGGCTGATCTGGCAGCCCTGGCTCAGGCGATCCTCCAGCAGTGAGCGGTTGGGCAGGCCGGTGAGCACGTCGTGGCTGGCGTTGTAGGCCAGTTCGGATTCGAAGCGCTTCTGTTCGGAAATATCGTTCTGCACGCCGATGAAGTGGGTGATTTCGCCCTGTTCGTTGGGCACCGGGGCGATGTACATGTCGTTCCAGAATGGCGTGCCGTCCTTGCGGAAGTTGCGCAGCACCACGTGCACATCGCGCTTTTCCTGCAGGCTCAGGCGAATCTCGCCGATACCGATCTGGTCGCGCTCTTCGCCTTGCAGGAAGCGGCAGTTCTGGCCCAGCGCCTCTGCGGCGCTGTAGCCGGTGATGCGCTCGAATGCCGGGTTGACGTAGATGATTGGCAGGTCGTCGACCTGTGCGTCGCAGATCAACGCACCGTTGTAGCTGGCCTCCAGGCTGCGTTTGAGCAGGCGCAGTTGTTTGTCGGCCTCCTTGCGCGCGGTGATGTCGCGAAACGCCACTACCCAGCCTTGTGGACCGTCGTCGTCGAGCAGTGGGGCGCTGTCGTAGGCGATGTGGCGTTTGCCCAGGGCGTTCAGCGACAGGCTGATTTCGCCGTGGTAGCTGCTGGTGCGTTCGCTGTGTTCGCTGTCGCTGAGCGCCAGTGGCAGGAAGGTACTCAGTGCTTGGCCGAGCAACGCATCCGCCGGTTGGCCGAGCAGTTCGGCGGCGGTGGGGTTGATAAAGCTCATCCGTCCTTGTCGATCGACCGCCAGCAGGCCTTCGGCGATGCTGTTGGTGATGGCCGAGGTGAATTCCAGTTGGGCTTTCAGGCGCCGCTCACCGCCGATCACCGCTTGCATCAGGCGATTGTTTTCCAGAACCGCGACCGCCATTTGGGCGAACTGCCGGGCAATCGCCAGGTCATCCTGATCGAACTCGCCGCTGTATTTGTCCGACAGTTGCAGCAACCCGAGATTGTTACCGCCGTGATCCTGCAAGGGCACCGCGAGCCAGCCGCGCATGGGCGGGTGTGCACGGCCTTCGCCGCTGAAATGGCGCCAGCGTGGGTGCTGTTCCAGCTCGGCCTGGCTCAGCAGCATCGGCTGGTTGGTTTCGCAGACCAGGGCATAGATGCCCGTGCCGTTGGGCGGGGCTTGATAGCCCTGCCAGGCGGCGTATTTTTCCGAGAGGGAAACGCCATTGATCGACTGCGCCCAATGCGGCCCCTGAGTCAGGCTCATGACCGCCTGGTGGGCGCCGAGCAGCAGGCGCAGGCGTTCGGTCATGTAGTTGAGCAGGGTGTCGCTGTCGATGATGCTGTTGATGTTCACCGCGGTTTCACTCAGCCCGCGCATGAGGTCGGCCTGGCGCTCCGAGTGCTGCAGCGCTTCACGCAAGGCTCGGGTCATGCGGTTGCGTTCGCTGATGCCCTTGGCGATGCCGAAGACCCCGACGATCTGCTCGTCGATGACGATCGGCAGATGGGTAATGTCCAGCTCAAGCTGCTGACCGCGATGGTTGCGGCTACGCAGTTCGTAACTTTGCGGCTGGCCGCCGAGGGCGGCCTGCACATGTTTTGTGAACAGCCGGAGATCGTCTTCGACCACCAGCAGGGAAATCGGCTGTCCCAGCAGTTCGGCCTCGCTGTAGCCGGAGAGCTGGCAGCCGGCCTGGTTCATGCTGGTGTAGCGGCCCTGCAAGTCGAAAGAAAATACCGGATCGGGGTTGAAGGTGAATAACGAGCGGTAGCGCTGTTCGCTTTCCCGTAAACGCAGGCGGTCGTGCTGACGTTCGATGGCAATCGCCGCCAGTTGGCCGATGGTGCCGATCAGTTGCAGCTGGTCATCGTCCGGCGCCTTGGCTTCGCGGCCGTAGATAGCGAAGGTGCCGAGCACGTCGCCATGGTGGGAGATCAGCGGGATTGACCAACAGGCGCGCAAGCCATGTTGCAAGGCCAGCTCGCGGACGTCTTGCCACAGTGGGTCGTGCTCGATGTCTTCAACGATGACCAGCTGCCGGCGATACACCGCCGTGCCGCAGGAGCCGGCGCAGGGGCCGACGGCCATGCCATGCACGGCCTGGTTGTAACTCTCCGGCAGGCTGGGGGCGGCGCCCAACAGCAGGTGCTGCTGCTCCTTGTCCACCAGCAGCACCGAGCACAGCGTGCGCGGCGCTTGCGATTCGGCGAGCAGGCAGATGGTTTTGAGGATTTCCGCCAGCGGTTGGTCGGTGGAGATCATGCTGAGAATGTCGCGCTGATCCTCCGCATAGGCTTCGTTGTGCACCAGGCGGCTGACATCGTGGGCCACGGCGAACAGGGTGCGATCTTGCTCCGACCAGCCCGCGGTCCATAACAGGTGCACAGTGCTGCCATCCTTGCGCCGGTAGCAGTTGCGAAAGCCTTTGCGCGGTTCGCCGGCCATGATGGCGTTGACCGTGGCTTCGGTGAGTTCACGCTCTTGCGGCAGGACGAATTGCAGGTATGGCTTGCCCAGCAGTTCTTCCGGTGGATAACCGAGCACTTCGCTGGCGGAGGGGCTGAGTTGGGTGAACAGGCCCTGCTCGTCGATCGAGCAGAGCACGTCCATCGAATAATCCATGATACGCTGATTCAAGGCTTGCAGATCGGCCTGGCGGCGCAGGCTGTGCTCCAGCTTCAGGTTGCTGTATTGCAGGCGTTGCGAGTGTTCGATGGCCAGGCGGGCGAGGCGCTGACTGATCATGATGAAGAAACTGAAGGCCAGGCCCAGCAGTATCACCAGGCTGGGCAGGTAGGCGGCGGCATAGCGGCTGCTCGGCTCATCCTGGTAGCTGACCAGGCGCCATGCGGTGCCTGACTGCCATTGCACGGTCTGTTCGTCGACCGGGGTCAGGTATTGCGTTGGTGAGCCGTTCTGCGAGTCGAAGATCAGCTGCTTATCTTCGAACACCTTGACCCTCAGGCTGCCCAGGTCGCTGCCCAACTGGGTGCGCAGGGTGGCGTTGAGGTTGAGGCTGGCGACCAGCATCCAGCCCGGATGCTCGGGCAGATTCAGTGGCATGGCCACCAGGCTGCTGTCGTTGCCGCGGGCCACCGCGATGGCGTCGCCGATACGCGCTTCACGGCTGTGCTGCATGCTGGTCAGCCAGATGCGCTGGTTCGGCTCGCCGAGGAAAAAGCGCAGCCACGCGGCATTGACCGGCTGGCGGCTGAGCAGGCGTTGCGGGATCAGTTGTTCATCGAGCACCGCCACCAGGCCGAGGCCGCTGAAGTCGCGCAGATAACCCCCGGCCTCCTGGCGCCAGAGTTGATCGTTGGGCATTTGCCCGATGCTTTCCCAGCGTTCGGCCATGCGTCGTATCAACGACAGGTGTTCATTCAGCGTGCGCTCCGTGGACGCCTGCACTTTGGACAGCAGCAGGTTGCTTTCGCGCGCCACGTTATCGATGTTCTGCTGACTCAGCAGGTACCAGCTGATGCCGGTGATCAACACGCCGAGCGCGCCGGCCGCAAGACTGAGGCGGTCGAGCAGGTGTTCCCGGTGTGTCGGCAGCAAGGGCAGCAGCAGGCCGGCGATGCCGAGCATGAGGGTGAACAGGTGGGCGATGCTGTTGCTTTCGAACTTGAAGCCCAGGTGGGCGATGTCCAGCTCCGGCCACCAGGAGGTCAGCTGCGACAGCAGGATGATCAAGGTGACCGCGATGCCGATCATGCGGCTGACCCAGGCGCCCCACATGCCGCGGTGGGCACACATGAACGCCAGCGCCAGCAGACTGAGGAGCGCCGCTAGAGAGCTGCGCATGCGCACAAAGCCGCTGATCAGCGACTGTTCCGCTGCCGATCCCGCGCTCAGGTAGTTATGCGCCAGGCTGTACAGGCAGATGCCCAGCAGCAGGCTCAAGGCCAGCACACTGGCACGGTGGTGGTTGCGTGCCGCGCACAACAAACCGATGCCGAGCAGCACTGACACCAGTGAACTGTCGGGCAGTAACACGATGTTGTAGGGGCTGGGGTGCACGGTCAGCAGGTAGGCGCCCAGGCCAATTGCGCCGAGTACGAGCAGCGCGAAAGCCAGTGTGTGCAGGTAGGCCTGGATGATCACGTGCCGGGTTTTCATCACGTTCCTTGAGTCGTGCGGCGCAGGATGGCCGGGTAAGTCGGGCTTAATGGGGGTCAAATTCGTCGATCAATACGGAGCCGTCGGTGTCGCGGCGCACTCGGGTAATCCCGGGATGCTCGGCCTCCAAGCGCAGCAACTCCTGCTGCTGGCGGTCCAGGGAGCTTTGTTGTTCGCGCACCTGCGCGAGCAGGCGCTGATTCTCGGTGCGCAGCAAAAACAGGTCGATGGCACTGCGCAGGGCCGTTTCGATTTCGTAGTCCTCCCAGGGTTTGGGGATGAACCGGTAGATTTCCGCCTGGTTGATCGCCTGCATCATCGACTGTCGGTCGCCGTGGGCACTGAGCAGCATGCGCAGGGCATTGGGCTGACGTTGGCGGGCGAACTGCAGGTAGGTGATGCCATCGAGTTGCGGCATCTTGTAGTCAGACACGATGACCGCGTATTCGTGCTCACTGAGAGCGTCGAGGGCGTCCTGGGCATCGCTGAAGACCTGCACATCCCAATGGTGTGGGCGCAGTGCCCGTTGCAGGGCCGCGAGTACGTGGGGCTCGTCGTCCACCAGTTGAATTTTGATCATCGGACGGTCTCCGGCACGGGGCTGGGCTGAGGGGCGGGGCGGACGAACAGGGTGTAGCGCGCACCTTCGCTTTCCTCGAAGGCGATCAGCTTGTCGATCAATGCGCGATTGAGTTGTTTGCCTTCGTTGAGCAGCAAGGTGCCGCTCTCGGCGTGAAGGTTACGCGCCAGCAGCATGCCCGGCTCGAGGCGGCGGGTGTCGAGGGCCATGATGCTGGCATCGGCCAGGGCCAAATCGGGGGCAAGCGTGGTGCAGAGGTGGATGAACTGCTCACACAGGGCCGGATCGTAGAGCTTGCCACTGTATTTCTGGATCAACAGCAGCGCTTCGTCGCGGTTCAGGCGCCGATCCAGCACTAGGCCGCATTGCAATTCGACGAAGTCCACCGCCAGTTTGAGCAGGCGCGCACCGACGGGTATCGCCTCGCCCTTGAGGCGGTCGGGAAAACCCGCACCATCCCAGCGTTCCTGATGGTGACGGATCAGTCGGGCGGCGTCTTGCAGGGGTTCGAGGGCCATCAGCAGGCTTTCGCCGGCCACTGGGTACTGCCGGTAACGTGCGCGCTCCTGCTTATACAGTAGGTCCGCTGGGCTGTTGAGCAGGCTGTCGCTCCAGGTCAGTTTGCCCAGGTTGTACAGCGCGGCGGCCATGGTCAGGTCGCGCTGTTGAGCCTCTGGCCAGTGCTGGCCTTCGGCGTAGGCGCGTACCAGGGCAATCACCTGGGCGTTGCTGTGCTTGTCGCGCGGCAAACGCTGGTTGAGCAGGGCGGAGAACACTTCGGTGGCGGTAACGTAACTGCGCTTGAGTTCGGCATAGGCCAGGTCGAGCATGTCGGCGGTTTGTTGCAGCTCGGCGGTGCGGTCGCGCACCCGTTGTTCGAGGTTGGTATTCAATTCCAGCAGACGTTGGTTCTGCTCGTAGGTGAGCTGTTCGAGGCGCTTGCGTTCGCGCTCGGAGTGCTGAAAAGCCAAGGCCTGGCGGATGGTCAGGCGCAGCTCGTCATCGTCCCAGGGTTTGCTGATGTAACGGTAGATGTGCCCTTCGTTGATTGCCTTGACCATGGTGCCGATATCGGCGTGGCCAGTGAGCAGAATGCGCAGGCAGTCCGGCCAGCGTTGCTGCACTTCGGCGAGCAGGCTGGCGCCGTCCATGCCCGGCATGCGCGCATCGGAAACGATCAGGTCGATGGGTTGCTGGTCGAGCAGTTGCATTGCCTGGGCGGCATCGCCCGCCGTGAGGATGTCATAGGGTTCGTGGCGCAGCAGGCGGCGCAGACTTTTGAGGATGTTTTCCTCGTCGTCCACCAGCAACAGGGTGGCGCTGTGCAGTTCGCTCATACCGCATTACCGGGCTGAAGCGCCGGTGGTTGGCAAACCGGCAGCCAGATGCGGAAGCGCGAGCCTTTGTCGACTTCGCTGTGCACTTCGATGCGCCCATGGTGCTTTTGCACGATGTTGTATGACAGCGACAAACCCAGCCCGGTGCCTTTACCCACCGGCTTGGTGGTGAAGAAGGGTTCGTAGATGCGGTTGAGCAGTTGCGGCGCGATACCTTTGCCGGTGTCTTCGACTTCCAGCCACACCCACTCGCCCTCATGGCCGCTGCGCAGGGTAATGCGGCCGAACTGCTCGATGGCGTGGGCGGCGTTGACCAGCAGGTTCATCATGACCTGGTTGATCTGCGAGGGAATGCACTCCACGGCAGGCAGTTGGCCATATTCCTTGATCACTTCGGCCTTGTACTTGAGTTCGTTGTTGACCACGTTGAGGGTGGTGTCGACGCCACGGTGCAGGTCGGCGAGGCGGAATTGCTCTTCCTCGATGTGCGAGAAATCCTTGAGCGCGGTGATGATTTTCTTGACCCGTTCGATGCCGTCTTCGGATTCGCTGATCAGCGCCTCGACATCGTTGCGGATGTAGTCGTATTCCAGGCTGCGCTTGAGCTGACGCAGTTCGTCGAGGCTGGCCGCGCCATCCACCGCGTCGATGATCCGCAGCAGGTCGTGGACGTAGCCGGCGAGGGTCTTGAGGTTGGAGAACACATAGCCAATCGGGTTGTTGATCTCATGTGCAACGCCTGCGGCGAGCTGGCCGATGGCGGCGAGTTTCTCCGATTGCAGCAACTGCGCATTGGCTTTTTCCAGCTTATTGAGCAGCTGTTCCTGTTCGATCTGCTTGCTGCTCAGGGTGTTCAGCGCGGCATCGAGTTGCTCGTTGGAGCGCGCGAACTCCGTGGTGTCATACAGCAGCAGGCCAAAGCGCTGCTGGCCATCTGCGCCAGTGAAGGGGAACAGCAGGGTGCTTTGCAGCATCAGTGGTGCGGGTTGTCCGCAGACACTCAGCGGCAGTTGAATCAGGTAGGGGTCATCACGCCACTGGGTGTAGACGTGCCGGCCGTGCTCGCGCACCTGCGCCACCATTTTGCTCAGGCGCGGTGTATCGGCTTCTGGAAATATGCTGGTCAACGGTTGCCGGCGTGCCTGTTGCAGGAGCTTGCCGCTACACTGGCTGATAAACGTATTCCAATACTCAATGCGCAATGCAGAATCGAGGATGATCACCCCGATTTCGATATGTTCGACAAGCGCACTGGCCAAATCACGCTGGCTGCTGTCCATTGCGCGCTCCTGAGTCCAGTGTGTTGGCGGAAAGGTGGGTGGCGCGTGATGCATGTCTCGGCATGCGCAGCTACTCTATGACGGTTAAATGACGCCTTGATTATGGCGTTGTCCGTCAGCTGCCACCATACTTATTTCCACCGCTCCTGAGATCAGGTTAGACCATGCTTTTAGAGGCTGCGGATGACTCGGTCATCCATTACATCTTCGCGTTTTCAGATGGTCGTAGCTGGCGCCATAGCGTCGAGTTGGAGCCGCAGGCCGTGCCGGTCGATGCGGCGCAATTGCCGGCCTGGACCAAGCTGGAATTTCACCAATGTGAACATTGTCCGTTGCCGGCGCACAGCGCGACGCATTGCCCTTTTGCCTTGGCATTGGTGGCCCCGGTCAAGCTGTTGGCACAGTCGCCGTCCTACGAGCAGGTCAAGGTCGAGGTGCGTTGGCGTGGTCGCGAGATTCGTCAAAGCACCACCTTGCAACGAGCGTTGGGCTCTTTGCTCGGCGCCTTGGGCGCCACCTCGGGTTGTCCGCATACGCGGCTGCTGAAAGCCATGGCCTGGTTCCATCAGCCGTTCAGCGGTACAGACGAGACGCTCTATCGCGTCTTCGGCACTTATTTGCTGGGGCAGTATCTGCGCCAGCAGCGCGGCCTGAGTGTGGATTGGTCGATGAGCGAGTTGCGCGAGGTCTACCGCAATTTGCGCTTGGTCAATCTGGGCATGACCAAGCGCCTGCGCGCGGCGGCCGTCGAAGACTCGGGGCCGAACGGCATGATCCTGCTCGACTTGCTGGCGGCTGACACGCTGTATTCGCTGGATCAGTACGAAGGCGAGCTGGACCGCTTTTTCGAAGAATTTTTTCGGTAGATACAACGTTAGGGCGGGCTTCAGCCCACCCTAGGCCATCGGGTTGGAGCAAACGCTCGGCCCTGGACCTGTTCCCTTCAGTTACTGAAGCCGAGCCGCTGCCGCCAGCTCTGTTCCAAACTCTTGGTGTCGTGGTCGTTGGGGTGAAAGCCCGGGCGATAGTAGTCCAGGTACGGCAGCACCAGTTTGGTCAGAAAGCCATTGCGCGGGCTGAACAGCAACCCCAGGCCTTTTTTCCAACTGCGCCAGTTGAACAGTTGGCCGTCCTTGCGCAGCAGGTGCACCTGGAACCAGCCGATCACACTGAAAAAGATCAGCGTGGCGATGGCCATCATCGCTACACGAGTGAAGTAGCCACCGCCGGTGGCCTGGTAGACATCGTAGGCCACCGCCTTGTGCTCGTTCTCTTCAATCGCGTGCCACATCCACAGCTGGTACAGCTTGGGATCGTTCATCTGGGTGGTCAGGTCTTCACGCTGTAGCAGCTGCTCGGCCATGGTCGCGGTGAAGTGCTCAAGGGCGCAGGTGGCGGCCAGGCGCTGCTTCTTGGTGGTGATCTTGGTCACCCACTCGAGCAGCACCTTGATGCGCAGCTCGAGGATTTCCAGATCGATATCGTGCTCGGCGGCGTAGTCGTTATAGGCCGCATGCTCCTTGGAGTGCATGGCCTCCTGGCCGATGAAGGCGCTGATGTCTTTTTTCAGTTGCGGGTCGGTGACGCGTTCGCGCACCGCCCGCACGCTGTCGACAAAGAACTTCTCGCCGTAGGGAAACAGCGACGACAGGTTGTTCATGAAGTGGCTCATGAACGGGTCGCCGGCAAACCAGAACTTCTGGCTTTCGGCGAAGCTGAAGTCCATGCGGCGCACTGGAAAGCTGGCGGTTGGGGTACTGGTTTTGGCTGTCATAAGGGCGACTCCTCGGCGTATTGGTCGTGTTTGCGACCGCTCTTGTTATGGGGCTTGGGTCGACAGGCTGGGCTGTCTCGGGCCGTGATTTATCTTTAGCCGAGGGCGTTTTAGGCGCGAGGTCATTCCTGGCCAGGGCGGCCGGATTTGCGCCAACTTATGGATAGTTGTCGGACAGTTCGCCAGGCCCTGGTCCGTGAAAGGCGCGAGCTATCGGCATGCCAAGAGGTTATTGCAGATACCGACCCTGCCGCGCCAGGGTGGCGCGATGCAGGGCTCGTCGTTATCGATGCTTAAGGCTATGTCTGAAACGCGCAGCCGGCTAGGCGATGCCTGGAGCACGGCAATGCGTAGGGTGGGTTAGGCGCATGACCACGGACTATCGGCGGCTGCATAGTCCGTGGCGCCGTAACCCACCAAAGGGGGTAGGCCGATTAGCGTGTGGTGGGTTACGTGGCGCAGCCAGTGCGCAGTCGCTTTGCCTGCATGCTTCAGCGCCACTAACCCACCCTACAGAGTCTGCGCACAACAGTTATTAAGGCCTGGCAGCCTTTTGCTTCAGCGTTGCTGGCGCAGCTCGGCGACTTCGGCACGCAGGGCGCGCAGTTCATCGAGCAGCAATTGCTCGGTGGGCGAGGGCGGGGCCAGTTTGGCTTCCTGCTCATGGGTGGTCTGCATGGCATTGACCACCACGGCGATAAACAGGTTGAGCATCATAAAGGTGGCAATCAGGATAAACGGCAGGAAATACATCCACGCCAGCGGGAAGGTCTCCATGACCGGGCGCACGATGCCCATCGACCAGCTTTCCAAGGTCATCACCTGGAACAGGGTGTAGAGGCTGGCGCCGAGGCTGCCGAACCACTCGGGAAACGCCGCGCCGAACAGCTGCGTGGCCATCACCGCCGCCACGTAGAACACCAGGCCGAGCAGCATGGCGATGCTGCCCATGCCCGGCAGCGAGGACAGTAGCGCCTCGACCACCCGGCGCATGTTCGGGTTGATCGAGATCAGCCGCAGCACGCGCAACACGCGCAGCGCACGCAGCACGGCGAACGGTCCACTGGACGGCACCAGAGCCACACCCACCACCAGGCAGTCGAAGACCGCCCAGGGATCGCGCAGCAGGCCCAGGCCGCGAGCGGTAAAGCGCAGCGCCAGTTCCAGGATAAACACCGCGAGAATCAGCTGATCCAGCATCAGCAGCAGCTCACCCCAGTCGGCCATCAGGCCGGGGTAGGTCTGGATGCCGAGAATCGCGGCGTTGAGCACGATCAGGCTGGTCACCAGGCGGGTGATGGCTGTGCTTTCCATCAGCGCGCCGAGGCGCAGACGCCAGTGGCTGGACGTCGGGTTCATGGGTATTTCATTCATGGCGTATGGGGTACTTGTGTAAGCGGTGGCGCGAGAGCGTTCGCGAGGGCCAGCCTGACCCCGACATGCAGCGCTGTCGTCAGGGCCTGCGGGCAGATTTATTGATCGTTGAGGGCGAAACTGGTCAGGGCGAAGGTGGCGATACCGCTGTCTTGCAGCTTTTGCGAACCGCCGAGTTCTGGCAGGTCAATGATCGCAGCAGCCTCGAAGACGCTCGCGCCCATGCGCCGCACCAGTTGCGCGGCCGCCAGCAGGGTGCCGCCGGTGGCGATCAGGTCATCGAAAATCAGCACCTTGTCGCCTTCGCAGAGGCTGTCGGCGTGCACTTCCAGTTTGGCTTCGCCGTACTCGGTCTGATAGCTCTCGCTGAGCACGTCGGCGGGCAGCTTGCCTTGTTTGCGGAACAGGATCAGCGGCTTGTTCAGTTCATAGGCGATGATCGAGCCGATCAGGAAGCCGCGTGCGTCCATGGCGCCGATATGGCTGAAATCGGCTTCGACGTAACGCTGGATAAAGCTGTCGGCGACCATGCGCAGGGCGCGTGGCGACTGAAACAGCGGGGTGATGTCGCGAAAGATCACCCCCGGCTTGGGAAAATCCACCACCGGGCGGATCAAGGTTTTGATGCTGAATTCGTCGAAGATCATCGGCTAGGTCCTGCGCTGGGCGGATCGATCAGCCGTCGAGGTTGCCGCCGGCCAGGGCACACAGCTCGATCGGGTCGAGGATATGCACTTCCTTGCCTTCGGCTGCGAGCAGCTTGTTCTGTTGGAAGCGGGTAAATACCCGCGATACGGTCTCCACTGCAAGGCCCAAATAGTTACCAATTTCGTTGCGCGACATGGCCAGGCGGAACTGATTGGCCGAGAAGCCACGGGCGCGGAAGCGCGCCGAGAGGTTGACCAAGAAGGTGGCGATGCGTTCGTCAGCGGTTTTCTTCGAGAGCAGCAGCATCATCTGCTGATCGTCGCGGATCTCCCGACTCATGATGCGCATCAGCTGGCGGCGCAGCTGCGGCAGTTGCACCGACAGCTCGTCGAGGCGCTCGAAGGGGATTTCGCACACCGAGGTGGTTTCCAGGGCCATGGCCGACACCGGGTAGCTCTCGCTGTCCATGCCGGAGAGGCCGACCAGTTCGCTGGGCAGGTGGAAACCGGTGATCTGCTCTTCGCCGGCATCGCTGATGCTGAAGGTTTTCAAGGCCCCGGAGCGCACGGCGAAAACCGAATTGAAGTGATCGCCCTGGCGAAACAGAAACTCGCCCTTTTTCAATGGGCGCCCGCGTTTGACGATCTCGTCCAGCGCGTCCATGTCTTCCAGGTTCAACGACAGCGGCAGGCACAGACTGGCCAGGCTGCAGTCTTTGCAATGGGCTTGATGGGGCGCACGCAGCTTGATGCTTTCGGACATCGACCTTGATTCCTGGGTTAAACACACAATAGTCGTAAGGGTACAGTAGCCTAGGCAGGCTCAGCCAGTCGACGAACGCCTGACTCATCGCTCAAGTTCGCTTTTTTATCGCCGATCAAGTGGCATCGGTAGACCTTCGGAACACACTCATGCGGCTCGACTCCAACGCGTTGACCCACAACCTGAGCTTGGCGGTACAGCGGCAAAAAGCCGCGGCGCAAGGCGAGACCGCCGACCCGCAAACCCTGCGTGAAGGGTTGCGCGTCACCCTTTCGGAGTTGGGGCAGGCGCGCTCGGCCAGTGCGCAGAAGCACAGTGACATCGACGACAGCGAGCTGCCGCAGACCATCAAACAGATTCTCAAGATGATCCGTGAGCTGAAAGCGCAAATCGCTGCCAAGCAAGCCGAACTGAAGGCGCTGCTGGCCGATAGCAGCCTCGATGCGCAAGCGCGGCGTGTGCAGGCCGAAGCCATTCAGGGCGAACTGTCCTCGCTCAACGGCGCCCTGGCCAGTGCCAACGCCAATCTGATTCAAATCATGCGCGAGCAGGGCCTCAGCAGTGAACAGATGCAGCTTGTCGCCACGTTGGCGATGAAATAGCGCGCCGCTCGTTGGCTAGCGCTACTAACCCAGACGAGGTCGCTGCGTCACGCCAATTCGGGAAGAGCCTTTATTCAGAGGCAGCAATCTATTTGCACTTGCCTAGATCACCCGTGAGAAGCGCTGCTGGTTCTGTGCGCACAGGTAATGGTCGAACAGCATGCACAGCGAGCGCACCAGCAGGCGTCCGGCTGGCAGCACCGCGATGGACTGGGCATCGAGCCTGATCAGGCCGTCTTTGGCCATTTGCTGTAATTGCGGCCAGATTGCGGCGAAATAGTCGCGAAAAACCATATCGAAGCTCTGCTCGATGCTGGCGAAATCCAGTGCGAAGTGGCAGATCAACTGTTGGATCACCGCGCGCCGCAGGCGGTCGTCGGCCGTGCAGTGCAGGCCACGCTGGGTCGCCAGTTGGCCGCTACTCAGGTGTTGTTGGTAGTTGCTCAGGTCGCTGCTGTTCTGGCAGTAGAGGTCGCCGATCTGGCTGATCGCCGATACCCCCAGCCCAATCAGGTCGCAATGACCATGCGTGGTGTAACCCTGGAAGTTGCGTTGCAGGCTGCCGTCTTCCTGGGCGCTGGCCAGTTCGTCGTCGGGCAGGGCGAAGTGGTCCATGCCGATATAGCGGTAACCGGCGGCGCTCAGTTGCTCGATGCTGGCCTGCAGCATGGCCAGTTTGTGTGTCGGGCTTGGCAGCTCGCGGCTGTCGATGCGCCGCTGTGGCATAAAGCGCTCGGGCAAGTGGGCGTAATTGAACAGCGACAGACGATCCGGCTGGAGGGCGATCACCTCATCGACCGTACGGGCGAAGCGCTCCGGGGTCTGCTGGGGCAGGCCGTAGATCAGGTCGATATTCACCGAACGAAACTGCAAGGTGCGCGCGGCCTCGACGATGGCGCGGGTTTCTTCCAGGCTCTGCAGGCGATTCACCGCGCGTTGCACGGCCGGGTCGAGGTCCTGCACGCCGAGGCTGACGCGGTTGAAGCCCAGCTCGCGGAGTAGGCCCATGGTCGACCAGTCGGCCTCGCGTGGGTCGATTTCGATGCTGTAGTCGCCGGAGTCGTCATCCAGCAGGTTGAACTGCTGGCGCAGTTGGCGCATCAAACGCCGCAGTTCGTCATGGCTGAGAAAGGTCGGCGTGCCGCCGCCCAGGTGCAGTTGTTCGACTGGCTGCTGGCGGTCGAGATGGCGGCTGATGATCGCCATCTCGTGTTCCAGCTCCAGCAAATAGGGCTGCGCGCGACCGCGGTCCTTGGTGATTACTTTGTTGCAGGCGCAGTAGTAGCAAATGTTGGCGCAGAACGGCAGGTGCACATACAGCGATAACGGGCGCAGGGCTTTGCGGCTGTTACGCAGTGCGTGCAGCAGGTCGAACGGGCCGATGCCGCCATGCAACTGCATGGCGGTCGGGTAGGAGGTGTAGCGTGGCCCGGCCTGGTCGTAGCGGTGGATCAGGTCGGCGTTCCACTGGATGGCGTCGAGCATCGGGCGATTTTCGCTTCGGCAGTCAATGTGCCAAAAGTCTAACGGTCGCCAGGCCCTGGCTTGTTGATCTGAGTCATGGCGGCGCAGTGCTCGCTTTAGCGCTCGTGGCCGGTTTGTTGTCGATGAAGGCCGCGAACCGTAGGGCGGGTTAGCGGCGCCAAGCACTGGGCGCTCTGTTACCGCCATGGTGGCGCGTCGCGTAACCCGCCGATTCTTGCGTGGCGCCGATGGTGGCTTACGGCGCAACTGAGCCTGCGCAATGCTCAGCAGCTGGGTGGGTTAATGGCCCATCAGCCAATGCTGGTGCGGGCCGGGCAGGGTCCACAGGCCGAAGAGCATCACCAGCACGCCGCCCGTCATGCGCACGCCCCGTTTGCGCAGCACGGCGCTCAGGCGTTCGGCGGCCAGTCCGGTGGCCAATAGCACTGGCAGGGTGCCGAGGCCGAAGGCCAGCATCAACGCGGCGCTATCGAGTGCATCGCCCTGGCTCGCCGCCCACAGCAGACTGCTGTAGACCAGCCCGCATGGCAGCCAGCCCCACAGCGCGCCGAGGATCAGCGCGCGCGGCAGGCTGGTGACCGGCATAAAGCGCCGGGTCAGCGGCTGAATGTAGCGCCACAAACCGCGGCCCAGGGCTTCGATGCGGGTCAGGCCGCTCCACCAGCCGGCCAGATACAGGCCCATGGCGATCAGCAGCAGTGCGGCAATAATCCGCATGCCCATGGCCGCCGGGCTGCTGGCCACGGCCCAGCCGGCCAGGCCGAGCAGTAAGCCGGCAAGGGCATAGCTGAGAATCCGTCCGATGTTGTAGCTGAGCAACAACTGAAAGCGCTGTGCCCGCTGCTCCGCCGGGATGGCCAGGGTCAAGGCGCCCATCAGGCCGCCGCACATGCCCAGGCAATGGCCGCCACCGAGCAGGCCGAGGATCAGTGCCGACAGCAGCAATGGGGCGAGTTCAATCACGAGGCGCTTCCTGCTTGTCTGGCGCTTGTTCGGTCTTCTGCGCCTGGCTGACACCGGCCTTGTGCATCGGATCTTCGTCGTCGAACAGGATGCTGTGCGCCGGGCCGTCGAGGTCGTCGTACTGGCCGCTGTCGACCGCCCAGAAGAACAGCCAGATGGCGAAGGCGACCAGCACCAGGGCGACGGGGATCAGGATATACAGCGCGGGCATGAGGTCTCCGGACAACGGTGTAGGTTGGGCTGAGGAGCTTGCGACAACGCCCAACATTTCGATAGATCGGCCTACGCGGTGGCGATCTGTGCGCCGCCGGGCTTCGCTGAACTCAGCCCAATCTACGGCTTTGGCATACGGGTCAGGCGCAACGCGTTGAGCACCACCAGCAGCGAACTGAGCGACATGCCCAGCGCGGCCCAGATGGGCGTGATCCAGCCAAGGGCGGCAAACGGCAGCACCAGGCCATTGTACAGGCTGGCCCAGGCCAGGTTCTCGATGATGATGCGGCGTGTGCGCCGTGCCAGGCTGAAGGCTTGCACCAGGCTGCCCAGACGATTGGACAACAGCACCGCATCGGCGCTGGTTTTCGCCAGGTCGGTGGCGCTGCCCATGGCCACGCTGATGTCGGCCCCGGCCAGCACCGGCACGTCGTTGACGCCGTCGCCGAGCATCAGCACGCGGCGGCCTTGTGTGTGCAACTTATGCAGTTCGGCCAGCTTGGCATCCGGGGTCATGCCGCCACGGGCGTGCTCGATGCCCAACTGACGCGCCACTTCGCCGACCATCGGCGAGCTGTCGCCGGAGAGCAGCAGCACCTGCCAGCCGCGCGCACGGCAGGCACTCAGCAGCGCCGGCGCATCGTCGCGCAAGCGGTCGTCGAGCACGAACCAGGCGAGCGGGCCATGGTTGTCGCCAAGCAACAGCCATTGGCCCTGTGCACCGGGAATGGCCGGTGCGGGCAGGCCGCTGAGGGCGCTGACGAACGTGGCTTGACCAATACGCAGCTGCCGGCCGTTAACCCAGCCTTGCAAGCCTTGGCCCGGCACACTGTCGACCTGCTCGGCGGCCTGCGCGGCACGGCCGAAGGCCCGCGCGATGGGGTGTTCGGAGCGATTTTCCAGGGCGGCGGCGAGGGCCAGGCAGGTATCGCCATCCAGCGCGCCGAGCGGATGAATCGCGCTGAGGGTCAGGCGGCCCTCGGTCAGGGTGCCGGTTTTGTCGAAAATCACCGTGTCGATCTGGTTCAGGCCTTCCAGCACATGACCGCGGGTCAACAGCAGGCCAAGTTTATGCACGGTGCCGGTGGCGGCGGTCAACGCGGTTGGCGTGGCCAGCGCCAGGGCGCAGGGGCAGGTGGCAACCAGCAGCGCCAGCACCACCCAGAAGGCGCGTGAAGCATCGATCTGCCACCACACCAGGCCAACGATGGCGGCCACCACCAGGACGATCAGCAGGAACCACTGCGCCACCCGATCGGCGATTTCCGCCAGGCGCGGTTTATCGCTCTGCGCGCGCTCGAGCAGGCGCACGATGGCCGACAGTCGCGTGGCATCGCCGAGCGCCCGCACTTCGACGGTCAGCGGCCCTTCGACATTCAGGGTGCCGGCGGTAACGCTGTCGCCGACGCTGCGCGGCTGCGGCAGGTACTCGCCGGTGAGCAGCGATTCATCGACGCTCGATTGGCCGCTGAGAATCAGGCCGTCGGCTGGTAGCAGGGCGCCGGGCGGCACCAGCACCTGTTCGCCGATGTGCAGCTCGCGCAGCAGAATGCGCTGGGTCTGCCCATCGGCGTCCAGACGCAGGCAGGAGGCCGGCAGCAGGTTGACCAGCTGCGCGGTAGCCGCCGCCGTGCGCTCGCGGGCGCGGCGTTCCAGGTAACGGCCGGCCAGCAGAAACAGGGCGAACATGCCCACCGCATCGAAGTACAGCTCGCCCTGGCCGGTGACGGTCGACCAGATGCCGGCGGCGTAGGCGCCGCCAATCGCCAGCGAGACCGAGACATCCATGGTCAGGTGGCGGGTGCGCAGGTCGCGCAAGGCGCCGCGGAAGAACTGGCCGCAGCAGTAGAAGACGATGGGCGTGGTGAGGAACAGACTGACCCAGCGCAGGATCTTGTCCAGCTCGGGGCTGAGGTCGATGTTGAACTCCGGCCAGGTGGCCATGGTAGCCATCATCACCTGAATCCACAGCAGCCCGGCGACGCCCAACTGGCGCATGGCGCGGCGGTTCTCGCGCTGCAGCTGTTCAGCGGCGGCATCGGCTTGCCAGGGGTGAGCGGCGTAACCGATCGAGCGCAGCGTCTTGAGCAACTCGCTGAGGGGCAATTGGCTGTCGGCCCAGCGCACCTGCAGGCGGTGGTTGGACAGATTGAGATTGGCTTCGGCGACACCTGGCAGACCGCGCAGGTGTTTTTCGATCAACCAGCCGCAGGCGGCGCAACTGATGCCCTCGATCAACAGACAGGTTTCGCTCAGCTCGCCCTGGTGTTGAACGAAGGGTTGCTGAACGTCGGCGCGGTCGTACAGCGCCAGCTCATCGGGCAGAGCCTGTGGCAGGCTTTGCGGGTTGGCGGCGGTTTCGCTGCGGTGCCTGTAATAGTGCTCCAGGCCACCGGCGACGATGGCGTCGGCCACCGCTTGGCAGCCCGGGCAGCACATGGCGCGCGGCGCGCCGAGTACCTGGGCGTGATAGCGGCTGCCGGCAGGAACCGGTAAACCGCAGTGATAGCAGGGCAGAGGGTTCGCCATCGGTAAGGCTACTGCGCATCCCCAAGCAGGATGGTTTTACCGGTTTCCAGGGTTTCTTCCTCGAACAACCGCCAGTCCTTGCCGCCTTCCTGGCCGATCAGCTCGACGAACCGCCGGCCGTGCACCACATCCTGCATTTGCCCGCGATACAGGCCCTGGCCTTGCGGTTGCAGGACGATACGGCGGTCGCGCTCCGGTTGCGTCGGCGAAACCAGGTTCAAGACCAGTTGCGCTGGGCCGCTTTTGCCTTGCAATTGAAGCTCGGCAAGCCCGGCCTCTTCATCGAGCGTCAGGCGGGCATGCAACTGCAGGCGCTCGGCGAGCTTTTCCCGCTCCAGCGATTGGTTGATGCCTTTGCCGACGTCGTAATAGTCGTCGGAAATCAATCCCGGCGGGTTTTTCGTGGCGATGGTCAGCAGGGCCAGGCCCTGCACCACTGAGTAGCTCAGGAGGGCGATGAGGAACCAGGGCCAGAACTGCTTGTACCAAGGTTTTACCGGTGTTTCGTCAGACATGCTGTGCCTATTTAGTTAGTCAGCGGACGCTGGGGCCGATAAAGCGGCTGTCGGCGTCGTTCTTGATGCTCGCATCGTCAACGGACTGAATGCGGAAGGTGATTTCGTTGGTGCTCGACGGCAGGCTTGAAGGCTCGATCGACAGTTCGACCGGGAGCGACAGTATTTCACCGGCCTGCGCCTTGATCTCGCGTTTGCCCTCATACACCAGGCCATCGAGGCCATCGGCTTCGATCACGTAGGTGATGTCGCGCTGGGCCTTGTTCATGATTTTCAGGGTGTAGACGTTTTCGATGCGGCCTTCTTGGTTTTCGCGATAGAGCACGCGGTCCTTGAGCACATCTATCTCGACCAGTTGACGGCTGGCCACGGCCCAGACAAACACGCTGATCATCGCCAACAACGCGACGGCATAGCCGATCAAGCGCGGGCGCACCAGTTGGGTGTGTTGGCCGGACAGGTTGTGTTCGGTGGTGTAACTAATCAGCCCTTTCGGGTAGTTCATCTTGTCCATGATGCTGTCGCAGGCGTCGATGCAGGCCGCGCAACCGATGCATTCGACCTGCAAACCGTCGCGGATGTCGATGCCGGTCGGGCACACCTGCACGCACATCTTGCAGTCGATGCAGTCGCCGAGGCCTTCGGCCTTGTAGTCGGCATCCTTGCGGCGCGGGCCGCGGTGTTCGCCGCGACGCGGGTCGTAAGAGACGATCAGGGTGTCCTGGTCGAACATCACGCTCTGGAAGCGTGCGTAGGGGCACATGTAGATGCACACCTGTTCGCGTAGCCAGCCCGCGTTGCCGTAGGTGGCGAGGGTGAAGAAGCCCACCCAGAATACCGCCCAACCCCCGGCTTGCAGGGTGAACAGGTCGGGGATCAGCTCGCGGATCGGGGTGAAGTAGCCGACGAAGGTCAGCGCGGTGATCAGCGATACCGCGACCCAGATGCTGTGCTTGGCCAGTTTGCGCAGAAATTTCTGCGCGGTCAGCGGTGCTTTGTCGAGTTTCATGCGCTGGTTGCGATCACCTTCGGTGACCTTCTCAGCCCACATAAACACCCAGGTGAACACGCTTTGCGGGCAGGTATAGCCGCACCAGACGCGTCCGGCGAACACGGTGATAAAGAACAGGCCGAAGGCGGCGATGATCAGCAACGCGGAGAGCAGAACGAAATCCTGCGGCCAGTAGGTGGCGCTGAAGATATGGAACTTGCGCTCGGGCAGGTTCCACCACACGGCTTGGCGGCCGTTCCAGCTGAGCCAGACGGTACCGAAATACAGGAGAAACAGGAGGGCGCCACCGAGCATGCGCAGGTTGCGGAAGATGCCGGTGAAAGCGCGGGTATAGATTTTTTCGCGGTTGGCGTACAGATCGACGATTTCGACCGTGGCCGGGGCAGGGGTAACGTCTTTGACTGGAATGTGTTCGCTCATCAGTTCGTACCACAGCGGTTGGTTGGCTGCCCCGGCCGATACGTGCCGGCCGGGGTCATTTCACGATTACGCTATGGTACGCCTGACTATCCTGCGCTTGGGTGCGACCCTGGGTCGCGTTCGGCACAGAAGGGAGAATTACTTCTCCACCGGTTGTTGCGACAGGCTGTACACATAGGCTGCCAGCAGGTGCACCTTGTCGTTACCGAGGAAGGCTTCCTGGGCTGGCATCTTACCGTTACGGCCATAGCGCAGGGTCTGCTGAACCTGGGCGAAGCTCGAACCGTAGAGCCAGATCTTGTCGGTCAGGTTCGGCGCGCCAAAGCTGTGCTGGCCTTTGGCGTCGGCGCCGTGGCAGACCGCGCAGGTGGTCGAGAAGATTGCTTGGCCAGCGGCCAGATCGATCTTCATGTCTTCCGGATTTTTCAGGCCGGAGAGGCTGCGCACATAGCCGGCGACATTGCGGATGCCGCTTTCGCCGAGGCTGTCCAGTTGCGCCGGCATGGCCGCCTGACGACCCGCGAGAATGGTGGTCTTGATGGTTTCCGGCTCGCCGCCATACAGCCAATCGTTGTCGGTCAGGTTAGGGAAACCGTAAGCGCCTTTGGCGTCGGAGCCGTGGCAAACCGAGCAGTTGGAAGCAAACAGGCGGCCGCCCATTTTCAACGCTTGCTCGTCTTGCGCCACTTGCTCGATCGGCATGGCGGCGTACTTGGCGAAGATCGGCCCGTACTGGGCGTCGGCCTTGGCCATTTCCTTTTCCCACTCGTGCACGCCGGTCCAGCCCGCGTTGCGCTGCTCGCCATTGGCGATTTGCACGGTGGCGGCGAAGGGCGTCTTGGCTTCGTTGTCGAGGTAGTCGTAGCCCGGCAGCAGGCCTTTCCAGTTACCCAGACCCGGGTAGAGCGCCAGGTAGCCGAGAGCGAAGATGATGGTGCCGACGAACAACATGAACCACCACTTGGGCAGCGGGTTGTCGTATTCCGCGATACCGTCGAACTCGTGGCCGACGGTTTCTTCGGTGCTCTCTTGGCGCTGGCCCTTACGGGTGCCGAAGATCAACCAAGTGAGGGCGAAGATGGTGCCGAGTGAAAGGATTGTTACGTACCAACTCCAGAACGTGGTCATTGGTTATTGCTCCTGGAAGATTGCTCGTCACGCACGCTGGATGTGGGTTCGTCGGCGAAGGGCAGGTTGGCGGCTTCGTCGAAGCTGTCTTTACGTCTGCTGCTATAGGCCCAGAGCACCACGCCGATGAAGGCGATGAACACCACTGCTGTGCCGATGCCGCGAATAGTCCCGATGTCCATGTGCGTTACCGTTTGTTCTTGATAGAGGTGCCGAGAACCTGCAGGTACGCGACCAGCGCGTCCATTTCGGTCTTGCCCTTCACGGCGTCTTTGGCCCCGGCGATGTCTTCATCGGTGTAGGGGATGCCAAAGCCACGCATGACTTCCATCTTCTTGGCGGTGTGCTTGCCGTCGAGCTTGTGCTCAACCAACCAGGGGTAGGCCGGCATCTTCGATTCCGGCACCACGTTGCGCGGGTTGTACAGGTGCGCACGCTGCCATTCGTCCGAGTAACGACCGCCAACCCGGGCCAGGTCCGGGCCGGTACGCTTGGAACCCCACAGGAACGGGTGGTCCCAGACGCTTTCACCGGCGACCGAGTAGTGGCCATAGCGTTCGGTTTCGGCACGGAACGGACGGATCATCTGCGAGTGGCAGCCGACACAGCCGTTGGCGATGTACACGTCGCGGCCTTCCAGTTGCAGCGCGGTGTAAGGCTTGAGGCCTTCCACCGGCTCGTTGGTGACGTCCTGGAAAAACAGCGGAACGATCTGCGTGAGGCCACCGATGCTGACGGCGATGACCATCAGCAGCGCCATCAGACCGATATTCTTCTCGATGATTTCGTGTTTCATCAGTGCGCTACTCCGACAGGCATCTGTGCAGCCGCTTCGTACTCAGAAGCCTTGGCGGCACGTACGGTGCGGTAGGTGTTGTAAGCCATCAACAGCATGCCGGTGACGAAGAAGGCGCCACCGATCATGCGCACCACATAACCTGGGTGGCTGGCTTCCAGGGCTTCGACGAAGGAATAGGTGAGCGTGCCGTCTTCGTTGACTGCACGCCACATCAGGCCCTGGGTGATGCCGTTGACCCACATCGAGGCGATGTACAGCACGGTGCCGATAGTGGCCAGCCAGAAGTGCGCGTTGATCAGCGCGATGCTGTGCATCTGCGGACGACCAAAGACCTTTGGCAGCAGGTGATACAGCGCACCGATGGAGATCATTGCTACCCAGCCGAGCGCGCCGGCGTGGACGTGACCGATGGTCCAGTCGGTGTAGTGGGACAGGGCGTTGACGGTCTTGATCGCCATCATCGGGCCTTCGAAGGTCGACATGCCGTAGAACGCCAGCGACACCACCAGGAAACGCAGGATTGGGTCGGTACGCAGCTTATGCCAGGCACCCGACAGGCTCATCATGCCGTTGATCATGCCGCCCCAGCTTGGCGCCAGGAGGATGATCGACATCGCCATGCCCAGGGACTGTGCCCAATCCGGCAGAGCGGTGTAGTGCAGGTGGTGCGGGCCGGCCCAGATGTACAGGGTGATCAGTGCCCAGAAGTGCACGATCGACAGGCGATAGGAGTAGATCGGCCGCTCGGCCTGCTTGGGTACGAAGTAGTACATCATGCCCAGGAAGCCGGTGGTCAGGAAAAAGCCCACGGCGTTGTGGCCGTACCACCACTGGATCATCGCATCAGTCGCACCGGCGTAGGCCGAGTAGGACTTGAACAGGCTCACCGGAACGGCGGCGCTGTTGACGATGTGCAGCATCAGGGTGACCAGGATGAACGCACCGAAGAACCAATTGCCCACGTAGATGTGCTTGGTCTTGCGCTTTACGATGGTGCCGAAGAACACCACCACGTAAGCCATCCAGACGAGCCCCAGAAGGATATCGATCGGCCATTCCAGCTCAGCGTATTCCTTGGAACCGGTGTAACCCATCGGCAGGGTGATGACCGCTGCGACGATTACCGCTTGCCAACCCCAGAAGGTGAAAGCAGCCAGACCGTCGGAGATCAAGCGGGCCTGGCTGGTGCGCTGTACCACGTAGTAGGACGTGGCGAACAGGGCGCAGCCGCCGAAGGCGAAGATCACCGCGTTGGTATGCAGGGGGCGCAGACGGCCGAAGCTCGTCCATTCCATGCCCAGGTTGAGTTCTGGCCACACGAGTTGTGCGGCAATGAACACGCCTAGACCCATGCCAATGACCCCCCAGATCACCGTCATTACGGCGAACTGGCGAACCACCTTGTAGTTGTAAGCAGTCTGACTGATTGCTGTGCTCATGCTGGGTTCCACGGTTAATGGAGTTTTTAGGGGTACAAAAATCGGCGGCAAGTATGTAGAAAGCAGGTAGCCATTGCAACGACACAAGCCGACGCGATCAGGGTTTCAAGGGCTTTCGGCACGCGTTTCACCGCAGCTCTACAACACCGAGTCGTAAGCTTCAGGCGCCCGAAAAGGCGCAGCGCGAAGATGGGAATCGCCTTGGAGTTATGACAGGTGGCGACTGCTGACTAGATTAGCTCAAGTCAAACGCACGGCGTGTCATTGGTCGGAGGGGTGCGACTCTGGGTCGCATCCCGGCCACATCGAATTCGCCAGAGGCGAAGCACCTTTTATAGTGGTCGGCGAAACGGATTGTGCTGTTCATCTCAGGGCGTTCATCCACGCTTAGCGACAGATCGTTTGAAAACAGCCGGGCTTCGGCCAACGAAGCCAGCAGCACGACCGGTGGATTGCTAAAGCGAGGCAAGCATGAGCACAGGAGAGACCGCGCGTATTGACGAAGATCAATGCACGCAAGCACAGCACGCGTGGTTGTGGAATCGGCCCGTGGGCGAGAGCAGGGCCACCCTGATACTCGCCCACGGTGCCGGCGCAGCGATGGACAGCGCCTTCATGACGCACATGGCCGAACTGTTGGCCGCGCGCGGGGTGGCGGTGGTGCGTTTCGAGTTCGCCTACATGGCGGCGCGACGCGAAAACGGTAAGAAACGCCCGCCCAATCCCCAGGCCAAACTGCTGGAACAGTGGCGAGCGACGTATGCGGCGGTGCGCCAACAGGTCGCCGGGCCGCTGGCCATCGGTGGCAAATCCATGGGTGGGCGCATGGCGAGTATGCTCGCCGACGAACTGGGCGCGGATGCCCTGATTTGCCTGGGCTATCCCTTCCACGCCATCGGCAAAGCCGACAAACCGCGCGTCGCCCACCTGGCCGACCTGCGCACGCCAACCCTGATCGTCCAGGGCGAACGCGACCCCATGGGTGACCGGCATACCGTGGCCGGCTACGCGCTGTCAGCGGCGATTACCCTGCACTGGCTGGTCAGCGGCGACCACGACCTGAAACCGCTGAAAGCCTCGGGCTACCACCACGAACAGCACCTGGAGAGCGCGGCACAGGCGGTGGCTGGGTTCTTGTCGACTTAAAGCCGGCTTATGCAGGTATCTGAAGCTGCGCGGCTCCAGCCTGCACGCCCCGATGCATTACTTGTGGGGAGAGTCCATATACGCATTGTTAGCGATGAACCCTTGCTTTGCGTTGCATGTCTTTATGCCAGCCAGAGATAATTACGCACTCACCGTAAGCAATTAACCCGTAGAGGATAAGGTGAGCGACCTTCTCTATTTTGAAATTTTCAGGCTCGGCGATTAGCCAGATTGCTGGGAAGGTAAGAAGAACTCCTGCAGCAACTCTTATGAGGCCGAGCGCACCAGACCCTGTTTCATGGAGAACTGTTGTGATGACTCTCCATGCCTCTCTTGAGGATTCACTTGGTTTCCAAATTAACCAATTTAGGCTGCCTACGATAAGAAATGCCACGAATAAAGACACTAAGTAATAGGTGAGGAAGTTGTTGCTTGTTATGAGATTTTTTACCATCGCCCCAAGGTTTTCTGCGCCGCCTAGCATATAGCTGGCTATAAGCGGGACGCCTCCGAGCAAGAAAATTATGAGAGCTTCGATTGTCAGGCGACTCTTCATTCTGTGGGTTTCTCTGACGATTAAGCTAAGGGGCGGGCTTTAGCCCGTCCCAGTGAGCGAAGCGAACGGTTTGAATGCTGTAATGGACTCTCCCCACACCACGGTTCTATACCAAGGCGTTGAGGATTGAAAAGTGGGAGAGCCGTTATGAAGCGAATCGCAGTTGATCTGGCCAAGTCCGTCTACCAAGTTGCCGAGAGTGTCCGTTCCGGCCAGGTGGTGCAGCGCAAGCGGCTGAACCGAGAGGCGTTTAGGCGATATATACAGGAGCAGGCCGAGCCGGTCGAGTGGGTGATGGAGGCCTGTGGTACGGCTCATTACTGGGGCCGCGTAGTGCAGTCCCTGGGGCATCGGGTGAAGCTGATCCATCCCCGCTATGTGCGTCCGTATCGTCGCCGCAACAAGACCGACCGCAACGATTGCGACGCGATGCTGGAAGCGGCGCGCTGCCAGGATATTCATCCGGTGCCGGTGAAAAGCCACGAACAGCAACAGGTGCAGCAACTGCATGGGTTGCGCGAAACCTGTAAGAAGAGCCGCACCCAGCGCATCAACCTGCTGCGCGGCATCTTGCGCGAAGCGGGTATCGAAGCCCCTGCCGCGACAGCCGCGTTTCTCCGTGTCGCTCATGAACTGGTTGATCGCGCCGAGCTGGAACCCTTGCGCCATCAACTGCATATCGTCCTGGCGGAGATCAACCTGCATGAGCAGTGCATGGCTGAGTGCGAACAGCAGCTCAAGCGTTGACACGCCGACGATGAGGTGGTGCGCAAGCTGGATGAAGTCAGCGGTATTGGCCTGCTGACGGCCAGTGCGCTGAAAGCGGCGGTAGGCAAGCCTGAGCGCTTTGCCAGCGGTAGGTAGCTGAGCGCCTGGCTGGGCCTG